>DASVAS010000070.1:0-140858 GCA_036376245.1 Thermoanaerobaculia bacterium | reverse complement strand
CTCTTGCCAAGCCGGGCGATATGCCCTTCGAGGCCTCACCCCCTGGCCCCCTCTCCCGACCCCTCCCTCCCACCCACACCGGGCGAGGGGGAAGGGTTAGTCCGGATTGATCTGGTCCCCGGGCTCCTTTGGGCTTCTCTTGACTAACCTCTCCTCCTCTCCCGGTGTGGGTGGGAGGGAGGGGTCGGGAGAGGAGGCCGGGAGGTGAGGGTTCAGAAAATCACCATCGGAATCGGGTGCCCTTTCGCCCAGGCCTGCTTCTCGCGCCGGGTTTCCACGTCGTCTTCCAGCGCCGTGGACGGCGGCACCACGAAGATGGTGCAGGGGGCGCGGCGCAGGACCTCGGCGGTGACGCTGCCGGTCAGGAAGCGCTCGAAGCCTCCGAGGCCGTGGGTGGCGAGGACGGCCAGGTCGGCTTTGCTGTCGCCGATCTCGGCCAGGATCTCGTCCGCGGGATAGCCGATCCGGATCCGCTCGGCGGCGATGCCCTCCGGCGTGGCCTCCCGCACGAAGCGGTGAAGCTCGGTGGCGGCGAAGCGCTCGATCTGGGCGGGCGTGAATTGCAGGGAGCCCTCGGTCTCCAGCGGGTTGAGCACGAACAGGATCTCCACGGCCGCGTTCTTGCCGCCGGTGCGGGACAGCAGGTCGATCCCTTTGCGGACGGCGCCCGCCGAGAGGGCGGAGAGATCCACCGGGATCACCACCCGCTCGGGAGGGAAGACCGCCTCGGGACGGAGGACGAGCACCGGGCAGGACGCCTTGCGGATCACCCGGTCGGCCGTGGAGCCCAGGAGCGCGTGGCGGAGGGCGCCGCCTTCGGAGGCGCCGAGGACGATGACGTCGGCTTCGTTACGCCGGGCCAGATCCAGGATCTCCCGGTACGGCACCCCCAGGCCGAGGCGGATCTGGGAAGAGGAGAATCCGTCGAGATCGGCGAGGCCGGTCCGCCGCGCCTGCTCGTCCAACCTTTCTCTCAGCTCCCGTAACTCGATCTCGGTCCAGGCGAGATCCGCCCCTCCGATCTCGGAAGGAAAGGCCGGCGGCGCGCAGACGTGGACGAGCCAGGCCGCGGCGCCGGTGGTCCGCGCGATGGCCGCGCCGGTCCGCACGACGGCATCGCTCTCGGGGGTGAGCGCGGTCGCGATGACAAGGGTCTTCAGGTCTCTGGACATGACGGCCTCCAGCGAGGGTTTTCGATGTCAGGGCCAATCTGACAGACCTCGGGAGGCGGGAGACCACCTGTCAGGGTGGTGGTGTGGTCTCCGTGGGGTGGCGGTAAATCACCCCGGAACGTCTACGCCGGCTTCACATCCACCACGAGCCCCGTCTGCAGCCGGCTCCCCGCTTCGGGAGAAGGGGAGAGCCGGATCTCGATCATCACCATCTGCGAGGCGGCGTCGACCTCGGGCGCGATGCTCTGCACCGCGCCGGGAATCCGCAGCCCCAGGTTGCGGACCGTGGCGGTCACCGGGGTGCTCACGGCGAGCTTGCGCGCCTCCTCGGGAGGCACGGCGGCCCGCACCAGCAGATCCCCGGCGCTGATCAGGCGCACCACCGGCGTGCCGGGGCCGACCAGGGCGCCGGGGTCCGCGAAGCGCTCGGCCACCTGGCCGTCGAAGGGGGCGCGGACCTCGTTGCGGGAGAGGGTGGTCTGGAGCTGCCGCACTCGCGCCTGCTGCTCGGCGGTGCGGGAGCGCGCCACCTCCAGGGCCGCGGCGGCGGTCTTGGCCCTTAGAGCGGATTCGGCCAGATCCTCCTTGGAGAAGAAGTCGGGATTGGCCTCCCGCCGCTCGTTGCGGGCGCGGGCCTCGGCCAACTCGTCGGCGGCCCGGCGCTCGTCGGCCTCGGCGGCCCGCAGGGACGAGCGGGCCATCTCCAGGTCCTGGGCCGCGAGGCTGGTGTCGAGGGTGGCGATGCGATCCCCCCGCCGCACCTGGGCGCCGACGGCGACATGCACGGCCTGGAGTCTGCCCTGGGAGTCCGCCGTCACGTCCACGGACTTGCTGGCCACCACGACGCCGATCCAGCCCTTGGCAGCGGGTGGGGGCTGGGGGGCGGCGGCCGGAGCGGCGGCGGGGGGCGTGGCGGCGGGCTCGGGAATGGGATCCGGAGCGGGGCGTCGCCGGTCGCAGGAAGAGAAAAGGACGACAAGGACGACAAGGACGGCAAGGACAGCAAGGACGGTGGGGGGGCGGAGGTGGGGCATGTTCAACATGTTAACGCGGAAAGGGTGGCATGCCCTTCGAAGCCTCACCCCCTGGCCCCCTCTCCCGCTCCCCTCCCGCCGCCCGGGAGAGGGGGAACGATGAGTCAGCGATCTTGCCGAGATCAAGAAGACCTCAATCGCAGGGCCCTCCCTCTCCCGGGGGCGGGCGGCAGGGAGATGGGAGAGGGACCGAGGGTGAGGTCTCGAAGGGAGCGCCGCCCCAACCGGCCACCCCGCCCTGGACCCGAATCCAGCTAGACTTCCCTCCATGAACAACGAACCGTCCGGTTCCCGCTCCCGGCGCAGGCTGGCCGGTCTCTCCCTCTTCCTGCTGGTCCTGCTGACCTTCGCCGCGATCGCCATCCCGATGTGGCTGATCCAGCCCTTCTCGCCGCAGACGCCCGAAGGGCTCTCCCTCTCCTACACGCTGCGCCGCTGGGCTCCCTGGGGAACCCTGCTGGCCCTGGCCGCGGGTCTCGGCATTACGGCCTGGCTGTGGCGGGGGAGCCGCTGGTGGAGCCGGACGGCGTGCGCGCTGGCGCTGGTCGCGCTGGCCGCCGCGGCGTGGGTCTCGCGCCAGAACATCTTCGAAAAGATGTTCGCGCCCCTGGAAGGCCCCAGCTTCGCGGCGGCTTCCGAGGCGAACTGGGTCGGCGAGGAGGAGACCGTGATGGCCATCCAGGTCGACGGCGAGGCGGTCGCCTTTCCCGTGCGGCAACTGGCCTATCACCACATCGTGCAGGACTTGATTGGGAAGGAGCCGATCGTCGCCACCTACTGAACGCTCTGTCACACCGGTCTGGTGTGGAGAGCGGAAGTCGACGGGCGGAGGTTGACCTTCCGCCTCACGGGGATCAACAACCAGAACTTCCTGATGACGGACGAGCAGACGGGGTCCTGGTGGCAGCAGGTGACCGGCGAGGCTGTGTTCGGGCCCCTCAAGGGCAAGCGCCTGGAGCTGGTCTTCCATGACGAGCTTTCCTTCCGGCTCTGGAAGCGCGAGCACCCGGACGGCCGGGTGCTCCGCCCGGACGACAGCGCGCCCTGGAAGCGGTTCTCCGAGAACTGGGAGGAGAAGACCGCCAAGGCGCCGGTCGTCACCCCGGTCAAGGCCGGCGATCCGTTCCCGCCCCGCGAGCTGGTGGTGGGCATCCAGGCCGGCGGCGCCGCCCGGGCCTATCCCATGGCCGCGCTCCAGCGGCAGAGCCCGGTGATCGACACCCTGGGCGGCGTCCCCCTGATCCTGGTGGTGGGTGAGGATGAACGCTCGGTCCGGGCGTTTGACCGGAGGATGGAGGGGCGCGAGCTGAACCTATTCGCCAAGCCCGGCGTATCTCCTCTGCGACTGGTCGACGCCGAAACGGGCAGCGAGTGGGACTTCACGGGCCAGGCCGTCAGCGGCCCGCTGGCCGGGAAGAAGCTGGCCAAGGTCTTCGTTTTGAAGGACTACTGGTTCGACTGGAAGGCGTACAATCCAGGGACGACGGTATTCAGACAAGGGATCGATTCAGGAGGCTGAGGATTCACAAGTCATTCCCCATCGCGCTGTTGGCCGGCTTCGACGGCGGCAGTGTGGAGGCGTGCCTGCGCCAGCTCGGGCCGGAGATCCATGTCCTGGTGGCGGGATCGGCCGAGGAGGCGCTGCGGCTGCTGGGCAGCCAGCCCGTGGCCGTGCTCGCGGTGGGGGCGGGCGTCGCCGGCGAGCGCGCCCGGGGGCTGATCGAGGACGCCCGCGACACCCCCGGCGCGGCCCACCGGGTGAACCTGGTGCTGGCGGGTGGTCCCGATCCGTCGCTGTTCCAGGACCTGATCGACTCCGACTCCCTCTTCTACCTCAGCCAGGAGCCGGTGCCGCCGGCCGACCTGATCGCCCTGCTGCGCGGCGCGGCCAACCGCTGGCGCGCCACCGTCCTCCAGGAGGACGAGGAGGAGCGCCGCCGGTCCTCCTTCGGCCAGCGCCTGCTCGCGGCGGCGCAGGCCATCAACACCCAGCAGAGCCCCGCCGGCGCCACCCGGGCGGCGGCCGACGCGGTGGAGGATCTGGCCTCCGCCGACCGCGGCTACTGCCTCCTCTTCGATCCGAGTTCCGACACCCTCTGGGAAGGGGCCAGGCCCGACGAGGAGGACCGGCGGGAGAGCGCCGCCGTGGGGCTGGTCAGCTTCGTGGTCCGCACCGGCATCCCGATCTCCCTGGAGCGGATCGCCGCCGACCCTCGGTTCGACCGCGACGCCGACGATCCCAGGGCGGAAGGGGAGGAGCGCTTCGTAGCCGCTCCCGTGACGGCGCCGGACGGCCGCGTCGTGGCTGTGCTGGCCGCCGTGCGCGGCCCGCAGGAGCGGCCCTTTGATGACGACGACCTGCGGGGGATGTCCCAGCTCGCCGAGCAGGCCGCGCCCACCCTGGCGCGGCTGCGGCCGCCGGGCAAGAACACGGAAGGCCTCCCGTCGGCGATGCTGTTCCGCGAGGAGGCGGTCGAATACCACCAGGTGGGAGTGCGCAGCGAGGGGGATCTCCTGCGCGTCGATCCCGGCTGGATGCGGTGGACCTACCGGCTGTTGCTGGGCGCCGTCCTCGCCGGGCTGCTGTTCAGCGTCCTGGCGCCCATCCGCGAGTACGCCTCCGGGCCCGCGATGGTGCGCCTGGGCGGGCGGAGCGACCTGACGGCGACGACGGACGGCACGGTCACGCAGGTGATGGTCGCCCCCGGCGAACGGGTCGCGGCCGGGCGGCTGCTGGTGCGCTTCTACGGCGCCCGCGAAGCCGCCGAGCTGCGGAGCCTCGACCAGGAGTTCGAGGCGCAGCTCATCAACCGCCTGCGCAACCCGGCGGACCGCGGCGCCGAGCAGTCCCTCATCGTCCTCCGCGCGCAGATGGACCTCGCCCGCGCCCGCCTGGCGGAGCGCGAGATGCGGGCGCCGACCGCGGGGGTGGTGGGCGACATCCGGGTGCGCCCGGGGCAGCACATCACTCCCGGGCAGACCCTGCTCTCGCTCTCGCGCGGCGAGGGCCGGCCCGAGGTCACGGCCTGGCTGCCGGGCGAATACCGCCCCATGCTCAAGCCCGGCATGCGCCTGCGCCTGGAGCTGCGCGGCTACCGCTACGCCTACCAGCACTTGACCGTCAACCAGGTGGACGACAAGGTCGTCGGCCCCACCGAGGCGCAACGCTCCATGGGGCAGGTCGCCGACGCCGTGCAACTGGACGGGCCGGTGGTGCGGGTGACGGCGCGGCTCGAAGGCGACACCTTCGAGGCCGAAGGCCGGACCCGCCGCTATCATGACGGCATGCTGGGCCAGGCCGAGGTGAGCGTGCGCTCGGAGAAGGTGCTGGTGGCCCTGATCCCCGCCCTCAAGGCGGTCTTCGAGCGGGAGGAGGCCGGCGATGCCTGAGCCGACCGTGCCCGAGCGGGCGCCCGAGCCGTTGCCTGAGGGGGAAGAAACCGTCGGCCGTCCCGAGACGCCGCTCCACCGCCGCTTCCCGGCCCTGGAGAGGCTGGCCCTCAACGGCCGCCGCCAGCGCGTGCCCTACGTGCAGCAGAACACCGCCAGCGACTGCGGCGCCGCCAGCCTGACCATGGTCCTGGGCTACCACGGCAAGCACCTGCGGCTGGACGACGTGCGCAAGGTCACCGGCTTCGGCCGCGACGGCGCCGACGCCATGGCGATCCTCTCCGCCGCCCGCGTTTTCGGTCTGCGCGGCCGGGGCGTCAAGGTGGAGGAGGTGGAGGACCTGCGCTTCCTGCCGCCGGGCTCCATCCTCCATTGGCAGTTCAACCACTTCCTGGTCTTCGAGCGGCAGACGCTGGACGGCGGCGCCGACCTGGTCGATCCCGCCGCGGGCCGGCGGCACGCCAGCCGCGAGGAGCTGGGGCGGTCGTTCACCGGCGTGGCCTTGACCTTCGAGCCCGGGGAGGACTTCGAGCCGCAGGAAGGAGAGGGCCGGCGCTGGGACCGCTTCGTCCGTCTCCTGCGCGCGCATTCCGGCGTGCTCCAGCGCGTCCTGGTGACCTCGGCCATGGTGCAGCTCTTCGCCCTGGCCGTGCCGGTGCTGATCGGCGTGCTGGTGGACCGGGTCATCCCGCGCGGCGACCTCCAGCTCCTGGGGGTGCTGGCGGCGGGCCTCGCGGCCATCGTCGGCTTCAGCTTCCTGTCGTCCCTGCTGCGCTCCTTCCTGCTGCTCTACATGCGCACGCATCTGGACGCCCGCATGACGCTGGACTTCCTCGACCACCTGGTCGATCTCCCCTACTCCTTCTTCCAGCAGCGGTCGGCGGGCGACCTCATCATGCGCATGGGCAGCAACGCCACGGTGCGCGAGATCCTGACCTCGGGCGCCCTCTCCGGCGTGCTCGACGGCTTCCTGGTCACGCTGTACCTGATCCTGCTCTTCGTGACCAGCCCGTCCATGGGGTTGCTGGTGCTGGGCCTGGGTGCGATCCGCGTCGGCCTGTTCCTGTTCACCCGCAAGCGGCACCGGGACCTGATGTCCCGCTCGCTGCAGACCGAGGCGCGCTCGCAGAGCTACCAGGTGAACCTGCTGGCGGGGATCGAGACGCTGAAGGCGGCCGGCGCCGAGCACCGGGCGGTGGAGCAGTGGTCGCATCTCTACGTGGACGTGCTCAACATCTCGCTCGCCCGTGGCCGGCTCTCGGCCTTCGTGGACTCGACCCTCGCCGCCCTCGGCATGGCCTCGCCGCTGGTGGTGCTGGTCTGGGGCGGCCTCCAGGTGCTGCGCGGCGATCTCTCGCTGGGCACCATGCTGGCCATGAACGCCCTGGCGGCCGGCTTCCTGACGCCGCTCTCGACGCTGATCACCAACGCCTTCCAGTTCCAGCTCCTGGGAAGCTATCTGGACCGTATCGAGGACGTCTTCGAGACGCCGCGCGAGCAGGATCCGGCGGCGGTGAAGCCCGCGCCCCGCCTCAAGGGGGGCATCCGGCTGGACAAGGTGAGCTTCAAGTACGGTCCGCACGCGCCCTGGGCGGTGGAGGACGTCAACGTCGAGATCCCGCCCGGCCGCTTCGTGGCGCTGGTGGGACGGTCCGGCGCCGGCAAGTCCACGCTGGCCAGCCTGCTGGTGGGCCTCTACCGGCCGAGCGAGGGAAAGATCCTCTTCGACGGCACCGACCTCGAGGAACTGGACCTGCGCTCGGTGCGCCGGCAGGTGGGGGTGGTGCCGCAGCACCCGTACCTGTTCGGCACCAGCATCCGGTCGAACATCGTGCTCTCGGATCCGGCGCTGCCGCTGTCGCGGGCGGTGGAGGCGGCCAAGCTCGCCCACATCCACCAGGACGTCATGATGATGCCGATGGGCTACGAGACCATCATGGCGGACGGCGGCGCCTCGCTTTCAGGCGGCCAGCGCCAGCGTCTGGCCCTGGCCCGCGCCCTGGTCCACCGGCCGGCCATCCTCCTCCTGGACGAGGCCACCAGCGCGCTCGACACGCGGACGGAGCGGGAGATCCAGCGCGAGCTGGCGGCCCTGCGCACCACCCGCATCGTCATCGCCCACCGCCTCAGCACGATCCGCGACGCCGACCTGATCCTGGTGATGGATCAAGGCCGCCTCGTGGAGCAGGGACGCCACGAAGATCTCCTCGCGCTCAACGGCGTCTACGCCGGCCTCGTCGCCGCTCAGATGGAGAAGGAGCGGATGCAGGCGGCGGAAGTCTGAGCGCAAGCTCCGGCGGCGCGTAGTCGAGATCTGAGACGCGTAGAGAAAATCCGAGACGCAAAGCAAAACGCTGAGGCGCGTAGACTTTTCCGGAGACGCATAGTCAAGATCCGAGGCGCGTAGTCCTTTCCGGAGGCGCATAGCGGAAATCTGCGGCGCGTAGTGGCGATCCGAGACGCGTAACCATTTCCTGAGACGCGTAGACAGAATCTGAGGCGCGTAGACTTTTCCGGAGACGCGTAGTCAAGATCCGAGGCCCGTAGATTTTTGCGGAGGCGCGTAGTCGGAATCCGGGACGCGTACTGGCGCGAAGTGACGCGTACTTTGGGGGCGTGGACGCAAAGCGGTCCGCTTCTCGCCTCCTGGCGCGGCGGCGCTCCCCTGGGACCGCCGGCGTCCCGCCGGCTCTTTCCGAGGAGTATTTTTACACCTTCCGCGTCACCATAGGCTCCCGGAGTCGCGGCTCCACGGTCATGGCGGCCGTCGCTTGCCGCGCCTCCTGAAAGGAGCCGGTCATGCGTGTTTTCCGTCTGATCGCCGTCTTCGCGTTCATCCTGGTTTTGGGCGCCTCTCAGGCCTCGGCGCTTCCTCGGCAGGTGGAAAATCACACCCGAGGCGTTTTCAGCTTGGTGACGGATCTCTTCGTGACGTTCTGGAACAAGGCGGGTTGCCATATCGATCCCCTGGGAGGCTGCGCGCCGAGCACTCCCGAGACGGAAGCAGGGTGCGGAATCGATCCCTGGGGCCGCTGCTCCTCTTCCACCGCACCGGCCACCGACGCGGGATGCGGAATCGATCCCTTGGGCCGCTGCGGGTCCTAGCGTCTCCCAGGGTCAGGCTTCGAACGGAAGCTGCGGGTCGTGCTGAGCCCGGTGGAGATAGGCCACGACCCGCCGCGCCAGCTCCACCGTGGCGCGCTCCTGGGCGGCGGCTTCGCAGAAGAGCCGAAGCGCCGCGAGCGCCTCCCGGTGGACCCCCTGCGCCCGGAAGAGCCACAGCATCTCCTTCGCGAGCGCGCGGACCTCCGTGGCTTGGCCCTGCTCCAGGAGGAGAGCCGCCTGCTCCAGGCTGGCCAGGGCGTAGTCATAGACGAGGCCGCGGTCTTTGAAGACCTGCCGCACCTGCTGGAGGGCCGAGACGGCCTCGGCAGTCCTTCCGACGCCGGCCGCGACCCTTCCTTCCAGCCAGACGACTCTCGTGAGATCCAGCTCTTCGTTCAGGAGCCTGGCCAGATCCCGCACGACAGGGAGCTCCGACTCGGCTTCGGCGGCCCGTCCCAGGAGACAGAGGTTCACCAGGAGGTTGAATCGCAAGCCGAAGGCCAGGCGGGGCTCGCCAACTGGATCAATGAAGGGGGTCGCCTGTTTCAGGACCGCCGTCGAGCCCTCCGGATCTCCGAGAGTTTCGAGAATTCTCGACTTGGTCATCAGGATCTGTGTCCTCAACTTCCCCCGGTCCAATTCCAGGGCCTCGTCGATCCACTTCAGCGCTTCCGGGAACCGCCGCTGATCCTTGCGCAGCGCTGCCTCGAGCCCAGGCAGCCACGCCTTTTCCAGCAGCCCCGGATCCCCCTGCTCGCCGTCCCTCCAGAGCGTCCGCGCCCGGGCCATGGCTTCATCGGCGCCGGGCAGGTCGTTGCAGACGCGCCGGGCGTTGCTCAGATGGGCGAGGGCGTAGCCCTGGAGGCGCCAGCGCCAGGCCGCGTGTCCCGGGGCCAGCTCCGCGATGCGGACGGCCAGCTTCGCCAGCTCCAGAGCCTCCTCGGGACGGTTCGGCGCCGCCGCGATGCTCTCCGCCGCGATCTTTTCGCAGAGGGCCCATTTCCTGAACGTCATCCCCGCTTCCACGAGCGCGACGCGTTCTCTGGGCTTCCGGCTTTGCAGCCGCGTCCAGAGGATCGAGGCCTCCTGGCGCGCCCGGATGGCCTCGCCTTCGCTGGTGAGGAGGGTCATCACCGAGCGGACGGCCTGGGTCACGATCCTGCCGGCCTGGACCGCGGTGCGCTCGATGGCGCGGCGGATCTCCGCGGTCTCGTCGCCGGGACCCGGAGCGGCCTCGGAGCCGCGGACGAGGTCCAGGTAGGCGAGCGTGGCCTCGATGTCTTCGGAGGTGAAGCCCATGAAGCCGACGAATTGCTCCAGCCGCTTCCGGCTCAGCGGTTTTCGTCCCTGTTCATAGTCGCTGATCAGGCTGGACGCCACGCCGGGGACGTTGGCGAGGTGGGACTGCCGCCATCCCCGCGCCTGGCGCAGGAGCTTCAGGACAGCTCCGAGGTCCGGCGGCTTCCGTTCCGGCATGCGATGCCTCCTCCGAGTCAAGATGATTCCCATGGGGTAAAGGGCGCAGGTTTAGAGTACCCCGTGGCACTGAAGGAGGCAATGGGGAAGGAGCTAGGCGCCAGGCCTACCGACTTGCGGCGACTTTGATATTGCTTCTATACTGCGATTAAAGGAGGGAGTAATCGATGACTGGACGGCTTCGTACCCCCAAGTTGGTCTTGGCTGCGGGTTTGTTGGCTCTGACTCTTCCAGCGGCTGCTCCCGCAGCGACTTACTGGGGCTGTTATGACTGTTTCGAGCGGACTGTCCTGACCTATCCTCGCGACGAGTGCGTCCACGTTGGGGATGGCGAGACTGGCTTCACAATGTGCAAAGAGGAGAAATGGGGGGATTTCCAGTTTTGCTCGCTCGGTACCACTGCCTGTTACAACGTCCAAGTCAACGGAGGCGGAGGAAGCGGTGGGGGAGATAACGATGGGAACTGCACAGTGGGTCTCAGCAGTCCATGTCCCGCTTCGTGCATGAGCTGTGAGAGAGATCCATTTACCCTCTGACGCCTCATGCGTATAGCTTCAAGTATCCTGCTCTCCCTGCTCCTCCCGCCGGGCCTCGATGCTCAACCGGCGGACCCGGTCGCTGAGGTCCGAATCGATCTCAAGCCTAGAACCGAACCGAAATCGGCTCTTGCCGGGGTGGTCACCCTGCGGCCGGTGACCGGCCAGGGCGAAGTGGTCCGGTTGAGCCTGGGCTCAGAACCGTTGGTGGCCAAGCTCCCGGCGAATACGCAATGGCTCCTCGACTCGGAGATCCCCGGGTACTGGTCGCCTGAAGAAAACGTCAGCCTGGGAAGCGCCGGAGGCGGAGGCTCGACAGCGCATCCGTTGGTCCTGTGGCCCACGGGGAAACTCGCCGGTTCCCTCAAGATGCTGGATTCGGGAGAAAAATTTCCCAAGAGCTTCGAGGTCCGCATCGAGCCCCCACCCGGCAAACCCCGAGGGAGCGAGATCCCGCGAGGCTCCGTGATCTGTCCCGTGGATGACCAGGGCGCCTGGACCTGCGAGGCGCCGGCAGGAACGCTGGACTTGGCGATACGGGCGGCGGGTTTCATTCCTCACTATCGATGGGGGGTGGAGCTTGCGGCTGGAAAGACGTTGCCGATGGGCGCTCTGGCCCTCAAGCGAGGAGCTTCCCTGGCGGGCTGGGTCGAGGTGGAGGGTGGAGCCCTCGAAGCGGGCAAATGTGTGGCGCGTCTCGCTCCTCTCCTGGCACCAGGGCACGGCAAGCCGGACATCGAAGCTCGCCTGCGGGGGGCGGCCCTCGAACGGACGGTCAACAAGGAAGGTTTCTTCCAGTTGGAGGGGATTGCTCCCGGCACCTATCAGGTCGAGGTGCGGCAGCCGGGCTACGCGCCGTCGACGGCCTCTCCTCTGGAGATCTGGGACCGGGCGGAAACGGTCCTGAAGCAGCCGCTCGTCCTCCGGCGGCCTCTGACCCTGGATCTCTCGATCTCGCCGCCGCTGGACTGGCTGGATCGGCCCTGGAAGGTGTCCGTTCAGCGGCGGTCCGATTTCAGCGCCGGTCTCCAGCCCGGGTCCGGCTTCGAGGGGACCGCCGACGCCCAGGGCCGCGTGCGGGTTCCCGGCCAGACGCCGGGGAGCTTTCGGATCGAGGTGGCGGATTCTCAAGGCAACGGGTTCTACTCCGCTACCGACACTCGGGTCGAGAGTCCCGAAGACACGAAGCAGTCGATCGAGATCCGTCTCGTCACCGTTCAGGGCAAAGTCGCCCTGGGTAAGGAGCCCTTGGCGGCGACGCTCTGGTTCGGCGGCGAGTACGGCAGTGTCAGCGTCCGGCTGACGGCTGACGAAGACGGCGAATTCGAGGGAGTTCTACCCCGAGACGGCTCCTGGCGCGTCCAGGTCCGCGCCGAGAATCCTCCTCTGGATACCCACGTCAAAGCGGCGGTCAAGGCGAACGACCGGGGAGAGGCCAGCGTCGACATCGTGCTCCCGGACACCCTGGTCTTCGGCAAGGTCGTCGATGAAGGCGGTCGGGCGGTTCCGAAGGCGCAAGTACATCTCAGCAGCGTGGTCTCCGGCACGAGCCTGGAGGCCGAAGAGGACGGGACCTTCGAGCTGCGCGCCATCCCCGAGGGGAAGGTCATCTTGTCAGCCCGCTCTTCTTCTCCTGAAGGCCGTCTGGTGAGCGACGAGATAATTCTCGAAACCCTGGACTCGCGGCCTGTCGGTCCGGTGAACCTGGTTCTGCGCAGGACGAAAGCCTTCTCGGGAAGGATTCGCTCTCGGCAAGGACCGGTCGCCGGCGCCATGGTGGCGGTCTGGTCCCTTCAGCCGTCGATGGGGATCACGGAGTCGGTCCGGACCGGCCTGGACGGGCGCTTCTCCGTCAACGTCCCCGGGAAGGCGGAGAGGGTCGCGGTCGTGGTGAGCCCTCCCGGCGGGGCTCTCAAAGCCTTCGAAGTCCCCGTGATCCCGGATCCCGTCGTGCTCCAGGTGACGGACGAGGGCGGGAATCTGCAGGTCCTCCTGCCCTTCTCCCCGGACGAGGCGGCGGAGGCGGGATTGGTCTTCGCGGTGCTCCAGAACGGAGTGATGCTCTCTCCATCCGTTCTCTACCGGTGGGCGGCCGGTCATGGCACCGACTTTCAGACCTCCACAGGCATTCAGGTGCCACGCCTCGCTCCCGGAGATTACGAGGTGTGCGCGGGGCCGACGGAGATCACCGAGGATGCGGAAGCCGCCGAATGGAAGAGCCAGCGGGCGACGTGCGTCAGAGGTTTTCTGACTACCGGCTCGACCCTGACGCTGGAGCTCAAGAAGAAGTAAGCCACCCTCTCGCGTCACGCCCTCCCGTGCCTCCCAGGACCGGCGGACCGCCCCTAACATCTGCGTACACCATAGGTTACGCCAGGGCGTGATATACGCCCGATGCAATCTTCAAATCTACAGCCGACAGTTGCTTCGCGGCCCTGAGCTTGTGCTACAGTCCACGAACTCTCTCGAAATTGCAGTCCCCTGGGGCCCTGCTTTTAGTGTCCCCTGGCGGTACGGGAGGTCTGGTCCGGTAGTCATGCGAAGCCTCGGTTGGGTTCTTCTCCCGCTGCTGCTGTCGAGCTGCAGCGCCAATCCCCGCTCCTTCTTCGGCGGGGAGATCCAGGTAGAGATCCATGCGGAAAACGAGCTGAACCAGGACAGCCCCGTGGCGGTCGAGGTGATCGTCGTCCGCAACGAGAAGCTGCTCGAGAAGCTGCTGGCGCTCTCCGCCCAGGAATGGTTCAACCAGCGCGAGCAGATCCACCGCGACCATCCGGGGGACAAGGCCTTCGTCTCCTGGTACTGGGAGCTGGTGCCCGGACAGCCGCTGCTCACCCAGAAGCTGGAGTTCGACTCCGGGGCGCGGGCGGTGGTGGTGTTCGCCAACTACTTCGCGCCCGGCGCGCACCGCGTCCGCGCCGATCCCCACCAGGACCTGATCATCCGTCTGCAGAAGGACGACGTCGCCGTGGAGCCGAGGTCGTGAGCGATTCCCGCAGGGTCCCCGATGCGATCGACTGGCACGAGGGCATGCTCCTCGCGCCGCAGCACTTCCAGCAGCTCTCGCAGCGCCACGAGGAGCTGGTCCACTTCCACGCCGCGGCGGCCTCGCCCTTCCACTGGGGGGTGAGCCGCCTGGAGATCGACACCGCCGCCCTGTCGCAGGGGGTGCTGCGGATCGCCGCGCTGGAGGCCGTGCTGCCGGACGGCCTGATCGTCACCCGCGAGCTGGACGATCCGCAGCCGCTGGAGGTGGACCTCAAGCCCAGCGCGGCGGCGCTGGAGGCCGGCTCGTCCCGGGTCTGGCTGGCGGTGCCGGCCCGGCGCCCGGGCCTGTCCCCCCTGCACGGCGAGTTCCCCCGCTACCGCTCGATCGACGGCGGGGCGGTGATCGACGAGTCCTCCGGCGAGGGGGACGTGTTCATCCCGCGGCTGCGGCCGAGCCCCGCGCTGCTGGTCACCGAGACGCCGCCCCTGCGCTACGCCGCGCTGCCGGTGGCGCGCGTGCGCCGGGCCGACGACAAGTTCCGCCTCGACGAGAGCTGGGAGCCGCCGGTGATGAGCGTGGCTCTGGGCTCCCCCTTCGCCCGGGTGGCCATGGAGGTGGCCGAGCGGCTGCGCAAGAAGACCGAGGTCCTCGCGGACCGCGCCCGCGCCCGCTCGGTGGTGCAGACGCCGCAACTGCTGGAGACGAAGATGATGATCCACGCCCTGGTCTCGGCGCTGCCGCGGCTGGAGGCGGTGCTGGCGACCGGGCGGTCCCATCCCTTCGCCCTCTATCTCGCCCTCTGCGACGTGGCGGGGAACGTGGCGGCGCTGGGGCACGGCATGACGCCGCCGGTCTTCCCTCCCTACGACCACGCCGACCCCATGGCCGCCTTCGACCGGCTGCGGGACTTCATCCTCCGTGTGGTGGCCGAGGCGGTGAGCGAGTCCTACACCCCGTTCCGCTTCTATTTCGATCAGGGCGCCTACAACCTCCCGTTCGCGGAGGACTGGCGCGACCTGTCGCTGGTGCTGGGGTTCCGCGGGCAGGACGGCGTGGACGAGAGCGAGGTGGAGACCTGGGTGGAGTCCAGCCTCATCGGCTCGCAGGACCTGATGCCGGCGATGCGCGACAAGCGCATCCTGGGCGCCCGCCGCAAGCGCATCGAGCGGGAGGGGGACCTGGTGCCGGCGGGCGGGGTCCTCCTCTATTCGCTGGAGGCCGATCCCGAGTTCGTCCACCCCAACCAGATCCTGCAGGTCTGGAACGTGGGCGACCGCGGGGAGACGCCGCGCGTGGTCGAGATCATCCTCTATGTGAAGGTGCCGCGATGAGCGCCGGTTTCCTGCAAGCCACGGGCGAATCCCTGCTGCTGGCACAGTTCCGCGAGTTCTACGAGGAGGTCGTGCGCTGGAAGCGCCTGGCTTCCCGCGAGGGGGAGTCGCTGCCGGTGCAGGCCCTGGCGGTGGTGGGCGGGGCGACGGAGCCGGCCTTCCGTCAGGGCTCCCCGGTGGGGGTGATGCCCTCGGCGATCTGGCAGGACCTGCTGGGGCTGCTCAACCGCCAGGAGGCCGAGGTCCGGCGCACCGGCGGCGAGTACGCCTCGGCCCTCTACCGGCGGGCGCAGTACGTGATGGCCGCCCTGGCGGACGAGACCTTCCTCTATCTGGACTGGCCCGGGCGCGAAGCCTGGCGGGCCAACCTCCTGGAGTTCAAGCTCTTCCAGTCCTACCGCGCCGGCGAGGAGGTCTTCCGCCGCATCGACGCGCTGCTGCGCACCCGCGACCCGGCCGACCTGGAGCTGGCCAGGATCTACCTGCTGGCCCTGGGGCTGGGGTTCCGGGGATCGCTGCGCGGCCCCGAGGGGGAGGCGCGGGTCGACGTCTACCGGCGGGATCTCTATACCTTCCTGACCCACCGGGACCCCGGCACGCCCCGGCCGCCGCATTCGCTGTTCCCCGAGGCCTACCAGAGCAACATCGAGACCGCGGGTTCGAGCCGCCGCCTGTCGCCGGGCCGGCGCTGGCTCCTCGCGGGCCTCTTGCTGCTGCTCGGCTGGATCCTGCTGTCGCACCACATCTGGACCACCTCCACCGAGGACCTCCGGCCGCTGATCGACGTGATCATCGGGCAGCCGCGATAGGAAAGACGATGGACCTGCTGGCCGGGCTCACCCGCAATCTGCCTCTGACGCTCGCCGTCCTGGGGATGGTCGTCCTGGTGATCGTCGTCGCCCTGGTGGCGCTCGTCCGCAAGCGCCGGGCGCCGGCGGAGGGGGTGGAGGAGCCGGGGGACCAGCCTGAGAACGGCGCGGCCGCGCCGCCGCCGCGGGGCGGCGTGGTGGTCGACTTCCGGCAGCTCAGCTCCCAGCAGCGGCTCTCCTCCGCCTTCCGGCGCGCCCTCTCCGAGCTGCGCCGGCATCTGGGCGGGCGCGACAGCCGCTACCGCCTCCCCTGGTACGCCCTCCTGGGGGAGGAGGGCTCGGGCAAGTCCGGCATCTTCCAGGGCAGCGGGCTCAACCTCCCGCTCGGCGAGCCGGAAGAGCTCGTCCCGGAGGAGGGCGAAGGCTGCACGTTCTGGTTCTTCGACCGCGGCGTCGTGCTCGACGTCTCGGGCGAGATGGTGCTGCGCCGGGACGGCCAGACCTCGGACGAGCGGGGCTGGCGGCAGGTCCTCTCCCTGCTGCGGGAGCACCGGCCGGAGCGCCCGCTGGACGGGGTGATCCTCACCATCCCCTGCACGGCCGTGGTCGGCGCGGTCCAGGAGGAGGGGCAGCGCCTTTCGGGCGCCGCGGCGCGGGGCTCGGCCTACTTCCGCAAGCTGCGCCAAGCCCAGGAGGCCCTGGGGATGCTCTTCCCGGTCTACGTGCTGGTGACCGGCTGCGAGAGGCTGCGGGGGTTCACCAGCTTCGCGGGACAGTTTCCCGAGCACCTGCGCGGCGACCTCTTCGGCTGGTCGAGCCCCTACGCGCCGGAGGTGGCCTTCCGCCCCGAGTGGGTGGACGAGGCCTTCACGCTGCTGGGCGCGGGGCTCCACCGTGCCCAGGTGGACGCCTATGGCGAGCGGGACACGCTGCCGGATCCGGACGGCGTCTTCTGCTTCCCGGCCGAGTTCCAGCAGATGCGGGACGAGCTGCGGGTCCTCCTCAGCCAGGTCTTCCGCGCCAGCACGTATCACGAGGTCCTGCCCTGCCGCGGCATCTATTTCTGCGGCCGCGTGCCCACCGCCGAGCGCTACGGTCTGGAGCGGCTCCGGAACCCGCACGCGGTGGGCGACTCCGTGTTCGTGCGCGACGTCTTCGACCGCAAGGTCTTCCCCGAGCGCGACCTGGCCCATCCCACCTCGCTGGCCCTGCTCCAGGGCGGCCGCCGCCTGCGCGTCCTGCAGGCGGCCGTGGTGACCCTGGCCCTGGTCTCCACCCTGGGGCTCTGGTGGGGCGGCCGGAGCCTGGCGAAGCGGCACGAGAACCTGCGCGTCTTCCTGCTGAACACGGCGCAGGACCTCCAGGACCTGCGGGCCCTGCGGGCGCGCGGCGAGACGGGGGAGACCCGGGGCGCCTTCCTGCGCGACCGCGCCTTCCATCTGTTCGAGGGCATGGCGAACCTCGACGCCGACCGGTTCGGTTCGGTGTTCATCCCCAGCTCGTGGTTCAGCGACTTCAACTCCGACCTCCGGGCCGCCATGGCGCGCGCCTACGACGACATCATCCTCAAGACCATGAACCAGGAGCTCGGCCGCACCCTGGACGAGATCCTCGCGCAGGCGAAGCCCCTGCGGGTGGTGACGGAAGAGTCCGTGGTCTCGCCGCTGGCGGAGGGGGAGACGGGCAGGGGCGCGCCGGCGGGAGCCTTCATCGCCTGGGACGCCCCGGTCGCGGGGGCCAGCGACGTCCACATCCCCGCCGTCGTCGACCTGCCCGAGTTCGAGCAGACGAAGCGCTATACGGCCGGTCTGCTGACCCTGGAGAACAACGCCAACCGTTTCAACCGGCTGCGCACCACCAAGAACCTCAAGGACCTCAACACCGTGGTGGCGTACCTGTTCAACCGCGAGCTGCCGGAGGGCTTCTTCAAGAATTCCACCCTGTACTCCGAAGCCCTGGCCGAGGTGGATTACGCCCGCTTCGAGCCGCTGCCGCAGCGGCCGCGCACCACCGGGCGGGCTCTGGAGCTCTCGGACGCCTTCTTCGGCCGGTTGTTCGACCAGAACCCGGCCGCCCGCGAGCTGAAGGCCGCGGCGGCGCTGGCGGCCCAGGCGTCGGGCCCGTCCTGGGAGGGCGGCGGGGCGCCCGCGGCGGTTCTGGTGGAGCTGCACAACCGCCTGAAACGGGCCGAGGAGATGCTGGCCTTGCCCCAGCTCGCCTGGATGTCCGGCGAGACCCTGGACCTGGGCAAGCCCTACAAGGATGTGCTCGGGGCTGCCCGCACCTCGGTCTTTCTGGGGCCGGAGACCGCGCAGCGCATCCAGGAGGACGGCAACCGGAGGTTCCAGGATTTCCGCCAGGATCTGCTGAACATCGAGACCCGCGCCGGCAAGCTCGCCTACCGCGAGCCCCGGACCGGCGCGATCTCCCTGTCGCCGCAGGCCAAGCTCCTCGCCGACGCGCTGGGCGGGCTCTCCTACCAGGGGCTGGTGGCCGACACCGACCCGGTCCCCACGGCCGGCGGCTCCCTGTCCTCGCGGGGACGGGTGGCCTGGGACGTCCTGGGCCTCCAGCGGGCCGCGGCCCTCTACCTCCCCTATGAGGACTTCATCCAGAAGACCCTGGCGCCCTTCCCGGCCGAGGTGCGCGGCACTCTCCAGACCTCGGCGCGGGACCAGCTCGGCGTGCGGATGATGGCGCAGGTGGTTCACGCCCAGCGCCCGGCGCCCGAGCCGGACGCCTCCTCGTCGCTGCTGCTGGAGCAGTCCCTGGAGGCCCAGGTGACGAACTTCCAGGCCGCCTCCGCCCCCATCGCCGAGCTGATGAGCACGTTCGAGAAGCTGGGGCTCTTCTCGAACCGCGAACAGGTCGCCCAGGCCTTCGCCGCCCAGGGCGAGCAGATCCTGGCCGACGCCGACCGCCTGCTGGTCCTGACGTCCCCGTACAGGCCGCGGGACAACGGCTTCGAGTGGTGGGACGGCGGCAAGAGGCCGGGTCTGGAGGCGTTCAGCGCCGCCGACGAGGCCCAGCTCGCCGGCTATCTCGCGGCCCAGCGCGGCGACGTGGCCGAGATCGCGGAGCGCTTCGCGCAGCCGGTGATGAAGGCTTTCGGCGGCCGGGCCTCGTCGCGCGGCCTGCGCTTGTCCATGGCCCGCTGGACCGCCATCTCCGAGCAGCTCGGCCGCCACAAGGCCAACGAGCCCGGCAACTCCGTGGCCGGCCTGGAGGAGCTGATCCTCAAGGACATGCTGGAGATCGAGCCCGCCAACTGCTCGCGCCGGATCACCACCCGCATGCTCACCGAGCCGGCGGACGACTTCTTCGAGGAGCGCCGGGCCGCCCTGCGCCGGCAGCTCTACGACCGCTGCCGGGAGCTGGCGGGAGGCCGCGCCGTGGAGGGCTACCGCCGGATCGAGGCCTTCTTCAACCAGCGCCTGGCGGGCCGCTTCCCCTTCGCGGACTCGGCGCCGGGCAAGCTCGACCCCGAGGCCGATCCCGAGGACGTCCGGGAGCTCTACCGGCTCTACGCCGCCTACGCGCCGGTCCTGCGCGGCGTGCCGGAGACGGACCGGCCGGCGGCGGCCTTCGACTTCATCGACAAGATCGACAGCGTCCGCCCCCTGTTCGCCGCCTTCCTGGACGACCCGCTGCGTCCCGAGGCGCCGGAGCTGGAGCTGGCCGTCCGCTTCCGCGACCAGCGCAAGGCCGAGGCCGGCGCCGACCGCATCTTCCGCTGGTCGCTGGCCAGCGGCGAGCGGGTGGTCACCCATCCCTACAGCGGCCCGGCCATCCCCTGGACCTACGGCGCGCCGGTGCGGCTGGAGCTGCAATGGGCCAAGGACTCCCCGGTGATCCCGGTGGAGAGCCCGGAGCTGCCCGGCGTGCTGGTGAAGGGGCGGACCGCCGTCTTCGAATTCAACAACCGCTGGTCGCTGCTGGCCCTCCTGAAGACCCTGGCCAGCCCGCAGGACGACGGCGACCCGCGCGCCGAGACGCTGCGCCTGCGGGTGGCCACCCGTCCCGAGGCGGAGCCGCAGGCGGCGCCCGAGACGGCGCGGGTGTTCGTCCGCCTGGCCTTGCGGGCGCCGCGCCGGGAGGTCCCCCCGGGCGAGAAGGCCGAGGCCGCCGCCGCTCCCGCCGAGGATCTCGAGCTGCCGGTCTTCCCGGTGTCGGCGCCGCGCTGGAGCCAGGGAGGAGAAGGGCCGTGAAGGCCGACCTCGAGACCCTGCTGACGCCGATCTCCGCCGACAAACCGTCGGGGGAGCCGCTGCGCTACTCGGGCCTCTACGAGGCGGTGGAGGAGGCGCGCCGGGAGGACGACCCCAACCTGCCGCAGGGGGTCTGGAAGACCGGGCTCAAGCGCGCCGACTGGAAAGAAGTGGCCCGGCTCTGCCTGGACGCGCTGGAGACCCGCTCCAAGGACCTCCAGCTCGCGGCCTGGCTGACGGAGGCCTGGATCCGGCTGGACGGCCTGCCGGGCGCCGCCCGGGGACTGGAGGTCCTGGCGGCCCTGAGCGAGAGCTTCTGGGACACGGTCCACCCGCAGGTCCAGGACGGCGACGTCGAGTTCCGCATGGCGCCCCTGGAGTGGGTGGCGGACCGCATCCCGGACGCCGTGCGCGGCGTCGCGGTCACCGCGCCCGGGAGCGACGACGTCCGCGCCTGCGCCTACTCCGACCTGGAGGGCGCCCGCCATCTCGACCGGCTGGCCCGCACCGATCCCGAGGGGGCCAGGGCCGCCGAGGCGCGGGGGCGGATCTCGCTCGACCGCTTCCTGGTGAGCGTCAGCCTCACGCCCACGTCGTTCTATTCCGCCCTGGCCGCGGACGCGCAGCGGGCCCTGGAGGCCCTGGACGGCCTCGCCGCCCTGCTGGGCCGCCTGGCCGGCGGCGACGCGCCCAGCTTCCAGCGCCTGGGCGACGCCCTGTTCGCCCTGCAGCACTTCGCCCAGCGCGTGCTGGAGGAGCGGCGGCAGACGGGAGAGGAGATCGCGCCGATGACCGAGGAATACGCCTCCTACGACCCCGGGATGGAGGATTTCGGTGCGGAGGAAGGAGAAGGGGAGGCGGCCGGCTATGGCGGGCCCATCCGCAGCCGCGCCGAGGCCTACCGGCGGCTCGCCGAGGCGGCGGACTACCTGCTCCGCACCGAGCCCCACAGCCCGGCGCCCTACCTGGTGCGGCGGGCCGTGGCCTGGGGCGGCATGTCCCTGGGCGAGCTGCTGGAGGAGCTGGTGCAGAGCGACAGTGATCTGAAGTCCATCTACACATTGCTCGGAATGCGCGAGCGGCCATGACGGGAAGGAACCCCCGGCCGGACGGACGGTCCGTCCGCCGTTGAGTTGACGTGAGGAGATGAAAGGAGCTCGGAGATGCCAGAGAGCACACAGAAGAAGCTGAGCCGGATTCGTCCGCCGCGGGTACAGATCACCTACGACGTCGAGATCGGCGACGCCATCCAGATGAAAGAGCTGCCCTTCGTGGTCGGCATCATGGCCGACCTGTCGGGCAAGCCGGCCGAGGCCCTCCCCAAGGTGAAGGACCGGAAGTTCGTCGAGATCGACCGCGACAACTTCAACGACGTCCTGGCCTCCTGCGCCCCCCGCCTCGCCCTGCGGGTCGACAACCAGCTCGCCAAGGACGACACCAAGCTGAACGTGGAGCTCAACTTCCGCAACATCGACGACTTCAATCCCGCCGAGGTCGTCAAGCAGGTGGAGCCCCTGCGCAAGCTGTTCGACGCCCGCCAGCGTCTGATGGACCTGCTGGCCAAGCTGGACGGCAACGACAAGCTCGACGCGCTCCTGCAGGAGATCGCCGAGAACCCCGATTCCCAGAAGGCCCTGAAAGACAGCACCACCGCGGCCCCGGCCGCCTAACGGAGGACAGAGATCATGGCTGACAAGACTCCCAAGGATCCCGCTCCGGACGCCGCCGCGGCCGGTGCCGCCGCCCAGGAGCTGACGCTGCTGGAGCGCATCATCCAGGACGGCAAGATGGCCCGCGACGAGTCGCAGCAGGCCTACGCCCGCGACCTCGTGGGCGAGTTCGTCAATCAGATCCTCGACGAGGGGATGACGGTCTCCAAGGACACGGTCGCCTCGATCGAGGCGCGCGTGGCCCAGATCGACCAGCTCCTCTCCGAGCAGCTCAACGCGATCCTGCACGACGAGGAGTTCCAGCGCCTGGAGGCCTCCTGGCGCGGCCTCCACTTCCTGGTGATGAACACCGAGACCGGCACCAAGCTCAAGCTGCGCCTCCTCAACGTCACCAAGAAGGAGCTGCTCAGCGACCTCGAGAAGGCCACCGAGTTCGACCAGAGCGCGCTGTTCAAAAAGGTTTATGAAGAGGAGTACGGCACCTTCGGCGGCCACCCCTACGGCCTGCTGGTGGGCGACTACGAGTTCGGCCGGCATCCGCAGGACATGGCCCTGCTCGAGAAGCTCTCCGGCGTCGCCGCGGCGGCCCACGCGCCGTTCATCGCCGCCGCCAGCCCGCGCCTGTTCGACATGGACAGCTTCACCGAGCTCGGGATCCCGCGCGACCTCGCCAAGATCTTCGAGAGCCTGGAGCTGATCAAGTGGCGGTCGTTCCGCGACAGCGAGGACTCCCGCTACGTCACGCTGGCGCTGCCGCACATCCTGCTGCGCCTGCCCTACGGGCCGGACACCGTGCCGGTCGAGGGCTTCAACTTCGTCGAGGACGTGGACGGCCGCGATCACCGCAAGTATCTCTGGGGCAACGCGGCGTGGGCGCTGGCGCAGCGCATCACCAACGCCTTCGCCCTCTACGGCTGGTGCGCCGCCATCCGCGGCGTCGAGGGCGGCGGCCTGGTCGAGGGGCTGCCCACCCATACCTTCAAGACCGACGAGGGGGACGTCGCCCTCAAGTGCCCGACGGAGATCGCCATCACCGACCGGCGCGAAAAGGAGCTCGACACCCTCGGCTTCCTCACCCTGGTGCACTGCAAGGGCACGGACTACGCCGCCTTCTTCGGCGGCCAGACCACGCAGAAGCCCAAGGTGTACGACACCAACGAGGCCAACGCCAACGCCCGCATCTCGGCCATGCTGCCCTACATCCTGGCGGCGTCCCGCTTCGCCCACTACATCAAGGCGATCATGCGCGACAAGATCGGCAGCTTCATGACGGCGGAGAACGTCGCCAGCTACCTCAACCGCTGGATCGGCAACTACGTCATGGGCCGCGACGACGCCGGCCAGTCGCTCAAGGCGCAGTACCCGCTGCGCGAGGCGCGGGTGGACGTCAGCGAGGCCCCCGGCAAGCCCGGCGCCTACAAGGCGGTCGTCTTCCTGCGGCCCCACTTCCAACTGGAAGAGCTGACGACCTCCATCCGGCTCGTCGCCCAGCTCCCGCCGCCGGCGGCGTAGACGAGGAACTTTCGATCTAGAGAGGAAACATAAAAGATGGCTACCAATTCCTACATCAAGCTGGACGGTATCGACGGCGGCAGCACGTCCGAGAGCCACGCCAAGGAGATCGAGGTGATGTCCTGGAGCCACGGCTTCAGCCAGCCGACGTCTCCCGTGCGCAGCACCGCGGGCTCGGGCTCGGTCGAGCAGGCCAACCACTCCAACTTCACCTTCACCAAGTACATCGATTCGGCCACCGACGACATCCTCAAGCACTGCTGGACGGGCAAGCAGATCAAGACCGCGGTCGTGACCTGCTACCGCGCCGACGGCAACGACAAGAACAAGCCCGTCGAGTACCTGAAGATCGAGATGGAGCACGTGGTCATCTCGAACTACAGCATCTCGGGCGGGGCGGGCGACATTCCGGTGGAGAACGTCTCCCTCGACTACGGCGTGGTGAAGTACACCTACCTGCCGCAGAAGAAGGAGGACGGCACCGGCGGCTCGGCGCAGCCGATCAAGCACAACCTGGAGACGAGGGTCATCGAGTAGCGCATGATCGAAACCCGCGTCCGTGCGCCGCTCTTCGACCGCCTGGTCGACCGCGAGCCTCACGTCCCCGCGGAGCCGCGGCCCTTGCGGACCCTCGATCCGCAAGGGTTGCGCGAGTCCGTCCGCCGGGAGCTGGAGCGGATGCTCAACACCCGCTCCTCGCTCCCGGTGGACGAGCTCGCCGGCCGGCCCGAGCTGACCGTGCTGGAGTACGGCATCCCGGACCTGTCGGCGTTCTCGGCCGGCAGCGACGAGGACCAGGTCCGCCTGGCCGCCGTCGTCACCCGCGCCGTCGCGGCCTTCGAGCCGCGGCTGCGGCAGGTGAAGGTCGCCGTGCTGGGCCTCGAGGACGAGCGGCGCTCGCTGGCGGTGCGCATCGACGCCCTGCTGGCCGTGGACGAGGTGGCGGAGCCGATCTCGTTCCCGGCGCTGATCGGTCTGCGCACCGGCACCGTGGAGGTGGGGTCGGTTGGCGATTGACGGCCGCGAGGAGCTGCTGCGCTCGTACTGGCGGGAGCTCGCCTACCTGCGCCGGATGGGGGCGGCCTTCGCCGAGACCTATCCCAAGGTCGCCGGCCGCCTGGAGCTGGGGGACGACGTCTCCCCGGACCCGCACGTCGAGCGGCTCATCGAGTCGTTCGCCTTCCTCACCGCGCGCATCCAGCAGAACCTCGACAGCGAATTTCCCGAGATCGCCGTCGAGCTGCTGAACATCCTGCATCCGCATTACCTGAACCCCGTCCCCTCGATGGCCGTGGCCTCCTTCGAGGTGGACCCGGACCGGGGCAAGCTCACCAGCGGCCATACGATCCCGAAGCACACGCCGCTGTTCACCCGCGCCGCCACCACGATCTCGGAGACGGAGGCGGTCTGCCGCTTCCGCACCTGCTACCCGGTCACCCTGTGGCCCGTGGCGGTGGCCCAGGCGGGCTTCGAGTCGCCGGCCGGCTTCGCGTTCCTGGACAACGCGCCGGACGTCGCCTCCGTGCTGCGGCTGCGCATCGAGAGCCGCGCCGGCTCCCTGGCCGAGTTGGGACTGGACCGGCTGCGCTTCTATCTCGACGGCGACCGCCTGCTGGTCGACGCCCTCTACGAGGCCCTGTTCTGCCAGTGCGCCGGCGTGGCGCTGCTGCCCGAGGGGGACCCCGCCCGGCGGCCGGTCCGCCTGCCCGCCGACGTGGTCCAGCCGGTGGGCTTCGGCCGCGACGAGGAGGTCCTGCCGTACCCGCCCTTCAGCCAGCCGGCCTACCGCCTGGTGCAGGAGTACTTCACCTTCCCCGAGAAGTACCTCTTCCTGGACGTCGCCGGCCTCGAGCGCCACGGCTCCGAGAAGGCGTTCGACATCCTCATCCTGCTGCGGCGGGCGCCCGGGAGCTGGCTCAGCCAGGTGGACCGCGAGACCTTCGTGCTCGGCGCCACGCCGGTGATCAACCTGTTCTCGCGGACGACCGAGCCCATCCGCCTCGACCACCGCCGGAGCGAGTACCCTCTGGTGCCCGACGCCCGCCGGGAGCGGTTCACGGAGATCCATTCCATCTCTTCCGTCTCGGGCTCCTCCGACCCGCGGATGCGAGGGCGCGTCTACGAGCCGTTCTACTCCTTCAACCACCACATGGCGGCCCGCGGCCAGAAGGCTTTCTGGCACGCCCGGCGGATTCCCAGCCTGCGCAAGGACGTGCCGGGCTCCGAGATGCTCCTGACCCTGGTGGACCTGGACTTCCAGCCGTTCCACCCGGCATCCGAGACCATCTACGCCCACACGCTCTGCACCAACCGCGCCCTGGCTGAGCAGCTCATGACCGGCGCCCTCTTGCAGACGGACGTGGCGGCGCCGGTCTCGCGCATCGTCTGCCGGACCAAGCCGACGCCGCAGATCAGCCCGCCCACCGACGGCTCGACCCTGTGGCGGCTGATCTCCCATCTGTCGCTGAACTATCTTTCGTTCACCAGCGGCGAGGAGGGGCTGACCGCCCTGCGGGAGATCCTCAAGCTGTACTGCCCGTCGGAGCACTCGGCGGCGCACCAGCAGATCCAGGGCATCCGGGGGATGTCTCTGCGCCAGACCACGCAGCGGGTGGGCGGGCACTCCTGGCGCGGCTTCTGCCGTGGCACCGAGGTGACCCTGGCGTTCGACGAGAACGCCTACGTGGGAGGCGGTGCCTTCCTGCTGGCCTCGGTCCTCAACCGGTTCTTCGCCCTCTACACCTCCCTCAACTCGTTCACTCAGCTCGTCATCAAGAGCCAGCAGCGGGAAGGAGTCTGGAAACGTTGGCAGCCCATGGCTGGGGAACAGACGGTTCTGTAGCGCGGCAGCTCTTCGCGGAAGGCTGGCGGTTCGAGCTGTACCAGGCCGTCCGCCTCCTGGAGAGGATGTCGCGCGAGGCCGTGCCGGTGGGGGAGGGCGCCGAGCCCGAGCGGGAGGCGGTGCGCTTCAGCTCGCGGGTGGGCTTCGACTTCCCGGCCTCCGAGGTCCAGGAGATCTCCCTTCCTGTCGCGGAGGGCGATCCGGCCCGCGTCGTCGTCAACGTCCTGGGTCTCGCCGGCGCGCATGGCCCCCTGCCGGCGCCGTACTCCGAGCTTCTCCTGGAGCGCGTCTGGGCCAAGGACCCCGCCTTCCGGGACTTCCTGGACATCTTCAACCACCGCCTGGTCTCCATGCTCCACCGGGCGCGCAAGCGGGTGCGCCCCGGCCTCTCCTGGGACCGTCCGGACAACGAGGGCTTCTCCCGCGCCGCCTTCGCCTTCATGGGCCTGGGCACCGAGGGCGTGCGGGGGCGCATGGAGGTGGAGGACCGCGCCCTGCTCCAGTACACGGGCGTCCTGGCCCGGCGCGGCCGCTCGGCGTTGGGGCTGGAGGTCATGCTCGCCGACTACTTCGGCGTCGGTGTCCGCTGCGTCCAGTTCGTGGGCCGGTGGCTGAACCTGGAGCCGGAGCAGCGGACCGCTCTGGGAGTCTGGGGCCGCAACCAGGAGATTTCTTCCAGGTCTTGCGGCGCCGTCCTGGGCGGGCGCGTCTGGGAGCAGGGAGCCGGCTTCGAGCTCGTCCTGGGTCCCCTGACCCTGGGGCAGTTTCTGGACTTCCTGCCGATCGGGCGGGGCTTCCGCTCGCTCTCCCAGCTCGTTCGCTTCGCCGTGGGAACCGGCCTCGACTTCCGGGTCCGGCTGACGCTCAAGGCCGCCGAGGTGCCACCCTGCCGTCTGGGCTGCGGCCCCCGTCTGGGCTGGAGCGCCTGGCTGACGACCCGCAAGCGCACGGAAGACGACTCGCAGGTCCGCCTCTCGGGCCGGCGGGGAGAGCGATGAGCGACGCGACCGTCCGGAGCTACTACGACCGCGTCCCGTACCCCAGCGGCTCCATCCCCTCCTCGCACCTCGACAACCTGGCGGTCCGCGCCCTCCTGTTCGGCCTGGAGCCGCCGGGCCTCCGGCGGGCGCGGGTCCTGGAGCTGGGCTGTGCGGACGGCGGCAACCTCGTGCCCATGGCCGCCGAGATTCCCGAGGGCCGGCTGCTGGGAATCGACCTCTCGCCCCGGCAGATCGAGGACGGCCGCGAGCGGCTGAAGGCGCTGGGGATCGGCAACGTCGAGCTGCGGGCGACGAGCATCCTGGACGTCGACGCCTCCCTGGGGGAGTTCGACTACATCATCGTCCACGGTGTCTTCTCCTGGGTTGGTCCGGCCATCCAGGACGCCATCCTGCGCATCTGCCGCGAGAACCTGGCCCCCCGGGGCGTCGCCTACGTGAGCTACAACGCCTATCCCGGCTGGCACCAGCGCGACATGGTGCGGGAGATGATGCTCTACCACACGCGCGGGATCGGGGATCCCTACGAGCGGAGCGAGCGCTGCCTGGACCTCCTGGGATTCGTGGCCGAGGCGGCGAAGGGGGACGAGCTTCACGCCCGCTTCCTCCAGGCCCGCTTCGAGCATCTCTCGGGGTACCGCGACCGGCCGACCTACCTGCTCCACGAATATCTGGAGGAGAGCAACAACCCTCTCTACTTCCACCGCTTCATGGAGATGGCCGGACGGCACGGCCTGCAGTACATCGCCGACGCCGACATCGACCTGGCGGAGATCGAGAGCCTGCCGCCCGCCGTGGGGAACCGCCTGCGCGCGTCAGCGCGGGACCGCATCGAGCTGGAGCAGCTCCTCGACTTCATCTTCAACCGTACCTTCCGCCGCTCCCTGCTCTGCCGCGAGGGCATCCCGCTGGAACTGGCGATGGTGCCGGAGCGGATGCGGCGCCTCCACGCGGCCTCGTCCGTGAAGCCGGACGCCGAGTCGCCGGACGTCCGTTCCAGCGTTGGAGTGACCTTCCGGGGAGAGCGGGACCGCACCTTCACCGTGAACCACCCGCCCACCAAGGCGATCCTGGTGGCGCTCTCCGAGGCCTGGCCCCGCCCTCTCGCCTTCGAGGACCTGCGGGCCCGCGCCGGGGATCTCCTGGGGACCGAGGTGGAGGAGGAGCTGGCGGCGGACATCCTTTTCTCCCTCTACGCCGGCGGCTTCCTGGTCCTCCACCTGCTGCCGCCGGTCTGCACGGAGCGGATCAGCGAGAGGCCAGCCGCGACCCTCCTGGCCCGCCGCGAAGCCGCCCTGAGCCCTTTCGTCACCAACCAGCGCCGCCACGTCCTCAAGCTGGACGACGATCTCGCCCGCGCCGTCCTCCTGCGCCTCGACGGCGCCCACGACCGCGCCGCCCTGCGGGAGGTCCTGGCGAAAGAGGTTCGGGAAGGCCGGCTGGGGATCGCGAAAGACGGCGAACCAATCAGCGATCCCGATGAGCTCGCGAGGATGCTCGACGCCCTGGTGGACCAGACACTTCGAAAGATGTCGGGACTGGCGTTGCTGGTCGCCTGAGTTGCTTCCAGCCGGCACCCGCGTTACGATCCTCCACGACCAGGGAAGTGGGTTGACGGTCCGCTCAAGGACCGGTAGCCTCGAAGGGAGTCGAAGGAGGCGCCGATGACCGAACCAGCCTACAAGCTCCCCCGGGAGACAGACGGACAGCGCTGGCCCGCTCAGGGGGAGTGGACGTACGAGGACTACCTCCGCCTGCCCGAGGACGGCAATCGCTACGAGGTCATTCGAGGGGTTCTCTACGTGTCGCCAGCGCCTGCAACTGAGCATCAGTACTCGTCGGGTGAATTTGCTTTCCGTCTTTCGTCGTTTGTCCGCGAGAACGGTCTCGGCCGCGTTTTTACGGCTCCCTATGACGTCAGGCTTCCTTTCAGGATTGCCGATCCAGTGGAGCCTGACGTGATGTTCTTCCGGAAAGGGAACGAACCCAGGCGAGGAACGGCTTGCTTCGAAGGGGTCCCGGACCTCCTGGCAGAGATACTTTCCCCAGGAACCCGTCGACGCGACCGGACCGTCAAGCTCAAGGCCTACCAGGATGCCGGCGTGCCGGAATACTGGCTCATCGATCCGGACGCCCGGACGGTCGTGGTCTACCTTCTGGAAAGGGGAAAGTACATCGAGCTGGTCCGAGGCGGAGTGGGGGACACCGTCGGATCGTCCGTCCTCCCTGGTTTCCGGGTGAACGTGACCGACGTCTTCATGCCCTAACCGGCCAGCATCGCCACCCGCACGCCCATCCTCTCCGCCTCGGCTTCCAGGCCGGGGTCCTGCACCACAGCCACTCCGGAGCCGAAGGGATTGCGCACGCGTCCCGCGCGTTGCTGGAGGACGTGGGTCAGCTCGTGGCCGAGCAGCCGCTGGCCGTGCGGCGAGTGGGGGTCGTACTGGCCGTTGGCGAAGTAGAGGTCCGAGCCGTAGGTGAAGGCCAGCGCGCCGATCGAGGACGCCTCGTGGCCGACGTGGATGCGGACGTCCGAGAAGTCGGCCCCGAAGAAAGACTCCATCTTCTTCTGCACGGGTTCGGGCAGCCGCCGGCCGGCGCCGCTGGGCCGGAAACTCACCAGCGACGGCGGCAACTCCATGGCCGATCCGTTGGGAGAAGCCTGGACCGCGGTCTGGTGATGCCGCACCGGGATGCGGAGCTTGTGGCCAGGGAAAGAACCCTGGATCACTCTGACATGACGGTTGGGTGCCATGGCGCGGATTCCTCGCTCGAATGGACTCACCTATCTTAAACTAGTGTCGAGCATGTCTCCAAATCCCAAGCCTCCGGCGCCGCATGTCCAGGCCGCCCTGCGCCAGACGGCTCCCGTCCGTCCGGCGGCGGTCCAGGCCCGTCCCGCGGCCGTTCCTGGAAAGCCGGCGCCGCACGTCCAGGCCGCGGTCCAACCCCGGATCATCCAGCCGCCGCCGGTTCCGGCACGCCACGTCCAGGCCGCCGTCCAGAAGAAGGAGTCCGGAGCGGGAGCGGCTCCCGAAGGGAAGACCGACTCTTCCCCGAAAGCGCCGGCCCACCTGCCGCCGACCCAGAGCGGCGACTTCGTGGTCTACGAGGATCGCAAGACGCCGGGCGTCACTCCGCCTCCTCCTCGCTGGCCGGTCTATGCCCTGCACTGCTCCGACGAGGGATGCGCGATCGAGGACGTGAAGACCGGCCGCACGCGGGAGGCGGGTACGATCTACGGCGGCTTCGTGCGGATGTCGAGGACCGGCCCGGTCTACATCTCCCCCCGCCCGGCCCCGGGCTTCCCCGGCGACAGCCATCCGACCATCGCCGCCGGCACTCCCGACGGGATGCGGGGCAAGCGCGCCCTGGTGGCCGCCGGCGAGATCGGGATCATCGACGGCCAGATCGTCGGCCACAACGACAAGACCGGTCACTACATGACGCGCCGGAATCTCTATCAGTCCGGATTGCCCGCGGAGAAGTACCACCCGTTCACGGAAGATCCGCGGGAGTGGTACCGGAAGCCGAAGTAAGAGCAGCTAATGTGGCAGCGAGGCTACGAACCGAGGGGCTGAAATCGTCCACTCGGGAAACTTCCGTTCTGGAGCCAGCTTTGGACTTCTTCGGCGGTGGTCTCGGGGAGATCCTTCCAGCGTTCCCGGATCCGTTTCAAGGCTTCCGTCTTGGCCGCATCGGACCGGACCGGCTTCAGCACCTTCGCTGAGAAGCGGCTTTCGAGCAGGACGCGTAGCTCCTGCTCGACAGACCGGCCATGCTCGGCGGCGGCGGTCTTTATCCGCTCCACCAGGCTCTCTGGGAGATTCGGGATCGTCAGGTTCGCCATGGCTCGTCCTCAAGGAAAGGATAGGCGATCCGATCTCTGGAGGCAAGTACTTATCGTTGGTACTAGTCTCTCGCAGCTACGACCAGATCTACCCGATACTCCACGCTCGACCGCTCGTGCATCCGCACCCGCCATGGGATGGATGTCTCCTCGGCCACGATCCGCAGCCCTTCGATCGAAGCCGGATGCCCTCCCGGTGTCAGAAGGGCGCGGAGGACGGGCTCGCTCGCCCCGGCGTTTTCTCCCCGTTGGGAGTGGCCGCCGATCCAGGAGCCCAGCGGCGTGGCCCGGGGAGACCAGTCGTAGGGCGTGGAGAGGATCGCCTTTCCTCTCGGTCTCAGCAGGCGGGGCAGGGAGGCGAGGAGAGCGTGGGGATCGGTAACGCAGTCCAGGACGTTCAGCCCCACTATGGCGGCGAAGGTTCCTTCTTGAAAAGGCAAATCGATGGCGTCGCAGAGCCAGAAATCGACCGCCTCTGTACGGGGAAGGATGACAGGGAAATCGCGGCGGTCGTAGACGATCCCTACCCGCCTGCGGGGATAGCGCGCGCGGCTCCGGCGGAGGACTTCGGAAGCCATCCGGAGCATGGCGTAGCCAAGATCGACCCCCAGGACCAGCCGGTTTCCATCGGCCAAGGCGAAGGAAGAGCGGCCTACCGCGCAGCCGAGATCCAGGATCGGCCCCTCGGGAACTGCGCCCGCCAGTTCCAGACCTCGTTCCAGGACTCTGAGAATTGATCCTGCCTCACCCGTCTCGTCAGGATCGAGATCCCCATAGTGATCCCAGGCATAGGTGGAGAGGTGCTGGCGGGTGATGTCGAACGAGGAGCCGGGACCGCAGCAGTCGCCCAGGAGGCTTTCGGTGATCGCGTCGAAATCTTCTCGGGCGGTGATCTGATCAATCGCGCCGTTCACGTAGCCCCGGAGATCCACCAGGAGCAGGGGGATGCCGTCGAGGATCGGGTACTCGCGCTGGCAAGAGGGCGTGGGACAACCCAGGAGACCTTCGAAGACGTGACCGTCTTCCTCTTTCAGGACGCTCTTAAGAGAGAGCGGGGCGCCGGCCCGGCAGACCGGGCAGACGGGCCGCAGGGCTTCCAGGTGGCCGCGCCTCATCCGCCGATCAGCACCGTGGGGCAGCCGGGAGGCAGGACCTTTCCTGTGGGACTGGGGATCGGAGCCACGCAACCCGTGTGGGCCGTCATGTCGCCGACCCGGGCGGCGGGCATGTTCTCGATCAGCACGGTCCCCGATCCCATCGCGATCATCCCCGGACCATTGGGAACGCAGCCCGGCAGTATGCAGGGCGAGGTCGTATCCGTGACCCGCGCCGCCGGCTGGTTGCCGATCAACACCGTGGCCGCTCCCTTGATGATGGTCAGGGGTAGCGCGGGGTGCGCCGACGGAGTCGGCACCGGCGCCGGTGGATGGATCGGCGCGTGGCAGTGCGGCGCGTCCTGAAGGACCATGTCGCCGAGGCGGGCGGCGGGTTTGGACATCAGGTCTCCTTCGCCTTGGCCGGGATCTGCTCGAACCCGTGCTCATTGAAATGGCCGTCAACGGCGAAGGCGCGGGTAATCCCGCGCTGCCACATGACCTCGAAGCTTGAACAGTCCACGAAGCTCAACCGTCGTCGAGAGGCTTTGAGGAATGCAGCCAGCGCCCTCTCGTGGATCTCCTCATTGAGCCATTCGATTTCAAGCAGTGGAATGACATCTTGGTAGACCGCTTGAACAGCAGCCATCCCCAGGCGACGTTGCACCAAAGCCAAGGTCTCGACGAGGATGTAATTGGAAGACACCAGGGGCTCATCGGAAAGGATCAACTCTTTCCATACAGAGTCGACCTCTGGATGACGCGGATCATCCGCGTCAAAGAGGGCGAGAATGGCCGAAGTATCTAGAAAGGTCGTCAATCGCCGAAGGCTTCTTCCAGATAACGGTCGTGCTCGGTCGAGAGATCCTTCAAGCCGGACCGGAAGCGGCCACTCACAGCGAGAGCGCGACGCTTCAGCTCCTCACGATCCGATGGAGCTTCGAAGGCCAGGATAGCGTTGACGGTGGAGACAATAAGCTCCGGAACCGTCTGTCCTTTACGCTCCGCTACCTTCTTGAGGGCTTGGGTCTGTTCCTCGCTTAACTCGATTTGCATGACCATGGGAAGTCCTCTCGGAGCAAGTCTACCATCCTGCTCCCTGGCACCCTTCCTGCTACTATCCTGGACGCCGTACCGCTTCACCTCTACCGGAGGGTCTTCGTGAGTCAGGACCTCAAGTCCCTCATCGACAAGCTCAGCCCGCTCTGCCGCCGTTCCCTGGAAGAGGCGGCGGGGCTGTGCGTCTCGCGGGCGCATTACAACGTGGAGATCGAGCACCTGCTGCGCAAGCTCCTCGATCTCCCCGAGGGACAGGACACCGACCTGCGGCGGGCGCTGCGCCAGTACGAGGTGGACCGATCGCTGCTGACGGCCCAGGTGGAGGAGGCGCTCGGCCGGTTCGAGATGGGCAACTCCCGGACCCCCGCCTTCTCCCCCCAGATCCTGCAGCTTTTCCGCGAGGCGTGGCTCGCCTCCTCCCTGCATCTCCGCTCGCCCGCCGTCCGCACCGGCTCGCTGCTGCTGGCCCTGCTGGACCATGACGTGCTGCGGGGCGTGATCCTCCAGTCCGTGCCCGCTCTGGGGAAGATCTCCCGCGAGCACCTGCGGGAGAACGCCCGGGAGCTGTTCCGAGGCTCGGTCGAGGATGTGGGCGCCGGGGCCGCGCCGGCGTCTCCCGCGGCTCCGCGTCCGGTCCAGGCCGGAGAAGGAGAGGGGGAGGCCGGGCCTTCGGAGACGCCCGCGCTCGACCAGTACACGATCGACCTCACGGCCCGCGCCCGCGCCGGACAGATCGATCCCATCCGGGGCCGGGACGCCGAGATCCGCCAGGTGATCGACATCCTCTCCCGGCGGCGGCAGAACAACCCCATCCTGGTCGGGGAGGCCGGCGTCGGCAAGACGGCGGTGGTCGAGGGGCTCGCCCTCAAGATCGCCTCCGGGGACGTGCCGCCCATGCACCGCAACATCTCCCTCCGCCTGCTGGACCTGGGGCTCCTCCAGGCCGGCGCCGGCGTAAAGGGGGAGTTCGAGAACCGCCTCAAGACGGTGATCGACGAGGTCAAGGGATCGCCGAAGCCCATCATCCTGTTCATCGACGAGGCCCACACGCTCATCGGCGCCGGGGGCGCGGCGGGGTCGGGCGACGCCGCCAACCTGCTCAAGCCGGCCCTGGCGCGGGGCGAGCTGCGCACCATCGCCGCCACCACCTGGTCCGAGTACAAGAAGTACATCGAGAAGGATCCGGCCCTCGCCCGCCGCTTCCAGGAGGTGAAGGTCGGCGAGCCCAGCGAGGCCGCGGCGGTGGACATGCTGCGCGGCCTCGTCTCGCATCTGGAGGAGCACCACGGCGTGCGCGTGCTCGACGAGGCCCTCCGCGACGCCGTCTCCCTCTCCCACCGCTACATCACCGGCCGGCAGCTCCCGGACAAGGCCATCAGCGTGCTCGACACGGCCTGCGCCCGCGTGGCCCTGGGGCTCAACGGCACGCCGCCCGGGGTCGAGAGCGCGGCGCGGGAGATCGAGCGTCTGGAGATGGAGATCGCCAGCCTGCGCCGCGAGCGGGCCGCCGGGCACGCGCCCTCCCGCCGGATGGGAAAGACCGGGGGGCTGGAGGAGATGACCTCCGAGCTGTCCCGGCTGAAGCACCGCCGCGCCGAGCTGGAGGAGCGCTGGCAACGGGAGCTGGCCCTGGCCCGCAAGATCCTGGAGCACCAGGCGGAGATCGATCAGAAGGGGCAGGACGATCCCGCCGAGGCCTCGCGGCTGGCCGGCCGCATCGGTCGGCTGCGGGAGGAGTTGCGCGCGATCCAGGGGGAGGACCCCATGGTCCCCGTCTGGGTGGACTCCCGCGTGATCGCCTCCGTGATCTCCGCCTGGACGGGCATCCCGGCCGGCAAGATGATGACGGACGAGATCCACGCCCTGCTCTCCCTGAAGGAACGGATGGCCGAGCGGGTGGTGGGGCAGGACCACGCCCTGGACGCCATCGCCCGGCGGATCAACACCTCGCGCGCGCAGCTCGAAGACCCTGGCAAGCCCATCGGCGTCTTCCTCCTGGTGGGACCCAGCGGCGTGGGCAAGACCGAGACCGCCATGACCCTCTCCGACATCCTCTACGGCGGCTCGCGGAACATGGTGACGATGAACATGTCCGAGTTCCAGGAGGCTCACTCGGTCTCCACTCTCAAGGGCGCGCCTCCGGGATACGTCGGCTACGGCACCGGCGGCGTGCTGACCGAGGCGGTGCGCCGCAACCCCTACACGGTGGTCCTGCTCGACGAGATGGAGAAGGCCCACCCGGACGTGGCCGAGCTGTTCTACCAGGTCTTCGATAAAGGATCGATGGAGGACGGCGAGGGGGTGCCGGTGGACTTCAAGAACACGGTGATCCTCCTCACCTCCAACCTGGGCTCCGAGCTGATCGCCCGCCACTGCCGGGACGGCGCCGAGCGGCCCGATCCCCAGCGTCTCGTGGAGGAGGTGAGACCGGCGCTGCTGCGTCACTTCCGGCCGGCCTTCCTGGGCCGCCTCGCGGTGGTGCCCTACTACCCGCTGGGCGAGGGAGAGATCCGCGAGATCGTGGAGCTGAAGCTGGCCCGCATCCGCGAGCGCATCCGGGAGGGCCACCACGCCGAGCTGACCTACGGCGAGGAACTGGTGGACGCCATCGCCGGCCGCTGCACCGAGGTGGAGAGCGGCGCGCGCAACGTCGACCACATCCTCACCCAGACCCTCCTGCCCGAGCTCTCCAGCGCCATCCTGGAGCGCATGGCGGCGGGGGAGAGCATCACCCGCGTGCACGTGGGCCTGGATGAATCGGGCGGGTTCGCGTACGTGGTGAGGTAGCATCCGCCATGGCCTGGACCCAGGAGAATACTTATCTTTCGATCACCACGCCCCTCGGCGCGGACAAGCTCCTGCTCCGTGGCTTCCACGGCGAGGAACGGATCTCGGAGCTGTTCCACTTCAGCCTGCGCATGCAGTCCGAGACGTTCGACCTCGACTTCACCCAGGTCGTGGGCAAGAGCGCGACCGTCAAGCTCCTGCTGGCCGACGGCTCGACGCGCTACATCAACGGCCTCGTCAGCCGCTTCGTGCAGGCCGGGGCGGACCAGCGGTTCGCCACCTATCACGCCGAGCTGGTCCCCTGGCTGTGGATGTGCGACCTCACCGCCGACTGCCAGATCTTCCAGAACAAGTCGGTGCCGGACATCATCAAGCAGGTCTTTTCCGACCTCGGGTTCACCGACTTCAAGGATTCCCTGACCGCCACCTACGACCCCCGCGAGTACTGCGTCCAGTACAACGAGACGGCTTTCGAATTCGTCTCGCGCCTGATGGAGGACGAAGGGATCTTCTATTACTTCGAGCACGCGGACGGGAAGCACACCCTGGTGCTCGCCGACGATTCGGTTTCGTCCGCCGCGGCCGTGCCCGGCGCGGCCACGGTGGCGATGGGGGCGTTCACCAACTGGGAGCAGCAGAACCTGGTCACCCGGTGCGACCTCGAAGAGCGGGTGATCTCCGGCAAGTACGCCCTCGACGACTTCAACTTCGAGACCCCGTCGACGGATCTGATGTCGAGCGTCGACTCGACGGTGGCCACCAACGGCTCGAAGCGGCGGATCTACGAATATCCCGGCGGCTTCCTGGCCACCGCCAAAGGGGATTCGCGGGCCAAGCTGCGCATCGAGATGTGCGAGCTGCCGGCCAAATTCCTGCGCGGGGACAGCCGCTGCCGCGCCTTCCTCCCCGGCTACAAGTTCACCCTGGAGAAGCACTACCGCGCCGACACCAACGCCGACTACGTGCTCTCGGCCGTGATCCATTCCGCCACCTGGGACGACTACTCGAATTCCTTTGAAGCCTTTCCGGCCACGGTCCCCTACCGTCCGCCGCGGAAGACGCGCAAGCCGGTGATCCCCAGCACCCAGACGGCGATCGTGGTCGGCAAGTCCGGCGAGGAGATCTGGACCGACAAATACGGCCGCGTGAAGGTGCAGTTCCATTGGGACCAGAAAGGGAAGAACGACGAGAACAGCTCCTGCTGGATCCGCGTCGCCCACGGCTGGGCGGGCAAGAGCTGGGGCCAGATCTTCCTCCCCCGCATCGGCCAGGAGGTGGTGGTGAGCTTCCTGGAGGGCGATCCCGACCGCCCGCTGATCACCGGCTCGGTCTACAACGCCGAGCAGACCGTCCCCTACACGCTGCCGACCGATCAGACCAAGAGCACGATCAAGAGCAACTCCTCCAAGGGAGGCGGCGGCTACAACGAGCTCCGCTTCGAGGACAAGAAGGATTCGGAGGAGGTCTACTTCCACGCCCAGAAGGATCACAATCTCGTCATCGAGAACGACCGCACCAAGGAGGTCAAGCATGACGAGACCAATACGATCAAGAACAACCGCACCACCACGATCCAGGAAGGCAACGAGAGCCTGACGGTTTCGAAAGGAAATCGCACGGTGAAGGTGGACACGGGGAATGAGACGCACGAGGTCAAGGGGACGCGCACCGTCAAGGTCACCGGCGACGAGACGCACAACGACGAGGCCAAGTTCACCCACACGGTCAAGGGGGACTACACCCTGACGATCAACGGGAATCTGACCATCCAGTGCGACGGCGACATCAAGATCACCGCCGGCAAGGGGATGACCACCGAGGCGGGCCAGGCCTACTCGAACAAGTCGGGCACCACGTTCACCAACGAGGCCGGAACGGCGATGACCAACAAGGCGGGCACCAGCCTGACCAACAAGGCCGACGGCGGCGATCTGAAGAACGAATCCAGCATGAACCTGACCAACAAGGCCGGGATGTCCATGACCAACGAAGCCGGAATCTCGCTCACCAACAAGGCTTCGGCCTCGCAGACGGTGGACGGGGGCGGCATGCTCACGGTCAAGGGCGGCCTGGTGAAGATCAATTAGGTGGACGCCGTCGCCTGGCTGCTGGGGATCGCCGCCGTCGCGCTTGGAGTGTGGGCCGCGATGCGTAGCCGGCCATGGATTCCGCCTCCCGCGCCGCGCCCGGTCCCGCCGCCCGCGTCCGTCGATGAAGCGGAAGACCTGCGGCGAACGATCGACGGCAACGCCGAGCTGCGCTCCCTGTACGCAAAAGCCGGCTATCCGCCGGAGGTCGAGCGCGCCTGCGAGCGGCTGCTGCGGGAGATCGAAGGGTTGATCCGCACGGAAATCCCGGACTTCACCGCCTTCCGCGCCGCCGTCGCGGAGGCGGAGCAGAGGATCGGCGACGCGGAGTTCCCGCCGGAAGATCTCGCGCTGCTGGAGGAGGTGAAGCGGGCCGGCGACGACCGGGAGGCGGTGACCCGCATCCTCGACCGCGACCCGGTGCGGAACCTCCTTCCCATCCTGGAGCGGATCCCCATGGTCCGGAGCGGCGAGCGGATCTGGAAGACGCCGGTGGAGCTGACCCTGCTGCGCAAGCGTCCTTCGGATCCGGTGCGCTGCGCCAAGCTTCTGGACGAGCTCGCGGCGGTCGTGCGCGAGTCCCGTCTGGCGCGTCCCGAGAAGCTGCGGGCCGATCTCCTGGATACCCTGGCGCGGGTGCGCCGGGACGTCCAGCGGGAAAACGCCTTCATGCCCACCTCGCTGCGCGCCCTGGAAGCGGCCGTCGAGGCCTGGCTGAAGAGCGCGCCCCCCGAGGCGCGCCGCCGGCGGGAGGAGCTGGACTCCCTGCTCCTCGGCATGCTCCGGGTCCGCAGGGGAGAAGGCGCGGATCTGCGGGAGGCGGCCCGAGCCCACGCCAAGCGCTACGCGGACACGCCGTGGCTGCACACGCCCTGGCTCACCTCCTACGCCCTGACCAACCTCCTCGACGCCGAACTGGCGGCCCTGCCGGAAAGTGAGCGGCGCCAGCCCTCCGAGCGCGCGGGCGTGCTGCGCTGGGTGCGCGACGAGGTCGCCTCCACCCACTTCGACGGCGAGGAGACCATCCGCCGCCTCCGCCAGCAGGAGGAGCGGGAGTTGTTCGTCCACAGCCTGGTCTACGCCCTGCTGCGGATGAGCCGCCTGCCGGACGCCCCTGCTATGATCGAAAACAGCCGTGGAAACCCCGGAAGAACGCCTCGTACTGGATGAGGAAGGCCGCGTCCGCGAGCGGCACCAGGTCCTGGAGGGCCGCCTCCACGGCGAATGCGTCTCCTACGACGCCAAGGGACAGGTGGCGCGGACCGCTTCCTTTCGCGACGGCCTGCTGCACGGCGAGACCGTGACCTACGACCCCGAGGGGCGCGTCCGCGAGCGCTGCCACTTCCAATCCGGCGTCCTCGACGGCGAGCTGACGATCCACGACGACAAGGGATGGCTGCGGCAGCGGATGACCTACGTGGCCGGGCTGCCGGAGGGGGAGTGCGTCCTCTTCAGCGAGGGCCGTCCCGCGGCGTTCCTCCACTACCGCCAGGGCCGGGTCGAGGGAGAGACGCGGGTCTTCCATCTCACCGGCGGCGAGTCCGTCCGCTCCGCCTACCGGGACGGCCAGCTCGAGGGCGAGTCGGTCTGGTACGACCCCCACGGTAAGGTCGTCCGCCGGTCCCAGTACCGCGCCGGCAAGCTGCACGGCGAGACCCTCGAGTACTACCCGGACGGCGTGATCCGCGAGAAGGCCACCTACGAGGACGACAAGATCCAGGGCACGGTGCACCGCTACGATCCCGAGGGCCGGCTCAAGGAAAAGCAGGCGTTCCGCGACGGCCAGCCCCTGGGCCCGCCGATCGAGTACGACGCCAAGGGACGGCCGAAAAAGCGGAACGGGCAGGCGCCGCCCGGAGCCAAGCCCAAGAAGCGGCGCTGGTGGAAGCTCGGGCGGCGGACCTCCTGAGACGCGAGTGGTGCTATGATCGAGCGTCCCGTGAGTCCGAGGTCCGCGATGTACAACTTCCTCTTCGACAGGAAATCCCTGATCCTGCTGCTGGCGGGTATGGGAACGGCCGCCGGCCTGATCTTCTTCGGCGGCCTGTTGACCGGACTGCAGATCAACCTGCCGCCGGAGACCCTCGCCGTCGCGCCGGCTCCCGCGCCCCGGCCCGCCGCATTGCCGGCCGAGCGTCCGTGCACGCCGGAGCCGGCGACGCCCGCCGCCGAGCCCCCTCAGCCCTCCACGGACGAGCTGTGGGCTTCGACGGACGTCCCCCAGGAGGAGCCGGAACCCGTCCAGGAGCCCGAACCTGCCTTCGAGGAGCCGGCGCCGATGGCGCAGCCGGCCGTGATGAAGACCGCGGCGGCGGAGCCGCCTCCCGCCGACGGCTACTCCCTCCAGGTCGGGGCCTTCCGCAAGGCCGCCAACTCGGAGAAGGTGCTCCAGGACCTCCGCAGCCGGGGCTACGAGCCCTACGTCATCGAGGAGCGGGGGCGCTCGCTGCTGCGGACGGTGCGGGTCGGGCGCTACGCCGACCGCCGGGAGGCCCTGCGGGCCGCCTCCGAGTTCGAGCGGAGCGAGGGGATGGACGTCATCGTCCGTCCCCTCTGATCCCTACTTCTTCGTGATCGAGATCCCCAGCAGATAGGTGTTGCCGGAGTAGACGCCGTTCAGGTTGTCGGCGTTGGTGAGCGTCGTCCGCGAGTCGGGCGCGATGAGCTGGAAGCCGATGTCCAGCCAGTCGCGGCCGATGCCGGCGGAGAAGATGCTGCGCTCGGAGTCGGGGAAGAACGGGCCGAGGCTCGCGTCCGGCACCGGGGTCTCCTCGAAGCCGTAGCCGAGCCGGACGTTGATGTCCTTGCCCAGCCCGATCTGGATGCCCAGCTTGTAGGAGAGGGCGTCCTCCCACGGCCCCTGGATGTCCTGGCTGAAGGAGGGTTCCGTCGGGAACACGACGCTCAGCCCCTCGAAGTCGCTCCAGGCGGTCTGGGTCACGTCCACCTCGATCCACGACTTCTCGCTGGGCGCGAAGCCCACCGCGAAGGTGGCCGTGGCGGGGAACTGCAGCGTCGTGGAGATCGGCAGGTCCGTGTCGTAGGGCAGGGTGGCGCGGTTCAGGGCGTCGAACTGCGCGTTGCCGGTCAGGACCTGGGTCAGCCGTCCGGCTCCGGCCGAGTCGGTCTCGATGGGGCTGCGGTAGCTGATTCCCCAGGAGAACCGGTCCCCGATCTTGTTGAGGAAACCCACGTCCCAGCCGAACCCGTACTCCCACTCGCTCTCGATGCCGAAGCTGCCCACGTCCACGAGCTCGCCGTCGGCCGGGTTGTTGGCCCCCAGCCGGCGTCCCATGGTCAGGCGCGACGTGCGGTAGATGGCGCCGAAGCCGATGCCGAAGCTCGGGGTGAGCTGTACCGCCAGGTTGGTGTTGACGTCGTAGGTCTCGAGCTCGGAGCTGGTGGAGATGTAGCGGCCGGCGAACTGGCCGGGATCGGCCCACTCGTTCTTGAAGCCGAACGGGGTGTAGGCCCCGATGCCGAGCTTGAGCTTGGGGCTCAAGGGCAGGAGGGCGAAGGCGTGGGGGCGGAAGAGGATGTCCTGTTCCTGTTCGGCCGCCGTGCCCGCGCCGATGCCGGGGGGGAGTCCCTGGTACTGCGACTCGTTCAGCGAGACCGGGACGAGGCCGACGGTCAGCTTCCCCTTCTTGACCAGGGCCAGGGCGCCGGGGTTGTAGAACCCCGCCGTGGGGTCGTCCGCCCGTGCGGCGAAGGCGCCGCCCAGCCCCATGGCCTTGACGCTCGGCTCCGTGGCGGAGAAGCCCGAGCCCAGCAGGGGGACGCCGCTCATCCAGGCGGCGAGACAGGCTCCGACGGCGAACAGAACACCCCTCCGGGGACCATGCATCAGCATCCTCAAATACCTCCAGGAGCTTTTCCGTTGTCGCGCCCGAAAATAGGCGATGGTGGGCGGGGTGTCAACGGCGTTCCCCACCCGCCCACCCTCCCGGGTGTGTTCCTCCGGCTCTTCCCCTGCTAGAGTCCTCCGCCAATGGACGTTTCGATCCTCGTCGCCGGCCTGACCGGCCTGTTCGCCGGACTGGTCCACGCCCTCTCGGGACCGGACCACCTCTCCGCCGTGGCGCCGCTGGTCATCGGCGAATCCCGGGGCCGGCGGTGGCGGACGGGCCTCTTCTGGGGGATCGGCCACAGCGTCGGCGTGTGGGCGATGGGGCTCCTGGCCCTGGCTTTGCGGGGCGTGCTGCCGGTCGAGAGCGTCTCCTCCTGGAGCGAGCGGCTGGTGGGAGCGGTGCTGATCGCGGTCGGGCTCTGGGGATTGCGGCGCGCCTTCGCCGCCCGCCTGCCCCAGCACAGCCATGAGACCGATCCGGCGTCCCGCCCGGGGAGGACCGCCGTGTGGATCGGCGGTCTGCACGGCCTCGCGGGAAGCTCTCATCTCCTCGGGCTCCTGCCCGCCCTGGCTCTCTCCTCCCAGGCGGCCTCGCTCTCCTACGTCGTGGGCTTCGGACTGGGCGCCATCGCCGCGATGACGGCGTTTTCCTCCGGATTCGGGCTGGTCGCCTCCCGGATCACGGCGCGCGGCCAGTTTGCCTATCAGGCCCTGCTCGCCTCCTTCTCCGCCGCGGCCATCCTCGTCGGCGGATACTGGCTGGTCGCCTGAGATTTTCGAAGGGCGGCGCCGGCCCTTCCAGATGCCATCCCGGATTCTCACGGGGCGGTGACCGCCCTCTGAAAACCCGCCGGGAAATCTCGAAGGGCAGTCGCCGCCCTCCAGGAATCTCGCTGAAAATCTCGGAGGGGAGCGGCTGCCCTCCGAGATTTCCCGACAGAATCTGGGAGGGCGGCGGCTCCCCTCTGAAATTTCGCCCCGGAATCTCAGAGGGCGATGGCTCCCCTTCGAGAAAACCGGACGGAATCTCACAGGGCAACGGCTGCCCCGCGAGATTTCGCGCCCGCTTCCCGTGGAGGAAGACGGAATTACCGCTCCTCCGCGTCTGTTAGACTTCCCCGCCTATGTCCGAACCTCGTAGACCCCGCGTGGGCATGATCAGCCTGGGCTGCCCCAAGAATCTCGTCGACAGCGAGATCATGCTGGGCGAGCTCTCCCGCCGGGGCTACGACGTGGTCAACGAGCTCGACGCCGCCGACACGGTGGTGGTCAACACCTGCGCCTTCATCGAGGAGGCCCAGCAGGAGTCGATCGACGCCATCCTCGAAGTCGTGGGGAAGAAGGGGCAGGGGGGCGTCCAGAAGGTGCTGGTGGCCGGCTGCATGGTCAACCGCTTCGGCGACCAGCTCGCCAGGGAGATCCCGGAGATCGACGGCTTCGTCGGCCTCGATCAGCTCCGCGACGTGGGCGAGGTGGTCCAGCTCGGCGGCGGGCCGCCGCTGCCGGCGCCGTCCCACATGGTGTTCGACCACACCGCCCCCCGCCTCCTCACCACCAACGGCTACGCCTACCTGAAGGTCGCCGAGGGGTGCAACAACCCGTGCACCTTCTGCGCGATCCCGGTCTGGCGCGGCCGCTTCCGCAGCCGCACCGTCGAGAGCCTGGTGGAGGAGGCGAAGCAACTGGAGGCTTCGGGGATCACCGAGCTGAACCTCATCGCCCAGGACACCACCCGCTACGGCGAGGACCTGGGGGAGCGCCGCCATGGCCTGGTCCGCCTGGTCGAGGCGCTGCTCCAAAACACCTCGATCCCCTGGATCCGATTCCTTTACGCCTACCCGACCACTCTCGACGAGGATCTGCTGCGCCTGATGGGGAGCGAGGAGCGTTTCTGCTCCTATCTCGACATGCCCCTCCAGCACAGCCATGGGGACATCCTTTCGGCCATGCGCCGGGGCGGCGACGCGAAGCGCTATCTGCGCCTGCTGGAGCGGGCGCGCGAGCTGGCGCCGGACGTCTTCCTGCGCTCCACCTTCATCGTCGGATTCCCCGGCGAGACCGAAGAGTGCTTCCAGGACCTCCTCTCCTTCATCGAGCGGGCGCGCTTCGACCATCTCGGGGCCTTCGCCTACAGCCCCGAGGAGGGGACGCCCGGCGCCGAGCTCAAGAACCGGGTGCCGAAGAACACCCAGCGGCGGCGTCTGCGCCAGCTCCTGGAAGCCCAGCGGCCGATCGCCCTGGAACAGCGGCGGCGCCTGGTGGGCCGGCGCATGACCGTGCTCGTCGAGGGCCTGTGCGAGGACTCCGAGCACCTCCTCCAGGGCCGGCACCACGGCATGGCGCCGCAGATCGACGGCCGTGTGCTCATCAACGACGGCACCGCCCAGGCCGGCACGCTCGCCGAGGTGGAGATCACCGAGGCCTACGCGGACGACCTCGTGGGCCACATCGTAGGCGCCGCCCGTCCTCAGGACGCGTCCCGGGTCACCGCGGCCGAGCCCGCCGTCCTGGCTTGATCCTCATTTGATCCTCCTCGGGCTCTGATAAGCTGACGCGCTGCATGCACGTCGTTCAAGACGCCTTCAACATCAGCGACCTTCCGCGCGGCGGCGTCGGCACCATCGGCAACTTCGATGGCATCCACCGCGGCCAGCGGGCGATCCTCGAACGCGCCGTGGCGCGGGCCCAGGAACTGGGCGTGCCCGCCGTCGTCATCACCTTCGATCCCCATCCCCTGACCATCCTCGCCCCCGACCGGGCGCCGATCCCGCTGACCACGCCGAAGCAGAAGGAGGCTCTTCTGGAGGAGGTGGGGATCACGGAGATGCTCGTCGTCCGCTTCACCCCCGACTTCTCCCGCGTGCCGGCCCGGATCTTCGTCAAGGAGTTCCTCCACGAAAAGCTGGGCCTGCGGGAGATCTACGTCGGCGCCGGCTTCGTCTTCGGCCAGGGGCGCGAAGGGAATCTGGATCTGTTGCGGGGGATGGGAGAAGAGCTCGGCTTCTCCGCCCACGGGGTGGAGGAGGTGATGCACGGCGGCGAGCGGATCTCCAGCACCCGCATCCGCCGCGCCCTCTCCGAAGGGAACGTAGCCGAGGCGGCGGAGCTGCTGGGCCGCCCGTACTCGATCTCGGGCGTCATCGCCAGAGGCGACCGCATGGGGCAGAAGCTGGGATGGCCGACGATCAACATCGTTTCGGACAACAAGCTGACGCCCGCCGACGGCGTCTACGTCTGCCGGGTCTTCTTCCCGAACTATCCGGCGACCTTCGACTGCGTGACCAACATCGGCACCCGGCCGACGGTCTACGAGAACTACCAGCGGGTGGTGGAGAGCCACGTGCTGGACTTCAAGTCGAACGTCTACGGCCAGCGCGTGGAGCTGCACTTCCACAAGCGGTTGCGGGAGGAGCGGATCTTCCCGACGGTCATGGACCTCTCGACGCAGATCGGCCGGGACGTCGAGGCCACGCGAGAATATTTCGCCAACCGTCGAAGGATGGAACAAGAAGTGGCCTCCGCCGGGTTGGAAGGGGAGTAGGGCGGCCCGGAGGCGGCTCTACGGATTCGATGAACGTCCAGGGCGGGCCCCCGGGCCATCCCTGTCAGGAGGAAGAGACATGGCCAGTGACAAGATCGTGACTGTCGGTCAGGACAATTTCGAGACCGAAGTGCTGAAGTCGGATACCCCGGTGCTGGTGGACTTCTGGGCCCCTTGGTGCGGCCCCTGCCGCGCCGTCGCCCCTGTCCTCGACGAGATCGCCGAGGAGAACGCCGGCAAGGTCCGGGTCGCCAAGCTGAACGTCGACGACAACCAGCAGATCGCCTACCAGTTCCAGGTGTCGAGCATCCCGACCTTCATCCTCTTCAAGAACGGGGAGATGGCCGACCGCGCTCTCGGCGCCATGCCCAAGCAGGCCTTCCAGAGTCTGATCGACCGCAACGCCTAAAAGGGTGAGCCGCCTCTCCGCCATCCAGGCAGGGCTCGAGGATCTGGGTTGCGAGGCCCTTCTGGTCCTCGCCTCGTCGGCGCAGGACACGGACCTCGCCCCGTTCCTTCCCGGCCCGGCCCACATGGGGGAGTGCTTCCTGGTGCTCCCCCGGGGAGGCGAGCCCCGGCTCGGCTTCTACACCCTCATGGAGCGGGACGAGGCGGCCGCCACCGGCCTCGCCCTGCTCACCCCGGACGACCTCGACATTTCGCGCCTCTCCAGCGAGCAGCCGGAAGCCGCCCCCTTCCACGCCCAGGTGCTGGGGAAGGCGCTGGACCTCTGCGGCGTCCAGCCCGGCCGCGTCGCCCTGGCCGGGCACGGCCCCGCCGGCGTGATCGCGGGCGTCTGCGCCCTCCTCGGTAAATCGGGCTGGGTCTGGGTGCCGGGGAACTCCCTGGTCTTCGCCTCGCGCCAGCGCAAGGAGCCGGCGGAGCTGGCGGGCATCCGGGAGGCTTCCGAGGGAGCCTGCGAGGCGATGAGGGCCGTAGCCCGCCTCCTGGCGGCGGCCGCCTGGGACGGCCCGGGCTCCGAGCTGCGGCTGGAAGGCCAGCCTCTGACGGTGGCCCGTCTGCGCGCGGAGGTCGCGAGGGTCTTCGCGGACCGTGGGCTGGAACAGCCGCGGGGGAACATCCTGGCGCCGGGGGAGGAAGGGGCGGTGCCTCACTCTTCAGGCACCCAGACGCGCGTCCTGCGCGCCGGCGAGTCCATCGTGGTGGATGTCTTCCCCCGGGGAGCCCTCTTCTCGGACTGCACCCGCACCTTCTGCGTGGGAGAGCCGCCGGAGTCTCTGGCCCGCGCCCACGCCCTGGTCCTGGAGGCCCTGCGGGAGGTCCACCGCCGCGCCGTCCCAGGTGTGCGGGGCTGGGATCTCCAGGAGATCGTCTGCGGCCAATTCGAAGAGGCCGGCTTCCCGACGCCCATCTCCCATCCCGGCACCACCACCGGCTACGTCCACAATCTCGGCCACGGCGTCGGCTTCGACCTCCACGAGTTCCCCACCTTCAAGAAAGCCTCTGGCGGCGAGGGCGTCCTCCGCGAAGGCAACGTCTTCACGATCGAGCCGGGTCTCTACGATCCCGAGGCGGGCTGGGCGGTGCGGCTGGAGGACCTGGTGCTCCTCGGGCGGGAGGGGGTGGAGGAGAACCTTACGCCGTTGCCTTACGAGATGGATCCAGCGGACTGGCAATGATTCTCGCCACATCCTGGTGCGAAGCTCCCAGCGCCAGCAGCGATCGGATGAGTAGATCGATCGACACGGATTCGTCTGCTGCCTCGATCTTGGCGATCCTGCTCTGGCTTGAGCTGATCAACTCGGCCAGTTTTGTCTGCGTGACGCGCTTCTCCTTCCGAAGCTGACGGACAGCGTCACTGAGCTTCAGCCTCAATTCGATATAGGAAGATTCGTCTGCTGTAAGACCGAGAAACTCCTCCACAGTGCCGACCTTCCAGCCGATCGCTTCCAGGCGAGCCCTTCTGACTTTGTTCATGTAGTCCTCCTGCTGTTGAATTTGTCGTACTCAGCGAGTCGGCGCCTGCATTGGTTAATGATGGCTTTTGGAGTAGATCGTGTCTGCTTCCTGACAACATCAAGAATCAGAATGACCTCTGGGTCAGTCCGGTAGAACACTCTCCAATCGACCGGACCTCCGCTGATTCGTAGCTCGTGACAGCGTGGCCCTATCGCCGGCATCGGACGTGAGACAGGCATCGAGAGCGTTCTGCCTCGTTGAAGCTCCCGGAGCAGGAAGCCTGCTTCAAGCCGGGCGGCGATCGACATGGGAGGAGTCTTGATCTGGCCATGCAGCCAGAGGATTGGCTTGTCCTCCCCTTGCGGCCGATTATATGTCAGATCGGACATGAAGAGCTAGTCCTCGTTTTCGGGCAGGCGGAACTTGTGAGGGCATGGATTTCCCATGTAGCATACCGGAACCTGGGTTCGGCCTACAAAAGCGCGATGAAGTTCCCTCAGACCGACTCCATCGAGGAACTGGCACGCTTTGAGGATACCCACGACCTGACCGACTTCGAGGACCTACTGGAGGAAGTCGTTGAGCCGGTCTTCGCCCGATATAAGATCCGCCCCATGGCGGACGAAATCGCGGCGTACGAGAAGCTGGGGGCGTTCTATCTGGGCAGGCCGTACGATGCGGCCAGGGGGGAGGCGGAATCCACTCCTCTCCTGTATGACTCTCGCGACCTTCTGACCCACGGCGTCATCGTGGGCATGACCGGCAGCGGCAAGACCGGTCTCATGATCGGGCTGCTCGAAGAGGCGGCCATCGATCAGGTGCCGGCTCTGGTCATCGATCCCAAGGGGGACCTGAGCAACCTGCTCCTGAGCTTCCCCGAGCTGCGGCCCGCGGATTTCGCTCCGTGGGTCGATCCCGACGCCGCGGCCCGCGCCGGGCTGACGCCCGAGGCCTTCGCGGCCCAGCAGGCGGAGACCTGGAAGAACGGCATCGGCCGGTGGGACCAGACCGGCGAGCGCATCGCCCGGTTGCGCGAGGCGGCGGATCTGGCGATCTACACCCCGGGCAGCGAGGCCGGGCTCCAGCTCTCGATCCTCTCGTCCCTGACCGCGCCGCCCCCAGAAATCCTGGCCGACGGCGACCTGCTCCGGGAGCGCATCGCCACCCTCGTCTCCAGCCTCCTGGCCCTGCTGGGCGTCGAGTCCGATCCCATCCAGGGGCGCGAGCACATCCTGCTCTCCAACATCTTCGACGTCTCCTGGCGCGACGGGCGCGGCCTCGATCTGGCGGCGCTGATCCAGCAGATCCAGAACCCGCCCATCGAGCGCGTCGGGGTGATGGACCTCGAGTCCTTCTTCCCGGCCAAGGAGCGCTTCGGGCTGGCCATGCAGTTCAACAACCTGCTCGGCTCGCCGGGCTTCGCGGCGTGGCTGCGCGGCGATCCCCTGGACGTCGACCGCCTGCTCTACACTCCCTCGGGCAAGCCGCGGGTCGCCATCTTCTCGATCTCCCATCTGTCGGACCGCGAGCGGATGTTCTTCGTCTCGCTCCTGCTGAACCAGACCCTGGGCTGGATGCGCGGCCGTCCGGGCACCACGAGCCTGCGGGCCATCCTCTGCATGGACGAGGTGTTCGGCTACATGCCTCCGGTGGCCGAGCCGCCGTCGAAGAAGCCTCTTCTGACCCTTCTCAAGCAGGCCCGCGCCTTCGGTCTCGGTCTCGTGCTGGCCACCCAGAACCCGGTGGACCTCGACTACAAGGGCCTCTCCAACGTGGGGACCTGGTTCCTGGGCCGCCTGCAGACGGAGCGCGACAAGCAGCGCCTCATGGACGGCCTCGAAGGAGCGTCCGGCGGCGGCAAGCTCGACCGCGCCGAAATGGAGCGCATCCTCTCCGGCCTCGGCAACCGCGTGTTCCTGCTGCACAACGTCCACGACGACGAGCCGGTTCTGTTCCAGACCCGGTGGACGCTGTCGTATCTGCGCGGCCCCCTGACCCGCCCCGAGATCAAGCGCCTGATGGACCCGGTCAAGCAGGCGCCTTCCACCGCGCCGGTGGCGGCCCATGAGCCGACCGGCGTGCGGACGGCGGCGGCCTCCGCCGCCGCTTCCGCTCCGGCCCCCTCTCCCGCCAACGCTGCGGGCGCCGCGCCGGTGCTGCCGCCGGACGTGCCCCAGCGCTTCCTTCCGGTCCGCGTGAAGCCGGAGGGGATCGTCTACGAGCCGGCCCTGTTCGCCACGGCGACGGTCCATTACCAGGACGCCAGGAAGGGGATCGACTACGCCGAGGAGGTGGCGCTGCTGGCCCCTCTGACCGGCGAAGGGGTGGATTGGTACGCGGCCGAGGCTGTGGATCTTGGCAAGGACGACCTGGAGCCCGAAGGGGAATCGGGCGCCTCCTTCGCATCTCTGCCCGCGGCGGGGGTGAAGGCGAAGAGCTACGCCGCCTGGAGCAAGGACCTCCAGGAATGCCTCTACCGCACGCGCCGCTGCGAGCTGTTCCGCAGCGCCATGGTCGGCCTGGTCTCGAACCCGGGAGAGTCCGAGCGCGACTTCCGCATCCGTCTGGCCGAGTCGACCCGGGAGAAACGGGACGAGCAGGTGGAGGCCCTGCGGAAGAAGTATGGGACCAAGATCGCCCAGCTCCAGGACCGCATCCGCCGCGCCGAGCAGGCGAAGGAGAAACAGGCCGATCAGGCCCGCAACCAGACGCTGAGCACGGTCGTGTCGGCCGGCAGCGCCGTCCTCGGGATGTTCTTCGGCCGCCGCCGCTCCATGTCCTCCGCCGCTACGGCGGTCCGGGGCGTCAGCCGCACCTTCGAGGAGCGGGGGGACGTCTCCCGCGCCGAGGAGACCATCGAGGCGCTCCAGAAGCAGCTCGCGGAGCTCAACACCGAGTTGGAGAACGAGGTGGACAACCTGGCGGACCGCTTCAATCCCGAGGAGGAGGAGCTGGAGGTCGTCGGCCTCAAGCCCCGCAAGACGGATGTCGAGGTCCGTTTCCTGACCCTCGCCTGGGCTCCGAAGCGGGAGGGGGAGGCGGTGTGGCGGTAGATCCTCAGCGATTCACGTTTCCGCTCTTGCGAGATTGCGCCTCCTGAAGCAGCTCCGCCAGGCCGACCGCCTGCTCCGCCAGCACCTCTGGCAAGGAGTGATGGGCGTTGTGTCCGCAACGGCAGGCGATGTCATGGTCTTTCGGGACGGGCTCGAACCTGGCCAGGTTTTCCAGGAGTAGACGCCTGGCCTTCCTGAGTCCCTGGGCCTCATCCAATCGCTTCAAGAGCTCGGCGACCTCGCCGTCTGCGGATTCTTCGACGAAACGGCCGAGCACCTCGGGTTCCAGCTCCAGGGTGTCCAGCAGGGCGTCGGCGTGCTTCTCGATCCACTGCCTGCGTCTTTCTCTCAGCCTCACCTTAACCGGATCGTCAAGGCTATAGCTCTCCCAGGTGTACTCGGCATCCCCATCGCCGGATCTGGGCCGGAGACGGTCGTTGACGAGCTCGAAGTGTTCCGACCAGACGGCGTTGCAGGGATCGAGGAGGATGTTGCCCCGGTCGTCCTGGTTGGGGATGGCTCCGCGGTGCTTGTTGCAGCGCTCGCAGATGTAGAAGCAGTTGGAATAGGCATCCCGCTGGAAGGGGTACTGGCTCCGCGGAACGGAGTGCTCGACCTGCATTACCGCCCAGCCCGAAATGCCGCCGAACATCAGATCGCTCTCATGGAGCAGGCAGAAGGCGCAACTGAAACCGAACTCCCACCGGAGACACGGTTTGTAGGAGGAATAGTGACCCTGGGCCGGCTGGTGGCGGCGCTCGATCTCCCGCCCCCAGGGTAGAGTCGCGCTCGGCAGGTACCTTGTCGTCAACTCTTCAGGGTACGCCGGGCGTCGTGGATGAGCTGCGTCGCGTCGTCGTACTTCGCCTGGAATCGAGAATCGTAGCGCCTGGCGATCTCTTCGGCTTCGATCCCCTGGAGACGGTGCAACTCCTCCTGGAGAGGGCGCAGGGCCTCGCGGAGCCCGGGTTTCCCGGCGTAGCTCGTCACCAGCTCCCGCATCTCGTCATAAAGAGAATCGATGCGGGTCTGGAGCGGTACATGGTGAGGCTGGGGCTTTGGTAGAGGATTCATGACTCGTTCCGTGACGACGATATCCCGGACTTCCGCTCCGGAGCTCAGTCATTATAGCCTGAGATCGTAACGGGAGCGAGAGGTTTTTCTTGGAACCTTCTCCTCCCCAGTCCGGTCTAATCCTTCAAGCCGGGTGCGCTGGAAGGACACAGGTCCCCCCTGCGTTAACATGGATGTAACGGTGGCCTTCCGCCATCCCCGGTCCTCGAAAGGAGGGGCAGGCAGTGGACATGGCTTTCAGCATCCTGATCGGCATCGGGCTCGCCGCGGCCTGTGGGTTCAGGATCTTCGTCCCCTTGCTCGTCATGAGCCTGGCTTCGCGCGCCGACGTCGGCCTGCTGACGCTCGGCGACAGCTTCGCCTGGATCAGCTCAACGCCCGCGCTGATCGCCTTCGCCGCGGCGACCGTGCTGGAGATCGCCGGCTATTACATCCCGTGGGTGGACAACCTGCTCGACACGATCGCGACTCCGACGGCCATCGTGGCGGGCATCCTGGTGACGGCGTCGGCCCTGGGCGACACCAGCCCGTTCCTGAAGTGGACCCTGGCGGTGGTCGCCGGCGGCGGCACCACGGCCACCTTCCAGGGGATCACCACGGTGGCGCGTCACCTCTCCTCGTTCACCACCGGCGGGTTGGGCAACCCGGTGCTCGCCACGGCGGAAGCCGGAAGCTCGGCCCTGCTGGCCGTGCTCGCGGTCACGCTGCCGGTCCTGGCGATCCTGATCGTCGCGACGTTGCTGTACCTGGGCGTGAAGAAAGTTCTCTTCCGCCGCCCCGCCGTGCGAGCGGCCTGACGCTCGCGGCCGGGGTGGCCCGGGGGTGCGTCATGCGGAAAGCCGCCCTCATCCTCTCGCTGGCCCTGGCCGGGTGCGCCTCGCCAGGGCCCGCCGACCGTCCGTCCTTCCATCATGAGCTGCGGGAGCGCGGCCTCGATCCCGCCTCGGTCGTCGTCCCCTTCGAGGTCAACGACGAGATGCGCGCCTGGGTCCGCCAGCAGGTGCCCGAGACCGGCCCCGCGGCGGAGCGGCTGGACCGTCTCCTGGCGGCCCTGATCTCCGAGGATGGCCTGGGCATCACCTACGAGCGGGGGCGCACGGACGTCGCTCCCGCCGCCTTCGCCGCCCGCAAGGCCAACTGCCTGGGCTTCACCAGCCTGTTCGTGGGGTTGGCGCGGGAGATCGGCGTTCCCGCTTTCTACCTCGACGTGGAGGACGTCGAGAGCTTCGAGCGGGACGGCGATCTGCTGGTGATCTCGGGCCACGTCAGCGCCGCGTTCGACGTCGGCGGCGGGCACCTGAAGATCCTGGAGTTCGCCGACGCCCCCAGGGTCGAATACCGGCGCATCCACCGGCTCGGGGATCTGACCGCCATCTCGCTCTATCATTCCAACGTCGGCGCCGAGCTGCTGCGGGCCGGCCGCCAGGAGGAGGCCCTGACCTGGCTGCGGAAGGCTACGGCGATCGATCCCGGCCTGGGAGACGGTTGGGTGAACCTGGGCGTGGCGCTGCGCCGGGCCGGCGACCTGGACGGGGCGGAGAAGGCTTACCGCCGCGCCCTGGAGGCCGATCCGGGTGCGGCTTCGGCCTATCAGAATCTGGCGGCCCTGCTGCGCTTCCGGGGGCGTCCCGCCGAGGCGGACGAGCTGATGGCTCTGGCCACGCGCGCCAACCATCAGAGCCCTTTCAGCTATCTCGCCCTCGGCGACCTGTCGCTCGCGCACGGCCGCCGGGAGGAGGCGCGGCGTTTCTATCGCCAGGCTCTCCGCCTGGGGCACGGCGATCCGGAGCCGTACGCCGCGCTCGGGCTGGTGGCCCTGGCCGGCGGCGACCTGGCCGAGGCGAGGAAGTGGCTGCGCAAGGCCACGGCGTTGGGACCGGACAATCAGCGCGTGCGGCGGCTCGCGGGTGAGCTGGACGGCGCGAGAGGAGAAAGGAAGGGATGAGGTCGTTCACGCGGCACCTGACCATGAACGTTCCGGCGCGGATGGATTTCGTCAACATCACGCCCGACGTGGAGCGCGCGGTGGCCGAGAGCAAGGTCCAGGAAGGGCTCTGCCTGGTCAACGCCATGCACATCACGGCCAGCGTCTTCATCAACGACGACGAGCCGGGCCTGCACGAGGACTACAAGAAGTGGCTGGAGGAGCTGGCCCCCTTCGACGCCAGCCCGCAGCGCTACAAGCACAACCGCACCGGCGAGGACAACGCCGACGCCCACCACAAACGCCAGGTCATGGGCCGCGAGGTGGTGGTGGCCATCACCAACGGCCGCCTGGACTTCGGCCCCTGGGAGCAGATCTTCTACGGCGAGTTCGACGGCCGCCGGCCCAAGCGGGTGATGATCAAGATCATCGGTGAGTAGGATTCAGGCCCGCCTTGCCCGCCGGGGCGTCCTGCCCTCCGAGACCTCACCCTCGGTCCCTCTCCCGGAGGGAGAGGGAGGGCTCTCCGATCAGGTTTTTTTGAGCTCGGCAAGATGGCCTCCTCATCGTCCCCCCTCTCCCGGTCGGGCGGGAGGGGAGTGGGAGAGGGGGCCAGGGGGTGAGGTCTCGAAGGGCAGATCGCCCCAACCGGCTGGCTATCTTGAACCCGGAGCCCTCCCGTGACCTGGCGGATCTGGATCGACACCGGCGGCACCTTTACCGACTGCCTCGTCGCCGATCCCGCGGGAGAGCTGCGCCGCGCCAAGGTGCTCTCCACCAGCGCGGTGCGGGGGCGCATCCAGGAGCCCGCCGGCCCGGACGCTGTCCGCGCCGCCTCGGCGTGGCCCGTCCCCCGGGACTTCTTCCGCGGCTTCACGTTCATCCTGCTGGAGGCTGGCGTCACCGCCGAGGTCCGCGCGTCGGATGCGGATCTTCTGCGTCTGGACCGTCCCGTCCCGGCGGCGGCGGGCGCGGCGTTCGAGCTCCGCTCGCCGGAGGAGGCGCCGGTGCTGGCCGCCCGGCTGGTAACCGGCACGCCGCTGGACCAGCCGCTGCCGGAGATCGCCCTGCGGCTCGCCACCACCCGCGGCACCAACGCGCTGCTGGAGAGGAAAGGTGCCGCCACCGCCCTCTTCATCACCCGGGGATTCGCGGACCTGCTCCGCATCGGCACCCAGCAGCGGCCGGACCTCTTCGCCCTGGAGATCGTCAGGCCCGAGCCTCTCTACCGTGAGGTGGTGGAGATCCCCGAGCGGCTGGCGGCGGACGGCTCCGTGCTGGTCCCGCTGGAGGTGGACGCGCTCCGGGAGACCGCCCGGCGCCTGCTGGCGGAGGGCTTCGAGGCCGCCGCCGTGGCCCTGATGCACAGCTACCGCAATCCCGCCCACGAGCGGGCGCTGGGAGCGCTGTTGAGCGAGGAAGGGTTCCGCTACGTCTCCCTCTCTTCGGAGCTGGCGCCCCTGATCAAGCTCCTCCCCCGGGCCGAGACGGCGGTCGCCGACGCCTATCTCTCGCCGATCCTGGACCGCTATCTCTCCCGCGTCGCCGGCGCCCTGGGGCGGGGATCGCTGCACGTCATGACCAGCGCCGGCGGCCTGGTGCGGGCCGGCTCGTTCCGCGCCAAAGACGGCCTGCTTTCGGGGCCCGCCGGCGGCGTCGTGGGGGCGGCCCTTGCCGGGCGGCGCTCCGGCTTCGGGCGGGTGATCGCCTTCGACATGGGCGGCACCAGCACCGACGTGGCCCGCTGGGACGGCGACTTCGAGTATCTCTTCGAGCACCACGTGGGGGACGCCCATCTGGTCGCCCCGGCGCTCGCCATCGAGAGCGTGGCCGCCGGAGGCGGCTCAATCTGCGGCTTCGACGGCATCCAGCTCAAGGTGGGGCCGGAGAGCGCCGGAGCCTGGCCCGGCCCCGCCTGCTACGGCGCGGGCGGCCCGCTGACTCTCACCGACGTCAACCTGATCCTCGGGCGCCTCTCTCACGACCGCTTCGAGATCCCTCTCGATCCCGCCGCCGCCACACGCGCGCTGGATGCCCTGCGGAAGCGTATGGGGGACGCGGACCCCGGTCCCGAGGCCCTGCTCGCCGGTCTTCTCGACATCGCCAACGAGCGGATGGCCGAGGCGATCCGCTCGATCTCCCTGCGCCGGGGATACGACCCCGCCGGCCACGCCCTGGCGGCCTTCGGCGGCGCCGGCGCCCAGCACGCCTGCGCCGTGGCGGAACTGCTGGGGATCTCCCACGTGATCGTGCCGGCGGACGCCGGGCTCCTCTCGGCCCTGGGACTAGGGGTGGCGGTGGTGGAGCGCTTCGCCCACGGCCAAGTCCTGGAGCCCCTGGAGCAGGCGCGGGACCGGCTCCCGGGCTGGCTTGAAGAGCTGGGCCGCGAGGCCGCCTCGGCAGTCGTGGCCGAGGGGATCGCGCCCGAGGAGGTCGAGGTCCGCCGCCGGCTGCTGAACCTCCGTTTCGTGGGCCAGGAGGCCTTTCTTGCGGTGGAGTATCAGGAGGACCGTCCGATCGAGGAGGCCTTCGCCGCCGCCTATAGGGAGGTCTACGGCTACGCTCCCGAGGGCCGGGCCGTCGAGCTGGAGTCGGTGCGGGTGGTGGCCTCTTCGCGATCCTCAGAGGAGAAGGCTGGGCCGGCTCCAGCGCCCGCTTCTTTCCAGACCGAGCCGGTGGGGAATTTGCGGGGCGTTCCTTTCTACGACCGCGCGGGGCTCGCTCCCGGCGCTTCCTTCAACGGGCCGGCCCTGGTGTTCGAGCGGCACAGCGCCACGGTGGTGGCGGCGGGGTGGGGGGGCGGGGTGGATGGGGCGGGGAACCTTGTGCTGGAAAGGACAAGGACGTAAAGGACATAAGGGACCTAAAGGACTCAAAGGACAAGGACAGGGATCTTGCCGTCCTTTAGGTCGTTTAGGTCCTTTATGTCCTTTAGGTCCTTCGGCTTTTGCACGGCCCGCGCTAGAGTTCCCCCGTGGACCTCGACCTCACCGGCCGCCGTGGCGACGACCCCGTTCCCGAGTACGCGCGGCGGCTCCGGCCGTTGACCCGCCTGTGCGCGGCGCTGCTGGGGGTGCCGGTCCTGCTGGCGGTGCTGAGCTGGGTGCTGGTCGGCGAGCCGGGGGACGCGCCCCTGCTGCCGAAGGCCTTCCGGATCTCGCTCGCCCTGTTCGCGGCGATCCTGATCCTGATCTCGTCCCGGTACCGCACCATGATCCTGCGCCGCGCCGTCCCCCGGTCGGCGGAGCTGGAGGTCAAGCCGGAGACCCTGCTGGCCGCCTATCGGCGTGCGACTCTGATCAGCTTCGTGATCCTCTCGGTGGCCTCGCTCGTGGGATTGATGGTGGCGCTCGGCTCCGGGCTGGCCGTCTACGGTATCGTCCTCTGCGGGGCCAGCGCGCTCGCCATGCTGTCCCGCTGGCCCCGGGCCACCGAGGTCGACCACCTCGTCCGCCGCCGCGCGCGGCCCTGAGATCCCTTTCCGCTTCAGGAGGAGCGAATGGAACCGTCCCCAGCCCAAGCGCCGATGGATTTCCGCAACCTGCGGATCATCTGCTTCGCCTTGCTCGCCAGCGTCGTCCTGTGCAACGTGGTCCTGACCATCCTGTACGCCACCGGGCAACTGGCGGAGAAGGAGATCAAGAAGCCCGTCCCGCTGATCTTCTTCTCCCTGGCCCTGCTGCTCCTGGTCTCGGCGCCCGCCATCAAGCGCGCCCTCCTCAAGCGCTCCGGCGCCGAGCTTCTCGACGTCAGCGAGCGGGCGGGCGACTACATGTCCGCGAACATCATCGCCTTCGCCATGCGCGAGGGCGCCGGCCTGATGGGCTTCGTGCTGAGTCTGCTCACCGGCAACCCCTGGTGGAGCTGGGGCCTCGGTGGCGCGGCTGTGCTCTCGATGATCGTCGACTGGCCGCGCGGCAATTTCTGAGCGCTCAGTGCGCCGCCAGCGTCTCCGGCGCCGCGGTCTCTTCGTGGCTCCGGCCGGCCCAGGCGTCGAGGAAGGCGTGGATGCGCGCCTCGTCCAGGCTGTCCAGGATCTCGATCCGTCCCCAGGCCGTGAGGGCGATCCGCGACTTCATCCAGGGATAGGGGGCGACCAGGACGAAATCCCGCTCGCGCGCCAGGGCTTCCAGCCGCTCGACCACGTCCGGGCATCCCCCGGGGCAGTTGTACTGGAGGATCACGCCGCCGTGCTCCAGGTTGTGGACCTGCTGCTCGTGGGGGACCGGCTCGCGGTGGGCTCCCCAGTCCGCCAGCCAGGCCTGGCGAGGGCCCGAGGTCGGGGGCAGATCGCCGCGCGGAGGCGCCGCGCCGCCCAGGCGGGCGAGGTCGAAGCTCGCGGCGGGCGGGGACGCCGGCCCCGCCTCCACGATCCGTACCCGCCGCGGCACGCCGCCCTCGGCGCTCCTCTCCAGGACGGCGGGAAGCCAGGCGCCGCCGGTCCCCTCCGCCGTTCCCTGGAAGCGCGTCTCCACGGCCCCGCCGAAGTCCTGGCCGCCATGGCCGCGGGCCTGGAACACGGGGAACTGCTCCACCAGGGCCGCCGGCCGGCCGCTGCCGGCGTCCAGCCAGAGCTGCGAGGTCCGCTCCCCCTTGGCCGCGGCGCCCACCACGACGTAGCGCGTTCCCCCTTCCTCGATCTCCGTCACCACGTCCACGGCGATGCCGCCCCGCAGCCAGGGGCTGCCGGGGACGTCCCCGGCGAGCTGGCGGACGGCCTCGTCCACCGTCAGGTTGGGCAGGTTGTAGACCAGCGAGACCAGTTCCTGCCGGGGCGCCGTCCGGAAGCGGCCGGCGGGATCGATGGCGACGGTCCACCCTCCCGCCGCGAGCCGCACGGCGCCGTCGGGCGTCTCGATGCGGTAGCGGTCGGGCGGGGCGAGCCGGGAGCGCAGCCGGCGCGTCCCGTCCTCCTCCGTCCAGGCGAGGCCGGAGAAGGGCTTGCCCGCGGTCCGGGCCTTCGCGAGGATGGTCCGCAGCGCCTTGCGGGCTTCGCCTTCGCGGGCGGCGGCGTCCCGCGACCGCCGGTCCACCGGCAGCACCGCGACGTCCACCGGCAGGTCGCCGGTGGGGATCTCCCGCAGCAGCTCCAGGGTGGCGGGATCGGCTTCCAGGAGCCGGTTGCCGGCGCGGTCCACCAGGTAGACGCGGTCGCCGGACGGCGAGAAGGCCCCCGCCACCACGGCGCCGTCCACCGTGGCCTCGCCTTCCTGGACGACGGTCGGCCACGGGCGGGTCGAGAAGTCGGTCCGGTACGTGTAGACCTGGCTGCGCCGGGCGCCGCCGTCCCGCCAGCAGGGGACGACCATGCGGGTCTCGTCCGGGGAGAGCAGGACGGCCCGCGGCGCCGGGCAGGTGGGCACGGCGCGGCCGTCTCCGAGTGAATTGAGCAGGGTGAGGCCGTTGGTCTCCCGGTCGGCGGTGAGAATGAAGGGATTCCCCTTCACGACCCGCACCGCCGCCGGGCTCCGGCCGGTGCGGTGGGAGACGGGCACGGCTCCCTCTTTCAGGGCGTACGAGAGCGCATAGCCGAAGCGTTCGCGGGGACCCCGGGCCATGGGATCGAACTGCACCAGATACAGGCTCTCGCCGTCGCGCCCCAGGGCGGCGTCGTAGACCTGGGGCGCCTCCGTCACCCGTTCCTCTTCGTGTTCGAAGGTGCGGGCGTCCACCGTGTCCAGCGCCGAGCCGGGCCAGTGGAAGGAGAGGAACCGCGCGCCGTCGGCGCTGAACACGCCGGGCCCCCTCAACGGGAGTACGCGCTTCACCTCATGGCTCCGCAGGTCCACCACCGCCGTGGTCCCCGAGGACCAGTGCTGCACCCAGAGCGACCCGCCGTCCGGCGCCAGGACCAGCCGCCAGGGGGCGGCCCCGGCGTAGATCTTCCGCAGCGTCCCACCCGTGGCGAGGTCCACCACCTGCACGTGGTTGTTGCCGGCCACGGCGACGTAGGCGAGGAGGGCCTCGGGCTCTCTGGCGGAGCAGCCCCCTGCGGCGGCCAGGGCCAGCGCCGCCGCGAGGGTTCGGAGGGATCTCGGCATCAGGGGCGTCTCAGTTCGTCTTGAACGAGCTGTTGAAGGCCGAGGCCAGGGCCTGGCCCGTCAGGTCCTGTACGCCGGTCGTCACCCGCACGCAGTAGAGCGTCTTGGCGTTGAGGGTCGGCGACGGGTCGAACGTCCAGACGGTGCCCGTGCCGTTGGCGGTGATCGTGCCGGCGATCGACGCCCCCAGGGTGTTGCAGTTCTTGCCGGTGCCGCCCGCCTGGTTGAGCAGGAAGGTGGTGGCGTTGACGTTGGTGACCGCCTCCGAGAAGGTCACCACCACGTTGGCGGTGGCGGCGACGTTCGTGGCCCCGTTGACGGGGCTGACGGCCGTCACGGTGGGGGCGGGGTTGCCGCCGCCGCCGTTGGCCGGGAAGCCCAGGGGCACCGAGGTGTTGCCCGTGCCGCCTCCCGCCGTGCGGGTGGTGGTGAAGCTCCAGGAGATCGGCTGCGCGGTGCAGTTGTTGGCGCGGTCGCAGATCCCCGCCGCCACCCGGGCCGTGTAGGTGGTCCGGGTGTCCAGGAACACGGCGTTCGGGAACAGGCCCCAGGTGCCGTCGCCGATCTGGTCCACGTGGGCTGGCACGGAGAGCCCCTGGCCGTCCAGCAGGGTGAAGGTGGTCTCGTCGATCCCGGTCACCGGCTCGGAGAAATGGACCTTCACGACCGCGTCCTGGTAGACGTCCGTGGCGCCCGCGGCGGGGTAGGTGGTGGCGGTCGGGATCCGGGTGTCCGGGTTGCCGGTGATCGGGATCACCCAACTCGCCACCTCCATGGGCACGGCCGGCGCCCCTTCCACCACGGCGGGCTCGGTGACGGGCGTGCGGCCGTCGCAGGCGCCCTTGAGCACGCAGGGCTCGAGGGTGCGGTCGGTGTCCGTGTCCGCCAGGTTGCCCAGGAACTTCTTCGCCACGATGGCCTCGAAGGACTGGTAATAGACCGCGGCGGTCACCGCCACCGGCCCCGCGGTCCCGGCGGGGATGACCACCGAGTAGCGGTTCAGGCTCGCCGTGGCTCCGGGGTGCGGCAGCGGGCGCAGCCGGCTGTCCACCAGGAAGCTGTCGTCGTAGAGGTCGCCGTCGCCGTCCAGGTCCTGGAAGCGGGGCAGCCCCGAGGGGTTGTTGCGGTCGATGACCACGCTGTTGGCGTCGGTGGGCATCCCCTGCGCGTTGACCACCATGTTGAGGGGCGTCGCGTAGGGCAGATCCAGCGTCGGACAGCCGTCGCCCAGCGAGGCCACGGCCTTGAACTGCGGCGCGTAGGGGTCCGTCGAGCCGGCCGGGATCGTCCAGTTGCAGCCCGGGTAGTTGGGATCGACCTGGCTGGCGGTGGTCAGGTAGCCCACGCCCAGCGAGGCACGATTCCAGACCGAGTCGAAGATCTGCAGCTCGTTACCCGTGGCCAGATCGAACGCCCGCACCGCCACCCAGGCGTTGCGCCCCTCGGGGAAGCCGGTGGGGAAGTCGTGGCCGCTGCCCGTGTTGCGCACCGCGAGCGACAGCGGCTGGGTCGTCCCCGCCGCCGCGCTGGACGGGCCGGAAAGGTCGATCTCCACGACGTTCCGCAGGCGGTCCCAGGCGAAGCGGGCGTGCTGGGTCTGGGGACCCCGGGCGGTGACGTTCTCCCACACGGCGTTGTGATACGGGCTGTTCTCGTCCGCCGAGGAGTAGCTGAAGGTGGAAAGCTCCGGATACGGCTGGACGCCGCCCGCGCCGTCCACGTCGGCCCCGACCAGGCGGGTGACGTAGGCGTTGCCACCGATGAAGTGATGGCTGAAGAACGCCGGCCGCACCGGGCCCGCGTCGCAGACCTCGCTGGCGATCGGGGCCACGGGCGCGACGCCCGCATAGAGCGTCTGCGCCGTGCCGGGCTGGCCGTAGTCCTGCTGCATGTGGCAGGTCTGGCAGTCCCGCTTGAACGCCGGGTCGTAGTTCGGGTTGTTCGGCCGGTCGGCGTAGCGGCTGTTGCGCCACTCCGTGTAGGTGCGCTCGATGGGGAAGCCGCCCACCCACTTGCCCTGGATGTTCTTCAGGGTCAGCGGATTGGTCACGTCGTGGCAGGCGGCGCAGAACTCCGCCCGCTCGTACAGCACGTGCCGGTAACCGTCGTGCTTGCCCGCGAACTGCCCCTGCTGGTAGGCGATGTTGACGTTGAACACATCGCTCACGTAGGGATCGATCTGCGCCGAATAGTCGTCCCAGGAGAGCGGGCCGAACCGCTCGGGCGTCGCCAGCGCGTGCGGCGAGATGCGGTAGGAGCCGGCGCCCACGGCGTAGCCCAGGCTGGGGCTGGCGGCGTTGGCCACGTTCATGACGTCCGGGGTGGCCAGCAGGGCGTCGCGGCTCCCGGTGCCGGCGGCCGGCGTGTACTCGGTCCCCGACTTCGGGTAGTTGCCGTACGGCGTCCGCCGCGTCTCGGCGATGGTGTGGCACGACTCGCAGACGACCCCGCGCTGGCCCGGCTCCGTGTTGCGGAACTGCGCTGCCAGCGTGGCGAACGCCAGGTTGGTGCCGTTGCTGGACGTCGGATCGAAATTCGCGTTGACCGCCCCGTGCTCCAGCCCCGACGGCGTGTCGTTGACGACGTTGGCCAGCGGCACGTTGTCGATGTAGTTGGCCGGCATGTGGCAGCGCGAGCAGAACGAGTCCAGCAGCGAGCCCGAGCCGGAGGTGGTGTGGGTCGTCGTGCCGATGTTGAAGGTGGACGTGCAGTCCGCGTTGGCGAAGGGGTTGATCTGCGACTTCGCCGTGCCGTCCGGCGGGTTCGGGATGTCGCAGCCGCCGTCCGTGGAGGTCAGGCGCGCGATCAGCAGGAACGCCCCGCGCCAGCCCGGATCGCGCCAGGAGTTGGACATCATCGAGCCGTTCCACTCGTTGAAGATCCGGGTGTGGCAACTGTCGCAGACGCCGGGGTTGTTGGCGCCGTTCCATTCCGACTCGTAGGGAGGCGGATAGACCTGGGCCTCCTGGACGTTGTAGGGGGCCGGTTCGGGGATCCGGTTGGGGAGGATGTTGTTGGCCTGGACCTGGTGGTAGGCCAGCCCGAGCCCCGCCGCCACGCCGGACACGGCACAGAGTTTCAAGAGACCGCGCATACTGTCTCCTCCTTCCAGAGGAAGAGAAACGTTGCCGCCCCAGCACAGTGCCTTCTATATTATTGGTGCCGGACGGCCCTCCAGGGGAGACAAAGGCGGCGGCTGCTAAGATCCCTGCCGGGAGGCCCGCCGATGAGCCTGGGAGACATCCGCGCCTACAAGAAAGTCGGGGAGCGCCGGTACCGCGAGGTCCTCGGCCTGTTCTACGAGGACGTGACGGTCGGCGAGATCGTCGAGCACCGCCCCGGGCGCACGATCACCGAGGCGGACAACCTCTGGCAGTCGCTGCTCTCCCTCAACCCCAATCCGTTGCACATCGACGCCGCCTACTGCGAGAGCACGGAGTGGGGCAAGCCCCTGGTCTCCAGCCTGGTGACCCTGTCGATCGTCACCGGCATGAGCGTCAAGTCCACCAGCGCGCGGACGGTCGCCAACCTGGGATGGGAGGAGGTCCGCCTCCTGCAGCCGGTCTTCGTGGGCGACACTCTCTACGCCGAGAGCGAGTTCCTCGACAAGCGCCTCTCCCGCTCCCGCCCTACCCTCGGCATCGTCACCTGCGCCACCCGCGGGCTCAAGGCGGACGGCACGGTCTTTCTCACCTGCCGCCGCACCTTCCTGCTGCCCACCCGCGAGTATCCGGTCGGGGACGATCGCTACTGAGACGCCTTGACCGCGCTCCGTCCGGGATCTAGGATTCCGAAGAATCGCACTGAAGAAGCTGAGCGTCGCGCCCTTCGTGAGAACGCCTTTTCGCGGGAACGCTTTTTCGCGGGAAATGAAAACGGGCGCGTCATCACTCCTGGGAAAAGGAGGACCGCCGGCATGATCTGTCCGAAGTGTGGCTTCGAGCAGCCTGAGAATACGGAGTGCATGCGTTGCGGCATCGTCATCAGCCGCTACAAGGGACCGGTGCTGGGCGGCTCGCCTGTCCCTCCCGCTCAAACGGGTGCCCAGATGGGTGGATATCCCCCGCCGCCGCCGGCCGGCTACCCTCCGCCGCGGCCCGTGAGCGCCCCGCCGCCTCCTCCGCCCGGCTATGGAGCGGCGCCTCCTCCTCCGCAGTTCGGCAACGAGACCATGAGGATCGATACCTTCCCGCCGCCTCCACCGGCTCCCATGATGAACGCGGTGGGAACGGTCTACGGCGATCCGGTCCCGGCCATGGCGGGCGGTGGCACGGTCTATGGCGGTCCGATGCCCGCCGCGGGTGCGGCCGGCGGCACGGCCTACGGCGGCACCGTCTATGGGGGACCCTCGACGCCCACGTTCGGCGCCAGGCCGGCCTTCCGCGGCACATTCGAGATCGGCAAGGTCCTCGGCGAGGCGTTCTCGATCTACTTCAAGAACTTCATCCCGTTTGCCATCCTGACGGCCATCGCCATGGCGCCGCTCTACCTCGCGAGCTCCTATTCGACCGCGGCGGCGGCCAACGCTCCCATGAACACCCCGGCCGACGTCGCGCCCTTCCTCACGGCGATGATCCCGCTGCTTCTGGGCTCCATCCTCTGCCCATACATCGCCACCGCAGCCATCACCTACGGAGTGTTCCAGCAGATGAAGAAGGTGGATGTCTCCATCGGCGAGTGTCTGGGCCAGGGACTGGCGACTCTGCTACCGGTGCTGGGCGTCGCCATCGTGCAGTCCATCGGTGTGTTCATCGGGTCGATTTTATGCCTCATCCCGGGCATCCTGCTGATGCTGCGCTGGGCCGTGAGCGTGCCGGCCGCCGTCACCGAGCGTCCCGGCGTAGGGGATGCGCTGAGACGCAGCACGATGCTGACGGAAGGCTACCGCGGCGAGGTCTTCGCCATCCTCTTCGTCATGGGCTTCCTCAACATCGGCTCGACCATGCTGTTGACCCTGGCCCTCAAGGATAATCAGGTCGCGTTCCTGGCCGCGTCGGGCGTCAAGGACATCCTGACCGTGGGCCTCTCGGCCACGTCCACGGCGGTCATGTATTACCGGCTGCGCAGCGTCAAAGAATCGATCGACGTTGACGAGATCTCCTCGGTCTTCGACTGAGCGCCGCGCGGCGCTCGCCCTCCCGGCCCTGCTGCTGGCCGGTGCCGTCCTCCTGGGCGCGGCGCCGGCTGGAGCGGCGCCCGCGCCGGCGGGGCCGGGGGACGTCCAGGCCAGGGCGAAGCAGATCCTGTCCGACCCGCGCTATCAACCCGCGCTGCCGGACCACGGCAAGATCAGGAACCCGGAAGACCCTGGGGACGATGGGCCGACCTTTTCCAGCTCCGGCTCCGGCGCGCCCCCGGTGGCCGTGCCGGTGATCGGCGCGGGAGCCGCCCTGGGCAAGGTCCTCTTCATCGTCCTGGCGGTCGTGGTCGTCCTGTTGATCGTGATGTGGATCGGCCGGAGCGTGGCGGCGCGGCTGGGCCGCCGCGACGAGGCCGCGTCGGGGGAGACGGCACCCGCCTCCACGGCCCCCGTGGAGCGTGAGCTCCAGCTCGACGACGCCGCCCGCCTGGCCGCCGAAGGGCGCTACGCCGAGGCGGTCCACGCCCTGCTCCTGGCCGCCATCCGCCACTTCGCCGAGCGTTCCCGGACGCCCGTCCAGCCCTCCCGCACGAGCCGCGAGCTGGTGCGCCTTCTCCCCCTGGGCCCCGATGCCCGCGAGGCCTTCTCCGACCTGGTGCGCATGGTCGAGCTCTCGCTGTTCGGCGGCGCGTCGGTGAGCGCCGAGGATTACGAGAGCAGCCTCGCCCGCTTCCGTGCCCTCACCCGGAGGCCCGCGTGACCGAGCCCCTCGCCGAAGAGCCGCGGGAGGAGATCGAAGGCGGTTTCTCGCGCCGGACCGTCGGCTGGATCGCCGGCATCGCCGTGGTCTCCTTCCTCGCCTCGGCCCTGCTCAGCGTCTATGGCCGCGACCTGACCCCGAAGCCGTTCTCCGGGGCCAACACCTTCAGCGACAGCGCTCTCGGCCACCGCGCCCTGGCCGAGCTGCTGCGCGCCATGGGCCTCGGAGTCGCTTCCCGCCAGTCGTTCAGCGGGGGAGTGGGACCCGAGCGGCCCCTGGTCCTGGCCGAGCCGGACTCCAACCTCGACCGTCTGGCGAGCCTCCGCAAGGAGGCGAAGGACCGCAACGCCCCCCTGCTGGTGGTGCTCCCGAAATGGCGGCCCGGACCGCCGCGCAAGGACCGGCCGGAATGGCTCGAGTCCGTGGAGCTGCTGCCGCCGTACCAGGTCCTGCGGGTCGTCCAGGCCGTCCTCGAGGACGACGCGCCGGACAACCTGGAGCTCCGCCTGGTCTCGGGGGATCGCCTCGACTGCGAATTGGAGGGGGGAGGAGGGCTGGCGGTCAGCATCAGCGACGCCAACCTCCTGGTCGCCCACCCAGGTCTGGAGCCGGTCGTGCGCTGCCGCGGCGGCAGCCTGATCACCCGGCTGAAGGCCAAGGAAGGACCGGCGGTCTACCTCATCTCCGATCCCGACCTCCTCAACAACCACGGGCTCGGCCGGGGGGCCAACGCCGAGGTGGTCCACAGCTTCCTCGTCCGCGAGCTGGGGGCCCGGGGGGTCGTCTTCGACGAGACCATCCACGGCTTCGAGCGCGACACCGGCCTGCTGGCCGAGGCGATGCGCTTCCCACTGGTCTTCGGCCTCCTCCAGGGGATCGTGCTGCTGGGCGTGGTCCTCTGGACGGGGATGGGGCGTTTCGGCAAGCCGCTGCCGGCCCCGTCCCCCCTGGGAGCGGGCAAGGAGATCCTGATCGACAACACGGCCAAGCTGCTGACCAACGGCGTCCATTCCGAGGACAGCCTGGCCCAGTACTTCCGGCAGACCACCCGCGCGGTGGCCGCCCATTACTTCATCCCTTCCGACCTGCCGGACCCCGACCGCCTGGCGCGGCTGCAGAAGCTCACCGCGGCCCGCGGGCACAAGCTGATCCTGGCGGACGTGGAGCGGAGCGTCTGGAAGCTGCCGCTGGGGCCGCGCGGCGCGGAGGCTGCCGCCCGGATCGCCCGGCGGCTGTACCAATGGCGATTGGAGATGACGAATGTCCATCGAGAAAGTCCGTGAGCTGGGAGCCGCCCTGCGGGAGCGGATCGGCCGGGTGATCATCGGCCAGAACGAGGCGGTGCACCTGCTGCTGATCGCCCTCATCGCCGAGGGGCACGTCCTGTTCGAGGGACCGCCCGGCACCGGCAAGACGCTGCTGGCGCGTTCCTTCTCCGCCTGCCTGAAGCTGGAGTTCAAGCGCGTCCAGTTCACCCCCGACCTGATGCCCGGCGACCTGGTGGGCACGAACCTGTTCAACTTCCAGACGAACACGTTCACTCTCACCAAGGGGCCGCTGTTCACCGAGTTCCTGCTGGCGGACGAGATCAACCGCACGCCGCCCAAGACCCAGGCGGCCCTGCTGGAGGCCATGCAGGAGCGGACGATCACCATCGACGGCACATCGCACCCGCTCTCGCAGGGGTTCATGGTGGTGGCCACCCAGAACCCCATCGAGCAGGAGGGGACCTATCCGCTCCCCGAGGCGCAGCTCGATCGCTTCCTCTTCAAGGTCCTGATCGGCTACCCGGGGCGCGACGAGGAGCTGGCCATGGTGCGCACCCACGGCCACCAGACGGCCATGCCGAAGCTGGACAAGCTGGGCCTCGCGCCCATCTGCGACCTGCGTTTCATCGCCTGGGTGCGGCAGGCGGTGGCGGGCCTCCGGCTGGCGGACGAGACCGTGGCCTACGTGGTGGACTTGATCCGCGCCACCCGCAACCATCCGGCGCTGCAATACGGAGCGAGCCCCCGCGCCGCCAACATGCTGGCCGCCGCCTCCCGCGCCGCCGCCGTGCTGGAAGGCCGCGAGTTCGTGATCCCCGACGACGTGAAGACCCTCTTCAAGCCCCTGCTCCGCCACCGCGTCGTGCTGGCCCCCAGCGCCGAGGTGGACGGTCTCGGGGCCGACCAGGTGCTGGAGCAGATCCTCCAGCAGGTGCCGGCGCCGCGATGAGGCCCACCCGCCGCGCCGTCGCTTTCGCGATTCTCGGCTTCGCCGTCGCCCTGCTGCCGATCGCGGTGAGCGAGCGCCTGTGGCCGCTCTGGCCGGTCTACCTGGGCGGGCTGGCGCTGGCGCTGGGGATCGACGCGCTGGCGGCGCCGCGGCGGCGGGACGTCTCCTGTTCCCTCGACCTGCCCGGCACCCTCTACATCGGCGAGGAGGACGAGGCCCGCCTGACCGTCGCGATCCCGTCGCGCCGGCGCGTCCCGGTGACCGTGGCCGTGGACCTCTCGGACCGCCTGGAGCCGCAGCCGGTCCTGCGCGCCCGCGCTTCCCGGGAGGGCGCCGAGATGCGCCTCCGGCTGGTCCCCACGCGCCGCGGCCGGATCGTGGTCGAGCGGGCCTGGATCCGCTACGCCGGCCCCCTCGGCCTCATGGCCCAGGTGGCGCGCCAGGACCTCAAGCGGCAGGCGGCGGTCGTGCCCAACGTCCGGCCGGTCAAGGCGGCGGCGCTGCGCTTTCTCACCGACCGCGAGTTCCGCGCCGGCCTCAAGATCGAGCGCTATACGGGGGATGGCACCGAGTTCGAGTCTCTCAAAGAGCACGTCCTGGGCGACGACCACCGTTCGATCGACTGGAAGGCCTCGGCGCGCCACCGCAAGCTCGTCGACCGCCAGTTCCGGGCCGAGCGCAACCATCAGGTCGTGATCGCCATCGACACCGGCCACCTGATGTGCGAGCCCCTGGCCGGCATCCCCAAGGTCGACCACGCCGTCAACGCCGCGCTCCTCCTCTCCTACGTCTCCCTGCGCGCCGGCGACCGCGTCGGCCTCGCCACCTTCGACGCCCGGCTCGGCCTCTACGTCGAGCCCAAGGGGGGGATCAGGGGATTCAACATCCTCAGCCAGGTGGCGAGCCAGGTCGACTACTCCGACCGTGAGACCAACTACACCCTGGGCCTGACCTCCATCTCCCAGCGCCTCAGCCGGCGGTCGCTGATCGTCGTCCTCACCGACTTCGTGGACACCATCTCCGCCGAGTTGATGGTGGAGAACCTCGACCGCCTCTCCCGCCGGCACGTGGTGGTCTTCGTGGCCCTCCAGGACCCGGGGCTCGAAGCCGTGGCCGCGAGCGAGCCCGCCAGCGTCCTCCACCTCAACCGCGCCGTGGTGGCCGGCGGCCTGCTGCGCGACCGCGAGGTCGTCCTGCGCCGCCTGCGCCGGCTGGGGATCTACCCGATCGACGCCGCGCCGTCCCAGGTGACCACGCGGCTGATCAACACCTACCTGGACATCAAGCGCCGTGAGAGGATCTGAAGGATGAAGGAGTTCAGCCTCAAGTCGGCCCAGTTCCGCCGCGAGCGCGAGGCCGCCTGGCGCGAGCTGGAGGGGCTCCTGGAGCGGGTGGAGAAGAAGGGCCCCAAGGATCTCACACCGGCCGAGCTGCACCGGCTGCCGGTGCTCTACCGCGGCGCCGCCAGCTCGCTCTCCGTGGCCACCGCCATCAGCCTGGACAAGAACCTCCTCGACTACCTCACCGCCCTGGTAGGCCGCGCCTACATCTGCGTCTACGGCAGCAAGCGGCGGGCGGGCGACGCGATCCGGGAGTTCTTCCTTTTCCGCTTCCCCTGGGCGGTGCGGCGGTACTTCGCCTTCGTGTTCGTCTCCATGGCCCTGTTCGCCCTGGGGACCCTCACCGGCTACCAGATGACCAAGGCCGATCCCGAGCGCTACCACAGCTTCGTGGACGGGGCCATGGCGGGCGGGCGCACCCCGGCGTCCTCCACCCAGGAGCTGCGGGAGGTCCTCTACGGCGGCGAGGACGAAGCCCTCTCGGTGTTCGCCTCCTTCCTCTTCACCCACAACTCCAAGATCGGCCTGCTCTGCTTCGCCCTGGGGTTCGCGGCCGGCGTGCCGGTGATCTATCTGCTGTTCATCAACGGTCTCACGCTGGGGGCCATGGTGGCGCTTTACGACTCGCGGGGCCTGGGGGCGGAGTTCTGGGCCTGGGTGCTGCCGCACGGTGTCACCGAGATCACCGCCGTCTGCCTGTGCGGCGCGGCGGGCATGGTGCTCGGCTCGGCCATCGTCTTCCCGGGCCGCCACACGCGGCTGCGCAACCTGGCCCTCAAGGGCCGGGAGGTGGCGCTGCTGGGCATCGGCGCCGTGGTGATGTTCCTGCTGGCGGGCCTGATCGAGGGCTTCTTCCGCCAGATCGTGCAGGACGTGACCGTCCGCTGGGGACTGGCCACCGTCACCCTCGTCTTCTGGACCTGGTACTTCCTCGCGGTGGGGCGCGGACATGAGCGCGATCTCGCTCGATAAGCCGCGCCTTCACAAGATCCTGACGCCGGAAGGGATCTCCCTGCCCTTCGTGGTGGCCCCGGCGGGGGACCGGGTGGGCGCCTTCCTCCTGGATTCGCTGATCATCGTCCTGATGACCATCGCCCTCTGGCTGGGGGCGGGGATCATCGCCATGATGGGCCTGGGGGAGCTGGGGGTCTCGATCGCCATCGTCGTCCACTTCCTGCTCTGGAACTTCTACTTCATCGCTTCCGAGACCCGGTGGAGCGGCGTGACCTGGGCCAAGCGCAGGCTGGGACTGCGGGTGATCTCCCGGGACGGCGGACCGCTCACGGCGGAGGCCATCTTCGCGCGCAACCTGATGCGGAACCTGGAGTTCTACCTGCCGGCGACGGTGCTGATCGCGCCCGAGGCCCTGCTGCCGGAAGCGCCGGGCTGGGGCCGTCTCCTGGCCGCCGCCTGGATCCTGGTCTTCGCCTTCATGCCCTTCTTCAACCAGGACCGCCTGCGCTGCGGCGACCTGGTGGCGGGGACGATGGTGGTGCGCGCCCCCAAGGCCATGCTGCTCTCGGACCTGGCGGACCGCCCCTCCCGTCCCTCGCCGCGCGCCGCCAATGTCCACGGAGTGGGCGCCCCGCCGCCGCCCCCGGCCGAGGCCTTCCCCTTCACCCGCCATCAGCTCGACATCTACGGCATCCATGAGCTGCAGGTCCTGGAGGACCTCCTCCGCCGGGACGACGAAGGCACGCTCGACCCGCACGTCCTCGCCGAGGTCTGCGAGAAGATCAAGACCAAGATCAGTTGGCCGGTCGAGAACTGGAATGTTCCCATCCGTCCCTTCCTCGACGCCTTCTACCGGGCGCAGCGCCAGTCCTTGGAGCAGAGGATGCTCTTCGGCCACCGCCGGGAGCGGAAGCGGGGATAGGCAAGCCAAAGACACCTCGCCGGAGCCCGCGAAGTCTTCTTCCCACCCGGCGGCGATTCCGGAGCCGTCCGAAAGGGCAGTGCATCGCGTGATGTCCCAAGCACCAGGATTAGTAAGGGGGGAATAATGAACTTCTAAAGAAGGAGACATCCCATGACCCCACAGAGCTCGAGAATCCTGCTGACGATCGTCACGCTCCTGCTGTTCCTGGCGATCCCCGCGAGCGCGTATTGGGACTGTTACGGCAACTGGGAGGCCTGGACCACCCAGCGCCAGATGCGCGGCGCCACCAACTTCGAGTGCAAAGGCTCCTACCTCCCGTGGCCCGGCAAGTGCGGAGACTGGAGCCATAGCTGGGGTTACACCTGGGTCGACATCCTCGGCGGCATCAGCCAGTCGTGCCAGGATCATTCCGACTCGTTCTTCGGCCCCTACAGCGGCGAGTGGCACGGCTGCTGGGGCGGAAACCCGACCCAGACCTCCTGGGGCGAGAAACGGATCGACGGCATCAACCAGTGGTGGGACCGCTGGCCTGCGGGCACCTACAACGGCACCTATGCGCCGGAGACTCTGAGCTACTTCAGCGACACCACGCTCTACATGCGCGACCCCTACGCCTCGGTCTACGACCTCGACACCTGCAGCATCCACCAGGACATCGGCACCATCTTCTGGGGCAACTTCCCGGTGCAGTCGCGGCTGATCGCCGGCCACCCCTACGACACGTGGCCCGGAGGGTATGTCGCCCTCGAATTCTCGGGTTCCGCCGGCCTGAGTTGCTCCTGGCTTGAAGATGAGTGCCAGACCGTGGTCTGCGCCGATCTCAGAGTGCGCAAGCAGCTCTCCTGCTATTGGGTGGAGCCGCAGGAGACCATCTGCGGCGACGGCTACTGCGACTCCACCTGGGGCGAGAGCTGCATCAACTGCACCGACGATTGCGGGTACTGCCCCATGCAGTGAGAGGTTTTCTGGCCCACCCCGTGGCGGCTCGGAGGGCCATCCGAAGAGGTAGGGCGCCGCGGGGCGGGTTGGTCGCAGAATTCGGGGGATCAAGGAGACCTCCGCATGCCCGACGCCCTCTACATCTTCCTGGCCTTCTTCGCCGTGGGCGTTCCGGTCTTCGTGCTGACGCTTCTGGTCCGTTCCTGGTGGCGCTGGCGAGGGGAGCGTCAGGTCTCCTGTCCTCGAGACCACCAGCCGGCCCGCGTGAAGGTGGATGAGATGGGAGCGGCGTTCCACGAGATCTATGGCGAGCCGGGGCCGATGCTGAAAGTCTGCTCCCGCTGGCCGGAGAGGGAAGGATGCGGCCAGGAGTGCCTGGTGCAGATCAAGCCGAGAGGCAGCGAGACCCGGGAATGGAGAAACCCTCGCCCGGAGCGCCCCCCTGGGACCGCCGGCGTCCCGCCGGCCAGCTGAGGAGAGCGTCAGTCCGCTTCCAAGCTCAACCCGGCGTCCTCACAGGCCTGCCGCAGCAGGCCGTCCACTTCGATGTGGCCGGCCCATTCCCGCAGGTAATTGAAGTCGAGTCGGTCACGCTGGACCTTCAGAACGCCCAGGATGTCGTTCCACTGTTGATCGGAGACGCGATTTCCCTTCCGGTACCAGAGGAGCTTCTGCAGAACCGTGTCCTCGGCGCTGGCGACGTGAAGCGTCGTCCCGGGCTCTCCGGGGAGGGGAAGAACCTGGCGGCGAGCCATCTCCTGAAGCGACAAAGGGTCCGCCTTCAGCATGAAGACGTCAACTTTGATCATGGTCTTCAGGTGGATGAGATTGAAGGACGAGCGCCCCTGGATAGCCTGGAGAACACGCTCCGGAGACAGGTAGAAGCTATTGGCGGCGGCGGCGACGAAAGGCTGGACGTGCTCGACCCGCAGGTCCGCGACCAGGTCGCCATCCTGGGTCGAGCGAGGAATGCCGTGCAGGGAACTGGCGAGGGAGCCTCCGACGGCATACGGGACTCGCAGATCCTCGAGAACCCTGACGACCTCCAAGATGACCCTCAGGGCCTCCTCAGCCGGGATCATTCAGTAGCCCTTGGTCTCAGGATCCCATCCGAACGCCGCGATCATGGTCTCCCGGTCGAGCCACAACGCGGCCAACCGGAGGCGCAGCTCGCGCTCGGAGAGGTCGGGCCCATACTGAGCCTGGATTCTCATCGCGGCCATCTGCTGGGCCATCCGGTTCAGCTCGAAGACTTGCCGGAGCTTCTCCCAAGGCGTCATCCGGCGATATCCCTCCAGGAGGATCTCCTCGATCTCCCGCGGTGTATCGGCGGATTGTGTCCTCATGGTGGCACGCTACCACAGGGCCAGACGTCCTACCCCCGCCGCACCACCACGATCGTCACGTCATCCGGCGGCTTCTCCGACCCGAGATGCCTCCGGGAGTCGTTCAGCAGCGCGTCCAGGATCTCCACCGCCGGGCGGTGGCCCATGGCGCGGAGGACTTCCCGCGCTCTTTCGAAGCCGTAGGCGTTGCCGTGGCGGTCCAATCCCTCGAAGAGGCCGTCGGAGCAGAGGAGGAGGACGCTTCCGGAAGGGAGATCGAAGGACTGCTCGGCGAAGGCGTGCGCGGGGCCGCGGCCCAGAGGCAGGCTCGGGATCTCGATCTCGCGGACCTCGCCGGCGGACCAGACCAGCGGATAGGGATAGCCGGCGTTGGCCAGCACGGCCTCTCCCGTCCCGGGATCCAGACGGACCAGCGCCAGGCTGGTGAAGCTGTGGTCGGAGCTCACCCCCCGCAGCACGCGGTCGAGCTGACGCAGGACCCCGGCGGGCGACTCCCCCGGCTCGATCAGGCTGAGCAGACCCGCCTTCACCATGGCCTGGGCCACGGCGCAGGAGTAGCCGTGACCCGCCACGTCCCCCGCCGCGATCCAGAGACGGCCGGCGTCGTCGCGCAGGAAGTCGTAGAGATCGCCCCCGGCCTCGCTGGCGAGCATGGAGCGGGCGGTGATTTCGTAGCCTTCCACCCGCGGCATCTCCTGGGGCAGCAGGCCGACCTGCATGCGCGAGAGCAGGTCCACCTCGTGCCGGAGACGCCGCTCCTCCGCCAGCCGGCGCATGAAGGCCGGGGGCGGGATATGGATGTTCTCCACCGTCTCGGGACGGGCCAGCCCCACGAAGCCGAGGATGGGCAGGAGGAGAGAGAGCCCGGCCGCTACCGCGAACGTGACAGGCATCCAGTCCCTGTACAGGCCGGAGAAGAGCGCCGCCGGAAGGAGCCGGGAGACCACCGAGGCCACCAGCAGGGCCGTGACGCCGAAGCGGCGGCAGAGCCAGACCAGCAGGGCCGCCAGCACGACGTTGGCCGCCAGCTCCGCCGGGTACGGAAAGATCGCCAGGGGAGAGAGGGAGTAGCCCGCCAACAGGGCCGCCGCCCAGGGAGACCAGCGGGCCGGCAGGAGGCGGACGGCGAGAGCCAGGGCCAGCATCACCCCGGCCGCCAGCGAGATTCCGTCCTGGATCGGGCTGCCGTAGATGTGGAAGACCGGCAGGGCGAGGCTCGATCCGGCGGGGGAGAGGCCGGGCAGGGGGACGGACAGGGCGTAGACGCCGAGATGGTATCCGGCCAGGGCCGCTCCGGCGGCGAAACCGACCAGGAACGCCCGGCCGCCCCGGGGACCGAGACGGCCCCTCCGCAGGGTGTCCAGGCTGGTGGTGAAGCCCGGATGGGTGGAGCGGAGCAGGGACTCTCCGGCCGACCAGGTCAGAAAGGTGGCCACGGCCTGGCCAGGGGCGCCAAAGAGCCAGCCGGCGCCGGTGAGCCAGGGCGAGGCGTGCAGGTACTTGAAGAACCAGCGCGGAGTGGTGGAGAGCAGGGAGAGCAGTCCCAGGACGGCGCCGTTGATCAGGTCGATCCGCGCCCGCAGGAGCAGCGCCAGGAACACGCCGACCACGGCGATGGCGATCGGCAGGACGAGCAGCCCGGAGAAGAGCATGCGCCGGAACCCTGTGTCCGGCCGCACGATCGGATTGTCGATGTGCCCGATCCCCCGCATGACGGTGACCGACCGCGGCGCGGTGATCCCGATCATGATGTGTTCCGGCGGCGAGGTTCCCCGGACCTCCAAGAGCTCCCACGTGGACCCGGTCAACGGCCCGTGGTTCTTCCGGCCCATCGATTCTCCCGGTCCCAGGAAGAGCCTGGCGACCCTCTCGGCCAGCCGCTCGTACCGGTCCTCGTCCGGCGGCTGAAAGAACGGTCCCCCGAGGTTCTCCCACATAAGCCGCTTGGGCCGCCCGTCCAGGGAGAAGTCGATGTTCAGCTCCTGCTCGAACGAGGTGCCGGGCAGGAGGGCGTCGTGGAGCACGGCGATGCGGAGGACGGTCTTTCCGTCGGCGAGCCAGTCCGCTCCGCGCTCTCCCAGGACGAGGTAGGTCTCCTCGATCACCGGATTCCGGACCACCAGGAAGATCTTGGGCTCGCCGGGCGCCAGTTGGAACCCGGCCTCCGTGGCCAGCCGCCGGAACTCCCGCTCGAATAAGGCGGGATCGGAGGGAATCCGGCTCCGCCACTCGGGGAGGTAGAGCAGGGCCAGGGCGGCGCCGAGGGCGAAAACGCCCAGCCCCGCGGCGAGCCAAGGGAGGAGGCGCTTCCAGCCGGGGCGCCGGCCGTCGCCGCCCTTCATCCCGCCCCCCGTTTCAGCACCACCACCGTGGTGTCGTCCATCGACCGCGTGGCGCGCAGGTGGTGCCGCCAGTCGGCGAACAGGGCGTCGAGGATGCGGTCGGCCGGCATGTAGCGGATGTCGCGCAGCACTTGGCGGAGGCGGTCGAAGCCGTAGACCCGGCCGCCGCCGTCCGAGGCTTCGAACAGGCCGTCGGAGCAGAAGACGAGGGCGGCCCCGGGCGGAAGGGTGAGCGGATGGTCCTGGTAGTGGCGCCGAGGTCCCATGCCGAGCGGCAGGCCGGGCATCTCCAGCTCCCGGATCTCCTCGCCGGCCAGCAGCACCGGGTACGGATGTCCGGCGTTGCTGACCAGCGCCTCGCCGGTCCCGGGCCGCAGCCGCAGCAGGGCCAGGCTGGTGAAGTTGCGCTTGGGACCGGCCTCCTGCAGCACCCGGTCCATGCGGTGCAGGACCTCGGCCGGCGTGCGGCCCCGGCCGGCGAGGCTGGCGAGGGCCGACTTGGTCATCGCCTGGGCGATGGCGCACGAGTAGCCGTGCCCGGCCACGTCGCCGGCCGCGATCCAGACGTACCCGTCGTCGTCGCGCAGGACGTCGTAGAGGTCGCCGCCGGCCTCGTTGGCGATGACCGAGCGCGCGGCCATCTCATAGCCTTCGATGCGCGGCAGCTCGCGGGGCAGCAGGCCGCGCTGCATGGTGGCCAGCAGGGCCATCTCGCTCCGCAGGCGCCGCTCCTCCTCCAGCCGCCGCACGAAATTGGGGGGCGCGAGGCGGGCGATCTCGGCGGACCCGGAGCGCGTGATCCCCAGGAAGCCCAGCAGCGCCAGGACCGCCAGCAGCCCGGTGGTCACGGCGAAGCTGGTGGGCATCCAGGCGAAATGCATCGCCGAGAACGCCGCCGCCGGCAGCAGGAAGGTCGCCATCGAGGCGGTGAGCAGGGCCGTCAGGCCGTAGCGCCGGGCGATCCAGGCCAGCAGGCCGCAGAAGAGGGCGTTGGCCGCCAGGCTGGCGAGGCCCGGCTGGAGGGGGAGGGGATCGAGAAAGAGGCCGGCGGCCACGGCAGCGGCCACGGGCGCCCAGCTCAGCGGCACCACGCGCAACGCCAGGGCGAGGGCCAGCGCCACCCCGCCGGCCACCACGGCGCCGTCGGCCACCGGGCTTCCCAGGGGGCGGAAGACGGGGAGCTCCAGGGAGGCCCGTTTCAGCCAGACGCCGGGCAAGGCTTCGGCCAGGGAGGGCAGGGCGAGGCGGAAGCCGGCGAGGGCCGATCCGCAGGCGAGGCCCACCAGCAGGGCGCGGCCGCCGCGGGGTCCCAGCCGGAGCGCCCGCAGCGCATCCAGGCTGGTCGTAAATCCCGGGCCGGTCGAGCGCAGCAGCGACTCGCCGCTCGACCAGACGAAGAAGACCCACAGCGTCACGATCCCCGAAAAGAGCACGTAGGTGAAGGGAGGACCGAAAGTGGAGCCCGGCGTCGGCAGCAGGGTGACCAGGGTCAGAGCGGCGAGCAGGGCGCCGTTGGTGGCGCTCAACCGCGACTTCATCAGCAGGACGAGGAACAGTCCCGCCAGGAGCAGGACCAGAAAGATCTGGCCCCAGCCGTGCGTGATGACGCGGATCATCTGGGCGTCCGCCGCCGCGCCGGCCTCTTCCCCGACCGGTCCAGGCGCGCGCTCCAGGAGCACGCCCTGGGTGAGGAAGCCCGTCAGGTGCTGGGGCCGGCCTCCTCCGTGGAGGGGGTAGAGCAGGCGCGGGAAGGTCATGGCGATCCCGCCGCGGTTGGGGCCGAGCGTCTCTCCAGGGGCGAGGAGGAGGGACGCGAGGGGCGTGGCGGACCGGTCCGCCTCCTCCAGGCTGGGAAGCTCGAAGACCGACCGGCCCCCCTGCCACCAGGAGAGGAGCTGCGGTTGGCCGTCGAGGGAGAAGTCGAAGGCGAGATCCCCCGTCCCATCCAGCCTGGAGGCCTCGTGCTGCACGCTGACGCGGACCGCCGTGCCGGTCTCCTCGAGCCACCGGGAGCCCTCGTCGCCGAGCGGGCGGAAGGGCTCGAGCTGTTCCGGACCCCGGGTGACCAAGGCGACCCGGGGCTCGCCCGGCTTGAGGCCGAAGCCGCCCCGCGCCGCCAGCTCGCGGAACTTCTGGCGGTAGACCTCCCTGTCCAGCGGCCGGCCGGCCCGCCACTCGGGAAGGAAAGTGCCGGCCAGGACGAGCCCGGCCGCGAAGGCCAGCAGGCCCAGGGCGATCCCGAGCAGGTAGCGAGCCTTGCGGGGCTGGGTGGGGGTGGGCATGCTTCAGGGAAGCATAGCGCTCACAATCCGGGAAGAACACGGACCGGCACGGACGTGACACGGACGAGCACGGATTCCAGGGACGTGCCGGTCCGTTTAGGGTCCGTGCTTGTCCGTGTTCTCCTTCCTACAGCACCGGCGACAGCCAGCGCGCCATGCGGTCGCCGGCGATCTTGGTCAGGGGACGGCGGCGCCAGTCTTCGAGGCGGACCTCCTCGGATTGCTCCAGGTCGGCCAGGAAGGCCTGCTCCAGGGTGGCTGCTGTCTCGGGGCAGAGGATCAGCAGGTCGCACTCGGCGTTGAAGATGAAGGAGCGGAAGTCGAGATTGGTCGAGCCGACCATGGAAACGAGGCTGTCGGCCACCAGGGTCTTGGCGTGGAGGATGGCCGGCTGGTACTCGAAGATCCGCACGCCGCGCTCCAGCAGCGCCCGGTAGTAGCCGTGGCCGGCACGGCGGACGACGGGGACGTCGGTCTTGCCCGGCAGCAGCAGCCGGACGTCCACCCCTCGCTTCGCCGTGTGGCCCAGGATTTCGAGGATTCTCCGCCCCGGCGCGAAGTAGGCGTTGGTGATCCAGAGGTTTTTCCGGGCCGCTCCCGCGATGGCGCCGAGGGCAGAGGCCGATTCCGCCTGTCCACGCTTCGGGGCGGAGTCCAGGACCAGGATACGCGCTCCAGGCAACTCGGTGGCCTCGGCCGCCAGGGGATCGATCTCGAAGGGGTCGCCCCCGGAGTGCTCCCAGCCTTCGGAGAAGACGACCGCCATCTCCCAGGCCGTGGGGCCGGTGACGCGGACGTGGGTGTCGCGCCAGGTCTGCCCCGGTTTGGGGCGGGGGGAGCCGTACTCTTCGCCGATGTTCATGCCGCCGGTGAAGGCCACCTTGCGGTCCACCACCAGGATCTTCCGGTGGTCCCGGAACGGCTGGTACCAGAGGGTCTGGAACAGCGGATGGAAGAGACGGACCTCGACGCCGTAGTCCTCCATCTCCTGCCAGAATTCCTTGCGGGTCTCGGCGGAGCCCAGGGCGTCGGCGAGCACGCACACGTGGATGTCGCGGGCGGCGGCGGCCTGGAGCTCGGCGAGGAAGAGCCTGCCGGTGCGGTCGTCCTTGAAGATGTAGGACTCGAGGAGGATTTCCCGCTCGGCGGTGAGCCCCACCTCCCGCATGGCGGCGAAGGCGGCCTGGCCGTCGGTGTAGACCTCCACCTCGTTGCCGCCGAGGAAGGGCGCGCGATCGATGCGGCGCAGCAAGACCTCGAAGCCGGGGTCGGCGATCCCCAGGGGAAGGGCTTCGGCGATGCGTCCCACCCGGTGGACCCGCAGCTCCCGCGGCAGCCTGCTCCCGGGGAGGGGGCGGAGCATGGGTTGGAAGCGACGGAAGCGGTGTCGGCGGGCCATCGGGGGCGGAGTATGGCAGATGGGCGGCGGTGTACGATTCGCCCCATGAAGACCTTCAAAGCCCTGCTCCTGATTCTCTGCGTGCTGCCCTGCGCGCTCTCCGCCCAGACGTCCCCGGCGAAAGACGCCGCAACGATTGCCACCACCTTCGTCGACCAGCTCGCCAAGGGCGAGCTCCAGACCGCCGTCCAGAGCTTCACCGACCAGATGAAACAGGCGGCTCCGCCGGAGTCCCTCCAGAAGGCCTGGACATCCATGCAGGAGCAGCTCGGCGCCTTCAAGCGGCGGGGCTCCACGCGGACGGACGGGCCGCTGACGTACGTCTTCGGCACCGCCGAGTTCGAGCGGGGCACGCAGGGGGTGCGGGTGATCTTCGATCCGGCCGGCCAGGTCGCCGGGTTCTTCATCTCTTCGACCGCCGCCCCGCCGGCGGAGCCGGGGAAGACGCTCTCCCCGAAGCCGGTGGCCGCGGCCGAGCAGCTCCTGGGCCAGGTCGCGAAAGGGGACCTTCAGGCCGCCACCGGGAGCTTCAACGCGGAGATGAAGAAAGCGGTCTCGGCGGAGCAGCTCACAGCGACCTGGAAGAACGTCGAAGCCCGCTACGGCGCCTACAAGCGGCTGAACGTCACCCGCGTGGAGCCGCCTCTCACGTACGTCTTCGTCACCGTCGAATTCGAGAAGGGTCCCCGGGACCTCCGGGTGGTCGTGGACGACGCCGGAAGGATCGCCGGGTTCACCATCGCCCCTGCCCCCAAGCCGGCCGGCTAGGCCGCGGAGGTGGTAAAATCCAGGGGCGACGCGCCGTGAAGAAAGGAAACCTGCAATGCGGACCCGTTTCCTCGCTCCTCTCCTCACACTGGTCCCTCTCTCATTCGTAGCCGGACCGGCCCTCGCGGACGACGTCTATCTGGTCAACGGGCGGAAGTTCGAAGGGGTGATGACGGAGACGACGGAGACGCAGGTGAAGATCATCATGCAGGGCGGCACGCTCAGTCTGCCGGCGGACAACGTGCTGAAGGTGGAGAAGGGCGACTCCAGCCTGCAGGAGTACCTCCGCCGCAAGGAGGCCCTGAAGAAAGGCGGCTCCGCCAGGGAATGGCTGGATCTCGCCCGCTGGGCCCAGAGCAAGGAGCTGCAGCAGGCCGGCCGCGAGGCGGCCCTGGCCGCGGCGGCGATCGATCCCGACCTGTCGGGGCTCGCGCCCGTCCTGCGGATTTACGGCTACGTCTTCGAGGAACAGCTAGGGCGCTGGATCCCCTACGCCGAGTCCATGCGGCGGCAGGGCTTCGTCCAGTCCAACGGCCAGTGGATCACGCGTGAAGAGCTCGCCCTCAGGACCCGCGCCTATGAAGAGGAGCAGGCCCGGCGCAACGCCGCGCGCCAGGAGGCCGCCCGGGCCGCGCGGGAGGAACGCCTGGCCCTCCTGGCCGAGCTGGCCATCACCCGTGACTTGGCGCGCCTGGAGCCGCCGCAGCCCGAGACCGGCGGCATCCCTCTCTATTATGGCTACTATGGCTATTACCCGCCGGTGGTAGTGGGGCCTGGCTTCGGAAACCCTCGGCCGGGCCACCACGGTGGCCACGGTGGCGGCCACCATGGCGGCAGGCCGATGTCGGGGCAGCCGGGGCGGACCGATTTCATCCGCGTCCCCGGCAGCCTGATCCCGGGCTCCATCCCGGTGATCCCCGTCGTTCACTGATCACGGCGCCCCGGCGCCGAAGTCCTGCACCCAGAGGACCGTGTCGCCGACCGAGTTGCGGCCCACGGCGATCCCTATCCCCAGGTGGGCGAACCCGGGATGGAGGATGTTGCGCCGGTGCTCCCGGCTCGCCATCCAGTTGTCCATCGCCTCGTTCACGGCCACGGGGCCGCGGGCGATGTTCTCGGCCACGAGGCGCGCCGGATAGCCGCTCTTGCGGACGCGGGCGGAGGGACCCGCGCCCTCGGGCGTCGTGTGGTTGTAGTAGGAGCGGAGCAGCATGTCCTCGGCGTGGGCCTGGGCCGCGGCGTTCAGCCGGGCGTCGAGGACGAGCGGTGGAAGGCCGGCGGTGGCCCGCTCGGCGTTGACGCGGGCGAGCGCATCGGCGCGGGCCTTCTCCAGATCCGCGAGGCCCGCCGTCTGCCGGGCGAAGGACTCGCTCTCGCGCCACGCCAGGAAGAAGGTATAGACGGGCATGCCGCGGATCTCGCTGATGCCGATCCCCAGCTCCTGGAAATCGGGGTTTATGAGCGAGCGGAAGGTATCCGGATACTCGGTCTTGAGCCAGTTGAGGAGCGTGGCGGGGTCCCCCCGGCCGGCGGCGAACGCCTGGTGCCAGCCGTGGGCGCGGTAGCCCGCCTTGCGCAGCCGGGCCTGGATCCTGGGAATGGACTTTTCGTCGTAGGGCGCCACTCCCTCGTTGGCCCGCACCTCCTCGGCGCTCTCCTGGGCTATGGGGTTGAGCGCCTCGTCGAGCCGCAGCGTCGGCGCGCCCGCGGCCGTCCGCTCCTGGTTGAACAGGGCGAGCAGCTCCCGGCGGAAGTCGGCAGGGGAGGGCGGGCCCTCGACGGCGGGCGGGGCGGCGGCCTGGGGAAGGCCGAGGAACAGCAGCGTCAGGAACACCAGCATTGGAGGTCTCTCCCGTCCCCTCTCAACGTGGTCCGGGGATTGCGTATTCTCGCCGCGTGCGGATCGCCGTCATCGTGAATCGCGGAGCGGGCACCGTCGTCTCCCAGAAGCTGGACGAGGAGGCGCTGCGGGGAGTCTTCCGGGAGGCCGGAGCCGAGGCGGACGTACGGCTCCTGCCCGGGGAGAAAATCGAAAGGGCCGCGCGGGAGGCGTTGGAGAAAGGCGCCGATGTGGTGGTGGCGGGCGGCGGCGACGGCACGATCCGCTGCGTGGCCTCCGTCCTGGTGGGCGGTGACGTGCCCCTGGGCGTGCTGCCGGTGGGGACCCTGAACCACTTCGCCCGGGATCTGGGCATCCCCACCGACCTGGCCGAGGCCGCCCGCGTGGCCGTCACGGGCCTTCCCCGGTCCCTGGACGTAGGGGAGGTCAATGGTGAGATCTTCATCAACAACTCGATTCTCGGCTTCTACCCGTCCGTCGTCCGGGTGCGGGACTGGCAGCGGCAGCGGCTGGACCGGGGCAAGTGGCTGGCGACGGTGGCCGCGGCTTTCAAGGTGCTGCCGAAGCTCCCCTCGCTCCATGTGCGGCTGAAGTCGGACGGCCTGGAGATCGACCACAAGACGCGGTTCGTCTTCATCGGTAACAACGAATACGAATTCAACGCCTTCACCTACGGTGCCCGCAGCCGCTTCGACAGCGGTTTCCTGTACGTCTACGTGGACAAGAGCCGGAGCCGGCTGGGCCTGCTCGCGGCGGCGCTGCTCGGGCTGGTGCGGGACGTCAAGCGGACGGACCGCTTCGACCGCTGGCAACTGCCCGAGCTCACCATCGAGACCCGCAAGAAGGCGTTGCCGGTCTATCTGGACGGGGAGGTCGTCGTGATGAAGCCCCCGCTGCGTTACCGGACGCGTCCGCTGGCCCTGCGGGTGCTGCTGCCGTCCTCAGGAGCGTGACCAGCGGATCTCGGCCTCGTCGCCGTTGCCCAGGGCGCGACGCAGGAGGGCGATCAGCTCCGGGTCCGCTCCTTCCCCCTCCAGGGTGTCCACCGTCGTGCGGTTCAGGTAATAGTCCTGGTCCTCGTCCGACTCTTCTTCGAGGTGGTCGGCGAGGAACTGGAACTGATCGTCGGTGAGGGTGCCCAGAAGGGCGCCGGTCTGGTTGTCGAAGATCTCTACCATGCAAGCCTCCTTGGCCATTGGGGCGGGAAGTCCGCGGGAAGTCTATGTCAGACTAGATCCATGAAGAGATCACGGACTTTGCTCGTCATCCTCCTGGGAGCGTTGCTCGTCGCGCCACTCTCCGAAGTCCTCGCCTGCACGACCTTCTGCATGACCCAAGGGCAGCAGTCCTTTTTCGGTAAGAACTACGACTGGATGGTCCCCGACGGCCTGGTGATGGTGAACAAGCGAGGGGTGGCCAAGACCTCGTCGATCGGGCCCGAGGAAGGGCGGCCGGCGAAGTGGACCTCCAAATACGGGAGCCTGACCTTCAACCAGTACGGCCGCGAGTTCCCCAGCGGCGGCATGAACGAGCCGGGGCTCGCCATCGAGCTGATGTGGCTGGACGACACGCAATATCCCGGACCGGACGGGAAGCCGGTGGTGGGGTGCCTGGAGTGGATCCAGTACCAGCTCGACAACTACGCCACCGTGGCCGAGGTCGTCCGGCACGCCGGGGACCTGCGGATCTCGGCCGGCGCCAAGATCCACTTCCTGATCTGCGACAAGGGGGGGAGTTGCGCCACCGTCGAGTTCCTGGGCGGCAAGCCGGTCGTGCACACGGGGACGGACCTGCCCGCCAAGGCCCTCGCCAACCACACCTACGAGAAGTCGCTGCGCTTCCGCGAGGCGAACAAGGGGGACGCGGCGGCCCTCCACGGAAGGGGATCGCTGCAGCGGTTCGCCCGCGCCGCCGACCGCGCCGACCGGTTCGCAGCCGCCAAGGCCGGGGATCCTGTCGCCTATGCCTTCGAGACGCTGGCGGATGTCGCGCAGGGGGATTACACCCAGTGGAGCATCGTCTACGACCTGAAGGGGGGGCGCGTCCATTGGCGGACGCGGACGAATCCGCGGGTCCGCTCCGCCGCCCTGGCCGCCTTCGACTTCTCCTGCGGCAAGCCGGTGAAGGTCCTCGGCATCGACGAGGGGGAAGGCGCCGTCGGCGGCCTGTTCAAGGACTACACGCCCGGCCGCAACCGGGAGCTGGTCGCGTCCTCCTTCCGCAAGACCCCCTTCCTGGCGGGCACCACGGCGGCGGAAATCGACGGAGTGATCCTTCATCCGGAGAGCACCTCCTGCGCGGTTTCCTCCCGGTGAAGCTACGGAACGTCCTCTCACGAGGACGGTCCAAGCAAGGTTGCTTCCGGCGTTCAAAGTTTTTGAAACAAAGGGTTTATCCGTCCGTCTTTCCTCTTGAAGAGCCTGGCATTGCGGTTGCTCCTGGGGAAGGCTGTAGGATCATCAAAGGAGATATAAAAATGACTGTCAAGACACGCGTGACCATGGCCCTCGCGGGGCTGCTTGTCGCGTCGATGCCGGCCCTGGCGCAGGGCGGGCGCTACTACCCTGAGAGGGCAGGGGCCTTCCGCCTCCACCTGGGGGCCGTCCAACTGGAGGGCGATTCCGAGTACTGGGACGAGAAGGAGCGGGACTTCACAGGCTCCATCGACGACTTTGAAGACTTCAGCTTCGGCGCCTCCTACCTCCTGCCGTTGAACCGCCATCTGAGCCTGGACTTCTCGGGCTCGGTCTTCGAAGGCGACTCCACCAACGCCTACCGCGACTTCGAGGACAACTTCGGCGACAGCATCCGGCACGACACGACGCTGGGCATCGCCTCGGCCACCCTCGGCCTGATGGTGCACTTCACCGGTCCGGACACCGCGATCCAGCCCTACGTGGGCCTGGGCGGCGGCGCCTATTTCTGGACGCTGACGGAGGAAGGAGACTTCATCGACCGCGATCTCGACATCTTCTTCGCCGAGCTGGAGTCGGACGGCGTCGCCTTCGGCTGGTACGGTCTGGCCGGTCTCGAAGTCCCGATCACGCCGCATTTCGCGCTCTTCGGCGAGGGCCGCTGGACCCAGGCCGACGACGAGCTGGAAGGCGACTTCGAAGGCTTCGGCGACCTCGACCTCTCCAACCTCGAATTCGCCGTCGGCTTCTCCTGGAGCCTGTAATCCCCGCCCAATAAAAAACCGCCGCCTCGCGAGAGGCGGCGGCGCCATCCGGCAGTCCCTTTTCAGGGCTCAGTGCGGGATGCTGGTGAAGGTGCCGTCCTCGAGCGGCGCTTCGAAGAGAAGGCGTCCCTCGCGGTAGCTGGCGCCCCGCAGCGTCAGGGCGAGGACGTCGCCGAGGTCCCCGGCGAAGTGGATCTTGAGGTTGTCCTGCACCTCCTGGGGCAGGTCCTCCAGGTCCGCTTCGTTCGCCTGCGGGAGGAGGATCTCGCTGATCCCCGCCCGCACGGCGCCGAGCACCTTCTCCTTGACGCCGCCGATCGGCAGCACGCGGCCGGAGAGGGTGATCTCGCCGGTCATGGCGATCTCGTGCCGCGCCGGCCGGCCCGAGAGGGCGGAGACCATGGCGGTCGCCATCGTCACGCCCGCCGAGGGGCCGTCCTTCGGGATCGCGCCCGCCGGCACGTGGACGTGCAGGTCGCGCTCGAAGCACTCGGCCGGGATGCCCAGCGATTCGGCGTGCGACCGCGCGTACGTCCAGGCGGCGCGGGCCGACTCCTTCATGACGTCGCCGAGCTGGCCGGTGAGCACCAGCTCACCCTTGCCCTTCATGGTGGAAGCCTCGACGAACATGATGTCGCCACCCGTCGGCGTGTAGTACATGCCGGTGGAGACGCCCACCTGGTCCTCGCGGTTGGCCCGCTCGGGGTGGACCTTTGGACGGCCGAGGAGCTCGCGCACCCTGGCCGCGTCGATGTCCATCCGCTCGACCTCCCGCGCGGCGATCTTGCGGGCCACCTTGCGGCCGACCTTGCCGAGCTCGCGCTCGAGCTGCCGGACACCGGCCTCCCGCGTGTAGCCGGTGACCACCTCGGCGATGGCCTCCGGACCGATCGCGATCTGCTCGGTCTTCAGGCCGTTCTCCTTGAGCTGCCGCGGCACGAGGTAGCGCTTGGCGATCTCCAGCTTCTCGGCCTCGGTGTAGCCGGAGAACTGCACCACCTCCATCCGGTCCAGCAGCGGACCCGGGATGTTCTGGATGAAGTTCGCCGTGCAGATGAACAGCACCTCCGACAGGTCGAACGGCACACCCAGATAGTGGTCGGTGAACGTGTCGTTCTGCGCCGGGTCGAGCACCTCCAGCAGCGCGCTCGCCGGATCGCCCTGGAAGGAGACGCCGAGCTTGTCGATCTCGTCCAGGAGGAAGACCGGGTTCTTGGCGCCGGCCTGCCGCATACCCTGGATGATCCGTCCCGGCATCGCGCCCACGTAGGTGCGCCGGTGGCCGCGGATGTCAGCCTCGTCCCGCACGCCGCCCAGGGAGATGCGGACGTACTTCCGTCCCATGGAGCGGGCGATGGACTTCGCCACCGAGGTCTTGCCGACGCCCGGAGGGCCGACGAAGAGGAGGATGGGCCCCTTCGATTCCTTCCGCTCGGCGTTCGGCTTCGGCTCGGCGGCGTCCTCGTCGTTCTCAGCGGCGGCCTCCTGCTCGGCGGCCTCCTCGGCCTGCCGGAGCTGGCGGACGGCCAGGAACTCCAGGATCCGGTCCTTCACGTCGCCCAGGGCATAGTGGTCCTCTTCGAGGATCCTGGACGCCTCGGGGATGTCGAGGTGCTCGTTGGTGCGGGTGTTCCAGGGCAGCTCCGCCACCGTCTCCAGGAAGGTGCGGATGACCTGGGTCTCCATGGCTTCCCGGCCCATGCGGCCGAGGCGGCCGAGCTCGCGGTCGACTTCCTTGCGGACGTCCTCCGGGAGGTCGAGCGCGGCGAGCTTCTCGCTGAGCTCCTCGACGTCGTTGCCGCTCTCCTCGCCGAGCTCCTTCTGAATGGCCTTGAGCTGCTCGCGCAGCAGCATCTCGCGCTGCCGGTCGCCCAGCTCTTCCTGGACCTTGCTCTTGATGTCCTGCTGGGCCTCGATCACGTTGAGCTGCCGCTGGACGTGCACCAGGACGCGCCGCATCCGCTCCTCGACGGAGAGGGTCTCGAGCAGCATCTGGCGCTGCGCCTTGGTCAGCTCGGTGTAGCCGGCCACGAGGTCCGACAGGCGGCCGGGATCGTCCACGCCTTCCAGGACCTGCTGGACGACGTCTTCCGGCAGGCCGGACTTGGTGCCCAGCTCCGCCGCCCGTTCCCGCAGCTCGCGGAACAGGGCGATGAACGCCGGATCCTGGAGGTTGAGCGGCTTCATCTCTTCAGCCTCGCGGAGCGTGGCTTCCAGGTAGCCGTTCTTCTCCACGATCTTCATCGCGATGCCGCGATGCTCGCCGTGCAGCAGGAGCTGCATGCCGGCCAGACCCCTCTGAAGCTGGCCGATACGGGCCACGGTGCCGATGGTGTGGAGCACCTCGGGAGTGACCTGTTGAACGTCCTCACGCTGGGAGACGGCGAACACCAGCCGGTCGGGCGTGTTCAACGCCGCCTCGATGGCCCGCAGGGTGGCGGGCTTGCCGGCGTTGATCGGCGCCGCGACCCCCGGGAACAGCACGAAGTCCCTGAGCGGGAGGACGGGAAGATTCATACGTTCAGTCATCTGATTCTCCTTGCCGGACCGCCTGGCCCCAGAGGTCGGCGATTCCGTTACCGAGGACAACCAGATCCGGGGGGCTCCCATTCCACGATTTGCGTGCCAGTCACTCATGGTCGGATCTCTCGCTTAGTAGAGAGAAGGGCGGCGGGAATAATCTGACTACATCTTGCTCAATTTCGCCGCCCCTTCCCTGTCTGATGCTGGTACCAAGCAAGGGATGTGCCGGGGCCGGCAGGCGATCAGCGGCGGTATTCGATGTAGTGCGCCGTCTCGTCCGCCACCTCGCGGCCGAAGAGGGTCTCGACGACGTAGAAGGACATGTCCATCCCCGAGGCCACGCCGGCGGAAGTGATGACACCGTCGTCCACCACGCGGGACCGGCTGTCGACCTCGACGCCCGCGGCCAGCGAGTCCAGCAGGTCCAGGGAGGCCCAGTGGGTGGTGGCCCGGCGGCCTTCCAGGAGGCCGGCTTTGGCGAGCAGCAGGGCGCCCGTGCAGACGGAGGTGACCTGGCGCGCCGCGGCGGCCGTGCGGCGGATCCAGTCGAGCACCTCCTCGTCGTGGAGCAGGGGACGGGTGCCGAAGCCCCCCGGCACCACGAGCAGATCGATGCGGGGAGCGTCCGCGAAGCCGTGGTGGGGGACCACGGTAAGGCCACCCGTGGCCACGACGGGAGCCGCCGTCCTGGCGACGGTGAAGACCCGGAACGGAGCGCTCTCCTCCGACCGCCGCGACTCGACGCCGGGGGTCAGGCGGGTGCGCGAGAAGATCTCGAACGGGCCGGCGAAGTCGAGCACCTCGACGCCGTCGAAGATCAGGATTCCGACGTGAAGCCTGTCCATGGCTCTCCTCCCGAGATAACCCGGGAACGATATCCCGAAGCGATCCGTTATGCTTCCCGGAATGCTTCAGCCGTCACCCGCCCGCGAGCGCTTCGCCGAGATCGCCTGTCTCCCCGACGAGCGGATCGACCTCGCCGAGGCGGCCTTGTGGATCGCCGCCGAGGAGCAGCCCGGACTCGATCCCGCTCCCTGGCTGGCCCGCCTGGACGATCTCGGTCTCCGTCTCCGGGCGCGGCTCGCGGGCGACGATCTGGACCGTGTCGCGGAGCTCTCCAGATTCCTCTCGGACGAGGTCGGCCTGCGCGGCAACGCCGAGGACTACTACGATCCCCGCAACAGCTTCCTCAACGAGGTGCTCGACCGCGGGCTGGGCATCCCGATCACGCTGGCCCTGGTCTACATCGAGGTCGGCCGCCGCGCCGGCGTCCCCCTGGACGGTGTCGGCTTCCCCGGCCATTTCCTGCTGCGGCATTCGGTCCATCCGCAACTCCTGCTCGACCCGTTCGAGCGCGGCCGCCTGCTCACCACGGACGACTGCCGGCAGATCCTGGAGAAGCTGAGCGGCGGCACCCTGCCCTTCGACGCACGCCTGCTGCGGCCGTCGAGCCCGCGGCAGATCCTGGTCCGGATGCTCAACAACCTGCGTGGGATCTATCTCCACCGGAGCGAGTTCCTGCGGGCCATCGGGGTGTTGGACCGGGTCCTGCTCCTGGACCCGGACGACGTCGGCGCCCGGCGGGACCGGGGCCTGCTGACGCTGAAGTGGGAGGACCCCGCGCGGGGAATCGAGGACCTGGAGCGCTACCTGGCGCTGGAGCCCGAAGCGCCTGACCACCAGTCCATCGAGACGCTGATCGCCGAGACGCGGCGCAAGCTACAGCAGGTCCATTGACTGCCCTCACCCCGACCCTCTCCCGACCCCTCCCCCCTCCCTCACCGGGAGAGGGCTAACGAGCTCCGAAGCTCTGGGCCCACAGCACGCGGTAGGTCCCGCCGCTGGAGCCCATGGCGAGGCCGACTCCCATCTCCTTGAAGTCCTTGTCGAGGATGTTGCGGCGGTGCCCCGGGCTGCGCATCCAGGTATCCATCACCTCCCGCACGGAGAGCTGCCCTTCGGCGATGTTCTCGCCGATCGTCCGCCAGCGGTAGCCGGCCGCCCTGGCGCGCTCGCGGACCGTGGTGCCGCTGGGGCTCTCGTGGGCGAAGAAGTTGCGCGCCAGCATGTCCTCGGCGTGCTTCTGCGCGGATTCGTCGAGGTCGGCGTTGGCTTTGACCGGGGCCACGCCGGCTTTGCGCCGCTCGGCGTTGACGGCGGCCACGATCTGTTCCCGCACCTCGGCCAGGTCCCGGAGCTCCACGGTCTCGCGGAGGATGAAATCCTTCTGGGGCTCGGCGAAGATGACCACGTAGAGAGGCATGCCCTTGAAGCGGCCGATGCCGAACCCGATGTCCCGCACCTGGGGGTCCATGAGGTCGCGGAAGGTGGCGGGAGCGTTCTGCCGCCACTCGCGCAGGACGGTCTGCGGGCCGCCGGACGAGGTCGCGACGCTCTCGGTCCACTTGTGGGCGTAATAGCCCGCCCGCTTCATCTGGTTCCGCAGCTCCTCGCGGGGGCCGGTGGAGAGGCGGTCCCGCTTCGCGATCTCTCCGGTGTGCCATTGCGCGACCTGCGACAGGGCGGGGGAGTGCCGCAGGGCGGGCGCGCCCACGCTCCGCCGCTCGGCGTTGATCAGCCGCAGGAGCTCCTGCCGCGCGTCGTTCTGGGCGGGCGCGGGACCGGCGTTGGGAAGGAAGAGCAGCAGGGCAAGCAGGGGGACGGCGGATCGCATGACAGGGAGATCAACGCGGGAGCGGGGCGGGGTTGTTCCAGGGTAGAATCCCCCTCCTTGGCAACCACGGCACCGACCTCCGAGACCTCGTCCACCGGCATGCGCCGGGTGGTCTCCCGCTGGGAGATCGTCGGCTTCTCGATCAACGACGTCATCGGCAGCGGCGTCTACCTGCTGCCGGCGTTCGCCGCCGCGTACCTCGGGTCCGCCAGCGTGGGGGCCGTGCTGCTCGCGGGGTTCGCCGTGCTGCTCCTGGTGCTCTGCTTCGCCGAGGCGGCGAGCTACTTCGACCGCCCCGGCAGCGCCTACGTCTACACCCGCGAGGCGTTCGGCGAGCTCGTGGGCTTCGAGGTGGGATGGATGACCTGGCTCGCCCGGGTGTCGTCCGTGGCCTCCCTCTCCGTGGGCTTCGCCATTGCCCTGGGACGGATCTGGCCGGCGGCCAACGAGGGGACGGGGCAGGCGCTCACCATCGCCACTCCGCTCCTCATCCTGACCGCCATCAACGTCGTCGGCGTGAAGTCCGGCGCGCGGACGGCGGTGTTCCTGGCCGTCAGCAAGACGGTGCCGCTCCTGATGTTCATCTTCATCGGGGTCTTCTACGTCGATTGGGGCCTGGCCACCGGCGTGGAGCCGAAGCCGGGCGGCGGGGGCCTGGGGGACGCCATCCTGCTCCTCCTCTTCGCCTACGCGGGGTTCGAGAACACCGCGGCGCCGGCCGGCGAGTTCAGGAATCCCAAGCGGGACGTCCCCTTCGCGCTGATCATGCAGATCGGCATCGTCACCCTGATCTACACCGCCGTGCAGTGGGTGGCCCTGGGGACGCTCCCCGGGGTGGTGAATTCGGAGACCCCGCTCGCCGACGCCGCCAGCCGCTTCCTCGGCCCGGCGGGCGTCGTGCTGATGACGATCGGAGGAGCCATCTCCATCCTCGGCACGAACAGCAACACCGTGCTGGCCGGGCCGCGCTACCTCTACGCCCTGGCCCAGGACGGCTTCGGCCCGCGGTTCCTGGCCCGGCTGCACCCGCGGTACCGCACCCCGGCGGCGGCGATCGTCCTCCAGACCGCCATCGCCCTGCCGCTCGCCTTCTCGGGATCGTTCGAGGCGCTCGCCACCCTCTCGGCCGTGGCGCGGCTGGCGACCTACTTCGGCACGGCGCTGGCCGTCCCGGTGCTGCGGCGCAAGCTCCCGCAGACCCCGGGCTCGTTCCGCCTCCCCGGCGGCCCCGTGATCCCCATCGCGGCCGCGCTGCTGTGCGTCGTCTTCGCGGCGAGCGCCAACGCGCGGAACCTCATCGCCGGAGCGATCGCCCTGGCGGTCGGGTTCGTGATCTACCTGTCGCGGAGAAAGAACGCGGCTTGAAGGAAGAGCCGGGCCTGGCGGGCCCGGCTCCGCGTCCTAGCAGAAGTTCGAGCAGGCGGTGCACTCGGTGAAGTAGGTATAGCCGGTGGTGGCGTCGCCGCACCGATACCTGTCGCAGGACTTGAGCTTTCCTCCCGCGCAGCTCGAACAGAAATTGCTTACGAGCACGCAGGTGTGGGTGGCGGAGCTCGTCGACGCGAACCCGAGGACCAGCAGTGCCGCGGCAATGGTGAGCCGGACGAACCTTGTGCGCATGTCGCCTCCTTTAGAAGGGATGGCGCCCGTTGCCGGGCGCCGGGGTTCGTCACATCCTATTTGAGCAAGCAAATAATTGGAACTATCCCAGGAAGGGCTGCCTCAGATAGCCGCGGGCCTGGTCCCTGGCTTTGTCGTTGGCCGAGCCGCGGGCCGAGAGGACCTGCTGGTACCAGCGCAGCGCCTCCTGACGCTGGCCCATGGCGTCCAGGGCCATGCCCCGGTAGAGGCGGCCGTAGACCTTGTAGGTGCTCTCTTTCCTGCCGTTCCGGGGCAGCTCCTCCAGACGTTCGAGAACCTCCAGTGCCTCGGCGTAGCGCTTCCCCTTCACGCCGTCCCTGCCCAGCAGGTAGAAGGCCGGCTCGGCCACGTTCCCGGTGTAGCCGGGCTGTCCCTCCGCCTGCTTCTCCGCCACCTCGCCGAGGACCCGCCGCGCCTCGCCCCAGAGGTTCAGGCGGGCGAAGGCGCGCCCTTCGTAGAGATGGAAGAGCGAGTTCCCGGGATAGCGCTCGCGGAGCTGGCGCGCGTAGTGGAGGGAGGTCGCGTAGTCCTTCTCGAAGAAGTAGTAGATCTGGAGCAGCGAGAAGGAGGCCTCGGTGGAGACGTACCGGCCCTTGTCCATGGCCTCCTGGAGCTCGCGCAGACCCCTCGCCTTGTCGCCCCGCGGGAAGAGGCGGGCGAAGGGCTTGAGGATCGGGTACTGGTCGGGCACGACGTCCGCCAGGTAGTCGAACAGGCCGGCGCCCAGCAGCAGGTCGGGATTGTCGGGGTCGCGCTTGCGGACCTCCTGGAAGTACTTGAGGGCCTTCTGGCCGTCCCGGGCGGCGCGCAGGTAGTGCTTGCGGTCGGCGTGCAGGCGTCCCCGGAAGGCGTGAGCGCCCGCCTTGAAGAACATGGCGTCGAGGTCGTTCCGGTTGCGCTTCAGCCGGCGGTCGGAGCGCTTGAGGACCTCGCCCATGGCGTCCAGGAAGGCCTCGTCCAGGGACTCGTCCTCGGGGTTGAGCTGGATCTCCCACCAGGCGGGAAGAGCCTTGAGGAGAGGACCGACGGGATGGTCCGGGTAGCGTGCGGAGATCCTGGAGAACGTCGCGCTGGCACCGGCGAGGTCCAGCGTATAGAGGCGGTCGAGCCCCTGAAGAGCGTCCTCCTGGAACGCCGGGTCGTCGAGGATCGACTTCGGCGGCGCGGCCAGAGCGGGCACGGAGCCCAGGACCAGGAGGAGGACGAGCCAGATCGTGGACCGACGGGTGAGCGGTTGCGCGTGCATAGCGGGGTTTCCCATCCTTGATGGGAGAAAACGGCGCTGCCTGAGGGCGCTATTCCTACCGCGCCACGAGATGGCCGGCTTCGGTGTCCCAGCGCCAGACCGCCTCCCGGCCCTGGAGGTGGACGCCTCCGAGCCAGCGGTCGACGCCCCGGATCTGGATCCAGTCGTCCTTGCCTTCCAGGACCTCGCGGCCGCCGGTGGTGAGGAAGACCTTCGTGCCGCGGACGGAGCCGTTCGCCGCCGGCTCGAGCCGGACGAGGGGCCGGGGTGGCGAGGCCAGCTCGCGGAGGATGCGGTGGAAGGAGGTGTCTCCCATGTAGATCCGTTCCTCCATCCGCTGCGTGGCGCGGAAGACGTCCTCGAACGAGGCCGCCTCGCCGGCCTGGGCCAGGGCGCGCAGGATCTGGTGCTCGGAGCGGGAGAGGCCGTTCCAGACCGAGGGGAACTCCTGCAGGTGACGGCGCAGCGCTCCCGAGAGATAGGGGAGCGGGGAGGTGTCCCCCCGGCGGAGCTCTTCCAGGGCGGTCGGGTCCGGAGCGCAGAAGGCCTTCCAGACGTCCCGGGCGAGGAGCTTTTGGCCCTGGTTCACCCGCTGCTTGCGGGGCAGCAAGGCGCTCATCTGCTGAGGGTTCAGCTCGCCCAGGTATTCGCCGACGCAGATCAGGGAGAGCTCCGTGGCTCCGAGGTTGCGCGCCGCGTAGAGGTCGAGGGTCCGCACCAGCAGGAGCTGGTCGAACAGATCGTGCTCGAACCAGAGGACGACCTCGTCGTAGGAACGGTAGTCCTCCAGCGTGTGGTCCCAGCGGGTCAGGGTGGCGAGGCAGCTCTCGTAGTCGTCATAGCCGCTCTCGGCGAGGTAGCGGGCGCGGATCTTCCGCCACCGCTCCGGGGGGACGCCGCCGGGAGCGGGGCCCTCGTGGAGGACGTCGGCCGTCACCGAGACCTCGCCCGGGACGCCCGAGAGGCGGATCGTCTCGGCGGCGATGTCGCCGTTCGTGACGTGGAGCGTCCGCCGCTGCTCCGAGGACCGCAAGGCCTTCGGCAGGGAGGCCTCGTAACGCGGCGACGGAGCCCGGGACGCTTCGGCCGCCTGGAGCGCCGGCGCCGCGGGGAAGCGGAAGCCCAACTGGCGCATCAGCTCGGCGGCGGTCAGCGTCTTGGCGGTGGGAGTGGACATGGACGAGAAGCTATATTACGGCAAACGTCACCCCTTCGTCCGGGAAATCTCGCCCACCTTGCCGCGGACGGCGCGGAGGTAATCCCCCGGGGCGAGCAGGATCTGCGTCCCCCGTGCCCCGGCCGAGACCGAGACGACGTCGAACAGCTCGACGGTCTCATCCACGAACACGGGATAGTCCTTCTTGCCGGCCAGGGCTGTGACCCCGCCCCGCACGTAGCCGGTGAGAGGCTGGACCTCCTTCAGCGGCACCACGTCCACCTTGCGGTCGCCGGTCACCCGGGCCAGGGCCTTGAGGTCGAGCTCGGAATCTCCCGGGACCACGGCCAGGAGCACGCCCGTGCGGTCGCCGCGGGCCACCAGGGTCTTGAACACCTGCTCGGGAGGGAGGCCGATCTTCCGGGCCACGGACTCGGCGGCGAGGTCGTCCGGGTCCACCTCGTAGTCGCGGAGCTCGTAGGGGATGCCCAGGGAGTCCAGGAGACGGACGGCGTTGGTCTTCATCGGGCCTATATATAAGAGGAAGGGGACCGGTTGCCCAGTCCCCCATCCCATGTGCCGCATATCAGTAAATCGGCGGGGCCGTCCCGCCTCCCCGTCCCGTCCCCCCGTCTCCCCACCCTCCCCCGGCTCCCCTCGCGCCCCCCAGGGCCGGCCCCGCCGAAAAGAGACGGCTTACTTCGCCGCCGCCTTCGGGGCCTGCTTCTGGGTCTCCAGGTTGATCTCGATTTCGACGTCGTCGCCCAGGATCACGCCGCCGTTGTCCACCGCCTTGTTCCAGACGATGCCGTAGTCCTTGCGGTTGAGGGTGGTAGCCGTCTCGAAGCCCGCCTTGGTGTTGCCCCAGGGATCCTTGACCTCGCCCGTGAAGGTGACCGGCAGGGTGACCTTCTTGCTGACGCCCCGCATGGTCAGCGTGCCGGTGACGTTGTACTTGTTCTTGCCGGCGGGCTTGACCGAATCGCTCTTGAAGGTGATCTCCGGATACTTCTCGACGAAGAAGAAGTCCTCGGCGCGCAGGTGCTTGTCCCGGTCGGCCTGGTTGGTGTCGATGCTGTCTGCCTTGATGCGGAACTCAACCGACGAAGCCTGGACGTTCTTGGGATCCATGTTGATGGTCCCCGAGAAGTCGTTGAAGCGGCCACGGACGTTGGACACCAGGTGGCGGATCTTGAACCCGACCTCCGAGTGGCCGGTGTCGATAGTGTAGGTCTCGGCGCCGGCCGGCAGGGCGGCCAGCAGCGACAGGACGGCGACGGCGAAAAGCTTGCGGCTCATGACGATCTCCTTTGTTGGTCTGGTTAATGGTTGTTGGATCAACTTTTCGGTCAAATTTTTTTATCGATGGGCGGCGCGGACGGCGTCCAGGAGCCGCAGGAGGTGATCCTGGTCTTCCGGGCTCAGCTCCGCGACCGCCTCGGCGTCGGCGGACTCCACAGGCTCGTCGAGCCGCGTCACCAGCTCGAGACCGGCGGGGGTCAGCCAGCAGAGCACCTGCCGGCGGTCTTCCGGGCAGCGCTGGCGCCGCACCCATCCCTTGGCTTCCAGGCGGTCCAGCAGCCGGGTGACCCCCGGGGCCTGCTCGATCATGCGGTCGGCGATCTCCAGGGTGGGCAACCCCTGCTCGCCGGCTCCGCGCAGGATGCGCAGGACGTTGTACTGCTGGGGGGTGATGTCATACGGCTCCAGCACCCGGCCGACGGCCCGGCGGACGACGTCCGCCGTACGTAACAGCGCCACGAGCACCTCCTGTCCCTTCGTGCGGAAGGGCTTGCTCTGCCGGATCTCCCGCAGGATGGGGCTCAATTCCTCGTTCATGGGATGAGTGTAGAGGTCAATGATTGACATGTCAAGTGTTCGGGCGAAAATCTTTGGCTGAGCCAAGGACCTAAAGGACCTAAACGACCTAAAGGACAGGCAAGGACGGTGGAATCTACGCTTTTCGTCCTTTATGTCCTTTATGTCCTTTAGGTCCTTCTTTCACCGCTCGGTCGGAACCAGCAGGCCGCGGTCGGTCAGCTGCCCAATTCCCGGAGCCCGGACGGTGACGGTGTAGGGGTGCCCGCCGCCCGGACCCGGCATCACGATCCGCAAGGAGTAGTCGTCTCCCCGGTCGGAGAGGGGGACCAGCCGGTCCCGCACCGTGGTTCCGGCGATGGTGAGCCGCACCTGGGCGTCCAGGACCGGCGAGCCGTCGAGGCGGGTGACCGACGCGGCGAAGACGTTGGTGCTCCTGGGCACGAACAGGGGCTCGTTCCGGAAGCCGGAGAAGAGCTGCACGTCGGCCATGGGACGGCGGAGGAGGATGGGCGTGAAGATCCGCTGCTGTACCTTCTCCATCCCCAGAAGGGCGAGGTGGGAGCCGAAGGGGATGGTGAAACGGAAGAGACCGTCGCCCGCCAGGCCCGAGCCCCGCGCCGAGACCTCCGCGACCGTGCCGTCGCCGTTCTCGCTTTCGGTGAACCGCATCGCCCCGGCGTCGAAGTCGGCGGAGGTGAGGGTTGGCACACGGGTGCCGATGATCATCCAGGTGTCCACGGGAAGGTTCCTCGGGAGGAGTTGATCGACCTTGCCGCGTCCGGCCGCCATGAGCTGCCGCATGGCGTCCGTCTGGCACCAGCCGGTGACCCGCATGGGATTGGCCAACTGGCCGTCGGCGCGGAACATGCCGTCCGCCGCGTCGCTGGGCACGACCTCGTAGGCGGAGGGGAACGTCCGGGTGACCTGCCGGACCTTGCCGGCGGGGAAGGTGAACAGCCGGCGGCCCCTGGTCAAGCCTTCGAGGCTGTCCACTGCGCCCTTGTGCGGAGCTCCGACTGTGACGAGACGGTCCACGTGGTCGGCGCCATGCTTCGTGAGATAGGCCCGCGCCACCAGGCCCCCGAAGCTGTGCGTCACGATGTCGAAGACGTCGGAGCCCGTCTCCGTCCGCCAGCGCAGGATCTGGTTGTTCAGCAGATCCGCCGCCTCCTCCAGCGACTTGCGCCAGTCGTAGTAGAGCTCGAAGACCTGGAGCCGGAGATTGTTTCGCAGGAAGGCCGTCAATCCCTTGTACACGTCCGGGGACCAGAAGGGGGGCAGGACCGCGATCTCGTCCAGGATGCCGACAGGAATCACCCGGTTGGGATCTCCCACGTCCAGTCGCAGGGCCTCCAGGGTGACTTCGGGATTGAGGAGCCCGTTGGCGTCCAGCCAGATCAGCCTCCTGTGGACCGACTCCGCCAGCTTGGACCCGAGATAGCCAGGGATCACGACGACCGGGTTGCCCATCGCGCACCTCCTCAGGGGTTGCTTCAATAGACGGACTCTACTCCAGATTTCGGCGCGTTGTTTGCATTCATGTCAGCACGCGCATGCTCGTCTACGGCGACTCCAAACGGGGTGAGGACCCCAGGGAAAAGGCCGCGCGGATCCGCGTCGGGATCGAGGGGCTGGTGTCCGAGAGCCTCCGGATCGAGCGGCATGCGATCCTCGCCGGACTGCTGGTGGAAGCGGGGGAGCTGGAGCAGGGGCTCCTGGATCACCAGCTCGCGCTGCATGGCGAGGAGCGGCCGAGCCCTCTGGGGGAGGCGGCGTCAAGGCTGACGCGGGCGGTGGCCGAGGTGCTGCTCCCCTCTTTCCGCACCTGTGGCTCCCTCCCTTCAGGCGAAGCGGCGCGCTTCGCCACGGAACCCATCGAGAAGGCTCTGGAGGCGCTGCTGGCCCTGGAGCTCCCCGCTTCCATCCCGGTCTCCGTCCCCGAAGGATTCGCCTTCTACGGCCTCTATCCCGAGACCTACTTCCGCGCCGCCGAGACCCTGTTCCGGGAAGGCGGGCGCGAGCCGTTGCGGGTGATCGGCATCCGCAGCATCGGCACGGCCCTCGCGGCGGCCGTCGCCGCGGTCGCGGGGGGCGAGGCACGGGCGTTCAGCGTGCGTCCAGAGGGGCATCCCTTCTCGCGCAAGGTCACGATCGGTCAGTGGCTCGGCGGGGATCTCCTGGAAGGCCGCCCCCGCTACGCCGTCGTGGACGAGGGGCCGGGCCTGTCCGGCAGCTCTTTCGGCTGCGTGGCCGACTGGCTGGAGGACCGGGGCGTGGCTCCCGAGACGGCCTCGTTCTTCCCCAGCCATCGCGGCGGCCTCGGGCCCTACGCCAGCGAGCGCCACCGGACCCGCTGGGAGAAGGCGCGGCGGTACGTCGTGGAGCTCGAGTCCGTCTTTGCGGAAGGGCGCTGGCCGCTGGAGCGCTGGGTGGAGGACCTGACCGGCCCGGCTGTGGAGCCGCCGGAGGATCTGAGCGCCGGGCGCTGGCGGGAGAAGCTGTTCCCCGAGCGGACGCAATGGCCGGCCGCGGACGTCCACGGAGAGCGCCGCAAGTACCTGCTGGAAGCTGAAGGCCGGCGCTGGCTCCTCAAGTTCGCCGGGCTAGGCCGCTACGGCCGGGAGAAGCTGGAGATGGCCGGCGAGTTGGGAAAGGCCGGCCTGAGCCCGCCGGTCCAGGGCCTGCGCCACGGGTTCCTGGTGGGACCCTGGCTGGAAGGGGCGCGCCCGCTCCCTCTCGCTCCCGAGGTAGACCGCCTCGCCTTGCTGGACGCCGTGGCCCGCTACCTGGCTTTCCGCGTCTCGCGGTTCCCGGCGCGTCCGGAGGAGCGGGGGGCTACACCTCTGAAGCTCTTCGAGATGGCGGCGTTCAACACCAAGCGCCTCGTGGGACCGAGCCTGGCCGAGACCGTGCGCGGATGGCGGGATCGGCTGGCCGAGATCGCCCGCCTGGAGCGTCCCGTCCTTACGGACAACAAGACGCACGCCTGGGAGTGGCTGGTGACGCCTGAAGGCCGCATCTTGAAAGCGGACGCCCTGGACCACCACCGATCCAACGACCTCGTCGGTCCCCAGGACCCGGCCTGGGACCTGGCGGGCGCCGCCGTGGAGCTGGACCTGGACGAAGCCGAGCTGGAGCTGCTCCGGGAGGCGGTCGCCCGCCGCAGCGGGACCCCGCCCGTCCAGCCGGTCCAGATCGGCTTCTACACGGTGGCCTACCTGGCCTTCCAGGCCGGGCGGCACGCCTTGGCCGCCGAGGCCCTGGAGCACGCGGCGCCGGCGGAGTCGGCGGGGATGCGGTCGGAGGTGAGGAGGTACGTCCAGCGGCTGCAGAGGACGTTGATGCGGGAGGCCATCGCGGCGGCGTGATCACTCCCAGTGAGCCTTGAACCCTTCGATTTGCTGTAGCGTCTCCCCGTAGTCCCCCCGGAAGCAGACCGCCCGGTCGTCCACGAACACGTGCGCCGCGGGCTTGCGGTCCGTCACTTCGAAGACCCAGCGCTCCAGATCGTGCTCGGCCAGCCAGGCGCGGGCGTCGTCCGCCCAACGGGTGGTGAAGACGACCACCCGGAATCCCCGCTCGTTCAGCTCCCGCAGGAAGCCGGCCGCGCCGGGCCGCGGCGGGTCCCAATGCTTCTCGTGCTTCCAGCCGGTGTAGGCGTCGAGGACGCCGTTCAGGTCGACACAGACGACGGGGCGCGGATCGGGGGCCGGATCGCTCATGCAAGAAATTTTCCTCCATCTTCATGGCACGTGGAGTGCATGCCTTTGTAGAAGCCGCGAAGGGAGATTCCTATGAAACAGAAGGGCGTTCACATCGATCCGGCCGAAGGGAAGCTGGGCGTGCTGCTGGTGGGCCTGGGCGCGGTGAGCACGACGTTCATCGCCGGCGTGGAGGCGGTGAAGCGGGGGCTGGGGAAGCCCATCGGCTCCGTCACCCAGATGAGCACCGTCCGCCTCGGCAAACGGACCGAGAACCGGGTGCCCGCCATCCGGGACTTCGTCCCCCTGGCGAAGCTGGAGGACCTCGTCTTCGGCGCCTGGGACATCTTCCCGGACGACGCCTACGCCGCCGCCTGCGAGGCCAACGTCCTCGAGCGGAACCTGCTGGACCAGCTCCGGCCCGAGCTGGAAGCGGTCCAACCCATGCGCGGGGTGTTCGAGCCCCGCTACGTCAAGCGCCTCCACGGGACCCACGTCAAGGAAGGCCACAGCAAGTGGGACCTCGCCCGACAGCTCATCGAGGAGATCCAGGCCTTCCAGCGGGATCGCGGGCTGGACCGCTCGGTGATGGTCTGGTGCGGCTCGACCGAGATCCACCTCTGCGCGTCGGAGGTCCACCAGACCCTGGACACCTTCGAGGAGGGATTGAAGCGCGGCGACGACGCCATCCCGTCGAGCATGGTCTACGCCTACGCGGCCCTGTCTCTGGGCATCCCCTTCGCCAACGGCGCGCCCAACCTCACGATCGACGTGCCCGCCATGCGCGAGCTGGCGGAGCGGAACCGGGTCCCGATCTGCGGCAAGGATTTCAAGACCGGCCAGACGATGATGAAGACCGTCCTCGCTCCCGCCCTCAAGGCCCGCATGCTGGGGCTTCAGGGATGGTTCTCGACCAACATCCTCGGCAACCGGGACGGCGAGGTGCTGGACGACCCCGACTGCTTCAAGACCAAGGAGGTCAGCAAGCTCTCGGTGTTGGAGCACATCCTCCAGCCGCACCTCTACCCGGACCTCTACCAGGGCTTCCACCATCAGGTGCGGATCAACTACTACCCGCCGCGCGGGGACAACAAGGAGGGCTGGGACAACCTCGACATCTTCGGCTGGCTGGGCTACCCGATGCAGATCAAGATCGACTTCCTCTGCCGGGACAGCATCCTCGCCGCGCCTCTGGTGCTCGACCTCGCGCTCTTCCTCGACCTCGCCCGCCGGGCCGGCATGCACGGCATCCAGGAGTGGCTCTCCTTCTACTTCAAGAGCCCGATGACGCTGCCCGAGCTCTATCCGGAGCACGACCTGTTCATCCAGCAGATGAAGCTGAAGAACACGCTCCGATACCTGATGGGGGAGGAGCAGATCACGCATCTGGGGCTGGATTACTACGTGAAGGATTGAGGCGTCGAGTCACGCGTAGCGGCGGGTCATCCGGGCGCAAAACTCCGCGAACTCCTCCAGGCACCTGGGCGGGCTGGTATGGTGCGGCTGGATGCCGCAGTGCTCGGGGGTGAAGCAGTAGGTGATCGTGATGTCGAAGCCCTCCAGCGCCTTCATCTGGCGGTCGAACCAGGCGTCGGCGTCCGGGCGGAAGCTGTCGGCCCAGGAAAGGCCGGTACGGAGCTTCTTCACCCCCAGCCGTTTGAGCGAGCGCACGGCGTCGTCCAGCCGGGGGTCCTCGAAGTGGAACCACTGGCAGATGCCCATCTCGGGCGTGTACGCCGCGAAATGGCGTTCCGCCAGCTTGGGGGCGCCGTCCTCGCGCAGGATGCCCATGTAGAAGTGGCGGTAGTAGGAAGAGCCCTCGGCCTCGCGATGGCGGGTGGTGGCCGGCCACGCCCGCGGCAGGTCGTAGAGGCTGTACCAGTGGACGCGCGGGGCGCGGCCGAGGAGCAGCTCGGCGGTGCGGCGGAGGCCGAATTCCTGCACCTCCTCGGCGCCGAAGGTCGAGACCCCGACCTCGGTCACCCAGACGGGGAGATCGGTCAGCGCCTGGATCTCGGCCAGACGGTCGGGCCACTCGTGGATCTGCCAGTGGTTCCAGTCGAGAGGGAAGCCGTGCACCGCGATGGCGTCGACGCGGTCGAGGACGCCCTGCTCCTTCATGTTGTCGATGAACTTGGGGTCGATCGGCGAGATCCCGCCCAGCACGCGGGTCAGGGTCTTGTTCTCGGCCTGGATGGCGTCCGCCGCCAGGATCGCCATGCGGGCGAAGATCTTCCAGTCGGTATCGATCTCGAAGTCCCAGTGGGATTTGTTGTTGGGTTCATTCCAGAGCTTTACGGCTTCGATCAATCCGTCACCTCACGAGGGATAGGACGAGCTGATCGTCAGCCCGAAGATCGCCAGTTTCACGCGGCCGTCTCCCGCGCCTCGGCCCGCCGGGCGTCCTCCAGGGCCGCGGAGACCCGGGGCCGGAGCCGCAGGCCGGCCAGGTGGCGGCGCGCCGCCGGCCGCAGCCGTCCCAGTGTGAAGGCCACCTTGCGGCGGGTCTGCTCCGGCCCGTAGTAGTCCAGGTATCCCGCGCTGTTCAGGGAGAAGAAGGAGAGGGCGTCGGCGTCGTTGAGGAGCGCGACGTCCTCGGCGTCCGGGTCTCCCGGCGCGGCGGGGCGCTCGTGGACCATGATCAGGCGGGCCGCCCGCAGACGCGTCCCGGTCTCCACCCCCGCCGTCGCCAGGAGGGCCTCCGCCAGCTCCGCGCCCTGGCGGGCGTGGGCGTCCTTGAACTCCTGATAATCCGGCGCGCTCTGCTCGACGCGGACGTCCGCCTCCGAGACCAGCCGCTCGATGTCGTGGAACAGCGCCGCGAGCTGAGCGGCGAGGCTGGCGCGGGGATTCAGCCGGAGCATCCACTGCCAGGTGTCCAGGGCGTGGTGGTAGTCGGCGCGCACCAGGGGCTTCGAGAGGTCGTGGGCCTCGCGGTGCCCGGCGAGGACGCGGTCGAAATCCTTCCCGCGCGAAGCCGTGTTCCGCCGGTCCATCAGCCGCTGGCAGCGGGTGAGGATCTCGCGGGCCGTCCCCGGCAGCTCCTCCCGCCCCCCTTCGATGACCAGGGCGAACGGACCGCCGCCGGCGCGCTCGGCCAGCGCGTCGAGCTGCCCGTCCAGCTCGTAGAAATTGAAAAATTGGGATTCCCACTCCTCGACCGGGAGCACCGGGAGACAGGGAACCGGATTGCCGGACGCCCCCCAGCGGATCTCCACCGCCGGAAACTCGGCGGTCAGCGCCGCCCAGGAGATCGGCCCTTCCCACAGGCCCGCCGCGGCTCCGTTGACGTCGTCGCCAGCGCGGAAAATCGCTCTCAGCTCAGCCATCGCCTACCTCTCCTCATGTGATCGAAGACCATGATTGAGAGTTCCGCAAATGCAAGCCGCGAGCCAGAAGCCGGGGCCGTGACGATCTTCACGCCCGGGGTGTGAACTGGGTCACAGCGCCGTGCGCCGGAAGATGCTTCAATACCATCCAGCAATTCCGAGAAGGTGGTCAGGGAAAGACGGGGCTCATAACCTCCCCGCAGAGGCCCGCCGGCGTGCCGCGATTGGGAGGTCGCGGCGCGCCGGCGGGGAGGCAGGGAGTCAATCTTCTGAAGGCTCTCCGACGATGATCAACCGGGCGGGGACGTCCTTCGCGTTGCGGAATCCATACGTCGCGTAATGGGGGATGAACACCAGGGCGCCCGGGCCCGCCGGAACGGCTTCCGGGACGCCGTCCTGGAGTCGCAGGACCTCGATCTCGCCTTCCAGCACGAACAGCATCTCGCTTTCGGGGTAGGACCGGAGGGGGACTCCGGAGTGGGGTTCTACGGTGATCTCACGGACGGAGAGCCGGTCGTCGGCCTCCGCGGTGAGGGTTTTCAGATTCAGCCGGGCGCCAAGGACATCACCGCGTTCCGCGGCCTCGCGCTCCCGGGCGTGCAGGAGCAAAGAAAACATCGTCTTCCTTCCCAAAGAGAAATTGCGGAGACGCTGCGCGCCTCCGCCTGGAGATCAGAACGCCGGGAAGGACGGGTTTCCCTCAGGGCTGTGCCATAATCCGCCGTCTTCCGACCCCGACCATGGCGATCCCCCAGACCCCTCCGGCCGCGCCCAACCGGTTCGTGATCTACGCGACCGGCGTCCTCCTCTTCCTGTTCATCCCGTTGGTGCTGTTCCTCTTCGTGCAGCATCCGGAGCCGGTGGGGGTGAGCCTGGCCGCCGGGGTCCTGCTGATGATGGGGCACCGCTTCCTGGCGCGGCCGTACATGGAGCGGGTGCTGCCGGTGAAGTGCGTCTGGTGCAACCGCTTCCCTCCGGAAGTGGGAGAGACGCTGGAGATCCGCGCCGGCAGCAAAGTCCTCGGCGCCCGCTGCTGCGCCGTCCACCGCCAGCCGGCGGCGAAATTCTTCTCCTTCCTGCACGCCTGGCGCTGGCCTCTCCGCCTGGGGATCTTCATCCCGCTGCTGTTCCTGCTCATCACCCTGGCCGCCGACGCCGCCGGCCGCGCGGTGCCCATCAACGCCGCCACGAACTGGTTCAAGATCCTCATCGGCGTGACGGTGAACGTGGCCGCGTTCGGCTATCTGGCCTTCCGTGAGCGCGTTCCGCTCTCCGTGCCTTTTCCCGTCCACAATTTTTTCCTGCTGGGAGTCCGCAACCTCCTGTGGATCTTCCGGCTGGTGGGAATCTGGTGGATCTGGCAGGGGCTCTCCGCGATTTTCGTCTAGAGGTACGTTTTTTGCAACAATCCTGACGGAGCTCCTCATTCCGAAAGGAGGCCCGGTCATGATTCATAAAACGATCGTCCTCGCCTTTCTCTGCACCGTTCTCACCCTGGCTCTGTTTGCGGGCGCCGAATCTCCCGTCGTAGCTCAGACGGGGGAGACCTGCGGCGGCATCGCCGGCCTGAAGTGCCCCGAGGGGCAGGCCTGCAAGTTCGAGTTCGGCAAGTGCAACACGGCCGACCTGGCGGGCGTCTGCGTGACCGTCCCCGCGACCTGCCCGAAGCAGGGGCCCCGGATCTGCGGGTGCGACGGCAAGACCTACACGAACGAGTGCGAGCTCCTGAAGGCGGGCGTGCAGCCTGACAAGCAGGGAGCCTGCGGCGGCGGCCCCTACAAGGACAAGCCCGACAAGCCCGCCGGCTGCACGACCAACGCGGACTGCGCCAACACGGAGTTCTGCGCCTTCGCGGCCGGCGCCTGCAAAGCGCCGGGTAGCTGCGAGGTCCGGCCGCAGGCCTGCACGCGGGAGTTCAACCCCGTCTGCGGCTGCGACAACAAGACCTACAGCAACGATTGCACGCGGCGGAGCGCGGGCGTTTCGCTGAAGCACACGGGGGAGTGCAAGGCCGGGAAGTAGTTCAAGGACACCAGGGACACCAAGGACACCAGGGACGAAAAACATCTTTGTCCTTGGTGTCCTTGGTGTCTTTGGTGTCCTTCAAGCCACCTTGCCGCCAGCCAGTCCCAGATCCTCATAAACCCCGTCCAGCACGCGCCGCACCCGCACCTCATGGGCGTCGTTGGCCGGCGTGCCGTTGAAGGCCAGAGCCACCGCCAGGCGGACCTCCGGGTCCGCGAAGCCGGCGGAGGAACGATACCCGCTGTGGCCGAAGGTGCGCGGCGAGGCATGGTGGCCGTAGCCGTAGGGGACCGTCTCGGCGCCGTACTGGACGGAGTTGATGATGAACCCGAGTCCCCAGTCCAGGACGTGCTTGAAGGTGACGTCCGTCATCCCCACCCGGCTGGGCGTCGTGAAGGCTTCGACGGTCTGCGGCAGGATCACCCGCCGGCTCTCCCAGGCTCCCCGCGCGAGCAGCATCTCGTAGAAGCGGCCCAGCTCCCGGATGGGACCGTAGCCGTTGCCGCCGGGGCTGGGACGGACGCAGCGCTCCTCCGTGTCCCAGCCGTGTGCGACCGGCTCCGGCTTTTCCGTGTTCCACATGGCGCCGATCCGCCCGCTCTCCTGATAGGCACGATAACGCTCCGCGGGCATGCCGATCCAGGAGTCCGCCATCCCGATGGGCTCGCAGATCTCCTTCCGGACGTACTCGGGGAAGGGGCGGCCGGAGAGGCGCTGGACGACCTCGCCGAGGATGAACCAGCTCGAGGCCTGGTGATAGCCGGCCTTCTGTCCGGGCGCCCAGCGCGGCTCGGGCTTCATGGCGCAGATCTTCGCGATGATCTCCTCCCAGGAGCGCTGCGGCCAGCCGGTGTCGAGCATGCGGATGCCGCCGGTGTGGGTGAGGAGATGGCGGAGGGTGATGCCCTCCTTGCCGTTGGCCCCGAACTCGGGGATGTGCAGCGCCACGGGATCGTCCAGCTCCACCAGCCCGCGTTCCCAGAGCTGGGCGACCGCCACCGCCGTCACCGGCTTGGTGGAGGAGAGCCAGAGCATGAGGTGGTCGCGGGTCAGGGGCTCGCCCGGCCGGTTCTCGCCCAGGGCCGCGTCGGCCACGGTCTCTCCCTTCAACGAGACGTAGATCTGCGCGCCGAGGTGCAGCCCCTCGCGGATGCCGTCTTCGATCGCCTCCCGGGTGCGGGGCAGGCGTTCCAGGTTGCCGTCGGTCATGTCGGGAGATTGTAGAAGACAGGGGCGCGGGTCGCGCCCCTGGGAAACAAGAGGGACGGCTACTGCTTGCCGTGATCCATCTTGTGGTCGCTGTGGTCCATGGGCGCGCCGACCTTGGTGGCGACGTCCTGCGCCATCCGGTAGTGCTCGCGCAGGGTGGGCAGGGTCGAACGGGCGAAGGACTGGAGCGAGTCGTTGTCGCCCTTGGAGGCCTGCTTGTCGAACTCCGAGACGTCCTTCTTGTGGTCCTTGACCATGTGGCTCATGTACATCTTGTCGAACTCGGCGCCCGAGAGGCGCGTGACCTTCTCCATCTCCTGGCGCTTGTCCGCGGGCAGGGTGGTGGGCAGGGTGACGCCTATCTGGGAGGCGATCTGCTTCAACTGGTCGTTGGCCTTGCTGTGGTCGGTGACCATCCTCTGGCCGAACGCCTTGACGTCGGCGCTGGACGCCTTCTGGGCGGCCATTCGGCCCATCTCGACCTCCATCATGCCGCCCACGGCCGCGTCCATGACGAACTTGCGGTCCTGCGAGCTGGTCTGGGAGGCGTCGCTTTGGGTGTTGCGCGGCGCGCCGGCGGTGGCGGAGGCGGCGGTGCCGCCCTGGTTCTGGGCGAAGGCGGGGGCGAGGGCAAGCAGGCCGGTGAAGGCCGCGGCGGTGAAAATCTTTTTGTTCATGGTTGTCCTCCTTGCTGCAATCACCGAGATTGATGACAACAGAGGCCGGGCCCAACGGCGCCCGGCCTTTTCAACAAGGACTAAGAGCAAGCGCGGTGCCAGCTCACCCCTTGGTCTTGGGGATGAACTCCTCGAACAGCGCCTTGCGGAGTAGCTTCGGCGGCAGGATTCCCTGCGAGAGCAGGAAGTCGTGGTACGCCTTGCGGTCGAACTTCGGCCCCAGGACCCGCTCGGCCTCGGTCCGCATCTCCATGAACCGGGTGTAGCCGACGAAGTAGGACGTCGCCTGGCCGGGGCTGCGGAAGGTGTAGCGCTGCACCTCCTGGAGGGCCATGGCCTCGGAGAGGCCGACGTCCTCCCGCAGCACGCGCAGGGCCTCGTCGCGGGTCATGCGGCCGAGCTGGAGGCTGGGATCGAGGAAGGCGCGGGCGGCCCGCACCAGCCGGCTCTGCAGGGTGGCGAACTGGCCGTCGAGGGGGAGGTAGGGCTTGACCTCGACCTCGGTGTAGAGCGCCCAGCCCTCGGCGTTGGCGCTGTTGACGGCGAAGATGGCCCGCGCCTTGGAGACGCCCTTCTCGACCAGCGAGGAGAACTGGAGCTCGTGGCCCGGACGTCCCTCGTGGGCGGTCAGGGGCCAGGACATGGCTTCGTGGGTGAAGTCGTCGATCGTCAACGCCTGCTGGCCGGCCTCGCCCGGGATGCGCAGGGGGAGCACGAACTCGCCCATCTCCCCCTTGTTGCCGATCAGCGGCGGCGGATTCATGTGCGGCGCCGGGCTGCCGACGCTCTCGGCCTCGCTGGCGAGCCGGAACTTCATCGGCCGCTCGGGGAGGCTGACGATGCCCTCGCGGCGGATGATCTCCTCCATGGCTTTGATGCGGGCCTCGTAGTGGGGGAGGATGGCGTCGCCGGTGATCTGCTTCTTCTTCAGCTCCTTGATCACGGCGCGGTAGCCGGTGGCGGCGAAGCCCTTCTCCTTGGCCACCATGGGCGCCAGGGTGTCCATCTCGTTCTGGATCTCGCGGAAGGAGACCTGGGCGCGGCTGATCAGCTCCTCGACCGGCATGTCGACGCCCACTTGCTCGAGCCGGAAGGCGTAGAGCTCGGGCGGCAGGCGGAAGTCGGTGCGGGCGCGCGGGAGGATCTCCTTGCGCACGAACGCGTCGTAGGCCGCGAGCTGCTCCTTGAGCTTGGCGTAGGCCTCCTCGTACCCCTGGATGCCGTACTTCTTGAACAGCTCCTCGATGCCGGCTGCCACGGTGGCGTTGTTGTTGAGGTTCCGCTCCACCTGCTCCTTGAAGGGGCCGAGGAGCTTGGCGTCGCCCAGGAAGGAGCGGACGTCCGCCTCGGCGAGCTGGGTGAGCGGCTTGTAGCCGGGCTCCAGGCCCGCGTACTTGCGCAGCCGCACCAGGGCCGCCGGATAGCGCTCCGCCTCCACCTGGTCGTCCAGCAGGGCGCGCAGACCGCCGAAGACCATCTGGGTGGGGTTGTAGGAGGGGAGGTAGTACTTCCGCGACATCTCGTCGCCCTTGAGGTCGTCCTCCACGGACTGGACGAGGATCTCGAGGTCCTGGCGGACGCGCGGGTCCGTCTCGGCCGCGAGGCGCTTCTTGAGCTCGTCGCGGACCTTCTTGACAGCCTCGTCCTCGCGCTGCCGGAAGCCGGGCGTGAGGTCGGAGATCTCCTCGTCGAGCCCGCGGATGCCGAGCTGTCCGGCGCCCTCGGGTCCGAAGCGGGCGAGGACGTCGAGCACGATCTGGGTGTGTTGGTCGCTCTTCTGGACCCAGTCGGGCACGGCCGGCTGGGCGAAGAGAGGAGCGCTGGACAGGGCCAGCAACGCGAGCCCGGCGAAAAGGCGGGCGGTACGGCGGTTGAGTAGATGCATGGGGTCTCCTGAACGTAGAAAGCGAAGCCGATAGTTCTACGCCGAATCGTCTGGAAGGTTAACGCGGGAGGGCCGGACGGACACGGACTCACAGGGACAACAGGACTGAATCGGGCTGTCCGTGCTTGTCCGTGCCCGTCCGTGTTCGTCGGGCGGGCGGGGGGACCTGGCACGCCCTTTGCCTAAGCATGGAATCGTCCCGGCGAGCGGGGCCGCCCGAAGCGATGGGCCGAGGGTGAAGGCAGTACCTCTCGCCTTCTTGATAACGAGGTCACAAGCCTCGAAGGAGCATGAAGATGAAGCCGAACCGCCAAACTCTCTCGATCTTCCCGATGGTAGGAATCCTCGCCGCCGTCCTCGCGGGCTCCCCCGCCAGGGCCGGAGAGGGCTTCGCGCACCAGGATGCCGAGAGGGCTCTGCGGCGGGCGGATCAGCTCGTCCAGCAGGGCGAGTACCGGAAGGCCTGCGCCGAGTACGAGCGGGCGAGCGAGCTCGCCGGCGGCCCCTGCCCCGACTGTCTCCTGGGCACCGCCCGGGCGTACAGCGGAGCGCAGCAGTACGAAGCGGCGATCCAGATCACGCGGATGGCCCTCCCTCTCCTCTCCTCCCCGAGGGAACAGGCCCAGGCCTTCAACCAGCTCGGCTCCATCCTTACCCTGAAAGGGGATCTGCCCGCCGCCAAGGAAGCCTTCCAAAAGGCGGTCACCCTCGACCACCAGATGGAATCCCAGGTCCGCTCCACCCTGGCCGAGGCTCTCCTGAAGCGGGCGCGCTACGAAACCGAGTCCCGGGAAGCCGCCTCCACGACACAAGAGGAGGTGGAGGTGGTGGTACGGGCGCCGGGCGCTCCGTAGCCAGCCAGATCGCCGCCTCCCAGGAGGCGGCCTGTCTTGTTGACTGTCAAAGACTTAATCACCGTAAGAGACATCGAAATCGCGCGCGAGCGCCTGCAGGGTGTGGTCAAGACCACGCCCTGTCTACTTTCCAGGGCCTTCTCCCAGGAGCTGGGGATCAAGGCCTGGTTCAAGTACGAAACCCTCCAGCTCACCGGCTCCTTCAAGCTCCGCGGCGCCGCGAACAAGATCCGCTCGCTGCGGGAGGACGAGGTCCGCAGAGGCGTGATCACCGCCTCGGCGGGCAATCACGGGCAGGGAGTGGCCTACGGCGCCTCCCAGGCCGGGGTGCCGTCGACCATCGTGATGCCGCGCACCACGCCGCTGATCAAGATCGAGAACACCCGCCGCCTGGGCGGCAACGTGGTGCTGGCCGGCAATGTCTTCGACGAGTCCTGCGAGGAAGCCCGGCAGATGGAGCGGGAGCAGGAGCTCTGCTTCATCCATCCCTTCGACGACGAGGCGGTCATCGCCGGCCAGGGCACGGTCGGCCTGGAGATCCTGGAGCAGGCGCCGGACATGGAGGTGCTGGTGGTGCCGATCGGCGGCGGCGGGCTGATCTCCGGCGTGGCCACGGCGGTCAAGGAGCTCAAGCCGTCGGTGCGGATCTACGGCGTGCAGACGGCCGCCGCTCCCGCCGCGGCCGAGAGCTTCCGGGCCGGTCACCTGCTGACGCTGCCGGCGGCGCGCTCGATCGCCGACGGCATCGCGGTGAAGAGGCCCGGCGAGCACACGTTCCCGCACATCCAGCGCTACGTGGACGGCATCGTCACGGTCAGCGAGGACGAGATCCGTACGGCCATCGTCCGCCTGCTGGAAGCGGGCAAGGTCCTGGCCGAGGGGGCCGCCGCGTCGGTCTACGCGGCCCTGGCCCACCGCCGCATCCCGGACGTGACGGGCCGCAACGTGGTGATGGTCCTCACCGGGGCCAACATCGACATCGCCATCCTGGCCCGGCTGATCGACCGCACGCTGGTGGAGAGCCGGCGCCTGGTCCGTCTCCGTACCCACGTTCCCGACGTCCCCGGCGCCCTGGCCGAGCTGCTGCGGATCATCGGCGACGAAGGGGGCAACGTGGTGCGCATCCAGCACGACCGGGTGTTCATGCACTCCCGGTTCTTCGAGGCCAAGATCGACATCACGCTCGACACCCGCAACGCCGAGCACATCGAGGGCATCCGCCGGGCCCTGAAGACGCTGGGCTACGAGGTCGAGATCTCGGAGTGAAGGGCCGGCGAGGCCGGAGCGGGGGAGCGGGTAAAAAATCTAACGCTTCCGGCCCTACGATCTTCCTCCTGCTTAGATGGTGGATATATATCTAAAGTTTGTGCCTCTTGACATTCACCGCCACGATCCCCAACATGATTCTTCCACGCTACGAAACGGCAAAACCGCTGTGAGGCGGTGACGCAAAGCCTACGGGTCTCCCTGAGACGGCCGGGCTACCGAAGAGGCGCCGGGAATTCGGGAGTCACGGCACGGCGTTCTTCTCTGTCCCGGTCTCCCAAGAAGGCGACACGTTTCATCTAGATCCGAAGGCAGGCATTTATGCTCCCGGACCTCTCGGCATGGTGCCGGCCGGCTCCCGGAGCTGACTCGATGAAAACCCTTACAGAGGGGGAGGATGAACGATGAGGAACGCGCACAAGAGGACGTTCCGCCTGGCGGCCCTGGGACTCGCCGCGGCGGCCGTTCTCGGCCTCGCGGCCCCGGCCCTGGCCGGGGAAGAGCCCGGCGTCAAGGCGCCGGCCAACACCCTGCTGACCGCCATCGACGCCCGCGGCAAGCTCCGCCAGCCGACGCCCGCCGAGGCGAAGGAGCTGATCAAGGGTGTGGCGGCCCTGTCCAAGTCGGCCGAAGGCCTGCCGGTCACCTACTGGGCCGACGGCATGATGTCGATGGATCTCGGCGGCGCCTTCCAGCACGTCTGGGTGGCCTACGCGGCTGGAGACGGCTCGCTGCAGAACGCCTGCATCGAGAGCCCCGACGCCGCCGCCGCCCTGCTCAACCCCGCTCCCGCGGCGGAGGAGAAGTGACCATGAAGATCTGCCGCAACTTCCTGGCCGCTCTCGTCCTCGTCTCCCTGGCCACGGCTCCGACCTTCGGCGCCACGCTCGTCATCGTCAACGCCGACGGTCCGAACGAAGGGTTCAACGACCCGACTCCCGTCGCGCCGGTGGGCGGCAATCCCGGCACCACCCTCGGACAGCAGCGGCTGATCGCCTTCCAGCACGCCGCCGACGTCTGGGGCTCGATCCTGGACAGCGATGTGACCATCCGGGTCCTGGCCGCCTTCAATCCCTTGACCTGCACGCCGACGTCCGCGACTCTGGGGTCCGCCGCGGCCATCCAGATCTTCGCCTTCAACGACACGACCTTCAGCGAGCTGCCGCTGACCTGGCACCCCGTCGCCCTCGCCAACAAGCTGGTGGGCGTGGACCTCGTGCCCAGCGGCGGCAGCTCCGACGACCTCGTCGCCCAGTTCAACAGCGAGCTGGACAACCCGGTCTGCCTGGGCGCCATCGGCTGGTACTACGGCCTGGACAACAACCACGGCAGCAACAGCGATCTCGTGACCGTGCTGCTCCATGAGTTCGGCCACGGCCTGGGCTTCGCCAACTTCATCAACGAGGCCAACGGCATCCTGCCGAGCGGCCTGCCGGACGTCTATTCCACCTACACCTACGACATCGACGCCGGCAAGGGCTGGAACCAGATGACCAATGCCGAGCGGGTCACGTCCTCGCTGAACGACCAGCGCATCGTGTGGAGCGGCATCAACGTCCAGTCCGCCGCCCCGAGCGTCCTGTCGTCCGGCACGGTGCCGCGGCTCACGGTCAACTCGCCGAACATGGGCTTGTTCTCGGTCGGCATCGCGCAGTTCGGCGCGGCGATCTCCTCTCCCGGCGTGACCGGGAACCTGGTGATCGCCCAGGATGTCGACGAGGACGGCGCCGCCGCCACGGCCACGGCCACGGACGGCTGCTCGGCCATCCTCAACGACGTCGCGGGCAAGATCGCCTTCGTCGACCGCGGCAACTGCAACTTCGTCATCAAGGCCAAGAACGTCCAGAACGCCGGCGCCATCGCCATGGTCGTCGCCGACAACGCGGCGGGCGCTCCGCCGGCGGCGATGTCCGGCGTCGATCCGACGGTCACCATCCCCTCGGGCCGGATCAGCCTGCGCAACGCCAACCGGATCAAGACGCAGATGAGCTCGGGCCCGGTCAACGTCACTCTGGCCACGCGGCCCGATGTCCTGGACGGCGCCGACCAGCTCAACCGTCCGTACATCTACGCGCCGGAGCCGCTCCGTTCGGGCTCGACGCTCTCCCACTTCGACGTCTCGGCCACGCCCAACCTGCTGATGGAGCCCGCCATCAACCCCGACCTCACGCACGGCGTCGACCTGACCCGCGAGCAGATGGTCGACATCGGCTGGTTCACCGATCTGGACGGCGTGCCGGACGGCAAGGACTCCTGCATCGGCTCCTCGCAGAGCCCGACGGTGGTGATCGACGGCTGCGACTCGGGCGTCGCCAACACCGTGTTCGCGAACGGCTGCCGCATCTCCGACCAGATCAACGACTGCCTGGTCGGTGCGTCCAACCACGGCGGCTTCGTGAGCTGCGTCGCCCATCTGACCAACGACCTGAAGAAGGCCGGGGTCATCTCGGGCAGCCAGAAGGGCGCGATCCAGAGCTGCGCCGGCCAGTCCAGCCTGCCCTGATCCTCGTTTTCCTGCCATTTTTTCCCGGGGCCGGCCTCGCGCCGGCCCTTTCGTTTTCAGCCGATCGCGCTGTCCCGGTCTCCCGCGAAGGCGGCACGTTTCCTCTTAGACCCGAAGTCTGCGCATTCATGAAAACCCTGCAGAGAGGGGAGGAGGAGGAGCGATGAGGAACGCGTATGAGAAGACGTTCCGCCAGGCGGTCCTGGGCCTCGCCGCGACGGCCGTTCTCGGCCTCGCGGCTCCGGCCCTGGCCGGGGAAGAGCCCGGCGTCAAGCCGCCGGCCAACACGCTGCTGAACGCCGTCGACGCCCGCGGCAAGCTGCGCCAGCCGACGCCCGCCGAGGCGAAAGAGCTGATCCAGGGCGTGGCGGCCCTGACCAAGTCGGCTGAAGGCCTGCCGGTCACCCACTGGCCCGACGGCATGATGTCGGTGGACCTCGGCGGCGCCTTCATGCACGTCTGGGTGGCCTACGCGGGCGCCGGCGGCTCGCTGCGGAACGCCTGCATCGAGGGCCCCGAGGCCGCGGCCGCCCTGCTGGCCCCCGTTCCCGCGGGGGAGGAGAAGTGACCATGAAGATCGTCGTCCGCAACTTCCTGGCCGCTCTCGTCCTCGTCTCCCTGGCCGCGGCGCCGGCTTTCGGCGCCGCCACGATCGTCATCGTCAACGCCGACGCCGCGGGCGAAGGGTTCAACGACCCGACCGTCGTCGCGCCGGTGGGCGGCAACCCCGGCACCACCCTCGGGCAGCAGCGGCTGATCGCCTTCCAGCACGCCGCCGACATCTGGGGCTCGCTCCTGGACAGCGACGTGCCGATCCGGGTGCTGGCCGCCTTCAATCCGCTCACCTGCACGCCGACCGCCGCGACCCTGGGGTCCGCCGCCGCCATCCAGGTCTTCGCCTTCAACGACACGACCTTCAGCGAGCTGCCGTTGACCTGGCACCCCGTCGCGCTCGCCAACAAGCTGGTGGGCGCGGACCTGGTGACTTCCGGCGGCAGCTCCGACGACCTCGTCGCCCAGTTCAACAGCGACCTGGACAACCCGGTCTGCCTGGGCGCCATCGGCTGGTACTACGGCCTGGACAACAACCACGGCACCGACAACGATCTGGTGACCGTGCTGCTCCATGAGTTCGCTCACGGCCTGGGCTTCGCCAACTTCATCAACGAGGCCAACGGCATCCTGCTGAGCGGCCTGCCGGACGTCTATTCCACCTACACCTACGACATCGACGCCGGCAAGGGCTGGAACGCCATGACCAACGCCGAGCGGATCGCGTCCTCGCTGAACGACCAGCGCATCGTGTGGAGCGGCATCAACGTCCGGTCCGCCGCCCCGGGCGTCCTGTCGTCCGGCACGATCCCGCGGCTCACCCTCAACTCGCCGAACCTCGGCGTGTTCGCGGTCGGCCCGGCCCAGTTCGGCGCGGCTCTCTCCTCTCCCGGTGTGACCGGGGACCTGGTGATCGCCCAGGACGTGGACGAGGACGGCGGCGCCGCCGTGGCCACGGCCACGGACGGCTGCTCGGCCATCCTCAACAGCATCGCGGGCAAGGTCGCCTTCGTCGACCGCGGCAACTGCAACTTCACCGTCAAGGCCAAGAACGTCCAGGACGCCGGCGCCGTCGCCATGGTCGTCGGCGACAACACCTCCGCCAGCGCCCCGCCGACGGCGATGACGGGCGTCGATCCGGCGGTCACCATCCCTTCGGGCCGGGTCAGCCTGCGCAACGCCAACCGGATCAAGGCGCTGCTGGGCTCGGGCACGGTCAACGTCACCCTGGGTCTGCGGGCCGACGTCCTCGACGGCGCCGACCCGTTGAACCGTCCGTACATCTACGCGCCGGAGCCGCTCCGCGCCGGCTCGACGCTCTCGCACTTCGATGTCTCGGCCACGCCCAACCTGCTGATGGAGCCCGCCATCAACCCCGACCTCACGCACGACGTCGACCTGGCCCTCGAGCAGATGGTCGACATCGGCTGGTTTACCGACCTGGACGGCGTGCCGGACGGCCAGGACCAGTGCATCGGCTCCTCGCGCGACGCCACGGTGGTCCTGGGAGACTGCGACTCGCTGGTCCCCAACACGACGTTCACGACGGGTTGCCGCATCACCGACCACATCGACGACTGTCTCGTCGGGTCAGCGAACCAGGCCCTGTTCGTGAAGTGTGTCGAGAGCTTCACCAGGAGCCTGAAGAGGGCCCGCGTCATCACCGAGCCGCAGAAGGAGGAGATCGAGGCCTGCGCGGTTGATCTGGCCGCCGATCACTACTGAACGCCGTCTTCGCGCGGTTTGACCCGGGGCCGGCCGCGCGCCGGCCCCTTGCGTTTTCGGCTAGTCTCATGGCCATGAAATTCGAGACCCGCGTGGTGCACGCCGGGCGCCGGATCGATCCCGTCACCGGCTCGGTCGCCCCTCCCGTCTACCTGTCCACCACCTTCGCCCGCGACCCGCAGGGGACCCCGCTGGGCGGACACACCTACATCCGGGAGTCCAACCCCAACCAGGAGCAGCTCGAAGAAGCCCTCGCGCCCCTGGAAGGCGGGGAGGCGGCCCTGGTCTTCGCCTCGGGGATGGCGGCGGGAATCGCCCTGCTCCAGACCCTGCCGCCGGGCTCCCACGTCGTCTTCCCGGACGACGCCTACTACGGCTTCGGCAAGGCGGCCGAGGAGTTTCTCCCGAACTGGGGGATCCGCTCGGACTCCGTGGGCATGGAGGACCTCTCCGCCCTGGAGGCGGCGATCCGCCCGGAGACCCGGCTGGTCTGGCTGGAGAGCCCTTCGAACCCGCTGCTCAAGGTGGTGGACCTGCGCGGCGCCGCCGCGATCGCCCGACGCGCCGGCGCCCTCACCGTGGTCGACAACACCTTCGCCTCGCCCGTGCTGCAGCGGCCGCTGGAGCTGGGGTGCGACGTCGCGCTGCACTCGACCACCAAGTACTTCGGCGGCCACAGCGACGTCCAGGGGGGCGCCCTGGTCTTCGCCCGCCGGGGGGAGCTGTACGAGAAGATCCATCACCTCCGGCATGTGCTCGGGAGCGTGGCCTCCCCCTTCAACTGCTGGCTGGTGCTGCGCGGCGTGCGCACCCTGGCCTGCCGGGTGACGGTCCAGAGCGCGACCGCCCTGGCCGTGGCGGGCGCCCTGGAGCAGTTCCCGAGCGTCGCCGCCGTGCACTACCCGGGTCTGGCCACGCACCCGGGGCACGACGTGGCCCGGCGCCAGATGTCCGCCTTCGGAGCCATGCTCTCCTTCCGTGCCGCGGGAGGGCGGGAGGCGGCGCTGCGGGCCGTGGGCCGGGCGAAGCTCTTCACCCGCGCCACTTCCCTCGGCGGCGTCGAGAGCCTGATCGAGCACCGGGCCACCAGCGAAGGACCGGGCTCCAGAACGCCCCAGGATCTGATCCGCCTGTCCATCGGGCTCGAGCACCCGGACGACCTGATCGCCGATCTCGCCCAGGCCCTGGGCGGGCCGTAGGCAAGAATGTGCACGCTTTTTGCTGAGAGGATGCGGTAGCTGAATCAGTATTCTTCAGCTCTTATCAAAAAGGAGCTTCCGTATGGCCTCGAAAAAGGATCAGAAAGAATCTGTGAAGGCCGCGTCCACCCCCGGAACCGCCAGCAAGAGCAAGAGCAGCACGAAGGCGAAGAAGGTCCTGGCGGGAGCCGCCGCCGGCGTCGCCGCCGTGGCCGCCGCCGCGGCCGGGATCGCCGTCGCCAAGCGCGCCGCCGGCGCGAAGAAGAAGGCCGCGGCCAAGAAGGCGGCGGCGAAGACCTCGGACGCCAAGCCGAAGAAGGCGGCCGCCAAGAAGAGCCCGGCGAAGAAGGCGGCGAAGAAGGGCTGAGAGCGCCTGTCAAAGCCCGGGAGAATTTGCGCCCGGAGGGCGCGGGGACCTAGCCCAGGCCTTCAGGCCTGGGAACGGAGGCGCGGCGCTCGGTGCCTTTATCACCCAGGTCTGAAGCCCTGGGCTACGTCCCCGCGCCCTCCGGGCGCAGATCTCTCTCGGTTTGATCGCCCCCTAAGGCTCGCGGGTGAGCGCCTGCCGGGCGGTGCTCAGCGCCTCCCGGAAGCCCTCCCGCTCCTTGGCCTCGACGAGGCTTTCGATCCGCGTCAGAGCCTCCCGCGCCGCCTTGTAGACCTCATGGCGGTGCGGGTTGAGGTACTGGATGTCGAGGTATAGGTCGGAGTTCTCCGACAGCACGTAGAGCGCCGTGGTGGCCTGCCGGGTGAACGTCGTCGAGGCGCAGTCGTGGAGCTCGGACGGCTCGATCCCCGAGCCGGTGATGGCGACGCCGAACAGGATGTTGGTGAGGTGGGCGAGGCCCAGCAGCCAGCTCATCAGCCGGTCATGGTGGGGGAAGGGCACCGCCACCAGCTTCGTGTAGGGATGGGCGAGCAGGGGGGCGAGCTCCCGTTTCTCGGTGGCCGCGTCCCTCTGCGTCCCCAGCACGAAGGTCAGCGGCTCGTAGTAGGACTTCCCCGGACCGAACATCGGGTGCAGGGCGAAGGCCCGCACCCCGAGCTCCCGGGCCCGGGCCAGGACCGGTGTCAGCGGGTCCTTGATCGACGCGATCTCCACCACCATCCCCTGCGGGCGGCGCTCCACCACCTGGCCCAGCACCTGCGCCGTCCGGCCCAGGGGCGCCGACACAAGGATGGCCGCGTAGACGTCCAGGTCCGCGATCTCGTCCAGGCTTCCGAACCTTCCGGGCGCCTCCGGCAGGTTGCCCAGCGCGGGGTCGGAGAGATCGACGCTGTGGCCCGCCAGCTCCAGGAACCCCCGGAACCACTGGCCCATGCCGCCGGCGCCGCCCACGATCAGCACCCGCTCGCCGCGCAGCTCGCGCCGCTCGATGCCCACCCGGTACTGCCGCTCCACCGATCCGCGCATGATGGCCTGGAACACCGCCTCCATCACGTCCTCCGAGACCCCGCACGCCTCGGCGTGCTGGCGCGCCCGGCCGAGCACCTGGTTCTCCACGTCCCGCACCACCACGGGCAGGTTCGATTCGGCCTTCACGCGCCCGACCTCGGCGGCGAGGTCCATGCGGCGGCGCAGCAGCTCCATCAGGGCGCGGTCGACCTCGGCGATGGAGTCCCGCAGGCTGGACAGGGAATCGGAAGGATTCATAGCCATGATTCTACGATTCTACGATGGAAGGGGGAGGAGGGAAGGGAAGCCGGGCGGGGGAGCCCGGCTTCCCCCGGTTTGCCGCGCGGCGAAATTCCCTGCCGCGGGTCGGATGGGTGAAAGTCCGTGTCCATCCATCCTCTAAGGCAAACCGGATGCCAGCCCGTATCTCCCTGGAAACACGGGGAGATCCACCTGGATCGACCTCTGGAGTGGACCTTTCCGTGAACGTCCCTGTCCTCCCGGAAAGACGGCCCTGCTCCGGCCCCGGCTGAAGACCCCTGGCACCCGCCTTGCTGCCCATCGGCCCCTGGAGCCGAGGGTAGAAGCCGGCGTGCTAAGCTCGCGCGTCGATTCAGCCATATAGGACTGGCGGCCGCCCTGGCGCGGCGCCCACTGAGGCAAGGAGACACTATCGTGAGTGTAGCCACCACCACCGCTGACGGCCGTGTGCACGGGGCCGAAAAGCATCCGCCGGGGCTGTACGTCCTGTTCGCCACCGAGATGTGGGAGCGTTTCGCTTTCTACTCGATGCTGGCGATGTTCACGCTCTACCTTCAGGACACCACCGAAGGGTTCAGTTGGACGGACGCGCGGGCCACGACCCTCTATTCGAACTACCTGATGTTCGTCTACTTCAGCCCCCTGGTAGGCGGCTGGATCGCCGACCGCAAGCTCGGCTTCCGCAATTCGGTGCTCCTCGGCGGCGTCTTCCTGGGGCTCGGCAACCTCCTGATCGCCCAGGGCACGGTGCCGATGATGTACGCCGGCATCACCTCGATGATCATCGGCAACGGCTTCTTCAAGCCGAACGTCTCGGCCATGGTCGGCGCCCTCTATCCCGAGGGGAGCCACCTCAAGGACCGCGCCTACAACATCTTCTACATGGGCATCAACATCGGCGCTTTCGTGGCGCCGCTGGTCGCCGAGGCGGTCCGGCAGCGCTACGGCTTCCGCGAGGCCTACTTCGTGGCCGCCGCCGGCATGGTGATCTCCATCGCCATCCTGTGGTTCTTCAAGCGCCACGTCGATCACGCCGACCACCGCAAGGTGGTGACGCCGACGTCCTCCGTGGCCGCAACCTCCGTCGACGCGCCGCCCAAGAGCGTCAGCCGCCAGAACGACGCTCTGGCGGCGGTTCCCGAGAGCCGGCGGATCCTGGCCCTGATCGTCATCTTCCTGATCGTCATCGTCTTCTGGATGGTCTTCCACCAGAACGGCTCGACGCTCACCTACTGGGCCAACGACAACACCGACTGGGCCTCCTCCGAGGTTTTGCCGGTCATCATCCGCATCCTCACCCTGGGCTTCGTGAGCGGCGAGGACGTCTCCGGCGTCATCTCGAACGCCATCAATCCGTTCTGGATCATCACCCTGACCTTCCCCCTGGTCTGGTTCTGGAAGTGGCTCGACCGCCGCGGCAAGGAGCCGTCGACGCCGGCCAAGATGGCCATCGGCATGTTCCTGACCGCCCTGTCGTTCTACATCCTCTACTTCGCGGCCAAGGCGGGCGGCGACGCGGGCAAGGTTTCGCCCTGGTGGCTGATCGGCGCCTACGCGGTCATCTCGCTGGGCGAGCTGATGCTCTCGCCCATGGGCCTGTCGCTGGTGTCGAAGGTCGCCCCGGTCCGCCTGCGCGGCGTGATGATGGGCGGCTGGTTCGCGGCCACGGCGATCGGCAACAAGCTGACCCAGATCGGCGTCTTCTGGAACGTCTGGAAGCACTCGACGTTCTTCGCCGTGCTCGGCTCCATGGCGCTGGTGATGGCGGTGGTCCTGGTGTTGCTGCTGAAGCCGCTGAAGAAGTCGATGCCGGGGGTGTAGACCCCCGGGCCCTCACCTCCCCGACCCTCCTCTCCCGACCCCTCCCGCCCTCCCTCACCGGGAGAGGAGGGAGAGGTTTGTTTTTGTCTTTCTCCCCTCTCCCGGTGAGGGAGGGCGGGAGGGGTCGGGAGAGGGGCCGGGGGTGAGGGCTCGGGCGGGGCGTTTTACAACCGCACCTGCATCCCCAGCTCCACCACCCGGTTCGCGGGAATCCTGAAGAAGTCGGTGGGCCGCTGGGCGTTGCGGGTCATCAGGGCGAACAGCTTCTCGCGCCAGATCGCCATGCCCGGGCGCTTGCTCGGGATCAGCGTCTCGCGGCTGAGGAAGAAGGTGGTGGACATCAGCTCCAGGGGGATCCCCTTCTCCTTGAGCAGCGCCAGCACGTCCGGCACCCCCGGGTCCTGCATGAACCCGTAGTGGGCGATCACCCGGTAGAACTCCTTGCCCAGGGGCTGGATCTCGATCCGCTCCTCGGGCGGCACCGCCGGGATCTCTTCCGTCTGCAGCGACAGCAGGATCACCTTGGAGTGCAGGACCTTGTTGTGCTTGAGATTGTGGAGCAGCGCCGTGGGCGTCCCCCGCGGATCGCGGGAGAGGAACACCGCCGTGCCGGGGACGCGCGGCGGCGAGTCCGGCTGGACGTTGGCCACGAACTGCTCCATGGGCAGGGCGTCCTTGGCCAGCCGCTCGCTCAGGATCTGCCGCCCCTTCTTCCAGGTGGCCAGCAGGGTGTAGATCAGGGTGCCCACCGTCAGGGGCAGCCAGCCGCCGTCCCAGATCTTGATGATGTTGGCGCCGAAGAACGAGCCCTCGACGATCAGGAAGAACGCCGCGACCGGCGTCACCAGCCAGGGATTCCATCCCCACAGCCGGCGGGCGACGACGTAGGCGAGGATGGTGGTGATGACCATGGTCGTCGTCACCGCCACGCCGTACGCGGCGGCCAGGTTCGTGGACTTCTGGAATCCCAGCACCAGCGCGCAGGCCGAGAACATCAGGAACCAGTTGACGGACGGGATGTAGATCTGCCCGATCGCTTGGCCCGAGGTGTGGACGATCTCGAGCCGCGGGATGTAGCCGAGCTGCACCGCCTGGCGGGTCAGCGAGAAGGCCCCGGAGATCACCGCCTGGGAAGCGATGATCGTGGCCATCGTGGCGAGGATGACCATGTAGTAGAGGACCCACGGCGAGGCGAGGCGGCGCGCCACCTCGAAGAACGGGTTCGCCGCGGCGTCGGGATGGGTGATCAGCACCGCTCCCTGGCCGAAGTAGTTGAGCAGCAGGGCCGGGAGCACCAGGGTGAACCAGGCCATCCGGATGGGCCGCCGCCCGAAGTGCCCCATGTCCGCGTAGAGGGTCTCGCCGCCGGTGACCACCAGGAAGACCGAGCCCAGCACCAGGAAGCCGCCCAGCCGGTTGTCCAGGAAGAAGCGCACCGCGTTGGCGGGATTGACGGCAGTGAGCACGGACGGGACCCGGATCACCCAGATGGCGCCCAGGACGGCCAGGGTCAGGAACCAGACGATCATCACCGGCCCGAAGAGGCGCCCGATGCCGGCGGTGCCCCGGCGCTGCAGCATGAACAGCCCGATGAGGATGCAGATCGTGATCGGCACCACGTAGGGGGTGAAGAACGGCGTCGCGACCTCCAGCCCCTCGACCGCCGAGAGCACCGAGATCGACGGGATGATCATGCCGTCGCCGTACAGCAGGGAGGCCCCGAACAGCCCCAGGGCCACCAGCACCCAGTGCCCGCCGCGCACCGACCGCAGGCTGGGCGGCACGAGCGACATCAGGGCCAGGATGCCTCCCTCGCCCCGGTTGTCGGCCCGCATGATGAAGACCAGGTACTTGACCGTGATGATGATGACGAGGGCCCAGAAGACCAGGGACAGCACGCCGAGCACGTTGTCGTGGGTGGGGCGCACGGCGTGCTCGCCGTGGAAGCATTCGCGTAGGGCGTAGAGGGGGCTGGTGCCGATGTCGCCGTACACCACCCCGAGAGCACCCAGGCCGAGGGCCAGGAGGCTGCGAAGACTCTGCGGCGCGGAAGAATCTTGATGGCTCATTGTTCAGAGAGGTCAGACGCTATCACAGGGTGGGGAACGGCCGTCCCGAGGCGGATGAATGCAGGAACCGGACCCAAAAGCAAAGGACCGGGCTGAGCCCGGTCCTCCTCGTCCTGGCCGCGTGGACGTCCGCTCAGGCTTCCGCCATCGCCTCCACGTTGATCTGGCTCTCGGCGAGCTGGGTGAGCTTCTTGTCGGCGTCTCCCTCCTCGTCGAGGGTCTGCTGCAGGAGCCGGACGTGCTCCTTCTCGCCCAGCAGGTTCGCGTAGGTGCGGACCGTGCCGTAGCCGGCCATCTCGTAGTGCTCGACCTTCTGGGCGGCGGAAATGAGGGCGGCGTCCATGACGTCGTCGTCCATGTCCTCCTGCATCATCTCCTTGCCTTCCTCGAGCAGGCCTTCCATACCCTTGCACTTCTTGCCCCGGGAGCTCTTGCCGAGCAGCTCGAAAATGCGGTCCAGGCGCTCGACCTGCATGCGGGTGACCTCCACGTGCTCCTGGAAGGCCTGCTGCAGCTTCGGGTTCGAGGCTTTCTTCGCCATCCTGGGGAGGGCCTGCAGGATCTGCTTCTCGGCGCTGTAGAGGTCTTTCAGCTCTTCGACGTAAAGCTTTCTGAGGGAATCGATCTCCATGTCCGCTCCTTTTTTACTCCAAATCAGGCTCCATTGCCCTCAATGAGGGCTTTAGAGCAAGAGCGGTGCCATGGGGGGCAAAGGACAACAGGGACACCAAAGACACCAAGGACCTCAAGGACAGCGCTTCAGCCGTCCTTGGTGTCCCTGGTGTCCCTGGTGTCCTTGGTGTCCTTTAGGTCCTTCCCGGGGCCGGGGGAGTGACGCCCTACAGCTTCTTGAGGACCTGCTTCTCGCCGCCGGCGTCCTGCTTGCCGACCCAGACGTCGAGGACCTTGCCGTTGTTGTCCACGTGCAGGATCGTGGGGGTGCCCGGGACCTTGATGGCGGCGAAGTCCATCTTGACCACCTGGTCCGGCTTGACGCCGGCGGCGGCGAACTTCTGGTTCTCCTCCTGGATCGCCTGGTCCGAGGGCACGGCCGCGATCACCTTCACGGGCGAGCTCTTGCTGTTCCGCTCGTCGATGAGCTTCTTGTAGAACGGCATGCTCTCGTTGCAGAAGTGACAGGTGGGCGAGAGGGCCACCACCATGGCGCGCTCGGTACCGGCCGGGAGGGCCTGCTTGATCGGCGCGAGGGTGTCGCCCACCTCGGCCTGTCCCGGCCGCGGCGGCGGCTGCGGCGGGAAGAACTGGTTGCGGATCAACACCACCGCCGCGATCGCGCAGACCAGAATGATCGCGATGTTCGCGACGGTATCTAGGGAGCTCTTCTTTCCATCTGCCATTTTCTTCTTCTCCTGGCTCTATGCGCGCGGCGGCCATCGTTGCAAGCCGGCCGGACGCTGGGTCTTACTGGCCCTCCCGAGTCGCGAGAGTAGCATAGCGAAGTCTTCAAGGGATTGTACGGGCTTGCCGATTGACAGCTCCGGCCGGATGGTACAGCGTACGGCCACGATCCCTGGTCCCGGTTGACGGGCCCTTCTCCCTCAGTAGGTGCCGCGAAAGCGAGGAACCGAGTCCCTATGTCCGTCAACAGGCCCGATCCGCCCTCCCCGCCGCCCGTCTCCAGGCGCGAGATCTGGAGCTGGGCGATGTTCGACTTCGCCAACAGCAGTTATACGACCGTCATCGTCACGGTGGCCTTCAGCATCTACTTCACGAAGCTGGTGGCGCCGGACGGGCGGGGCGACTTCCTCTGGGGGACCGGGCTGCTCCTCGCGAACCTGTTCGTCCTTCTCCTTTCTCCCATCGTCGGCGCCGTCGCCGACGACTCCGGGCGCAAGAAGATCTTCCTGGCGGTCACCTACCTGACCTGCGTGACGGGAACGGCCCTGCTCTGGCTCGTCGAGCCCGGCGACGTTTCCCTGGGGCTGCTGCTGTTCGTCCTCTCCTTCGTCGGCTTCTCTTTCGGGGAGAACCTGGCCGGGGCCTTCCTGCCGGAGATCTCGACGCCGAAGACCATCGGGCGCATCTCCGGCCTGGGCTGGGGGCTCGGCTACTTCGGCGGCCTGCTCTGCCTGATCCTCATCCGGCCGCTGCTCGCCGGCGGCTTCAAGCCGGAGAACGTCGAGAGCCTGCGCCGGGCCTGGCTGGTGACGGCCGTCTTCTTCCTGATCGCGGCGCTGCCGACCTTCCTCTTCCTGCGCGAGCGGGCGCCGCGGGGCACGGGCACGCCGCTCCAGTACATCCGGGCCGGCTTCGCCCGGCTGGCGGACACCGGGCGGTCGGTGCGCCACTTCTCCGAGCTGGTGAAGTTCCTCGGCATCTTCTTCCTCTTCTCCATGGGGCTCACCTCGGTGATCGCCTTCGCGGCCATCTTCGCGGAGAAGACCCTGGGGTTCACGGCGGACGAGCTGATCACGCTCTTCATCGCCCTCCAGCTCACCTCGGCGGCGGGCGCCTTCCTCTTCGGCTTCCTCCAGGACCGCATCGGCGCGGCGCGGACCATCCAGATCTCCCTGGCCCTGTGGATCGCGGTCTGCGCGGGCACCTACTTCTGCCAGACCAAGTCCCTCTTCTGGTGGATCGCCATGGGGGCGGGCCTGGGGATCGGCTCGTTGCAGTCGGCCTCGCGGGGGATGGTGGGCCTGTTCTCGCCGCCGGAGAAGAGCGGCGAGTTCTTCGGCTTCTGGGGATTGGCGGGGAAGGGGGCCTACATGCTGGGCCCGGCGGTCTTCGGAGCCATCTCCTCGGCCACCGGCTCACAGCGGACCGCCATGCTCTCGACGGCCCTGTTCTTCGTGGCGGGCCTGATCGGCATGGCCTTCGTGGACGAGAAGCGGGGGCACGCGGAGGCGGAGAGCTGGGAAGAGCCCTCACCACCCCGGCCCTCCTCTCCCGCATCCCACCCACCCTCCCCGGGAGAGGAGGGAGCTTTATGACTTCTTTCCCCTCTCCCGGGGAGGTGCGGGAGGGGGCGGGAGAGGGGCCAGGGGTGAGGGCTCCGGGGAGGGGGGCTGACAAACCCGCCCCCATCCTCCTCCGCCTCGCCCGCCTCGTCCTCAAGGCCTTCTTCCGCGAAGTCGAGGTGGTGGGGGCGGAGCGCATTCCACGGGACCGCCCCCTCGTCCTGATCGCCAACCACGTCAACGGCCTGATCGACCCGCTGCTGCTGGTGGAGCCGCTGCCGGTCCATCCCCGCTTCCTGGCCAAGAGCACGCTCTGGAAGAACCCGCTGGTCCGCCCCTTCCTGACGCTGGCCGGAGCGATCCCCGTCTACCGGCGGCAGGACGAGGGCGTGGACCCGGCGAAAAACGCCGAGACCTTCGCCCGCAGCCACGAGCTCCTGGGCTCCGGCGGCGTCCTCGCCCTCTTTCCCGAGGGAGGGAGCCACAACGAGCCCGGTCTCCTGCCCCTGAAGACCGGCGCGGCGCGGATCGTCCTCGAATCCGAGAAGAAGTATCCTGGCCTGGGCGTCCGGATCGTCCCCGTCGGCCTCCTCTTCGACTCCCGGGAGACCTTCCGTTCCAGAGCCCTCATCCAGGTCGGCCCGCCGATCGATCCCGCCCCGCAGGTCGCCCAGGCGGAGACCGATCCCCAGGGCGCCGTCCGCGCCCTGACCGACCGCATGGACGACGGCCTGAAGGACGTCACGCTCAACTACGACACCTGGGAGGACGCCCGCCTGATCGCCCGGGCCGCGGACCTCTACCGCCGCCGCGCGCCCGAGCTGCCGAGCCGCGGCAGGCTTTCGGAGGGCTTCTCCTTCCGCAAGGCCTTCCTGCAGGGCTACCTGGACCTGCGCCGCAGCCATCCGGACGAGGTCGCCGCCGCCGCCCGCCGCGTCAAGGAGTACGACGACCTCCTGCGCGCCTTCCATCTCCGGGACGACCAGGTGGGAGCGGCCTACCCGCCCTCGCCGGTCCTGCGCTTCGTGGTCCGGACCTTCCTGCGCCTCCTGGTGCACCTCCCCCTGGCCACGATCGGAACCTTCCTCAACTATCCCGTCTACCGTCTGGTGGGCTCGGTGGTGAAGCGCCTCAACCGCCAGCCGGACCAGATCGCCACCTATAAGATGATGGGCGCTCTCTTCCTCTTTCCCCTCACCTGGATCACGGAAGGCTTCCTGGCCGCGCACTACTGGGGAAAGTACGTGGGAGAAGGGGGAGCCTGGATCGGTCTCGCCGCCGCGCTTCTTGCCCCGGTGACCGGCTACGTCGCCCTCCTCTTCCACGACCGCCGGGCCATCTTCTGGCACGAGGCAAGGGCCTACCTTCTCCTCCGAACCAGAAGGCGTCTCGCGGAAGAGCTGAAGGCGAGGAGGGAAGCCGTTCTGCGTCAGGTGGAGGACCTCGCGGCCCTCTACGGGTCCGCTGAGCGTCTCGGGTAGCGGATTTCGGGGAACGCGAAGCCCATTTCAGGCCTCATTCCCCGGATTCTCGACGACGTTCCCCGGCTTTCCCCTGACGACGAAGGGAGGGAAGGCATCATTCCCCGCCCTTCGAGAGACCTTCCCCGCGAGGAAGGCCTCCTTGAAGACCCTTCGGCTCCCATTCCCTGGCCTTCGAGAGCTGTTCTCTCTTCTTCGGCTGACGTTCCCCGCGGGGAATGGCTGCCGAAGAGGACATCGGGAGGCATTCCCTTGCTTGCAGGTCAGCGGAAAGGCGGGGAACGGAGCCTTCTCCGCCTTCCGCATCGCCTGCGCCCGAGGGAATGGGACGCGAAATCGGGAGAACGTCACCCTGAAAGCGGGGAATGAGGCCCGAAATCCGGTGCGGGGCGTCTGAAGCCGGGGGAACGAGGCCGGAAGCCGTTCTCTCCCTGGCGTAAGGGTCTCTCCTGAGAGAGGATGAGCAGAGGTCGCTGTCCGAACCTGGGGCGGGAAGGCGGGATTTGCCCTGGACGGCCCGTGGAGGCGGCCCGGTGAGAGCCGATGCCGATCCGGAGTGGTCCGATACCGGCGCCGCCCCAGGTTGAAACCGTGGGGCTACCTGCGATTGTCCCTGAAGGGACGGTTCAGAGACGCTTTACGCCGGGTAGTAGATCTCGAGAATCCGGTCGAAGCTCTTGCGTAGGCTAGCGTAATCGGCGGATGAGAGGGTGTCCTGGTCGAGAACCTCGGAGACGTCCTTGAGGCTCTGGAGAGCGGCGGGGTCAATCGTCATGTCGCCGATCCCGAACCTCTGCCGCCAGATCGTCCTGCGCAGGAATTCGCGGTTCTCACCGCGCTGGAAGAAGGAAGGCTCCTGAGCGATGGCGGAAAGGCGTCCGGCTTCGACGAACTGGCCGAGATCGAGGTGGGAGGCATCCACAACAGCTCGCGTCTGGCTGGCCAGTTCCGTAGCCTTCCCGAGGAGATCCCGCGGCGGCGTCCCGTTCGAGATAGCAGTGGTGATCTCTCCATAGCTTTCCCTCAGGTCCTTGACAAACAGTTGATCGTCCAGGAGTTGGAGGATGCGGGCCACCACGTCCTGGGATCGTTCGCCTTCATTGGCTGCAAGGCCGATTTGGAGGTTGACGAGTTGCACACCTAACTGGAAGGACGCTGGATCCAGGGGCGCATCTCCTTCCTCTCCGGACCCGCGGAACGTCGGCCCTAGCCAGGATTGCTCCGCCAGATCCTCCCTGCTCTGGATGGGGCGGGTGACTCTGTCGGGGCTCATGCCTGGAGGAGAAGACAGGAAAAACACGTATCCGCCGCCGATACCGAATCCGACTCCCAAGATGATCGCCGCTGCCGCCTTGCCGAGCCACCAAGGCTTTGGAGGCTTGTTGATCGCCGGGAACCGCAGAACCTCGGCGGGATCCGCTGGCGCCGGCTCGTGATCAAGCTGGAATTGTAAAACCCCGAGATAGACGTTGTAGCAGTCCTCACAGGAGGCGATGTGACTCTCGATGAGCTTCATCTCCGCTGGGGAGAGGGTGCCATCGATGTAGGCGGCGAGATCCTCATCTGAGGGACACGACTCCCCTGTATACGCGGTGATATTCTCTGCGGAGGGATGCGATTTCCCTGAGTTAGGAGGAGTCGGTATCTTAGGTGCAAATTCCTGCATTCTTTAATCCGCCTAAAGTATGCCCTCTCAGTTAGACGGACATCTATAGAAGATTACCCCTTTTCCAGAGGCCATGCCTAGAACTCCAGGTCGGGCTGCAGCCAATCCAGGATCTCCTGTACGTCCTGCCGCCGAACGCCCTGTCGTTCCATGAGTTTGTGCAATTTTTCATAGATCTTCTGCAGCTGCCGATAGAGAGGTTTGGCATCCACTTTGCGCATACGGGCGATGTCAGCGACAGAGAATTCCGTCCTCAGGCGGACCAGTAACTTCTCCTCCTTGGGAATCTCTGCAAGCGCTCGGTATAGGGCTATGGTCAACCTCCGCCTCCCTTCTGCCCGCTCCCGTGCCATGGAGCGCTCCTCTGGGTTCGGTTTGTGAGACGCCATGTTCTGTAACTGGTCCTCACCGACGAACCGCCGGAGACTCCTGTCGGGGAGCTTGACCCAGAGCTGAGTCAACTCGTCCTCGGACATCTCAACGCCCTCGTCCCACAGATGTCGGCACGCCTCCTTGAACGGATGCCCATCTCGGACGGTCAGCATCTCCAGCCGTATTGCAACCTGCCCTAGCCGCTCCGCTTCCGCCGAGGGTCGCCATTTCTGCCAGAGCTTGTTCTGGTAGTCCAGCAGAAATCTATGGATGACGACAGTCAGGTACGTCTTTATGCTACTCCGCCCCTGATATTTCCGGAGAACGGCGTAGTTGTCCTCTATGAACTTGACCATAACTTCCTGGCTGAAGTCCTGGGACTCCTGGGGACTGAAGCGAGACCGCCGGCACGCGTGGGCGATAATTTCCTCGATAAGCTTCAGGTGCCCGAGGAAGAGCTGCTCGGGAGTGAGGTCGCCGGGAGGGGTGGGGAGGGTGGCCATTGATGTCGATCTCGGCGAGGCAGAGATGGCGGGAATTCTATAGGAGTTGGGGAGGGGTGGGGCGGACTTCAGGGGATCACTACTAAACGGTGTGTGAATAAAATCTCTACAGATGGGGTAGGGAGACCTCTCATGTCTAGATTTGGTTATCACAATATCTACACTCCGTTCCGTGGTAGATGCACCAGTCGATAGAGCTACAATCCCGATGGCTTTGATGCTGACGAGTTTCGGACGCCCCTCCTGAGAGCCAATCAGGCGGCGCGTGTGTACGTCGCCTGATTGGCTCCTGATGTCCTAAACGTGAGAGGCGGGCAGGTGTAACAGACCTACAGGGCGGCGACGAGCCGATCGATGTCCGCTTCGTTGTTGAAGATCGCGACGGACACGCGCGCGTGGCTGGTGCCGCTGGGGTCTTTGGGGGATTCCGTGATGTAAATTTTGCTGTCCATGAGGCGACGGACCGTCACCGCAGGCTTTTCCTCCGGGTGACGAAAGCACACGATGCCGGAGGAAAGCTGTGTGGCGGCGGGCGTTTCGATCAGCATGCCGCGCTCGGTCAGCCCAGCTCGAAGCCGTTCGACGAGTTGCCGGACGCGCCCGTACACGGAGGATTTCCCGAGCGCCGAGAGGAAGTGGAAGCTCGTCGCAAGGCTCAATGTGTGCTCGTAGGCGTGAACACCCCCTGGCGTGTGAATGCGTCCAGGTCCTTTCGTCTTCGCGGAGAACGTCAACATGATCGGCACTACTTCCTCCCACGCGTCCGGCTTGCCACAGACGATCGCGGTGCCACGCGGACCAAACACCCATTTGTGGCAACCAGCAATGAAGAGGTCGCAGCCGAGGGCGTCGAATGTCGAGTCTTCCACTCCAAAGCCGTGAACGCCGTCGACCGAGAACAGGAGCTTCTCGCGCGGATCCTGACGGCAAGCGTTCTCCGCCTTTACGACCTCAGCGATATTGCGAACGGGAATCTTCAAGCCGTCCGATGAGTACACCCAGGCGAGCGACAGCAGGCGCGTCTCGGGTTTTATCGCTGCTCTCACGCTGTCGACGATTTCCGCTGCTGTCGCCGTTGAGGCCCGCTTGTACAGTTGAAAGGTGCGGTACGCCGTGCGATCACGTTTTTCCCTGAGCTCCAGCGTGTCGAGCGTCGTAAAGTGCTCGGCCGTGCTCGTCAGGATCTCCTGGTGTGGAGCGACCACCACCCCACCCAACACCTGGGCCAGGCCCATGGTGGTGCTGCCAGTCAAGGCGATTGCGGACGCGTCGGCGCCGAAATACGCCGCCACCGCCTCGAACGCTGCCTGTTCCGCGATAGGAAACTGTGTCAAGACGTGCGCGAGCGGCCCCCGGTTAAACGCGTTGCGGTGGTTGTCTATTTGCCATTGGAGCGCCGCCGGATGGGACGCGATAGACATAGCGGTAAAGTGGGTGACAGCCGGATCGAGTTCGAACGCATTGCGTACAAGGTCCCATTTGCTCATGTCTGTTCCGTCCTCTCCACTCGCCCGCGGTGCGCCGGCGGCACGGTCGCGGGATGCTCTGCGCTGTCCGGGGAGGGGGCCCACTCCACACCGTCGGGTCTCGGCGCGACACCCGCCGCGTAAAGCACTGCCTCCGAAACGCCGTCAATGCCGAGGTCCCGCTCGATCTCGGTGTCTGCGAGCGCGGCGGAACAGAATGGCGCTAGTCCCATCCAGGTGGCGGTCAGACAAAACGTCTGGCAGAGATGCCCCGCCTCGATCAGGATCACGCGGTAAGCTCGGGGATGACGGTACTTCCACTGTACGCGGCCGAACACCGACGTCATCAGAGCAATCGCGGATGCGCCGCCATACCATGGCTGCCCCGGGAAATACGTCTGGATGCGCTCCCAGGACCACGATCCGGACACTCTGGTCAATACATGATCATCTGCGCCGTAGTGGTAGAGTCCCGGCTCCACATGCTCCACGTCCCGCACCGCCCAATAGATCTCTATGCTGTGGCAGGCGCCACCCGACGGCGATGTCTTCAGGGGCACGCACCGACCCTTGACCTGTGCCCAACTCTGGACGGCAAACGACAGCCCCGCCAGATCCGAGAACTCGGCGAGTGTCAGCGGTCGCGCTCCGAATGACCGCCACGAGCGGCGCGCCAGCAGAACCTCCGGAAACGCTCCGTCGTGCGTGAACGCGGGCAGGTGCATGCGATCACCGATGGTGTGCTTCAGCGCGGCAGGCGGCGGCACGCGGGCTTGGCGACGTTCCAGGATTTCGTCGGCCTGTTCCCGCGAGGCATAGCGAACGTCGCGTGTAGCGAGATGAAAGTGGGAAGCGATGGGATCCCATGTTTCCCAAGATTCGAGGGGCCGCTCTCGCGGATCCGGCAGCTCGCCCGCGGCTTCGACGAGCTGGCAAAGGTGGAGCTCCTGCAGCCTCTCGCCGAGCGCCGCCTCATTGCGGACGGAAAACTGCCGTGCGAGATCCCGGACGTCGCGCCAGAACGCCATCGCCGAGAGCAGGACGGCCTCGTCTGCCGAGAGAAGAGCGGCGCCGCCCGTCAGATAGTTGCTCACCGCCAGACGATCGCCTTCCCACTGCGCGGCGAGCCACCGAGAGCGGCGGTAGTACCGAGGAGCTACTAAGCTCATTGCCTACTGGCCTCGAGGTCCCGTCAGATTCAGATACCCGAGTTCGCCCTCGTCATCGCCTGCTCCCTGCAGACAGAACGATTGCACGAGTTCCTTCAGACTGGCGAGGAACTTCAATGTCGCCTTCTGCCGTACCCGATCGGTACCGGTGACGGAGATAGCGCCGTAGTGCGTCTCCAGCACGTCGATAGCGTCGACGATGGTCTTCAGGCTGAGCTGTGGCTCGGGGGCGTTCGGCATCGTGTCTTCCTCCCTTCAGTCGTTATGGTTATTGGACGAGGCTCTCCCAGTTCGCAAGCACCGCGATGCTGGTGCTTCGCTCGCCTGCGGCGGGGCTGTTGACGAGCAGTCGGGTCGCCCCAGGCGCGAGCGCAAAGTGATTGCGCGACGCGCCGGCCGTGATGATGTCCGCTTGCATCACTACTTCCGGCGCCGGTATCGCGGCGTGATTATTGTCAGGAACGCGGACTCTCATGATGCGTCCAGAGAGATCGAGAAAATACAGCATGTCGGCGCTCCACGCGGGACTGAGGCCGCCACCTGTCGAGACCTTCCGCACGATCCCGTCCGACGGGAACCGTCGAACATAAACCTCCGCTTGTCCCGTGGCAGTGGTGACGTAGGCGAGTTGACGGCCATCAGTCGAGAAATGCCCGTCCGCCTCCTGAAAGGCCTCGTTCGAGATCGCAATCGGAGAGCCGCCCGGCGACACCGGCAGCACGTAGAGGTCGTAATCGCCGCCGGCTGAGAGCGAGGTGTAGCTGAGGTACCGCCCGTCCGGCGACCAGTCGTTCGGCATCTTGTCAGCGTCCGACTGGAGCAGCTTCTGGGCGTGCGAATCGCCGTCGATGCGCGTGACGAAGAGGTCGAGCCAGCCGCGATCGGTGGCTGCAAACGTCAACCGGCCGTCGGGCGACCACACGGGGAACTCGGCGTTTGACGGATGGGGAACGCGGAAGTTTCCGCCACGCACCAAGTCAAACAGGCGCAGTTCAGACATTGAGTCGTGGTACTGCTGCACCGCGAGGTAATGGCCATCCGCTGACACAGCAGGGTTCCTGAATCTGCCGCTCGCCTCGATCGCCTGAAGCTGCTTGCCGGACGAGTCGAACCACGTAAGCGTAGTGACGTCGCCGGTCTGCGACGGCGTGTAGACCAGCACGCCGGTATCGGACGCGGTGACGGCACTGCGGAAGGTCGGCGTCGCGGTGACATTGGAGATCAAGGATTGCGCCGGGCCGACGATCAGGCCACTAGCCATGTCGAGCCTGTAGGCGGCGAGCGTGCCGTCACTGACGACCAGCAGGTGGCCGCCGGCGACGATGCCGCTCGTGTCCGATCCAATGAGACGCGTTCGCTCCGTACTGCCCAGGCGTCCCAGATAGATGCCGCGAACCTGCGCATCGTTGCTCCAGACAAAGAAAACGAACCGCCGCCCATCCGGAAGGAACTGCGGCCATTGGAATCCGAATTCGCCACGGGCGGCGTCAGGCTTCAGAAGCGGCTCGGGGGGCCCGCCACTGCCCGTGACCGTGAACAGGCCGCCGCGCGGCCCGCGCGCGAAAAGGATCACGCCCTCGCGGCTCCAAGTCCCGCCGCGCTCCTCAGTGATAGTAGCCAGCGTCTCGGAACGGATCCCGGCGAGGCTGACGCTGCGGAGCCCCTTCCCCCCCGAGAAGAACGCAAGCGTCGCGCTGTCTGGCGACCAGAACGGGTTGCAGGCTCCAGTCGTGTCTGGCAACTCGCGTACCTCTCCGGATGCCAAAGAGCGCACCCAGAGGCGGCTTTCGCCGTCGCGCGTCGCCACGAACGCCAAGTGCCGGCCATCGGGCGAGACCGCGGCCACGTTCCGCATTGTTTCACTAAAACGGGTGCCTGATGGCGGTTCGATCGAGGCCGCGACCGGCGGCGAAACTACGGCCGATGCGCGGGTGCGGACCGCGACTGCCGCCGTGATCACGGCGGTCACGACGACCGCCGCGGCAAGCAACGCGATGATGCGCCTGGCGGCAGGCTGGCGTACCGGTCCGGGCACCACGCCGTCGGCAGCGATCGCCAGCGCGTCTTGCATCTCGCCGCAACTCGCGAACCGATCGGCTGGGTCCACGGCCAGCGCGCGCTCCACTACGCGAATGAACGAGACCGGCAGATCTCCCCTCAGGTCAGGCAACCGCTGCCGCTCTCCCCTCCGGTGCCTGGCGGCGATCTCGTCGAGCGACCGGCCGGTCACGGGCATCGTGCCGGTCACGATATAGAACAGGAGAACGCCAAGACTGTAGATGTCGGATCGGACCGAGGGGCGTCCTCCGTCGAGTAGTTCCGGTGCAAGATAGAGCGGCGTGCCCGCCAAGCGTGCGGGCTGCACGGCGCCGTTGACATCGAGCCCGAGGCCGAAGTCCATCAAGACAATCCGGCCGCCTTTCTCCCGCATGACGTTCTGCGCCTTGACGTCGCGGTGCAGCACGCCTTGCCGGTGCGCAGCGGAAAGCGCGCGGCAGACCGCGTCGCCGACCACACAGGCTTCCTTCGCGCTCAGCGGGCCGTCGTTCTCGACGATCTGTGCCAGTGTGCGACCGTTCAGCAACTCACCCCAGATTCCGACACGCCCCCCGAGTTGCTGAGCGCCGTAGACGGACACGATGTTGGGGTGGGACACGCGTGCCAGACGCTGCCCTTCATGCAGTACGGATTCCGAGCGCGTCGCGCCTCCAGCGCTGGGACGCAGCAGCTTCAGTGCAACCTCTCGTTGGAGGTTGGTGTCCCAGGCGCGGAAGACCTCGCCGAACCCTCCAGCACCAAGACGATTAACGATGCGCAGATGGCCCCAGGCCTCCGGGATCTCGGGCGCGTCCTCTGTTTCGTCTTCGGCGCCATCCGCACTGATGAGCGGGGCCAGCCGTTCCCGGTGGAGGCGAGCGATCGTGTCGATGATCCGTAACTCGTCGATAACTCGCGCAGAGACCTCATCGACTGGTGAGGGCCACTTGGGCGCGTCACCGTCGGCCACACTAGAGGCAAGCTCGAGGAGTTCGGTGTGCTTAACGTGCACGGCCCATCTCGACGGAGAGATTCGCCAGTGCGCGGCTCACCGCCATCCGGCATGCGACGGCGGACGGCTTGCCGAGCAGGTGTGCGATTTCATTGTAACTGTAGCACAGCTCGATGCGAAGAATGATGATCTCCCGCTCCTCCGGTTTGAGTCGCAGCAGCGCGGCTTCGTAACGGTCGAGCGCCTGCTGACCGATTGCCTCTTCCAACGGAGATGGCGCCTCCCCCGGGATGTCGGAGTTCACTGCGGTATCCACCAGCCGACGAGAGTATTGCCGGTAGGCGTCAGTAAGGCGGTTGCGAATGGCCTGTCGGAGATAGGCCTGAAGCGCGCCCTCGCCGCGAGCGTCGAAATCCTCCAGGTGACGCAGTGTTCGGATGACGGTCTCTTGAACGATGTCGTCGGTCTCGATCATCGGCCGCGCCGTGCCGGGGACGCGGCCCGATGCCCACCGGCGGAGCCGGGGAATGTACCGTTCAAGCAGTTCGGTTAGAGCGGAGTCGTCCCCGGCTCTTGCGCGCGTGAGCAAGTGCAGAGAAGTATTTCCGCTTCGATGCGAGTCCATAGGGGGTCTTTGGTAAGGAGGAATACTAAACGACGCGCGTTCCAGGGTTCAACGTCTTTCGGGTAGAGGTGCTGCCGCTGCCGTTGACGCGGGGGGGCGGGAGTAACCGACGCCGCCCTTCGCCGTACCGCGTTTGCCCTTCCGGAGAGGCTCTGCCCTCCGCCGCCCCAGGTCGAAACCATGGGGCTACCCGCGGATGTGCCTGAAGGCACGGTTCGGAACCCTCGCCGTTCAGGAAGGCCCGTGCCTTCCGAGCCGGCCTACCCTCCGAGGAGACGCCCCGCCGTCCCCGTGGCCTCCGCGGCGGTGTCGTTGAGCGTCTGGGAGCGTCTCTACGCCTGCTCCGGGGCGGCTGTGGCAGAATCAGCCTGGGATGATCCCCGACATCTATATACAGCTCGCCGTCGCGCTCGGCCTGGGGTTGCTGGTGGGCCTCCAGCGCGAGCGCACAGGCTCGACCATCGCGGGGATCCGCACGTTCGCGCTCATCACCCTGTTCGGGGCCGTCGCGGGGCAGCTCGGGAAGACGTTCGGCGGGTGGATCGTGGCGGTGGGGCTGGTGTGCTCGGCGCTGCTGGTCACCATGGGGAACCTGGCGCGGATCGGCAAGGGCGAGGCCGAGCCGGGGCAGACGACGGAGTTCACGGCGCTCGTCATGTACGGCATCGGGGTCTGGGTGGTGATCGGGTCGATGCCGGTGGCGGTCGTGCTCGGGGGCGTGGTGGCGCTGTTGCTCCACCTGCGGGAGCCCCTCCATCAGTTCGCGGGACGGATGGGGGAGAAGGACATCCGGGGGATCATGCAGTTCGTCCTCATCGCCCTGGTCATCCTCCCCATCCTGCCGGACCGGACGTTCGGGCCCTACGACGTCCTCAACCCCTACCAGATCTGGTGGATGGTGGTGCTCATCGTGGGCCTGTCCCTGCTCGGGTACGTGGCCTTCAAGCTGTTCGGTGCCAAGGCCGGGGCCGCCCTCGGAGGCGTGCTCGGCGGGATGATCTCGAGCACGGCCACCACGGTCAGCCACGCCCGGCGCACCAAGGAGGACCCCGAGGGCTCCCGGCTCGCGGCCCTGGTGGTCATGATCGCCTCGACGGTGGTCTTCGCGCGGGTGCTGCTGGAGATCGCGGCGGTGGCGTTCGGCAGCTTCCGGGTGCTGGCCCCTCCCCTGGCGGTCATGCTGGGGGTGTGCGTCGCGGTCTCGGCCGCGGCGTGGCTGCTCGGCCACCAGGACGGCCCCGAGCCGCAGGAGCCGGAGAACCCGGCGGAGCTCAAGCCGGCCATCATCTTCGGGCTCCTCTACGCCGGCGTCCTCCTCGCCGTGGCCTTCGCCCGCGACCGCTTCGGCGCCGCCGGTATCTATATAGTGGCCGGCATCTCGGGCCTCACGGACGTCGACGCCATCACCCTCTCCACCTCCCGGCTGGTCGACCAGGGCGGCCTCGCCCCCGGCAACGGCTGGCGGGCCATCCTGATCGCGGCGATGTCCAACCTCATCTTCAAGGCCGGCATCGTGGCCTTCCTGGGCAGCCGGCGGATGCTCTGGCGGATCGCGGTCCTGTTCGGGGCGGTGCTGGCGGCGGGCGGGGTGGTGCTCTGGCTGTGGCCTTCTTGAGGTTCTCCTGGCCGGGGCGGCGTGCCCTCCGAGACCTCACCCCCTGGCCCCCTCTCCCAGCGCCCTCCCACCCGACCGGGAGAGGGGGAACGATGAGGAAGCGATCTTGCCGATCTCAAGAAGACCTCAAGCGCAGAGCCCTCCCTCTCCCGGGGGCGGGCGGCAGGGAGATGGGAGAGGGACCGAGGGTGAGGTCTCGAAGGGCGGACCGCCCGACTGGCAAAGGGCCGTAGAGCGGGAATAGCCTTCCCGCCCCAGATGGTTTATCATCCCGACTTGCCCGGTGTCCGGCCGGAAGGTGAGCGCCTTCTTCTATGAGTTGGAGGCTCAAACCGCCGGCCTCTTGCGGGGGAAGGGCCCTCCGGCTTATACTCCGTTTCCCGCTGGCTGACCTGTATAAAGGTCTGGGCGCGGTCGTCTCTTGACGTGCGCCGGCCTCTCAGTTAAACTCTGCGGGTTTCACTGCCGATGGTCCCGCCAGGGACGGGGGCAGTTAAGTCTTCAGCCGAAGACCTTTACCCTGAACACCGTTCGGGGCCGGAGCATGGGCCGTCCGACCCATCAAGGGATGGGGCGGGGTTGTGTCGCTCCGCGGACAACACGGGAACAAAACGGGTCGAGGAGATCTGGACGCATGCCTACGATTCATCAATTGGTGCGCAAGGGCCGCGAACGCCTGGAAGCGAAGACGAAGAGTCCGGCGCTGCAGGCGTCCCCCCAGAAGCGGGGAGTCTGCGTTCGCGTGTACACCCAGACGCCCAAGAAGCCGAACTCGGCCCTCCGCAAGGTGGCCCGCGTGCGGCTCACCAACGGCATCGAGGTGACCACCTACATCCCGGGAGAGGGCCACAACCTGCAGGAGCACTCGATCGTGCTGATCCGCGGCGGCCGCGTGAAGGATCTCCCGGGCGTCCGTTACCACGTCATCCGGGGCACGCTGGACGCCGTCGGCGTCACCAAGCGCCGCCAGGGACGATCGAAGTACGGCGCCAAGCGCCCCAAGGCCGGACAGGGAGGCAAGTAAGACATGCCGAGGCGGAGAGAAGTCCCGAAGCGCGAGATCCTGCCGGATCCGCTCTACAACTCGCAGCTCGTCACCAAGTTCGTCAACGTGGTGATGAAGGACGGCAAGAAGACGGTCGCCGAGCGGATTCTGTACGACGCGCTGGAGGCCATCCGGCAGCGCACGAACGACGACCCGATGAAGGTGTTCAAGAAGGCGATCGAGAACGTCAAGCCCGCGGTCGAGGTGAAGTCGCGGCGCGTCGGCGGTTCGACCTACCAGGTCCCCGTCGAGGTGCGCCCCTCCCGCAAGCTGGCGCTGTCGATGCGCTGGATCATCACCGTGGCGATGGGCCGCGGCGAGAAGACGATGCGCGCCCGCCTGGCCGGCGAGCTCATGGACGCGGCCGAGAACCGCGGCGGCGCCATCAAGAAGAAGGAAGACACGCACCGCATGGCCGAGGCCAACAAGGCCTTCGCCCATTACCGGTGGTAAAGCGAAGCAGCTGAGAGAGCGGAAGAAGAAAGAAGTCAGACCATGGCACGGCAATCACCTCTGAAAGACACGCGCAACATCGGCATCATGGCGCATATCGATGCCGGCAAGACGACGACCACCGAGCGGATCCTCTTCTACACGGGGGTCAACTACAAGATTGGTGAGGTCCACGAGGGTACCGCCACCATGGACTGGATGGTGCAGGAGCAGGAGCGCGGCATCACGATCACGTCGGCCGCCACGACCTGCTTCTGGAACAACCACCGGATCAACATCATCGACACGCCCGGCCACGTGGACTTCACGGCCGAGGTGGAGCGCTCGCTGCGCGTCCTCGACGGCGCCGTGGCGGTGTTCGACTCCGTCGCCGGCGTCGAGCCGCAGTCCGAGACCGTCTGGCGCCAGGCCGACCGCTACCGCGTGCCGCGCATCGCGTTCGTCAACAAGATGGACCGCATCGGCGCCGACTTCGACCGCACGGTGTCGATGATGCGCACGCGCCTCGCCGCCAACCCGGTGGTGGTCCAGTTCCCCTGGGGCCGCGAGGACCAGTTCAAGGGCATCATCGATCTCCTCCGCATGAAGGGCATCTTCTACAAGACCGAGACCATGGGGGCCGACTACGAGCTGGTCGACATTCCCGAGGAGTACCTCGATCAGGCCCACAAGATGCGCGAGCAGATGGTGGAGGCGATCGCCGAGACCGACGAGCAGCTCCTGGAGAAGTACCTCTCCGGCGAGGAGGTCACCGTCGACGAGCTCAAGGCCGCCCTCCGCCGCGCCACGATCAGCAATCAGGCGCAGCCGGTGCTGTGCGGCAGCGCGTTCAAGAACAAGGGCGTCCAGACGCTGCTCGACGCGGTGGTGGACTACCTGCCGTCGCCGCTGGACATCCCGCCGATCGAGGGCGTCGATCCGCACTCCGACGAGGTGGTGATCCGCCAGTCGGACGACACCCAGCCGTTCGCCGGCCTGGTGTTCAAGATCATGACCGACCCGTACGTCGGCCAGCTCGTGTTCTTCCGGGTGTACTCGGGCCACATCGAGTCGGGCACCTCGGTGCTCAACACCAAGAAGGGGACCAACGAGCGCATCGGCCGCCTCCTCAAGATGCACGCCAACAAGCGCGAGGAGATCAACGAGGTGTGGGCCGGCGACATCGCCGCCGCGGTGGGCCTGAAGAACGTCACCACGGGCGACACCATCTGCGATCCCAAGCACCCGGTGGCGCTGGAGGCGATGAGCTTCCCCGAGCCGGTGATCGAGGTGGCGATCGAGCCCAAGACCAAGGCCGACCAGGAGAAGATGGGCGTGGCGCTCGCCAAGCTGATGCAGGAGGACCCGACGTTCCGCGTCCACACCGACAAGGACACCGGCCAGACCCTGATCGCCGGCATGGGCGAGCTGCACCTCGAGATCATCACCGACCGCCTGGTGCGCGAGTTCAACGTCGGCGCCAACGTCGGCAAGCCGCAGGTCGCCTACAAGGAGACCATCACGGTGGAGGCCGAGGGCGAGGGCCGGTACGTCCGGCAGACGGGCGGCCGCGGCCAGTTCGGCCACGCCAAGATCCGCATGCGCCCGACGTCGGAAGCCGACTACATCTTCAACAACAAGATCGTGGGCGGCGTGATCCCGAAGGAGTTCATCAAGCCGATCGACCAGGGCATCAAGGAGGCGCTGGAGACCGGTCCGCTGGCGGGCTTCCCGTGCACGGGCGTCGAGGTCGACCTCTACGACGGCAGCTATCACGATGTCGATTCGTCCGAGATCGCCTTCAAGATCGCCGGCTCGATGGCCTTCCAGGACGCCTGCAAGCGGGCGCGCCCGGTGCTCATGGAGCCGATCATGGCGGTCGAGGTGGTCACGCCCGAGGAGTACATGGGCGAGATCATCGGCGACGTCACCTCGCGGCGCGGGCGCATCCAGTCGATGGAGGCGCGCGGCAACGCCCAGGTGATCGCGGCCAGGGTGCCGCTGTCGGAAATGTTCGGCTACGCGACCGACCTGCGGTCGCTGTCGCAAGGCCGCGCCAACTACTCGATGCAGTTCGCCTCTTACGAGCAGGCCCCCAAGAACGTCAGCGAAGAAGTCGTGGCGAAGGCCGCCGGCTAACGATAAGCAGAGGGAGAGATCATGGGCAAGGAAAAATTCGAGCGTTCAAAGCCCCACGTCAACGTCGGCACGATCGGCCACGTCGATCACGGCAAGACGACGCTGACGGCGGCCATCACGCGGGTGCTGGCGTCGAAGGGTCTCGCGAGCTTCGTGGCCTTCGACCAGATCGACAAGGCT
>DASVAS010000055.1:0-117147 GCA_036376245.1 Thermoanaerobaculia bacterium | reverse complement strand
CCAATCTCGCGGCATCGGGCCTGAACGCCCGTCCCGACGCCTGGTCGCGAATCGTCATCGAGAAGCCGTTCGGCCATGACCTCGAGTCGGGACGCCACCTCAATGACGCCGTCATGCGCGCCTTCGACGAGTCGCAGGTCTACCGCATCGACCATTACCTGGGCAAGGACACGGTCCGCAACCTCCTCGTCTTTCGCTTCGCCAACGGCATCTTCGAGCCGGTCTGGAACCGCCGCTACGTCGATCACGTGCAGATCACCGTGGCCGAGACCGTCGGCGTGGAAGGGCGCGGCGGCTACTACGAGGAAGCGGGCGCGCTGCGCGACATGGTGCAGAACCACATGTTCCAGCTCCTCGCCTTCACCGCCATGGAGCCGCCGATTTCGTTCGCCGCCGACGCGGTGCGCGACGAGCGCGTGAAGGTGCTCTCCGCCATCCGCCCGATGTCTCCCGAGGACGTGCTGCGGCGCACGGTGCGCGGCCAGTACGGCGAGGGAACGTACGACGGCAAGCAGGTGCCCGCCTATCGCGCGGAGAAGTCGGTGGCGCCCGACTCGGTCACCGAGACCTTCGCGGCGCTCGAGCTGTTCGTCGACAACTGGCGCTGGGCAGACGTGCCGTTCTATCTGCGCACCGGCAAGCGCCTGCCGAAGCGGGTGAGCGAGATCGCCGTGCAGTTCAAGCGCGCGCCGTTCACGCTGTTCCGCGACACGCCGGTGGAGCGCCTGACGCCGAACGTGCTGGTGCTGCACATCCAGCCGGACGAAGGGATCTCGCTGCGTTTCGAAGGCAAGGTGCCGGGACCCACGATGCGGCTGGGCACGGTGAAGATGCACTTCCAGTACGCCGACTACTTCGGCAGCACGCTCCACACCGGCTACGAGACGCTGCTCTACGACTGCATGATGGGCGACTCGACGCTCTTCCACCGCAGCGACATGGTGGAGGCGGGATGGTGCGTGGTGACGCCGATCCTCGACGTGTGGAAGGCGCTCAAGCCCCGCGACTTTCCCAACTACGCGGCGAACACGTGGGGACCGAAAGAGGCCGACGAGCTGATCCAGAGGCATGGCAGGAAGTGGAGAGAGTGAGCGGCGCTGAAGTCCGCGTGTTCGCGAGCCTGGACGAGCTGACGCGCGCGGCGGCCGAGGAGATCGCGCGCGCCGCGGAGCGTGCCGTGGCCGAGCGGGGCCGCTTCACGCTGGCGCTTTCCGGGGGCTCGACGCCGCGCTCTCTCTATCGTCTGCTCGCGAGCGAGCCCTACCGCGAGCGCCTGCCGTGGTCCGCGATCCATCTCTTCTGGGGGGACGAGCGGCACGTCCCGCCCGATCACGCGGACAGCAACTTCCGCATGGCGCGCGAGGCGCTGATCGATCACGTGCCCGTGCCGCCGGGCAACGTCCATCGCATCGAGGCGGAGGACCCGGACGCGCGGCGCGCCGCGGCGGCGTACGAGTCGGAGCTGCGCGCGTTCTTCGGTCTCGCGCCAGGCGAGCAGCCGGATCTCGATCTGCTGCTGCTCGGCCTCGGTGCGGACGGCCACACCGCGTCGCTGTTTCCCGGCAGCCCCGCGGTGAAAGAGAAGGACCATGTGGTGGCGGCGCCGTGGGTGGAAGCGCAGCGCGCGTTCCGCATCACGCTGACGCCGCCGGCGTTGAATCACGCCCGCCAGGCGCTGTTCCTCGTCAGCGGCGAGGACAAGGCCGACGCGTTGCGGGCGGTGATCGCAGGCGAGCGCGAGCCTGAACGCTATCCGGCGCAGGTGGTGGAAACGAACCGTCTGTGGATGGTGGATCGTGCGGCGGCGAGCCGCTTGAAGAACATCGAGGGGTGAAGCGTCCTCTTGGGGTCGGCACGACGGTCACGTCACGGGGCGGAGACGCTACGCCGTGCAGGGCGACGCTGGAGACGAAATCAAGAGAGGCCGACAGACAACCAGCGCCCCGGAAAAAGTCCAGAACGTCGCCTTGAATCTCTGCCTACTTCGCCGCCGGCTTCTTGGCAGCAGTCTTCTTGGCGGCGGTCTTCTTCGCCGCCGGCTTCTTCGCGGAAACCTTCTTCGCCGCGGCAGCAGGCTTCTTCGCCGCGCTCTTCTTCGCGGTCACGGTCTTGGTCGCCTTCTTCGCGGCGGTCTTCTTGGCAGCAGGCTTTTTGGCAGCGGTCTTCTTCGCCGCCGCCGGCTTCTTGGCGGCAGCCTTCTTGGTAGCGGGCTTCTTCGCCGCTGTCTTCTTCGCCGGTTTGTCAGTCACAGCCATGGTGTCTCCTTTCAGAGTTTGCCCCCGAGGGGCGGAATTGTGATGCGTTTAGGTTACGCCCCCAACATCTTGGGCGTCAAGAGATTTTACGCCTCAAGTTGTAGTGCCGGTTGCACAGGACTCGGGGCGTTGCCCGCGAAGCGGCGCCGAACGGCGCGCGCGCGAGCTCTCGCGCGGCCGGTCCGCGCTTCGCGGACCGGCGTTGAAAAGCCCGTTCTATAAGGGTTTGAGCGAGGGTGCGCTAGTGCGCGTTGAGGCGCAGCGCGTAGCGCAGAGTCATCCAGAGGATCTTGAAGTCGAGCGACAGCGACCAGTTCTGGATGTAGTAGAGGTCGTACTGGATCCGCTTCTTGATCGACGTGTTGCCGCGCCAACCGTGCACCTGAGCCCAGCCGGTGATGCCCGACTTCACGCGGTGGCGGACCATGTAGCGCGGGATCTTGTGCTTGAACTCGCGCACGAACGTCGGCCGCTCGGGACGCGGGCCGATGATGGACATGTCGCCCATGATCACGTTCCAGATCTGCGGCAGCTCGTCGATCGACCACGCGCGCAGGAAGCCGCCGACGCGCGTGCGGCGCGGATCGTCCTTGATCGCCCACACCGGACCGCTGCTGGCTTCGGCGTTGACGCGCATCGAGCGGAACTTCAGGATCATGAACGAGCGGCCGTCGAGCCCCATGCGCTCCTGGCGGTAGAACACGGGGCCGTGGTCCTCGAGCCAGATGGCGAGCGCGATGATGGGGAAGAGCGGCAGCAGCACGACCAGCGAGGCGAGCGCGATGGCGAGGTCCATGCCGCGCTTGACCATGCTGTTCCAACCCCGCAGCGGCATCTCGGAGAGATTGATCACCGGCGTGCCGTCGAGGTCCTCGAGCGCGGCCTTGAGGGTCGCGTACTGGAGGATGTCGGGGACGAGCTTGACCTCCACGCACTCGCGGGCCATCAGCTCGAGGAGCTGGAGGATCTTCTTGTGGGCCTCCAGCGGCAGGGTGATGAAAACCTGATCGATGCGCTGCGCCGCGAGGACCTCGTCCGCCTGCCGCGTGGTGCCGAGCACCGGCACGCCGCAGATCGTGGAGCCCGCCTTGCCGGAATCGTCGTCGAGGAAGCCCACGACCTCGAAGCCCATCTCGCGGTGGGCGAGGATCTTGGTCGTGATCTCGCGGCCGAGCAGTCCCGCGCCCACCACCAGGATGCGCTGCAGGTTGTGGCCGGAGCTGCGGACGCGCCGCAGCGTCGAGCGCGCCAGCATGCGCGTGCCGGCCACGAAGGCGAAGTCGACCAGCGCGAACAGACCGATGAAGGCGCGGCTGTAGGTGAAGACCTCGTGGCTGCCCGGCGCGGCCGGCGGCCGGTACCAGGCGATCACCACTGACAGCAGCACCGTGGAGAGCAGCACGGCGAGCGACACCGTGAGCACCTCGTCCACGCGGCTGCGTCCCCGCCGGCTCTGGTAGAGCCCATGGAAGTAGAAGACCATGGGCCAGAGGACGAGGATGAACGGGACGAGGCGGAGGTAGGGACCGAACTCGGGGATGTTCTTGGTGAGCGGGATCACCTCCATCTCGAACCTGAGCAGCCAGGCGGTGATGAAGGCGGCCAGCGTCGCCGCGAGGTCGGTGAACAGGTAAAGTCCGGCGGTCTTCCGATGGCGTTCTTGGATCAAGGGAAGGACACCCTCAACTTGGCAACCGATGAGATAGAAGAGCACGGATGCGACCGGTGAAAGTCGCGACAGAAAACGACTTGGCGCGGTCGCGCAGGTCCAAGGAATTGAATCTCATCCGGCCGGCTTTGTCAATCGCCTCCGCCAGGGCGGAGGGACCCTCCCAGTCCGGATAGAGGACGCCGTGCCGCCCGTCCTCCACGATGTCCAGCACCCCGCCCCGGGCCACGGCCACCACCGGGACACCGCAGGCCAGGGCCTCGACCGAGGCGATCCCGAAGTCCTCGACCCCCGGCTGGAGGAAGGCCGCCGCCCCGCGGTAGAGCTCCCGGAGCCCCGCGTCGTCGACCTTGCCGAGGAACTTCGCCCCCGGTCCGGCCATGGCGGCCAGCCGCTCCCGCTCGGGGCCTTCGCCCACGATCCGCAGCTCGAGCCCCAGCTTCTCGCAGGCCGCCATGGCATCCTCGACCTTCTTGTAGGGGGCCAGCGCCGAGACGATCAGGCAGTACCCCTTCCCCTTCTCCCGCGCCGGCCCGGGGGTGAAGAAGTCCACGTCCACGGGCGGGTGCACCACCTCGGCCGGGCGGTTGTAGAAGGTCTCGATCCTCCGCGCCACGAAACGGGAATTGGCCACGAACAGGTGTACGCGCGCCGCCGAGGAGACGTCCCAGGTGCGCAGGCCCGAGAGGATCATGGAGCGCAGCCGGGCCCCCACCCCCGTGCGGGCGGGAAAGTAGACGTGCTCCTGGTCCCAGGCGTAGCGCATGGGCGTGTGGCAGTAGCAGAGGTGGAAGGCGTCCGGCGGCGGGATGACCCCCTTGGCCACGCAGTGGCTGGAGCTGACCACCACGTCGTAGCCCGAGAGGTCGAACTCCTCGATGGCCATGGGGAAGAGCGGCAGGTAGCGCCGGTAGTGCCGCGTGATGCCCGGCGCCATCTGCAGGAAGCTGGTGTGGATCGGGTGCGACTCGATGGCCGGGCTGACGCTGCCCTGGAAATGGAAGAGCGTGTGGATCGGCGACTCGGGGAAGAGCCCGGCCAGGGTCTCGATGACCTTCTCGCCGCCCCGCATCCCGGTGAGCCAGTCGTGGATCAGCGCCACCCGGGGGCGCGGGGGAGCGAACGCGGGGGGCGCGGGGAACGGCTGGATCACGACCGTCCCTCGATGACCGACCGGTAGATGTCAAGCGTCCGCCGCCCCGCCTGGTCCCAGCGGAAGTCCTCGGCCCGGCCCATCCCGCGCTCGGCGAAGGCGGCGCGGCGCTCCGGGTTGCCCATCAGGCTGGCGATGGCCTTGGCGATGCCGTCGAGGTCCAGCGGGTCCACCAGCAGCGCGTAGCCCTCGCCGATCTCCTTCAGGGCCGAGGTGTTGGAGGTGATCACCGCCACCCCCGACGCCATCGCCTCGATGATCGGCAGACCGAACCCTTCATAGAGCGTGGGGTAGAGGAACAGCGTCGCCCCCTGGTAGATGGCCGGCAGCGCCTCCTGGGCCACGTGGCCGAGCAGGCGGACCTTGTCGCCGATCCCCAGGTACTCGGCCCGCGAGCGGATCTTGAACTCCGACCCCTGGCGGCTGCCCACGCAGATCAGCGGCGCGTCGAACTGCGCCATCCGCCGCGCCCGCGCGTAGGCCTGCACCACCGTGTCCAGGTTCTTGTGCGGCTTGGCCGGATTGCCCACGAACAGCAGGTAGGGCTGGGCGATCCCGAGGTCCCGCAGCCAGCGCTGCAGGTCCTCCGGCGGCAGGCGCTTGCGGAAGGCGTCGTCCACGCCGTTGTGGATCACCTCGATCTTGCCGCCGTCCACCTCGAAGTGCCGCATCAGGTCGTTCTTGGTGTTCTGCGACACGGCGATGATCCGGTCGCCGCGGGTCAGGCTGCGGCGGATCATGCGCTGGGCGTAGAGGAACGCCAGGTTGCTGGGCAGGAACTCGGGGTAGAGCAGGTGGATGATGTCGTGGATGGTCACCACGACCTTGGAGCCCACCCGGGCCGGCAGCACGTAGTGCGTCGAGTGGTAGAGGTCGAGCTTGCGCCGGTAGAGGTGCCACGACAGGGCGAACAGCTCGCGCACCGAGTACACGGGGGAGGTCTCCAGGGCGACCTGGAAGTTCTCCGGCAGATCCTGGAGCCCGGCCTTGTCCTCCGGCTTGGCCAGCAGGACATAGCGGTTCTCGGAATCCAGGGCGGCCAGCGACCGGATGAGGTTCCGGACGTAGGTGCCGATCCCGAAATCCTGAATTTTACGGGCGTCGATACCGATCGTATAAGGCAAACCTGCTCCCGGAAAGGGATTTGAGACTGGGGATTCTACCCGAGAGCCTCGAAAAATACCTCTTCCATCTCACGGGCGGCGCGATCCCAGCGGAAGAGTCCCGCCCTCGCGACGGCCCGGTTCCGCATTTCCGGCTCCCGGCCGGGGTGGTCGAGGAGGGTCTTGATGCGTCCGGCGAGGGCCCCGGAGTCGCCGGGATCGGCCAGCAGGCCCGCGTCCCCCACCACCTCCGGCAGGCTGGCGGCGTTCGAGGCCACCACGGGCACGCCGCACGCCAGGGCCTCGGCGGCGGGAAAGCCGAAGCCCTCGTAGAACGAGGGGTAGACGAACACGCGGGCGGCCTGGAAGACCCGCACCAGACGGGAGCGCTCGATCCGCCCCAGGGCGCGCACCCCCTCCGGGGCCAGGGAGGCGATCCGCCGCGCCAGCCCTTCGCTCGCCCAGCCGTAGGGGCCGGCCAGGACCAGGGGCGGCGTCGCCGGGTCCTCCGCCCGCAACGCCGTCCAGGCGTCCAGCAGCGCGCCCACGTTCTTGCGCGGCTCCAGGGTCCCCACGTAGAGGACGTACCCTTCCGGCGCCTCCAACTCCCGGCGCGTCGCGGCGATCTCCTCCGGCGTTCCCGGCCGGAACTCGGGATCGATGCCCGGATAGACGACGCGGATCTTCTCCGCGCACTGGGGGAAGTGGAAGGCCAGGTCCCGCGCGGTGGCCTGCGAGATGGTCACCAGCCGCCGCGCCGCCTCGAACGACGGGCGCAGGAACGGCAGCAGGCTCCAGCGCACCTTCAGCGTGTGGGTCTCGGGCAGCAGCAGGGCCGTCAGGTCGTGGACCGTGGCCACCGCCGGCACCGGGCAGCGCAGGGGCAGGGTGATCAGCGGGGACCAGAGGAGGTCCACGTCGCCCTGTTTGAGCCGGCGCGGCAGCCGGAGCTGCTGCCAGAGCACGCCCAGCGGCGCGTCCTGGGATTCCAGGGCGATCCCCGCCGCCGTCAGCTCCTCCGCCCCCCGCACCGGCCGGTGCGCCATCCCGAGATAGCGCGCACCGTTCCGTTCCGCCAACCCCAACAGCATGGAGCGCGTGTAGACGCCGATGCCCGTGGGCTCGGGGACCAGGGCGCGCAGATCGACGGCGACGGTGGGGCGGCGGTCGGGCATGGCGGGGCATTGTATGCCGCCGGGGCGAGTACAATCCCCCGCCGTGCTTTCCTTCGCCGGTTCCGTCTTCCGCGTCCTGACGCTGGCGCTCTTCGCCGTTTCCCTGCTGGTGGGGCTCGGCCTGGGGATCTACAACGCCGGTCAACGCTTCCTCGGGACCTACGGCTACTGGGGGGAGGACATGGCCGCGAGCCGCCGCCGGGTCATGGGAGACGGCTGGGTGGAGACCATCGCGGCCCTCCGCCGCGCCATCCCCCGCGACGGCGAATACTTCCTGGTCGACGGCGGCGGGTTGCGGAGCGGCGGGGCCTACTTCGTCCGCTACGACCTCGCGCCCCGGCGGGCGCGCTACCTCGGACCTCTCGACGACCTCAGGGATCCCGCCCGGGTCGCGTCGGCGATGCCGCCCGGGCCGCGCTGGGTGGTCCTCACCGTGCCCGGGGGGGAGCCGCCGGTCTTCCTCGACCGCGAAGAGTTCCTCCGCCAGTTGCGGGAGGAGGCGCTTGGTCCCCGGTGAAGCCTTCGCGGGCCTCGCCGGCGTCGCCCTGTTCGCCGCGCCCGGCGCCGGCCTCGCCGAGGTTCTCCCCGCGATCCGCGAGCGCCCGCTCGCCCACCGGCTGGCCTATGGCTACCTGCTGGGGATCGCCTGGACCGCCGGAATCCTCTACGCCCTCTCTCACTTCCTCTCCGTGCCCCTGCGGCCGCCGGCCATCCTCGCGGTCGCCGCCGCGCCCGCGCTCGCCGGGCTGATCGCGCGGCTGCGGCGCGGACGGCGCAGTCCCCGGACCGGCCCGCGGCCTCCCTGGGAGCGGGCGGCGACCGCCGTCGCCGTGGTGATTTCCCTCGCGGCGCTGGCCCAGACCCTCTACACGCCCCTGACGGACTGGGACGGCCGCATGACCTGGGGCGCCCAGGCCAAGTACCTGCGCGCCGAGGGGACGGTGGACGCCCGCGCGATCAAGCAGCCCGGCTGGTTCGTCAGCCTCCCGTGGTACCCCCTGCTGATGCCCGTCGCCCAGGTCGCCGTCCAGGAGGTGATCGGGGCGGGGGAGGACCAGCCCTTCTTCCGGCCCGTGTACGCGGCGTTCCTGCCCGTCTGGCTGCTGCTGATTCACGGCGGCGCGCGGCGCCTGGGAGCCGGGAGCGCCGCCGCGGCCTGGACCGTCACCGCCGCCGCCCTGCTGCCGTTCCCCGCGTTCTTCAACGGCGGCGGCGCGGTGAGCGCCTACAGCGACCTGCCGCTGGCATGCTTCTACGGCGCCGCCCTGCCGCTCCTGCTGGATTCCCGGCCGCGCCTCTCCGGCGGCCTGGCGGCCGGCCTCCTGCTGGCGGGCGCCATTCTCACCAAGACCGAGGGCCTCCCGCTCGCCGCGGCGGCCCTGGCCGCGGCCGGGCTCAGGACCGTCCTCCCGTGGGGGAGCCGGCCCGGCCGGCGCCGGCGGTGGCGGCTCCTGCGCAAGCCTCTCGGCCTCGCCGTCCTGCCGCCGGCCCTGGCTTTCGTCCTGCTTTCGTCCTGGCGGGTCGGCATCCCGGAAATCCACTACCAGGAGTACAGGAGCCTCTTCCGGTTCGTCCTCGGACCGGAGATCCTGGCCCGCGTCCCCTACCTCGCGACGCAGGTGCGCTATGAGATGGTGGCCCTGCTCGACTGGGGGATCTTCTGGTCGGTGGCGCCGCTGGTCCTGCTCGCCGGCTGGCGCGGTGTGCGCCGCCGGACCACCCTCCCCCTCCTGCTCGCCGCCGCGGCGCCGCTGGCCCTGGCCTGGACCGCCTACTCCCTCGCCGTGGAGCCCGGCTTCTTCGTCAGGACGACCTGGAACCGCTTCCTGCTGCAGGCCTCGGTGCCGTTCCTGGTCCTCTTCGCTTTCGCCCTGGGCGATCTGCTCCGCCGCGTTCCGCGGGTGCCGGCCTGGCTGGGAGGACGCGCCAGATCTCGGTGCTCCCGTCGTCGAACATCAGCTCGAACTCCTCCGGACGCTTCGCCACCCAGTCCCTCTCCGGAGTCAGCGCGTCCGTCGGGATGAGGACCAGGTACTCGATCTTCAGGCGGTCGAGGACGTTCCGCCATCGCTGGTATCCCCGGTCCTCGTAGGGCTCGACGAGCGGCTTCCCCCAGGAGTAGTACTGGCCCGGCAGTCCCCGGCGGCTCCGCGGCACGATCTGCAGGTCGTTCTGCACCCGGCTGCCGAAGAACAGGTAGGGCTGGTTCAGGCCCGCGTAGCCGACGCGGACTCCCCGCGGCCCGGCTATTTGCTCCAGGGCGAACGGACCCCACCGGCGGTCCAGCTTGAGGTGCTGGTATTTCCCGACCGTGGGCCCAAGGGAGAGCGCCGCGAAGCCGATTCCGGCCGCCGCCGCGAGACCGCGCCAACGCCACTCCGTCCTCCCCCAGCCCCGCCGCCACGCCAGGACGGCCAGCGCCCCCGCCGCGAACAGCGCCAGCGTCATCAGGATCTCGAACACGTCGCCGCGGTCGAGCCGCCGGGTCGCCTGATAGGTGATCAGCGCCAGGAGGCCCGCCCGCATGGGCGCGGCCCAGGAGCCGGCCCGCGCGAGCAGCCAGGAGAATGCCACCGCCGCCAGAGCCACGCCGGGCAGGAAGTAGCGCATGTCCCGGTGGTCGTGCATCAGGTAGAGGAACTGGAGGAAGAACACCGCCGGCAGCGAGAGGATCAGGGCCGCCACGAACCGCCGCCGTCCCAGGGCCAGAAGGGGGGCTATCACGGCGGCCGGCAGCATGGTGAACGGGAAGAAGGGGCCGAAGAGCTCCTTGCGACGGGTCAGGAAGTGCCAGAGATCGATGTCGAACTCGGGCGCATCCTTGCGGTAGGTGACCGTGGCGCTCTCCCAGCCGGGGAAGACCTCCACGCCCAGGAGCCGCACGGGGGCGGGGAAGATCGGGTTCCCCATGGTGACGGCGTTCCGCAGGTACGTGTAGCCGCCGGTCACGGCCATGGCCAGCATCACGAGGACGGCCAGCTTCGCCAGCCGGCCCGCCGGAGCCCGCTTGCCCCCGCGCCGCCGCTCCAGCAGGTGGGCGGCCGCGACCACGGCGAGGATCACGGGCGTGAACAGTATCCCGATGTACTTCGTGCCGAGGAGCAGCCCCACGGCGGCGCCGGTCGCCACCGCCGCGCCCGGCCGCGGCCGGCGGGCCAGGGCGAGCCCCGCGTCGAGGGCCGCCAGGGTGAAATAGGAGGCGCTGTGGTCGTTGCCCGCTCCCAGCGCGAACACGGGGAGCACGCGGTGGATCGAGGCGAACACCAGCGCCGCGAATACCGCGTTCCAGCGCGACAGCCCGAGCCGCCGGGCGATGCCGGCCACGGCGAAGAAAGAGAAGACCGCGAACGGGAGCTGCGACCAGCGCGCCGCCACGTCGCTGTCCCCGAACGGCGTGAACAGCACCCACGAGGCCACCTCGCCCAGAACCGGATAGAACGGCGTGCTGGCGTCCCCCATGGAGAAGCGGATCATCCGCAGGTCGCCGTGCCGCAGCCAGACCGCCACCGCCGACAGGTGGTATGAGTTGTCGTCGAACCCATAATCCCCGGAAGCCGTGTAGCGCAGCCGGTGCATGTCGTGGAGGGCGACTACGGCGACGGCCAGGATGGCCGCGGCGAGCAGGACCGTTTCGATCCGGGCGAAGCGGGCCAGCCAGGGCTTCGGCGCGGCCGGCGGCTCGTCGGCCGGCGGCTCTTCCACGGCGACGGCGGGCCGGGGCAGGAAGCGGCTGGCCGCGTACGCCAGCGCCGTCCAGATCAGGAACGTCCCCGGCCACATCCACCCGAAGTGTCCCATCCACGTCGCGGGCACGACGGCGACCGCCGCCGCGAAGGTGAACGCGGCGGTCCAGCGGGATTCCGTTTCGAAGTCCGGGACCAGCCAGCGGGCCAGGCGGGACCCCGTCCCCCAGAGCGCCGCCAGCATCGCCGCCAGGACCAGGGCCTGAAAAGCTCGGGAGGATCCCTGGAAGATGGCGCCCGCGAGCAGGATCGCGGTGATCGCCGGAGGGATCAGGGAAGAAGGCGACATGGGACAAGGAGTCTACTTCAGCGCCGCCGCATGAAAGGCCGCCGCCGTCTCCGCCGCCGCCTGTCGCCAGTCGAAGAGCCCGGCCCGCTCCAGCCCCCGCTGGCGCAGACCCTCCCGCAGCTCAGCATTCCCGAGCAGCTCCTGCATGCGGTCGGCCCAGAGGTCCGGACGGTCCGGCGGCGCGTAGAGGGCGGCGTCCCCCGCCACCTCCCGCAGCACGGGAATGTCGCTCGCCACCAGCGGCGCGCCGGCGCGCATCGCCTCCACCGCCGGCAGGCCGAACCCCTCGTAGAAGGTCGGCAGCGCCACCATCCAGGCCCCCCGGTAGAGCGCGGCGAGCTCGTCCGCGCTCACGTACCCGAGATGGACCAGCCACCCCTCGCGCTCCGCCTCCGCGATCTCCTGCCGGATCTCCTCCACCTTCCAGCCGAACGCGCCGCACAGCACCAGCGGGGGAGGGTTGGACCCGCGCCGCCGCAACAGACGCCAGGCGGCCAGCAGGGCGGGCACGTTCTTCCGCGGCTCGATCGTGCCCACGTGGAGGGCGTAGCGGTCCGGCGTCCCCGGCGGCGGCGCCCCGCCGTCCGTCCCGGAGACCAGTCCCGTGCCGAGATGGATCGCCCGCGCACGGTCCGGCGCCACACCCATCGCGATCAGCTCCCGGCGCACCGCCTCGCTGGTGGTGAGCAGCAGGTCGGCCTCCAGCAGCGAGCGGTCCAGCCCCTCCCGCAGGGCCGCCGCCGAATCCGGGCGCACCGCCCAGGGGACCTTGCGCACGCCGAGATCGTGAACCGTCACCACCCGCGCTCCCCGGGCGAAGCGGAAAAGCCTGGGGACGAGATAGTTAGGCGCGAAGAGCACCCGGTTGCCGTCCGCCGCCACCAGCAGGGGAGCCAGCCGTCGCGGCCCCTCCCAGACCACCCGCTCGATGGCCGGTCCCGTGGGCAGCTCCACCACCGGCCGGGGCTCCCCCGGACCTCCCGCCTCCAGGGCCTGGCCGTACAGCCGCAGCCGCAGGTCGTCCCGTTCCGCCAGGTGGACCAGGAGCTGATACAGGTACCAGCCCACCCCGGTCAGCGTCTCGTAGAGGGGGTTGACGTCCACCGCCACGGTCAGCCGAGGCTCCGCCCGCCGGCGGCGTAGAGTGGTCCAGAGTTTTCCCCACATGCGGTGGAGAGTGTATCGTTAGGCCCGTTTCCGGAATTCCCGATCCAGACGATGCGTCTCCGAGCCCTCCCACTCCTCGCTACAGCCGTGACGCTGCTGGCCCTGGCCTGGTCGGTGGCCGGCCTGCGCGCCCCTCTGCCCACGGGCGACGAGGCCACGCCGGTCATGATCGTCCAGAGCCTCTGGCACGATCACGACCTCGTCTACGCCGAGGCCGACCTCCGCCGGGCCGAGCGCGTCTGGGACGGCGGCCCCGCGGGACTGACGTTGTTCACCAGCGACGGCGGCAAGACCCTGCGCTACGGCCGTCCCCTGGCCTACCCGCTGGCGGCCCTGCCCTTCTACGGCATCCTCGGCCTGCGCGGGATCGTCCTGCTCAACATGGCCCTGTTCTTAGGGATGGCCGGCGCCGCGATCTGGCATCTTTCCGGCGAGAACGGCCCGGCGGGCCTCTTCGCGGGCGGCTTCTTCTTCGCCTCCGCGGCCCTGGCCTACGCCTTCCGCCTCGAGCCGGACGTCTTCGTCATGGCCTGCGTCTTCTTCCCGCTCCTGATCTGGCAGCGCCTGCGCAAGGCCCCGGGGATGGACCGGAACCATCTCGCGCTTTTGGCTCTGGCCGGCGTCCTCCTCGGCGTGCTTCTCATCCAGAACCCGCTGGCGGCCCTGCTGGGCCTGCCCGTTCTGGCCGACCTCGCCTGGCGACGCCGCTGGCGGGACTTCGCGGCCGTGGCCCTCGCCGTCCTCCTGGCCGCCGGAGCCCTCGTCCTGCTCCAGAAGGGCGTGACGGGGGAGTGGACCGCCTTCGGAGGCGCCCAGCGCCGGACCTTCGAGACCGCCTTCCCCCTTCAGGATCCAGGAGATCCCTGGCAGGGCTACCGGGGAGAGACCCCGGACTTGAACATCGCCGCCGGCCTGCGCCTGCTGCCGCGCAACCTCCTCTACGTCTTTGCCGGCCGCCATACCGGACTCCTGCCCTACTTCCCCTTCGCCCTCTTCGCGCTGGCCCTCTATCTGTGGGGTCCGAAGGACCGCTGCCGCCACCTGCTTCTGGCTGGGCTGGGGGGCTATGTCTTCGCTGTCCTGCTGCTCCATCCGAACGATTTCGCGGGCGGCCCCGGCTTCCTGGGCAGCCGCTACCTGGTGGCAATCTACCCGGCTTTCGTCCTGCTGCCGGGGCGGATCGGCGTCCGCCGGAGCCTGCTCCTGCCCTTCGCCGCCGCCGGCCTGTGGACCGCCGTGGCCGTGATCCACCCGCTCCACGCCGCCGCGCCGGCCTTCCAGCGGCTTCCCCTGGAGCTGACCCTGTTGCCGGGCGACCATCTCCCCGGCTTCTTCCGGCGGACCTGGGGGAACGCCCTCTGGATCGTGCCCCGGCAGTCCTTCTTCGCCGAGGAGAACCATCCCAACGGCGTCTGGGTGCGCGGCGGCACCCGCTCCGAGGTGATCGTGGTCTCGCCGGCCCCGCTCCCGAAGCTCGCCCTCACCGTCTACTCCCTGGCGGCGGACAACGAGCTGACGCTGGACAGCGGCGCGGAACGCCTGCGCGTCCGCTTCGACACCCAGGGCAAGCGCGACGGCACGCCCGTCGAGATCGCCCTGACCCCCGCGACCCGGGATCTCGGCTTCTTCCCGGCCGCGCCCCGCGAGCGCGTCTACCGCCTCACCCTGGAGACCACCGCCGGCCTCGTCCCCGCCCGCGCCTACCGCGACAACGGCGATCCGCGGGACCTCGGCGTCTTCCTCGACTTCACGGGCCAGGGCTACTAGTCTTCCGCAATCCAAAATCCAAAATCTAAAATCCAAAATCGCATGTCCGACGACACCTCATCTTCCGCGCCGCCCGACGATCCCCAGGTCGCCGAAGTCCTCCAGAAGGTCCGCTCCGGCGTGCGCCAGCGCCGGGCTGAGTCCGCGACCCTGGGCGGGACGGAGGCCACGCGCGGCGGCCTGCTGGAGCTGAAGCAGCGCGAGTACGTGCGCGAGCCCGAGCCCTTCTCGCACCGGCCGGGGCTGGGACGTCTGATCGTCCTCGCCCGCAAGGCGTTCTACAAACTGTTCCTCAAGTGGTTCTCCCGCCCGTTGATCGAGCAGCAGAACGCCTACAACCAGACGGCTTCGCGGTTGATCGAAGAGCTGATCGACGCCCAGGCGCGCACCGAGCGCGAGCTGCGCCAGGTCTCCGCGCGTCTGGAGATCCTGGAGCAGCGCCTCGGCGAGGACGGAAAAGACTCGTGAAGCCGCGGATCGTCATCGTCGGCACCAAGATCCCCTTCGCCTACGGCGGCGCCGAGATGCTGGTGGATTCCCTGCGCGACGAGCTGAAGTCGCGGGGCTTCGAAGTGGACGTCGTCAGCCTGCCCTTCAACTGGCCCAACCGCACGGAGCTTCTGAAGAGCAGCCTCGCGTGGCGTCTGGTGAACCTCACCGAGGCGGCGGGGAAGCGAATCGACCTCGTCATCGCCACGCGCTTTCCGTCCTACCTGATCAAACATCCCAACAAGGTCGTCTGGCTGATCCATCAGTTCCGCCAGGCCTACGACCTCCTGGGCACGCGCTACAGCGACTTCTGGGAGGCCGGACCCCGGGACGCCAAGGTCCTGGAGATGGTCCGCGCCATGGACCGCCGCACTCTCTCCGAGGCGCGAGCGGTCTACACGATCTCGGGCAACGTGGCGGACCGTCTGCTGCGCAACAACCAGGTCGAAGCCGAAGTGCTCTATCCGCCGCCGAAGCTCGACCACCTCTACCATCCGGGGGATTTCGGGGACTACATCTTCACGGTGGGCCGTCTCGATCCACTGAAGCGTTTCGATCTCCTGATCAAGGCCATGAAGCACACCGAGACTCCCGTCCGCTGCCGCATCGCGGGAACCGGTCCCGAAAAAGAAAACCTCCAGGACCTGATCGTCCGCTCCGGTCTCCAGGACCGCGTCGAGCTCTTGGGATGGACGGACGATCAGGCGGTGGTGGACCACTACGCGAATTGCCTGGGCGTCTACTACGCGCCCTACGACGAGGACTACGGCTACGTGACAGTGGAAGCCTTCAAGTCCGCCAAGCCGGTGATCACCACTTCGGATTCCGGAGGCGTGCTGGAGTTCGTGGAGGACGGGGTGAACGGGTTCATCGGCTCGCCGGATTCGCCGCGTGAGTTGGGGGCGCGGATCGACGCCTTATATAAGGATCGGGAGAAGGCGCGGACGCTGGGATTGGCGGGTCAGCGGCGGGTGCGGGAGGTGACCTGGGATCGGGTGGTGGAGAGGTTGGTGGGGGGATAGCAGGAGCCCGCTTCCATGTTCCCGATGTCTGTAATACAATCTTTCTCGGGATGAAACGAGAGCAGGTTTCCGGAATCAATCCAAGGGTTCTTGTCTGGGCCAGGGAAAGGTCCGGCCAGTCGATCCAGCAGGTCGCCGAGGCCATGGACAGGCATCCGGAGGTGATCGCGAGTTGGGAGACCGGAGCCTCGGCGCCGACGTATGTCCAACTCGAGACGCTGGCCTACAAGGTGTACAAGCGTCCGGTCGCGCTTTTCTTCTTCCCTGAGCCTCCTGAAGAGATCGAACCCGAACGCTCTTTCCGGACGCTTCCGGATTTCGAGATCGACGACCTCTCTTCGGACACCCGTTACCGGATCCGGGATGCGCGGGCGATGCAACTCTCCCTGCATGAGCTGAATGCGGGCTTCAATCCCTCTCCTAGAAAGATCTTCAGAGACATCTCTGTCTCTTCCCGTCCGCCGCTCTCCGCCGCCTCGGTGGCGCTGGAGGTCAGAGGTTATCTGGGAGTCGATCTACAGACGCAGAAGGAGTGGAGGACCTCGGCGGACGCGCTCAAGCACTGGAGGAACGCCGTCGAGGAAGCAGGAGTCTTTGTCTTCAAGAACTCTTTCAAGCAGAGGGATGTTTCGGGGTTCTGCCTCTATGACGAAGAGTTCCCGGTGATCTGTCTCAACAACAGCACTGCGGTGACGCGCCAGATCTTCACGCTCTTCCACGAGCTTGCCCATGTCCTTGTCCAGACGAGCGGGGTCACGAAGGCTGATGACCGGTACATCGCCGCCCTGGCGGGCGAGGCGAAGCGTATCGAGGTCTTCTGCAATCGGTTCGCCGCTGAGCTTCTCGTTCCAGAGCCTGGGTTCCGCCGCAGGGTTTCGGGTCTTCTTGTGGATGAGGATGCTATTGCAGGCTTGGCGGAGGAATACAAAGTCAGCCGCGAGGTCATCCTGAGAAGGCTGCTCCCTTCATTGTCGCCTGCGCAAAAGTGCGTGGCGGATGCGTGGTTACGGAGGAGGCCAACAGACCCCACGCCGCCAAGGTCCCCAACGTCTGCGAGCACTTCGGTGTGAGCTGTACCAATGTCGAAGGCTTCATGGCTCGGAACGACTGGCGTTTCTAGCCACCCCTGCCCATCCTCGCGCCGGCCGCCCGTCCCTTTCCTCGGCAGCATCGTGAGAAGTGGATGACGAATTCCCTTCTTCGTTGACGCATTATAAGGAGAGAGCGTTTCGTTCCATTTTCCGCGAGCCCTTTTTATGAAGGGAGCACGGCGTTCTGTCGCAATGATTCAGATCCTCTTGACAGGACCATTTAAACAGGTTTTAATTCCATCGTCGGTCAGCTGATCTACATCGTCTGAAACCTCCGGCAGTGCGTGGGGAGCACGGCCTGTACGCGCGTGCTCTGCCGGCTCTTATCAAGCCGTTTGTCGGAGAAAGGATTAGGTCAGTCATGAAGAAGTTTTTCGCGTCCGCCGCTGTCGTCTTCGTGTTTGCCGCCACCGCTTTCGCCGGGGATTCCGAGTCGCCGCGTCTCCAGAGGGAGCGTCCGGCGAGCCCGATCGTGGGCCTCAAGCTCATCATCGATCCGGGCATCGATCCTGCCCACCGTCAGGACAGCGCTGCCCTGCATTACCTGGTCGACCGTCAGTCGGCGAAGGACGGCGTGGTGTACGGCTTCTCGTCCGTGGAGGCGCGCAACAAGTTCGCGGACCTGCGTGCCACGGCCCGGCGCGAGAGCGAGCCGGCCGGATTTGCGGAGACCGTGTGCCCGGACGCCCTGTTCAACAAGGTGGCCTACGGCACGGGGACCGATTGGCTGCGGATGTACTGCGGCGAGAAGGACAACTATCTGCCCGACTCCTGGAACGACGTGATCTCCTACGTCGAGGGCGGCGGCTCCTGGACCATCCTCTACAAGTGCTACTACTTCAATTACTCCGGGAGCTGCAGCACGCTCACGGTCCAGGGCGGCACGACGCGCTACGACCTGCATTACGACGGGTTCAACAACTACGCGTCGTCGATCAAGGTCTGCCCCGAGGGATACACCTCGTCGGACTGCTTCTACTACTACTAGGCTGACAGTGAGCTGATCCGGAGGCCGGGCGTTTCCCGCGCCCGGCCTTTTCCGTTCAGGAGCCCGGCGCGGCCGGGGCGGCTTCGGTACAGGAGGACGTCTGGTCGCCCTCGGCGGGAGCCAGCCGGATCTCGAACTGCTTGGTCGTACCGGGCAGGAGGCGGAAGCCCGGGCACGCGGCCGGAGCGTAGCCTTCCGGGGCCGCGGTGACGGAATAGGTCCCGAAGCCGAGCTTTTCGAAGTGGAAGGCGCCGTCCGCGCCGGACGCCTGCTTCTGGCTTGCCTTCCCACCGATCTGGTGCAGCTTGACCTCGATACCCTGCAACGGCTGGCCCTGGGCGTCCAGGATGTGGCCGGTGACATCGCTGTTGCTCTGCGCGGCAACGGGACCGCCCGTCCAGAGCAACGCCAGGACGACGGTCGCGAAAAGACGGTTCAGCCTGCCTTCGGCTCTCATCGTGTCTCCTTTCGGCTCTGGAAATTCTAGCAGCTCACGGGGTCTCCGCGGTTTCGTTCCTGGGCACGGTCAGGCCCGCGAGCTGCTGGTAGACGGAGCGCCGCCGGGCCGCGTGCAGGGCGGCCGACTCCAGCAGCCGCTTGAAGCGCTCGGGATCCTGCTTCTCGGTCATGCGGAAGCGGGTCTCGTGCCCCATGTACTCCGCGACGGAGGCCGTGGGCTCGCCGGAATCGAGCCGCAGCGGCGGCAGGCCCTCGGCCACACGGCGGGGATCGAAGCGGTAGAGCGGCCAGACGCCGGACTCGACCGCCAGCTTCTGCTGATCCACGCCGTGGACCAGGTCGTAGCCGTGGGCGATGCAGTGGCTGTAGGCGATGACCAGCGACGGGCCGGGATAGGCCTCGGCCTCGAGCAGGGCCTGCACGGTCTGGTTGATCTTGGCGCCGAAGGCGATGCGGGCCACGTAGATGTGGCCGTAGCTCATGGCCAGTAGGCCGAGGTCCTTCTTGGGGATCTCCTTGCCGGCGACGGCGAACTTGGCCGCCGCGCCCAGGGGCGTGGCCTTGGACTGCTGGCCGCCGGTGTTCGAATAGACCTCGGTGTCGAGCACCAGGACGTTGACGTTGCGCCCCGTGGCCAGGACGTGGTCGAGGCCGCCGAAGCCGATGTCGTACGCCCAGCCGTCGCCGCCCACCAGCCAGACGCTGCGCGGGACCAGGACGTCCGCAAGGTTTTCGAGGCGCCGCGCCTCGGGTCCGGGGATGTCGCGCAGGCGGTCCCGCAGAGCCTCCACCAGCGCGCGCCGTTCGCGCACGGCCTCCTCGCCGGTCTCGCCCGCTGTGAGCAGTCCGGTCACCAGCTCGTCGCCGATCTGTCCGGACAGGGCCCGGAGCAACTCTTCGGCCTGCTCGCGGTGCTTGTCCACCGCCAGGCGCATCCCCAGACCGAACTCGGCGTTGTCCTCGAACAGCGAGTTGGACCACGCCGGGCCGCGGCCTTCCTTGTTGGCGGTATAGGGCGTGGTCGGCAGGTTGCCGCCATAGATCGAGGAGCAGCCGGTGGCGTTGGCGATCAGCAGCCGGTCGCCGAAGAGCTGGGTCAGGAGCTTGACGTACGGGGTTTCGCCGCAGCCCGAGCAGGCGCCCGAATACTCCATCAGCGGCTGGAAGAACTGCGAGCCTTTGGCGTCGACGCGCGTCACCTTCGAGCGGTCCACCTCCGGCAGGCCGAGGAAGAAGTCGTAGAACGCGTTCTCGGTCTCGCGCAGGGGCCGCTGCGGCTCCATGTGGACGGCCTTGCGTTGCGGATCGGCCTTGTCCTTGGCCGGGCAGATCTCGACGCACAGCCCGCAGCCGGTGCAGTCCTCCGGCGCCACCTGGAGGGTGTACTTGAGGCCCCGGAAGTCCGCGGCCTTGTAGTCGCGCGAGCGGAAGCCTGCGGGAGCGCCCGCGAGGGCCACGGCGTCGTAGACCTTGGCGCGGATGGAAGCGTGGGGGCAGACCAGCGCGCACTGGTTGCACTGGATGCAGAGGTCGGGATTCCAGACCGGAATCTCCCGCGCCAGGTTGCGCTTCTCCCATTTCGCCGTCCCCGTCGGCCAGGCGCCGTCCACGGGGAAGGCGGAGACGGGGAGCAGGTCCCCCTGGTTGGCCATCATCACGGCCGTGACCTTCCGCACGAAGTCCGGGGAGTCGTCCGGCACCACGGGCGGCCGGCGGTGGGCGGACGTGGCCGTCGCCGGGACCTCCACCTCATAGAGATGCGCCAGCGCGTCGTCGATCATCTGGAAGTTGCGCCGCACCACTTCGGCGCCGCGCTTGCCGTAGGTCTTCTCGGCAGCCTCCTTGATCCTGCCGATGGCCTCCTCGCGGGGGAGCACGCCGGAGATGGCGAAGAAGCAGGTCTGCATGATCGTGTTGATGCGGCCGCCCATGCCGGCCCGCCGGGCCACGTCGTAGGCGTCGATCACGAAGAAGCGGAGGTTTTTCTCGACGATCCGCTCCTGGACCTCGAAAGGCAGATGGTCCCAGACCGTCTCGGGGCCGTAGGGCGAGTTGAGGAGGAAGACCGCGCCGGGCGCCGCCGCTTCCAGCATTTCGAAGCGGTCGAGAAAGTCGAACTGGTGGCAGGCGATGAAGCTCGCGCGGCGGATCAGATAGGTGGAGCGGATCGGGCGCGGACCGAAGCGCAGGTGGGAGACGGTGACCGCGCCCGATTTCTTGGAGTCGTAGACGAAGTACCCTTGAGCGTAGTGGTCCGTCTCCTCGCCGATGATCTTGATCGAATTCTTGTTGGCGCCCACCGTGCCGTCCGAGCCCAGGCCGTAGAAGAGGGCGCGGACCACGTCGTCCGGCTCGATGTCGAAGCCGGCGTCGTAGTCGAGCGACGTCCAGGTGACGTCGTCCTTGATCCCCACCGTAAAGTGATTCTTCGGCCGGTCTTTCGCCAGCTCGTCGAACACGGCCTTGACCATGGCCGGATTGAATTCCTTGGACGACAGGCCGTAGCGGCCGGCGATGATTCGGGGATCAGGGACGTGGATTCCTTCGTCCTTGGCTTCGCGCAGCGCGGCCAGCACTTCCAGGTAGAGCGGATCGCCCACGGCACCCGGTTCCTTGGTGCGGTCGAGCACGCCGAGGGTGCGCACGGTGGGGGGCAGGACGGCCAGGAAGTCGGGGATGGAGAAGGGGTGGAAGAGGCGCACCCGGAGGACGCCCACGCGCTCGCCGCGCGCGATCAGCCAGTCCACGGTCTCCTCGACGGTCTCGGCGCCGGAGCCCATGAGCACGAGGACGCGGTCGGCCTCGGGATGGCCGGCGTAATCGAACAGGTGGTAGCGGCGGCCGGTCAGCGCGGCGAAGCGGTCCATGACCTCGCGCACGATGCGCGGGCAGGAGAGATAGAAGCCGTTGCAGGCCTCGCGGGCCTGGAAGAAGGCGTCGGGGTTCTGGGCCGTGCCGCGCACCACCGGATGCTCGGGGGTGAGGGCCCGCGCGCGGTGGGCGCGGACCAGGTCTTCCGGGATCAGGGCGCGGAGCTCGTCGTCGGTCAGCTCCTCGATCTTGGCCAGCTCGTGGGAGGTGCGGAAGCCGTCGAAGAAATGGAGGAAGGGGACGCGGGATTCCAGGGTGGCCGCCTGCGCGATGGCGGCGAAGTCCTGGGCTTCCTGCACGGACCCGGAGGCGAGCAGGGCGAAGCCGGTCTGGCGGCAGGCCATGACGTCGGAGTGATCGCCGAAGATCGACAGCGCGTGGGTCGCGACGGTGCGCGCCGCCACGTGCATGACGAACGGGGTGAGCTCGCCGGCGATCTTGTACATGTTGGGGATCATCAACAGGAGCCCCTGGGAGGCGGTGAAGGTGGTGGCGAGGGCGCCGCCCTGGAGGGCGCCGTGGACCGCGCCGGCCGCGCCGCCTTCGGACTGCATCTCGATCACCTGCGGCACCGTGTTCCACAGGTTGGGCCTGTGCTCGGCGGCCCAGGCGTCCGCGAGCTCGCCCATGGCCGACGAGGGGGTGATCGGATAGATGGCGATGACCTCGTTGCCGCGGTACGCGACCGAGGCCACGGCCTCGTTGCCGTCCACCGTGATGCGTCGTCCGCTGCCCATGGCGTGCCTCCTGGAGCCCGGAAAATAGGAGCCCCGCACACCTGCATGCTAGGGAACGCTGAGGAAGAAGACACCACCCCGAGGGATGCCACCCGTTGGGGGTGGCGGGGGTGGGGAAGGGTCAGCCGAGCCCGGTTTCTTGGAGGGTCCTGGCGGTGACGATCTTGCGGTGCAAGGAGCTGAGCTCTCGCGGAGTGGAAATCGCTTCCACCTGTCGACGCACCGGGGCAGACAGACGGCCGAAGCGTTGGGTAAGCAACTGGAGGACGAGCTTACGCATCCCTCTCGCCATCATCAACTCTCCCCACTTCCTTACAGTCTGCTCCAGCATGTCTCCCTCCGTATCCTTCGTCAGGGGAATTATAGCGCCAGGGAGTGCCCTATGGAAGATCGAGTTGAGCCAGATCGTAATCGTCCTCCGCAACTCGGAGTCCTCCGGAGGGAGCATCGATGCCAGCTCTTCAGCCAGTCCGTGGAGATCGTCCGGGTTCGGGCAGGCCTCGATCCGTAAGAGCGCGGCGACCCAGTTGCCGGCCAGCTCCGGACGGTTCAGGTCCAGGCGCCTCACGTCCAGCACGAGATACCGGAGATCAGGCAGCCAGTGCCGCAGGCCCGGTTGGACCTCGCGGTACAGGCTCCTCATCTCCCTCGGCGCTCTCCAGGGACGCTCGCCGTTGTAGAAGACGACGGGCAGCACCAGGGGGAGCGGGTCGCGTGTCCGCAGCTTCTCCCTCCGGATGACCTCCTCCTGGAGAAGGGCGGCATAGCTCTGCAGCCGCACGGCCATGAAGTGGTGGGAGGTGGACTGGAGCTCCAGGAGGAGATACAGCCACTGTCCCTTCCCCTGGAAGCGCAGGCGCCAGATCACGTCGCTGTGCCGCTCCCGGAGGTCGTCGGAGACGAAGCTGTTGCCGACCCTTTCCAGGGAGGAGAAGTCGAGGCGGTCGGCCCAGTCCTCGCGGAGGAAGCCGCGCAGCAGGTGCTCGACCGCGGACGGGTGGGAGAACAGGCGTTTGTATCCCTGGTCGTGGCGAGAGGCCGTCCTTTTCCGTCCGGGTATACGAGTCCGCACACCTATAAAAAGACGTAAAATCGGCCTCCAATCTGAAAAAGGCCCGTCCCGCTTGAGTTTGCGGAGGGGGTGTGCGGTGTCTTTTCATGGAGTGCTGTTTGATATCCTCCCCTCCATGATCGACCTCATCTGCGCCCGCACCTGAAGCACCTGCCGCAAGGCGGTCGCCTTGCTGGACGAGAAGGGCATCGAGTACCAGTACCGCGATTACGTCAAGAATCCCCTCAGCGAGGCCGAGATCCGGGATGTCCTCAAGCGCCTGGGGCTCCGCCCGAAGGACGTCCTCCGCTCCAAGGATCCGGCCTTTCAGGCTCTGGGGCTCACCGGGGACGAGCCGGACGCGAAGCTCGTAGCCGCCATGGCCCGGCATCCGACGCTGCTCCAGCGCCCCATCGGCGTCGCCGGGGACCGGGCGGTGGTAGGCAGGCCCCCGGAGCGGCTGCTGGAACTGGTGTAGCCGGTTTCCTTTCCAGCCCGTTCGGGGTCTAATGAGTCTATGAAGACTCCGCTCGTCGCTTCCGCGTTCCTGCTCCTCCTCCTGGCCCACGCGACCTCCGCGAGCGCCATGTGCGCGTTCGCGCGCGGGCCTCGGCTGCTCGAAGCCAGGATCCTCTCCTGCGAGGACCCCCGTGCCATGGCGGAAGGGAAGATGCGGAAGTTCGCCTCGATGAGCGGTCCGGAGGCCCAGTCGGTGGACGGCTTCCTGGCCGCCAACCCCGGGCGCGTCCTCACCCTGCGGGTGACCCGCTTCCAGCAGCTCAACACCGACCCGCGGGGAGGGGAAAAGGTCGTCAGCCAGCCGTGGGCCAAGGCCGAGGCGAAGGAAGAGCGCTACGTGTTCCTCGGCCCCGAGTCGTGCGAGCAGATCGCGAAGGAGAAGGTGCTTCTGGAGCAGATGGACTGCTGCGACACCATTCCGCCGGCCGGGCTGTCCTGCCTGCTGGAGCTGCCGGGGGTCGTGCTGCTGCCTGAGAAGTAGGAGCCCGCATCCGTTCCTTTCCTTGCAGGAGATATGCGTAGGTTAGAATGGGCTTCTTGACAGCGTCCCCCCGGGGGCGACGAACCACTCTGCAAGGAAGGAGATCCTGATGAATCGGATCAGAAAAGCGGCTCTCTTCGGTGCGGCTCTGCTGCTCTCGGCTTTCGCGATAACGCCTCCCGCGTACGCCTGCTGCCGGCCCTGTGCGGGCTACTGCGGGCCGGGAGTGCCCGCCGGCGCGTTCTGCTGCTCCGGCGTGCCTGAGCCGGGCAACGCCTGCGGCTTCACTACCTGCGGCGAGTGGGGAGGATAAGCGCCAGCCCTCCGGAGCCGGAGACCGGGGAGGTCTCGGATCTCCTCCGGTTCCGGACGTGGCTCGCGGCGTTTGGCGAAGGCGCCTTGATTAAGGAATCTTGCGCGCCAGCCGGCTCTGGAGCGTGGCGGCGGAGGTCTCCAGCACCACCATGCCACGGTCGCTGCGGCCGCGCGGCGTGAAGCCCATGCCCTCGTACCAGCGCGTCAGCTTGCCGCTGCCGTTGTCCTGGCTTTCGAGCGTCACCCGCGACTTGCCCATCCGCATGCCTTCGGCGGCTGCGGCGCGCATGAGCTGCGCGCCGGCCCCCTGGCCCCGCTGGTCCGGATCGACCTTCAGATTGACCACCCGGACGGCGTCGCGGCCGGCGTCGAGCATCTCCAGCGAGCCGATCTCCCGGCCGGCGGCGGCGATGCGGATCTGGTGCGGTCCGCTGGAGTTGTGCGAGGTCATGATGCGGAAGCCTGCCTGTGGCGGCTGCGGCGCCTGGGGTCCGGGCTTGGCCTGCGCGGGCTGCCCAGGCCTTGTTGGGGAGGCGACCGGTGCGACCGGGCTGGGCCGGGGCGGCGCCACCGGCTTGACGGCGGGCTTCGCCTGGGTGACCGCGTGACGGGCCGTGGCGGCCTGGACGTGGCTCGCGGGAACGCGCGGCGCGGGGGGTTTGGGAGGTGTATGGGGCATCGCGATGCCTCCGGACTGACGGAATTCCGTCTGAAAGCTTACCGCCCCCCGCCGCGCTCGGCAAGGGGGGCGGTCCAGGAAAGTCCGGAGGTCCCGCTCAGCGGGTGGAGCGGCTGTCGGCGACCACCAGGATGTCCTCGGCGATCAGGCGTCCGCCCTGGTCGCGGATGTCGATCTCCACCTCGTCGCCGCGCTCCAGGTTCTCGGGCTGGTAGCGGCGACCCTGGAACTCGACGGTCGTGCTGGAATCGTAGTGCACCACGACCACGTTGGACCGTCCGGTGGTGGAGCCGCCGTAGCCGGACCTCGGCTCGATCTCCAGGGTGCGGTTGTTGGTGTCGATGTAGCGCACGAAGCCACGGATCTCGTCGCTGCGGGTGTCGCTGCCCAGGACGCTCTGGGAGTCGGAATTGCCGCTGGTCACGTCGTAGAGCACGTCGATCCGGTTGGCCAGCATGCGATTGCCGCTGTTATCGACGTCGGCCGCGATGCGGTCGCCGCGCTCCAGGTCCTCGGGCCGGTAGGTCTGGCCCTGGAAGGCCACGGTGGTGCGGTCGTCGTAGTAGAGGACCAGTTCCTCGTCGCCGTTGCGCAGGTTGTTGCGGTACGTGCCCTCGCTGTCCACGACGATGCGCCGGTTGAGGGTGTCCACGCTTTCGACGGTGCCGCGTACGTCGCTGGCGGAGTCGCCGTAGCGGTCGCGGTCGGCGTAGGGATCATTGCTGCGGTCGTTGCTGCTATCGTTGCCGCCGCCCAGGATGCCCGTCGAGCCGCAGCCGGTGAGGAGGGCGGCAACGACGAGCGCGGTCATAATCAAGGTCGTTCGGGTGATCTTCATGGTGTATTTCCTCCTTGGTCGTTCCCTCCACCCCTCCCGTCAAGGGGGTAGTGCAGGACCCGTGCCCATCGCCCGCCAAACTGAAATAGTCCGATTTTTGTAAAATTGACACCAAATTTCTGGAATCGCATAGGCCAGGACAGAGTTATAGTCATGGACGACAACAAAGCCCCTTGATGGCCCGGCCCGGCTCCCGGAGATAGAGCAGGGCGCTTTTCAAAGACGTCTCCTCTGGAGGACAGAGTATTGGCGAAGAAGATCACGTCCGCTCCTCCCACGACCCCCACCGCCGACCATCGCAGCCATGTGCGCGCCGTCGGTAAAACGCTCTGCCTGACCGCTCTCCTGCTGCCCTTCGTCGCGGCGAACCTGCGCGCCAACGCCTCCGAGGCGTCCCGGGCGGATATCCCCGATGCTCCCATCGCCGTCTCGGCCCCGGCGCCTGTAGCGCCCGCTCCGGTGGCCGTGGAGCCCTCGGCTCCCGTGGCCGTCCCCGCGGTGGTGACGACCCCCGCCGCGCCGCCAGCCAGCTTCGCCCGCGCCCAGGGGCTCTCGCCCAAGGTGCTGGCGGCGGCGCTCGACGCGGTCGCCTGCGCCAAGGCGCGCGGCGTCTCCGGCCGGGACGACCTGCTGACCATCATCGATTACTCTCTGCCCTCCACCCAGCCGCGGCTGTGGGTGCTCGATCTGGAGCGGGGCGAGGTGCTCTTCCACGAGCTGGTGGCGCACGGGTCCGGGACCGGCGAGAACTACGCCACCCGTTTCTCCAACGTCAAGGACAGCCGGCAGACCAGCCTCGGCCTGTTCCTGACCGCCGGCACCTACGAGGGCGGCAACGGCTACTCCCTCAAGCTCCAGGGCCTGGAACAGGGGATCAACGACCTTGCCGAGGAGCGCCACATCGTGATGCACGGCGCCTGGTACGTCAGCGAGGCGCAGATCCGCAGTCAGGGCCGTCTCGGCCGGAGCTGGGGTTGCCCGGCGCTGTCGCAGGAGATCGCGGCGACGGTCATCGACACCATCAAGGGCGGGAGCTTCGTCTACTCCTACCACGGAGCCCAGAGCCGGATCCTGAAGGCTTCCTCGGGCGGCGCCTGCGCGGCCCCGGGCGGCGGCGCCGTGACCGCCAAGCTCGCCCGCTGAGCCGGCGAGCGTTCTCCAGAGACCCTGAAATCGCCACCCCGCCGGACTGGACCGTCCGGCGGGGTGGTGCGTTTGGGGTGGAACTTTCCCGTCAGCAGGAGACGCAGTAGCTGCACTCGGCCGGGCAGTATCCGGTCCAGTCGGGGTAGCAACAAGGCCAGCCGCCGCCACCACCGCCGCTGCACCAGACGCAGCTCCTCATGCACCGTATCTCCGCCGCGTCGCAATCCTGGTAGCAGGCGTCCAGACAGCTCTGGTTGCTCCCGCACGTCAAGTTGCAGTTGGACGTGCACGACATGTAGTTCGGCTCGCAACTCTGGCAGCAGGGCGCGGCCAGGGCCGGATCCGGCGTGAGGAGCCCGGTCTGGACCCCCAGGAGAACTGTGAGTACCAGCATGAGCTTGAGGAACGGTTTCGACATCATGTAGATCTCCTTTCGCGTGCCCCCCACAAGAGATGCGCGAATACGAGGGAAAAGTCGTCATGGCGTCGCCGAGGCGTAGCCCGCCCGGGCCCTCACCACCCCGGCCCTCCTCTCCCGATCCCTCCCTCCCACCCACACCGGGAGAGGAGGGAGCGGTTAGTCAGGGACACCAGGGACCTCAAGGACGACAGGGACAGGTGATGCCGTCCCTGGTGTCCTTGAAGTCCCTGGTGTCCTTTCGTCCTTTTCCCCTCTCTCCCGGTGTGGGTGGGAGGGAGGGGTCGGGAGAGAGGGGGTCGGGGGAGTGAGGGCCCGGGCGGCTTCCCGCCCGCCCATTGATGCACGGGCTCAGAGGGTGTAGCTTCCCACTCCAGGAGGCTGTCCAATGCGAACCCTCAAGCTCCGTCTTCTTCCGATCCTGCTCGTGGCGCTCGCCGCCCCGGCGCACGCCGCTTCCGAGCTCGGCCAGCTCGATTTTCCGACCTCCGGCTCGCCCGCGGCCCAGGCGCACTTCCTACGCGGGGTGGCCGCGCTCCACAGCTTCTTCTATGACGAGGCGGCCGACTTCTTCCGGGAGGCCCAGAAGGCCGATCCCGGATTCGCCCTGGCGTACTGGGGCGAGGCGATGACCTACAACCACCCGATCTGGTCCGAGCAGGACCGGGACGCCGCGCTGGCGGCGCTGGCGCGCCTGGCACCCACGCCGGCGGAACGGGCGGCGAAGGCGCCCACGGAGCGCGAGAAGGAGTGGCTCGCGGCGGTCGAGATCCTCTATGGGGAAGGGGAGAAGGGGGCGCGGGACGCCGCCTACGCGGAGGCGATGCGGAAGCTCTTCGAGCGGTATCCGAACGACGTCGAGGCGGCGAGCTTCTACACCCTGTCGCTCATCGGTCCGGCGCTGACCGGTCCGACCGGCGACGCGCGCGACCGGCCGCTCATCCGGGCGGCGGCGATCCTGGAGGAGCTCTACGACCGGGCTCCGCAGCACCCCGGCGTGCTCCACTACATGATCCACGCCTACGACGACCCGCTCCACGCGCCGCTCGGCCTGCGCGCCGCCCGCCTGTACGCCAAGACCGCGCCGGCGGCCCACCACGCGCGCCACATGCCGTCGCACATCTTCGTCCAGATCGGGGACTGGCCCTCGGTGGTCGCCTCGAACGAGGACTCCTGGGGCGCAAGCGTGGACTGGGTGAAGCGGCGGGGGCACCCGATCGACAAGCAGGACTTCCACAGCCTCTCCTGGCTCCTCTATGGCTACGCGCAGCAGGGGCGCCTCGGCAAGGCCCGCGAGACGCTCGCGACGGCCCGCGCGGCGGACCAGGCGAGCGACAGCCCGCGCGTCGCCTTCTCCGCCAGCGAGATGGAGGCCCGCTACCTCATCGAGACCCGCTCCTGGAGTAAGGATCAAATCCCCGCCGGGGCTCCCGAAGCGGGCGGGGCGTCGTCCTGCCACGCCAGCGGGACCCTGACCGCCGGCCAGGGCAACACCGTCCTGATCTACGCGACGGGCCTGGGCGCGGCCCGGAGCGGAGATCTGGAGGTGGCGGAGCAGGCGGCCGCCAAACTCCGGAGCATCGCGGACACGGGCGCCGCTCCCTACCGGGGCGGGGCCCCCGCCGGGATCCTGGCGGACCAGATCGCCGGCCTCGTGGCGCTCAAGAAGGGGAACGCGGAAGAGGGCCTGAAGCTCCTGGCCGCCGCGGCCGAGGCGGAATCCCGCCTGCCGCCGCCCTCCGGTCCGCCGGACCCGATGAAGCCCTCTCACGAGCTCTACGGCGAGGCGCTCCTGGAGCTGGGCCGGACCGACGAGGCCGGCAAGCAGTTCGAGACCGCGCTCCTGCGCACCCCCAACCGTCCCGCTTCGCTCCTGGGAGCCGCCCGCGTAGCCGTGAAGCGCGGGGACGGCGAGTCCGCCCGGCGCTACTACGGCCAGCTCGCCGACATCTGGAAGCAGGCGGATGCGGGCTTCCCCGAGCTGGCGGAGGTCAAGGGCTATCTGGAGGGTGTGAGGACGGCCGCGTCGTCGAAGTGAGCTAGTGCGCCGGAGCGAAGAGCCCCGCCTGGGAGCAGCCCCCCCTGGGACCGCCGGCGTCCCGCCGGCCCGAAGGCCGATTTCCGGCCTCGGTCCCCGGTTTCCGGCCTCGTCCGGGTCTCCGCGGTAGTGCCATAGCCCGAAAGACCGCCTCCAAGCTTCCGGGACGTCCGCACAGCCGGAAAAACTCTCGCGGAGCATTAAAAACGGCTGCGGAGCATTAAAAACGGCCGCGGAGCGTTAAAAACAGCGCCGGAGCATTAAAAACCTTGGCGGACCGTAAAAAACGGCGGCGGAAGCTAAAAAACGGCCGCGTAAGCTGAAAAGTCATTTTTTAGCTTCCGGAGCGTCGCCGGAAGCTCCGCCACGATTTTTCAAGCTAAAAAACGTTGCCGGAAGCTTACGGGACGTTTTTCAGGGCTGTTGGAACGTTCCGGCAGGCAAACGCCCGTCATCTTCGCGCTCGCACTCAAGGGTAAGCTTCATCTGCGTCTCCTGTCTCACGAGCCTGACGGACGGCCTCGGCCGCTGGGGTGGAAAGCGGAACCGGTGTCAACCGACTCAGACCGTCGAGCCACTCGTCCAGGGTTGGTAGCCGGCAATGCTCCTGCAAAACCTCAAGGGCGTACTGGCGCAGGCTCAAGCCTCGCGTGGCCGCCCGTTGACGCAAGACCTGATGAATCTCGTCGGGTAGGTCGCGGATTTGGAGGTGTACGGCCATGCCGCAAGGATAGCAGCCGCCGCGCGAGCCGTTCTGGAGGCCAGTCTGCCTGCTGTAGACTGAGCCCGTGACGGAAGAGACCGCAAAGCTCGTAGCCGCCATGCGGGAGGTCCTCCGGGACCGCCAGGACGTGCATCTCGCTCTGCTCTTCGGTTCCCAGGCTCGTGGAAAGGCCCGGCCGGATTCAGACCTGGACGTGGCTGTCCAGGGTGAGAACCTGGATGTCCTCGGCCTCTACGGGGACCTGAGTCTCGCCACTGGGCGGGAGGTGGACGTGGTCGACCTCTCCCGCGCCGGCTTCGCTCTCCTCAACGCCATCGTCAGGGACCATGTCGTCATCCATCAAGGCCGGCCGGGCGCGGCGGGGCGCTGGCTTCAGCCGCTTGTTGGCCAGTACCGCGAAAATCGAGATCAGAGATCAAAGTCCCACTGGTGAAACTCCTGAATGAAGTTTAAGAGATCAGGTGGCGGAGGCTGATCTCTATCCGGATCACTATAGGCAGGAGAAACAGCCTCTAGGAAAAGATCTGTATTCGACCAAATTCCGTCAGTGCGTCCAAGTCGACCGTATTTTCGTACCTCGATTAGCGGGTATTTCAGTGGAAGCCTCGCCAACGCAACTGGTGAGCCGCTTTCGGACTCGTATCCGTTGCTGTCACGAACAAGCAAACAGAATACTGCATATTCCCAATCCCCAAATCGTGTAGGAGTTCCATCGGGCTCCACGGTTGTGTCCGTTACGCGCGCAATGAGCTCGAAGAGTTCCCGGGGGACAGTTTGAATCACGTAGTACAGCAGATAGTCGGACCGGCGGTCGAAGACGAATGCAACATAGTCTTCGATCCCAACACTGCCAAAGACCTTGGTAGCCCGTTGAAGCTCTTCTTCGGCAACTTCTTCGTTCTGAACGGCAATCATGAACTGCTGTGTAGCCAGCGACAGCGCACGCGCTGGTGGGCGCGACGAAACAGGCTCGAAGTTTCGCGGGATGCTGTCACTGCCAATCGTGTACGTATACCCTGTGAGTCTGCACGGGAATATAGGTTTGAGAACAGCAAATGCCGCATGTAGCGCATTCCAGTCGGGTGATACAATAAAGCAGCGCATGCGCGAAATGGGTAGGCCGCTCTGCTCCGCGAGGAGACGGACATACTTAGCAAGTTCCTGAAAACCCTCGCGGGCGGCACTGCGATGGCGCTTGAGCTCGATCACAACGTGGTACCCACGAACATCCCGAGCAAGAATGTCGATGCGTCCATCGCTTCCCTGGTCGTCGCGTACGTGAACGTCAACGCCAAGAAGTGTAAGCCCCGGCTCAAGGACGTCGAGATTCGTTTTCAAGTAGGTCTGAACGTCAAGCTCACATGTCATGTTGATGGCCTCATTGTACATTGGTAACTACTTGTAGCGTGACCTACTCGCGGTAGGTTACCCTACCGACTTCTAGGATAATATTCTCTCATGAGCACGACGAAGCGCCTCCAGATTCGTGTCAGCCACCAGGAGTTCTCCAATTTCCAAGCGGCAGCGAGCCGGGCCGGTCTGCCTCTCTCCGAATGGGCTCGGCGACAGCTCCGGGCGAAGGCTGAAGAGATTCTGGGGGAAGCCTCCCCCAGCCCTCAGGAAGCACTGGCCTCGATCAAGTCGCTCGACGCTCCCGTCGCTCCGGTGGAAGCCATGATGGAAGAGTCTTTCTCTGGGCGCTATGCGCGATCCTGATCAACCGAACGTACCTCGACAGGCCAGTTCCCGTGCTGTGCCGCGACGGTTACACCTGCCTGTGTCGGAAGCGACAGGTGGGCTGGTCTCCGGCTTCTCCAATCTGGAGGAAGCTGTGGACGCGGTCGATCTCATCGCGGACCGGTGCACTGTGGCTGCTCGGGGAGGGCCTGCGTCAGCAGTGGTGAAGGCTCGCAAAGCAAGGACATAAACGACCTAAAAGACGTAAAGGACTCAAAGGACAGTAACTCCAATGTCGTTTATGTCCTTTAGGTCGTTTATGTCCTTTGAGTCCTTTCTCCGGCCTTGCCTGCACCTCTTCGAGGTGCTCCCAGAGACTCTCAGGCCCAACGCGCCTCTACAGCCCCATAAACAGATCCCCAACCGGCCCCCCCTCCACCGGCACCCCACCCCCCACCCGGAACGTCTCCCAACTCAGGATCGCATCCCGATCCGGCCGCTCCAGGAACAGCCGGCCGATCGACTGGTGCTGCGTCCGGTGGGCCGCCAGCGCCTGCGCCTTGAGCTCGCGCCAGGGACGGATGTCCACCAGGAAGTCGACTCCGGGAGTCCGCGCCAGCCGGTCGGGATCGGTCTCCTCCCAGGGCGACACCGTGCCCACCCAGAGCAGCCGCGCCACCGGGTGCGCCGGGCCGAGCTCCGGATGCCAGCGGGCGTCCGATGCCGCGGTCACGGCATCGGAGGTGAAGCGGCTGATGGCGATGTGGTCGGGGTGCAGGTTGCCGCCGTTCGGATCGAAGGTGATCACGATCGCGGGGCGATGGTGGCGGATCAGTCCCACCAGCGAGGCGCGGATCTCGGCCGGCGGCGCTTCGGCGAGGCGGCGGTCCTCGTAGGGCAGCAGCTCGACGTGCGACAGGCCCATGATCTCCGCCGCGGCCCGCAACTCCCCTTCGCGGACCTCCGGCAGCTTCTCGGGCGTGGTGAGAGGAGGATCCCCCGCCTTGCCGCGCTGGCCCCGGGTGGCGCAGGAGAGCACGACGCGGCCGCCAGCCTCCGTGTATTTGCGGGTGATCCCTACCGTGTAGAAGCTCTCGTCGTCCGGATGCGCGAAGCTGAGGAGGATGGTCATGGCGGGGGATTGTCGCACCCTCCGGCGGCTTCGGTGGTTGAATTTCAACCACCTGGTGGTTGATTTTCAACCACGAGGAGAGCTTCTGAGGGGGACCCCGCCAGGGGTCCGGGGACATAGCCCAGGCATTCATGCCTGGGAACCGGGGGAACGGAGGGCGCGGGGGGAGGCTCGACGCCCTCCTCGACGCCGTCCCCGGCCCAGGAATGAATTCCTGGGCTATGTCCCCGCGCCCTCCGGGCGCAAATCCTCCCCCTCCCACCCCGCCGCCCAGGCGACCCGGGCATCCTCTATCGAGCCGCGCTATACTCCTAAGTCCTGGAGGACGAAGACAATGTCGAAGCGCAATGCACGTCTCACCACCCCGCTGGTCCGTGAACAGGGCGTCCTGCGTCCCGCCACCTGGGACGAGGCGCTGGACCGCGCGGCGTCAGGGTTCAGTTCCGCCGTGGAGAAGAAGGGGCCGCAGACGTTCGGCCTGTTCTCCTGCTCCAAGACGACGAACGAGATGAACTACCTGGCGCAGAAGTTCGCGCGGACGGTGGTGGGCAGCAACAACATCGACAGTTGCAACCGCACGTGACACGCCCCTAGCGTCGTCGGTCTGGCGACGGTCTTCGGTGCGGGCGGTGGAACGAGCTCCTATAGGGAGGTCGAAGAGACGGATCTCATCATCCTCTGGGGCAGCAACGCCCGGGAGGCGCATCCGATCTTCTTCCACCACGTCCTCAAGGGCATTCACAACGGCGCCCGGCTCTATGTCGTGGACCCGCGGCGGACCACGTCCGCCGACTGGGCCGCCGGGCACCTCCCTCTCCAAGTCGGCACGGACATCGCGCTGGCCAACGCCATCGCCCGCGAGATCCTCGACGCGGGCCTGGAGAACCGCAGCTTCATCGAGAACGCCACCAGCGGCTTCGACGACTTCCGCCGCAACGTCGAGCCCTGGACCCTGCTGCGCGCCGAGGCGGTCACCGGCGTGCCGGCCGACCTGATCCGCGAGCTGGCCCACGCCTACGCCCGCGCCGACCGGGCCATCCTCTGCTGGACGCTCGGCATCACCGAGCACCACAACGCGGTGGACAACGTCCGCGCCCTGATCAACCTCGCGCTGCTCACCGGCCACGTGGGCCGCTACGGCTCGGGCCTCAACCCCCTGCGCGGCCAGAACAACGTCCAGGGCGGCGGCGACATGGGCGCCCTGCCGGACCGCCTGCCGGGCTTCCAGCACGTGGAGAACGATGAGCTGCGGGGGAAGTTCGAGCGCGCCTGGGGCGTGCCGATCCCGCCGAAGCGTGGCTGGCATCTCTCGGGCATGTTCGAGGCCATGGAGCACGGCGACCTCACGGCGCTCTACGTGATCGGCGAGAACCCCGCCAACTCCGAGGCCGACCAGCACCGGGCCATCCATCTGCTGGAGAGTCTGGAGATCCTGGTAGTGCAGGACATGCTCCTCACCGCCACCGCCGAGATCGCGGACGTGGTGTTCCCCGCCGCCGCCGGCTGGTGCGAGTCCGAGGGCACGGTGACCAACAGCGAGCGCCGCGTGCAGCGGGTGCGCCGCGCCATGCCGCCGCCGCCGGGCGTGCGCGACGACATCGAAATCCTCTGCGAGCTCGCCCGCCGCATGGGCAAGGATCTCGGCAACCCTACGGCCGAGGAGTTGTGGAACGAGCTGCGCACCCTGAGCCCGATGCACGGCGGCATGTCCTACGCCCGGCTGGAGGCCGCGGGCGGCCTGCAGTGGCCCTGCTACGACGAGTCGCATCCGGGAGAGATGTACCTCCACGGGCGGCTCTGGCAGCGGCCGGTCCTCGGGCCGCTGGCGCCGTTCGGCTGCGTCGAGCACGCGCCGCCGGTGGACCAGCTCAGCGAGGAGTTCCCCATCCGCCTGACCACCGGCCGGCATCTGGACTCCTACAACACCGGCGTCCAGACCGGGCACTTCGCCTCGCCGCTGCGCAAGGGCGGCTCGGTGGACCTCCATCCCGAGGACGCCTACCGCCTGGGGCTGGCCCCCGGGGATCGGGCGCGGGTGACCTCCCGGCGCGGCTCCGTGGTGGCGCCGGTGCGCCTCGACGACGGGCTGCGGCCCGGGCTGGCGTTCATGACCCTCCACTATCCCGACGAGGTCGCCACCAACGAGCTGACCATCGACGCCGTCGATCCCAAGTCCGGAACCTCGGAGTTCAAGGCCACGGCGGTGCGGATCGAGCCGGCCGGGCCGCCCGTGGAGGCGGCGGCCGCGATGGCGGCGGAGCCGGTGGCCGTCTAGGAGACCGACAAGCCGAATGGACCTGCACTTCACGGCGGACGAACCCACACCTGAGGAAATGGATGCCGTGGACGGCTGCCTCGCCGCCGCCGTCACCAACGGCGGCGGCAATCGGCAGCACCTGCTCCCCGTCCTGCACGCCCTCCAGGGACGCGTCGGCTGGATCAGCCCCGGCGGTCTCAACTACGCCTGCCGGCGCCTGGAGGTGCCTCCCGCCGAGGCTTTCGGCGTGGCGGACTTCTACGCCCTGTTCCAGACCCGGCCGCATCCGCCGGTGACGGTGCACGTCTGCGACGACGTCGCCTGCATGCACCACGGCTCCGAGGCGGTCTGCACCGGCCTGGAGGCGCTGCTCGGTCCCGAGGGGAGCAGCCGCGACGGCTTCGCCACGTGGCACCGCAGCCCCTGCCTGGGCCTGTGCGAGCGCGCCCCGGCGGCGCTGATCGCCGCCGCCGGCGATCCGCCCCGCGACCAGGCCGCCGCTCCCGCCGCCGAGCCGGACGTCCGCGCCGCGCTGGCGGGGGAGACCGTGCCGGAGCCGTCCGCCGCCCTCTCCGTGCCGCAGATGGGGGAGCCGGGCCTGATCCTGCTCCGCCGCGTCGGCCGGGTGGACCCCATGAGCCTCGACGACTACCGCGCCCAGGGGGGCTTCCTGGCCCTGCGCCGCGCCTTCGAGATGGGCCCCGAGGCGGTGGTGCGCGAGGTGACCGACTCCAAGCTGGTGGGGCGCGGCGGCGCCGCGTTTCCCACCGGGCTCAAGTGGCAGAGCGTGCGCTCCGCGCCGTCCCCGCGCTACCTCGTCTGCAACGCCGACGAGTCCGAGCCGGGCACCTTCAAGGACCGCGTGATCCTGGAGCACGATCCCTTCTCGCTGATCGAATCCATGACCATCGCCGGCTTCGCCACCGGCTGCGAAAAAGGTTTCATCTATCTCCGCGGCGAATATCCCGTGGCCCTGGAGCGGCTGGAGAACGCCCTGCGGCGCTGCCGCGAGCGCGGCTTCCTCGGCGACAACGTCCTGGGCGACGGCGTGCGCTTCGACATCGAGCTGCGGCGCGGCGCCGGGGCCTACATCTGCGGCGAGGAGACGGCCCTCCTCAACTCGATCGAGGGCCTGCGCGGCGAGCCGCGCAACAAGCCGCCGTTCCCCACCCAGGTGGGCCTTTTCGGCCAGCCGACGGTGATCAACAACGTCGAGACGCTGGTCAACGTCCTGCCGATCCTGATGGAAGGCGGCAAGGCCTACGCGCAGATCGGCACCGAGAAATCCACCGGCCCCAAGCTCTTCTGCGTCTCCGGCCACGTGAAGCGCCCCGGCCTCTACGAAGCGCCCTTCGGGATCACCCTGCGGGAGATCCTGGACCTGGCCGGCGGCATCGGCGGCACGGGCCGTCTTCAGGCGATCCTGCTGGGCGGCGCGGCCGGCGCTTTCGTCACCCCGGAGCAGCTCGACATTCCGCTGACCTTCGAAGGCACGCGGGCGGCCGGCGCGGCCCTGGGCTCGGCGGTCGTCCTGCCCTTCGACGACACGGTGGACCTCCGCCACGTGCTGCGGCGCATCGCCCGCTTCTTCCGCGACGAGTCCTGCGGCCAGTGCGTGCCCTGCCGCGTCGGCACCGTGCGCCAGGAGGAGCTGATCCATCGCATGATCGAGGGGCGGACGATCGGCTCCGTGAATCAGGAGCTGGCCCTGCTCCAGGAGGTCGGCCAGGTGATGCGCGACGCCTCCATCTGCGGCCTGGGCCAGACCGCTTCCAGCGCGATCGAATCGGCCCTCGCCCGGTTCCCCATCTTCCAGGAGACCCGATGAGCGTTCAGGACGCCCCCAACCCGCAAGTCCCGGTTCCCCGCGGTCCCGTGCCGGTGGCGCCGCCGCCGCGCCCCCGGCGCATGGTGGAGCTGACCATCGACGGCCAGAGCGTCGCCGTTCCCGAGGGGGCCACGCTGCTGGAGGCGGCGCGCCAGCTCGGCATCGACACGCCCACGCTCTGCTATCTGGAGAACCTGACGCCGGTCAACGTCTGCCGCATCTGTGTGGTGGAGGTGGAAGGCGCCCGCGTCCTGGCGCCCGCCTGCTCGCGCAAGGCCGAGCCGGGGATGGTGGTGAAGACCGACTCCGAGCGCGTCCGCCTCAGCCGCCGGCTGGTCCTGGAGCTGCTGGCCTCCTCGGTGGACGTCTCCACCGCGCCGGCGCTCCAGGAGTACATGGCGCGGTACGGCGCCGAGCCCGAGCGCTTCGGCCCGCCGGCTCCTCCCGCCCACGCCGGCGAGCGGGACGCCGCGCGCCCCGGCCATCATCACGAGCCGAGCGACGGCTGCGCCGCCACCGTCGGCCAGCCGGTCAAGGTGGACAACGACCTCTACATCCGCGACTACTCGAAGTGCATCCTCTGCTACAAGTGCGTGGAGGCCTGCGGCACCGACGCCCAGAACACCTTCGCCATCGCCACGGCGGGCCGCGGCTTCGACGCCCGCATCTCCACGGAATACGACGTCCCCCTGCCGGACTCCGCCTGCGTCTATTGCGGCAACTGCATCGGCGTCTGTCCCACCGGCGCGCTGATGTTCAAGAGCGAGTTCGACATGCGCCAGGCCGGCACCTGGGACGAGCCCAGCCAGACGCGGACCGACACGATCTGCCCTTATTGCGGCGTCGGCTGCACGCTGACCGTTCACGTGCAGGAAGAAAAGATCGTGAAAGTCACCTCGCCGATCGATCACGACGTCACCCGCGGCCACCTGTGCATCAAGGGCCGTTTCGGGTGGGAATTCGTGAACCGGAAGTAGCTGCGCCCCCCGCATCGGAAGGTAGCGAACTGCTGGCGCTGGTGCCCAATCGGATGATTCCGACGGATTTTCGGATGATTTCGGATGATTCCGTGTCAGGCGGGTTCGGCTGGAATGTACTCCGTCCCACGCCCTGAGCCCTTTCGAATCAACAAGTTCAGCTCAAGTAATCCGAGCAGGTCCCGGTGAGCCGTATCCCTTGCTACCCCCAGGGCCTCTATGCACCATCCGGTAGTCACCGAGCCGGACTCTAGAGCGTGCGCCAGGATTTTCCGTTGGCGTTCACTGAGGTGGGCTTCCAAGGCGGAGTTCACCCGCAGGCGGGATTCAGGGATTCGGATATGGTCCAGGTCGTCGGCGGGCCCCGGAAAGGTGACCTGGAAGTACCCGGTGTCAGCGCTGATCACGGGCTGGTCCAGACCATGGTCGAGCATCCTGTCGCGCATCCGGCGGAAGCCGCTGCCGCGCTCCTCAATGCGGTGGAAGTAGGAAAGGCACTGCGCGAGCACCGGGTTGCGCGAACAGGGCCGGTACTTTCCCTGCCGTAGATTGACCAGGGTAATAGGCGCGGGCGGCAGTCCCGGGCTGGAAATGACCACGCGGTCCGCGAAGACCTCAAGGAGGATCTTGCGGCCGGCGTCTTCGTATTGGCGGTGCGCCACCGCGTTGACCAGCGCTTCCCGCAGGGCCTCGACCGGATACTCGTCGAGCCGCACGCGGTTGAGCCCGATCACCTTCATCGGATGCCGGGTGTTGCGGTCTATGAAAGCGATGGCGCGGTCGATCGCGGCGGGCATAGGACCCCGGATGTCAACGTGATCGATCGGATCACCGTTTGCTGCGGTGCCCCGGTAGGCGTCGGCGAGGATGCGGCATTGCGGGAAAACGGCGGAGGGGTCCTTCGCCAGCAGCACGATGCCGGCGGCGGTAGCGTAGTGTTCGCCCGAAGCAGCATCGTGCCAGACGAGGCCCCACAATGTCGCACCTGCGAGCAACTCGTCGGCTGCGAGGTCGTCGGGACTCCGGCCCTCGGCCGTCCCGAGGAGGCTGCGAGCTACGGAGTGGTCCAAGGCCTTCCATGGGACACGGGTCAGAGGCTGCGACTCGAAGGTCGAGGTGGCCTCGATGGTCTGTCTCGCGACCTCATCCTGCTCGTGGGTCGATGTGATCTGGTGCTCGTCCTTGAGGAGCTTTACCAGCGCGGCCCGGACTTCCCGTTGGAGATCGATAACGTTGCCGAATCGCTTGTACTTGGTGCCGTCTCCGTCCAGCTCTGCGAGGAGCATGGCGGTCCCCTCCTCGCGTTTGACGCTCCGGTCGCCCCGGATGAAGGCGAGCACGGGCAGCCTGTTCTCCTTGGCCTGGCGGAATTCGGCGTGAGTGATGGAGAGGTCGCCGACGCGGGAGCCGTACTCGACGCCAACCATGAGTAGATAGACCTGGCAGTCGTCGAGAGACCGCAGGCAGTCCTCCACGGCCCTATAGGGAGATGCCGGCTCAAGCTCATAGAGCACCGGGATGCAATGCCTCGAGAGGAACGGATCGGTGTTGATGAGGTTCTGGACGATGAGGCGCTCATCCTCCAGTTCCTTCTGTACAGAGCTGACGAATACACGCAGTTTGGTGCTCAAGGCTTGAACCATGTCGTCATAACCAGATCTGCAGGCTCTCCGGAACCATAATTATACCCTATCTGCGTAGCTTGGCCAGGCGGCAGGTTATGGTTATGGGAGATCAGCTCAGGATTTGACGAAGATATAGAGATTTGGCTATCCTGGGCAACTCTGAGCCGGGGCTCGTTGCCTATGACCCGCAAGCGCATCCTCATCGTCTCCGAAGCCAGCGACCTCCACTCGGACGCCGTCGCCTGGGCGCTGCGCAAGAAGGGGCATGACTGCGAAATTCTCATCACGCCCGATTTTCCGACCCTCCTGGGCGTGTCGATGCGCATCGATCCCGACGACGAGGCGGGCCGGCTCCTCGCGCGCGGGCCCGGTCTGACGACGACCGACTGGAGCGAGCCCTTCGACACCATCTGGAACCGCCGGCCGGGAACCGCCGTGCTGCCGGAGGACATGCACCCGGGCGACCGGGAGGTCGCGGCGCGGCAGTGCGGCATCTTCCTCGAAGGCGTGGCTCCCTTCCTCGACCATGAAGGCCGTACCTTCTGGGTGAACACCCCGGCGAGCGACGTGGTGGCCCAGCAGAAGGGCTCCCAGTTGCGGAGCGCGGTGCGGTGCGGCCTCCAGATCCCGCGGACGCTCATCAGCAACGATCCGGCCGAGATCCGCGCCTTCATCCGTGAGATGGGAGGCCTCGCGGCCCACAAGCTGCTGCGGCCGGCCTCCTGGATCTCGGAGGATGAAGGTGGGGAGCGCGTCTACGCGGCCCAGACCATGCCGGTCCGCGAGGAACAGCTTCCCGAGGACGACGTCCTGCGGCTCTGCCCGGGCATCTTCCAGCCGCTCCTCCCGAAGAGCTTCGAAGTCCGCGTCGCCTGCCTGGGGGACTTCCTCGTCGCCATCCGCATCCATTCGCAGACGGACGAGCGGGCCGCCACGGACTGGCGGGCGGGCCAGTTCCATATCGACATGGAGCCCTACGAGCTGCCGCCGGACGTCGCGGACGGCTGCCGCCGCCTGCTGCGCGACCTGGAGGTCGCTCATTCGTCGCTGGATTTCATCGTTTCTCCGAGCGGCGAGCACATCTTCCTGGAGGTCAATCCCCAGGGGCAATTCCTGTTCCTGGAGACGCGCGCGGGATTGCCGCTGCTCGACATGTTCAGCGAGTTCCTGATCGCGGGGACTCGCGAGTTCACCTGGCGCGAAGACCACGAAATCGTTCGTTTCGCGGAGTTCGAACCGATCTGGAAAGAGACCTGGCGCGCCGAGTACGCCCGGCACGCTTATTTCGTCCACCCGCTGGGCGCGCCCGACAAGCTGTGATCCGTCCCACCCAGAAAAAGTCTTCTGGGCGTTGGTAGATACGGAGGTAAGAAGCATGAAGCAGAAGAAAGAAGAAAAACCCCGTCTTCTCGCTCGTACCCTCGCCAAGGAGCTCACCCAGGAAGACCTGAAGGTTATCCGTGGCGGTGATCCTCCGGCCAGCACTCTGGCGGCGACGCTGCCTTCCTACAAGGAAGACCAGTAGATCGCCGATTCCGGGGCGCCCCTCTCCCAGCCATGGGGGAGGGGCGTTTTCCTTTCCAGATCAGGCTCTGAGGGTTTCTTCCGCGCGCTATGTCAAGCCGTGGGTCTGCCGCTGAATCACGCCGCGTCCGGCGCGGTCTCGTCAGCCTGGAGATTCGCCAGGAAGCCGCCGAGATTCCAGCGATCCCAGCCCTCGACGAACTGGCCTTCCTGGACTTTGATCCATGTGATGCCCTGAATGGTGACGGGGCGATGGCAGGGAGGAATGCCGAGGCCGTCGCCCGCGTGCGTGCCGTAGACCGTCCAGCGAATGACGACGTTTTCTCCCTGCGCCACGGTGTCCTCGATGACTACGCGGAGGTCCGGGAGGGCCGAAAGGAACTGGGCGCGGGCGTTCTTGAATCCTTCGACGCCATGGACGTCCCCGGTCTCGAGATGGCCGACGCTGTCCGCCCGCAACAGTTCGTCGACGGTCTCGTCACGCCTCTGATTCCATACTTCCTCGAACCAACGGTGGGCCAAAGCGATGTTTTCCTGGCTCATGGGGTTTCCTCCGTGGCCTCAATGTCATGATTTGCGCGCGCCATAAAGGATTCTACCCTAGGCGCGACATCTCTCGAAACGACCTGGGGGACCTCTGCCCTCTCCATCCGGGGAGAGGGCACGATAAAAGGTCTTCAATATACCGCCAGCGGGATGCCCGGCGATCCCGACGCGCCTTTGATCGGCATGGGGCTGTAGATGTAGGCGAACTCGTAGACTTCGGCGTCCGCCAGGTCCTGGAGGTGCATCGACTCCTGCATGGGGATGCCGCTCTTCACCAGGAAATGGTGGTGCACCGGCGCCAGCAGTCCGGGCGGGGCGTTGAAGTTCGGCAGCACGTCGATGCCCCAGTTGTCCGAACCGATCACGCCGATCTTCTTCTCCGAAAGCCAGATCGCCGCCGGCAGGCCGAGCCCCGGCGCCGCCAGCGTCACACCGAGGCCGGGATAATTGTCGAGGTAGTAATTCGGCGCCCCCCACAGCTCCTCGTGCCCGGTCCGGATGAGCACCGCGTCTCCCTCGCGGATGTCTTCCGGCTTGAGCTTCTCGGCCGCCAGCGTCTGGAGCAGCATGGCGACCGTGATTTCCTGACCGGCTACCAGCCGCTGGCCGTTGTTGGCGTAGCGGGCTACGTCGAGCAGGATGCCGCGGGTGAAGTACGGCTTGATGTTCTCGACCCCGAGCCGCGCCAGTCCCTTGTTCGGAAGGCCCGGCGGGCGGATGTCCGCCCCCGTGTTCTGGTTGTAGAACAGGGCGTCGGTGAAGCTCACACTTCCCGGCGGCAGATATCCGAAATGCCCTACCGTATCGAGTTGCGTCCCCAACTGGCCGATCTCGATCGGTCCCTGCAGGATCTCGCCGATCGAAAACTGCTGCGCGGTGACGAAGATGGGATCCAGGGCGGAGAGCATCCACGGATGGGTTCCCGGGAACTGGGGCATGCCCTCTTCATAGACGTGCCCGAGCTGCAGGACGATCCCATGCTTGATGAGCTTCTGGGCCTCCTTCACCTTGTCGGGTCCCTGGGTGTTGGACGCTCCCGCCTGATCGTCCGGTCCGAACCGGGAAGGACCGGGAACCGGATCGTAGGGCTGGGAAGATCCAACGGCCGGCAGCAGCAACAGACTGAGGACGGCGGCGGTCGAGACGAATCGCACCATGGCGGTCTCCTCCTGAATGAGGGTTTCTTTCAGGAGGAACAACGAAGAGGCGGGGGACCTTCCCTCACTACAGCAGGCCGCTGAGCCAGTGCAGCGCGTTGAGCAGGAACTGGCGGTCGTCGGTGCCGGGGTGGTTCATGCCGAAGCGCAGGGTTCCATCCAGGCCCGCGCGCCGCGCCGCGTCGCCGCTGATGATCTGCGCCCCGAAGAGCGCGGCCTCGCCGGCGACCACGACGCGGCCCTTGCCGATCTCGACGGCGACGGCCTGTGCCATTCCTCCCACCGGCTGGACCGCTGAGCCGGCGCTGTTGGGATCCGCGACCGATTCCGCCCCTGAGCCCAACCGCAGCAGCGCCACCGCCGGCGGCGCGGCGGACAACGCCTGCCCGCCGAAGGTCACCACGCGGTTGATCTTCTCGCCGGGGCTCCGGCCGCGCAGGATCGCATGATCTCCCAGGAGCCCCGAGGCGGCCGTGAACTCGATGAAGTAAGGGCCAGGAAGCTGCGCCGCCTGATGCTGGGCGTCCCGCACATGACCGTCGGACATCCGGATGCCGAAAGCTTCCGCGAGGCTCTGCGCGGCCGTGCCGAAAGGCGCGTGGTCCGCGATCAGGAAGAGCGAGCCCCCGCCCTCCACCCACTGGCGCAGGGCCTGGACCTCGCCCGGCTGAAACGCCGCGTCCGCCGGCGCCTTCTCGCCGCGGGCGTTCGCGATCACCAGGATGGCTTTCTCGGGCAATTCCCCCGCGGCGAAGGGCTTCGTCCACGCCTCGACCCGGTAGCCATCATTTTTCGCCACCTGGGCGAAGGCGGCGTATCGCCCCTGGGCCGTGTGGAGGTTGCGATGCGCCTCATCAATCAGCAGGCGGGGACCGACGCCCTCCGCGTAGGCCGGGCAGGACAAGGAGGCGTCGAAGGCGGTGTCGTTCTCCTGAGCGTGGAGAACGGATACGGCCAGAAAAGTGAAGAGGACTGCGCTTACCCGTCCGATCTCACGCATGGACACGGCTCCTTCAGGCGCTCAGACGCTGTTGAAGGCTTCATGATACCGGATGGTTCCGGAGACGCCGCGAAGATGTCCCGGCTCCAGCTCCATCGCCATGAAGACCTCCTCCGGCACGTCGTACTCGCAGCCGACGCCAAAGCGCGCGGCGGGAAAGAAACCGAAGCGAGGGTAATACTCGGGATGTCCCAGGACGACGACGGCGCCAAAGCCGAGTTTCCGGCACTCATCGAGGCCGGCCCGCACCAGCGAAGATCCGATGCCCTCGCGCTGACGCTCCGGCGCGACCGCCATGGGCGCGAGGCCCATGATCCTGAGCGCGGGATGGCCGGTCAGCGTGACGGGCGAAAACAGAATGTGCCCGACGATCGCATCCTCGTCCTCCGCGACCAGTGAGATCAGAGGATGCGCCTGCTCGCGGAGCGCCGCGACCAGATTGGCTTCGGCGGACTGTCCGAAGGCGGCTTCATTCACCGCATGGACGGCGGGCCAGTCTCTTGGTTCTTCCGCTCGGATTCGCATTCAGTCCCTCGGATCTTTGTTCAACCCCCGTTCCGCTTGCTGTTGCATACCATGTGGATGATCCGCAGGGGAACGGCGATGTACGCCTCATAGGCTTTGGTCGCGAAGGTCTTTACGTCGTAGCCTTTCTTTTCCACCGCCGAGAGACGGTCCTTCCAATCGGGGCTGTAGTGATCGATCGGCGGAGCGGTCTCGTGCTTGTTTCCGCCCTTCGAGATCCACTCCTCCTTGCCATTCTTGTTGAGCACGATCTCGTCGCTCCCGGTGGATTTGGCAACGTAGCAGTTCACGCCGAGAGCGCAGTAGAGCTTGCCGAATTTCGTCTGCGCGAGCATCAGCTTCTGCCGCAGGCCCTTGGGCCAGCCGAAGCGGAGTTGCTTTCCTTTGTAGGTGAGGTCGTAGGCGTCTTCCTCGTCGGTGCCGAAGGTCTGGGCCGTATCTCCGGGCATGGCGCTCATCAGCTTTTCGAGCTCATCCGCCTCGTCGTCCGCCCCGCGGCTCAATGCATCCATGAACGCCTTTTCAAGGTCCTCCTTTGATCGGGAGGCCCGCTGGATCACCGGGACCGGGACGATCCGCGGTTGTATCAGGGGCAGCCGGACCGGAACGACTCGGGGAGCCGGAGGAGTCACGCCGGTGGCCGGCTTCGCCTGGACGGTTCGGCAGGCCGCTTGAACGTGCGCCGCCGGCCGCTGTTGCGGCGGAGGCTGCTGGGGCCTCGCCGGAGCCGGACCGGGACCGGGCTTCGCCTGCGCGGTACGAACCATGGCGGCCTGGACGTGCGGCGCCAGCGGCCGGGTGGCCGCGGGGGGAGGGGACGGCGGCTTCTTGGACATCGGAGCTCCTCTGAACGCCGGAGGATGATGCCACAACCCGGGGACACCCGCGAGGCAGGTCACATGCGGCCCGCGTTCGGCTTCAGGATCTCCAAAAGGTACCGGGCCCACGGATGTTTTCCCCGCGTGTCTCCAGGCCTATAGGCGTGATTGATCACGCACCAGGAAGCCTTCTCTCTGAGCTGCAGTGATCAGCCGGTCGTCGAGGCAGACGAACTCGAGTGTCGAGGGCCTGCCCTCGGACAGTCAGTCCTGCCGCGATGGAAACCGGAGAGGAAGGCATGCTATCATTGATAGCATGAAGAAGAGGGCGCAGAACCAGTTGATCGTGCGGAACCTTGAAGAGGAGATCGTCCGGGAGTTGAGGCTCCGAGCGGCCCGCCATGGCCGTTCGGCCGAAGCGGAGCATCGGGAGATCCTGCGTGAGGCTCTGCTCCCTGTAAGGGAAAGGCGGCCCCTCAAGGAGCTTCTTCTCGCAATGCCGGAAGGGGAAGATGCAGACTTCGAGAGAGCCCAGGATCACGGCCGGGATGTGGAGCTTTGAGCTACCTCATCGATACGAACGTGATCTCGGAGGTACGCAAAGGGCAACGCTGTGATCCTGGCGTGGCTTCCTGGTTCGCCAATGTATCCTCCAGCGAGATCTATCTGAGCGCTTTGACTGTGGGCGAGATCCGCAAGGGTATCGAGAGCATCCGGCGGCGGGACCAGAGGAGGGCTGAGGCTCTGGATGCATGGCTCCACGAATTGCTGGAGGCACACTCCGACCGGATTCTGCCCATCGACGAAGTCATCGCCGAGCGGTGGGGGCGGTTCAACGTTCCAGATCCCTTGCCGGTTCTCGACAGTCTTCTCGCCGCCACGGCCAGTGTGCATGGCCTGACGCTGGTCACCCGCAATCTCAAGGATGTGGAGCGGACGGGTGTGGATTGTTTGAACCCCTTCAGCGTGTGAGATCATTGCTTCCGTTCGCGGAATTCGCCGCCCCGCGGAGGGACTCAGCGCCACGGAACACGCTTTTCAGAAGACGTCGTCCCGCCTTCGGCAGGCGTTCCCCGGATTCCGCCTCTTGTTCCCCGCCTTCAGGGGCGACGTGAGAACGGGAGAACGCCCTGAGAGATCGCTTTCGCCTGTAGTCTCGTCCTTTCCAGCTCTTCTGAAGACCGGGGAACGAGATTCGACAGGGAGAGCGCGTCAGGGGAAAGGCGATACACGAGAGGCGAAAAGCGCGAAGCGTCACCTGAAATCCCTTGGAGGTCTCCTGAAAGGCAGAGGACGTCTGCCGCAGGGTCTTCGCTGAGGCGTGAATCCTTTTCACAAGAAGTGAAAGCGGGGGAATGTCTTCTGAAGCCCGGAGGATGAGGGCGAAACGGGTAGCTCGAGCCTCGAAGTCCCTTGAACGAGGGACGAAGCCGCTTGCAGGGGGCCGAAAGGGCCTCTTCACTCGCCTTTGCTTCGGGAGCGCTGCATCTCGAAGAAGTCGATCAACGATTCGAGCGCTTCCAGAAGGTCGGAGGAGATCTCCTCTCTCTGGAGGATCTCATTGGCCACGGCGTAAGACACCATCTGAGCCGGGGGGACACGGTGGTATCGGACGTAGAGGTCGCGAGAAGGCCCGTCGTGGAAGCGATGGATGCGGTCGCTGAGCTCGAAGGGGTCGATCTCGCCGCGCCGCCAGCGGGCAAAGTCGTCCTCGACCTTCGAGAGCTCCCGCCCAAGCTCGCGCGTGTATGCCATGCCGGCCAACTCTCGCAGCTTGCGGCGGTTTGCCTTGGTGTCCAGGTTGGCGACCATGGGGGTACTCTAATGAAAAGACATAAAGGACGCAAAGGGACATAAAAGGCGCCAGAGCAGAACGCGAGGGCTTGATTTGTCCTTCCTGGAAGGACGAATCCGGGCCGATTCATCCTTTCTGGAAGGACAAACAGGGTTAGACTCCCCTCCCATGCGCGTCGCCTTCTACAGCCCCCTCCCGCCTCAGAAGTCGGGCATCGCCGACTACAGCGCGGAGCTGCTGCCGCATCTGGCGGAGCATTGCGAGATCGAGCTGATCGTGGATGAAGGAGTGCGGCCGGAGGAGGGGCTGGCGCGGCGGTTCCCGGTCCATGGACGGCGGGCGCTGCCGGGATTGCTGGAGCGCGGGCGGTTCGACACGGTCCTCTATCAGCTCGGCAACAACGGCGACTATCACGCGGAGATCTACCGGACGCTCCTGGAGCATCCGGGGGTCCTGGTGCTCCACGAGTACATGATCCATCACCTGGTGCGGGAGACCACCCTGTATGCCGGCAATCCCCAAGGCTTTCTCTGGGAGATGCGCTATGCGTACGGCCGCACGGGCGAGGCCGTGGCCCGGCGGTGCCTGGAGACGGGAGTGCCGCCCGACGCCTGGAGCTATCCCCTGTTCGAGCGGGCGGTGGACGCCAGCCGGGGTGTGATCGTCCACAACCGCTGCACGGGGGACCGGGTGCTGGCCTCCCGGCCGCTGGCGCGCGTCCACACTGTTCCGCACCACGTGAGCCTGGAGGGGCTGCCCGAGGTGTCGGTCGCGGAGGCGCGTGCGGCGGTGGGGATCGCGCCGGGGGAATTCGTGGTGGCGACGTTCGGCTTCGTGACGCCGCCCAAGCGTCCCGGGGTGCTGCTGCGGGCCTTCGCCCGGCTCCGGCGGGAGGTCCCCGAGGCCCGGCTGCTGATCGTGGGCGAGGTCTCGCCGCACTACGACTTCGCCAGCGTGTTCACGCCCGACCTGCGGGGAGGGGTGACGGTGACCGGCCGGCTGGAGCTGGACCGCTTCCTCCTTTACATGTACGCGTGCGACGTGGCCGTGAACCTCCGCCATCCCACGGCCGGCGAGACTTCGGGCACGGTGATCCGCCTGCTGGGCATGGGCAAGCCGCTGATCGTGAACAACACCGGCGCCTTCGCGGAGATCCCGGACGACTGCTGCGCCAAGGTGGACCTCGACGACACCGAGGAGGACCTGCTGCTGGCCTACCTGCGCATCCTGGCGGGGGACGAGGCGCTGCGGCGGCGGATGGGGGAGAACGCCCGCCGGCACATGGCGGTCCACCACAGCCTGGCCGGCTCCGCGAAGGGCTACGCCGACTTCCTGCGCGCGACGGTCGAGACGGACGCCCAACCGTTCCGGGCCGTGCCTCCCCTGGTTCCCTATCCGGAGGAGGACATGCTGAGCGATCTGATCCGCGAGGTGAGCGCGGACATGCTGGATCTCGGGGTGGAGGAGGGGGACGAGGATTTGATGCGGGTGGTGGCGGAGGCGGTGGTGGAGGTGGGGCTGACTTCAACAGCCACGGACGGCCACAGCCAACACGGACGAGCAAGGACGGACAGGGATATTTTTCGTCCCTGAAGCTCTTGCCGTGTTCGTCCGTGCTCTCCGTGACCGTCCGTGTTCTTCTTTCCGCGGGGTGGTGAGGCTCCAGGGTAGGGGCTGCGGGCGCAGTCGTGGTAGTTTCCCCGGCGCGTGAAGAAGCTACTTCGCATCGTCATCCTCCTGGTCATCCTCGGGGCGGTCGTGGGGCACTACCTCTATTGGTACGGGCCGCGGGAGCGGGCGGGGGCTCCGGAGCCGGGGGGGCTGCCGGCGCGGCTGCTGGCGTCGGGGGAGTACGGGGCCTGCCTTTGGGTGCCTTATCCGCACCAGAACCTGGGGAAGCTCTCGGGATCGATCTCCAACGGCGCGGACTGGATCGCGGCCGCGGCGCGGGTGGCCGGAGTGCCGCCGCCGCGGCTGCCGTCCTTCGGGCCGTTCGCCGTGCCGCCGTCGCACGAGATCGCGGTCTGCTCGGACCTGGACGGCCGCAGGTTCTTCGCGGTGGCCCGGATCTATCCCGGCCTCGCCATGGTGGCCCGGCTGGCCGGCCGCGTCGCGGACAACCCCTGGCTCGCCGGCGGGCAGGTGCGGGAGACCCGCGGCCGGCGCAGCGAGGTGGAGGAGCAGGTGCTGAACGTGGCCTGGCGGGACGACTTCTGGATCGTCTGGAGCGGCCAGGGGCCGAACCTGGACGCGCCGGCGGCCGGCGGACCGGCGGCGCCCTTCCCCCAGAACCTCGGCATCTTCCACCTGGAGCGGGACGCCTCGGACTTCCCGGCCGGCGACTACGTGCTGCAACGGCAGGGGGGCGACCTGGAGGCCGCGCTCCTGGGAGGCGAGGAGCCTTCCGCGCCGCCCGTCGCCGAGGGCGAGGAGGCGCCCGTGCTGCTGGCCGTGGCGGGACGGACCTGGCCGGCGGACTCCCCCCGGCCGTTGCCGCCCACCGCCATGGTGCTGTTCGAGACCCACGGCGGGCTGAACCTCGGCCCCCTGGGCCAGATGCCCGGTGCGGCGGTGTACAACGCGCCGGGGTCCAGGCGCTGGGGCCTTCCGGCGCGCGGCCTGGCGGCCATCCTCTCGGAGCGCCTGCCGCAGGGGAGCGCGGACGGCTGGGAGATCCTCGCCCTGGACGACGTGAGCCTGGAGCGGGCGGAGGCCCTGGCGCCGCAGGTCACCGCGCTCGCCCCGCCCGGCGGCGACGGCCAACTGATCCTGGGGTTGTGGGCCCGTCCGCTGCCGGCTCTGAAGCTGGTCCGGCAGCTCCGCAAGGGGTTTGAGAAAGTGCCGCTGGTGGAGCGCCGCCAGATCGAGCGCTGGCGCGACTGGGAGACGCTGCTGATGCCCCTGGCGCCATGCGACCGGGTCTCGCTGGCGGCCTCCCGCTCGCCTTCCGCCTTCCGCCTGCGCCTGCGCGGCTGCGATTGACAGAGGGGAGTAAATCCCTTAGCCTTCGCGTTTGCCCCGGTTGGAGGTCGTGTGTCATGAAGATTTGGCTCGATCAGGTTCGCGAAGAGCCTTTCAACTGGGACGAGACACAGAGCATCCCCGCGGCGTCCCTGAACCGCCCCGAGCTTCTGGACCTCAGCCCCGTCAGGTGGCGAGGCCAGGTGGTGTACGCGGATCCGGGATACTACCTGCGGGCGCGGCTCTCCTACGAGCAGACCCTGGGCTGCATCCGGTGTCTGAAGCCGATCGTCGAGCCCGTGCAGGCGGACGTCGAGCTGATGATCCTGGTGGAGCGCCACCCCGAAGAGGGCGGCGAGCACGGGCTGCACGAGCAGGACATGGGTATCCTGTACGTGGACGACGAGGTCCTCGAGACGGATCCCATCCTGATGGAGCAGTTGCAGCTCAACGTGTCCATGAAGCCGCTCTGCGGCGAGGATTGCAAAGGGCTCTGCCCGACGTGCGGAGCCGACCGGAACGCTGGCGAGTGCTCGTGCGAGGAGGCGCGGACGGACCCCCGCTGGGCGGGTCTGGCCGCGCTGAAGAGCCGGCTCGAAGAGAAATGACGGACGGAAGAACCATAGATTCTTGAAGAGGCTCGACGACAATGCCCAATCCGAAACGACGCCATTCCAAGGCCCGCCGCGACAAGCGCCGGGCGCACGACGCGCTGGCGCGTCCCGCCACCTCGACCTGCCCGAACTGCGGTGAGGTCAAGCTGCCGCACCGCGCGTGCCCGAATTGCGGCCAGTACCGCGGCCGGCAGGTGATCGAGGGCAAAGAGACCGTCTAGACAATCTGGTCCCGCGCCGGAGCCTCCCTGGCCCGCGACCTCACCCCCGACCCCTCTCCTGAAGGAGAGGGGAGCTCTTCCTGAAAATGCCGATCGCTATCGACGCCATGGGGGGAGACTTCGCGCCGCAGAGCGCGGTGGAGGGGGCGTTCCGCGCCGCCACGGAGGACGGCTGCTCGATCCTGCTGGTGGGCGACCGCGCCCGCGTCGAGCCGGAGCTGCGCCGGCTGGGCGGCGACGGCGGCGGGCGGATCGAGGTCGTCCACGCCGAGGAGGTGGTGGGCATGGACGAGCCGGCGATCACGCCGATCCGCCGCAAGCGGCGCTCGTCCCTGCGCCTCTGCGCTGAGCTGGTGCAGGAGGGGCGGGCCCAGGCCATGGTCACCGCCGGCAACACCGGGGCGGCGATGGCGGTGGGGAAGATGGTCATCGGCACCGTCCCGGGTGTGGACCGGCCGGCGCTCGCCGCCGTGCTGCCCAATCCCAAGGGGCATACCGTGCTCCTGGACGTGGGCGCCAACGTGGACAGCAAGCCGGTCCACCTGCGCGACTTCGCCGTCATGGGCCACTTCTACGCCCAGGAGGTGATCGGCACGCCCGCGCCGCGGATCGGCCTGATGTCCATCGGCGAGGAGGAGAGCAAGGGCTCGGAAGTGACGCGCGAGGCGCTGAAGCTGCTCAAGACCACCGGGCTCAACTTCGCCGGCAACGTCGAGGGGCGGGACCTGTTCAACGGCGAGCTGGACGTCATCGTCTGCGACGGGTTCGTGGGCAATGTGGTGCTCAAGAGCGCCGAGTCGCTGGCGGAGTTCATGATCCGCAAGATGCGGGAGGAGATCGAGCACAGCGGCCGGGGCAAGGTGGGCTACCTGTTCGCCCGGCCGGTGTTCGAGCGTTTCCGGCGGATGACCGATTACCGGGAGTACGGCGGGGCGCCGCTGCTGGGGCTCAACGGCGGCTGCCTGATCGGTCACGGGCGGTCGAACGCCCACGCCATCCAGAACGCCGTCCGCCGCGCCATGGAGTTCTCCGGGGCGCGGCTGGACCGCAAGATCCGCGACAAGATCGCCGAGCTGCGCATCCAGGAGGAACGCCTCCTGAACGGCCGGCAGGAGGCTGGAGCCGGATGAGTCTCGCTACGAAGCTTGCTATGAAGAAGATTGCGTACGTCTTCCCCGGGCAAGGGTCGCAGAAGGTCGGGATGGGCCGCGTCTGGGCCGACGCCAGCGAAGAGGCCCGGCGGACGTTCGAGGAAGCCGACGAGGTCCTGGGATTCCCCCTCTCCCGCCTCTGCTGGGAGGGACCGGAGGAGGAGCTGGGGCTGACCGCCAACACGCAGCCGGCCCTGCTGACCGTCTCCGTGGCGATGCTCCGCGCCCTGGAGATCCTGGCGCCGGAGCTGCGGCCCGTGGCCGTGGCCGGGCACAGCCTGGGTGAGTATTCGGCGCTGGTGGCGGCCGGCTCCCTCTCCTTCGCCGACGCCCTGCGTCTGGTGCGGCGGCGCGGCGAGCTGATGCAGGAGGCCGTGCCCGTGGGCGTGGGCGCCATGGCGGCCATCCTGGGCATGGACGCCGACGCTGTGACAGCCGTGGCCGCGGACGCCTCGCAGGGAGAGGTCTGCGCCGTGGCCAATCTCAATGGCCCGGGCCAGACGGTGATCGCCGGCCACAAGGACGCCGTCGACCGGGCGGCCGCCCTGGCCAAGGAGCGCGGCGCGCGCAAGGTGACGATTCTGGCCGTCTCCGCCCCCTTCCACTCGCCCCTCATGCGGCCCGCCCGGGAGGGGCTGACGCCGCTCCTGGAGGCCACGGAGTTCCGGGACCCGCGGGTGCCGGTGGTGGCCAACGTGGACGCCGCGCCGGTGGCCACGGGGGCGGCGGCGCGGGACGCGCTGGCGCGGCAGATCGACGGCCCGGTGCGCTGGGTCGAGTCGGTGCTGTTCATGGAAGAGGAGCTGGGCGTGGAGGCGTTCGTCGAGGTCGGGCCGGGGAACGTGCTGGCGGGGATGAACCGGCGGATCGTGAAGGCCGCCCGCTCGGCGGGGATCGCGGATCCCGATCAACTCCAGCAGTTGCTGCGGGAGGAGGGCTGATGTTCAGACTGGACGGGAAGGTGGCGCTGGTGACCGGCGCCTCGCAGGGGATCGGCGAGGCCATCGCGAAGCTGCTGGCCAGGCAGGGGGCGCGGGTGGTGCTCGCGGCGCGCAACGAGGAGAAGCTGAAGGCCCTGGCCGGGGAGATCGGCGGCGCGGCCCTTCCCTTGACTCTGGACGTGTCGCGCCCCGAGACCTTCGGCGAGCGGCTGAAGGGGCTGCCCGAGGAGTTCGCGGGGATCGACATCCTGGTCAACAACGCCGGCGTGACGGCGGACAACCTGCTGGCGCGCATGTCCTTGGAGGACTGGGAGCGGGTCCTGCGGACCAACCTGACCGGCGCCTTCGCGCTCACCAAGGAGGTGGTGCGAGGGATGATGAAGAAGCGCTGGGGGCGGATCATCAACATCTCCTCGGTGGTGGGGATGATGGGCAACCCGGGGCAGGCCAACTACGCCGCCTCCAAGGCCGGGCTGATCGGCTTCAGCAAGTCGCTGGCCCGGGAGCTGGGGAGCCGCAGCATCACGGTCAACGTGGTGGCCCCCGGCTACATCCAGACCGCGATGACGGAGGCCCTGCCCGAGGCGTCGCGGGAAGAGCTGACCGGGGCCATCGCCCTCAAGCGCCTGGGCACGGTGGACGACATCGCCTGGGCGGTGCTCTTCCTGGCCAGCGAGGAGGGAGGGTACGTGACCGGCGAGACGATGAACGTGTCGGGCGGGTTGTATATCTAGAGCGCACTTTGAAAGAAACGGGGACCTGTGCTAGAACCGCACGTCGTGCGCGGGCAGACCGGGCCCATCGAAAAAAGAGAATACGGAGGGAACGCCGATGGCAGTCGCTGATAAGGTCAAGAGCATCATCGTCGAGCAGCTCGGAGTCGATGAGGAGGAGGTCACCCTGGACGCGAGCTTCACCGACGACCTGGGCGCCGACTCCCTGGACATCGTCGAGCTGGTGATGGCCTTCGAGGAGGAGTTCGGCATCGAGATCCCGGACGAAGAGGCCGAGAAGATCAGCAACGTTCGCGAGGCGGTCGAGTACATCCAGAACAACGCCGGGGACCAGAACTAGGCTCCCCGCCTCTTCCCTACAGCCAGCCGACTTGAACACTCAGCTTCGCCGAGTCGCCGTCACCGGGGTGGGCCTGGTGTCGCCGTTGGGGATCGGGACCGCCGCGACCTGGAACGGCCTCCTGGAGAGCCGCAGCGGCATCGGTCCGATCACCCGCTTCGACACCACGGACTACCCGTCGCGCATCGCCGGGGAGGTCCGCGGCTTCGATCCGCTCGACTACCTCGACAAGAAAGAGGTCAAGAAGAGCGACACCTTCATCCACTACGCCCTCGCGGCCAGCCGTTTCGCCGTCGAGGACTCGGGGTTGAAGATCGACGAGGGCAACGGCGACCGGGTCGGGGTGGTGATCGGCTCGGGGATCGGCGGCCTGCCGCTGATCGAGGCGATGCACAAGACGCTGCTGGAGAAGGGGCCGGGCCGGGTGTCGCCGTTCTTCATCCCTGGCCAGATCGTCAACATGGCGGCCGGCGTGGTCTCCATCCACTACGGCGCCAAGGGCCCCAACACCTCGCCCGCCACGGCCTGCACCACCGGCCTGCACGCGATCGGCGACGCCTACCGCTTCATCCAGACGGACGAGGCGGACGCCATGATCGCGGGGGGGACGGAGGCGGTCATCACGCCCCTGGCGGTGGCGGGCTTCTGCGCCATGCGCGCGCTCTCCACCCGTAACGACGAGCCGGAGAAGGCCTCGCGCCCCTGGGACGCGCAGCGCGACGGCTTCGTCATGGGCGAGGGGGCCGGGATCGTGATCCTCGAAGAGATGGAGCACGCCAGGCGGCGGGGGGCCACGATCTACGCCGAGGTGGTGGGCTACGGCATGAGCGCGGACGCCTACCACATCTCGGCGCCGCATCCGGAAGGGCACGGCGCCGTGCGGGTCATGCAGAGGGCTCTCAAGGATTCGGGCCTGGCGCCGGAGGTGATCGGCTACCTCAACGCCCACGGCACCTCGACGCCGCTGGGCGACCTCTCCGAGGTGCGGGCGGTCAAGGAGGTCTTCGGCGACCATGCCTACAAGCTGGCGGTCTCCTCGACCAAGTCGTCCACTGGTCACCTCCTGGGCGCCGCCGGCGGTCTTGAGACGGGCATCGTCGCCCTCGCCGTCCACCACCAGATCCTGCCGCCCACCATCAACCTCGACGAGCCGGGCGAGGGGTGCGACCTCGATTTCGTCCCCCACAAGGCCCGCCCCGTGGAGCTGGAGTACGCGATGAGCAACTCCTTCGGCTTCGGGGGCACCAACGCGTCGATCGTGCTGAAGCGCTACGCAGGCGACTGATCGATGACCGCCGGTCGCGCCGGGCGCCGGGCAACAGTCTTCCTTTCCAGGACACCTTCATTTGCGAAGTCTCGGCGCATTCTCGCGCCGGGACCGTCCGGAACAGGAGGAATCATGAAGTCCATCCGCTTCGTCCGTCCGTTCGCGATCGCCGCGCTGCTCTGTCTCGGTGTCGTGGGGGCCCTCGCGGCTCAGCAGCCGCCCGCGCCGATGTCGAGCCAGAGTTGCGCCACCGCGGTGGAGGATCTCCTGGAGACCCTGGAGGCCCCGGTCTCCACTCTCGAAGGCCGTCCCGAGGTCCTGATCGAGGATCCTCTGCACGGCGCCGTCTACAAGGCGATCGACAGCGGCGTGTGCTGCAGCAGCTCCAGCGGGTGCCAGAGCATCGCCGGCTACTCGAAGCGCTGCAGCAGCGGCTCCTGTACGTCGAAGAACACCTGCCTGTATACCCGGCTCTAGTCCGTCTCCTGCGACGGGGGCGCGGCCTACCGCGCCCCCGTCCGCACCTCCACGTCCTCGACCTCCACACCCTGCAATTCGCGCTCGAAGAACTCCGCCATCTTCTCGTAGAAGTGGCGGCTGTAGGTCCCCCGCAGGCCGTGGGTCTGGCCGGGGTAGAACGCCTGCTCGAACGGCCGGCCGGCCTGGATCAGCGCGTCGCTCATCACCACCGTGTTCTGCGGGTGGACGTTGTCGTCGGCGAGACCATGGACGATCAGCAGCCGGTCCTTCAGGTTGGCGGCGTAGGTGACGGGCGAGGAGTCGCGGTAGCCGTCGGGGTTGTCCTTGGGGTGGTCGAGGTAGCGCTCGGTCCAGATGGTGTCGTAGAGCCGCCAGTCGGTCACCGGCGCGCCGGAGACGGCGGCCCGCCAGACGCCCGGCTTGTTGAGGACGCAGTAGAGCGTGTTGGTGCCGCCGCCGGACCAGCCCCAGAGGCCGAGGCGCGAGGCGTCCACCCAGGGGAGGGTCTTCAGGTAGTCGACCCCGGCGAGCTGACCGGCCAGGTTGACCGGGCCGAAGCGGCGATGGTCGCGGTCCTCGCCGGCCTTGCCGAAGAAGAGCGAGGACTGGTTGTCCACCGTGAAGACTGCGAAGCCCCGCTGGGCCATCATCTTGTGCCAGAGGTTGCGGGCGCTCCAGGCGTTGTCGACCATCTGGGAGCCCGGGCCGCCGTAGTGGTAGACGATCACCGGGTAGCGGCGCGAGGGATCGAAATCCGCCGGCTTGAGCAGCCGTGCCGGCAGCCGGGAGCCGTCCGGGCCCGGGATCGTCATGTACTCCCACTTCGGCAGGGTCGCGGGATCGAACTTGGCCGGCGCCGAGGGGAGGGAGACGGGGCGGCCGTCCGCCGTCCGCGCCTCGGAGCGGGGCAGCGTGTCGGCGGTGCTCCAGGAGTGGACCCAGGCGCCGGTCTTGTCGGAGACCGCCACGGCGGCGTGGGCGCCGGGCTCGGGAGTCAGCACCTCCCAGCCCTGGCCGTCGAGCCGGACGCGGGCCACCTTGCGGTGGATGGGGTCGAGGAGGTCCGCGGTCTGGAAGCCGCCGACCACGGCCCAGGAGCCGTCCTCGGCCACGGCCTCCAGGGAGGTGATGGCCCAGCCCTCGGGGGTGACGGGGCGGACGAGGCCGCCCTCGGCGTTGTAGAGGTAGAGGCGGCGCCAGCCGCTCCGCTCCGAGCCCCAGAGGAAGCGGCCGTCAGGCAGGAAATGGAAGTCCCGCCCGAGGTTGATCCAGGTCGGCCAACTCTCGCTGAGCAGGGGGGCGCAGGCGCCGTCCGCGGCGCGGCAGCGGAGCAGGTCGAGCTGATTCTGCTCCCGGTTCAGGCGCTGGATAGCCACGGCGTCCCCCTTGGGGGTCCAGGCCACGCGGGCCAGGTAGGACTCGGGATCGCCGGTGGTCATCCAGGTGGTCCGGCCGCTGGCGACCTCCACCACGCCGATCCGCACGGCGGGGTTGGTGGAGCCGGCCTTGGGATATTTCTGCGGCTTCACCTCCGGGAAGACGGGCTTGTCGTCCACGATGGGATAGACGCCGACCGTCCGCTCGTCGAAGTGGTAGAAGGCGATGCGGGAACCGTCCGGGCTCCACCACCAGGCCTCGGGGCCGCGGTCCCAGATCTCCTCCCAGTAGACCCAGGAGGTGACGCCGTTGAGGGTGCCGCCCTTCTTGCCGTCCCTGGTGAGCCGGGTCTCCCGGCCGGTCTGCGCGTCCAGGACGTAGAGGTCGAAATCGCGGACGAAGGCGATCCGGCGCCCGTCGGGAGAGAAGCGGGCGTCCTCCTCCTCGCCTTCCGTCCGGGTCAGCCGCCGGAGGTTCCGCTGGTCGGTGGAGTAGAGGTAGAGGTCGCCGCCGGCGGTCAGCAGCAGGGCGTCCCCCCGGGGGGACCACTCGTAGCCGCCGGGAGCGATCTCCTTGCCGTCCTCCTTGAGGTCCGCCAGCCGCACCAGGACCTCGGGCTTGCCGGTGGCGGGATCGAGGGTCCAGAGGGCCGTCTCCTTGTCGTCCCCCTTCTCGTCCCAGAGGAAGGTCAGACGCCGGCCGTCCGGGGTCCAGGCGTATTGGGAGGGGCGGCGGCCGCTGGCGTCCCCGGTCAGGTATTCGAACGGCAGGCGGTCGGCGGCGGCGGGCGGCGGAGCGGAAGCCGCGACAGCCGCGGCCAGGCTGAAGGCGATGAGAAGATGGCGCATGCGGCGAAGTCTACCCCTGGCGGAGCCGGCGCGCTGCAACCTTTCTTTCGCCCGGCCCGTAGTGGACGGCATGGGTATGGAAGGAGGAGGAACCATGAAGAACATTTCGAGGGCTTCCGCGCTGGCGGGGCTCGCGTTGCTGACAGGCCTCGGGACGGCCCACGCCGCCGTCCAGACCCGGGCCTTCCGCCAGGCGTTCCCGGCGGGGACCGAGGTCCGGCTGGCCAACCTCGCCGGCCGGGTGGAGATCGTGAAGGGGCAGGGGAACCAGGTGGTGGTCGACGCGACCGTGCACGCCGAGGGCCGCAGCGCCGCCGAGACCCAGCAGCTCCTGCAGGGCATGAAGTGGGTGCGCAGCCACGACCGGGAGGGCCGCGACGAGTGGGCGCTGTCGTACCCGGTGGAGAAGATTCGCTCCTACCATTATCCGCGGGAGAACCAGAAGGACGAGGGGCCGGGCTTCCTGAGCTTCCTGGACAACCTGAGCCAGACCAACACCACCTACCGGGGCGAGCGGGTGAAGATCTACTCCAAGAAGCGTTCGTCCGCGCCGACGCTCTACGCGAACGTGAAGATCACGGTGCCGGCGGGCGCGAACCTGGCCATGCGCAATGCGGTGGGGAAGATCAACGCCGGCAACCTCGACGGCACCCTGGGTCTGCGCACCGGCAGCGGCGACGTGCAGGTCGCCTCCGTGGCCGGCGCGCTCACCATCAACACGGGCTCGGGCGACGTGGTGGTGGGCTCGGCCCGGGGCGAGACGCGGATCAACACCGGCTCGGGGGACGTGACCGTCCGCCGGCTGGTGGGCAACGGCGCCATGGAGACCGGCTCGGGTGACATCGTGGTGCAGCAGGTCTCCGCCGGCAAGCTGTCGGTGAACACCGGGTCTGGGGACGTGACGGTGCGCGAGGGCGAGGCCGGCCGGGTGATCGCCGGCACCGGCTCGGGCGAGGTCGTGGTCGTGGGCCTGGACCTGGAGGAGCTGACGGCCGAGACCGGCTCGGGCGACGTGACGGTCCGCAGCCCGCTGGCGAAGGCCCGGCGCGTCGTGGCTTCGACGGGGAGCGGCGACGTGGAGATCTACGCGGGGCCGGACGCCTCGTTCAAGATCCAGGCCTCCCAGGGGAGCGGCGACCTGTCGGTGGGCTACGGCGACGCCGTCCTCGAGAAGACACGCCGCGGCAAGGTCGTCGGCGCCCAGCGCGGCGACGGGCGGACGTCGATCACGGTCGAGACCGGCAGCGGGGACTGCTCGATCTCGCCGCGGTCGTAAGGCCTCACCCGAACCCTCACCCCCGGCCCCTCTCCCGACCCCTCCCTCCCTCCCTCACCGGGAGAGGGGAGGGGTTAGTCACATTTTTCCGTAGTTGGGCCCGTCACCGCCCTCCGGCGGCACCCAGGTGATGATCTGGTAGGGGTCCATGATGTCGCAGGTCTTGCAGTGGACGCAGTTGCTGGCGTTGATCTGCAGGCGACGGCCGGCGGGGGAGGCCGGGTCGGGGACCATCTCGTAGACGGCGGCCGGGCAGAAGCGCTGGCAGGGATTGGCGTACTCCACGGTGCAGCGCTCGACGCAGATGCTGGTGTCGTGCACGATCAGGTGGACCGGCTGGTCTTCGTCGTGGGCGGTGCCGGAGTTGTAGACGTCGGCCAGGCGGTCGAAGGTGAGCTTGCCGTCGATGGCGACGGGCTCGGCCGGCTTCATCCGCTGCCCGGCGGGGGTGTTGAGCGGGACCATGCGGGCATGGCCGGGCTCGGTCTCCAGGCGGTTCTTGACGCCCCAGCCGCGGCCGCCCGTCACCAGCCCCAGGCCGCCCTGGAGCACGCCGCCGATCGTGCCGTGGTCGAAGGCCTGGTGGAAGTTGCGCACCGGCCAGAGCTCCTGCTTGATCCAGCTCGATTCGATCTTCCGCTCGTAGGCGGACAGCCGCTCGGCCGTGACGCCGCCGGCCTGGAAGGCCTCGACGATGGTCTCGGCGGCCAGCATGCCGGACTTCATCCCCAGGTGGATGCCCTTGAGGCGCTGGCTGTTCAGCGTGCCGGCCGAGTCGCCCACGATCAGGAAGCCGTCCCCCCAGGAGCGGGGCATGGACCACCAGCCGCCCTCGGGGATCGCCTTGGCGCCGTAGAACGCCATCTTGCCGCCGTCGAGCAGCTTCGCGATCTCCGGATGGGTCTTGAAGCGCTGGAACTCGCCGTGGGGGTCGAGGTAGGGGTTCTTGTAGTCGAGCCCTACCACGATGCCGACGATGAGCTGGTCGTTCTGCATCCCGTAGATGAAGCCGCCGCCGAAGGTCTTCATCCCCAGCGGCCAGTTCAGCGTATGGATGACGTCGCCAGGCTTGACCCGTCCCGTGGGCAGGTCCCAGACCTCCTTGATGCCGATGGCGTAGAGTTGCGGGTTGCGGTCCTTCCAGAGGCCGAGCTGGCTGTCGAGCTGCTTGACCAGGGTGCCGCGGGGCCCTTCGCCCAGCACCGTGACCTGGGCGCGGATGTCCACGCCGGGCTCGTAGTTGGCCTTCTTCTCGCCGTGGCGGGAGATGCCCTTGTCGCCGGTGCGCACGCCCACCACCCGGCCGTCCTCGACCAGGGCCTGGGCGGCGGGGAACTCGAAGAAGATGTCCACCCCGGCGGCCTCGACTTTGGGGGCCATCCACTTGAGGATCTTACCCAGGGAGGCCACGTAGTTGCCGTGGTTGTCCAGTGGCGGCGGGATGGGCATGGAGACCGCCTTCTTCGGGCTCAGCCAGAGCAGCTTCTCGCGCTCGATCTCGCCTTCGAACGGGGCGGACTTCCAGTCGTCGGGGAAGAGCTCGCGCAACGCCCGGGGATCGACCACGGCGCCGGAGAGGGCGTGGCTGGTGATCTCCCGGCCTTTTTCCAGGACGCCGATCGCCAGCTCCAGGCCTTTCTCCTTGGCGAGGCGGGCGAGATGGTAGGCTCCCGCAAGGCTGGCGGGTCCGGCGCCCACGAACAGAACGTCCAGTTCCAGGGTTTCGCGTTGCTCGTCGCTCATGGAAACGATATCCTCCAGGCCAATCCGGGCCGGGATGCTACCATGGCGGCCCTGGGCACGATGGGTACGAACCTTCCAGCGGCACCCGAGCTTGTGGACGGCGGTCTTTCGCTGTCCCCGGACAGTCCTGAAGCCAGGCTGTCCCTGACCCGCGTGGCCGCGGAACGCGCCGCCCCGTCGTTCGCGGAGGATGTCCGGCGCGGCCTCACCGCTACCCCCAAGTTCCTGTATCCGAAGTACTTCTACGACGAGCTGGGTTCCCGCCTGTTCGAGGCCATCACCGCCCTGCCGGAGTACTACCTGACCCGGGCCGAGGCCGAGATCCTGCGCACTCATGCCGGGGAGATCGCCGAGGCTCTCGGCGGGCCGGTCTGGCTCCTGGAGCTGGGCAGCGGCGACGGGCAGAAGACGCGGCTGCTGATCCAGGCTTTGCTGGCCCACCAGGGGAAGCTCGAGTACGTGCCGGTGGACATCTCCGAGTCCGCCGTCGAGGCCAGCAGCCGATCCCTTCTCCTCTCCTATCCGGACCTCCGCATCACCGGCTACATCGGGGAGTATCACGCGGCGCTCCGTGCGGTCCGAAGGGAGCGCGTTCTACCCGGCCGCACGCTCGTCCTCTTCCTTGGCTCCACCCTGGGCAACCTGGGCCCGGAGGAGCGGACCGCTCTCCTGCACGACGTGCGCGACCTGCTGAACCCTGGCGAGGGCTTTCTCCTCGGGGTCGATCTCAAGAAATCCGAGGAGATCCTGATCCCGGCGTACGACGACCCGCTGGGCGTGACGGCGGCTTTCAACCTCAATCTCCTGGGGCGGATCAACCGCGAGATGGGGGGCGGGTTCGACCTCGCCGCCTTCCGCCACCGGGCGATCTACAACCGGGAAGAGGGTCGGATCGAGATGCACCTGGAGAGCCGGAAGGCCCAGACGGTGCCGGTCCGGAATCTGGGGATCGAGGTCTCTTTCGAGGCAGGCGAGACGATCTTCACCGAGAGCTCCTACAAGTTCGACCTCGGGCAGATCGCCGCCCTGGCCGGCTGGGCGGGGTTCGAGCTGCGGAAGACGTGGACCGACGCCGCCGGGCGGTTCGCCTCCAACCTGCTGATCGCCTCCTGATTGGTTCCCTTTGTCGGGCCTTTGACAAGCGGCCCTCCAATCCGTAGCATCTCCGGTCCGGGCCGGTGTAGCTCAGCTGGCAAGAGCGCCTGACTGTGGATCAGGAGGTCTCCGGTTCAAATCCGGACACCGGTACCATTCCTTCTTGAGGCCCGTCCCATGACACAGACCGTTGAACCGCGCGTGTCGCGCGGCATGAGAGATCTCCTGTCCGACCAGATGCTGGCGCGGCAGTGGATGATCGACAAGATCCGCGGTGTCTACGAGCTGTACGGCTTCGTGCCGCTGAGCACGCCCGCGGTCGAGTACCTGGACGTGCTGATGGGTTCCTCGGCGGGCTCGGAAGCGCAGCAGTCCATCTTCACCGTCAGCAATCCGGAGAAGGAGGAACTCGGGCTCCGCTTCGACCTGACGGTCCCCCTCGCCCGGGTCGTAGCCCAGTACAACGACCTGCCGCGCCCCTACCGGCGCTATCAGGTGTCGCCGGTCTGGCGCGCCGACAAGCCGGGTCCGGGCCGCTTCCGCGAGTTCACCCAGTTCGACCTCGACTCGGTCGGCGTGGAGTCGGAGGTCGCCGACACCGAGATCATCGCCGGCATGTGCGACACCTTGACGGCCCTGGAGGTCGGTCCCTACCTGGTGCGCTATTCCTCGCGGGGCATCCTCAACACCCTGCTCACCTTCGCGGGCATCCCGGCGGACCAGGGGGCGGACGTTTTCCGCGTGCTCGACAAGCTGGACAAGGTGGGACCCGAGAAAGTCCGCCTGGAGCTGACGGCCGGCTACGTGGATTCCTCGGGCGACCCGATCCGGGGCGTCGGCCTCGCCAACGAGCAGGTGGACCGGATCGAGCGGTTCCTCCAGATCCGCTCGGACGACCGCCGCGAGGTGGTGGCCCAGCTCCGCGAGCTCTTCGCCGGAGTGGAGGGGGCCGATCAGGAGATCGGCGTGGTGGAGAAGATCTCGGAGCACCTGTACGCCCTGGGCTACGGGAACGACCGGGTCTCCCTGGACCTCTCGATCGCCCGCGGCCTCGCCTACTACACCGGGCCGGTCTTCGAGGCGATCCTGCTGGACGCGCCGCAGTTCGGCTCCGTCTTCGGCGGCGGCCGCTACGACGGCCTGGTGATGCGCTTCCTGGGCCAGAAGGTCCCGGCCGTGGGGGCCTCGATCGGCGTCGACCGCCTGCTGGCCGCGCTGATCCACCTCGGCCGGGCCGGTCAGAAGAAGGCTACGGCCCAGGTGCTGGTCGCCAACATGGACCCCGCGCTCCAGGACGACTACATCGCCATGACCTGGGAGCTGCGCCGGGCGGGCATCCCCACCGAGCTCTACCTGGGGACGGCCAAGGGGCCGGGCAAGCAGCTCAAGTACGCCGACCAGTGGGGCGTGCCGGTCGCGATCCTCTACGGCTCCAACGAGAAGGAGAAGGGGATCGTGACCATCAAGGACATGGACGCGGGCCGCCAGCGCGCCCAGGCCCTGGCGGACCGCCGGGAGTGGCTCGAAGAACGTCCGGGCCAGCGCGAGGTGCCGAGGACGGAGCTGGTCGCCACCGTCCGCGAGATGCTGGGGCAGATCGAAGGCCAGCGATGATCCTCGACGGCGGCTCCCTGACCCTCGAAGACCTTGCCCGCGTCGCCCGCGATCCGCGGGTGCGGGTGGAGATCCACCCGGAAGCCTGGGCCCGCGTCGAGGCGAGCCGGGCGCAGATCGATGCCCTGGCCGCCGAGTACGTCGAGGAATGGGGGAAGGAGGGGGGACGGCCGGTCCTGGAGTACGGGGTGACCACCGGTTTCGGCGAGTTCAAGAACGTCCCGATCGCTCCCGATTGCCTGGAGGAACTGCAGCGTAACCTCCTCCTCAGCCATGCCGTAGGGGCCGGCGAGACGGGTGATCCGGACGATCCGGCCAACTACTTCGAGCCGGACGTGGTGCGGGCGACGCTCGCCATCCGGCTGAACGCCTTCCTCAAGGGAAACTCGGGGATCCGGCCGGTCATGGTGCGCGCTGTCCAGGCGATGCTGAACCGGGGCGTCGTGCCCCTGGTGCCGATCCGCGGCTCGGTGGGGTCGAGCGGCGACCTCTGCCCCTTGGCCCACCTCTTCGTCGTCCTGCTGGGAGAGGGGCGCTGGTACATGGTGCGGGAGCCCGGCGACTTCGCGCGGCGTTCACGGGAGACCCGGAGCGGCCTGGATCGGCTCCGGGAGGATCTGGAGTTGGAGGAGATCCCCTCTCCAAGCTACAAAGAGGGTCTCGCCCTGATCAACGGCGCCACCTTCTCCGCGGCCCTGCTGGCCCTGGGAGTCCACGACGCCGGGCGCGCCGCCCATGCCGCGGACGCCGCCTGCGCGCTCAGCCTGGAAGCGGTCTGCGGCTGCGCCCGGGCCTTCGACGCCAGGGTCCACGCGGCGCGGGGACTCGAGGGCCAGAAGGCGAGCGCGGCGAACATCCGTGCCCTGATCCAGGGCAGCCGTCTCATCGAGAAGGCCGGGGCCGTGCAGGACGTCTACTCCCTGCGCTGCGCGCCGGCGGTCCACGGCGCCGCCCGGGACGCCATCGCCTACGCCCGCAAGGTCGCCGAGGCGGAGGTCAACGCCGCCACCGACAACCCGCTCTTCTTTCCCGAGGACGGCGAGGCGCCCTTCGATCACGAGTTCGCGGCCAACTGGCCCGAGGGCTATGACGGCCGCGAGCGGATCTCCTATTCGGCGGGCAACTTCCACGGCGAGCCGGTGGGGATGGCGGCGGACGTGCTGGCGATCGGTCTCGCGGAGCTGGCGAACATCTCCGAGCGGCGGACCCAGATGCTGCTCGACGCCCATCACAACCGTAACCTGCCGGCGAACCTGATCCCGCAGCGGGGCATCAACTCCGGCTACATGATCGCCCAGTACACCGCGGCCGGCATCGTCTCCGAGAACAAGGTCCTCACCCATCCGGCCACGGTCGATTCGATCCCCACCTCCTCCAACTCCGAGGACCACAACGCCATGGCGACCATCGCCGCCCGCAAGCTGCGCACGGTGCTGCGCAACACGCAGGCGGTCCTGGCGATCGAGCTGCTGGTGGCCGCTCAAGGAGTCGAGTGGCGGGTCGCGATGGAGATCGATCCGCGTCCAGGGAAGGCGGAGGGTCCCTCCGACTGGGAACGGGCAGAACAGGAAGCCGCGGACTTCGAGGAGCGGACCCGTCCGGAACGGCGGGAGGAGATCGCGGCGAAGCTCGGGGAGGGAACGGGCCGCGTCTACCGCGAGGTCCGCGGTCTCGCTCCGACGATGCTGCGGGACCGCACCCTGGACGGCGAGCTTCGGGCCGTTCGCCGGGCCCTGGAAGACGGCTCGCTTTCCTTCCGTACGCTTTCCGCGTAAGCAATTTCCGAGACACCGTCTCGGAAATTGGTGGCGCGAAATTCCGAGACACCGTCTCGGAAATCTCTCCCGCCTAGCGCCGGCGCCGGATCGCCACGATCGTCTCGTCCTCGACGTGGTACCCCGCGTCGGCCCAGGCGTCCAGGCCGCCCTCCAGCGGGCGGACCCTCGTGAAACCTCGTTGCATCAGGAGGCGGGCCACACGGGCCGCCGTGGCCTCGTTCGGTCAGGCACAGTAGAGGATGATGTCCCGGTCCCGGGGCAGCTCCTCCAGCCTCCTTTCGATCTCGTCCAGGGTGATGCGGAGCGCGCCGGGGAGCCGGCGGGGATCGCGCAGGTGCGCGGAGCGGTTGCGCACGTCGAGGATCGCGGGGGCTTCGCCGGCGTCGAGCATCGCCTTCAACTCCGTCGCGGTGATCCTCGCCAGATCGAGGAGCTTGCGGACCCGCCGGCGCTGCCACCACTTGAAGGCGACCACGAGCGCGAGGCCGGCTCCCACCACGACCAGAGCCCAGAAACCCAGAGTCTCCAGATACTCGATAGCCCGGTCCACGGTGCGGTGGAAGAGGAGCCCCAGACCCACGGCCAGACCGGCCCAGATGAGGCTGCCCAGGCTGTCCCAGCCGATGAACCTGGACAGGGAGGCGCCCATGGCTCCGGAGAGGGGCGGAGCGACGGTGTTGTAGCCGGGGATGAACTTGGCGTACAGGAGAGAGGGCATCCCGGCCCGCTCGAACAGCTCCTCGGTGCCACGGACGCAGGAGTCCGGAGAGAGTGAGAGACGGCAGACGGTCTTGAGGATCCGGTGACCCTGCCAGCGGCCGATGAAGAACCAGACGGTGTCCGCCAGCACCGAGCCCGCCACCGCCACGGCCACCAGAGCCGCCGGATCGAGGTGACCCCGGGCCGCCAGGGCTCCGGCCACGATGAGCGTCGGGACGGCCGGGATCGGCGCGCCGATCTGCTCCAGGAAGACATTGGCAAAGACGACGAGGAGTCCGTACTGGATGAGGTCGGCGATGAGCGCTTCCATGATGCTCCCTCCGCGGGAGGCGGTATTCTCGCACGAGGACCAGGCCGGCTTGACATCCCGCCGGTCCTCTGCTGTAAGCTTCAGAGCCTGATCGGGAATTTGACGATGCGCTGCAATGCTCTCCGCCACTTCGAAGTCTCCGCCCCTCGGGGTTGGCGTGGCCACGCGCATCATCATTCCGTGAACTGAGCCGGGCGCAGTCCCGGCCTACGGACCCGGGACGAGAGACCGCCTGACGCCACACGTCGCCTCCTTCCGGGTCCCGGGAGGAGGTTTTCGTTTTGGAGACGAATCCGGCCGCACCGGCCCGCGCCATCCTGGTCGCGACCGTCACGTCGCTTCCGGACGGCAGCTTCAATCCGGTCGTATCCGACCTGGAGGACGTCGGCTGGCTGGAGGTCCGCGCCGACCTGGTGGGGGACCTCGACGCCGCGCGCCTGAAGCGGCTCTTCCCCGGCAAGCTCCTCTATACCCTGCGCAGCCGGGCCGAGAGCGGAGCCTTCGAAGGATCGCCTGAGCGCCGCCGGAAGCGCCTGATAGAAGCCGCCGGCCGCTACGATCTGGTGGATCTGGAGGTCGCGCGCGACATCACGCCGGAGGTCCTGAAGGCGATCCCGGCGGAGAAGCGGGTGATCTCCTGGCATGGGCCCTCGGCGGGCGTGGACGGCCTCAAGACGACCTTCGAGAGGATGGCCGCGTTCCCCGCCGTCCTCTACAAGCTGGTACCCACGGCCTCCCAATCCGGCGACGAGCTGGCGGCGCTGCAACTGCTCCACTCCCTGGGCCGCAGGGATGTCATCGCCTTTGCCGCCGGTCCGTGCGGCGCCTGGACCCGCTTCGTGGCCCCCCGGCTCGGGGCGCCGGTCGTCTACGGCATGCTGGGGGAGGTCCCCGGCGCGCCGGGCCAGATCTCGATCGAACGTCTGCGTCGGGATTATGGTCTGCCCGACCTGCCGCCGGTGGAGGCGCTGTTCGGCCTCGCCGGCAATCCCGTCACCCACTCCCTTTCGCCCCGCATCCACAACACCGCCTACCGCGCCCTCGGCATCCCCGCCGCGTACCTGCCCTTCCACACCGAGTCCTTCGGCGACTTCTGGCTGGAGGTGGTGGAGGGAGGAGCGCTGGAGACGATCGGCCTGCCGGTCCGGGGGCTCTCGGTGACGGCGCCGTTCAAGGAGTCGGCCCTGGCCGTGGCCGGCGCGGAGAGCCCGCTGGCCGGGCTGATCGGCGCCGCCAACACGCTGGTGTGGAACCAGGGAGTATGGGAGGCCGAGGCCACCGATCCGGACGGCGTCGTGCTGCCGCTGCGGGACCGGGGGATCGACCTCGCGCGGCTGGAGGCGGCGGTCGTGGGCGCCGGAGGAGCGGGACGGTCGGCCGCGGCGGGGCTCCTGAAGGCGGGCGCGGCGGTGACGCTGTTCAACCGCACGCCGGACCGGGGCCGCAGCTCCGCCGATCACCTCAAGGTTCCCTTCCTCCCTCTCTCCGACCTCGATCCTTCCCGCTTCGGCCTGCTGGTCAACGCCACGTCGCTGGGGCGCGGCGAGGAGGATCCTCTCCCGTTCGACGTGGAGCGGGTTCGCCCGGGCGCGGTGGTCATCGACCTCGTCTATCGGATGGACCGGCCGACGCGCCTGCTCGTCGAGGCGGCGGCCCGGGGTGCGGTGGCGGTCGATGGCCGGGAGGTGCTGGTGGATCAGGCGCGGGGACAGTTCCGGATGATGACCGGGCGGGACCTGCCGCTGAACCTGGCCCGCCGGGCAGCCGGTCTGGAGGATCTGCCGTGAGGGTCTCCGCCGCCCTGCCCACCGGGGTCGCCGCCCTGCTGTTCGAGAGCGCCCGGCAGCGCAGGGAGGCGGAGGAGCGCCTGACCGCCCGCCTCCGGGACTCCGGCTACGCGGAGGTGATCCTGCCGATCCTGGATTATCTGGAGCCGTACGAATCGCTGTTGACGCCCGCCACACGAGGCGAGCTCTATCGATTCGTCGACCGCGACGGCGAGCTCATCGCGCTGCGGTCCGACTTCACGCCTATGCTGGCCCGACTGCTGGCGCCGCGGATCGAATCTCTGGACCTCCCGCTCCGGCTTTTCTATCGCGGCGACGTCATCCGCTATCAGGAAGAGCGGGCGGGACGGGCGCGGGAGTTCTACCAGCTCGGGGCGGAGCTGTTGGGTATCTCCGGCGAGCCCGCCGAGTTGGAGATCCTGCGTCTGTTCCTGGATCTGTCGGTGGAGGTGGGCGGCGCGCTCCAGGTCGTCCTTGGGTTCGCCGGCGCAATCGACCGGCTCCTCCTGGACTCTGGCGTTGCCGACCCCGTGCGTCTCGCCGAGGCCGTGGCGCGCCGCGAGCGGGGAGAGGTGCGGCAGGCCAGCCTCACTCTCCTGGAAGTGGTGGAGAACGGCGTGCCGGACCGGCCCGAAGAGCTGGGGCCGGAGGCGGCTGGCCGGCTCCGCGGGCTGATGGCGCTGCGCGAGCATCTCTCCGCGGAGTTCCCCGGCCTGCTCCTCTCGATCGATCTCGCCGAGTTCGCCTGCAACACCCTGCACCCGGATCTGGCGGTGACCGAGGGGCGGCGGCCCTACTACGACGGCCTCGTCTTCAACGCCTACGCCGGGCCGGCGGCGTTGCCTGTCGGGGGTGGCGGGCGCTACGACCGCCTGTTCCGGAGCCTGGGGGCCGAGGTCCCGGCGGTGGGGTTCTCCCTCAGCCTGGAGCGCCTGCTGGAGGCGCGGCGATGATCCGCCTCGCCCTGCCCAAGGGCCGCAACCTGGAGACCGCCCTCGCCGCGTTCCGGGCCGCCGGTATCCCCCTTAACGGCCTCGACGCCGCGAGCCGCAGCCTGCTCCTCCAGCTCCAGGAGGAGGGGATCGAGGTTCTCTCCCTGAAGGACTGGGACCTGCCGCTCTATGTCACGCACGGGATCGCCGACTGCGGGATCGTGGGCAGCGACGTGCTCGACGAGGTGGACGGCGACCTGCTGGTGCCGGTGCGGCTCCTCCAGGGGCGGTCGCGCCTGTCGTTCATCGGCCACGAAGGCTCGCTTCCCGGTCCGGGAATGCAGGTGCGCCTGGCGACCAAGTATCCCAACACGGCGCGGCGGATCGTAGCCGAGCGCTCCTGGGGGGCCGAGATCCTCAAGCTCTCGGGCTCCATCGAGCTGGCGCCCGTGCTGCGCCTGGCCGAGCTGGCGCTGGACATCGTCCAGACCGGCCGCACTCTGGTGGAGAACAACCTGGTGGAGATCGAGACGGTCGCCGAGGTGGCGCCCTGCCTGGTGGTGAACCGCGCCTCGTACCAGCGCCATCGCGCTCTCCTCAACGACTGGATCGGCCGCCTGGAGGCGGCGGGGGTGGTGTCGTGAGCCCGTTGAACGTCGTCAAGGCCGATTCCCGCGCCGGCCGCCGCGCCGTCGAGAAGCTGACGCGCCGCGGCGAGTCCGTGCTGGATGCGAAGACCCTGCGCCGGGCCGAGAAGATCGTCCTGGAGGTCCGCAAGCGGGGGGACCGGGCGCTGCTGGATTTCGCCCGCAAGCTGGACGGGGCGCAGGCCGATTCCGTGGCCGGTCTAGCCCTCTCGCCGCCGCCGGAGGACGCCTCCGGAGCCAATCTCCCAGCCGGGTTCGCCGAGGCCCTGGAGCGGGCCATCGGCGCGGTCGAGCGCTTCCACGCGCCGCAGGCCCGGACCGGCTACCGGCAGGAGGAGGACGGCGTGGAGCTGGAGGAGCGGATCACGCCTCTCCAGCGGGTCGGGCTCTACGTGCCGGGAGGCCGGGCGAGCTACCCCTCGACCGTGGTGATGACCGTGGTGCCCGCCCGGGTGGCCGGCGTGCGGGAGATCGCGGTGGCCACGCCGTCGGCGGCCTACCGGTCGAACCCCGCCCTGCGCTACGCCCTCTCCCGCCTCGGGGTGACCGAGGTCTGGGGGATGGGCGGCGCCCACGCCGTGGCGGCCTTCGCCTACGGTACCGAGACCATCCGCCGCGTGGACAAGATCGCCGGTCCGGGCAACGCCTGGGTCACGGCGGCCAAGAAGCTGGTGACGGGCGACGTGGCCATCGACGGCCTGGCCGGTCCCAGCGAGGTGGTGGTCGTGGCGGACGCCTCCGCCGATCCGGGCGACGTGGCCGCCGATCTGCTGGCGCAGGCCGAACACGATCCTTTGGCCGCGGCGGTGCTGATCACGACCGACGCGAAGCTCGCGAAGCGGGTCTCGGCGGAGATCGACCGCCAGCTCGGCTGGCTGTCCACGGCCGAGACGGCCCGCGCTTCGCTGGAGAGCTTCGGCGCCGGCTTGATCGTGAAGGACATGGAGGAAGCCCTGGACCTGGTCGAGAGGATCGCTCCGGAGCACCTGCAACTGGTGGGGACGGAAGCCGAGGCCCTGGAGTCCCGGGTGTGCGCGGCCGGCGCGATCTTCATCGGGGCGGCCTCGCCGGAGGTCTTCGGCGACTACATCGCCGGTCCCAGCCACGTGCTCCCCACCTGCGGCAGCGCGCGCTTCGCGTCGTCGCTGGGCGTGGAGGATTTCCTGCGCCGCAGCCACACGATCCGCCTCACCCCCGTGGCGGCGAGCCGGCGGGCCGCGGCGGCGGCGACGCTCGCGGACGCCGAGGGGCTGCCCGCCCACGCGGCGGCGGCGCGGAGGAGGCTGGGTTGAGCGATCCCGCAAGGTTCGTCCGCCCCGAGCTGCGGGCCCTGAGCGTCTACCACCTGGACCTCACGCCCAGCCGCCACAAGCTGGACCAGAACGAAGTGCCCTTCGATCTGCCCCGGCGGCTGAAGGAGCGGATGTGCGCCAATCTGCTGGCGGCGGACTGGGCCCGGTATCCCGACTTCCACGCCGACGAGTTGCGCCGGGACCTCGGCCGGCTGCATGGGCATCCATGGGAGGGCGTGCTGGTGGGGAACGGCTCGAACGAGCTGCTCTCGGTGACCCTGACCTCCCTGGCCGGCCCCGGGACCGAGGTGCTGGGGGCCGAACCCAGCTTCGGGCTCTACACGCGTTTCGTCCTCAAGAGCGGGGCCGTGCCGCGGTTCCTGCCCCCCCGGCCCGACCTGCGGCTGCCCGCGGACGAGCTGGAAGCCGAGATCGAGCGCGACCCGCGCCGGCCCCTCCTCCTCTGCTCACCGAACAACCCCACGGGCGACGCTCTGCCGGTGGAGTGTGTCGAGCGCCTGCTGGAGCGTCTGGAAGCACCGCTGCTCCTCGACAATGCCTATGGCGAGTTCTGCCGGCACGATTACCGGCCCCTGCTGGTGAGACATCCCCATCTCATCCTTTTCCGGACCTTCTCCAAGGCGTGGTCGCTGGCGGGGATGCGGCTCGGCTATTTGATGGGCGATCCGCGGCTGGTGGCGGAGCTGATCAAGGTCAAGCTGCCGTACAACCTCGGCCATGCGGCGGTGGCGGCGGGTCGGGTCGTCCTCGATGCGGAAGAGGAGGCCCGGAAGCGGGTGCGGCTCCTGGTGGCGCGCCGCCCGCAATGGGCGGCGATGCTGGAAGAGGAAGGCTTCGACGTCTTCCCCTCGGAGGCCAACTTCCTGCTGGTGCGGCGCACGGATGCGAAGGAGGTTGCCCGGACGCTGGAGGCGCGGAGCATCCGGGTGCGCGATGTCAGCTCCTATCCTGGGCTTGAAAATTGTCTGCGGGTGTCCGTTGGAACGGGAGCGTCGCTCAGAGCGGTTCGAGCGGCCCTTCGGGCCGAGCCCTCACCCCCCGGCCCGATTGATTCCAAATTGGCCCGCCCCCTCCCTCCCTCCCTCACCGGGAGAGGGGGAGAGAAGAGATTGGGGAGAGTGGAGAGGTCGACGAGCGAGACGAAGATCCGGCTGGAGTTACGCCTGGACGGCGGCGAGCGGCGGATCGACGTTCCGAATGGTTTCTTTGCCCACATGCTCCAGGCCCTGGCCACGCACGGCGGGCTCGGGATCGACCTGAAGGCGGACGGGGACACGCACATCGACCTCCACCACACCGTCGAGGACGTGGGGATCGCTCTGGGCGAGGCGTTGGCATCGGCTCTGGGAGATCGGCGGGGGATCATGCGCTTCGCCCACGCCTACGCGCCTCTCGACGAGGCCCTGGCCCGGGCCGTGGTGGACCTCTCCGGCCGCGGCACCTTCCACTATTCGGCCCCGCCGGAAGTGGCCGCGAGCTGGGTGACGGCGGATTTCCCCCTCACCCTGGTGGCCGACTTCTTCCAGGCTTTCGCGGACCGGGGACGGCTGACCCTGCACCTCGACATCCTCGCCGCCCGCAACGGTCACCACGCCGCCGAGGCCGCCTTCAAGGCCGCGGCGCTGGCGCTCCGTCAGGCCGTGGCCTTGCGCAAGGGCGCGGCCGAGGTGCCCAGCACCAAGGGGACCCTCTCGGCATGAACCGCGAAGCCCTCGTCCTCGACGTCAGCGTCGGCAACCTCGGCAACCTCGTGCGGGCGGTGGAGCGCGTGGGCGGGCGTGCGGAGATCTCCGCCGATCCGGAGCGCGTTGCCCGGGCCCGCTGTCTGCTGCTGCCGGGCGTCGGCGCCTTCGCTCCGCCCCGGGAGGCGGTGCGCGGCGACGTCGAAGAGGCCCTGCGGGAGGCTCTCTCCCAGGGGGCTTGGTTGATGGGGATCTGCGTGGGCTTTCAGATCCTGTTCGAGGAAGGCGAGGAGTTCGGCGTCACCGACGGCCTCGGGCTCCTCCCCGGCCGCGTCACCCGGCTGCCGGAGACCGTGCCTCTGCCCCACATCGGCTGGAACCGGCTGCACGACCGGGCGGACCACCCGCTCCTCGCCGGCCTTCCGGACTATTTCTATTTCGTCCACAGCTACGCTCCCGAGGGCGTGCCGGACGAGCTCTGCCTCGCCCGCTGCACCCACGGTCGCGTTTTTCCGGCTGTTGCCGGAAGAGGAAGGGTCATGGGAGCCCAGTTCCATCCCGAGCGCAGCGGAGACGCCGGTCTCCGCCTGATCGCCAACTTCCTGGAGATGGCCCATGGAGCTGATCCCCGCGATTGACCTCCGCCACGGCCGGGCCGTCCGCCTCCGGCAGGGGGACGACGCCCGGGCCACCATCTACGGCGACGATCCCGTCGCCCTCCTGGATTCCTACGCCCGGGCCGGCGTGGCCCGGATCCACGTCGTGGACCTGGATGCCGCCCTGGGCGAGACGCCCCAGCGGGAGCTGATCGCCCGCATGGCAGGCTCGGGAGCGAAGATCCAGCTCGGCGGCGGCCTGCGGAACCGCGAGGCGATCGACTGGGCGCTCGCGGCCGGCTGCGACCGGGTGGTCATCGGCTCGCTGGTGGCCCGGGACGTCGAGGCCTTCCGATCTCTGGCCCTGAAGCGGCCCGGCAGGCTGGTGCCCGCCGTCGACGTCGCCCGGGGAGAGGTTCGCATCGCCGGCTGGAGGGAAGGGGCCCCCCGCTCCCTGGGCGAGCTGTGCGGCCGGCTCATGGGGCTGCCGTGCCCGGCCGTGCTGGTCACCGACGTCGAGCGCGACGGCATGATGACCGGCCCGAACCTGGAGCTGGCGCTGCGGGTGGCCCACACCTCGGGCCTGCCGGCGTTGCTCTCCGGCGGAATCCACGCGCTGGCGGATCTGGAGGCGGCGGGCCGGCATGCCGAGATCGCCGGGGCTATCGTCGGCCGGGCGCTCTATGAAGGGGCGTTCACCGTGGAGGAGGCGCTGGCGGTATGCGGATGAACGGCCCCACCAATCTCGCCCGGCGCGTCATCCCCTGCCTGGACGTCCGCGACGGCCGGGTGGTCAAGGGCGTGCGCTTCGAGAACCTGCGGGATCAGGGCGACCCCGCCGAGTCCGCCCTCCGCTACGCCGGGCAGGGCGCGGACGAGATCGTCTTCCTCGACATCACCGCCGCTCCCGAGGAGCGGGACACGGATGTCGAGTGGGTGCGGCGCACGGCCGAGCGGGTCTTCGTTCCTCTCACCGTGGGCGGCGGCGTGCGCAACGAGGCCGACGCCCGGCGCCTGCTCCGCTCCGGGGCCGACAAGGTCGGGATCAACTCCGCCGCCGTGGACCGCCCGGATCTTATCGAGGAGCTGGCCCGCCGTTTTGGCAGCCAGTGCGTGGTCCTCTCTGTGGATGCCCGCCGCCGGGAAGGGAGAGGATGGGAGGTGGTGACCCAGGGAGGCCGCCGCGCGACCGGCCTCGACGCCCTGATCTGGATCCGCGAGGGAGTCGAGCGCGGCGCGGGGGAGATCCTGCTGACCAGCATCGACCGCGACGGCACGAAGGGTGGTTACGACCTGGAGCTGATCCAGGAGGTGTCCGAGAGTGTTCAGGTTCCGGTCATCGCCTCGGGAGGCGCGGGCGAGGCGGAGCATTTCGTCGCCGCCCTCGGCGCTGGAGCCGCCGCCGTGCTGGCCGCGTCGATCTTCCATCAGGGGACTTACACTGTGGGAGAGGTGAAGCAGATTCTGGCGGATGCGGGATTTCCCGTCCGGAGGGAAGCATGAGCGTCGACCCTGAAGCCCTGCGCTACGACGACCGCGGGTTGATCCCCGTGGTGGTCCAGGACGTTGGCAGCGGCGCCGTGCTGATGCTGGCGTACGCCGACCGCCAGGCGGTGGAGAAGACGCTGGAGACCGGCCAGGCCCACTTCTGGAGCCGCTCGCGGCAGGCCCTGTGGCGCAAAGGCGAGACTTCGGGCAACATCTTGAAGGTCCTCGAGGTCACCGCCGACTGCGACAGCGATGCCCTCCTCGTGCGGGCTCTCCCCGCCGGGCCCACCTGCCACCGCGGGACGCGGACCTGCTTCGAGCCCAACCCGGCGCGTCTGGAGGTGGGATGGCTCTGGGAGGTTCTGGAGTCCCGGCGGGGGGCCGATCCGGAGTCGAGCTATACGGCGCGGCTGCTGGCTCGGGGCGTCGAGCGGGTGGCCCAGAAGGTGGGGGAGGAGGGGGTCGAGACCGCCCTCGCCGCGGTCGCCGCCGACGCCCGGGGCGGCGAAGAGCGCCGCGAAGCCCTGGTGGGGGAGGCTTCCGACCTGCTGTATCACCTCCTCGTCCTGCTGCTGGCCAGCGGCGTCGATCCGGAGGAGATCAAAAAAGAGCTTCTGGAGCGCCACGGTTTTCGCTCGACGGAGCACTCCTAATGCGTAGCTCCATTCATCTGATTTGTTTTTGGAGGTCATCTGATGTCTTCTGAGGGGGGATCGCGCCGGCCGCGCCGGGCCGTGCCACACATTCGTGAATTTCTCGCCGACAGTCTGACGCCGCTGTCCGTCTACCGCAGGCTTTCCAGCCTCTCGCCGCACCGCTTCCTCTTCGAGAGCGTGAGCGGCGGCGAGCGGGTCTCCCGCTTCAGCTTTCTCGGCGCCGCGCCGCGGGAGATCTACCGCCTCTATTCCGACCGCCTGGAAGTCGAGAGCAAGGGCAAGCGCAAGAGCCTCCCGGGCGAGCCGCTGGAGGCGCTGCACGAGGTGGTGAGCTCGATCCACAGCGAGTCCGGCCCCATCCCGTTCACCGGCGGCTTCGTGGGCTATTTCGGCTACGACCTGATCCGCATGGTCGAGCGGCTGCCGAACCGTCCGCCCGACCCCTTCGACCTGCCGGTCGCCCTGCTCGCCCGCTTCGACACCCTGGTGCTCTTCGATCACGCCCACCAGCGGGTGCTCGCCATCGCCAACGAGATCGAGGGGGAGACGGACCTCCACGCCGCCGAGAGGGAGCTGGCCCGCCTCTCCAAGGCGCTCACCGAGGAGTCGGGCGGCGGCGGGGTCGCGATGCCGGGCCAGCCCCCCGGCGCCGCCGCCACGGACCTGCCGAGCCTGGACAGCGGCAGCTTCCGCCGCGCCGTGATGAAGGCCAAGGAGTACATCGCCGCCGGCGACATCTTCCAGGTCGTGCTCGCCCGCCGCTGGCGGGTGCCGCGGCGCATCGAGCCGCTGGCCCTCTACCGCGCCCTGCGCATGGTGAACCCCAGCCCCTACATGGTGCTCCTGGAGGTGCCGGACGTCTCCCTGGTGGGCGCCTCCCCCGAGATGCTGGTGCGCAAGCTGGGACGCCACATCGAGACCCGGCCCATCGCCGGCACCCGCCCCCGCGGCATGGACGCCGAAGGGGACCGCCGCCTGGCCGAGGACCTGCTGGCCGATCCCAAGGAGCGGGCCGAGCACGTCATGCTGGTGGATCTCGGGCGCAACGACCTCGGCCGGGTGGCCGTGCCCGGCAGCGTGCGCGTGCCCAGCTTCATGGAGATCGAGAACTACAGCCACGTCATGCACCTGGTCTCCAGCGTCGAGGCCGAGCTGGAGACGGGCAAGGACGCCCTCGACGCCCTGCTCGCCTGTTTCCCGGCCGGCACCGTCTCGGGCGCCCCCAAGATCCGGGCCATGGAGATCATCGACGAGCTCGAGCCGCAGGCCCGGGGCCCTTACGCGGGCGCGGTGGGGTACCTTTCCTATTCGGGGGACCTGGACACCTGCATCGCCATCCGCACCCTGGTGGTCCGGGACGGCGAGACCTCCGTGACCGCCGGAGCCGGCATCGTGGCCGACTCCGATCCAGCGGCCGAGGAGCGGGAGACCAAGAACAAGGCGGCGGCGCTGCTCACGGCGGTGGCCCTCGCCGAGGAACTGGAGAGACGATCGTGATCCTGATGGTCGACAACTACGACTCCTTCACCTACAACCTGGTCCAGATGCTGGCGGCGGCGGGGGCGGAGGTGGAGGTGGTGCGCAACGACGCGGAGAGCGCCCGTAAGATGCTGGACCGCAAGCCGCTGGGGATCGTCCTCTCCCCCGGCCCCGGCCGCCCCGAGGACGCCGGGGTCTGCCTCGACCTGATCCGCCTCCGCGCCCACGTCCCCCTCCTCGGCGTCTGCCTGGGCCATCAGGCGCTCGGCGTGGCTTTCGGGGCTACGGTGGACCGCGCCCCGCGGCTCATGCACGGCAAGACCTCGCCGGTCCGCCACGAGGACGCCGGCGTTTTCGCGGGTCTGCCGAACCCCTTCGACGCCACCCGCTATCACAGCCTGGAGGTCAAGCAGGAGACCTTGCCGCCGGAGCTGGAGCCCCTGGCCTGGGCCGACGACGGCACGCTGATGGGCCTGCGCCACCGCGAGCTGCCGTACTGGGGCGTGCAGTTCCACCCCGAGTCGGTGCTCACCGGCTCGGGGCCGCAGCTCCTCGCCAACTTCCTCGACATCTGCCGCAAGGCGGAGGCCGCCGATGCCGCTTGACGCCCGCTCGGCGCTGGTGCGGGTGACCGCCGGCGAGAGCCTCAGCCGCGAGGAGACCGAGGAGCTCTTCGGCCAGCTCATGGACGGCCTCGTGAGCGAGACCCTCAAGGCCGCGCTGCTCGTGGCCCTGCGCATGAAAGGGGAGGCGGTCTCCGAGATCTCGGGCGCCGCCGCCGCCATGCGCAGCCGGTCCATCCCCATCCCGCACACGACGCAGGGGCTGGTGGACACCTGCGGCACGGGCGGCGACGGCCGGGGGACGTTCAACATCTCGACCGCCGCCGCCCTGGTGGCCGCCGCCGCCGGCGTGCCGGTCGCCAAGCACGGCAACCGCTCGGTCTCCAGCCGCTCGGGGAGCGCGGACGTGCTCGCGGCCCTCGGCGTCAACATCGAGATCAGCCCCGAGACGGCCGGCCGCACGCTGGACGCGGTGGGGATCACCTTCCTCTTCGCGCCCCTGCTGCACCCCGCCATGCGGGAGGTCATGCCGGTGCGCCGCGAGCTGGGGATGCGTACGATCTTCAACGTCCTCGGCCCGCTGACCAACCCGGCGGGCGCCCGCCGGCAGGTCATGGGCGTCTACAGCGAGGCGCTGGTCGAGCCCATCGGCCACGTGCTGCGGGACCTCGGGGCCGAGCACGCGCTGGTGGTCCACGGCGACGGCCTGGACGAGATCACCACCACGGGCCGCACCCGGATCGCCGAGGTCCGGGACGGCGAGGTGCGGCTGTACGACCTGGAGCCGGAGCGATTCGGACTGCGCCGCGCCCGGCTGGAGGAGCTGGCGGGAGGGGCGCCGGAGGAGAACGCCGCCGCCGTGCGCCGGGTCTTCGGCGGCGAGACCGGGCCGCTGGCGGACGTCACCGCCCTCAACGCCGGGGCCGCCCTCTATGTCAGCGGTCTCGCCGCTTCCCATGAGGAAGGGGTCGTGAAAGCCCGCGAGACCCTGGCGTCGGGAGCCGCGGCGCAGAAGCTCGAAGAGCTGAGGAGCTTCCCCGGATGAGCGCCCCCGACGTCCTCCTCCGCATCACCGAGCGCCGGCGGCAACGCATCCATGAGGAGGGCGGCGCCGATCCGGAAGGCTTTCAGGAGGGACCCCCGCGCACGCCGGCGAACAACGCCTTCCTCGGCTCCCTCCGCGCCCGGCGCGGCGCGCCCGCGATCATCGCCGAGGTGAAGATGGGCTCGCCCCGTCTCGGCAACCTCCACGGCCGTGTCGATCCCCTGGTCCAGGCCCGCCTCTACGCCGAGAACGGCGCGGCGGCCCTCTCGGTGGTGGTGGAGCCCGACTTCTTCCACGGCGGCTACGAGCTCCTGGCCGCCTGCCGCGAGGCCTCGGGGCTGCCCGCCATCGCCAAGGACTTCATCGTCGATCCGGTCCAGCTCCTCTGGGCGCGGGACGCCGGCGCGGACGCCATCCTGCTCATCGCCGCGCTCTACGAGCCCGCGGAGATGGCGCGCTACGCCCGCCTGGCCCGCGGCCTGGGGCTCGTCCCGCTGGTCGAGACCCACGACGCGGACGACATCGCCAAGCTCGGCGGCGAGCCCTGGGAGATGGTGGGGATCAACAACCGGAACCTCCGCACGTTCGACGTCGACCTCCAGAGCTCCATCTCGCTGCTGGCCGGCCTCCCCGGCGAAGCGCTCAAGGTGGCCGAGAGCGGCATTCGCGACGGCCTCGACGTGTTGCTCCTCAGGGAGAGCGGGTTCGACGCCTTCCTGATCGGCGAGACCCTGCTCCTGGCCGAGGACCCCGCTGCGAAGCTGCGGGAGCTGCTGGGGCCGGAGGCGTAAGATGGCGGTCAAGGTGAAGGTCTGCGGCGTCACGGACCCTGAGAACGCCCTGGCGGCGGCGGAGATGGGCGCGGACTACCTGGGCCTGAACTTCTTTTCGCGCAGCCCGCGTTGTGTCGAGGTGGAGAGGGCGCTGGAGATCGCGGACGCGGTGCGCGGCCGGGCCGCGCTGGTGGGTGTGTTCGTCAACGCCCCGGCCGCCGAAGTGGAGGAGACCGCCGCCCGCGTCGGGCTCGATCTCGTCCAGTTCAGCGGCGACGAGGGGCCCGAGGCCGTGGCCCCCTTCGCGGGCCGGGCGATCAAGGCCTTTCGGACCGGCGGTCTGCCCTCGGGAGAAGAGATCGCAGGCTATGGAGACGTCTGGGGTCTGCTGATCGACGCTCCCCACGCCGCGCTCTACGGCGGCACCGGCGCCGCCTGGGACTACGGCGCCCTCGCCGGCGCGCCGGGCCTCGCGGGCCGGCGCCTGCTGCTGGCCGGCGGGCTGGGGCCGGACAACGTCCGGCGGGCCGTCGAGGCCGCCCGCCCCTGGGGGGTGGACGTCTGCTCGCGGGTGGAGTCGGCCCCGGGGATCAAGGATCTGGAGCTGCTCCGGCGGCTCTTTCTGGAGGTGAGGAATGGCGAGACTCAAGCCCCTTCCTGACGCGGAGGGTTATTTCGGCCCCTACGGCGGCCGCTTCGTCCCGGAGACGCTCATGGCGCCGCTGGCCGAGCTGACCCGGGCGTACGACCGGGCGCAGCGCTCGCGGACCTTCCGCCGCGAGCTGACGGCCCTGCTCAACGACTTCGCCGGCCGGCCCACGCCGCTCTATTTCGCCGAGCGGCTCTCCGAGGACCTGGGCGGCGCGCGCATCTTCCTCAAGCGCGAGGACCTGCTCCATACCGGCGCGCACAAGATCAACAACGCCATCGGCCAGTGCCTGCTGACCCGGCTGATGGAGAAGGAGCGGGTCATCGCCGAGACCGGCGCCGGGCAGCACGGCGTGGCGACCGCCACGGCCGCGGCGGCCTTGGGGCTTTCGTGCACCGTCTACATGGGCAGCGAGGACATGCGCCGCCAGCGGCTGAACGTCGACCGCATGCGGCTCCTGGGCGCCGAGGTCGTGGCCGTGGACTCCGGCAGCCGTACCCTCAAGGACGCCATCAACGAGGCCATGCGCGACTGGGTGACCAACGTCCGCACCACCCACTACGTGCTCGGCTCGGTGCTCGGCCCGGACCCGTTCCCCCGCATGGTGCGCGACTTCCACCGGGTGATCGGCGACGAAGCCCGCATCCAGCTCAGGCGACAGGCGGGCACCGACGCCCCCGATCTGGCGGTGGCCTGCGTGGGCGGCGGCAGCAACTCCATCGGCCTGTTCACCGCCTTCCTGGAGGACCGCCGGGTGCGGCTGATCGGCGTCGAGGCGGCCGGCCGGGGCGTCACCTCCGGCGAGCACGCGGCCCGCTTCTCCGGCGGCGCCCTGGGCGTGCTCCACGGCACCCGGACGTTCGTGCTCCAGGACGAGGAGGGGCAGATCTCCCACACCCACTCGGTCTCCGCCGGCCTGGACTATCCGGCCATCGGCCCCGAGCACGTCTGGCTGCACGACCAGGGACGGGTGGAGTACGCCTCGGCCACGGACGAGGAGGCCATCGCCGCCTTCCACCTGCTGGCCCGCACCGAGGGCATCCTCCCGGCCCTGGAGAGCGCCCACGCCATCGCCGAGGTGGTGAAGCACGCGCCGCGGCTGTCCCGCAAGCGGGTCATCCTGGTGAACCTCTCCGGGCGCGGCGACAAGGACGTCGAGTCCGTGATGGCCTACGACCGCGAGCACGCGGCCGAAGGCAACGTGGAATCTTTCGCCGCGGCGGCCGCCGCCCGGCAGCGGGGAGAGACGAGATGAGCGCGATCGACGAAGTCTTCTTCAAGTGCTCCCAGGAGGGGAGGGCGGCGTTCATCCCCTTCATCATGGCGGGCGACCCCAACCTGGAGGCTACCGCCACCTGTCTGGAGGCCCTCGCCGCCGGGGGCGCGGACATCGTGGAGCTGGGCGTGCCTTTCAGCGATCCGATCGCCGACGGCCCGGTGAACCAGCGGGCCGCCGTGCGGGCCCTGGAGGCCGGCACCAAGCTCTCGGGCATCCTGCAACTGGTGGCCCGGCACCGCGACCGCCTCGGCGTGCCCATCATCCTCTACACCTATTTCAACCTCATCCACGCGCGCGGCGTCGAGCGCTTCGCCGAGCAGGCCGCCGCCTCCGGGGTGGACGGCGTGCTCTGCGTGGACCTGCCGCCGGAAGAAGGAGAACGGGGCTTCATCCCCGCCCTCCGGGAGCAGGGGGTGGACACCGTCTTCCTGCTCGCCCCGACCAGCACCCGGGAGCGGATCGGCAAGGTGGCGGAGAGCTCCACCGGCTTCGTCTACTACGTCTCCCGCACCGGCGTGACCGGAGAGCGGACGACCCTGCCGGACGACCTGGTGCGGGACGTCAAGCGTCTGCGCCGCCGGCTGGATCAACCCCTGGCCGTGGGCTTCGGGATCTCGACGCCGGAACAGGTCGCGGCGGTAGGCGAGATCGCGGATGCCGTGGTGGTGGGGAGCGCGCTGGTGCGGCTCATCGAGGAGAACGCGGGCTCTCCCGATCTCGCGCTTCGGCTGGAAGACCGCGTCCGGGATCTCACGGCTCCTCTGCGCCGGCGCGCGGAGAGAAGGCGGGCGTGAGCCGGCGCGAGCGCGAAGTCGCGGCCCTGGTGCATGGGCGGTACCTCGTCGAGGCGCCCGCCGACCCCGCAGGGTGCCCTCTGCTGGTGGGGTTCCATGGCTACGGCGAGAGCGCGGATCTCCACCTGGAGGAGCTGCGCCGCATTCCCGGCGCTTCCCGCTGGGCCCTCTGCGCCGTGCAGGCCTTGCATCCTTTCTACAACCGCTCGGGGGAAGTCATCGCGAGCTGGATGACCCGGCTTCAGCGCGAGCGGGCGATCGTGGACAACCTCCTCTATGTCACCAGCGTCGTGGCCGAGGTCAAACGCGAGCTCCGCGTCGCCGACCGTCTCGCCTACCTGGGCTTCTCCCAGGGGGCGGCGATGGCCTACCGCGCCGCCGCGGGCTCCGGATACGCCTGCCAGGGCTTGATCGTGCTGGGCGGGGACGTGCCCCCGGAGCTGGAGGAGCGCGATCTCGGTCGCTTCCCTCCCGTCCTCCTGGGCCGCGGGTCCAGCGAGGAGTGGTACGACGCCGCCAAGATGGAGCACGACGTCGGGCTGCTCCGCCGCAAGGGTGTCGAGGTCCGGCCCTGCATCTTCCAGGGCGGCCACGAGTGGACCGACGAGTTCCGCGCCGAGGCGGGCCGCTTCCTGGAAGAAGCCTTCCGGCCCGCATCCTAGCTGGCGAATCGTAGCCGGAAAAAGAAAAGGGACGCCCGGTGGAGCGTCCCCATCCTACGAATCTGGAACCGAGTGACTACTGGCCGGCCGGAGGCGTGTCCGTGGTCACCGGCTCCGACGTGGTCATGTCGGTGCCCATGTCGGAGGTGCCGGACGTCATCGGCTCGGACGTCATCATCGGCTCGGAGGTGGCCATGGTGTCGCTCGACATCGCCGGGGTCTCCTCGACCTCGGTTTCGTCCTTCTTGCACCCGGCGAACGGGATCAGAAGGACCGCGAGCATGCACAGAAGCGAAAGGCGAACGGACAGCTTCTTCATTTTCGTTTTCTCCCTTGTTAAATGGAACTGATTTAAGGCGACTGGGCGTGCTACATGTTGTCGCCCACTTTGATCAGGTTGATCACCCTCTTCACACCGCCGGCCTGGCGAACGAGCCGCTCGGCCTTGGCGCGAACCGCATCTTTGGCAACACGTCCTCGCAGCGTCACCGCACCCTCGTTGGTGTCAACGTCGATGTTGAATGGATTGATGTCATCCTCCTCCTCAAAGTTGACCCGTTGTTCCAGTCCGTGGCAACAGATCCACGCATACAGACTCGCATCTGAAGCAGAATTTATGCCACAGCCTCCCGATCCAGTCATGCGATGAGGCGTCGGACGAGCGGGGAGTATACAACCTCCCGTGTAGCTCCTCAAGAGGCGGGAGCCCCAAGCTTGCACGGTGCTGCTCATACCCCCAGGCGACTAGTCTTCCCGGTAGGTGTTGAGACGATTGTACAGGGTTTTGAGGCTGACGCCCAGGATGTCGGCCGTCTTCCTCTTGTTGCCGCCGTAGGCGTCCAGGGTGGCCATGATCAGCCGGCGCTCGACCTCCTCGATGGAGGTGCCCACCTGGAAGCTCAGGCTCCGCACCGAGCCGGAGTCGCCGCCGACCTCGCGGGGCAGGCAGCGGGGGGTGATCTCGTTGTCGGCCATGATGAAGGCCCGGTGGACCACGTTCTTCAGCTCGCGCACGTTGCCGGGCCAGGAGTGGCCGCGCAGGCGCTCGAAGGATTCTTCGGAGAAGATCTTGCTGGTGCCCTGCCGCTCGTTGAGCTGGCCCAGGAAGTACTCGGCCAGGAGCTGCACGTCGTCGCCGCGCTCCCGCAGCGGCGGCATGTGAATCGGGAACACCTGGAGGCGGTACAGCAGGTCTTCGCGCATCTTGCCGTCCTGGACGGCCTTCTGCGGATCGCGGTTGGTGGCCGCCACCACCCGCACGTCCACGTCCACCGGCAGGTCGCCGCCGATGCGCAGGAACTGGCCGGTCTCCAGGACCCGCAGCAGCTTGACCTGCAGCTCGATCGGCATCTCGGTGATCTCGTCCAGGAACAGCGTGCCCGAGTGGGCGCGCTCGAAGTAGCCCTTGTGCCGCCGCTGGGCGCCGGTGAAGCTGCCCCGCTCGTGGCCGAACAGCTCGCTCTCGATCAGGGTGGGCGAGATGGCGCCGCAGTTCAGGGGGAGGAAGGGGGCCTTGGAGCGCTTCGAGAGCAGGTGCAGGGTCTGGGCCGCCAGGTCCTTGCCGGTGCCGCTCTCGCCGATGAAGAAGACGGAGGCGTCCGTGGGCGCCACCCGGTTGATCATCTCGTACAGCGCCTGCATCGGGGGCGAGGCTCCCAGCAGCAGGCCGAGGCGGCCGACCTCCTGCTCCTCCGGCATGGCCTCGGACACGGCCGTGGACGGCTGGACGCTGGCCACGTTGGCGAGGATGCTCTTGAGCCGGCCGATGTCGAGCGGCTTGGTGAGGTAGTCGCTGGCCCCCAGGCGCAGCGCCTGCACGGCGCTCTCGACGTCGGCGTGGCCGGTCATCAGCACGACCTCGGTGGAGGCGCCGAGCTCGAGGTCCTTCAGCAGCTCGATCCCGCTGCCGTCCGGGAGATAGAGGTCGACCAGGGCGACGTCCGGGGTGCGGTGACTGACCAGCGAGCGAGCGTCGCGCAGGGTGCAGGCGGTGTTGGTGGTGAACCCCTGCCCCTCGATCAGCTCGGCGAGCGCTGAAAGAAAATTAGGGTCGTCATCGACCGCGAGAGCGTGTGGCATGGTCACCTCACTCCTTGTTTCCGGCACTCTGGTTTCCAGAGACGGACAATTCTACCTCATACATCCGCGGCATCCCGGCAGTTTCTTCCTCCCGGGCCTCGCCGCCGTGGGCGGCCAGGATCGCCCGTGCCGCCCACAGCCGGGCGAGGGCTCCGTCGGGCGAGAAGCTGAGGCCGAAGCCTTCGAGCCCGGGAGGCGGCGCGGACGCTTCGACCTCCGCCGGGCTGTCCGGCCCGGCTTCCCCCTGCACCCGCAACAGGGCGCGGTCGTCCAGGCTCTCCAGGCTCACGTACAGAGTCCCCTGCCGGGGAGTGCCGGCCAGGGCGGCAAGGGAGACATGGAGCAGCGCCTGCCGCAGCAGGTACCGGTTGCCGTCCACCGGGATCGCCTCTTCCGGCAGCTCGACCTTGACCTGCACCTGTTGCTTGCGGGCCGGCGCCACCAGCAGCGAGGCGAGCTCGTCGGCCAGCTCCCGCAGGTCCAGGATCTCCTGCCGGTCGCTGCGCGGCGAGATGTAGGCGAGGAAGGTCTCGAGCCCCCGGTGGAGCCGCGACAGCTCCTCCTTGAGCACGCCGACGTAGCGCATCAGCTTGTCCCGGTTGGCGGGATCGGCGGCCCGGCCCGAGGCCAGCATCTCCTTCAGGATCTCGATGTTGAAGACCATGGCGTTGATCGGCGCCCGCAGGTCGTGAGCCACGGCGGGAGAGATCTGGGCCACGGAGCGCATCTGCGAGGTCAGCTTCAGGTCGGCTTCCAGCCCGGCGAGCGTCCCCAGGTCCTGGATCAGCAGCAGGCCGCCGCTCCCGGGCTCCCGCCGCAGGTGGAAGAAGAGGCGCCGGGCCGCGTCGCCGGCCGGCAGATCCAGGGCCGTGCAGGAGGTGGCGCTTTCGGCGCCGTTCCAGCTCATGCCGGCTTCCTGGAGGCGGGGCTTGAGATCCGCCCAGAGCCGCTCCAGGTCCGGACCCGCGGCGCAACCCAGCAGCTCCTGCGCCCGGGGATCGGCGAAACGCAGGGTTCCGCCGGAGTCCAGGGTTACGACGCCGGGGACGAGGAGCCCCGCGATCTCGTCCTGCGGGGAATAGGACCGCGCAAGACTCGACGGGGTCGCTGAAAGGTTCATCGCAAGATCTCCATAAGCGCCGCCACGGCCCCCGAAGGTTCCGCCGGGCGGCGCGTATTTATAGAAGGGTCGGGAGCGCCGTGCAAGCTTTGCAAGGCGCGGCCGACCAGGAATCGTCCGGTCACCTCATCATCGCAGGCCGGTCCTCTGGACCGGCTCGTCCGCCCTCCCGCGCAGGGCCGGGCCCAGGAAGGCGCCGGCCCACCAGAAGACGTCGTGCCGCCGGACCTCTTCACGCATCGCGCGCATCCGGACCCGGCGCTCCCGCTCTTTCATCCGCAGCGCCTGCCGCAGCGTCCGCGCCATGCCCTGGAGGTCGAACGGGTTGACCCGCAGGGCGCCGCAGGCGAGCTGCGGAGAGGCGCCGGCGAACTCGGAGAGCACGAGGACCCTCCGCTCCTCCAGGTCGGCGGCGCAGAACTCCTTGGCCGCCAGGTGCATGCCGGCCTTGAGGGGGGTGATCAAGGCCACGTCCGCCGCCCGGTGCCAGGCGAGGAGCTCGTCCGGCTCGAACTGGCGGCGCAGGTACTGCACGGGCATCCAGCCCGGCCGGCCGAAATACCCGTTGATCTCCCCCACCAGCCGTTCCACCTCCGACCGCAGGGCCGCGTGCCGCGGCAGGTCCTCCTGGCTCGGGAGCACCAGTTGCACCAGCGACACCCGCTCGTGCAGGTCGGGGTGGCGGGTCAGCATCTCGGCGTACGCCCGCAGCTTCTCGGGAAGCCCTTGCGAGCGTTCGACGCGGTCCACCCCCAGCACCACCTGCTGGCCGCGCAACGGCGCCCGCAGCGCTTCCGCCCGGGCCGCCACCTCGGGGAGGGCGGCCCGTTCGGCGATCTGTCCGCAGTCGACGCCGACCGGGAAGGCGCCCGCCCGCGTTTCGAAGGCCGTCCCCCGGGCCGAGCCGCGCAGCAGCCAGCGGCCGCCGCCGAGCTCGGCCAGCATGGAGCCGGGGACCAGGAGCCGCACGCAGGCCAGGAAGTTGGCGAGGTCGGTCTCGGTCTGGAAGCCCAGCCGCTGGAAGGCCAGCAGGGCGGCGAGCAGCTCCTCCCGCCAGGGGAGCTTGAGGTAGAGATCCGGGGCCGGGAAAGGGAGATGGAGGAAGAAGGCCGTCCGGCACGCGACGCCCAGCTTCCCGAGCTCGGCCCCGACGTTCATCAGCAGGGGATCGTTGACCCAGACCAGGTCGGCCCCGGCGCCGCTTCGCGACAGCGAGCGGGCCGCCGCGCGGGCGAGCTTCCGGTTCACCCGCAGGAAGGCCTGCCAGTAGCTCGCGTTGAAGCTGCACTCCATCGGCAGGTCGTGGAACAGGGGCCAGATCACCTCGCCCGCGAAGCCGCCGTAGCCCTGGCGCCTCTCCTGCGACTTCAGCAGGACCGGGCGGAGCGAAAAGCCCCCTTCGTGGATGGCGCCGGCGAGCACCTTGCGCAACTCTCCGGCCTCCTCCTCGGCCACCCCCGGCGAGCCGATCCAGATCCCCTTCCGGTCCCGCAGGATCGGCCGCAGCGCCGAGATCAGGGCGCCGCCGGCGGGGGAGGTCCGCCAGCCCAGCCCCGGCTCGCGCTTGAGCGCGATGGGAAGGCGGTCCGACACCACCACCAGCCGCCCCATCGGGCGCTTGGGCGGGAAGGGCTCGAAAGGATGGACCTCGGAGAGGGCGGCGGCCGGGATGCTCATGCTCGTGGTAGCCCCTTGCATCGCAAATGAAGAAACTTCAGAAAAGGATGGCTGGCTCTCCGCGTCGAAGAGCGGTTCGTCGCTGTTGACGCGGAGCTGCAGCCGCCGAAACGCGCGTAGCGCGAAAGTGCAGGTTGCGTGCCACTCGTGAGGTAAAAGCGGAAACGATTGAAAAATCGCCGCTTACCTTTCGGGGAATGGGCACGGCCGATGCAAAAGAGATGGGCCGCCGTGGGGACGCCGGGAAAAACCTGGTTCCGCCCGCCGCGCCGGGAAGAAAAGCTACGGGTAATTCTTGCAACGATCTGCCGGCAGTCCGGCAAAGGTGACCATGCCAACCGCCATCGCCCTAGAGGAAACCGAACGACTCGACACCGGCCTGACCATCGCGGTCTTCGTCGATCCCATCGAAAGCGCCAGAGCCGCCGGCCTGCGCTACGTCACCGACGACGAGCCGGGCATCCGCCGCCGCCAGAGCGGCAAGGGCTTCACGTACGTCGACCCCCAGGGAAACAAGGTCAAGGATCCCAAGGAGATCGAGCGCATCCGCAAGCTCGCCATTCCGCCGGCCTGGACCGACGTCTGGGTCTGCCCGCGCGCCAACGGCCACCTGCAGGCCACCGGCCGCGACGCCCGCGGCCGCAAGCAGTACCGCTACCACGCCGACTGGCGGGAGGTCCGCGACGAGACCAAGTTCGGCCGCATGATCGCCTTCGGCGAGTCGCTGCCCAGGATCCGCGAGCGGATCGACCAGGACATGTCGCTGCGCGGCCTCGGCCGGGAGAAGGTGCTGGCGACGGTGGTCAAGCTCCTGGAGACCACGCTGATCCGCGTCGGCAACAAGGAGTACGCCAGGCAGAACAACTCCTTCGGCCTCACCACCCTGCGGGACCAGCACGTGGACGTCGCCGGCTCCACGCTCCGCTTCGAGTTCCGGGGCAAGAGCGGCAAGGAGCACCAGGTGGAGATCCAGGACCGCCGCCTGGCGCGCATCGTCCGGCAGTGCCGGGACCTGCCGGGCCAGACCCTGTTCCAGTACCTGGACGACGACGGCGAGCGCCAGAAGGTCACCTCCGAGGACGTCAACGCCTACCTGCGGGAGACCACCGGCGAGGACTTCACGGCCAAGGACTTCCGCACCTGGGGCGGCACCGTGCTCGCCCTCTCGGCCCTGCTGGAGGCCGGCTCCTGCGAGTCCGAGAAGGAGGCCAGCAAGGCGGTGGTCGAGGCCGTCAAGCGCGTCGCCGGCCAGTTGGGGAACCGGCCGGCCATCTGCCGCAAGTACTACGTCCACCCGGCGGTGATCGAGACCTTCCTGGAAGGCTCCCTGCCGCAGGCCCTGGGGGAGGCGGTGGAGGCGGCGGAGGAGACGGACGACACGGGCGGGCTCCGGCAGTTGGAAGGGCGGGTGCTCTCGCTGCTGCGGGGACGGAACGGGCGGGATTACGACGTAAGGCCGAAGCGGAAGAAGCGGTCCAGGGCGGCGTAGGACTTCGGGCGGCATGCCCTCCGAGACCTCACCCCCCGGCCCCCTCTCCCATCCCCCTCCCGCCACCCGGGAGAGGGGGAACGATGAGCAAGCGCTCTTGCCAAGTCCAGGAAGACGTTGACCGTAGGGCCCTCCCTCTCCCGGGGGCGGGGGGCAGGGAGATGGGAGAGGGACCGAGGGTGAGGTCTCGGAGGGCAAGGCCGCCCGGGGATCCGGACGCTTTGGAGGGGTGAAGGAGAGAAACGGAGGGGGGATTTCCCCCTCCGTCAGCAGACCAGCTCTTCCTGGTAGAAGAAGGCGAGGTTCTGCTCGTCGAACTTCTCGAAGAACTCCGTCCAGGAGATCTCCTCGAGCTGCTCGCCGCTGTCGTAGTCGGGGAAGTCGATCCGCAGACCGCCCGCGATGTTCTCTTCCTGGGGGCCCACGACCGCCGCAGGCCGTCCCCCGCGCTCCTCCGCCCAGCGACGAATCTCCTCGTGGTCCGTGGTCACTCTGGTATCTGACATGTTCACCCCCTGTATACGACTAGTCGTTGCTACCCGTTGATGATTTCGCCTCCATTGGGGTGCAGCACCTGGCCCGTCATGTAGGAAGCGTCCTCCGAAGCCAGGAACACAAAACAGGGTGCCACTTCTTCCGGCTGTCCCGGCCGGCCGAGCGGCACGTCCTTTCCGAAGCTCTCTACCTTGTCCGGCTCGAACGACGCCGGGATGAGCGGCGTCCAGATCGGACCAGGGGCGACGGCGTTGACCCGGATCTTCCGCTCGGCCAGGTTCTGGGCGAGCGACCGGGTGAACGCCACGATGGCGCCCTTGGTCGAAGCGTAGTCGATCAGGTGCCCGCTGCCGCGGTAGGCCGTGACCGACGTGGTGTTGACGATGGCGCCGCCTTCCCCCGGCATCTCCCCTCCCGGCATCAGCGGACGAGCGCCTCTTCGTTGACGTGGCTCTCGGCCAGCTCGGTCAGCAGCTCGTCGGTCTGCTCCTCTTCCTGGAGCGTCCGCTCGAGCAGGGAGACGTGGTCGTCCTTGCCGAGGAGCTCGGCGTAGGTGCGCACCGTGCCGTAGCCGGCGATCTCGTAGTGCTCCACCCGCTGGGCCGCGGCGATCAGGCCGGCGTCGATCACCGCCGACTCGCCGCGCATCTTGATCATCTCCTGGCCCTCCTTGATGAGGCCCTTCATGCCCTCGCAGGTGTGCCCCTTGGGATCCTGCTGGAGGTCCTGGAAGATGCGCTCCAGACGGCGGACGTGCTCCTCGGTCTGGCGCAGATGGTCGTTGAAAGCGCCCTTCAGCTCCTGCGAAGTGGCGGCCTGGGCCATATCCGGCAACGCCCCGACGAGCTGCGTTTCGGCGCTGTAGAGGTCCTTGAGCTGTTCGAGATAAAGATCCTTGAGGGATTCCAACTTCATGAGTTCCTCCTAGTCAGTTGATCCATGATGTGTCCGAAGCCTCACGGCGTGGGCTCCGGAGGAGCTCATCGCGTCGGGGAGATCCGCAAGATCCGTGCCGGAAGAAATGTGATCAAAAAAACTAGCGATTCTTCAGGCCCCGCACGTGGCCATACTTGATCACCGCCACGAACACGATGCCCCCGACGGCGTTGCCCAGGGTGGAGGCGGAAAGGAAGCGCAGGAAGTCGCCGGCCGCGGCCCCCTGGCCGGAGAAGACTCCGGCCAGCACCTCGGCCGAGCCGGCGACGGAGTGGTGCAGGTGGGCGAGGCCGATGACGAAGGTCACCAGCCAGACCATGAAGATCTGGCTGATCGTGTCCCGCGCCGCGGCCACCAGCCAGGAGAGCAGGCCCATGAGCCATCCCGCCAGCACGCCGCTCAGCAGGATCACCCACCACGGGTGCGACACGATCTCCGAGGCGATGTGCCCGAACGTCCGCGGCTCGGCGATCCCCAGGGAGGGCGCCACGAACGAGAAGAAGGCCGAGAAGACCGTGGCGCCCAGCAGGTTCGCCACGTAGACGATGCCCCACAGCCTCCCGAGCTGCGCCAGGGACGCCCGCCGGTCGAGCACCGGCAGCACGGCCAGCGTCGTGTGCTCGGTGAACAGCTCCGAGCGGCCGAGCACCACGAAGAGGAACCCCACCGAATAGGCGTTGGCCAGCAGGAGCCGTTCGACCGGCTGGGAGAACTGCCCCTCCGCCAGGTGCGTCAAGACGGCGATCACCAGCAGGCTGAAGCTGACGTCCAGCCCCGCCGAGAGCCCCGAGAGGAACAGGCTCGCCGGCGGCCTCTCCAGCTCCGTGACGCCGGCCTCGATCTCCTGCTCGAGGATGGTCTCGTAGCCCTTCTGGGGCTCTTCGGTCTTCTCCTCCTCTTTATGGAGCTTCCGCTCGGCGTCGCGCTGGAGATCGTCGGTCATGGCTCAGCCGCCGTGGCTCCGGGGAACCGGCCGGCCGGTGGCGGCGCGCAGCTCACCTTCGATCCAGGCCAGCTCCTCGCGGGGCTCGCCGGGCTCGCAGACGTAGATCTCGTGGCCCGGCCGCTCCAGCACGCGCAGGCCCGCCGAGCGCAGCATCGCCTCCACGCAGGCGTGGTTGGGGGCCCACCAGTTGGTGGGATCGTTGGCCAGGCGGTGCTCGATGAAGGCCATCTTGGGCCACCCGGGCTCCAGCATCGCCTCCCGGTCGTGGATCGGCAGGTCGGCCGGCGGCTCGGCCACCTCCTCGCCGGGCGACGTCAGGGTCTGGAAGATCAGCCGCCGGCCCACCTTGCGCGCCACGATGTCGAGCCCCAGAAGGGGATAACGGAGGTGGTAGAGCACTCCCATGAAGAGCACGAGATCGTACTTCTCCGGGCTCGCGGCGAGGTCGTAGACCTGCATCTCCTGGAACCGCACCTGGCCGTCCATCCCGAACTGCCCGGCCGCCCAGCGCGCCTGCCGCAGATAGCGGGGATCGTGATCGATGCCGGTCACCCGGGCGCCCCGGCGGGCCAGCTCGAAGGAGTAGAAGCCCGCGTTGCAGCCGATGTCGAGGGCCGTCCAGCCGGTCAGCTCATCCGGGATGTGCCGCCGGATCTGCTCCCACTTGAACGACGGGAAGTCGCCGAGGAAGTGATCGGGGACGGTCTGCGTGCCGTCCGGCAGGTGGAGGTTATGGAACCAGGGGCCCAGCTCGGCGATGGTCTCCGTCAGCGAGGGCTTCGAGATTTCAGCCATGTCGCGGACAGAGACAGCAAATCGCCTGCCAGAGGATCTAGGGGCTCAGCGGCGGCACCGGACCCTCGATCTTGAAATGCGGGTTCTCGATAATTCCCAGCACGTTCCCGAACGGATCCAGCGTCATGGCGACCTTGATGCCGCCGCCCACGTCCTGGACTCCTTCGAGCTCGCGGGCTCCCAGCTCCAGGAGGCGCTGGAACGCGGCCTCGGCGTCCCGGACTCCCCAATAGGCCACGGCCCCGCCGGCCCCCGGCCTCAGCACCGAGAGATCCGGATGCAGGCCCAGCTCGAAGCCGCCGATGTTGAACCCGACATAGAACGGCTCGTCGAAGTAGGGCGCGGTCTCCAGGACCTTGCTGTACCAGGCCCTGGCCTCGTCCAGATCGCTGACGTGATAGATCGCGGTCCGCAGACCCAGGAACGGTTGGTTGTCCACTCTCACCCCTCCTTCAGCAGGGTCTGGAGACGGTCCAGCGCCTGCTTCCAATAATCCTTGGACTGCGCCACCGCCTCCGCGCCGGAGAGCTTACCGTGCTCGATGCTGATCTGGCTCTTCGCGTCGCCCTTGGAATAGAGGTTCACGTCCACGTTGGAGCCGTCCCCCCAGGTGATGCGGAGCGACTTGTCCGGCGTGGCCTTGCGGATGGTCATCCCCGACACGGGCAGCCAGAGCCGGCGCTGCTCCTCGTCGCACCAGACCTCGAACAGGCGGCTGACGGGGACGTTGACGGTGCGGTTGGCGTTCGCCTGCCAGCCGTTGGGCGTCTGGTGCTTCTCCCGCATCCCGCGCGCCTGCTCATAGTTCACCGTCACCATCTGCTGCCACCACGGCCCCACCGCGTGCTCCCTGGCGAGATAGGCGACGATCTCCTGGTGATTCATCGACCGCGCGCCGGCGGCGTCGAGGAGCGAGAACCACTGATCCCATGTCTTGCCGGTCTTGGCCTGGACGGCGTCGTCGCTCATGCGCTGGGCCGACTTCGTTCCGTTGCTGCCTGCCATGCGGGGGCCTCCTTGATGGGATGGGATATTGCGGATGGAGAAAGGATAGCAGCCGGCCGGCTCCGTGGGGCCAGCCGTCGGATTCGCGGTGCGGGACGTCCGCCCCGGAAGGCCGGCGGATGGCCTCATGGAGCGGGTTGCCCGACCTCTGGATCCAGAGGCTCGCCCCGGGGAACGGACCGTCGACACCATGGTCAGGAGGTCCGCTCCGCGATGCCAGCGTTCTGCCTCGTGGGGCGAGCGGCCGGCGGCCTGGGGCGAGAGGGCGGCGGCTTGGGACGAGGGGCTTCCCTCAGAGGGCCTCAGACGTGCACCCCGGGGCCGGTCCCTGGCCCCACGGGTCGGGTTATGCGGTACGCGGGTTCAGAGGCGCGCGTCCCCGCGGCGCAGGCGCTCGATCTCTTCCCGGAGCCTGAGGACCTCAGCCTTGTAGGCCTCCTCCGCTTCCTCGCGGGTGAGCAGGCGCTCGCCTGTGGCGGCATGGAAGACCTGGAGCGTCCGGCCGTCCTCCGCCACGCCGAACAGCAGGCCCGTGGTCTCTGAGAGGAGCCGCCCTTCCCGATCCGGCTCGATCCGTTGATAGCCACGCTGGGCGTCGAGACGGTAGCCGGTCAGCAGGAGCCGTCCCTGGGTGTAGACGGTGGGAGGATCGAAAAGGAAGTACTCGGGGATCCCCGCCTTGCTGTAGATCCCGACCTTCTCCTCGGTGTCGTTGCGGCGGATCTCCGGAAACTTGGACGAGACCACCTCGATGATGAGGCAGGGGCGCGTCCCCTCTGCGGGAACGTCGAAGCTATCCCGCTCCGCGTGCTTGTTTCGGATACCGGGGATGACGGCGACGTCGGGCGCCGGCTCCTTGAGCTTCGGAATGCCCCAGAGCATCTTCATGCCACCGGCGACCAGGACGTCGTCCCGATGCAGGAAGAAGCTCCTCAAGAGGTTGAGGAGGAGGAGCAGCAAATCGAGATGTGGCCCGCTTTGGCCCACCACGTCTCCTGGTTGAGGGTCAAGGAGATCCTCCGGCGTCAGCGGGATCTGCTGCTCTGTCTCTTCGCCGCTGGGCAGGCGGACGGATACCATCCGCCATCCAAAGCGGAAGGGATCGGCATCAGGAGACGAGAAATCCGTCTCCAGGTCGGCCGGCGTGTTGCGAAGTGGCGCGGCCATGGAAGGAGTATATCCAGCTTTGCCTACAGATCAGGGCAATTCCGAGGTCGAAAAAGGTGGCGAGAAGATCAAGGAGGAGATCGTGAAGTCGCAATCCCACCATACAGATCAGGGCAATTCCGAGGATTCATGCGTATCCCGCTGCTTGCGATCGCCTTGGCCCTGTCGCAATCCCACCATACAGATCAGGGCAATTCCGAGGTACGAATGCGTGGAGATGCCCATATGCCTTCGGGTCTGAGTCGCAATCCCACCATACAGATCAGGGCAATTCCGAGACTATCTTTCGGATGAGGACTCCCTCTGGGTCGGTTACCGACAAGGTCGCAATCCCACCATACAGATCAGGGCAATTCCGAGCTGGAACGCGAGAAGTTTGCGCGCCGACAGGCAGAATCGTCGCAATCCCACCATACAGATCAGGGCAATTCCGAGGCGGCCGAGAGCGCGGCCAGGAGCGCGGCCAGGAGCGTCGCAATCCCACCATACAGATCAGGGCAATTCCGAGAGGTTGACTAGGGTGGCCGTCACCCTGGAAGAGATCCGAGAGTCGCAATCCCACCATACAGATCAGGGCAATTCCGAGTGTGTCTCGACACCACCCTTTCACTCGACCAGCGTGTAGTCGCAATCCCACCATACAGATCAGGGCAATTCCGAGTCGGGATCGACGGTGCCGACTACCTGGCTGCAGCCCTAGGGGAAGAAAGTCGCAATCCCACCATACAGATCAGGGCAATTCCGAGCTTCGCGTTCGGGCCGTCCCTCTTCGTTGGAGGTGAGAAAGTCGCAATCCCACCATACAGATCAGGGCAATTCCGAGAGATATGTTATGGACATGGATGAAACCTCTGCCGAATCCTTCAAGAAAGTCGCAATCCCACCATACAGATCAGGGCAATTCCGAGTCTACCCTGACCATCTACATCCCTTATCAGGTTCAGAAAGGTCGCAATCCCACCATACAGATCAGGGCAATTCCGAGCCAAGACCCTCTCTACCCAGGAATGGCTCGCTGCCGCACCGTCGCAATCCCACCATACAGATCAGGGCAATTCCGAGGACGAGATGTTCCGAGTCCTCGAACGCATGCCGGGGTCCAGTCGCAATCCCACCATACAGATCAGGGCAATTCCGAGGAGGCAAACGACTGTTGGATTGCGATTGGGGAATTCAAGAGTCGCAATCCCACCATACAGATCAGGGCAATTCCGAGCTGGACGAGACAGAGCGAGAGCACCTGGCCGAACAGAAAAGTCGCAATCCCACCATACAGATCAGGGCAATTCCGAGTTCGACCACCTGCTGTGACAGCAACGGGCTCTGTTGGGTTAGTCGCAATCCCACCATACAGATCAGGGCAATTCCGAGAGACCCCTTTGCAACCTGCTGAAAACAGGCGGCTTAAGGAGCCCTTTTCTACGACCTCCCGAAATCGGGGTCTCTCCGGGCTTCCTCGGGCGACTTTTGAGGCCTTCGAATCCGGCGTAAACCATTGATGCTCCTCGCCTTCCGGTCCTATCTACGACCGGCGTGCCAAAATGGCGTTTTGGCGGTGGCATGATTCTTTCCTGGTTGTCAAAGAGCGGGGCGATCTGGGAGCTCGGCCTGCCGCAGATCCCCATTGTAATGGATAGACACGTTTCCGCGAGAAAGGGTCAGGGCGGGGTTGTCTTACCCCCCGAACGGGATGGCTGACCGGACCGGCCTCCCCGCCGCGACGGCAGCCTCTGTAGAGACGTCCACAGACGATCAACGATACCGCCTCGGATGCCACGGGGACGGCGTGGCGTCTCTTCGAAGGGCAGAAGCCTCAAAGGGCAAGCGCTCCTGAAGGATCTGTTCCCTGACCGGGAAAGGAACGTGGCGTTGAGGCGGTTCAATCCGGCTTTCTGAAGGATGCCGGTCTACCCTTCGAAAGACGCCACGCCGACGGTGGCCTCGGCAGGTCTTGCCACATCGTCTGTGGCATCTCTACGAGGATCCCGGCTAAAGATGTGTATAAGCTGGAAATCCTGGCGCGGCTCACGCCGCCTGCCAAGCCAGCATCTTCAACGCGTACCCTTCCAGCTCCTCCGCCCGGTGGGCCGCCGTGTGCTCGCGCAGGACGCGGGCGCGGGCGCGCTCGCCGAGGGCGCGGCGCTCGTGCTCGGGGATGTCCCGCAGGTATTGCAGGACGTCGCCGCAGGTGCGGGCGGTGAGGATCTCCTCCCCGATCTTGAAGAAGGTGTCCAGGCCCGGCCAGATGTCGCTGATGATCGGCGTGCCGCAGGCGGCGGCTTCGAAGAGGCGGACGCTGGGCGAGAAGCCCGCTTGCACCATGTCGGCGCGGGTGATGTTCAGCGTGAAGCGCTGCTGGTTGTAGAAGCGGGAATGCTTCTTCGGCTCCAGGTGCTCGAAACGCTTTACATTCTTCGGCCAGGAGATCGAATCCGGATATTGCGGCCCGGCCACGGCGAAGCGGCCCTTGGCCCAGCGCCGCGACGGCTCGATCAGCAGCCGCTCCAGGGCCGGCTGGCGGTCGTCGCTGTAGGTGCCCATGTAGCCGAGGTCCCAGCGCGGCTCGATCCGCTCCGGCTGATAGAGCTTGGGATCGAAAGAGCAGTAGAGCGGCCGCGCCATGGGCGAGCCGTAGCGCCGCTCCAGCAGCCGCAGAGTCGGGCCGCCGGTGAAGGAGAGATAGGCCTGGTAGCGCGGGATCAGCTCGGGCGAGATGTACTCGTGATCTCCCCGGGACAGCTTCGCCAGGGTCACCGGCGTGTCGATGTCGTAGAAGGCGGTGGCGCCGGCGGCGGTCTCGGTGACCCACCGCCCGACTTCCACGCCCTGCGGCACGTAGGAGCCCACCATCACGAAGTCGGCCCGGCGGACGGCGGACGCGAAGCGGTCCTTCAGGTCTTCGAGGCTGGTGTAGAGCTCGGCCTTCCCGTAAGGGGGCTTCGGCAGGTCGCGGTTGTCGGCGTACCACGGTTGATCGCGCTCCAGGAACAGGACGCGGTGTCCACGGGCGGCGAGCTCGCGGACGAGCCCCCGGTAGGTGGTGGCATGGCCGTTCCCCCACGAGGAGGTGATGGAAAGCCCCAGGATGACGATGTCGAGCGGCTCGTGCCTCACGGAAGTGCCTCCATACCGGCGGAAATCCGGGCGCCGGCGCCCGCGGGCTGTAGACCCAGGATGGATTCGATCTGCGCCGCCCTGTGGGCATAGGTGTGCTCGGCGAGGATCCTCCGCTTGGCCGCCCGCCCGATCCGCCGCGCGTCGACGAGGGTCAATCCCCGCAGGCGCTCGGCTACATCTTCGCCGCTCTCCGCGACCAGCGTTTCCATCTCCGGCTCCAGGAACATGTCGACGCCTTCCCAGGCGTCGGTGATGAGACAGGCGCCGGCTCCCGCGGCTTCGAAGACGCGGGTGGCCGGCGAGAAGCCGTAGCGGGCCATGCTCTCGCGGCTGATATTCAGCACCGCCAGGGGGGTGCAATTGAACGCGTTGTGATCGCGGGTGTAGACGTGTCCGAGATAGCTCACGTTGGCGGACATGGGCTTGTCGCCCCAGCCGTTGCCGCCCAGCAGGAAGCGGCGCTCGGGGGCCAGCGCCGCCGCCTTCAGAAAGAATTCTTCGACGCGCGCCTCGCGGTCCGGCAGGCGGTTGCCCAGGAACCCCAGGTCGCCTTCGAAGCGGGGATCGGGCTCGACGGGATGATGCGTCGTGGGATCGAGAGCGTTGTAGATCGGCACGCACTCGCGGGCGCCGAAGCGCTGGTAGGCCGCGACCACCGGATCGCCGCCGCCGTAGGTGAACACGAAGTCGTAGCGCGGCACCAGCGGCCGGAAGGGATCGTCGGGATGGCTCTCCATCCGGTCCAAGGTGGCCGGAGCGTCCACGTCCCAGAAGATGGCGAGGCCGTCGGGACGGCGGATGTCGAGCACCGCCGCTTCCAGCAGCTCGTCGAAGACGCCCACGCCGCTCGCCTTGACGACGATGTCGGCGCCGCGGGCTTTTTCGAGCATCCGGTGGACCTCGCTCTCGGTCGCGGGATAGACGACGACTCTGGCCCACTCGGGGTCGGGGATGTCGCGGTGCTGCTGCCGTTCGAAGGCGTCGGGCTCGTAGAAGGTGACGCGGTGGCCGCGCGCGGCGAGGTTGCGGATGATGCCGCGGTAGTAGGTGGCCGCGCCGTTCCAGTAGGCGGAGACGAGGCTCGATCCGAAGAAGGCGATGTCGAGGCCGTGGCTCATGCGGTCTGGGCTCCCAGGGTGGCGCCAACTCGCGAGGGGGTGTTGCGGATCTCGCGGTGGATGGACAACAGCTCGTCCACCCGGTGAGCGCAGGTGTGCCGGTCCAGGATGGTCTCGCGGCCGGAGCGGGCGACCTCCCGCGCCAGTCCCGAGTCCGCGAGCAGGTCGCGCAGGTGGCGCTTCATCTCCTCGCCGTCGCGGGCGACGAGGTAGTCGCGCCCGGCGCGGAAGAGGCCTTCGCTGTCGTCCCAGGGAGACGAGACCATGGGGATGCCGCAGGCCAGGGCCTCGAACGGGCGGATGGTCGGGATGCCGCGCAGCGCCCGCACATAGGGGCGGCGCGGCACATGCACCGTGATCCGGAAGCGCGCGAAGGTCCGCGGCACGTCGTGGTTGGGGAGCCAGCCGGCGTACTCGATGCCGGCGGCGGCCAGGGCCTGCCGGCCGTGATCGGGATAGCGCACGCCGTGGATGCGGGCGCTCAATCCCAGCTCCTTGACCGGTTCCATCAGGAACTCGTGCAGCTCGGCCGTGCGCTCCTCGTCCCCCCAGTTGCCGATCCAGACGAGATCGCCCTCGCGCTGCGCCCCGTCGAAGGGGTGGAAGACGCGGGTGTCGGCGGCCTCGTGCCAGGTCCAGGCCCGCGCCGCCCAGCCGCGCTCCAGGTAGAGGTCGCGGATGACGCCGCCGAAGGCGAGGACGCCGTCGTAGTCCGAGAGGTCGTAGCCCGCCATGCTGTCCGGCGCGGTGACCGAGCGGTGGTGGGTGTCGTGGAAGAGGAGACGGTATTCGTTGGAGTACCGCCGGTGCCTCCCGATGCGGCGCACCAGGTCGTGGCTGTTCCACTCGTGGACGATGACGAGGCCGGCGCCGTCGAGGGCCTCGTCGAGGTCGAGGTCTTCCAGGTCGTAGCGCGTGCTGCTCAGCGCGGGGTAGGTGGCGCGGAAGCCCGCGAGGGCCCGGTCGCCGTGATCGGCGATCAGATTCTGCAGGCTCCAGGCGTCCCGCGGCTCGTAGACCACGACGTCGTGGCCGCGCGAGATCAGCTCGCTGGCCACGCCGCGCAGGAAGTGCGCGTTGCCGTGGTTCCAATCGGACAGCAGCGAATGGACGAAGAAGACGACCCGCATGGGATCGGCGTTCCTCAGACCGCCACCTGGGCGGGATAGGAGCTGGCGGTATCGTCCAGGGGGTTGACGCCGCGCTCGTCCAGCACCGTTCCGTAGGATTCCAGGTATTCCTCGACCATGCGCTCGGGCGTGAGCTGGAGGGCGCGGGCGCGGGCGCCGGAGGCCAGCGAATTCCGGCGGTCCGGGTTTTCGATCAGCCGGTTCAGGGCGTCGGCCAGAGCTTCGGGATCGTTGGGCGGCACGAACACGGCCCGGTTGCGCCAGATCTCGCGCAGGCTCGGGATGTCGCCCAGGACGAGGGCGCAGCCGGCGAGCGCGGCCTCCAGCGCCGAGAGGCCGAAGGGCTCGTAGCGGGCCGGCAGGCAGTAGATGGCGGAGCGGCCGAGCCAGGCGGCCAGGGCCCGCTGCGACAGGCGGCCGAGGTGCCGGGTGTGGTGCGCGCGCAGCTCGCCGCCGCCGTCGGGATGCTGGTTGTCGCCGGCCACGAAGACCGGCCAGGAGACCCGCGGCGCGGCAGCTTCCAGAGTGTCCAGGTTCTTGGCCTCGTCCCAGAGGCGGCCGGCGGCGAAGACGATGTCTTCCTTGGAGCCCGGCTTGAACAGGCTGGCGTCGCGGCCGTTGAGGATGACCCGCGTCGGGGGGAGGCTGCCGTAGTGCTCCGCCAGGGAGCCGAGCATGGCCTCGGACGGAGCGATCACCAGGTCGGCGGCGGCGAGGCCGGCGGCCACTTCCTGGCGGTAGCGGTCCCAGGACTCCGGCACGTCCTCGCCCTTGACGGCGCGCCACCAGGAGAGCACGCACGAATGGCCCACCATGACCTTGGGGGCGTTCCAGGGCAGGGCGCCGTGGGCGTAGCCGTTGAGATGGATGAGGTCCGGGCGCACCCGGTCCGCGAGCCGCAGGAGCCACTCGCCCGCCTTCTCCACGTCCCGCCACGGGTCCTCCATCCACTCCAGCTTGAAGGTGCTCTCGAACACCCGCAGCCGGGGGATGCGGTTGGCCTTCTCGCGGTGCAGCTCGTTGAGGGGATCGCCCATGGTGGCGAGCGTCACCTCGACGCCGCGTTCGGCGAGACCGCGGGCCAGCTCGAGGGCGTACGTCCATACGCCGCCGATGGTGTCCGCGGTCATGAGGACCTTCCGGGGCAGGGGCAGGTTTTCAGACATGTGGTCCCTCCTGGGCCCAACGCAAAGTTGGTATGGCTCTATCCAAGATCCGTGCCCGGGACGCGGCGGCTCCCAGGCTCCCTGGGAGGTTTACGAAGCGTGCAGGCCCGCCGCCACGGGAGAGGCCACGGCGGCTTCGGCGAGCCCGCGGGATTCGAGCAGCCAGTTGTAAAGGTTGCTTACACCCTCGCGCGCGTTTACACGCGGACGCCAGCCGGTGGCGGCCTCGAACCGGGAGGTGTTGGAGACGTAGTACCGCTGGTCGCCGGTGCGCCAGTCCTCGCAGGAGACCACGGGCCGCCGGCCGTGGAGCGCGCCGATGAGGTCGATCAGCTCCAGCAGCGAGAGGGTGTTGGACGGTCCGCCCCCCATGTTGAAAGCCTGCCCGGCGAGCTCGCCGATGTTCTTCTCGGCCAGCAGGAAGGCGCGGACGAGATCCTCCACATAGAGGACGTCCCGCACCTGCTTGCCGTCGCCGTACAGGGTGACGGGGAGGTCTTCCAGGGCGCGGATCAGGAAGTGCGCCACCCAGCCCTGGTCCTCGGTGCCGAACTGGTGCGGACCATAGATGCAGCTCATGCGGAAGACGGCCGTGCGCATGCCGTAGCTGCGGGCGTAGTCGAGGACGTACTGGTCCGCCGCGCCCTTGGAGCAGCCGTAGGGACTGTGGAAGTCGAGCCGGCGGTCCTCGCCGAAGCCGCGGGCCCGCAGCGTGTCGTCCTTCGGCTCGTAGCGCGCGCCGCGCAGCCGCAGCGGCACGTCCTCCATGCCGCCGTAGACCTTGTTGGTGGAGGTGAAGAGGACGGCCGGCGGCTCGCTCTGCACGCGCGCGGCTTCGAGCACGTTCTGGGTGCCGCGGACGTTGACCTCGAAGTCGTGGGCGGGATCGACCAGGCTCGTGGTCACCGCCACCTGGGCGGCGAAGTGGAACACGGTCTCGACGCCGGCCACGGCGCGCAGAACGGCGAAGGGGTCGCGCACGTCCGCGACGTGGACCGAGATACGGTCGCCGTGCGTCGCCTTGAGCCACCGCAGGTTCTTCTCGACGCCGGGACGGGAGAGGTTGTCGAGGATGCGCACGCGCCGGCCGGACGCCGCGACGGCGTCCGCGAGGTTGGTGCCGATGAACCCCGAGCCGCCGGTGATGAGCACGGTCTTCTCGGCGCCTGGACGTCCGATCTCGGGGAGCTTCTGAGGCCGCTTCTTGCTGTTCATACGGTCAACCCCCGGGCGGCCAGCTCCGCGCGCGCTTCGGCCACACGGTCGTAGGCTACCTGTCCCTCGAGCCAGGAGGAGAGCTCGAGCAGTCCCTGTTCCAGCGGCATCCCGGGCTCGTAGCCGAGGACGCGCCGTGCCAGCGTGATGTCGGCGAAGCAGTGGCGGATGTCGCCGACGCGGTAGTTGCCCGTGACCTCGGCCTGGATACCTTCGCGGCCGAGCGTCTCGGCCATGGCGCGGGCGATCTCCAGCACGGTGTATTGCCGGCCGCTGCCGATGTTGAAGGCATGGCCGGGAGCCTCCGGGACCTCCAGGGCGAGCCGGCAGGCGCGGGCCACGTCCGAGACATGGACGAAATCGCGCATCTGGCGGCCGTCTTCGAAGATCAGCGGCGGATTGCCGTTGAGCAGCCGCGAGGCGAAGATCGCGAGCACCCCGGTGTAGGGGTTCGAGAGCGCCTGCCGCGTGCCGTAGACGTTGAAGAAACGGAGCGCCACGGTGGGGATGTCGTAGGCCCGTCCCACCATCAGACAGAGCCGCTCCTGGTCGTACTTGGAAAGGGCGTAGACGGAGGAGAGGTTGGGCTGCTTGCTCTCCGGAGTGGGCACGGGGACCAGCGGGTGGCCCTGGGCGTCGCGCACCTCCCAGTCGTGGGCCTGGAGCTGGGCCCGGCCGCGCTCGCCGCCGGCGACGAGATCGCCGTCGGCGTCGCGGAACAGACCCTCGCCGTAGACGCTCATGCTGGACGCCACGACCAGACGCTCGACCGGCTTTTCGATCAGGGCTTCGAGCAGCACGGCCGTGCCGAGATTGTTGACGCTGGTGTAGCGCTCGATCTCGTACATGCTCTGGCCGACGCCGACCCTGGCCGCGAAGTGGAAGACCGCGTCGATCCCCTTCAGAGCTTCGCGCACCGCCGCGGGGTCGCGGACATCCCCAGCCACCAGCTCCACCTCGGGGGAGAGATAGCCCGGCCGGGAAGCCTCGGGTCCGTGCACCTGCTCCGAAAGGTTGTCCAGCGCCCGGACGCGGTAGCCCCGCTCCAGCAGCTCATCCGCGAGATGAGAACCGATGAAGCCGGCGCCCCCGGTGATCAAGATACGTCCTCTCATTCCTGTCCTCCATGATGGAAATCAATGTCGAGTTGGACAAAGCTGCCGCTGGCGAACCGATGTCGATCGCTGAGTGAAGCGATACTGCCCGCGTTTCCCTTCCAGGGGTAACCCGCTTGTCACCACCCTACAGGAGCAAATTACATGCCAAAAATAAAAGGTATCGAAAATGAAAATCGCTTCAGGTTTTCGAAGGGAGAGCGCCTGGCGGGCCGGATTCCCGGCCCGCCAGAGAGACAAAGATGGAAGGTAAGTACAGGTAAGTACCTGTACTTTCTACATGCCGTCCTGGGAGGGGAGAGGCGGCAGGGTGACGTCGAGGGGCGTGACCTTGCCGTAGGTGGTCAGGGGCTTGTCGAGCCCCTGGGGCGTGCCGACCACCAGGATCGAGAACTCCTCCGGCCGCAGGTGGCGCGCCGCCTTGCGGACCTGCTCCACGGTCACCGCCTCGATCCCGGCCCGGTACTTCGCGGTCCAGTCCGGCGGATAGCCGTAGTACTCCAGGGTGAGCTGCCGGTTCAGCACCTTCTGGAGGGAGTCGAAGCTGAACACGAACGAGTTGAGGAGCCCCTGCCGGGCCTTCCTCACCTCCTCCTCGGTGGGCGGCCGGCTGCTCATCAGGGCGCGGGCCTCCTCCAGCAGGGCGTCGATGGCGGCCCCGGTGGTCTCCGTCTTGGTGGAGACGAACATCTGGGCCAGGGCGGGGTGGCCCCAATCGCTGTCCACGTAGCCGCTGACCGCGTAGGCCAGGCCCTTGCGCGTGCGGACCTCGGAGAACAGGCGGGCCGCGAACGAGCCCGACAGGAGCTGGTTCAGCACCTCCAGGGCATGGAAGTCCGGGTCGTCCTTCCGCACGCCCAGGTGTCCCATCATGATGAAGGACTGGGTGACGTCCTCCTTGGCCACCTGGAAGACCCCGGGGTTGGGCTCCTTGCGGTACGGGGCCGCGGCGGTCTGGAGGGCCGGGCCGCGCCGCCAGTCGCCGAAGACCTGGCGGATGCGCGCCAGCGCCTCGTCCTTCTTGAAATCGCCCACCAGCCCCAGGATCACGCGGTCCGGGTGCAGGGCCGCGGCGTGCCACGCGACCAGATCCTCCCGCCGGATGGCGTTCAGGGTGGCGAAGGTCTCGGTGCGGGCGTAGGGGGAGTCCGGCCCGTAGACCAACTTGCCGAACTCCCGGAAGACGATGCTGTTGGGGTCGTCGTTCTGCCGCGCCACCTCGGTGACCGCCTGCGTGCGGGCCACCTCCAGCTTGGCGGCGTCGAAGGCGGGCCGGCGCAGCACGTCGGCGAAGACCCGCAGCGCCTCGGGGAAGTCCGCCTTCAGCGACGAGAGGACCGCCCGCACGGAGTCGCGGCCGGCGGCGACCTCAATGGAGGCGGCGCGGTTCTCCAGCCACTCGTCCAGGGCGTCGCCGGCCATGCTCTGCGTGCCACCGGTGCGCATGACCTCGGCGGCGACCTCGGCCAGCCCGATCTTGTCCGCCGGGTCGTAGACGGAGCCGTTGCGGATCAGCGCCGTGGCCTCGACCAGCGGCAGCTCATGGTCCTCCAGCAGCATCACCACCATGCCGTTGTCGAGCACCACCCGCTCCGGGCGCGGGATGTCGAAGGCCGGCAGCGCCGGATAGCGCAGCTCGTCCACGCGGGTGGCCTGCGCCGCCGCGATGCCGGGTAAAGCAAGAAGGAAGAGGATGGCTTTGAAAGTAATACGTTTCATCGTCCTTCCTCCTGCGTCTCTCCCGGCTTGTTGACGATCATCGCCACGGTGCGGTTGCTGGACTTGAAAGTCTCGTTGGCCACCCGCCGGATGTCCGCCTTGGTCACTTTGTCCAGGCGGTCGATGTAGCGGAAGAGCTCGCGCCAGTCGCCGAACAGCCGCTGGTACTCGGCGAGCTGCTGGGCGAGGCCGTCGTTCCTGCGCAGGTCGCGGAGCAGATCCGCCTTGGCCCGGGCCTTGAAGCGGGCCAGCTCCTCGTCGGTGACGTCCTCGCGCTTCAGGCGGTCGATCTCCTCGTGCAGGGCCGCCTGCAGGACCTTGTTGTCGACCCCGACGGCGGGGTACGCCAGCACCGCCCAGAGGTTGGGGTATTTGGGTCCGGGCCAGCCGGAGAACGACAGGATGTCCACCACCAGCTTCTTGTCGCGCACCAGCGAGCGGTAGAGGCGCGAGGTGCGGCCGGTGGAGAGGATGTCGTCGACGGCGTCGTAGACGGCCTGATCGGGATGGGTATGCGCCGGCTTGTGATAGCCCTCCAGGTAGATGGGCTGGGAGGCGTCCTCCAGCACCACCGTCTTCTCCGCCATCTGCGGCGGCTCGACCGGGCGCAGCGGCGGCGGCGCGGGACGGGCCGGGATGCGGCCGAAGTACTTTTCCAGGATCGGGATCAGGCGGTCCGCCTTCACGTCCCCCACGATGGCGGTCACCATGTTCGAGGGGACGTAGTACGTCTGGAAGAACCTCTCGGCGTCGGTGATCGAGATCGCCTCCAGGTCGCTGGGGCTGCCGATCCCCAGTTGCTGATAGGGATGGTAGTTGTAGGCCACGGTGAGGAACTGCTCGAGCAGGCGGCCGATGGGCCGGCTCTCCCAGTTCATCCGGCGCTCCTCGCGGACCACGTCGCGCTCCTCGTAGAACTCGCGCAGCACGGGGTGGAAGAACCGCTCGGACTCTAAGAAGGCGAAGAGCTCCACCTTGTTCGCCGGCAGCGAGTAGTAATAGTTGGTCGAGTCCGCGCCGGTCGAGGCGTTCAGGCCCACGGCCCCCTCGCGGGTGACGACGTCGTCGAACTCCCCCTTGCCGACGTAGCTGGCGGCCCGCTTCTGCTTCGCCTGGAAGTCGGCGAGGAGCGTCTCCAGCTTCTTCGCGTCGGGCCTGGGGGAGAGCCGCTCGGCTTGGTACGCCTGGTAGGCGGCTTCCAGGGCTTCCAGCGCCTTCTTCTCGGCGGCGTAGTCGCTGGTGCCGAGGTTGGGCGTGCCCTTGAAGGCCATGTGCTCGAACATGTGGGCGAGCCCCGTCATGCCGGGGACCTCCTGGGCCGAGCCCACGTCGGCCGCGGTCTCGAAAGAGACGACCGGCGCCACCGGCCGCTCGACGATGACGAAGGTCCAGCCGTTCTTCAACTTGTGGACCGTGGTCCTGGCCTCGAAGGACTTGAGATCCTGAGCCTGGGAGTCGGAAGAGAGGAGCGCGAGGGCGAGGGCCCATGGGGCGATCCTGGTATGTTTCATGGAGATAGTTTACGCAACGCCGCCTGAAACTCCGCGAAGGGCAAGGTGTTCAGTACATCCCGCGTCTCCAGCCCCGCCCGCCGCGCCTGCTCGACGCCGTAGCGCATCAGATCCAGCTCGCGAGGACGGTGGGCGTCGGTGTTGATCACCACCTTGCAGCCCAGCTCCCTGGCGAGCTTGAGGTGGGTGTCCTTGAGATCCAGACGGTGGGGGCTGGAATTCAGCTCCACGGCGACCCCCCGCTCGGCGGCGCGGCGGAGCACGACCTCGATGTCCATCTCCACGGGCTTGCGGCGGTTGATGATCCGCGCCGTGGGATGGCAGAAGACGTTGACCGCCGGGTGCTCCAGGGCGCGCAGCACCCGCGCGGTCTGCTGGTCCTCCGGCAGGTCGAGGCGGGAGTGGAGGGAGACGAGGACGATGTCGAGGCCGGCCAGCATCTCGTCCTCCAGGTCCAGCGAGCCGTCGCCCAGGATGTCCACCTCCATGGAGCGCAGGACGCGGATTTGCGGGTGGCGGGTGCGCACCTCGTCGATCTCCTTCCACTGCTGGGCGAGGCGGTAGGCGTCCAGGCCGTTGACCATGGAGAGGGCCTTGCTGTGGTCCGAGATGACCATGTACTCGTAGCCGCGGGCGGCGCAGGCCTCGACCATCTCCTCGATGGTGTTGCGGCCGTCGGACCAGGTGGAGTGCATGTGGAGGTCGCCGCGCAGGTCCTCCTGGCGGATCAGGACGGGAAGGCGCCCGGCCGCCGCGGCCTCGATCTCCCCCCGGTCCTCGCGCAGCTCGGGGGGGATCCAGGCGAGGCCGACGGTGGCGTAGACGTCCGCCTCCTCGCGCCCGGCGATCCGTTCCCCCTCGTGCTCGGCGCGCTCCTCGTGGATCTTGAACACCCCGTATTCGGAGATCCGCAGGCCCCGCTCTACGGCGCGGCGGCGGAGCTTGACGTTGTGCTCCTTGGAGCCGGTGAAATAGACCAGGGCGGCGCCGTAGCAGTCCGCGGGGACCACCCGCAGATCGACCTGGAGCCCGGAGCCGAGGACGACCGTGCTGCGGGTGTCGCCGGCCATCAGGATCTTGTCGACCTGGGCGTAGCCGCGGAAGCGCTCCATGACCGGCACGGCCTGGGAGGCGAGGGCGAGGAGGTCGATGTCCCCCACGGTCTCACACCGGCGCCGATAGCTGCCGGCCACTTCCAGGCGCTCGACCTCGGGGCTCTCGCGCAGCCAGGCGAGCAGCGGCTCGACGCCGCGCTCGGCCTCGGAGAGCAGCATGCGGCTGCCGTGCTGGCGGTACTCCTGGATGCCGGCGAGGATCTTCTCCTGCGTCTTGGCGCCGAAGCCCGGGACGGAGGCGATGCGTCCGGCCTGGGCCGCGGCTTCGAGCTCGTCCACGGAGGAGATCTTCAGCTCGTCCCAGATCTTCCGCGCCTTCTTGGGACCGAGGCCCGGGAGGCGCATCAGCTCGATCAGCGCGCGGGGGACCTCGGCCAGCAGCTCGTCGCGGAACCCCAGCGTCCCCGTCTCCACCATCTCCCGGATGTGGTTCGCCATCTCCTTGCCGATGTTCGGCAGATCGGTGAGCGGCTTGCCCTCCTCGATCCACCGCCGCAGCGGCACCGGCAGGGTCTCGACGGTGCGGACCGCGTTGCGGTAGGCGCGGATGCGGAAGGGATTGGCGTTCTGGATTTCGAGGATGTCGGCGACTTCCTCGAGGGTGCGGGCGATCTCGGGGTTTTCCACGGTCGATCAGAAAGTAGCGAAAGCCGGCGAACCCGGTCTCGGGCGGAGGATATCACTGGGGCGGCGTGCCCTTCGAGACCTCACCCCCTGGCCCCCTCTCCCGTCCCCCTCCCACTTCCCGGGAGAGGGGGAACGATGAGGAGACGATCTTGCCGAGATCAAGAAGACCTCAATCGCAGGGCCCTCCCTCTCCCGGGGGCGGGGGGCAGGGAGATGGGAGAGGGACCGAGGGTGAGGTCTCGAAGGGCATGCCGCCCCAGTTGGCAACATCCTTAGTGCTGCACCTCCCGCCCATTCCCGTTCCCGTACTCCGCCGCCACCGCCGGCTTCCGGATCTCGTTGTTCTCCACCGCCGCCTCGTCGGAGAGGCGGGTGAGGAGGGAGGGCGCCCAGCGGGAGGAGCTCTGCCAGCCGGGCTTCGCTTCCCTGCCGTCTTCCCCGGACGGCCCCGGGAGCATCCGGTCGGCCAGCTCCTGGAGACGGGCGGTCACGTTCGGGGCGATGTTGGCCATGGCCACCCCGATCTTGGCCTGGGGCGTCAGGATCAGCGACGGCCGGCCGTGGCGGCAGGCGTCCAGGATGCGCCGGGCGGCCCGCCGCGCCGCCATCGAGGTCAGCGGCGTCGAGTCGCCCAGCGCGAACCAGGTGAACTCCTCCTCCCGCTTGCCCTTGAACAGCGCGTTCACGTGCGAGCCCGTGCGCATCAGCCCCGGGCAGACCGTGGTGACGTAGATCCCCTCCTTGGCCAGCTCGGAACGCAGGCCGTCCGAGAGGCCCACCAGCGCGAACTTGCTGGCGCAGTAGGGGACCAGGTGGGGCACCGCGACCCGGCCGCCGAAGGACGCGATGTTGACGATCCGCCCGCCGCCCCGCTTGCGCAGGTGCGGAAGGGCGGCCTGGACGGCGTAGAGCGGACCCCAGAAGTGGACCCGCATGGCCTCTTCAAAATCCTCCAGCGTCATGTGCTCCAGGGGGCCGACCTGGATGACGCCGGCGTTGTTGATGACGACGTCCAGCCTGCCGAACCGCTCCGCCGCCGCGTCGACGGCCCACTGCACCTCGTCGCGGTCACCGACGTCGCAGGGAAGCGCCAGCACCCGCTGGCCCCCCAAGGCCGTCAGCTCCCGGCGGGCGAAATCCAGCTCCGCGGGATCGCGGGCCAGGATCGCCAGCCGCGCCCCCTCGGCCGCCAGCTCCCGGGCCATCAGCAGCCCGAGGCCCCGCGAGCCGCCGGTGATGACCACCACGCGGTCGCGGAACCGGATGGGCGGCCGCCGCCGCACGGCGCGCGCGGCGGCGACCACCCCGGCCCCGGCGAGGAGGGCGGCGGCCGGTCCGGCCCACCGCCCCAGCTCACTACGGGCCGGGAGCTTCATCACATGGTCTCCTGGTCGTCGCCGCGACCCTTCTGGCTGTGGCCGTGGTCGCGCTGACCCTCCATGCGGCCGTGGTCGTGATGGTGGTGATGGGCGTGGCCGTTGCCGTGCGGCTTGAGGACGATCTTGATGCAGTTGTCCTCCTTGTCCCGGAAGGTCTTGTAGCCTTCAGGCGCGTCGTCCAGCCCCATCCGGTGGGTGATCACCCGCGTGGGATCGATCTCACCCTTCTCGATGCGCTCGAGCAGCGGGCGCACGTAGCGGTGGACGTGCGTCTGTCCCATCTTGAAGGTCAGGCCCTTGTTGAAGGCCGCCCCCATCGGGATCTTGTCCACGAAGCCGCCGTAGACGCCGGGGATCGAGAGCGTGCCGCCCTTGCGGCAGGCCATGATCGCCTCGCGCAGCACGTGCGGCCGGTCGGTCTCCATGCGGAGCGCCTGCTTGGCCCGGTCGTACTTCGCGTCCATGGTGGTGCCGTGGGCCTCCATGCCGACGCCGTCGATGCAGCAGTCGGGACCGAAGCCGCCGGTCATGTCGCGCAGGGTGTCGATCACGCTGTCGACCTCTTCATAGTCGATGACCTCCGCGCGGCCCCAGGTCTGCGCCAGCAGCAGCCGCTCGGGGAAGCGGTCGATGGCGATCACCCGCCCGGCGCCCAGCATCCAGGCGCTCTGGATGGCGAACTGGGAGACCGGGCCGCAGCCCCAGACCGCCACCGTGTCGCCCGGCTGGATGTTGGCGTTCTCCGCCGCCATGAAGCCGGTGGGGAAGATGTCGCCGAGGAAGAGGACCTGCTCGTCGGCCATCCCGTCGGGGACCTTGAAGCCGTTGACGTCCGCGAACGGCACGCGCGTGTACTCCGCCTGTCCGCCCGCGTAGCCGCCGGTCAGGTGGGAGTAGCCGAACAGCCCGGCCGGGGAATGGCCGAACATCTTTTCGGCGATCACGGCGTTGGGGTTGGAGTTGTCGCAGAGGCTCCAGAGCTCCTTCTGGCAGAACCAGCACTGGCCGCAGCCGATGCAGAAGGGGACGACGATCCGGTCGCCGGCCTTCAGGTTCCGGACCTCGGGGCCAGCCTCCACGACCTCGCCCATGAACTCGTGGCCCATGATGTCGCCCTTTTTCATGGTCGGGATGTAGCCGTCGTACAGGTGCAGGTCGGAGCCGCAGATGGCCGCCGAGGTGATCTTGATGATGACGTCCTTCCGGTTCAGGATCTCGGGATCGGGCACGGTCTCGACCCGCATGTCCGTGGGACCATTCCAGCAAACCGCTCTCATGATGTCGTCCTCCAGGTCAGAAAGGATTGCGGATGTTGATGAGGTGCCGGGCCCCGGCGGGCTGGCCGTCGATGGTCGGGATCTCGCCGGTTTCCATGAGGTGCTTGAAACGCCGCAAATCCTCCCGGACCTGCTGCTCGGTGACGGAGGAGAGCGCCTTGCCGACCGCCTGGCCGACAGGATTGACGGAGCCGACCTCCATGGTGGCGCGCACGACGGTGCCGCGCCCGTTGGGGGAGTCCTCGAAGGTGACCGTCCCCGTGTTGTGAACCTGGGAGCCGGGGAGGGAGCTCCAGGAGATGGATTCGCCTTCCCGCTCGTCGACGATCTCGGCGTCCCACTCCACCTTGAAGCCGAGCGGGCTCTTGCCCACCCAGTGGGAGCGGCCGCCGCCCAGGTCCGTGACCTCCTCGACGTGCCGCATGAATTGGGGGAGATTCTCGAACCGGCGCCAGAAGGCGTACAGCTCGGCCTTCGGCTTGCCGATCGTCACCGCGGTCTCGATCGGCGCCGGGGCGAGGGCTTCGGAGGTCCGCTCCGTGAGCCTCTGCGCCGTCTGTGAACCGCTGGGCCAGGCGCGCCGGGCGGCGAGGGCCACCAGGGCGGCGCCGCTGACGATCATCGCGGCCTGCCCGACCTTCTGTAACAAGCTGCTTTCGGATTCCTCCTCCGGCAGGTACAGGTCTACCTCTTCGTATACATACGTTTCCGTGCCCTGTGGGTATGAACGTGTGCCGACTGCTTCTCGCACGGTGTTGGCCTCCTTTGGATCTGGGAGTGGAAAGGGTGGCGCGACCTCCTTGGACCGACTGCAAACCGTTCCGGCGCGTGCTGAAACGGATTGGATTAAAGCCGCAAGAGACGTGCCACGGAGCCATCTGATAGATTCCGCCGCCGATGTCCGACCCCATCACTCCCGAAGTCACCATCTACACCGACGGCGGCGCCGAGCCGAACCCGGGCGCCGGCGGCTGGGCGGCGATCCTGATCGACCCGTCCACCGGCCACTCGCGCGAGATCTCGGGCGGCGAGCCGGACACCACCAACAACCGCATGGAGCTGACGGCGGCCATCCGCGCCCTGGAGGCCCTGAAGCGTCGCTGCCGCGTCCACCTGTTCACCGATTCCCTCTACCTGAGGAAGGGGATCACCCAGTGGCTGCCGGGCTGGATCGCCCGCGGCTGGAGGCGCAAGGACGGCGAGCTCCAGAACGAGGACCTCTGGCGCCGCCTGGCCGAGCTGATCGAGGTCCACGACGTGCGCTGGGACTGGGTCAAGGGGCACGCCGGCAACAAATACAACGAGCGGGCGGATCAGCTCGCCACGCTGGAGATCCGCAAGCGGCGGGGCGCGGGCGCTCCTGTAGCCCCGGGGCCGCCGGTGGACGCCGAAGTCTTCCTGCGCGTCTCCTGCTCGGGGAGGAAGGGGGGCTGGGCGGCCCTCGTCCGTCACGGGGGAGGGGAGACGGTCCTCTCCGACCGCTCGACCTCCACCACTCCCAACCAGCTCGACCTCCAGGGCGCCATCGCGGCGTTGGAGAGCCTGCCGCCGGGGATCACCGTGGCCGTCCACACCGGCTCGGACTACCTGCGGAACGGGGCCAGCAAGTGGATCGAAGGCTGGAAGCGCCGCGGCTGGAAGACCCAGGAAGGCCAGCCGGTCTCCAACCGGGACCTCTGGGAGCGCCTGGAGCGGGCGATGGCGGCCCGCCGGGTCGTCTGGCCGGACATCAAGGGGCGGGAGGTGCCGGAGATGAAGGCTTTGAAAGAGGCTCTTTCCAAGACCGAGCCGGCTTGAGCGGCCTGCCCTCCGAGACCTCACCCCCTGGCCCCCTCTCCCACTCCCCTCCCGCCCGACCGGGAGAGGGGGAACGATGAGGAAGCGTCTTGCCGATCTCAAGAAGACCTCCATCGAAGGGCCCTCCCTCTCCCGGGGGCGGGCGGCAGGGAGATGGGAGAGGGATCGAGGGTGAGGTCTCGGAGGGCTGAACGCCCCAGCCGGCCATCCGCCCTGGACTTGATATGCTTCCTTTCCCATGGCCACCCAAGCCAAAGACGCCGTCCGCCCCCTCGCCTCGAACAAGCGGGCGCGGCACGACTACCATGTCCTGGAGACCTACGAGGCCGGGATCAAGCTGAGCGGCACCGAGGTGAAGGCGGTGCGGTCCGGCAAGATCCAGCTCAAGGACAGCTACATCGAGTTCAAGGACGGCCAGGCCTTCCTGGTGGGCGCCCACATCAGCCCCTACAGCCACGGCAACCGCGAGAACCACGAGCCGGAGGCGGTCCGCAAGCTCCTGCTCAGGAAGCGGGAGATCGACCGCCTGTTCGGCCGCACCCAGCTCAAGGGGCTGACGGTCGTCCCCCTCTCCGTCTACCTCAAGGGCAACTGGATCAAGGTGGAGATCGCCCTGGCGCAGGGCAAGAAGCTCTACGACAAGCGGGAGTCCGAGAAGACCCGCGAGCTCGACCGCGAGGTCGAGGCCGCGGTCAAGGGCGGGCGCTGGTAGCGGCCGTCAGTCACTGCCGACTTCCTGCCGCCGCCGCCGGCCGCCGGTGTCCTGGATGCGCTCCAGAGCCGTCTGGCCGCCGTAGCGCGCCACGATGCGGTCGTCGTAGTCGTCGGCGATCGTGGCCACGGCCGTGATCGCCCGCAGCAGGTCCCGGGGGTCCAGGCTGCGGCCGAAGAGCGAGTGGGCGAAGAAGATGTCGTTGCCTACCACCGAGAAGTGGCCGCAGGGGATGCGGTGGTTGAGCTCCAGCAACCCCGCCATCAGCTCCTCTTCCACCTCCACGTCCTGCACGCAGTAGGACATGATGACCACCATCGTCTCCTCCGAGCCGTAGGGCTCCACGGAGATCTCCAGCACCGTCGTGCCGTAGCGGACGTAGAAGTGGTCGTTCTCCGGGTCGTGATACGGCTCGTCGAAAAGCTCGCCGAGGTATTCCTTCAGTTTGTGGAAAGTCTCCTGATGCGCCGGGCTCTCGGACATGTGGCTCACCTCCAGGGCCTACTCTACCAGCATGTCCCCCCCGAGCGGCCCTACCCTTCCGGGCGTTGACACCCCAGGGCGTTGGGACTATTTTGAGGCGAACCGAAAAGACCATCCGGAACCGGTTTTCCGCAATGCACGGTTCTCGGAGGGAAGATTCGGCGCAAAATCAGCTTTCATCCAGACAGGAGGAGATATGAGGCGAGGAGGTTTGTTGAGAGGGGCGCTCTGTGGCGCGGCCCTCTGCGCTCTGGTCTCGGCCCCGCTCCACGCGGCCGGGTTCGGCATCTTCGAACAGGGCAGCCGGGCCATGGGCATGGCCGGCGCCTTCACGGCCCAGGCGGACGATCCATCGTTGCTGTTCCACAACGTCGGCGGCCTGGGCTTCGTCCAGAAGCAGGATTTCTCGGCCGGTTTCACCTGGATCCACAGTCTCGAGGCTGATTTCGAAGGGGCCAACCCGTTCCCCGGCGATGGCTACGAGGCGGAGCAGAAGGCCCTCTCCGAGTTCCCGCCCCACCTTTATTGGGTGCGGCCGATCAATAACACCTGGAAGTTCGGTCTCGGCGTCATGACCCCGTTCGGCCTCACCACCGAGTGGGAGGACCCGGGCCAGTTCGCCGGCCGCTACATCAGCACCAAGGCCGCCCTGCAGGCCTTCGACATCCAGCCCTCCCTCGGCTGGCAGGTGACGCCCAATTTCAGCGTCGGCGTGGGCGCCATCGCCCGCATCTCGACCCTGGAGCTCAACCGCTACATCCCGGCGGTGAACCCCTTCACCCTGCAGTTGGCGGACGTGGGCCGGATCAAGATCGAGGGCGACTACTCCGAGGGCTACGGCTTCACCGCCGGCGTCCTGCACCGGGTCAACAACAGCTTCTCCTGGGGTATCAACTACCGCAGCAAGATCGAGATCGACTACACGGGCGACGGCCGGGTGACCCAGATCCTCACCGGCACTCCTTTCGACCAGGTGGTCCCTGCGGTCATCCCCTTCAATACGGACCTGCCGGTGGAGACCTCCATCGAGTTCCCCGACTCGGCCAGCCTCGGCCTCTCGTTCGCCCTGAGCCCGAACCTGCGCCTGGAGACCGACTTCAACTGGACCGGCTGGAGCAGCTTCGACGAGGTCCCGATCACCTTCACGGGCGGCGCCGGCAACTCCCTGCCGGACTCGGTCATCCCGGAGGAGTGGGAGGACGTCTGGAACTACCGCGCCGGCGTGCGCTGGACGGTCAGCCCGACCTCCGAGTGGCGTTTCGGCTACGTCTTCGACGAGACCCCGCAGCCTGAGGAGAGCGTCTCGCCGCTGCTGCCCGACGCCGACCGCAACGGCTTCACCATCGGCTACGGCCGCACCGGCCCGGGCTTCAACTACGACCTGGCCCTCATGTACCTCGACTTCAAGGAGCGGACTCGCGACGAGAGCTTCCCAGGCGAAGGGGCCTTCTTCGGCACCTACAACACCCAGGCCATTCTGGTGGGCGTGACGCTCAACTTCTAATCCGGGACGGATTCAAGGAGAGACCAAGATGCATCGTCGCAAGATCCTGGCGGGCCTACTGCTCGCCCTCCTCATCCCCGCCGGGGCCGCGTTCGCGCAACCGGACACCGGCAACGCCGACTTCACCCGTTACGTCGCCTTCGGCGACAGCCTGACCGCCGGCTTCTCCAGCGGCAGCCTCAACCAGAAGTTCCAGGTCAACAGCTATCCGGCCCTGATCTACCGTCAGGCCACCGGCCGCACCACCGGCTTCGAGCAGCCGTTGATCAGCGAGCCGGGCCAGGCGCCCGTCCTGCAATTGGTCAGTCTGCGGCCCCTCGTCATTCGGCCAGTGTCGAACCAGGGAGGAAGCCTGATCAACCCGCTCGGTCCCCGCTACAACAACATCGCCGTGCCAGGTGCCAAGGTGGGCGATGTGCTGCGCAAGACGATGTCCACCAGCGCCACGGACCCTACCGACCTGGTTCTGCGCAGACTGGGCTTCACCCAGCTCCAGCAGGGTCTTTCGTTGCAGCCGACCTTTGCCACGCTGTGGATCGGCAACAACGACGTCCTCGCTGCCGCCACCTCGGGCCGGGTCATCGAGGGCGTGACGATCACGCCGGTGGCCCAGTTCGAAGCCGACTACCGCGCGATCGCGGCCGCCATCGCCCAGTCCGGCGCCGAGATGGCCATCGCCAACATCCCGAACGTCACCAGCATCCCGTTCGTCACCACGGTCCCCCGGTTCGTGGTCAATCCCCAGACGAACCAGCCGGTCCTGATCAACGGCCAGCCGGTGCCGCTGATCGGCCCCAACGGTCCCTTGCAGCAGGGTGACTTCGTGCTCCTCACCGCCAGCGGCGAGTTGGCCCTGGGCAACGGGTTGCCGCCGGGCATTCCGGGCGCGTCGGGCGTGCCGTTGTCCGACGCGGCTGTCCTCTCCGCCGCCGAGGTCGCCACCATCCAGTCGCGGGTTCAGGCCTACAACAACATCATCCGCGCCGTCGCCAACGAGCGGAACGCGGCCTTCGTGGACGCCAATGCCCTCCTGGATGACCTGGCCAGCAACGGCCTCCATATCGGCGGCATCACCTTCACCAGCGCCTTCCTGACCGGCGGCATCTTCTCCTACGACGGCGTTCACCCGACGCCCCTCGGCTACGCCTACATCGCCAACCAGTTCATCGAGGCGATCAACGACAAGTACAACGCCGAGATCCCGCTGGTGAACCTCGCGCCCTTCATCTTCGGCAAGACTGGGAACGCGGCGGCCGGTGAGAACACCAGTCTCCTCTTCACCAAGGAAGCGGGCCGCAACCTGCAGCTCAGCCTCGGCGTCCCCAAGTGGGTCGTCGACCAGCAGCCGGCCCCTGCTCCCCGCCGTCCGCGGCGCGGCAACCGCGGCTAGGCCGGTCTTCGCCTGGGCAACTCCAAGGGGCGGGATGAATCCCGCCCCTTTTGTTTTGCCTAGCCCGGATTATTCACGAGCTGGTTGGGGGCTATGGGATGGGGCCACAAAGGCACCGAGTTTCTGGCATGCGACTGTAAATAAGGCGTAAGAAGGGTGTGCCGCGGAGGGAGAACAGGCTGTTTGGAGCGTTGGATCGG
>DASVAS010000052.1:0-126097 GCA_036376245.1 Thermoanaerobaculia bacterium | reverse complement strand
GGACAAACTCTTCCCCCTCTCCCGGTGTGGGTGGGAGGGAGGGGTCGGGAGAGGGGGCCAGGGGGTGAGGGCCCGGGGGGCGGGCCTCAGCGTTGGGGCTGGTGAGGCGCCGGGCTCTTCAACGCCACCCGCCCGATCTTCTCCGGGTTCTTCTTCAGCTCCTTCGCCAGCCGGACCCCGAGCTTCCGTTGCATCTCCTTGCGCTCGGCCGGCCCGGTCACCTTGCTGGCGTCGATCCAGCCGCCCGCGATCATGCCGTGGCCGCCGCCCTTGCCCCGGCGGGCCAGCAGGCGGCGCATCAGGCCGCCGGCGTCCGCCCGCGTGTTGGTGGTGCGGATCGAGAGGTAGAGGCGGTCGTGGTAGAAGCCGGTCACCAGCGACCAGGTCTTCCCCTCCAGGCGGATCAGCAGGTCCGCGATCTCGGGCACGATGTCCGGCTGCTCCACGGGGCCGAGATGGCTCATCACCAGCGTGTCCACCGACTCCAGGTTCTCCAGGGCGTCGTGCAGGTTGCTGTAGTAGGTGAGGGGGAGGCGCGGGCTCTGGATGCGGGCGAGCAGGCGGTGGTTCGCCTGCGGAAAGAACAGGTCGTGGATCGCCTTGTCCGGCCCGGTGTACTCGCGGGCGAAGTCCTGCGTCTCCGAGCGGAGGGCGTAGATCAGCGCCGTGGCCAGGGCGTGGGTGGGCTGGACGTTCGCCGCCAGCATGTACTCGGCCAGGATCGTGGCCGTGGCCCCGTACTTCGGCCGGATGTCGTAGAACGGTCCCGTCTGCGTGTTCGCCCGCACCGGGTGATGGTCGATCACGATGTCCGGCACCGTCCGCGACGGGAGCTGGTTGTTGCCGCTGCGGGGCTGGGTGTCCACCAGGGCGAAGTGCCGGTACTTCTTCCAGCTCAGGTGGCGGACGTGGCTGAACGGCAGGCGCAGGCTCTTGACCAGCTCGCGGTTCTCGGCCCGGCCGATGATGCCGCCGTAGGCCACCGTGACCTTCTGCTGGAAGCGCTGGCGGAGGATGCGCGCCAGGATCTGCGCCGAGGCCAGGGCGTCCGGGTCGGGATTGTCGTGGGTGAGCACCAGCCAGCGGCCGCCCTTGCCCTCGCGCTCGACCAGCTTGGTCAGGGAGTCGAAGCACTCCCGGGTCGCGTCCGTAATCATGCGGTCATCATGCGGTCAGGTCGTCTGGCCCAGGCTTGCGGCGAAGCGGTCGCGGGCGTTCCGGAGCTCGGCGGTGTCCTGGCCCGAGGCCTCGGCGCGGGCGATGAACTCGTCGAGGCGGTCGAGGTCTCCGAAGACCTCGTAGCGGCCGGTCATCTCGTCGTCGCCCTGGAAGCGGCGGATCCAGAGGAACAGGCGCGCCGGCCCCTCCTCGTCCGGCTCGCTCAAGGACGCTTCGAATTTCAGGCGCTCGTCGCTCGGCATCGCGTGGTCCCCTTGTGTGGGGGTAGTCTATCCCGGTCTTCCTGGACGGTGACGGCCGATCTGCTACCATTCGCGCCGGGCCGGACGGCCCTCCTACCATGATCAGAGAAATCTTCCACATCGGTTCCTTTTCCGTCAGCCCCTTCGGCGTGATGCTGGTCTTCGCCTTCCTGGGCAGCTATCTCCAGCTCCGCTGGGGGATGAAGCGCCTGGGCCTCGGCGACGAGGAGGACGCGAGCGCCTTGGTCTTCGCCGCCGGCGTCGGCGGCATCGTGGGCGCCAAGGTCTACTACGCCCTCCTCAACAAAGACTGGCGTCTCCTCTTCGACCGCTCCGGCCTCGTCTGGTACGGCGGCTTCATCCTCGGCGCCCTGGGGGTGCTCTGGGTGATGCGCAGCCGCCGCCTGTTCACCTGGCGCATGGCCGACGCCGCCGCGCCCGCCCTGGCCCTGGGCTACGCCATCGGCCGCATCGGCTGCTTCCTGGTGGGGGACGACTACGGCCGGCCCACCGATAAGCCCTGGGGCGTCGCCTTCCCCGAGGGCCTGCCCGAGACCACCGCCGGCAACCTCCGCGACCTCTTCGGGGTGGACGTCCCCGCCTCGGTGCCGGACGACCAGTTGATGCGCGTCCACCCCACGCAGCTCTACGAGACCGGCATGTCGCTGCTCATCTGGGCCCTGGGGCTCTGGATGCTCCGGCGCGGGGCGAAGCCCGGAGCCGTGGCGCTGACGGTGCTGGCGCTCCTGGCCGTCGAGCGTCTCCTCGTCGAGTTCCTGCGCGCCAAGGACGACCGCTTCTTCGGCGTCCTCACCCTGGCGCAGGTCATCAGCATCGTCCTCCTGCTGGTCTTCGCGGGAATCGCCTGGTACCGCCGCGGCCGTCTCCAGGCGCGGGCGGCGTGAGCCGTGAGGGCCCTCACCACCCCCGGCCCCTCCTCTCCCGGTGAGGGAGGGAGGGAGGGGTCGGGAGAGGGGCCAGGGGTGAGGGTTCGGCCCCGCCTCCTCACCATCGCCGGCTCCGACTCCGGGGGCGGGGCCGGCATCCAGGCGGACCTCAAGACCTTCGCCGCCCACGGCGCCTACGGCATGAGCGTCCTGGCCGCCCTGACGGCGCAGAACACCCGCGAGGTGCGCTCCGTCCTGGAGGTCCCGGCGCCGATGGTGGCGGACCAGATCGACGCCGTCCTGGAGGACATCGGCGTCGACGCCGTCAAGATCGGCATGCTCGCCAGTGCCCTGCTGATCCACACCGTGGCGGACCGTCTCCGCCTCCATCTCGGCGGGTCCGGCGTTCCCATCGTGCTCGATCCCGTCATGGTCGCCAAGAGCGGCGCCCGCCTCCTCCGCGAGGACGCCGTCGCGGCCCTCGCCATCGAGCTGCTGCCTCTCTGTTCCCTGGTGACCCCCAACGTCCCCGAGCTCGAGGCCCTGACCGGTCTGCCGGCCGGCACGGACGAGGAGCGTCTCCGGGCCGCCGAAGCCCTGGCCGCCAGAGGACCGGCGGTGCTTGCCAAGGGCGGGCACGCGGAAGGGGAGGAGGTGGTGGACATCCTCCTGGAAGGAGGCCGCGTTCACCGCTTCGTCCATCCGCGCATTCATTCCTCCTCGACGCACGGCACCGGCTGCACACTCTCCTCGGCCATCGCCGCCCGCCTGGGAGCGGGGGAGGACCTGCCCCGGGCCGTCGAAGGCGCCATCGACTATCTCCGCGGAGCCATGCGGGCCGCTCAGCCGCTGGGAAGAGGAGACGGCCATGGACCGGTTGATCATCTGTACCGGCTTTTTCCGGTGGAGGGTGACAAGGAATGACTGAAACGCTCGATCTCCTGGTGGTAGGCGCCGGCCCGACCGGCATCTCGATCGGCGCCGAGGCGCGCCGCCAGGGACTTTCCGTATTGCTGGTGGACCGCGGCCCGCTGACCGCCGCCATCCAGGATTACCCCACCTTCATGGAGTTCTTCACCACCCGCGACCGCCTGGAGATCGCGGATGTCCCGTTCTCGATCCCGGACGTCAAGCCCACGCGCCAGCAGGCGGTGGTCTACTACCGGATGGTGGTGGAGCACTACAAGATCCCCCTGGCGCTCTACGAGGACGTGGTGGAGGTGCGCAAGGAGGGTGAGGAGCTCGTGGTCCACACCCTGCGCGCCCAGGGGCCGCGCACCTTCCGCGCCCGCGCCGTGGTCCTCGCCACCGGCTACTTCGTGAACCCGCGGCGTCTGAACGTCCCCGGCGAGGAGCTGCCCTGGGTCACCAGCCGCTACAAGGAGCCGTACCCGCACTACGGCCAGGACGTGGTGGTGGTGGGAGCCGGCAACACCGCCGCCGAGGCGGCCCTGGACCTCTGGCGCAACGACGTCAAGGTGACGCTGGTCCATCGCGGTCCGGGCGTGAAGGCCGGCGTCAAGTACTGGGTCAAGCCGGACATCGAGAACCGCATCGAAGAGGGCTCCATCCCCGCGTACTTCAACACCACCGTGACCGCGATCCTCCCCGAGGGAGCCGTCGAGCTGGCGACGCCCGAAGGCCCGAAGGTGATCCCCGCCCAGGCCGTCTACGTGCTGATCGGCTACCAGCCCGACGCCGAATTCGAGCGCCGCTGCGGCGTGGAGATCGATCCAGAGACGCTGATCCCCACATTCGATCCCGAGACCTGCGAGTCCAACGTGCCCGGCCTCTACGTGGCCGGAACCCTCCAGGCGGGGCGGTGGACCGATCGGATTTTCATCGAGAACTCCCGGGACAACGGGGGGAAGATTGTGAACCACCTGAAGGCAAGGTTGGCGGGGGTGGTGGTGGAGCGGTAAACGAAGGACCTAAAGGACATAAAGGACCTAAAGGACCTAAACGACCTAAACGACAGCAAGGACCTTGATTTGTCTTTTAGGTCGTTTAGGTCCTTTATGTCCTTTAGGTCCTTTCTCCTCCTGCCATGAACATCCGCCGAGCCCTCCCCGAAGACGCCCCCGCCCTCTCGGCGCTGGCGGCCCGCCTCTTCCACGAGACCTACACCGGCCGGAACCGCGCCGAGGACATGGAAGCCTACATCGCCGGGCACTTCACGCCCGCGAAACAGGCCGAGGAACTGGCCGACCCCGCGTTCCGCGCTTTGCTGGTGACGGTGGAGGAGGAACTGGTCGGCTACGCCTGCCTCCGCACCGGCCCCGCCCCGCAGGAGGCCCCCGCGGGAATCCCGATGGAGGTCGCGCGCTTCTACGTGGATTCCCGATGGCACGGGCGGTGGCTCGCTCCGCTTCTCATGAATGCCTGCGTTTCCGAGGCCCGGGATTCCGGCTGCGACTTCCTCTGGCTGGGCGTGTGGAAGGAGAACGCGCGGGCGATCCGCTTCTATGAGAAACAGGGATTCCAGATCGCGGGCACGCTGCCTTTCCTTCTGGGCGGCGATCTCCAGGAGGATCATCTGATGGTCCGCGGCGCCATGGAACCGCGCGGGAGACTGTATCAAGACGATTCCTTCCAAGTCGCCGAGTTGTCCGGCTGCACTGTCGAGCGCCTCGTGGGCTTCACCGACGAGGCCGAACGCGACGACATGCCGGAAGCGATGTTCCTGAAGATCCCCGGAAAGCCCTGGCAGAAGTACTTCCTCGACGCGGGCCTGGGATTCTGGGAGGAATGGGAAGAGGAAGACACCTTCGCGGCTTATCGCGGAGAGTTGCGCGAAATCAATTACGGAGAGCGCTTCGGACTGATCGGCGCCAGGATCCTCGAAGCCGTTTGCGCCCCCGTCCATCCGGGAAGGACTACGAGCATCGCGCTGGTCTTTGATAAGGGGACGCTCCGGTTGTCCTTCGCCGCCCCGCATGACATCGAGTCGGACGCGGTCATCACGTTCGAAGAGGCGTAAGAGAGTCTCTGAGACTTCCCAGCGCTTATTTGCTCGGAGCAAAAGAGTTTTTCCTCGGAGCTGAAAGCCTTTTGGCGGGAGGAAAAGACCTTTTGGTCCTCCTATTGCTCACTCGCTCGGAGTAAAGGGCTTTTCCTCGGAGATAAAGATCTTTTGGCGGGAGCAAAAGGGCTCTTGGAACCTCCTGTTGCTCTTTTCCCGGACCCAATGAGCTTTAGCCTGAACCTGGAAGCCTTTTGGTCCGGGGAAAAGAGCTTTGGCAGCGAGGGCTGACTCTTTGCCGCGGGATAAAGGACAATTCCGCCCGGTTTCCCGGTAACTTTCAGCGGCTTGCCGGCGCCTAATCCCAAGACGACTCTCCATCCGGAGAGCTGACTCAAGGAGCACGCCATGGCCGTCATTGGAAACCAGGTTCCGCCTCCCGCCCCCTTGCCCGAAGGCTACAAGCCGCGCGTGGTGGTCAAGTTCCAGCCCGACGTCGAAATCCCCTACTCGCGAGACGCCGCGAAGGACGTCGAGCGGTTCGCCGGCGGCGCGTGGGAGGAACTGAACCGGAGCTTCCCCGGGATGACGATGACGCCGTATTTCTCGACGCTGGAGGAATCGAAGCTGCGGGACTTCGCCCGGCGGTCGGAGAGCGCCGAGGGGAAGGTCCCGGCGCGGTTCACCTCCTACTTCGCGGTGGAGGTTCCGCGCGGAGCGGAGCCCGAGCGGATGGCGAAGGCGATCGCGGCGTTGCCGAACGTGGAGACCGCCTACGTCGAGGGCGGACCGACGCCGCCTCCGGTCTCGCCGTCGGACGATCCGCGCAACGCCAACCAGGGCTATCTCGACGCCGCCCCCGAGGGCGTCGACGCGCGCTGGGCCTGGGGCCGCGTCGACGGCAACGGTATCGGGTTCGTCGACCTGGAGCGGGGATGGACCCTGAACCACGAGGACCTGAACGCCGCCGGCATCACCATCATCTCCGGCGTGAGCCAGGATTATCACGGGCACGGCACGGCGGTGCTCGGCGAGGTGGTCGGCGTGGACAACGTCGTCGGCGTCGTCGGCATCGCGCCGGCGGCCGGCGCCCGCGTGGTCTCGCAGTGGCGGAACGCCTTCACGTACAACACGGCGGAGGCCATCCTCAGCGCCGTGGACGCCATGAGCGCCGGCGACGTCCTGCTGCTCGAAGCCCAGACTTCGTATCCGGGAGCCTCGGGCTACGTTCCCGTCGAGGTCGAGGACGCGGTCTTCGACGCCATCCAGTACGCCACCTCGCAAGGGATCGTCGTCGTCGAGGCGGGAGCGAACGGATCGGTGGACCTCGACGGTTTCGAGAACCTTCTGGGACAGCGGATCCTCAACCGGTCGAGCCCGGACTTCCGCGATTCCGGAGCGATCATGGTCGGCGCCGGAAGCTCGGCCGCGCCCCACACGCGGCTGGGATTCTCGAATTTCGGCAGCCGCATCGACTGTTTCGCCTGGGGCGAGAACATCGACACCACCGGCGACGGCTGGACCGGCACGGCGACCAATACCTATACAAGCTTCTTCGGCGGCACGTCCGGGGCCTCTCCCATCGTGACGGGCGCGGCGCTCCTCTTGCAGTCCTGGGGCGAGAAGAAGGGCGCGGGCCGCTATTCTCCCGCCGAGGTCCGCGATCTCCTGAGCGACGCCAGCCTGAACACCGCCAGCGACAACCCGGCCGTGGACCGCATCGGCGTGATGCCCGATCTGCGGGCGGTCCTCAAGCACGAAGGCGCCCTGGACCTGGCCGATTTCGACCTCGACCGCTGGATCGCGGTGGTGTACATCCTCTTCGGCGTCATCAGCGACGGCGGCGGCGTCGTGATCAAGCCGGGCGGCGGACCGATCCCGATCGATCCCTGGGGACCCCTCAAGCGGATGACTGCCGAAAAGCGCGACATCCTGGTAGGGCTGGCGACGACGGAGCTCGGCGGCCTGCTGGAAAGCGAGGCGAGCCGGCGTGAGCTGAACCGGGCCGGGCTGCGGACGATCCAGCGGGCGGTGGAGAGCCTGGGCCGGAAGGTGTAGGAAGGAAAGGACCTAAAGGACATAAACGACCTAAAGGACCCAAAGGACGGGGCAGCGTTCGTGTTGTCCTTTATGTCGTTTAGGTCCTTCGTTGCTCAGGCGACGTAGAGCCTTCTCTCCGCTAGATCTGCTATCCTCGCTTCCCCAGAACACATCGGCTGCGGTTCCATGACGTGACGGCTCTCAGAGGAGGCGCTATGTCCGACGAAACTGTCCGCAAGTTTCTGTGGTGGTTGTGCCTGTTCATCGCGCCGGCGGTGCTGCTCACGATCGAGCTCTTTCATCCGGCGGGTTTCACCCAGAACCCGGGGATGTTCGAGTACCTGTCCAAGCCCCAGCCCTACGATCCCCAGTTCAAAGCCCTGGACTACTGGGGACCGCAATGGTGGTTCCGCCTCCACATGATCCAGACCCCCATGGTGGCGCTGGTCGCCGTGGGACTGTGGTTGATGATCCGAGGGGTGGGTTCCGCCGACGGCCCAGGGGCGGCGATCACCGCCTGGTTGTCACGGATTTCGACCTTCGTCTTCCTCATCTACTACACGTCTCTGGACGCCATCGGCGGCTTCGGCCTCGCCAGGTCCATCGAGCTGACGGAGAGTCTCGCCAGCTCCGGGCAGTTGACCCCGGAGCAGTTGCAAGGCGTCGTGCGGGTCCTCAACGGCACCTGGGTCGATCCGTGGGTGGGTGGAGTCGGATCGTTCGTCAGCGAGACCGGCTCCTGGGCGGTGTTCTACGCCTCCGTCTTCGCCGCCGCCGCTCTGTTCTTCGCCAAGAAGGCGCCCTGGCCGCCGCTGATCCTGCTGGTGATCTTCGGCTGGGAGCTTCAGCTCAGCCATACCATGCCTCACGGGCCGATCGCTTTCGGTCTGCTCATCGTCGCCGCCCTGTGGATCTGGTGGAGCGGAAGGAAGGCCGCCCCGGCGCCGGCGCCATCCGCGTAGAATCCCGGGGCATGGCGCCCTCTCTTCTCGACCACACCGCCGCCGATCTCCTCGCCCTCTTCGCCGCCGGGAAGAACACCCCGGGCGCGGGGAGCGCGGCGGCGCTGACGGGCGCCCTGGCCGGGAGCCTCCTGGAGGCGGTGGCGCGGTACACGATCCGGGCCGCCGCGAAGGGGGAGGCGTACGCGTCCTTCCAGGAACGGGCCGAGGTCCTGCTCTCCGAGGTCTCCGAACGGTCGCGCCGGCTGTCCCTGGCGGCCGATGAGGATGTCGAAGCGTTCCAACGGTTCTGGCGGGAGAAGACCAGCGAGAACCTGGAAGCGGCGGTCGAGGTCCCGGTGGGGATCGCGGAGGAGTGCGCGGCCCTGGCGGAGATCGGCATCGAGCTGCGCGAGCATGGATTCAAGGCGGCGCGAGGGGAGGCGGCCACGGCCGTGATGCTCGCGGTCGCCAGCGGCGAGGCGGCCCTTCTCGTCGCGGATCTCAACCTGAAGTTTGCCGGGACGGCGGCGTGGGTGGGACCGCTGGAGGAGAGGATGCGCTCCCTCCGCGCGCGGCTCGGGGAGCTTGCGGTCCGAGCCCGCCAGGTCTAGACTCGGCCAGCTTTTCCGATCCGCGAAACGAGACCGACATGCCTGACCAGCCGTCGCATCCTCCGAATGGAAGGGGACCGCGGGCTCTCGCGCCCCACGTTCAGGCGGCTCTGGCGCGCACGCTTCAGGCGAAACCCGGTCCGCGGCCGCCCTCCCCACGACCTCCAGCGGCGCCTCATGTCCAGGCGGCCTGCCAGGCTGTGCAGGCCAAGGCCGCGCCCCCGCCGGCCGGCCAACGGACCGCGGCGCCTCACGTCCAGGCGGCGCTCGCGGGCGGGGTCCAGGCCCGGATGGTGAATCCCGGCGTCGTGCAGCCGGCTGATAGGAAAAAGAAGAAAGAAGAGAATCCCTACGAGAAGCACTACAGCAAGAAGAAGCTCGGGCCGACTTCGGGGAGGCCGCCCAGAAAGGCGAAAAGCGAGCATTCGCTCGTCCGTTCGGGAAAGCCCAGCCAGCGCCAGCAGAGGCTCAGCGGGATCCTTCAAGGGCCGACCGACCCGGGTTACACCCCGTCCAAGGATAATGCGCTTGCTGTCAAGAACAAGATCTGGGACGGCCGGCGGGGAAGCCTCAAATGGTTTGACAACGTCCAGACGGCCATGGCGGCGACCAAGAACCAATGCGATGTGCAGAAACACATCAACTGTTCGGGCCAGGCGGAGGGCATCGATCATAAGCAGGACTTCGCCGATCTGCAGACCGGTCTGACCCGCTATGTCATCTGTGACGGGTTGCATCACTTTTCCGCCTGCTACAAAGTGGATGCCCTGGAGCTGTTCAACGGCGGCAACAGCGAAGCGACCGCGGTCCTGCTGGTCGACACGAGCAACCTGCGATGGTCCTGCACGAGCTGCAACTCCAGCAAGGGCGGCACCAAAGGGGTTTACGAGAACGTCCCCAGGTGGATCGAGCAGTGCCAGGGCAACTGCGGCTACACTTTCAAGGGGGAGGTAGCCTCGGACTAGGATGTTTTCCGCACGGCTGTTCTAGCTAATTCGAAGCGAAGGGTGTTGCTCACGAAAAAAGGGGCGTGCCCGGCGGCACGCCCCCCTGAAGCGGAAGATCCCCGGCGCTCACTGCACCTTGAACAGGCTCCACACGCCCCCGTCGAGGCCGATGCCGACGTGGTCGCGGATCAGGTAGTCGCCGGTGATCGAGAACTTGCCGCCGGCGCCGTTGCGCAGCAGCACGTCGAAGTGGTTGCTCGGACCGTGGCCCATGTGCGCCCCTTCCCAGAAGGAGAAGGTGTTGCGGCCGAGCTGGGTGGAGTTGTTGATGTACGGCTCGCGGTCCCACTGGTGGCCCGCGATGGAGAACACGAGGTTGCGCGAATGGCCGCCGGGCATCAGCACCCGGAAGCGCACCTTCTGGGCCGGAGCCGCCACGAACGTCGGCGTCTGGGGGTTGGCGCCGCCCACCTTGACGTTGGAGAGCACGTCCCACCAGTCGTTGAAGTCGTCGGTGTCCGTGAACGGCGTGCCCGGCGGATGCTGCATCCGCTTCCACAGCGGCTCGGTGGTGTAGTTGACCGCCTTCTGCCCCGAGTCCTCCGGGTCTTCCATGCAGCCGAGGTTCTCGACCGGCCAGCCCTGTCCCGCCGCCGGGATGGGATCGCCGGGGAAGCAGAGGCGGCCGAGCGACTGATCGGTGCGCATGTTGACGTCGTTCTGATAGATCAACACGAACTCGCGGAATCCGCCCTCGGAGCCGCCGTTGATGGTCGCCTCGGCGCGGCGGTTGAGGTTGAACTCGTTGATGAAGGCGTCGGCCGGCTCGATGATCAACGCGCCGATCCCTCCCTTGCTCGCGTGCTCGATGCGGTCGGAAGAGATCAGGTTGGTCGCGCCGAACTCGATGGGCGTGGCGGTGACGCTGGTGTCGGGATTGATCGTGGCGTCGCCGGCGTACCACTCATAGGTCGCGAACTGGCCCGGAGCCACGGTCTGCGTGCCGTTCTTGCCGATGTTGGCGCCGTCGAAGCGGCTGACGTCGTAGTGGAGGAGCTGCGGGTGCAGCCCCACGTAGCTGGACGGCCGGATGTCGTTGGCGTTGAAGTTCTCCACGATCATCGGCAGCGTGTTGTAGCCGTCGAGGTCGGGGAGTGTCGAGGGCAGCTTGTTGCGCAGGGTGAGCTTGATGCACTCGCCGGCGCGGGCGCGCAGGATCAGCGGCTCGGGCCGGCTGGCCGGACCGGGCTTGAGCTTGCCGGTGACGGCGTCGAGGTCCGACGTGCGGACGTAGAGGATGGAGGTCGAATCCCACAGCGGACCGAAGCTGCCGTCCGTGCGGTTGTTGTAGACGAGCCGGCCGTTGGGCAGGGCCGCGGCCGCGGTGACCGCCGTGACGTCGAAGGTGCGGACCGTCGTGTTCTTGGGGCAGGAGTGGTCCCAGGCGCCCGCCGCGCTCGGATCGATCCCGGACCGGCCGTTGGGGTTGTCCGGCAGCGGCTGGAGGTCGTTCCGCAGTCCGGTGTAGGCGCGCAGGATGCCCCAGATGCCGTTCCACAGGTCGTCCGTCGAAGAGCCGGCCGACCACAGGCGGTCGACCGAGCCGCCGACCGGATTCGGGTTCTTGACGAGCTGCGGGATGATGAACTCGAAGTGCTCCGAGATCCCCATCATCTGGCTGTTGCGGTAGCCGGAGTTGGGCTCCGACGGCTCGAACAGCCACTTGACGCCGTGGATGCTGAAGTTGTGCCCCTCTTCGTGGGCGCCCACCAGCACGCGGATCTGCACCCGGTCGTTCTCATAGGCGCGCAGCATCGGCGTGAAGGGATCGTAGGGTCCCACGTCGTTGGTGAGCGGCTGATAGAAACCGGGCTGGCTGTTGAGCGAGGCATCGTTGCGCGCGATCGACGCGAAGGCGAACGAGAGGTCGCCGGGCTGGCCGGCGGCCTGCGAGTTGGAGAGCGGGTCGCGCACGCGCAGGGCGAGCGGCTCGTTGCGGTAATTGACGGACATGGTGCCCGGATCGTCGGCGGAGAGCAGCTCGGGGCACGGCGGCGGGGCGTTGCTCCCCGGGCAGACCCGGGGCCGCCGCAGCAGATCGGGGAGGCCGACCTGTTCCTTGCCCGGCGGATTGATCGCGTCGTCGGGATCGGGGAAGCCGGCGCTCTCCGCCTCGTAGGCGAGTTGGAAGTCGCCGAACTCCAGCAGGAACTCGCGGTAGGAAGGCTCGTTCGGCGGATCGATCACCGCCTGCCAGGAAGTGGGACCGCCGTCGTGCCGGCCGCCGAGCACGGCGCCGGTCTCGTTGTGCACCCAGGTGGAACCCTTGGGCTCGATCACCAGGCCGGCGTAGAGGCCCGTCTGCTGATGGGTCGAGGGGCTCATGTGATCGTGGGTGAAGACGGTGCGCAGCGTCCGGTCGTTGCTGAGGTTGTCGAGCACCGGATCGGCCCACCAGCGCTGCATGGTGGTCTGGGCGCCGACGAAGTCGCCGCGGCCGTTGCCGTCGCGGTCCGGTCCGGAGCCGAAGAAGGGATGGGGCTTGGGCGTGGGGCAGGCGAAGGTGCCGTTGCGGGCGTCGCCGGCGGCGCAGCCGTTGAAGGCGCGGATGGCCTCGATGCGCTCCACGACCTCGTCCGGCGCGAAGGAGCCGTCTTCGTAGTTGAAGCCGTTGGCGGCGCCGTCCGAGGCCAGCACGTCGAACTTCACGAGGTGGATGTGCTGGCCCACGACCTCGGTGGGAGTGAGCACCTGGAAGTCGTCGAGCTTGTACTCCTTGGGCATCAGGTTGGTGAACCAGTAGTTGATGCAGGTGTCGCTGTTGGCGCGGAAGAACAGCGGCTCCGGCGGCTTCCGGGTTCCGCCCACCAGACCGAGGAAGTCGTCCACATCCTCCCACAGGGCGGTCATGCGCTGCTGCGGGAAGTGCCAGCCGGCCTTGTTGATCTTCACGTCGTCCTGGATGTCGGCGGCCTTGATCACCATGGGTGAGGCGGCGGCCGGACCGACGCAGGGATCGGCGATCGGCGCGCCGGCCACGCGCGGCCGGCCGTTGGTGGCGAAGCGGGTCGCCAGGCTGCACAGACCGTGCGGCTCGCAACTGTTCTGGAAGGGTTGCTCGTGGAAGGCCATGGCCTGCTGCTCGACCGCCGTGCCGGCCTCGGGCAGCGCGTCGGCGTTGATCGTCAGCAAGGTTTTGTGGAAGTCGAGCCGGGTGTGGGCTTCGACGTAGGTGCCGCCCTTGACGAGGTGGCGGGGGAGGCCGCCGTCGTCGATGGTGTCGAGCGGCGGCTTGGGCGCGCGGTGGCCGGCAAGCGCGGGGACGAAGAACGGATACCCCGGATTGCCGCCGCCCGTGACCTGGGCCTGGCCGCCGACGATGGCCACAGCGGCTCCCGGCATGGGCGCCATGGGGATGCCGGGCAGCGGCACGACGGCCGGAATCGGCGTGCCGGCCGCGATCTCACCGTCCGGCAGTGCGCGGTTGCTTCCCGCCGCCGGCCGGCCGTTGCCGTCGAGCACCGTGCCGCGCTCGAACACGTCGTGGACGCGCCAGAGGCCCCACATGCCCATGGCGAAGTGGGGATAGAAATGGCAGTGGAAGATGGAGTCGCCCGGCGTCAGGTTGCGGTTGCCGCCGCCGCCGTGCGCGATCTCGGCGGTGAAGGAGGCGCCGGGTCCGATCGCCTGGCTGTCCAGGTAGGAGGACTTGTCGCTGTCCGCCGAGAACTGCCACTGGTGGGCGTGCAGGTGATGGATGTGATGCTCCTTGGAGCCCGCGTGCAGCACCCGGTGGCGGGTGTGATCGTTCAGATAGCCGTGGTAGACGTTCGACGGATCGTCGGGGAAGAAGGCCTTGGTGGCCTTGGCGTTGGGCAGCGGCGTGCAATTCGCGCCGCTCTCGAGCTGATCCGTGAAGAGGTGCAGGTTGGGATCCTGGCCCACGGTGTTGGGATCGCCGGTCTGGATGCCGCAAGGCACGTTGGCCGGCACGTCCACCACCATGGCGGGATCGCCCACGGTCCACGAGCTCAGGAAGAACTCTTCGAACATGCACTCGGTGCAGTTGGCCATCGGCCCCACGCGGAGGCGGTTGGCCAACACCTCGGCGCCGACGCCGTTGGAGCCGTAGTTGATGGCGAAGGCGTCGCGGCCGCTGTGGAGGGTGAACTCGAGCTCCGGCTGGCTGAACTGGGGGAACGCCTGCACGGCGCCGACTTCGTCGTGATAGATCATGACGAACTCGCGGAACGGCTGCTCGCGCTTCTTGTATTGCGGGTTGTTCGGGAAGGTCCCCGCCGGGAACCAGCCGGACGTGCCCGGGCCGGCGAAAGGATCGGGCGCCGAGCCGGTGATGACGGCGGTGAGATCGCTGTGGACGATCTCGTTCCCCTGAAGCATGTTGAGGATGGGCAGGCCGGCGCGGGCATGGCCCCCTGGATAGACGGCCTCGTAGTTGATGACCGGCTGCCCGTACGTGGACGTGCCGGTGATGGCGTAGTCCATGTCCTGGCGGGTCACCTGGCTGCGGTACCAGCGGGCGCCCGGCGGCTCGACGATGATGGCCCCGAACAGGCCCGAGTTGGTGTGACCGCCGTCCCCCTCGCCGCCGGCGACCGCGCCGCCGCTGTTGAGGACGTGCTCGCCTTCACGGTCGGCGTAGAGCGTATAGATCACGGTCTGCCCGACGTCGGCCTGTCCGTTGGGGTTGGCGCCGACGTAGGAGCCGTCGTCGAACGACGACGTGGTCCACTGCATGCCCACCGCGTGGATCGAAGCCCAGCGGGTGTTGGACTGGTCGTCGTCGCGGCGGGTGGGGCTGAGCAGGTTCTGGAAGGTGATGCGCAGGCAGTCGCCCACGTTCATGCGCAGGACGAGCGGGCGCGGCCGCTTGTCCGCGCGCAGCCGGACGTTGCCGGCCGAGAGGGTCCCGCCGCTGATGGGCACCACGTCGCGCCGCAGGGCGTACATCATGCCCTGGGGCTGGACGGCGCCGAGCCGGTTGAGGAAGAAAACCTGATCGAAGGCCACCACGTCGGCCGTGAGCGTGCGCGCGCACGTCTGGGCGCCCGCGCTCTCCGGCAGCAGGAAGGCCATCATGAGGAGAGACAGGAAAAGCGGTCCGTGAAGACGGACGCGTAGCGAGGTGGACAGAGCTCTCAAAATCGGTCCTCCAAAGGTGTAGAGCCATGTCGGAGGAAGCGGAGCCATTTCTGGCTCCGCTCCCCGGGGTCACGATGTCAGCGAGGCACTCCTATTGAAGCGGGCAGAGCTCCCGAGGTCTTTCATATGGATATGAGTAAGGTTCCTGATAGCAGTTACTGCAGTAGTTGACGTTGCATTCGCAGGTGTAAGGGTTGCTATAGCAGTAGTTTTCGGCGTAGGAGACGTAGGTCGTAAAAGACGCCGAGGCGCTCTGCTGCGGTATGCCGCTGTCGAAAATCTGGACGCTGACGTTGACAGTTGCGTTGGTATAGCAGTACTGCTTGGTCAACTGACTCCCGGAGCCCTGATAGACCCCTCCGATGTACCAGTTGTAGGTATAGCCCGGGGTGCCTCCGGACGGGTTAGCCGTCCATGTAACGTCCGCACAGGGATAATAGTTGTCGGTGTAGACGTTGGAGGGGCCGCTGATCGAAGTTGTCGGGGCCGGCGGCGGGCAAGAAAAATTGTCGAACGGGCCAGCCTCGTAGTTGATGCCGAGGGAGTAGCTCCACGCCCGTGCGTAGGCCGTGGACTTGCACTGGGTCGAGCCGCCGAGGCTCAAACTGGCCGCGCTGTCCAACCAGGTGCCGTCGTACTTGGGATCGTTCTGGACCTTATGGGTGAAGACAGTCCCGGTAGCGGCCTCGACCAGGACATCGGCGTAGGTGTTTCCAAGATAGCCGCAGTTGTTGTGGAAATAGGCGCTCGCGCTGGCCGTCACTCCAGGCGCCGCGGAGCCCTGGAGAAATCCAGGGTTGGCGTGAGCTCCATAAGAGATGTCGCAGTTTTCCATCTGTTCGGCGTCCGGCTCCTCGACCTGACCGCTGCTGAGGCGCGTGATAGCCACGCCTAGTTGATTCCGCAGATCGGTGAGCGCGTCGGCAAGCTCTGGAGACGGATACTGATCATAGGTATGCTGGAGGTTGACGATTCTCTTCTTCAGGCTCTCCGCAGTCCAACTGAGACCTTCCTCACCATACGTGAACGTTTCGATCTGGCCCTCTCCCACGCTCCTCTGCAGGACACCTTCCTGCACCTTCTGCCATCCTTGCTCGTACATGTCGAGCAGCCATTGGGGATCCTGCGGTTGCAGAAGCTGAGCCATGCCGAGCTGGGCACCGGTGATCACCATCGCGAGGCAGAAGACGGCGCACTTTGAGAACAGCCTGGGCTTCACAGAGACTCCTTTGCAGACTTGCCTGCCGGCCTTGATTGGCCATGAGGTGTTCCCGCCCTCTGCAATGTCTTTGCCAATTCTTAAAGAAAGCATAAGCATGTGCATTTCCCCCTCCCGCTCAGGAGAGGAGGCGGAGAAGGACACGCCCAGACCTGGAAGCTATGCCCTTCCCGGTGGTTTCATGTGTATTTTGTAGAACTGGCTAAAAAAATTTACAGGATGGGCAAGGCTCGCGCGAGAGCCTCCAGCATCCGGATCTGCCCTTCGCGGTCGCCATGCCGGGCTTCGATGTTGACGTAGGGCACGCCGCGCCGGGCGGCCCAGACGGAGAGGGAGCCGTCGTCCGTCGCGCGGTCGTTGTCCTGGAGCACGACGGCGAAGCCTGCGGCGGCGAGGGCGTCGTAGAGCGCGCGGTCGGTCACGAAGAAGAAGTTGTCCGGATCGGCCCCGGGGGGCAGGTGCAAGGCGGCGGCGTCCCGGGCGTGCTCGCCTTCCGGCGTGTAGCTGAGCGCGGAGTACTCGCCCTCGGTGTTGTTGTGGAGCGCGGCCAGGAGGGGGAGGGATTCGGCGCCGTAGACCGCCAGCACGGTGTCCGCGAAGCGCCGCACCTCGGCCAGGACCTCGGACGGGGCGCTCCCGTTGAAGGACTGGAGCGTGGCCTCCGCGCCGTCAGGGGTGAAGACGCGGTTGGGATCGAAGCGCCAGATCTGGCCGTCCATCTCGAAAGCCACGAGCCGGCGGCCCCGCGCCCGCACCTCGACGAGCCGTCCGCCCCGGGTCCGGATCGCCTCCAGCCCCGCCTCGACGGCGGTGTCCTCGTTGTCGTGGAGGACCAGGAACGCCGGTCCGGCGCCCTGGGAGGAATGGACCGCGAACGTGATCTCGGTGTCGCCCAGGCGGTGGGGGATGGCCTCGGACGGGAAGTGGACCGGCTGCGCGTGGCAGCCGGCGAGCGCCAGCGCGAGGAGGATGGGGGAGAGGCGGCGCATATGCTGGGGACAACAGGGGGGTGGATTGGGGGGATTCCCTGGAGCCCGGCGAATCAAGACCGCTTGGACCGTCCCTTCAGGGACAATCGCGGGTAGCCCCACGGTTTCAACCTGGGGCGGAGGAGGCCTGGATCGCACCGGGACGGGAAATGCGTGGCGGCCACCGGGGACCGTCAACGCGTGTGGGACCGGCGGCGCCGCTTCCGCCCCAGGTTGAAACCGTGGGGCTACCCGCGGATGTGCCTGAAGGCACGGTTCGGACCAGCAGCGGCGAAGGTGGCAGGTTAGGCATGCAGTACTATCGTGCCCGTTCAGAGCGGACCCCCGCTCAAGGAGGAATCATGGTCAAGAAGCTGTTCGGAGTCGCCGCCGTCGTCCTGTCCATCGCCGCCGCGCCGGCCCCGGCTCCGGCCATCGACTACATCTGCAGCTGCACCCTCTGCACGTCCCCCACGCAGGGCCTGGGGTGCAGGGACCGTCGTAGTCCTGGGGGGTTCACGTCCTGCGGGAGCTACTACACCAGGTACTGCGCGGGATAGCCGCAGGATGACTCTGGAGATTCCAGGCTCCGTGCTGGAGCGCCTGGAGCGCCGGGGCGTCTATCTGGTGGCCCGCATCACGGCCTCCGGCGCCCCGGCCGATCTGCTCTTCTTCCACGGCGAGGCCCACGGCACCCTCGCGTCGCTTCCCATCGCGCTGGCGGCGGGGAGGATCGAAGGGACCGAGGGCTCCTTCGAGCAGTCCATCCCCGTGCCTTTTCCGCTCCCCGGGACCGTCGAGCTCCACCTCCAGGGGGCTGGCGGCGAAAACGTTGTCATCGTGGGGCAGTCGCTGGTCATCCAGCGGAGCGAGCCGGAGCCGCTGGTGCCGCTGGGGCGGCGGTAGGCCGAAGGACACCAGGGACACCAGGGACACCAAGGACACCAGGGACGACAAGGACGTAGCAAGGTCCTTGGTGTCCTTGCGGTCCTTGGTGTCCCTGGTGTCCTTTCCCTTCTCCCTTTCCTGAGGGATTCACCTTCCTCAATACGTTCTCCGCCTCGTACGAGCCGGGGCGTCCGCCCCGCAACCAAAAAATCAGCCGGCGGTCCCGGCATGGAAGACATACGAGGTTTACGCTCATGGCCGACATCCAGCATGTCCCTCATCACCGTAGTGTCCGCGTCGCAGGCGCAGGCTCCTTCGTCCCCTCTCTCGTCGTCGACAACCAGCGCATCGCGGAGGCCATCCCGGGCTGGTCGGCCGAGCGCATCGAGGAGAAGACCAGCATCCGCGAGCGGCGCTACTTGTGGGATTTCGATGAGAAGGCGGGCCGCGCGATCCGGCCCGCGGCGGACGCGGAAGGGCCGAAGTCCAACGCCGACATGTGCGAGATCGCGCTGCGCCGCGCCCTGGAGAACGCCGGCCTCGACGCCTCCGAGCTGGACGCCATCTTCCTGGTCACCTGCACGCCGGACCGCCTCAACTTCAACTACGACGCCATGGAGGTGCACCGCCGCCTCGGCTGCCGCGCCGACGCCTTCGCCCTGAACATCGACGACGGCTGCGGCGGCACGCCCTACATGATCGACATGGCGCAGAAGATGATCGCCAGCGGCGCGGTGAAGACCGTGGCGGTGATCGGCTCGGCCCTCAGCTCGCCGCAGCTCAACCGCGAGGTCTTCGCCAACGCCGTGGAGCCGGCTCCCGGCCGCAAGCCGCTGCCCGCGTTCTTCTCGATGTACGTCTTCGGCGACGGCGCGGGCGCGGTGATCCTGCGCGGCGGCGGCCGGCCGGGGGAGGGGATCGTCTCCTCGATGTCGGGCAACGACTACATGGACCTGGTGCACCGCCGCGCCGGCGGCAACCTCCAGCTCCCGTACCAGGGGGTGGAGAACCTCGCCGATTACACCTTCGTGGTCGACGGCCAGCTCGTGGCGCGGTCCTATCCGCTCTACATGCAGCGCTGCCTGGACGAGGTGTTCACCGAGTGCCCCGAGCTGAAGGGGCAGGTGGCCCGCTACTACTTCCACCAGCCGAACAAGCGGCTGATGGACCGCTTCGTCCAGGAGGCCGGCCTGCCCGCCGAGCGCGTGGCCCACAACGTGGACCGCTACGGCAACACGTCGGCGGCGGGGATGCTGATCCTGCTGGCCGAGGACCTCGAGAACGGCGTCGTGGAGCTGGGGAGCGGCGAGCTGGTGGTGATCGCCGCCGTCGGCGCCAACGTCCACTACGGCGCGCAGTTGGTGCGGCTGTGAGAGGGTGGGCGGCCATGGCGGCGATGGCCGAGCCGCTGCCGGAGACGGCCCGGACGTGGCGTTTCCGCTCGCAGGAAGACCCGTCCGCGCCGCCGGACCCCGCGGTGTGCGCGGCGGCGCCCTTCCTGCCGAACCTCCGCCTGGGGGCCACGCTCTGGGAGGAGGACGGCTACGGCGAGCGGCGCGCCGGCACGGCCACGGCCTGCGCGCGGATCAAGGATCCGGCGTTCCCTCCGGGGGCGCGGCTGCCGTTCCACGTTGTCTTCCACCTGCCGGAGGGCCGCGTCACGGCCACGGGCGAGGCTACGGTGATAAGCAACGACGTGCCGGTCCTCGGCGTGATCCTGGCCGTCTGCCATCTCAAGGTTGTAGAGGCGCCCGCAGGGTTCTCGGGCGGCGCGGCGTCCAGCCTGAGCGTGTTCAATCCCGCCGGCGTGCCCGGGATCGCGACCGGGTCCGAGTGGACGGTGCGGCTGTTCGAAAACTGATCGGTTCGGCAAAACCGCACCGACGCGTCCTCCTGTCACGTCACTGACATGTCAGCGCCCCTGGGGCGGGAGCGTCAGAATCAGGAAACTGTTTGTTTTCAACAGTTTCAGGCCTGGCATCCCGCTTGCTCTTCTCCCTTTCCGTAGGCGGAAAACAAACTTGAAAGGGAGGATGAGATGAACACTTTCACTGGTATTCGTGTCTTTATGGTGTCCTTTTTCCTTCTCGCTCTGGGTGTTGTCTCGCCGGCCTGGAGTGATCCGATGACGATCCTTCTGCCGAAGTTCAAGGCGGCGGCTTCCGGGAGCGCTCAGTCTCGGATGTCGCTCCTGACCGACAAGGCTTTCGTGAACCTGGAGATCCGTGAGCTCGGCAGGAATGCGGAAGGCGAGGTGGAGGTGGAGTACGTGATCACCCTGGAGAACGTGACCGCGACGACTCTGCCCGACAACCTGGGCCGCGAGCTCGTCCTGTACCTGCCCGCCGGCGTCCATGTCGAGCCGGGTGCTTCGGCGACTCTCGGTTCCCTCAACGTCGTCGCGGGAGGGGAAGGCCAGCCCTCCACGGTGGAATGGGATGTCGAGCTGGCGGGCGCCGCTTCCGAGTCGCTCAAGTCGACCAAGTCGAGGAGGGGCTTGACCAGGAGCGACACCAAGACGACGTCCTCCTCCTCGGGCACGGTCATCGTCAAGGTGACGGTCCCCGACCTCCCGATCCAGGGCTCCGCCCTGATCCTCGAGTGAGGTCGTAAGTCTCCAGCAGCCCCGTTCTGGCGGCGACTGTCCAGGCTCTGTTAAGCTTCGCCTACAAGGAAAGCTTAGAGGAGCCCTGGATGGCCGCCGCGGCGCATTTACAGATCCGGAGTCGATGGGCCGTGAGGGTCCTGTATCTCCTGCTGGCTGTCCTGGTTTCCCATCCCGCCGCCGCCCAGAGCCAGGCCCAGGAAGCGACGAAGGCCTTCGACCAGGCCCAGGCGCTCCTCGATGAGAAGGAACTGGACCGCGCCCTCGCCCGCGCACGCCAGGCTCTCGCCCTCCAGGAGAAGGTCTACGGTCCTGAGGATCCGAGGGTCGCCGAGTTCCACGTCCTCATCGGTCAAGTCCTGAGCCAGAAGAAGGACCTGGACGGCGCCCTCGATGAGACCCTTCGCGCCCTCCAACTCACCGAACGAGCTCTGGGCCCCGACCATCCGGGTATCGCGGTGATCGCCGGCAACATCGCCAATATCCTGCACACGCGCGGGGACCTGGATGGCGCGGTGACGTACCACCGGCGCGCTCTCCGGATCTTCGAGGCGGCCAGGAACGAGGCACAGGCCAGTCAGGTGCTGGCGAACATCGGCTCGACCCTGGAGCTCAAGGGAGACCTCCCGGGGGCTCTCGACGCGACCCGGAAGGCTCTGGCGAGGACCGCCGCGGTCTTCGGCCCTGACCATTTCCGGGTGGGCCGGCTTCGGCGCAATCTCGGAATGATCCTCCTGAAGATGGGCGACCTGGACGGTGCGCTCCAGGAATCCAGGGGCGCCCGGCAAATCCTGGAACGGGCTCCCGAGACCACAGACCCGGAATTGGCGATCATGTTCAGCAACCTCGGGCAGATCTTCCGTGAGAGGGGAGACCTGGTCACCGCTCTCGACTTTCTCCAGAGCGCCCGGCGGCTGGATGAGAAGACCTACGGCCCCGAGCACCCGGAGGTTGCCCGGCGTCTCCAGAAAATCGCCGGGGTGTTGCGGGACAAGGGAAATCTCGACCGCGCCCTGACTACCATCCAGCAGGCCTTGCGGATCGATACCCAGGTCTCCGGTCCCGATCAGCCGGAAGTCGCCCGCGACAACCAGACCCTCGCGCAGATCCTCCTGGACCGGGGCAATGTGGAGGAGGCTCTGAAGGTCTGCCGGATCGCGATAAGCATCGACGAGCTCCATTTTGGGGACCGCCACCCTCACGTGGCCCGTGACAGCGAGACCCTGGCCGCGATCCTCCTCGCCCAGGGCGACGAGGAAGGAGCCTTGCGGGCCGCCGAGCGCGCTCTGAAGATCGCCAGCGATACCTACAAGACCGATGTCCCCCTCGTGGCCCTCTACGCCAGCCGGGTCGGTGAGGTCCTCCAGGCCAAGGGAGATCTACAAGGCGCCCGGAGCCATTTCGAGCGCGCCCGAAGCATCCTCCTCAAGACGTACGGCCCGGACAACCCGGCGACGCGCAAGGTGGAGAAAGATCTCCAGGCGCTGTCGAAGGCTTACTGGAAGAAGCTCCTCCCAGTCATCGCAGTGCTGCTGGCCGTGCTGGTCCTTCTCGCCGTGATCCTCGCCCGCCGGCGCATCCTGGCCCGCCGCGCAGCCACCGCCGCCCTGGAAACGGTCTCGTATCCGCTATCCAGCTCCTCGTTCTCGCGGGCCGCGCATGTCCTGGAGCGGCTCGGCCCCTACCGTCTCGAAGAGCGCCTGGGGGCGGGCGGCATGGGAGTGGTCTACCGGGCCTATGACGAGCGGCTCGACCGCTCGGTAGCCATCAAGGTCATCCCTCCCGCCCACAGCGAGGACCCGCAGCGGCGCGAGCGGCTGCGACGGGAGGCGCGGGCGAGCGCGCGGTTGAGCCATCCGGCGATCATCCAGGTCTACGACTTCGTCCAGACCGAAGAGGTGGACGCCATCGTGATGGAGCTGGTGGAAGGGGAGCGGCTGTCCGATCTGCTGCTCCGGGGGCCCCTCGACCTCGACCGCGGGCTGACGATCGCCCGCGAGGTCGCGGAGGCCCTGGCCGAGGCGCACTCCAAAGGGATCGTCCACCGCGACCTCAAGACCGAGAACGTGATCGTGACCCTGGCCGGACACGCCAAGGTGCTCGACTTCGGGATCGCCAAGCAGCTCGACGGGGGCGATCCCTCGCTGACGAAGGAGGGGGCCGTGCTCGGCACCTTCCGCTCCATGGCCCCGGAGCAGGCCCAGGGGCACGAGGTGGACCACCGGGCCGACCTCTTCGCCCTCGGCACGCTCCTCTACGAGATCTTCACCGGCGAGTCCCCCTTCGCGGGACCCAACGGCGCCGCCACGCTGCGGAAGATCTGCTGGCACCAGCAGCCCCCGGCGCGGGAGGTGAATCCCAAGGTGCCGGACGAGCTCTCCGACCTGATCGACGGTCTGCTGCGCAAGGAGCCCCATCACCGGCCCCAGGAGACCCGCGAGGTGGCCGCCCTCCTGGCCCGGATGGCCCCCGGCACGGCGTCCTCATCGGACGCGCAGACGCAGCCGGACGGCGGGGGCACCACGATCGGGTTCTTCAAGGCGAAGTAGGGGGATGGCACCCTGTGTCCTCTGCGAAGGACACCCTGAAGCTTCTTCTCGTCCTTTCCCCCTCGGGAATAAAATCGTCTCACCCCGGCACCGTCCTTGCTCTATCGCTGGAGAGAGCAGGTCAAGGGAAGGAGGAGGCATGAGAAAGGTTGTCGTGTCGTGGATCGCCGCGGCCACCCTTGCGGGCCCGGTCCTGTCCGCTCCGGTGGTGACGTCGACGCCGGCGCAGAGCTCGTTCGGCGAATCGATCGATGTCCGGGTGGTCAACGTCGAGGCGGTGGTGACGGACCGCCGCGGCAAGCTGGTCAATGGGCTCTCGGCGTCGGATTTCCGGCTGCTGGTGGACGGTAAGGAAGTGCCCATCACCTATTTCACGGAGGTTCAGGAAGGGGAGATGGCCACGCCTCCCGTGCAGGAGGGCGCGCCGTCTCCGGCCGTCTCCCTGGCTCCGGACGGCAAGGTGGGGACGAGCTACCTGATCTTCATCGACGATTCGTTCTCCATCAAGCCGCAGCGCAACCTCGTGCTGCGGCGTCTGGCGGAGGACCTGAAGCTGAGGCCGGCGGACGAGGTGGCGGTGGTCGCCTACGATGGCCGCCAGATCGACCTGCTGACCGGCTGGACGAGCGACCACGGAACCCTGCGGCAGACCCTGGCGAAGGCCCAGCAGCGCCCGGCGGAAGGCGTACACCGCCTGGCCACGCGCCGGACGGAGGAAGTCGCTGGAGAGCTAGGCGGGCTGACCGCGCCGGGCTTCAATCTCTACTCCGAGATCGAGGAGGCGGTGGCCGCCGCCGCGGCCACGATGCGGGGCGTCGCCGTGCCGTCCGGGCGCAAGGTGTTCCTGCTGCTCTCCGGCGGCTGGCCGGTGGTCACCGAGGACCTGCTGCTCTCGGATCCCCTGCGGGACATCCCCAGCGCGTTCTACACGCCACGGCCGGAGGAGCTGTTCGAGGTGTTGACGGACACCGCCAACCTCCTGGGGTACACCATCTATCCGGTGGACGTGCAGGGGCTCGATCCCGACTCCAACTGGGCCGACGCCTCGAGCGCCGGGCCAACCAATCACGGCTTCATCACCTCGGACTGGGAGCGGGGGGTACATGAGGCGCTCTTCTTCATGGCCGAGGAGACCGGCGGCAAGGCGGTGCTCAACTCGGCGCGGCTGAACGCCTTCGAGCGGGTGGCGAAGGATACGCGCTCCTACTACTGGCTCGGCTTCACGCCGGAGTGGCAGGCCAACGACAAGCGCCACGAGATCAAGGTGGAGGTGCGGCGGCCGGGCCTGAAGACGCGGGCGCGCGAGAGCTTCAACGACCTGTCCCGGGAGACCCGGGCGCAGCTCCGCACGGAGAGCCTGCTGCTGTTCGGCGGCGGTGAGGAGGTCGGACGGATGCGTGTCCAGGCCGGTGAGGCCCGGAAGGCGGGCTTCCAGAAGATCGAGGTGCCGGTGACGCTGGAGATCCCCGCCGGCGCCCTGACGCCGCTGCCGGCCGAGGGCGGCTACGAGGTGCGGGCAACCCTATCCATGGGCTCGCTCGACCAGAGCGGCGGCCGCTCGCGGCTGGAGAGCGTGCCGCTCCGCCTCGTCCTGCCGGAGGCGCCGGGCCCCGGCGTCTACGCCCGCTACGAGACCACGCTGAAGCTGCGCCGGCAGCCGCAGCGGCTGGTCTTCTCCGTGGAGGATGCCACCGGGGGCGGCGCGGCCTGGGCCGAGCTGGACGTCAAGCCCTGATACGGCGAGAGGAAGGAGCAAGACATGAGGAAGGTCGCCCTGATGCTGACTGCCACGGTCATGGCCGTGGTCCCGGTCCTGGCCGACTCGGCGCCTCCGCCGGCGCAGAGCTCGTTCGGCGACTCGATCGACGTCCGGGTGGTCAACGTCGAGGCGGTGGTCACGGACCGCCGGGGCAGGCTGGTGAAGGGGCTCAAGGCCTCGGACTTCCGGCTGCTGGTGGACGGCAAGGAGGTCCCCATCGGCTATTTCACCGAGGTGGAGGAAGGTGAGATGGCCACCTCTCCGGCCAAGGAGGGTGAGCCCGCCCCGGCGGTCTCCACGGCTCCCGGCGGCAAGGTGGGGACGAGCTATCTGATCTTCATCGACGAGGCGTTCACCATCTTCAACCAGCGCAACGTCGTGCTGCAACGCCTGGTGGAAAGCCTGCGGCTCGATCCCGCGGACCAGGGGGCGGTGGTGGCCTACGACGGCCGCAACATCGATCTGCTGAGCGACTGGACGCGGGATGCCGGAGCCCTGAAACAGACCCTGACCCAGGCGCAGGCGCGTTCGACGCAGGGGCTCCAGCGTCTGGTCGACCGTCAGAACGAGTCGAACGACGCGGAGCTGAGAGAGCGCGCGGACGCCGACGGGTCCAGGAACGACGGGATCAGGAACGACGGGATCACTACCGGCGGGTTCGGGAGCGGCGGGGTCAGGACCTACACGAGTGTCCAGGATGCCGTGGCCGCCGCCGGGGCGGCGTTGCGGAGTGTCTCCGCGCCGGAAGGGCGCAAGGTGCTCCTGCTGCTCTCGGGCGGCTGGCCGATGCTCTCCCCGGACCTGGAGATCGGCGATCCGATCGCGGAGCTCCCCGACGTCTTCTACACGCCGCGTCCGGAAAAGCTGTTCGAGACGCTCACCGATACCGCCAATCTGCTCGGTTACACCATCTACCCGGTGGACGTGAAGGGGCTCGACGCCGAGTCCAACTGGGCCGACGCCCGGAACACCCATCCGGTCAAGGTCGAGTTCATCAACTCGCAAGGGAGACAGGAGGAGCAGGACTCCCTGTACTTCATGGCCGACGAGACGGGCGGCAAGGCGATCGTGAACTCGGCGCGGCTGACCGCCTTCGACCGGGTGGTGAAGGACACCCGCACCTTCTATTGGCTCGGCTTCACGCCGGAGTGGCAGGCCAACGACCAGCGCCACAGGATCAAGGTGGAGGTGCGGCGGCCCGGCCTCAAGGCGCGGGCGCGGGAGAGCTTCTTCGACCTGTCGCAGGACGCCCGGTCGGCGCTGCGGGCGGAGAGCCTGCTGCTGTTCGGGGGCGGCGAGGAGCTCGCGGACATCCGGGTCCGGACGGGCGAGCCCCGGCCGGCCGGCTACCACAAGATGGAGCTGCCGGTGACGCTGGAGATCCCCTCCTCGGCGCTGACGCCGCTCCCTTCCGGCGAGGGTTACGAGGTGCAGGCACGGCTGTCCATGGGGGCCATGGACGAGCGTGGAGGCCGTACCCGGATCGGCATCGTGCCGCTCCGGCTGACCCTGGAGAGCCCTCCCGGCCCTGATTCCTACGCTCGCTACGAGACCACGCTGAAGCTGCGCAAGGTGGCCCAGAGGCTGGTGTTCACCGTCGAGGACACCGCGGGCGGCGGCGCGGCCTGGGCGGAGCTGGACGTCGAGCCCTGACCGGACGAGGAACAAGACCGGGCCGTTCCGGGTTGTTCTCCTTACAAGAGAAACTCCCGGGGCGGCCTGGGCGCCGTTCCGTTTTGTGACGGGAGAGATCGAATGAAGAGATCCTTTTCAGGCTGGTGGGCCGCGATGGCTCTCCTGGCCGTGATGATTCCGGCCGCTCCGGCCGCGGCGCAGGAACCGCAGGCGCCGAGCGTGTTCGGCGAGCAGATCGACGTGCGGGTGGTGAACGTGGAGGCGGTGGTGACCGACCGCCAGGGCAACCGGGTCCAGGGTCTGAAGCCCGAGGACTTCCGCCTCAAGGTGGACGGCAAGGTCGTCCCGGTCGAGTACTTCAACGAGGTCCGCGGCGGCCAGGCCATCGCCCTGGAGGGCGGCGACGAAGGGGCCGTGAAGGGCCTGCCGAGCCTGGCCCCGGGCAGCCCGGTGGGCACCAGCTATCTCGTCTTCGTGGACAACTTCTTCTCCATCATCACGCGGCGCAACGAGGTGCTGAAGTCGCTGAAGGAGCAGATCTCGCGGCTCGGCCCCGAGGACCGCATGGCCATCGTCGTCTACGACGGCGGCGGCGTGGAGATGCTCTCCTCCTGGTCGAATTCGTCCCGGCAGCTCGAGAAGGCGATCGACGAGGCCATCCGCCGGCCGGCCCAGGGGCTGGCCCGGCGCGCCGAGCTGCAGTCCTTCGAGTCGCTGCGCCGGATCGGCGGCGATCCGGTGAGCCGCGGCCCCCGCGCGTCGTTCGCCCAGCGCCTCGACGTGGAGGAGGAGGAATTCGTCTACTTCGTGGCCGGGCAGATCGAGCGGGCGTCGATGGCAGCCACCAGCACCCTGCGCGGCTTCGCCTCGCCGCCGGGCCGCAAGGTCATGCTGCTGCTCTCGGGCGGCTGGCCGTTCTCGCCCGCGGACTACGTGGTGAACAACCCCAACCGGCCGGTCCTGATGCGCGACCTGCCGCAGGGCGAGGATCTCCTGCGGCCGCTGGTGGACACCGCCAACCGCCTGGGCTACACCATCTACTCGGTCGACGTGCCCGGGATGGAGGACGTGGTGGTGGACGCCGGCCGCCAGGGGCCGCCGACGACCGGGATCAACATCCGGGAGCAGGAGAACCAGGCGGCCCTGCAGTTCATCGCCGGGCAGACCGGCGGTGAGGCGCTGCTGAACGCCCGCAGCGCGGACCTGCTGGAGGTCGCCGAGAGGGACACCCGGTCCTACTACTGGCTCGGCTTCACCCCCACCTGGGAGGGCAACGACAAGCGCCACAAGGTGCAGGTCGAGCTGACGCGGCCGGGTCTGAAGGTGCGTTCCCGCGAGAGCTTCCTCGACCTGTCGCGCAAGGCCGAGACGGCGATGATGGTGGAGAGCGCCATGATCTTCGGCGGCGCCCCGGACCAGGCGACGATGCCGATGAAGATCGGCCAGGCGGTGGCGGTGGGGCGGCGGGAGATGGAAGTGCCGGTCTCGCTCGCCATCCCGTCGGACGCCGTGACCCTGGTGCCGCTCAACGGCAAGCAGGTGGCCGAGGTGGAGCTGCGGGTGGTGGCCATGGACGCCCGGGGCGGCCGGGCGCCGATGCCGGTGGTCCCGGTGACGCTGAGCGCCGACGAGGCGCCGAAGCCGGGAACGTTCATCCGCTACGACACCAAGATCCGGCTGCGCCGGATGCCGCACACCCTGACGGTGGCCATCTTCGATCCCCTGGGCGGCAAGCTGCTCATCGCCAAGGCGGACGTCAAGCCGCCGGCGACAAAGTAGACGGTATAAGATGCTCCCGATGATTCCAGGAAGAGGCCTATGAAGCCATCCCGACGTTTCCTCGCGCTGCTGCTGGCCCTCGGGCTCGGCGCCGGCGCCGTGTCCGCCCATCTGTCCGCCCAAGTGCGCAAGCCGGGCCAGCCCCTGCCCCCCGAGCCGAAGCAGCAGCAGGCTGAGGAGCCGTTCGCCGACACCGTCAACGTCAGCGTCGTCAACGTCGACGTCTACGTCACCGACAAGCAGGGCAATCCGGTGTCCGGTCTCACCAAGGACGACTTCGAGATCTTCGAGAACAAGCGGCCGGTGGAGATCACCAACTTCTACGCGGTCAGCAACGGCAAGGCCGTCAGCCAGCCCGAGCCGCCGCCTCCCGTCACGGCGGAGGCGCCCGGCGCCCCGGCGGTGCCGGCCCAGGTGCAGGCCCTCGAAGCGGTGCGGACGCCCGAGGACCAGCGGCTGCGGCTGATCGTCTACATCGACAACTTCAACCTGCGGCCGTTCAACCGCAACCGCGTCGTCCGCGAGCTGCGGGCCTTCATCGGCCAGAAGCTGGGCCGGGAAGACCAGATCATGCTGGTCACCTACGACCGCGAGCTGCACATCCGGGTCCCCTTCACCAGCGACCCGGGCCTGATCGCCGCGGCCCTGAACGACCTGGAGAAGATCTCGGCCCAGGGCGTCCACGCCGACTCCGAGCGCCGGGAGGCCATGGACCGGATCGAGGAATCGCAGAGCGTCGTCGAGGCCGAGAACTACGCCCGCACCTACGCGGAGTCGACGTACAACGACCTGGCGTTCTCGATCAACGCGCTGAAGAAGCTCACCGACTCGCTGGCAGGGATGCCCGGCCGCAAGGCGGTGGTCTACGTCAGCGACGGCCTGCCGATGATCGCCGGCCAGGACGTGTTCTACGCCGTGCAGAGCAAGTACGGCGAGCAGAGCACCTCGCTGGTCAAGACCCTGCAGTACGACGTCTCCCGCCGCCTCACCGAGCTGGCGGCGCAGGCCAACTCGAACCGCACCACCTTCTACACCATCGACGCCGCGGGCGTGCGGGTGTACGAATCGACGCAGGCCTCCGAGCGCGGGCACGCCACGGCCGCGGGGCTGACCCAGATCGTGGAGTCGGTACGCTTCTCCAACCTCCAGAGCACGCTGCAGCTCATGGCCGAGAAGACGGGCGGCATGGCCGTGATCAACACCAACACCTTCATGCCGGCTCTCGAGAGGATGGCCCGCGACTTCAGCTCCTACTACTCGCTGGGCTACCAGCCGTCGCACTTCGGCGACGGCCGGTACTACAAGATCGAGGTGAGGGTGAAGGGGCGCAAGGACCTCCAGGTGCGCCACCGCGAGGGCTACCGCGACAAGAACGTCGAGGCCCGCATGAACGACGGCACCATCGCGGCGCTGAACTTCCCGTTCGAGCAGAACCCCCTGGGCGTGATCATGGAATTCGGCCAGCCCAAGCGCCGGGACGACGGCTTCTACCTGGTGCCGGTGGTGGTGCGCATCCCGATCGGCAAGCTGGTGCTGGTGCCGCGCGAGCAGACGCAGTCGGAGGACGCCAGGGTGCGGCTGTTCATCGCCGCCATCGACTCCAACGGCTCCACCTCGGACGTCCAGAACATCCCGGTGCCGATCAGCGTGCCCAAGGCCGACGTGGCCACGGCGGTGAACAAGTTCTACACCTACTCGGTGAACCTGCTGATGCGCAGCGGCGAGCAGCGGGTGGCGGTGGGCGTGCGGGACGACGTCGCCGCCGCGGAGTCGTTCGTCAGCCGCGGCCTCAGGGTGGGGACCGGGCGCTGATGCAGGCCTGGATCGACCTCTTCCGCTCGCTGGGCGAATCGCTGGTCGAAGTCTGGCGGGCGGAGGTCGCCTCCCTGCAGGGGGATCTGGAGCGCTCGGGCCGCCAACTCGGCCTGGCCCTGGCGTTCTTTGGCGCCGTTGCCGTCCTGGGCTTCTGGATCGTCGGCCTGTTCCTCTTCGTCACCATCGCGGTCCTCCACATCTGGCTGCCATGGTGGGCTGCGGCCGGGATCATGCTGTTCCTGTTCGCCGTCGCCGCCTTCGTTCTGGCCGTCCTCGGCAAACGCCGCCTCAGCCACTTCGAGAATCCCGTCTCGACCGTCCGGCGGCGGGTGGACAACCATCTCGACTGGTGGCAGCACGGGCTGCTCGCCAAGCCGCAGACGCTCGACGTCGAAGGAGCCACGGTCGCCAGCCGCGGCGAGGAGCCGCCGGGAGGAGGGAGGAACCTGCCATGAACCGTCTGGAGGAAGCCCGGCTCGAGGTCGAGCGCCGGCTGGAGGAGAGCCGCCGCGAGGCGGAGATGCGCCTCTCCGAGGTCCGCACCGCCGTGGAGACGGAGGTGGGGGCGATCGTGCCCAGGAAGCGTTACGTGTGGATGGCGGTGGCGGTCGGCGCCGCGGGCTTCGCCCTGGCGATGCGGCGAAGCCGGCGGCGGAAGAAGCTGAGAACGTAGACGACCGGAGGAGTGGCGGCCCGCGTCCCGGGACCGCTCGCCGCGCGGAGCCGGGTCAGCCGGCGGCGGGGCGCTTGAAGACCATGGCGATGTTGTCGGTCGCCCCGGTCTTGAAGTTGACCGAGGTGATCGAGACCAGCTCCCAGCCCTCTTCGCCCAACTGGTTCAACTGCGTGACTGCGTTCGGATCGAGACGGTAGTTTTCGCTGCGGATGTTGATGATCTTGTACTCCCACTTGCTCATGGCCACACGCTCCTTCCAGTCTCCTCCTGAGATCGATCTACTGCCTGAAGTCACGTCTCGAAAGCGGCTTCACATTCTAGCTCGTTTTCCGATAAAAACCGTCACCGCGTTGTCACAGACGCGGACGTAAGAAAATCTCCTTCAAGATTCATTCCACAGGACTTCGACGGCGGTCCCGCGGCCCACGCCCCAGCGCCGGGCGAGGCTCTCGCCGTTGAGCGAAAGCTCCAACGTCCCCAGGGAGCCGGGGAGCAGGGCCGGCTCGTCGGCCGGGATTTCGGCGTAGTGGCTGGCCCGGAAGGCGGCGGCGTGGCCGCCGGCCTCGGCCCGGCACGGCCCCGCCGGCAGCCAGTCGGCCGGGATGTCGGTGACCAGATTGCCATAGCGGTCCACATGGGCTACCCGCCCGACAAGGCGGCCGGGTTCCCGCCGCGGGGTGGTGAAGGGGAGCCGCACCGGGTCGGAGACCTCCGGTCCCAGCTCCGCCTCGGCGTTCCCGCGCAGCAGCCACGCCGCCGCCGGGGCGAAGCGGTCACGGCCGTGGAAGGTCCGGCTGGGGCCGGCGAGGAACAGGCCCGCGTTCTCCACCGAGCGCAGGGAGACGGCGGCGTCGAGGAACGGCGTGAGCAGGCCGTTGTCCGGCGCCAGGAACCACGCCGACGGGGTGCGCACCGCCAGCATCCGCCGGCCGCTCCCCACGCCGGGATCGACCACGGCGAGGTGGACCGTGCCCTCGGGGAAGGAGGGAGCCGCCGCGCTCAGCAGGAAGGACGCGGTTTCCACGTCGCCGGGGGGGACCTCGTGGGAGACGTCCACCAGGGTGGTCCCGGGAGCCAGCCGCAGGACGGTGCCTTTGACGGCGGCCACGTAGTAGTCGGCGGTTCCGAAGTCGGTGAGGAGAGTGAGAATCATTATTGGATACAATCCGCCACCGTGCCTGTCTCCCGCCGCCTCCTCCTGTTCACCAAGCCGGCCCGGGCGGGCCGGGTGAAGACCCGGCTCATTGGTGATCTTACCGCCGAGCAGGCGGCGGCGTTGCATGCCGCCTTCCTGGCCGACGTGCTGGACCGGCTGCGGACCGGCGACTTCGAGGTGCGCATCGCCTGGGCCCTGGAGGAGGGGGAACCGGCGCCGCAGGGGCCGTGGCCGGGCGTCCGCCAGGAAGGGGCCGATCTCGGAGAGCGGCTGTACCGGGCGCTCTCGGAAGGCGACGCGGCGGCCGTGGCGGCCCTGGGGAGCGACCATCCGACCGTCAGCCTGGACCTGATCCACGACGCCTTCGCCCGCGTCGAGGCCGGCGCCGACGTGGCGATCGGCCCGGCGGAGGACGGTGGCTACTACCTGATCGCCCTGCGGTCCGGCGCGGTGTCCCGCCGGCTGTTCGAGGATGTGGCCTGGAGCACCGACCGCGTCCTCGCCGCCACTCTCGAACGCTGCCGGGAACTGGGATTGAAGGTCGAGCTGCTGCCCGCGGCCGCGGACGTGGACACGCCCGAGGACCTGCGCCGGCTCGCCGCCCGCATGGCCGGCGGCGACCTCGGCTGCCCGCGCACGCGGGACCTCCTGGCGTCCCTCCGCCTTCTCCCTCAAGGGGAAGAATCGAAAATCCAAAATCCAAAATCCAAAATCGAGATCGCCGGGAGGGTCGCATGAGGATTCTGACAGCGGAGGCGATGCGCGAGCTGGACCGCGCCGCGATCGAAGGCTTGGGCATCCCCAGCCTGGTGTTGATGGAGAACGCCGCCATCGGGGTGGTCGAGGCGATGGGCAAGGCGTTCGCCGAGGCCGGGTCCGCGGCCGTCTTCTGCGGTCCTGGCAACAACGGCGGCGACGGGCTCGCCATCGCCCGCCACCTCTCCGTGCGCGGCTGGGAGGTGCGCATCTTCCTGGTCACCGGCGGCCGCGAGCTCTCCGAGGACGCCCAGGTGCAGCTCGGGATCTGCCGCAACGCCGAGCTGTCCATCCTGGAGATCCCGACGCGGGAGGCCCTGCCCTCGGCCGTGGAAGCCGCCATGGAGTGCGACCTGGTGGTGGACGCGCTGTTCGGCACCGGTCTCGCCCGGCCCCTGGAGGGCCTGTTCGCCGAGGTGGTGGGGCGGATCAACTCCCTGCACGTGCCCGTGGTGGCGGTCGACCTGCCCAGCGGCCTCTCGGGGAGCCAGCCGCGGCCCATCGGCCCTCACGTCCAGGCGGACCTGACGGTGACCTTCGCGGCGCCCAAGGTGGCCCACGTCTTCCCGCCGGCCGCCGACGCCGTGGGCGAGATGGTGGTGACCGATCTGGGCATCCCGCCGAAGCTGGTGGAGGACGTCGAGGAGGAGAACGGCGACCTCCATCTCCTGATGGGCGAGGAGCTGGCCGAGCTGCTGCCCGAGCGCGAGCCCGGCACGCACAAGGGGGACTACGGGCACGCGCTGATCCTGGCCGGCTCGCCGGGCAAGGCGGGCGCCGCCATCCTCTCCGCCCGCGCCGCCGTGCGCGCCGGTGCGGGGCTGGTGACGGTGGCGGTCCCCGAGCCGATCCTGCAGACCGTGGATCTGGGCTCCATCGAGTCGATGACCCTGGGGCTGCCGGCCGGCGCCGCGGGGCAGATCGCCGAGCGGGCCGCCGAGGCCGTGCTGGACGCGGCCGAGGGCAAGGCCGTGCTCGCCCTGGGCCCGGGCCTGGGGCAGGATCCCGAGGCCGCGGCGGCCATCCGCCGCGTCGCCCTGGAGTGCCCGCTGCCGCTGGTGCTGGACGCCGACGGCCTCAACGCCTTCGCGGGACGGGCCGGCGAGCTGGCCCGGCGCCGCGTCGAGACGATCCTGACGCCGCACCCGGGCGAGCTGGGACGGTTGCTGGGGATCTCCACGGCCACGGTCCAGGAGGACCGGATCGCCGCGGCGCGCGGCGCGGCCGAGGAGACCGGCGCCATCGTGGTCCTCAAGGGCCGCCTGACGCTGGTGGCGTCCGGCACCGCCGTGTTCGTCAATCCCACCGGGAACCCCGGGATGGCGACCGGCGGGACGGGCGACGTGCTGACCGGCCTGATCGCCGGCTTCGTGGCCCAGGGCATGGACGCCCTGGACGCCACGCTGCTGGCCGTCTATCTCCACGGTCTCGCGGGCGACCTCGCCGCCTCCCGCCTCGGGGAGACGGCCCTCGCGGCCGGGGACCTGATCGAGATGCTCCCCGCCGCCCTGGCCGCGCTGGCCCGCGACGAGGAGGACCACGAGCACGAGCACGCCCCGGAGCGCGGCCACGGCCGGCATCCCCACGCGCGATGAGGCGTTGGATCACCCGGAACGAGGCGGAGACGCGATCGGTGGGCCTCGGCCTCGCCCGGGAGCTGGCGCCGGACGGCGTCCTGCTGCTCTCGGGGGACATGGGGACCGGCAAGACCGTGTTGGCGCGGGCGATCGGAGAGGGACTGGGAGTGAATCCCCGCGAGGTGCAGTCGCCCACCTTCACCCTGATCCGCGAGCACCGCGGCGAGGGAGGCACGCTGATCCACGTCGACCTCTACCGGCTGGAGCCGGAGGAGGCCGCGGCGCTCGGCCTGGAGGAGCTGCTGGCCGGGCCGGGGATCAAGGTTGTGGAGTGGGCGGAGAGGCTCCCGTTTCCCGTGCCCGGGGCGCTGGCCCTGTGGCTGGCGCGCCTGGCAGAGGAGGGGGAGCGGGAGATTGTGGAAACCAAAGACCTAGAAATTCCAGATAGGAGGGAGTAGCACATGAAGAAGATCAAGAAGGTGGGCGTCCTGGGCTGCGGCCTGATGGGCTCCGGGGTCGCCGAGGTCGCGGCCAAGGCGGGCTACGAGACGGTCGTGCGCGAGGTCACCGAGGAGCTGGTGGACCGCGGCCTGCAGAAGATCCAGGGCTCCTTCGCCAAGGCGGTGGAGAAGGGCAAGCTGGAGGCCTCCGCCCGCGACGAGGCCGTGGCCCGCCTCTCCGGCACCGTGGACCTGGCCGCTCTCGCCGACTGCGACATCGTCATCGAGGCCATCGTCGAGAACCTGGAAGAGAAGCGGAAGACCTTCCAGGCCCTGGACGAGGCGGTCCAGAAGGACGCCCTCTTCGCCAGCAACACCTCGTCGCTGACCATCACCCAGATGGCCATGTTCACCCAGCGGCCGGACCAGTTCGTGGGGCTCCACTTCTTCAACCCGGTGCCGGTGATGAAGCTGGTGGAGGTGGTGCGGACGATCGTGACCTCGGACGACAGCTTCAACCGCGCCTTCGAGTTCGCCCGCTCGCTGGGCAAGGAGCCCATCGCCTGCCGCGACAACTCCGGCTTCGTGGTCAACCGCCTGCTGGTGCCCTACCTGCTGGACGCCATCCGGGCGCTGGAGGAGGGGGTGGGCAGCGTCGAGGACATCGACAAGGGCATGCAGCTCGGCTGCGGCTATCCCATGGGTCCGTTCACGCTGCTGGACTTCGTGGGCCTCGACACCACCTACTACATCGCCAACATCATGTTCGACGAGTACCGCGAGAAGCGCTTCGCCCCGCCGCCGCTGCTCAAGCAGATGGTCCAGGCCGGCCGGCTGGGGAAGAAGAGCGGGCGCGGGTTCTACGAGTACGGGAAGAAGTAGGGCGGTCTGATACACTGGAGCCCTTCCGGCCAGCCCCCGGAGGGGCTGGCTTCTTAGAATCGAGAGGCAATGACCCAGGTCACACTCGCCGAGGAGGGGCTCGAAGCCTTCTTCGGCACCCAGGACGAAAATCTCCGGCGGATCGAGCGCACCTTCGGCGTCACCGTTGCCGCGCGCGGCAACGAGCTCCACATCAACGGCGACCCCGAGCGGGTACGGCAGGTGGAGCACCTGCTGGCGGAGCTGACGGCCGTCACCGACAAGGGCTACCGCTTCCGCCAGGGGGACGTGCAGACGGCCATCCGCGTCATCTCCGAGGCCCCCGAGACCTCGCTGGTGGAATTCTTCCTGCCCGAGGGCATGCTCGCCTCGGTGCGGCGGATGGTGGCGCCCCGCACCGCCAAGCAGCAGCTTTACATGCAGTCGATGATCGACCACGACATCGTCATCTCCATCGGTCCGGCCGGCACCGGCAAGACCTACCTGGCCGTGGCCGTGGCCGCCGCCGCCCTGATGGAGAAGCGGGTCAAGCGCATCATCCTGGCCCGGCCGGCGGTGGAGGCGGGCGAGAAGCTCGGCTTCCTGCCCGGCGACATGGTGGAGAAGGTCAACCCGTACCTGCGCCCCCTTCACGACGCCCTGCACGACATCATCGGCTTCGAGAAGGTGGGGCGGATGATGGAGCGCGGCATCATCGAGATCGCGCCCATCGCCTTCATGCGCGGGCGCACGCTCAACGACAGCTTCATCATCCTCGACGAGGCCCAGAACACCACGCCCGAGCAGATGAAGATGTTCCTCACCCGCATCGGCTTCAACTCCAAGGCCGTGATCAACGGCGACGTCACCCAGGTCGACCTGCCGCAGGGGCGGGTCTCGGGGCTGCGGGAGGCGCAGGAGGTGCTGTCGCGGGTCGAGGGGATCAAGTTCTTCTATTTCGACCAGCGCGACGTCGTGCGCCATCCGCTGGTGCAGAAGGTCGTCACCGCGTACGACGAGTACGAGAAGCGGAAGCAGGAACGCGAGGCGGAGGCGCGCGCGGCGCGCCAGACCGTCCAGGCGGGTGGAGGCAACCCGTCCTCATGAGCCCCGGTATACGGTCCTCTGGCTTCCCCGACCGGGGCGGGAGCCGCTGACCGGCCATGGCGAGAGAGAGAGACCAGACGGGCATCACCGAGATCCGTACGGCGACCGGGTCGATCCGGCTGCCGAAGGGGCCCCGTCCGCGCGACCTCTGGGACCGCGCGGTGGAGATGCCTTTCCTCTGGCTGGCCCTGTTCCTGGTGGTGGGCGCCTGGTGCCTGCTGCCCGGCGCCTTCCTGTTCACCCACCGCGCCGAGCCGGGGACCATCGCCGAGCGCGATTACGTCGCCTCCCGCGACCTGCTCCTCCTCGACCGCAACGCCACCCAGGCCAAGCAGCAGAAGGCGCGGGACGCCGTCCTGACGATCTACGATTTTGACCCTGGAGCCTTCCAGGTCAGCGACCGCAAGCTCGCCGAGCTCTTCGGCCTCGGCCGCCGCCTGCTGGCCCGCGTTTCGGTGGACAGCGGCGGCGGGCGGGTGGCGCTACAGCAGTCCGACCGCGCGGCCGTGCTGGAGGAGCTGGCGAGCCCGGCGCCAGACCGCCCGCGGACTACGCGGGAGCAACTCGAGCTGCTCCTGCGCCGCGACTTCTCACGGGATCTGGAAGACCGCCTGCGCAGCCTGATGAGCCAGGCGCTGCGGCGTGGCGTGGTCGCCAACAAGGACCAGCTCCTCGAAAACCGTCTGCGCGGCGTCACCCTGCGCGACCTCGGCAGCGGCCAGGAGCGGACGCAAACCAACCTGTACGATCATCTCGGCTATCCGGACCAGGTCCGCGACTTCTTCGAGTCCGAGGTACGCGGCTGGAGCGGCTACTCCGCCGACGAGCGGCGGCTGCTGGTGAATCTGCTGGCCGACAATCTCACCCCCAACCTCCTCTTCAACCTCAGCGAGACCCAGGTGCGGCAGGGCGTGGCTGCCGCCGGCGTCTCCCAGGTGTTCAACCAGATCCGCAAGGGGCAGGTGATCGTCCGCAAGGGGGACCCGATCAGCGAGGCGCAGTCCCGCGTCATCGCCCAGATGCGCGGCGAGCGCCAGCTCCGCAAACAGCTCGCGCCGCTGGCCGCGATCCTCGCGTTGCTGGGATTGGTGGCGGCGATCCTCTGGCTCGCCGACCGGAGGGAGCGGGTGGCGGACCACAGCCGGGCGCGGGTGTTCTCCGAGAGCCTGCTGCTGCTCCTGATCTCGCTGCTGACGACGAAGTTTTGCTTCCTGGTGGCCAACGCCCTCTCGGGCGCCTTCGAGGCCTCGGCCCTCACCTCGGCGCGGAGCTGGGCCTACGCCATCCCGTTCGCCTCGGTGGCCCTGATGACCACCCTGCTGCTCGGCCGCAACGCGGCCTTGATGCTTTCGGTGCTCTTCTCGGTCCTCTGCTCGCGGCTGGTGCTCGACGGCGAAGGGCTCTGGGTGGTCTTCTACGGCCTCGCCGGCTCCCTGGGGGCCATCTCCGTCCTGGAACGCTACGAGTTCCGGCACCGGCTGGTGATGGCCCGGGTGGGGCTGATCGTGGGGGGGATCAACCTGCTGATGGTCCTGATCCTCACCGCCATCGGTACCGCCGAGCGTGACGCCATGCAGATCGCCTTCGACGCCGTCTGCGCCCTGACCGGCGGCCTGCTGGTCACCGCCGTGGGCAGCTTCGCCCTGCCCATCCTGGAGTGGATGCTGGGGATCACCACGGACGTCAAGCTGGTGGAGCTCTCCAATACCAACCTGCCGCTGCTGCGGGACCTGGCCTTCAAGGCGCCGGGCACCTTCCAGCACTCGCTCATGGTGGCCAACCTCGCCAAGGAAGGGTGCGAGGCCATCAAGGCCGACCCGGTGCTCGCCTACGCGGCCGGGCTGTACCATGACATCGGCAAGATGGAGCGGCCGGACTACTTCATCGAGAACCAGCGGCCGGGCCACAACCGCCACGACAAGCTCCTGCCCTCCATGAGCGCCCTGATCCTCATCAACCACGTCAAGGAAGGCCTCGACCTGGCCCGCCGGGACAACCTGCCGCAGGTCATCAAGGACGCCATCCAGCAGCACCACGGCACGCGGCTGATGAAGTTCTTCTACAGCCGGGCCCAGGAGCAGCGGGAGCCGGGGGCGGAGGACATCACCGAGGAGAGGTACCGCTACCCGGGACCGAAGCCCCAGAACAAGGTGATGGGAGTGCTGATGCTCGCCGACGCCGTCGAGGCGGCGAGCCGCACCCTGACCGAGCCGACGCCGGTCAAGATCCGCGGGCTGATCCGCACCATCTTCGAGGACTGCCTCCAGGACGGCCAGCTCGACCACACCGACCTGACCCTGTCGGACCTGCGCAACGTCGGGGAGTCCTTCCACCGGGTGCTCTCCAACATCTTCCATCAACGGATCGACTACCCCGGCTTCGACTTCAACGCCGGTCCGAAGAGGGAGAAGCGGGCCATCCGCCAGGCCTCGTGACCGTGAGCGATTGCGAGATCGTCCTCCTCAACCCCAACCACTACCCGGAATCGGCCGCGCGGCGGCTGCGTCCGTGGCTTGCCGGCCTGCTGGCGGCGCTGGCCCCGCAAGCCGGGAGCTTCGGCGCGCGCTTCGTCAGCGACCGCGAGATGCGGCGCGTCAACCGCGACTTCCGGGGCAAGGACAAGACCACGGACGTCCTCTCCTTCCCGGGCGAGGAGGGGCATCTGGGGGATGTCATGATCTCCGTCCCTACGGCGCGGCGGCAGGCCGCCGAGGCCGGGCATGGCGTGGACCGCGAGCTGAAGGTCCTGCTTCTGCACGGCGTGCTGCACTGCATGGGATACGACCACGAAACCGACCAGGGAGAGATGGAGCGGCTGGAGCGCCGGCTGCGCCGCACCTGGATCCGCGAGGGAAACGATGGTTGACGGCGAGCCGATGGTAGGGCAGGGTGTGCTGGTCTGGCTGGTGCTCCTGCTGGTGCCGCTGACGGTGCTGTTCTCGACGCTCTCGGCGCTGCTGGAGCGCAGCGGCCCGATCCGGCTCCGCCACTGGGCCGAGGAGGCCGGCGGCTCGCTGCGCAAGCTGGTGGACGCGCCGGCCCGCTTCGGGCTCTTCCGCTACCTGCTGTCGCTCCTGGCGCGCCTGCTCACCCTGTTCCTGCTGATGACCCTGACGGCGCTCCTGGCCGGCTGGCACCGGGCCTGGCCCGGCGTCTGGGCGTTCGGCGTGGTGGGCCTGCTGGTGGCGGTCACGGAAGCGGTCAACCGGCTGCTGGTGGGCCACGATCCGGAGCGCGCCCTGCGCGTCCTCACCCGCGTCTACCGTGTCGCGCTCTGGGTGCTGTCCCCCCTGGTGGCGGTCTTCTCGCGTTTCGTGCCCTCCCGTTCCTTCCAGCGCCACGAGGAGGGGGAGGACGCCGCCGAGGCCTCGGACGAGGAGATCGAGGCCTTCATCGACGTCGGCACCCGCGAGGGCATCCTGGAGCCCCAGGAAGGGGAATGGCTCTGGGGGATCGTCGGCTTCGGCGACACCCAGGCGCGCAGCGTCATGACGCCGCGCATCGACATGATCTGCTCGCCGGTGGACTGCCCCCTGGACGCCCTGGCGGACCGCTTCGTCGAGTCCGGCCACTCGCGCATCCCGATCTACGAGGACTCGATCGACCACGTCATCGGCATCCTCCACATCCGCGACGTGCTGCGGGCCGTCCGCAGCCCCGAGCCGCTGGCCGTGCGCGACCTGCTGAAGCCGCCGCTGTTCATCCCCGAGACCAAGCCCCTGGGCGAGCTGCTCAAGGAGCTTCAGGCACGCTTCCAGCAGGTGGCCATCGTGGTGGACGAGTACGGCGGCACGGCCGGCCTGGTGACCGTGGAGGACCTGCTGGAGGAGATCGTCGGCGAGATCATGGACGAGCACGAGGCGCTGGCGGCCGAGCTGGAGCCGCTGGAGAACGGCAGCGGCTACCGGTTGGACGGCCGCGCCCACATCGAGCTGCTCGACGAGCTGTTCCAGGTGGAGATCGAGGACCCCGAGTACGAGACCGTGGCGGGCCTGATCTTCAGCGCCCTCGGCTACGTGCCGCAGGTGGGGGAGACGGTGGAGAGCCATGGCCTCCGCTTCACCGTCGAGGCGGTCGCGGACCGCCGCATCCAGACCGTGCGCGTCGAGCGGATCGCCGGGGACGAAGAGGCCGTGGAGGCGGAAGCCTGATGCCCAAGTCCGGAACCGTCGCCCTGGTCGGCCGGCCCAACGCCGGCAAGTCGACCCTGATGAACCACCTGCTGCGGGAGAAGCTCGCCATCGTCTCGGACAAGCCGCAGACCACGCGGCACCGCATCGTGGGCATCCTCTCCGACGAGCGGGGGCAGATGGTCTTCTACGACACGCCGGGCATCCACCGGCCGCTCCACCGCCTCAACCGCCAGATGGTGCGCTACGCCCAGGACGCCATGAACGACGCCGACGTGACCTGCCTGCTGGTGGACGCGTCGGAGAAGTTCGGCTCCGGCGACGCCTACATGCTGGAGCTGGTGGGCAAGGCGGCCAAGGGGGTGCGGGTGCTGGCGCTCAACAAGGCCGACAAGGTCCACAAGCCCAAGCTCCTGCCACGCATCGAGCAGTACGCCAAGAGCGGCGTCTTCCAGGAGATCGTGCCGATCAGCGCCCAGACCGGCGACAACTGCGACCGCCTGCTGGACGTCCTCTGGGACCTGCTTCCGGAGGGCGAGCCTTTGTTCGACCCCGAGCTGCTGACGATCCACCCCGAGCGCTTCCTGGTGGCCGAGCGCATCCGCGAGAAGGTCCTGGAGCTGACCAGCGAGGAGCTGCCGTTCACCACGGCGGTGATCCTGGAGCGCTGGGAAGAGGAGGAGGAGCGGGACCTCGTGCTCATCTACGCCTCCATCCTGGTGGAGCGTCCGGGTCAGAAGAAGATCGTGGTGGGCCGCCAGGGCCAGATGATCAAGAACATCGGCACCGCCGCCCGCCAGGACCTCGAGCAATACCTCGGCCGCCGCGTCTACCTGGATCTCAACGTCCGCCTGGAGCCCGACTGGCGCGAGAACAAGGCCGTGCTGGCGGCGCTGGACCGGGATGTGGATCTGGGGATGGAGTAGGGAAGGACCTAAAGGACATAAAGGACCTAAAGGACTCAAAGGACGATCCAGGAAACGGAGATCTCCCGCGTCCTCCGTCCTTTAGGTCGCTTAGGTCCTTTATGTCCTTTAGGTCCTTTTCACCACCGGCAACCCCGCCGCCTGCCAGGCGTCCCAGCCGCCGGTGAGGGCCACCGCCCGGGGCCAGCCGGCCCGCCGGAGCTCGAGCGCCACCCGGGCGCTCGTCGCTTCGCTCTTTCAGGCACAGAAGGCGACGAGCCACGCCTCCTTTGGCAGTTGCAGGCGCTCGGCTTCCTTGACGGTACGATCGGGGTCGAGGCGGATCGCTCCCTCGGCGGTGAGGTCGCTGTTTTCGAGGGAGCGATGGGAACGGGCGTCGAGGATCACCACCGGCTCGCCCCGCTCCCGGAGGGCCCGCAGCTCGTCGAGGGTGATCTGCTCAGGGATCACGACCTCGGGCGCCGCCGGCTCTCCACGGTCGATGACCGTCTGGGGAGGCTCGCCCGCCACGAATCCGGACTCGACGGGAATGGCAACGGGGACCGGCGCCGCGGCGGGGGCGGCGGCGCGCCGGCCCAGCAGCATCAGCGAGCCGCCATGGATCAGCACCGAGAGCAGGACCACCAGGCAGCACAGCGAGAAGAGGCGGGGGCTGCCCGGCATCCCCGCGAAGACCGGCAGCAGCACGATCAGCAGCGAGCTCAGACCCCTTGGGCCGAACCAGGCGATGAGGGCCAGGCTCCGGCGGTCCAGGCAGACGGGCTTCAGCGATATCAGGACCACCACGGGGCGGATCAGCAGGGCGACGAAGGCGAAGAGGAGGACGCTGCCGTCCGCCACCGTGACCCCGGTCCAGATCAGGGAGTTGCCCAGCAGCACGAAGGTCAGCAGCAGCGCCATCTCGGCCGTGGTCTCGCCGTACTCCTTGAAGCAGTCGCAGAGCTCGACGTCCAGGATCGAGATGGTCATGCCGGCGGCGAACGCGGAGAGGAACCCGCTGCCGTGGAGGAATTCGGCCGCGGCGTAGGCGGCGAAGCAGAGTCCCAGCGAGTAGAGCGATTCGTAGTCGCGGCGGATTCCCAGGCGCCGGCGGATCAGGTCCAGCGTGGCCACGCCCAGCAGGCCCACCGCCACGCCGGCTCCCGGCCCGAGCAGGAAGAGTTGCAGCCCCATCTTCGACCAGCTCGCCTCCGTCGCTCCCCGCTGGGCGAGGAAGACCATCGCGACCAGCACGATCGGCAGGAGCACGATGTCGTTGAGGCCGCTCTCCAGGCGCAGCGCGAGCCGCGCCTCCCCCGGCAGGTCGGGCCGGCGGAGCAGGCCGCGCAGCAGCACCGGATCGGTGGAGGCCAGGGCCGCCCCGAGGATGGCCGCGGCGGGCCAGGAAAGGCCGAGGATGCCGCGGGCGGCCAGGGTGATCAGGACGGCCGACAGCAGCGTGCCGGGACCCACGACGAGCAAGGTCAGGCGGAGCTTACGGCGGATCTCCGTGATGCTGAGGGAGAGGGCGTCGGTGAACAGCACCAGCGCCAGGCTCAGGATCCCCACCGCCCGCAGGACGGGCGAATCGAGCCGGGTGTCGATCAGGCCGAGGCCGTAAGGGCCGAGCACGGCGCCCAGCCCCAGCAGCACGGCCACCTGGGGAGCGCCGCTGCGTTCGATCAGCCCCGAGAGCAGGGCCGCGATGACGATGACGACGCCGACAAGGGCGAGGGTGGCGAGAAAGGGATCGGCCGCGTGGTCCACGACGCGGGAGTCTATCGCCAAAGCGGGCGTTCGCGCCCTCCTAGAGGGAGCGCCCGATCGAGATGTAGACCTTGTCGTCGCCGGTGTCGGCGTGGCCGTACGCCAGGATCACGGGGCCGAACGGCGAATCCCAGAGCAGCGCCGCGGTGCCGGTCGTGATCAGGTCGTCGAAGTCGATCTCGTCCTTATCCGCCCAGACGTTCCCCGCTTCAAGCCAGCCGCCGGCGAAAAACGAGCCCCTGCCGTTCCTGTTCAGCCGGTGGTAGTAGCCGGCCCGCAACACGCCGAGCTCCTCTCCCAACAGCTCGCGCTCGGAGAAGCCGGAGAGCGACAGCAGGCCGCCGAGGTCGAACTGGGCGTAGATGGGCAGGGCACCGCCCGGGCTGAGCCCCGCGTCCAGCGTGCCGAAGAGGACGCCGCGGCCGACGCTCTCCCAGTCGCCGATGCCGAACCGCACACGGGTGTAGTCCGCGTCGGAGCCCAGCGACTCGAAGGCCTTGAAGGCGTCCAGATAGGCGTAAACGCCGTCGCGGGGGATGTCGGCGTCGTCGAGGCGGTCGAGCCGCCAGCGGGTCGCCAGTCCCACGTTCTGGGCGTGATCGGTGGACAGGTCGCCGATCCCGGTGCCGATGTCCAGCGCGGCGTACTCGACGGCCAGGCCCAGACGGGCCTCGGCGTAGACGCCGAATTGGTAGCCGAGATCCACCGCCGCTTCGCCGAGCTTCACGTCGAGGGAGGCGATCTCCTGGCCGCCGTCGAAGAACGGAACGTCGAAAAAATGGAGGCCGGCGCGGGGTGCCACGAACCAGTCGCGGCGGAAGCTCAGGGGCTGGTAGAGCTCGCCCGCGAGACCGCTCTGCGTTCCCATCTGCAAGTCGAGGCGCATCTCGCCGCCGCGCGCGTTGAGCGGCGCCGACGTGTGGTTGACCAGGAAGTTGATCTGAACGTCGTTGTCCAGTTCCGAGCCGGCGAAGAGACCGGCGTGGAGGTAGTAGGGACCCCAGGGCTTCTCCTGCGTCGAGATCACCAGGCCGACGTCGCCCCCCACGTCCTCCAGCGAGAAGGAGACCTGCTGGAAGTAGCCCAGGCCGTAGAGGTCGCGCAGGCTGTCGGAAAGAGCCTTGAGATCCAGCGGCGCGCCGACCTCGACCCGCAGCAACGGCCGCAGCAGCCGTTCGTCGACGCGCTGGAGGCCCGTGAAGCGGACGGAGCGGATCACGGGCGGCGGCGGCGGCTCGCGCCGCTGGCTCTCGCGATGCCGGGCGTATTCGTCCGCGGGCAGGGCGAAGCGTTGCAGCTCCGCGAGCTGCGACCGGGCCTGCCGGTGGCCGAGATCGCACAGATCGGCGACCTTGTCGAACCCCATCGTGGTGAAGCCCGTGACGTCGGGATGGATCACGACGTCCGCGTTCGCCAACTGCTCCTCCATGTTCTTGCGCGTCAGGAAGCGGTTGAGCTGGCCCACCACCTGGAGGTAGGTGGCGATCTCCCCTTCGACCTCGGGCTGCCGCAGATCGACCGCGATCACGATGTCGGCGCCCATGGCGCGCACCACGTCCACGGGGACGTTGTTGCTGATGCCGCCGTCGACGAGCGTGAGGCCGTCGAGGTTGACGGCGGTGAAGACGGCGGGAATGGCCATGCTGGCGCGCAGGGCGGTCGACAGGCTGCCATGGTCGAGCACCACCGGATCGCCGTTCCGGATGTCGGTGGCCACGGCGCGGAAGGGGATCGGGAGATCGTCGAAGTGGTGAACCCCGCCGGCGCGCAGGGTGAGCTGTTGCAGCAGGACGCCGAGCTTCTGGCCGGTGCGCAGGCCGGAGGGGAAGCGGAAGCCCTTCTTGCCGAGGCCCCATTCGAGGTCGAACGGGTAGCGCGTCTCCTCCTCCTTGCGCCGGAACGAGAGGTCCTGGCGGCGGGGAGCGTCCGAGAGGGCGTCCGTCCAGTCCACGGCGAGCAGCGCCTCGCGGAGCTCGTCGGCCGTCATGCCCGTGGCGTAGAGGCCGCCGATGATCGACCCCATGCTGGTGCCGGCGATGTAGTCCACCGGGATGTGGTTTTCTTCGAGGACCTTGAGGACCCCGATGTGGGCCGCGCCCTTGGCGCCGCCGCCCGCCAGCGCCAGGCCGATCTTCGGCCGCGGCGACGGATCAGAGGCGGCGGCGTGGGGACTCTGTGGCCCCTGCGCCTCCAGCCGGCCCGCCAGCAGGAGGAGGACTGCCGTGACCCAGAATCTCCCACGCCGCCTTTTCATTGCCGGCCTCAGGCTATTGTCGGAGCCGGCGGCTCACAAGTTGGACCTTGGTCTCAGTACACCCAGACGGCCGGAGAGATTGTTTCCGGGTGCTATCATCTCCCGGAGTCGCGCATCAGGCTGTATAATCGAAAGGCCATGGACTTTTCCCGATTCAAAGAAGATGACGGGACCTTCCTGACCGGCCGGAGCCATGCGCAGGCTGTCAGGACAGCCTTGATTCTCGTCCTTCTTGGAGGAGCGTTCCTGGCGGTGGCACGATTCCTACAGTGGCCCGCCGGGTCGGAGATCCGTTCCCTGATGAGCGGGATCGCTGAAATCCTGGGATGGGCATTTCTGGGATTCTCGACCGCCATTCTCTTTGTTGAGTGGAGATTCAACAGGGCCAAAGAACAGCCTTTCGTCGTGCCCGGTGCCTCCTCCATGAATGCCGCTGGAAATTCTGGGCGGGAGCAAGCTATCGACAAGCTGTACTCCGAGCTGCGCCCCCTGTTGAGCCGCGCCGCGGCAGATCCGAATCTGCGGGAAGAGGCTCAGAGGAAGCTCTCCCTTCTTCGGAAGCTCCAGGACGAGGAGGCGGACGAGATTCAGAAGCGTTTCGAAGCGGGTCTCCTCTTCAAGCCAGGGGAGGGGCGGAGGGCCCTTGAGCGAGCACGGGAAGTCCTGGCCCGGTATGAAGATCCTTCCTCTCCGCACGCTGCCACCCGACAGAAGAATTGAGCGGCGGCACGCTCCGCCTGAAGAGTCCGGCCGGTACGGCTACCAGGACTATCGTCCCTGCCTGCGCTGGGAGTTCGGTTTCACCTGCGCCTTCTGCCTTCTCCACGAACGGGACCTTGCGGATCTCGGCGCCGAAGGCCTGGGGCTCACTTGGATCGAGCACCTCTCCCCCTTCTGCTAGCATGGGCCTATGGCTCTGGTGACCGCCGAGGCGCTGATCCTCGACGTCCGGGACCTCCACGACCGCGACCGCATCGTCACCTTCCTCACCCGCGAGCACGGCAAGAAGAAGGGCGTGGCGAAGGGCGCCCGGGTGAAGCACAGCCGCTTCGGCGGCCAACTTCAGCCCCTGGCCAAGGCGGAGATCACCTGGTACGAGAAGGAAGGGCGCGATCTCGGGCGCATCTCGACGGTGGAGCTGATCCGTACCGCCCACCCGATCCAGGTGGACCTGGAGGGCATCCTGCTCGGCAGCTACCTCGCCGACCACCTTCTGGAGCTCGCGCAGGAAGGGGAGGCGTCGGACTACCTGTACCGTCTTCTGGACTCGACGATCGAGGCCCTGTTGGCGGGGGTGGAGCGCGACCTCGCGGCGCGCTACTTCGAGTCCTGGGCCCTGCGGCTGGCGGGGGTGTTTCCGGCGCCGCACGCGTGCCCCTCCTGCGGCGGCCCGTTTCCTCCCGAGGGGGCCGTGCTGCCACGCTCCGGCGAGACGCTGCTCTGCCTCGACTGCGGCGGCCCCAGCGGCTTCGCGGTCGCGCCGGAGACGCTCGAGCTGCTGCGCCGCATGGGCCGGGAGAGCCTGCCCGCGCTGGCCGCGCACCCGCCGTCCTTCGAGACGCTACGGCAGGTGGAGGACCTCTGCGCACAGGTGCGCCGCCACTTCCTCCAGCACGAGCTGCGCAGCTACGAGGTCATCCAGAGGACGCTGGCGCACCTTTAGCTGATAGGCTATCCCGCTCTACCAGAGGGACCCATGCAGACATTCCAGGAGTTGATCCTCAAGCTATCCGAGTTCTGGGCGCGCGAAGGCTGCGTCCTCCAGCAGCCTCTCGACCTGGAGGTGGGCGCGGGCACCATGCACCCGGACACCTTCCTGCGCGTGCTCGGTCCCGAGCCCTGGCGGGTGGCGTACGTGCAGCCGTCCCGCCGGCCGGCCGACGGCCGCTACGGCGACAACCCGTTCCGGCTCGGCAAGCATCACCAGTTCCAGGTGATCCTCAAGCCCTCGCCGCTGGACATCCAGCGGCTGTACGTGCGCAGCCTGGAGGCTATCGGGCTCGACCTCACCAAACACGACCTCCGCTTCGAGGAGGACAACTGGGAGGCGCCCACGCTCGGCGCCTGGGGCGTCGGCTGGCAGGTGATGCTCGACGGCATGGAGATCACCCAGTTCACCTACTTCCAGCAGGCGGGCGGCCTGGAGCTGAAGCCGATCAGCGCCGAGATCACCTACGGCCTCGAGCGGCTCACCATGTTCCTCTCGCTCTCCCAGAGCATCTACGAGATCGACTGGGTCGAGGGGCTGAAGTACGGGCAGGTGCGCAAGCAGGAGGAGTACGAATTCTCCAAGTACTACTTCGAGCTGGCGGACGTCCCGTTCCTCCAGGCTCAGTTCGAGGGCTACGAGAAGGAAGCCAACCGCTGCCTGGAGGCCGGGCTGGTGCTGCCCGCCTACGAGTGCGCCCTCAAGTGTTCGCACCTGTTCAACGTCCAGGACGCCCGCGGCGCCGTCTCGGTGACCGAGCGCGTGGGCCTGATGAAGCGGGTGCGCGACCTGGCCGTGGGCTGCGCCAGGGCATACGTGGAGAGCCGGGAGAAGCTGGGCTTCCCGCTGCTCGGAGACGCGAGAGAAGAGGTTGCGACGGAGGTGGCGGATGCCGCGCGGTGAGTATCTTTTAGAAGTGAGGGCCGAGGAGATCCCGGCCCGCATGCTGGAGCCGGGGATGCGCGAGCTGGCCACCCGGGTGTTCGAGGAGCTGATGGCCCGCGGGATCGGTCCCCGCGAGGTGGAGACGGGCTTCACGCCGCGCCGGCTGGTGCTGATCCTCTCCGGACTGCCGGAGCGCGAGCCCGACCGCGAGGAGCAGGTGATGGGACCGCCCGTGCGCGCCGCCTTCGGCCCCGACGGCGCGCCCACCCAGGCGCTCCTGGGCTTCGCCAAGCGCACCGGCCTGGAGCCGGACCAGATCGCCCGCGTCCAGACCGACAAGGGCGAATACCTCGCCGCCACCAAGAAGATCGAGGGACGGCCCACCCGCGACGTGCTGGCCGAGATCGTGCCGCGCGTCCTCGCCGCCATCTCCTGGGCCAAGACCATGCGCTGGGGGAGCGGCGAAGGGCCGTGGGTGCGCCCGGTCCACGGCGTGGTCTCCCTGCTCGACGGCGACGTGGTGCCGTTCGACTTCTTCGGCATCGCGGCGGGCGACGAGACCGAAGGGCATCCGACCCTGTCGCCGCAGACGCTCCGCGTCACGGGCGTGGAGGACTACCGCCGCCAGCTCGGCGAGCGCAACGTCGAGGTCCGTCCCACGGAGCGGCAGCGCGTGCTGCACGAGACCATGCGTGCCCGCGCCGAGGCCCTGGGAGGCCGGCTGGTGGACGATCCCGCCCTGCTGACCAAGCTGGCGGCCATCTGCGAGATCCCCGGCGTGATGGAGGGGCGCTTCGCGGACGAGTTCCTGGAGCTGCCGGCGGAAGTGCTCTCCACCAGTCTGCGGGACCACCAGAGCGCCCTCACGGTTTCCGAGCCCAATGGCAACGGCCGGCTGCTGCCCTACTTCCTCACCGTCATGGACCGGCCGGACGACCCGATCGGCCGCGCCCGCTCCGGCAACGAGTGGGTGGTGGCCGCCCGCCTGGCGGACGCCCGCTTCTTCTACGGCGAGGACCGCAAGGCCGGGCTCGCCCATCGCGCCGAGCAGCTCGCGCGCCTGAACTTCCACGAGCGTCTGGGGAGCTACGCCGCCAAGACCGAGCGTCTGGTGGCCCTCGCCGGCGCGATCTGCGACCAGCTCGGCTGGACGGCCGAGAAGCCGCTGGCGGAGGAGGCCGCGCGCCTTCTCAAGGTGGACCTCGCCACCGAGATGGTGAAGGAGTTCACCTCCCTCCAGGGGATCGTGGGCGGCATCTACGCCCGCGAGGAGGGGCATCCCGAGGACGTCTGGCAGGCGGTCTACGACCAGTACATGCCCGCTTCGACGGACGACCGCATCCCCCGCGGCCGTGTCGGACAGGTCGTGGGCCTGGCGGACCGTCTCGACACGCTGGTGGGCATCTTCGGCCTCGGCCTGATCCCCACCGGCAGCAAGGACCCCTTCGGCCTGCGCCGCGCCGCCCAGGGCGTGGTGCGCATCGCGCTGGAGGGAGGCCTGCCGCTCGATCTGGAGAAGGCCGCCGCCGAGGCCGCCCGTCTCTACGGCGACCGCCTGACGCGCAAACCCGAGCAGATCCTGGACGACCTGCGGCCGTTCCTGCACGACCGTATCCGCTACATCCTGGAGCTGGCCGGCTACGCCTACGACGAGATCGAGGCGGCGCTGGCGGTCGGGGTCTCCAATCTACCGGACCTACGTGCCCGGGTGGACGCCCTGCACAAGGTGCGCGAGTCGGCGGACTTCCTCACCGTGGTCCTGGCCGCCAAGCGCATCGCCAACATCGTCAAGGACGCCGCCGAGCAGCCCTTCGACGACGCCGTCCTCGCCGAGCCGGCCGAGAAAGACCTCGCCGCCGCCTTCCAGGGCCTGCGCTCCGACGTCGAGTCCGCCGCGGCGGCGGGCGACTACGAGCGCTGCCTCCGCCGCATCGCCGATCTCGCCCCCGTGCTGGACCGTTTCTTCGTCGAGGTGCTGGTGATGGCCGAGGACGAGAAGGTCCGCAAGAACCGCATCGCCCTGCTGCAGGCGATCGGGCGGACGGTTTCGCGCACCGCGAAGCTCACCGAGGTGGTGGTGGACAAGGCGGAGGCGCGGGCCAAGGCGGGGTAGGGCGGCGCCCGCCGCCCGCCCGGCCCTCACCCCGACCCTCTCCCGACCCCTCCCTCCCACCCACACCGGGAGAGGGCGCCCCCACCCATTTTTCTTGCTTCTTCTGGCTAACCTCTCCCTCTCTCCCGGTGTGGCGTGGGAGGGAGGGGTCGGGAGAGAGGGCCGGGGAGTGAGGGCCTTTCTCTTGCAAAGTCGTTCCTTGCCGTGACGGGAAGGTCGTCTTCCCGCACCGCAAGGAGGACTTGCTTTGAAGAAATACGATGCAGTCTTTATCGGCAGCGGCCACAACGCTCTGATCGCCGCTGCTTATCTGGCCCGGGCGGGATGGAGCGTGCTCGTTCTGGAGAAGAACGACCGGCCCGGGGGACTGGTGCGGACCGAGGAGCTGACCGTCCCGGGATTCCGCCACGACGTCTACTCCAGCGCCCAACCTCTGTTCGTCACCTCGCAGGCCTACGCCGACCTCGGCGCGGAGCTGGGCGAGCGGGGTTTCCAATACGCCAACACCGACACACCCACGGGCGTTTCCATGGCGGACGGCCGTTCGTCCGTCTTCTTCCGCGACTTCGCGGCCAACGTGGCCGAGATCGACCGGCTGTCCCCCGGCGATGGCGCGGCCTTCGGGCAGATGTTCGAGGAGTTCAACGCCGTGGCTCCGGACATCTTCCCCCTCTTCGGCCTCGACCTCACCTCGTCCGCGGCGCAGCCGTTCCTGCGCCGGCTGATGGTCAACCCCGACGGCACGGGCGCCTCGCCCTTCGCCTCCGAGTTCCTGATTCCGGCCCGCGACGTCCTGGAGGCGCGCTTCCGCTCCGAGGTCTTCCAGGGCCTCGCCGCCCCCTGGGTGCTGCACCTCGGCCGCACCCCGGACGGCGCCAACAGCGGCTTCTGGATCCCCATGACCCTGGCCGCCATCATGGCCGGCGGCATGGCCACCGTCGTGGGCGGCGCCGGCAAGCTCACCGACGCCCTGGTCCGGCTGATCGAGGACCATGGCGGTGTCGTGCGCACGGGTGAGGGAGTGGAGAAGATCCTGGTCAAGCACGGCGAGGCGGAAGGCGTGCGCACCGAGGCCGGCGAGGAGTACTTCGCCAAGCGGGCCGTGGTCGCCTCCACCAATCCCGACCAGCTCTACCTGCGCCTGCTGGCCGACGCCGACGTTCCGGCTCCCCTGCGGCGGGAGGCGTCGCGCTACCGCTACGGCCGCGGCTGCGTGCAGATCCACCTCGCCCTCTCGGAGCCGCCGCGGTTCGCGGACGGCCGCCTGGACAACGTCGGCCTGGTCCACCTGACGCCCGGCCTCACCGGCCTGACCCAGCACGTGCAGGAGGCCCTGAGCGGACTGCTTCCGAAGGAGCCCACGATCTCCTTCGACGTCCCGACGCAGCTCGATCCGTCCCGCGCCCCCCTGGGCAAGGCGACGCTGCGGCTCCAGATCCTGGAGGTTCCGGCCCGGATCAAGGGGGACGCGGCGGGGAAGATCGACGCCGGCGACGGCACCTGGACCGAGGACGTGAAGCGCGCCTTCACCGACCGCATCCTGGAGATCGTCGGCCGGCACGCCCCGAACGTTCCGGGCGCCATCCTGGGCTGCCACAGCATCAGCCCGGGGGACCTCGCCCGCTTCAGCCCCAACCAGGGGCCGGGCGATCCGTACGGCGGGTCTCACGACCTGTCGCAGAGCTACATCTTCCGGCCGCTGCCGAGCCAGCCGAGCCACCGGACGGCCATCCCCAACGTCTTCATGCTGGGCGCGGCCACCTGGCCCGGGCACGGCGTCAACGGCGGCTCGGGCTACATCGTGGCCCAGCAGCTCCTCGCCGAGGGTCCGCCGAAAGGAGAGCCGTAGGTGAGATTCGCTTCGCTTCTTTTCCGCATGACCGGCCTCGCCCTGCCGGTCCTGCTTCTGGGAGGGTGCGCCGCGGACACGGCGAAGGCCTCGGGAACGGCGGATCCCGAGCGGGGGCGCTACCTGGTGGCGAGCCTGGGCTGCGGCGACTGCCATTCGCCCAAGGTGACGGGGCCGCAAGGGCCGAAGGAGGACGGCGCCATGCTGCTCGCCGGCCATCCCGAGGGGAACCCGCTGCCGCCGCCCCCGGCCCTCTCCGGACCCTGGATCGCCGCCGCGACCTGGGACCAGACAGCCTGGACGGGTCCCTGGGGGATCAGCTACGCCACCAACCTGACGCCGGACGAGAACACCGGCATCGGGAGCTGGTCGGAGGAGACCTTCGTGAGCTCGCTGCGGACCGGCCGGCACATGGGGGTTTCGCGCCCCGTGCTGCCGCCGATGCCCTGGCGGTCGCTGAAGAACCTCACGGACGAGGATCTGCGGTCGATCTACGCCTACCTGCGGACGATCCCGCCGGTTCACAACCGGGTGCCGGAACCGGCGCCGCCGGGGGCGGTGGCCAGCCGGTGATCCGGGTAAAGGACACCAAGGACACCAGGGACACCAGGGACACCAAAGACACCAAGGACGGCGCCTGCATCGTCCTTGAGGTCCCTGGTGTCCTTGGTGTCCTTCTGTCCTTTCTAGAGGGCCGCCCCAACCACCCGCTCCCGCCACACCAGCCAGTCGTTGACAGGCACCGGCAGCCGCTCGGCCGCCGCCACCAGCTCCAGGGCGTCCCGCAGCCCGTCGGCGAGGTTGTAGAAAGAGGAGAGCCCCCTCTCCTCGCCAGCGGCGGCCACCTCTTCGATCGCGCATCCCCACAGGTCGGCGGCGAGCCGCCAGAGATCCTCGCGGACGATCCGCGCTCCGCCCGACCAGCGCAGATGGCAGCGCTGGACCTCCTCGGCCGCTCCCGCCGCCGCCACCGCCGGGCCGAACGCCGGGGTGAAGGAGAACGCCCGGGCCAGGGCCCAGGCCGGGACGTGGCCGGGTTGGGCGGAGAGGGGTTCGAGCACCGACGTTTCCTCCAGGTCCAGGCTCTTGGCGAGGCCCGCCAGCGACTCCGGGCCGCTCGCCGCCGCCAGGACCTCCAGCCGGGCCTCCTCGGCGTACTCGGGTCCGGGCAGGCAGGGCGCTCCCAGCAGCTCTTCGTGCCGGCGGCGGAGCCGCCGCCCCGTCTCGTCGACGACTCCGGGCTCGGGCTCGATTCCCGCCCGCTCCGCCGCCTCGGCCAGCAGGAAGCGGCGCCGTACTTCCCTCACGAAGGCCGCGGCCTCGGGGTGAAAGACCTGGGCCACGTTCCAGGCGTGGAGCACCGTCGGGCCGTCCGGGCAGCGGACCGCCGCTTCCTGGAAGGAGATCAGATAGCCGGTCGAGGTCCGCCTGCGGGGCGCGGCCGGCTCCGGCTCCTCCGCGGCCAGCGCCAGGGCGAGGCGAGCATCCTCCCGCTTGACGCTGCGCCCGGCCATCCGGCTCCGCAGGACCTCGGCTCCGGATTCGCCCAGGAGCTCCCGCGCCAGCGACCGCACCAGGGCCGGAGTCCGGTCCATGAACGGCAGGGCCTTCAACGCCGCCACGAGCTCGTCCCCGCCGGCGATCCCCCGCAGGGCCTCCCGCACCTCCACCAGCGCCACGGTCATGGGCCGGTATCCGAATTCGGCGGATGCGTGGAGGAGGGCTACCTCGTCGTCGCCGTCGAGCTCGCCGTCGCGGTAAGCCTCGAACACCCGTCCAACGCCGATCATCCCCCAGGGACCCAGCTCCACCGCCCGTAGCGCTCCCAGGCTGGCCGCGCCGATCACCCGCACCCCGGCGTCCAAGGCGTACAGCAGCTCCTTGTGGGTCACGGCGGGCACGGTGTAGTAGTAGCCGTCGAGGAGGACCAGCGCGCGCGGCCGGCCGGCAAGCGCCGCCAGCACGTCGCCGCGCCGGGCCGGCGGGCGGAGCTGGAACCCGTCCGGCAGCGCCTCGCCCGCCAGCGTGGGGCCGGCGAAGACGACGGCCTCAGCGGGCCGCGCCATGGGGCAGCTCCCGCAGGCCGGGGATGAAGGCGGCGACCACCGGCACGCCGATCTCCTCCCGGGTGAGGTCCACGGTCCAGACCTCCAGGCCCATGGCCGCCAGCCGGTCGAGGACCCGCGCCAGGTCGTCCGCCACGGAGTCGGTGGAGACGTCGGCGATCCCGGCGAAGCTCCGCCCTTCCCCGGGCTCGACGAAGGCGTCGAAGGGACCGTGGCCCGCCGCGAACATGGGAAGGTCGTCCCGGGCGCCGGAGATGAACGTCAGGCGGGATTGCGCCGCTTCGGTCAGGGCGCGGGAGAGGGCCACGGCCGGCGAGGTGTGGCAGCCGGAGCCGCGCCAGATGTTCGCGATGTCCGGGGCCACGGCGTCCACCTGCAGGACGGGCAGCCCGGCCTCCCACGTCAGGTCCTGGATCGACAGCTTCAGGCCGGCGGCGCGGAAGCGCTCCACCATCTCCCGGCACGCGGGCTCGCCGATCGTCTCCGCATCCACCATCCTTGCGCGCCCGGGTTCCTGGTGGGCCAGCCAGGCGCCGTGGCGTTCCACCAGCTCGCAGATGGCGTGGAGCAGGGCCTCCTCCCAGCAGTTGCCCGAGGCCAGCCCGTTGGAGCTGATGTTGAACGGCCGGATGGCGAGGCCGAGGGGGACCCGGAAGTCCAGCTCCAGCATGGCGCGGGGGAGCCAGCCGCGAGCGCCCGTGCGCGGCGCCCGGGCCGGCACCCAGGGGATGCGGGCGCCGTCGGGAGCGGGCGCTCGCGCGGACCAGCGCAGGGACTCCAGCGGGATGGCGCTGGCCGAGCGCATCTCCCGCAGCGAGATGTCGAGGCGGGGCAGCCGCGACAGGTCTTCGGCGTGCCACAGCTCCAGAGCCTCCATCGCCGCGCTGACTTTGGCCGCGGCGGGCGTCGCCCCCTTGCCTTGCGAGACGGAGAGGTTGCGGCTGGCGGGACGGACCGCCTGCCAGACCGGAATGCCGATCCGGTCCAGGGCGGTCACGTCCGCCACGCGGCTGACGCCGGCGAGGGGCAGCAGGCCGCGGATCCGCTCCCAGGTCTCCTCCGGCTCGCGGATCCGGTGGGTGCCCAGCCGGAAGCCCTTCGCCGTGCCGCCGGTCACGGCAGGCTGCGGTCCATCTTGGTGATCACCAGAATGCGCCAGCCGAGCCCGTCGAGCTTGATCACGATGGCCGCGCCGTTGCCGGCCGCAACCGTGGCGTTCTGATAGGTCTCCTGGACGTGGTAGGTGACGACGGCCCGGACGTTGCCGAGGTAGAGGATGGTGATGTTCGAGAGCAGCACCTGCCGGGGCGTGAAGATCGGGAAGTCCTGGAGCCATTGCGCCAGCTCGGGGCTCTTGAGCCATTTCTTGATCTTCTTGTCGTCCATCCGGGTGGTCCAGGATTCGCCCACGGCCTGGAAGGGATCGGCGTAGTAGTCCCGCCAATCCGCGGCGAGCTGTTGCGGGGTGAGGACGAAGGCCTCGTTCAGCAGCGTCTGGATCTCCGCGTCGTCGGCGGCGCCGACCGCGGGCGGCGCCTCCGGGACGTCGTAGTCCTCGGTCGTACCGAAGAAGAAAGCCTCGCCGATGGAGCGGACCGCGCCGGAGCCGGGAGCCGGCTCCAGACGCAGCCCGAGGCTGCCGGCCTGACGGTCGAAGGCCTGTTGGAGGTCGGCTTCACGTGCCGGGACGGGGTTTCGATCGGACATACATCCCTCCTCTGGAAAGATGGGAACCTCTAAATCCTGACTGGGATCGGCCGCAGTCTAGCGGCTCGGCGCGGGCGTGTCGAGGCGGGCTTCGCGGTTGCGGCGACCGGCGGGAAACTCTAGGATTAGCCGAGACTTCCAACTCTATGATCGGAACGACCCTCGGCCGCTACCGCATCCTCGGAGAGCTGGGGCGAGGCGCCATGGGCCAGGTCTACCTGGCGCAGGACCTGCGCCTGAGCCGCCGGGTCGCCCTCAAGATGCTGCCGCCGGCCCTAGTGACCGACGAGACGCGGCGCAAGCGGTTCGACCGCGAGTCCAGAGTCCTCGCCGCGCTGAACCACCCCAACGTCGTCACCATCCACGCGGTCGAGGAAGAGGACGGCCAGCCCTTCCTGGTCATGGAGCTGATCGAAGGGCGATCGCTGGCGCAACTGATCCCCTTCGGCGGCCTGCCGCTGGAGCGCTGGCTCGACCTGGCGATCCCCATGGTAGAAGGCGTCGCCGCCGCCCACCGGGCCGGGATCGTCCACCGTGACCTCAAGCCCGGCAACGTCATGGTGCGCGACGACGGCGTGGTCAAGGTCGTGGACTTCGGCATCTCCAAGATCGACCAGCCGGAGACCGTGGCCGACGGAATCGCCATGACCCTGACCGAGTTCCACACCGCGCCCGGCCTCACCATCGGCACCCTGCCCTACATGTCCCCGCAGCAGCTCGAGGGCAGGCCGGTGGACGCCCGCTCCGACATCTTCTCGCTGGGGGTGATCCTCTTCGAGATGGCGACGGGATTCCGCCCGTTCCAGGGCGCCAGCTCGGCCTCGCTGATCTCCGCGATCCTGCGCGACCCGCCGCTCCTCCTGCCCCGGACGGCGTCCTCCATGCCGCCCGAAGCGAGCGCCATCACCGACCGGTGCCTGGCCAAGGACCCGGCCGACCGCTTTCAATCCGCCGAAGAGCTGCGGGACGCCCTGGTGGAGCTGCGCCGGCGGGCGCTCCAGGGCAGCGTGGCGACGCGCCCCCGGGAGGCCGCGGGCGAAGACAGCGCGACCCTCGGAGCGATCTGCGTGCCGACCTTCGAGACCTTGACTCCCGGGACCGCAGGGAGTGGAGAGACGATCATGTCCGGGATTCTCGTACCCAGCGCCGCGGGGACCGCGCCGGGAGCGCCGTCGCTCCCGGTGGCCATCCCGCCGCGGAAGTTCCCCTGGCTCTCGGCGAGCCTGGGGCTGGCCGTCCTCGTGCTCGTGGCGCTGCTGGTCGCCGTGACCTGGCGAAAGCCGTCGCCGCCCGCGCCGCGCGAGACTCCGGCGCCGGTCGCGGAGGCGGGAGTCACCTCGCTCGCCGTACTGCCGCTGCGCAACCTCTCCGGGGACGCGGCGCAGGACTACTTCTCGGACGGCACCACCGAGGCGATCATCGGCAGCCTGGCCAAGATCGGGGGCCTGCGGATCAGCTCCCGGACCTCGGTCATGCGCTTCAAGAACGCCGTCCAGCCGCTGCCGCAGATCGCCAAGGACCTCGGCGTGTCGTACATCGTCGAAGGTTCGGCTGTGCGCAGCGGCGACCGCGTGCGGATCAGCGTCCAGCTCGTGGACGCGGCCCGGGACGCCATCATCTGGAACAACGCCTACGAGCGCCGGATGGAGGACATCTTCGACGTCCAGAACGAAGTCGCCGAGGCCGTGGCGCGAGAGACGCAGGGCGAGCTGACCTCGACCGACCTGCAGAAGCTCGCCGGGACGCGAGCGGTCCGGCCGGAGGTCTACGAGCTGTACCTGAAGGCGCGGTTCCTGTTGAGCAAGCGCTCGCGGGAATCCGCCCAGGAGGCCCTGACCCTCCTCGACCAGGCGCTCGCCCGTGATCCCGGCTACGCCCAGGCCTGGGCCTCGAAGGCGGACTGCTACGTCCTGCTCGTCTCCTTCGGGATGGCGGCCATGCCCACCGAGGAAGGGCTGCCGAAGGCGCGGCAGGCGGCGCGGCGGGCGCTGGAGCTGGATCCCAACCTCTCCGAGGCGCACGCGCTGCTGGGGGTGGTGGAGCTGGGGAGCTGGAACTGGACGGAGGCGGAAGAGCACTTCCAGCGGGCCATCGCCCTCAACCCGAGCAACGCGGACGCCTACCACCGCTACACACAGCTCCTCTCCGCCCGCGGCGACCACGAGAGGGCCATCGCGGCCATCCAGAAGGCGCAGCAACTCGACCCGCTGTCGCCGCCCGTGCACACCGCGGCAGCGGCGAACTACTACTATGCCAGGCGCTATGAGGACTGCATGCGGGCGGCGCGGCGGGTGTTGGAGCTGCAACCGGGCTCCTGGGCGGCCAACCTCTTCCTGGGGGCTGCCCACTCCCGTCTCGGCCACGCCGCCGAAGCCGAGAAGTATCTGAAGGATGCCCTGCAAGGGAGCAAGGAGAATCCCTTCGTCCTCGGCTCGCTGGGCCGCCACTACGCCCGCATCGGCAAGAAGGAAGAGGCGCGCAAGGTGCTGGCGGACCTGGAGCGCCGCTCCAGGACCGAATACGTCGCCGCCTCCCTGCCCGCTAAGCTCTACTTCCTGCTGGGAGACCCCGACCGCGGCTTCGTCTGGATGGACAAGGCCTTCGCCGAGCGCGACCAGAGCCTGAACTTCCTCAAGGTCGATCCCGACTACGATCCCGTCCGCAACGATCCCCGCTTCCAGCGCCTGCTGGAAAGGATCGGCCTCGGCAAGGCGGCGCCGGCGGCTACGGCGGGGTAGGATAGGGAGTTATACGCAGAGTCTGGAGATTGTGCGTATAACTCCCCTGAGGAGGCGGATGATGGCCTATCAGCGCCTGCCCGAAACGACCCAGACGCTCTACGCCGAGTTGCTGGAGCAGACCGTCCACGCCGAGGCCGAGGCGGCGGCGCTGGGCGTGCTCCCGGGGACTTTCATCTCGAAAGCGATCAAGGGCGGCACCTACTGGTATCTCCAGCGGATGGAGGGAGACCGCAAGCGCCAGCACTATCTCGGCCGGGAGTCGCGCGAGCTCCTGTCCTGGGTGGAGCAGGTGAAGCAAGCCCGCGCCCTCACCGCCCGGGATGATGCGCAGCGGGCGAACCTCGTCCGCATGCTCATCGCTGGGGAAGCCGCCACGGAGAGCGCCGCCGTCGTCAAGGTGCTCACCCTGCTGGCCGAGTCCGGCGTCTTCCGCAGGGGCGGCGTGCTGGTCGGCACGCAGGCGTTCTCGGTCTACGGGAACATGCTGGGGGTCAGGTTCGAGCAGCAGAGCCTGCGGACCCAGGACGTGGACATCGCGCAGGACCGGTCGATCGGGATCGCGCTGGCTCAAGATGAGGAGCCCGTCAACGTCGAAGAATCCCTCAGGGCATCGGGCCTTGGATTCTTTCCCGTGCCCGCTCTGGATCACCGGCTGCCGAGCACGTCGTTCAAGATTCGCGGGCGCGAGCTGCGCGTCGATTTCCTGACCCCCATGTTTGGGCCGGAGTCGAGCAAGCCGGTCTTCCTGCCGGCGCTTGGCGTCTCCGCCCATCCGCTGCGCTTCCTCGACTACCTGATCGAGAACCCTGCTCAAGGCGTCGTCGTCGGAGGATCGGGCATCCTGGTCAACGTTCCGGACCCGGCCCGCTTCGCGCTGCACAAACTGTGGATCTCCGGGAAGAGGCCGGTCTCCGAGCAGGCCAAGGCCGCGAAGGACCGCCGGCAGGCGGGCGATGTCCTCGAAGTCCTGCTGGAGGATCGTCCCCAGGACGTCACCGCCGCCTGGGAGGCCTTGGGAAACCGTCCCGCCCTTCGGGAAGGCGCGCGGAGAGTTTTCCAGCGTCTCTCCCAGGATTTGCAGGAGCGGATGCCTCAAATACTGCCGTAGACGCGACGGCGCAAGATTTCAGCCTTTTCCGGCGTCAAATTTCGTTGGGCGGCCATCACCCAGTGAATTCTGACGCTATTTTTCACTGGGCAGCCGCCGCCCAGCGAGGTACGGGCCTCTCCCCGGCTTGCGGAGCGTTTTCAAGGCTTCGGGAAGCTCTTTTTTCGCTGGGCGGCCATTGCCCACTGAATTCTGGCGTCAAAATTCACTGGGCGGCCATCGCCCAGCAAGGGGGAGGGGCGTACCTCACTGGGCGGAGGCTGCCCAGTGAAAAATGGCGTTCCCCAAAGGTTATACGCCTTCCGCAAGCCTTCTCGGCCGCCTCTACGTCCTGGGGGAGGCTCCTGGAGCCTGCGGCGCCTTCCGAGGGGAAGGGGGGCGAGCGCACCTCGCTTGTCGAGGTTGTCCGAGGGCGGGAATTGTGCACGCAGCGCGTGCACAATCCGGGAAGCGGCGCCGCCGCAATGCCGGTCCCGCGTTGCCCTCCCGGCGCGTCCCGGCCTTTTCCGCCCCAGGTTGAAACCGTGGGGCTACGTTCGATTGTCCCTCAAGGGACAGTCAAGTCCGGAGATTGTGCACGCAGTGCGTTCACAATTCGATAGGCTGAGGCCATGGCTGACATGGACGAGGTGAAGCGGCTTCTCGCGGAGAAGGATGAGCTCCTGGCGCAGATCGAGGCTCTGAGGGCACAAGTGCCCGGCTCGGGTGCCGCCGGTGTGGGGATCGGAAACATTACGTCTGGCCAGGGCGGAATCTCAGCCGGGGGGAACGTCACGGTCTGGCAGGCACCCAAACCCGGGGAGGGAGAGGAAGCCTTCCGCACCGCCTATCTCCGCCGCGTAGTCGCGCAGACTGGAGACCTCGCTCTGTCCGGTATTGATCCGGCCTTGGCTAAGGGGGATCGGGAGGCTCGGCTGAAGCTGGATGCCGTGTATACAGCGCTGATAACGGAACCCACAGCTCTGGAAGAGCGGGTCGCTGCTCAGGTACAGGGTGAGATCTATCATCTTTCCGCCCTTGAGCGACTCAATCGGCACGACCGTCTCGTCCTGCTCGGAGACCCTGGTAGCGGCAAGACCACCTTCGCCAACTTCACGGCTCTCTGCATGGCGGGGGAGATGCTGGGTCTTGCTGGCATCGGATTGAGCCTTCTCAGATCGCCGCTGCCGAGCGAGGGGGCTTGGAGACAAAAAAAGGAGAAGCCTCAGCCCTGGGATCACGGCGCTCTCCTACCGGTCCGGGTTATCCTCCGTGACTTCGCGGCCCGCGGGCTCCCGTCTCCTGGAGAGAAGGGTAACGCCCGCCATCTGTGGGGCTTCCTGGAGAAAGAACTGGAGGATTGCGGTCTCGGAGGGTGGTTCCCCTTCCTCCAGGAGCGTGTGCTGTCTCAAGGTGCTCTCCTGTTGCTCGACGGCCTGGACGAAGTACCTGAAGCCGAAGCTCGCCGTGAGCAGATCCAGCAGGTAATCCAGGACTTCGTTTCTTCTCTGGGAGACTGCCGTGTTCTCCTCACTAGCCGCACTTACGCCTACCGGAACCAGGATTGGAGGCTCTCTAGGTTTGCCGAGGCGGTATTGGCACCCTTCAGCGACGGCCAGATCCGCTGGTTTATCGATCGCTGGTACTCCCACATGGCTGCGCCGGACCGGCTGAAGCCTGAGGACGCAAGGGGCCGGGCCGAGTTGCTAAAGCGGGCCATCTTCAGCAGTGAGCGGTTGAAAGGACTGGCTCGACGTCCCTTGTTGCTGACGCTGACCGCCAGCCTTCATTCCTGGCGGGGAGGGAACTTGCCCGAGCGGCGAGAGGAACTGTATGCGAACGCCGTCGATCTGCTCCTGGAGGTCTGGGAACAACAGCGCATGGTATTCGATCAACAAGGTAATCCCATTCACCAGCAGAGCTTGGCGCAGTTCCTGGATGTAGGGAAAGACAAGGTTCTCTCCGCTCTTCAAGCGTTGGCGTACGAGGTCCATAGCTCCCAGGCACCGGAAGAGGTGGGAACCGCGGACATTGCGGAAGGTGGGCTCGTTTCGGCCCTGATGCACCTAAGCCGAAATCCGGTGAATCCCGCGCTGTTAGTGGAATACCTGCGCGATCGGGCAGGCCTGCTGGAGGCGAGGGGCGTGAGAATCTATACCTTCCCGCATCGAACGTTCCAAGAGTACCTCGCCGCCTGTCATCTTACGGGCGAGACGTTTCCCGATACGATCGCTCAATTAGGGAGGGAGGATCCGAGTCGCTGGAGGGAGGCCGTGTTGCTCGCAGGGGCCAAGTCGGCCCGAGGTACGATCTCCAGCGTCTGGCAACTCGCGGAAGCCCTCTGCTGGCGGGAGCCCGGTGATCCTGAGAACACTCTGGATGACGCCTGGGGAGCACACCTAGCCTCACAGGTAATCGCGGAATCAGCCGATCTCGCGCAGGTCAGCCCTCCGAACCAGCCTAAACTGGAGCGGCTGCGGCGCTGGCTAATCTATCTGATGCGGGAGAGTTCCCTCCCGGCTCTAGAGAGGGCGCTGGCGGGGCGGACGTTAGCAGTCCTAGTAGACCCCCGGCCGGAGGTAATGACGGTGGACAGCATGGAACTCTGTACGGTGCCAGCGTGTCCTTTCTTGATGGGGGATGAGAAACGCTATACGGACCTTCCCTACGACTTTCAGATTGGGCGCTATCCGGTCACGGTGGCGCAGTTCCGGGAGTACGTGGAAGCTATTGGTTCAGAGTTCGAGTACTTCTATTGGATGGGTTCTTCCAACGAGCCTACGGTGGCCGTGACCTGGGAAGAGGCCATGGTCTTCTGCCGCTGGCTAACGGAACGCTGGCGCGGATCGGGGCGGCTTCCGGAGGGCTGGCACGTGACACTTCCGTCGGAAGAGGAGTGGGAGAAGGCCGCTCGGGGTACGGACGGCTGGGACTATCCCTGGGGAACGGAGGCAGATCCCGAGAGGGTCAACTACGACAAGGCCGGTATTGGGCGAGTTAGTGCCGTCGGCTGCTTCTCGCAGGGAAAGAGTCCCTCAGGCAGCGAGGATATGAGCGGCAACGTCTGGGAATGGACGCGGAGCCCATGGGGAAGTGAAGATAAGTCGCAACTGCTTCGCGTAGTTCGTGGTGGCTCGTTCTTCGACGGATCCAGAAACGTCCGGTGTGCTGCCCGCATCGGGCGCGTGCCGAGCCTCCGGCTCGCCGTCATTGGCTTCCGCGTCGCTGCTATCCCATTCTCCTCTGACCTCTGATTCTCTGGGCGGAGGCCAGGACTGAGACAATGTCTTGCTACACACTGGACTCGAAGGAGGAATCGCCTTGGATGCCAAAACCCTTGCCGATGCCATAACCATCCTGCTGGCCCCCGCCCTCCCGTATCTCGTCTCAGGCGGAGGCGAGTTGGTCAAGGAGGCCGGGAAGGCGCTGGGGGAGAACGCCCCCGAAATCCTGAAATCCCTCTGGTCAAAGCTCCGCCCGAAGGTGGAGGAGAAGCCCGTGGCGGCTGAGGCGGTGGAGGAGGTTGCGAAGGCTCCTGAGGATGCGGACGCCCAAGGGGCTCTGCGGATTCAGCTTCGGAAGATCCTGGAGAGCGATCCGGAGCTGGCGGCGGAGATCGCCGGGCTGGTGAAGGAGGCGCAGGCGGCGGCCTCGTACAACGCGACGGTGACCGGCGGGGGCGCTGTCGGTCAGGGGACGGGCAACGTCGTGGCCGGCCAGGGAGGGATCGCGGTGGGTCGGGATGTGCGGGTGACGAAATAGGAAGAAGCCGGCGGGACGCCGGCGGTCCCAGGGAAAGCTCCTCCGCTCGGTCTTCATGCCTTAGCCGTCCCGTCAGGGACAAGAGAACGTAGCCCCGGATTTCAATCCGGGGCTGTGGGACGACTGTGGGACTGCGGGACGGTCACGGCTGCGCCCGCTACGCCTGCGCCGCGCCCCCCATCTCCTTCGCCATCCCCCGTTCCACCGCGTCGATCAGATAAGGCCGCAGCTCCGCCGGCGGGATGATCCGGTGCACGGAGCCTACCTGCTGCGCCCTTTCGACGCTGTGGATACGGTCGAACTCCTCGGCGACCTCTCCCAGCTTCTCGGAGCGCACGGCGGCGGCCAGGTCTTCGAGCTGGGCGCGGAGACGGGCCTTGTCCGTCTGCTCGGGGTCGGCGATGGCTCCTTCCAGGGCCACGATGCGCGGGTCCTTGCGCGTCCTCTCGTTCACCTCGCGGGCGAAGACCACGGCGGCGGCGGGGGCGCCTCCGATCACCGAGGCGTGGGAGCCCTCCAGGGCGGCGACTTCCAGGTTGTCTTGCAGGGCGTTGGAGAAGACCACGAAGGCGCCGCCGTGGTAACGGGAGATCACGCAGAAGACGATCGGGCCCTTGAAGTTCACCACCGCGCGGCCGATCTCGGCGCCATATTCGAGCTGCAGGTTGCGCATCGATTCCGGCGAGCCGTCGAAACCCGAGAGGTTCGCCAGGATCACCAGCGGACGGTTGCCGCTGGCGGCGTTGATGGCGCGGGCGATCTTCTTGGAGGACAGCGGGAAGAGCGTGCCGCCGGTGAAGTGGTCGGGGCCGTAGACGGGCACCCAGCCCAGGCGCGGCAGGGGCTTGGATTCGAAGCCCAGCAGACAGACGGGCTGGCCGCCGAGGTGCGCGTCCCAGACCACGCCGATCTCCGCGTCCCGCATGCCGAACCAGCGCTCCAGCGGCTCGTGGTCCTGATCGATCACCGCAGCCATGACGCGGCGGATTTCGAAAGGTTTTTTGCGTCCCGGGTTGTGCTCGGCGGAGAAGACCTCGCCCACGGTCTTGAACCCGCCGCCGTGCGGGAAGTCGCGGACGTCCCGGTCTTGGGGGTCGGCGGTGGGCGCCCTTCGGGGGAAGCGCTCGCCGGCGGCTACGTAGGAATGCTCGTAATGGCGCAGCAGGATGCGGCAGGCGTCGCCGAGGTCCTTGGCGAAATATTGCGCCTGGCCGTTGGGGCCCATGATCCGTTCGTAGCCGCCGATGCCCCGGTTGTCCTCGGCCGAGACGCCGCCGGAGTAGTCCAGGGCCTGTTTGCCGGTGAGCACCATGGAGCCTTCGGGCGTCATGATGAGGACGCCCCGCGTGTGCATCAGCATGGTGGCCTCGGCGTTCCAGTAGGGCTGCGCGCCGGCGTTGATGCCCGCCACGATGAGGTTGATCTCGCCGCCGGCCTGCGTGTGCTCGACGATGCGGCGCAGCACGCGGGCGATCCAGTCCATGTTCTCGGTGCCGCTGTCCATGGCGATGCGGGCGCCGGCGGAGAGGGCGAACCACTCCAGGGGCACGCCCATCCGCGCCGCCAGATCGATGGCGGCCAGGATGCGCCGGCATTCGGGCTCGCCGAGGGCGCCCATGCCGCGGCTGGGATCGCTCAGCAGGATCACGCGGGCCATCCCCTCGGGATGCCGGGCGGTGACGTTGCGGACGACGCCCGCCACGATGTTGGCGGCGTTGGAGCCGTAGGGCCGGTCCACCGGGACGAGGGCGGTTCCGGCGTCGTCCAGGTCGTGCTCGACGAAGTCGCCCGGCGGCAGGTCGGACTGGGCGTCGCGGGCGGGGGGCGCGATCATCTTCACCAGCTCGAAGGGGTGGACGAGGCCGCGGCGGCGCAGGTCCACGACCTTCTGGGCGTACTCCCGCAGGGGCTTGATGGGCGTGTCCTTGGGCCGGCGGAAGCGCAGCGCCCGGCCGCCACCCTCGCCGGGGTTGGAGATCTCCAGCACCCAGTCACGCAGCTCGCGCGTCTGAGGATCGGGGATGCGGCAGCGCACGGCGACCTTCTCCAGGCCCAGCCCCTCGGTCACGGGCGCGAGCCGCTGGACGAGGCCGTTGAGCTCGTCCGGCCGCATGTCCACCGGCGGCCAGACGTAGAGGAGGACGCGGTTCCATTGCAGGCGCTCGCCCGGGGCACGGCGGGACTGGACGCGGCGGATGCCCGCCAGGGACTCCATCAGCATGCGCTCGAGCTGGGGCAGATGGATGGTGCGGCCGGAGTCGTCGCGCACCGGCGTCAGGTCGCGCACCTCGGCGATGGCGAAGAGCCGCTCGTCGCGCGGGTTCTCGTGGGCCACGCCGTGGAAGAAGTAGACCTCCTCGGGCGAGGGCAGCCGCTCCAGCCGGAAGTTCTGGAGCCGCCAGAGCTGGAGCCGCTGGCCCACCATCGGGTGGATGCCGCGATAGACGCGGTCCTCGCGGAAGGCGCCGCCCTCTTCGCGGGAGCGGCGGAAGGTGACGCTGAAGAGGCCGTCCGGACCGGACAGGATCACGGCGACGCGCTGGAGGTCGGCGGGATACTCGACGGACTCGAGGAGCGCGGCGATCTCCGCGGCGAAAGCGTCCTCGTCGGGCCGGGGACCGTCGCTCCAGAGATAGAGGTCGGCCACGATTTCGGTCCCCGGCGCGGGCGCGGCGGCCAGCCGGCGGAGGGTCGCGAGCTCGGCGGCCATGCGCCCGCGTTCCGCGTGGGTGGCGAGGAGGTGGACGTGGGAGCCCTGCCAGTCGTATTCGGCGGAGGCGAAGACGCGGCCGTCCACGCGGGACGTCGAGACGCTCTGCAGCTCGCGGATGCGGTAGTAGCGCCGCACCATCACCTCCAGCATGGCCTCCTGCAGGACAGGGGAGGCGCTCTCGTAGCGCTGGGAGAGGAGGCGGTGGTAGGGCTGGGCGCAGTCGACCAGAGCGCGGATGAGCCCGGCGCGTTCCTCGGGGGAGGGGCCGGCGGCCAGGCGGGCCAGGTCGGCCTCGGCGGCGGCGTAGACCTTCTCCCGGACGGCCAGGAGGACGGGGCGGTCGAAGGCGCGGTAGCGCACCTCGCGGGCGAGATCGTGCACGGCGGGCTCGTACCCTTGCGTCTCGGAGATCAGCCGGTCCAGCAGATCACGGAAGCCGTCCCGCCCGCCGACGGTGTCGCTGCGCTCCAGAAGCCGCTCCAGGAGCGTCAGGACGGGGAGCGTCTGATGGGCCAGCCGGCTGTGGGAGATGGCGATGCGGAAGAGACTCTCCTCCAGCTCCGGAGAGCGTTCGAGGGTGCCGACTCCACCTCCGACGCCATAATGCGCCAGGGCGCGGCGGAGCCGGTCCAGGAAGCGCGGCGGCAGTCCGGCCCCGCGGGCGTCCAGATTGCGCAGGTAGGTGAAGAGGTATTCCTCGGCGGTGTGCCGGCCGTCCTCCAGACCGTCCCCCGGCTGGCGGCGGAACAGGGAGGCGATGTCGACGTAGGCGCGGAGGATGCCGTCCTCGACCGTCAGGTCGCCTCCCCGGGTCTCGGCCGCGAGGCGCTGGGCGGCGCGGGGATCGACGTCGTAGCCCAGCATCAGGAGCCGCACCTCCTCCTGGCTCGCGCTCCGTTTCGAGGCCTCCGTGTCGTCCAGGTTGTCGAAGCGCACCCGGCGGCTGTCTTCCGGCCCGGCGGCTCCGGCGCGGACCACAGGCTCCAGGGCGAGGAGGGGATCGCCGGTCCCCACTTTGGAGTTCGGGAGGACCAGGATCTTCCGTACCCGGCCGGGAGCGTGGGCGTGGACTGTGGTCTCCAGCTTCATGGCTTCCAGGACCGCCAGGGGATCGCCGGCGGCGACCTCGTCCCCCTCCTGGACGGCCAGGGAGACCACCACCGCCGGCACGGGAGAGCGCACGGTCCCGCCCGCGTCGCGCTCCACGTGGTGGGGGATGCCGTCCACTTCCACCAGGAGGCGGCTGCCCTGTTCGGCCAGGGAGACGCGCCAGCTCCGGTCGCCGCGCGAGAGGGTGCGGCCGGTGCGTCCCGGCTCGCCGGCGCGCACCTCCAGGCGGGTGCCGGAGATCTCGATCCGGAAGAGGTCGGCGCCGAGGCGGGAGACGCGGAACGGATAGGCGTGGCCGCGATAGCGCAGCTCGACGCCGCGACCGATCTCGCGGGGGATCTCCGGCCGGCCGCGGGCGGCGGACTCGTAGAAGCGGGCGCGCGCGAAGCCGGCCTCGGCCTCGTAGCCAGCCACAGCCGCCGCCAGCAGGGCGGCCTCGGCGCCGCGGCGGGGGAGGTGCTCGCCGCCGGCGACCAGGCGGTCGATCCAGCCCGGCTCGCCGCCGCCGTTGGTCAGCTCGGGCCGGTCGAGGACCTCGGTGAGGAAGGCCTTGTCCGTGGTGCCGCCGCGCACCGCCGCCTCGGTGCGGGCGAGTCCCCGCTGCAAGCGCGCCAGGGCCTCGGCGCGGGTGCGGCCGTGGGCGGAGACGCGGGCGATGGCGTGGAGAGGGCCGTCCGGCGCGGCGCCCTCCTCAACGGCGGCGTCGGCGCGCAGACCTGCCCCGGCGGGGAGGCGCAGGGACTCGACGACGCCCGGGCGGGGCACGAAGCCGTCCTCCGGATCGAGGGCGGAGAGGCGTACCTGGAGCGCGTGCCCCCGCGCCTCGGGGATCTCGCCGTCCAGGGTGCCGCCCCGGGAGATATGGACCTCCAGGGCGGGCAGGTCGAGCTCGTCCAGGAGCTCGATGACCGCCGCGCACTCGGGAAGGCCGGACGCCGTGCCCAGCAGCCGGTGCTCGCCGCTCGCGGGATCGGCCGTGAACGACACGGTGAAGGCGCCGGGCTTGCCCTTGGCCTCGGCGAAGCGGACGGCGGCCTCCCGCAGCTCGTGGGCCATCTTCTCCGGCAACCCCGGCGGCGGGGACTCGCTGACGACCGTGCGCTCCTGGTATCTGAGGGTCACGTCGATGAGCCCCGGAGCCCAGGCCTTGCCGCGGCGGTCCACCAGGACCGGGGCTTCAAGCCGGCGCGTGCCGGTATGGGTGGGGGCCGATTTTTCCTTCAAGGCTCAACCTCCTGCTTCGGGGGGAGCATAGCGCGCACTCAGGATAGGGGTGCGGTGGGAGGGGAGAGGAAAGGACACCAAGGACACCAGGGACACCAAGGACTTCAAGGACGGGCGCGCTCTTTACTGCGTCCTTGGTGTCCCTGGTGTCCTTGGTGTCCTTCAGGCAAACAAAAAGCGCGGCTACGCGCCGCGCCTTTTCGGAGTCACTCGGGGTCGGAGCCCGGGTCAGGGAGGGGTCAGCCCGAAGTGCTCGTAGTTCTTCGCGATGAAGGCCTTCCACTTGTCGGGGACCTCCTCCATCGGGTAGATCGCCTCCACCGGACAGGCGTCCACGCAGAGGCCGCAGTCGATGCACTCCTCGGGGTGGATGTAGAGCTGCTCCCAGTCCTCGTTCTTGCCGTAGATGCAGTCGACCGGGCATACGTCAACGCACGCGGTATCCTTCACGCCAATACAGGGTTCTGCGATGATGTGAGTCATTCCCGGCCCTCCTTTGGCCGCCGGTCGGATTCAAGTCCCGCCAACGGCGGGGATTATATGCCGAGGAAGCGCCGGGGCGAGAGATCCGGGGTTTCCTCCTCGTCCTCATACAGTGCGAGCCGGGCCGCTTCGCGGGCCGTCCATGGCGCGAGCAGGATGCCGTTCCGGTAGTGGCCGGTGGCCACCAGGACCGGCCAGTCCGGCAGGCGTCCCAGGATCGGCAGGCCGTCCGGCGTGCCGGGACGCAGGCCGGCCCAGCAGGTCTCCAGCCGCGCCTTGGCCAGTCCGGGGAAGAGGCCGCGCGCGAAGGCGAGGAGGTCTTCCACGCCTTCCACGGTGTTGTGCTTGTCGAAGCCGGCCTCCTCCGTGGTCGCGCCGACCAGGAGCCCGGTGGCGCCGCGGCGCACGACATAGGAATTGCCGCGCCGCACGCTGCCGCGCCACGGCCACTCGACGCCGCCCAGCAGCAGGATCTGGCCCCGCACCGGGCGCACCGGCAGGGGCGGCAGCGCCGGCACCAGGCCGCTCCAGGCGCCGGCGGCCAGCACCAGCAGGCGGGCCTCCTTGCGCCAATGGTTGCCGGAGACCAGGACGGTCCCCTCCGGACGGCGCAGCTCCACCCGCTCGACCTCGCTGTCGTAATGGATCGTCGCGCCGCTCCTCTGGACGGCCTGGGCCAGGACGGCGCAGAGCTGGACGTTGTCCACCCGGTGCTCGTCCGGCAGGTGGAGGGCGCGGCGGACTCCGGGGGAGATGTCCGGGACCCAGTGGCGCAGCGCCTCCGGTCCCACCTCGTCGGCGCGCTCCCCCGCGGCGCGGGCGGTGGCGGCGAGCCGCTCGAGCTCGGCCTCGTCCGCGTCGTCCACGGCCACCACGAGGGCGCCGCTGGTGTCGTAGTCCACGGAGAGGCCGGTCTCGGATTCGAGCGCGGCCACCCAGGGTCCCCAGAGGCCGCGGGATTCGCGGCAGATGTCCAGGTACAGCCCGGGGACCCCGGCCTCGCCCAGCGGGGAGAGCATGCCGGCCGCGGCCAGGGACGCCTCGGCGCCGGCGGGCAGGCGCTCCACCACCTCCACCCGCAGGCCCCGCAGGGCCAGCTCGCGGGCGCAGGCGAGGCCGATGATGCCGCCGCCCAGGATCAGGACGTCCGGATGGGTCATGGCGCGGCCGTCTCCCGGGAGGAAGCGGCTTCGGCGAAGGCCTCGTCGAAGGCGACGAGGGTGGCCTGGATCACGGATTCGTCGTGGGCCGTGGAGAAGAACATCGCCTCGTACGGCGAGGGGGGCAGGTGGACGCCCTTCTGGAGGAGCAGGTGGAAGACGCGCGAGAAGAGCGCGCGGTCGGTGGCGTGGACGTCCTCCAGGTTGCGCAGGGGGCCGTTGGTGAAGAAGAGGCCCATCATCGCCCCCCGGCGCTCGACGCGGCAGGGGAGGCCGTGGCGGTGCGCCGCTTCCACGATTCCGCTCTGGAGGCGCTCGCCGGTCGCCTCCAGCTTCTCGTACGGGCAGTCCACGTCTTTCCCCAATTCGGTCAGGGCCGCCCGGCCGGCCGCCACGGCGAGCGGATTGCCGGAGAGCGTGCCCGCCTGGTAGACGGGACCGGCGGGCGCGATCATCGACATCAGCTTCCGCGGTCCGCAGTAGGCGGCCAGAGGAAGACCGCCGCCGATCACCTTGCCGAGGGTGGTGAGGTCGGGATCGATCCCCGTCACGGTCTGCACGCCGCCCCAGGCCACGCGGAAGCCGGTCATCACCTCGTCGAAGAGGAGCAGCGAGCCGTGCCGGTCGCAGAGGGCGCGCAGGCCTTCGAGAAAGCCCGGCGCGGGCGGCACCAGGTTCATGTTGCCGGCGACGGGCTCGACGATCACGGCGGCGATGCCGTCGCGGTGGATCTCGAACAGGCGCTCGACGGCTTCGAGGTCGTTGTAGGGGGCCAGGAGCGTGTCCGCCACGACCGCCTGGGGCACGCCGGGCGAGGAGGGGACGCCGATGGTGGCGGCGCCCGAGCCGGCGGCGATCAGGAACGGGTCGGCGTGACCGTGGTAGCACCCCTCGAACTTGAGGAACTTGTCGCGGCCGGTGGCGGCGCGGGCAAGACGCAGGGCGGACATGGTGGCCTCGGTGCCCGAATTGACCAGCCGCACCATCTCCACGGAAGGAAAGGCGGACGCGATCATCTCCGCCAGCTCGACCTCGGCCAGCGTGGGAGCGCCGAAGGCCGTACCCCGTGCGAGGGCGGTCTCGAGGGCGCCCATGATGGCGGGATGGCGGTGGCCCAGGATGTGCGGGCCGTAGCCGCCGATGTAGTCGATGTAGAGCCGGCCGTCCTCGGCTTCGAGATAGGCGCCCGAGGCGGAGCGCACGAAGACCGGCGTGCCGCCCACGCCCCGGAAGGCGCGGACGGGGGAGCTGACGCCGCCGGGGAGGACGCGCTCGGCGCGCCGCATCAGGTCGTCGTTCATTCCACCCACCCTTCCGCCAGCAGCCGCGCCGCCTCGCGGGCGGCGTAGGTGATGATGAGGTCGGCGCCGGCGCGGCGGATGGCGATCAGCGATTCCATCATCACGCGGTTGTAATCGATCCAGCCCCGCTCGGCCGCGGCCTTCATCATCGCGTACTCGCCGCTGACGTGGTACGCCGCCAGGGGGAGGTCGAAGCGCTGGCGCAGCGCGGCCAGGATGTCCAGGTAGGGCAGGGCGGGCTTGACCATCAGCATGTCCGCGCCCTCCTCGAAATCCAGCTCGGCCTCGCGCATCGCCTCGCGGCCGTTGGGCGGGTCCATCTGGTAGGCCCTGCGGTCGCCGAACTTGGGGGCGGACTCGGCGGCCTCGCGGAAGGGGCCGTAGAAGCCGCTGGCGAACTTGACGGCGTAGGAGAGGATCGGCGTCGCGGAGTAGCCGGCGTCGTCCAGCGCCTCGCGGATGGCGGCGACCCGGCCGTCCATCATGTCCGAGGGGGCGATGACGTCCGCGCCGGCCTCGGCCAGGGAGACGGACTGCTTCGCCAGGTTCTCCAGCGTCGCGTCGTTGACCACCTCGTGGCCGTCGAGCACGCCGCAATGGCCGTGGTCGGTGTACTCGCAGAAGCAGACGTCCACGATCTTGACCAGCCCGGGGACCTCCCTGGAGAGGGCGCGGAGGGCGCGCTGGACGATGCCGTCCGGCGACCAGGCGGAGCTGCCGGTGGCGTCCTTGAACTCCGGGATGCCGAACAGCAGCACGGCGCGAATCCCTTCGGCGAAGGCCTCGCGGGCGGTCTCGGTGATGCGGTCCACGGAGTGCTGGAACACGCCGGGCATGGAGGAGACGGGGTTGGCGACGCCCTCGCCGGGGCAGACGAACAGGGGAAGGACCAGGTCGTCCGTGGACAGCCGGGTCTCCCGCACGAGGCGGCGCAGCTCGGGGGTACGGCGGAAGCGGCGGAGTCGGGTTTCTGGGAATGCCATGGCAAGCCGGTTGTATCGCGGGACGGGACGGAAGGCAACGCCCCGGCGGGTAGTGTGGCCGTTCAGGACGGCATGCCCTTCGCGACCTCACCCCCTGGCCCCCTCTCCCAGCGCCCACCCCCCAACCGGGAGAGGGGGAACGATGATTCAACGGTCTTGCCGAGCTCGAAAACCTGGATCGCAGGGCCCTCCCTCTCCCGGGGGCGGGGGGCAGGGAGATGGGAGAGGGACCGAGGGTGAGGTCTCGAAGGGGCAGGTCGCCCCGGATGGCTGCATCGGCCAAGGTAGAGACCTGGCGCCCGCTGGCGGCCCACCCCGCGGGGTGAGCCGCCGCCGTGTCTACTGGCAGATGCAGAACGACGCGTCGCAGTTGGAGGCGGACTCGCAGATGTAGCCGCAACCGGAGTTGCAGTAGGTGTACGAGATGCAGAGGTTATATTGGGTGTATTGGGTGTCGCCGCCCGCGACCTGAGCCATGTTGTGAAGCGTCTCACGGTGCAGCGTCAGCTTCTTCGTGTTCTTCTTCATCGCTCTCTCCCTTGCTTGAGTGGTGGACCGTCTACCCTTGATCGTGCGCAAGAGGTTGAAAAGGGGACGGCCCAACTCTGATATCGTCCTCTTATGCCGCCCTGCGGCAAACGTCTTGCAAGGACCAGCCAGCCATGAATCCGATCGAACGACTCTCGCGCCGCCAGCTCGTGGTGGTCACCGGCAAGGGCGGCGTCGGCAAGACCGTGGTCTCGGCCACCCTGGGACGCACATTCGCCGCCATGGGCCGGCGGACGCTCGTCGTCGAGGTCGATCCCCGGGAGAACCTGCACCAGATGATGGGGACGCCTCCCTCGGGGGGAGACATCCTGCACGCCGAGCCCCGGCTGTGGGTGCAGAACCTCAAGCCCCGGCAGGTGCTGGACCAGGTCGTGCGCGACCAGCTCAAGCTCGAGCTGCTGACCCGCCGCGTGCTGGACAGCCCCATCTACAACCACTTCTCCAACGGCGCCCCCGGGCTCAAGGAGATGGCCATCCTGGGGCACGCCTACCGGCTGCTCCACGGCAAGGCCGAGCCGGGGAGCCCGGAGATCGACACCGTGGTCCTCGACGCCCCCGCCACCGGCCACGGCGTCACGCTGCTGGCGGCGCCGCTGCTGGTGGCCGACGTCATCAAGAACGGCCCGTTCTCCCGCATGGCGCTGGACCTCGCGGCCATGCTCTCCGATCCGGAGCGCTCCGGCATCGTGGTGGTGACCCAGGCCGAGGAGATGCCGGTGGAGGAGGCGGTCGAGCTGCGGGCGGCCCTCAACGAGCGGATCAAGCGCGATCCCGAGCTGCTGGTGGTCAACGGCCTCTATCCGCCGGCGCCGGCGGTTATCTCCGGGGTCCCCGGCGAGAAGGAGAACGAGCTGGTCTCGCTGTGGCGGCGCCGCCGGCAGATCAACGAGCGGGAGCTGGCGGCCCTGCGCCAGGCCTGGAAGGGGCCGCGCGTCGAGCTGCCGCAGCTCGCCATGGACCGCGGGCCGGCGCTGCTCTCGCAGCTCGGCAAGTGCTTCGCCGAGTCCGCCGCGAAGCTGGGGGAGGGAGCATGGACCTGATCTCCGACCGTCATCCGCTGATCATCTGCGTCGGCTCCGGCGGCGTGGGCAAGACCACCCTGGCCGCCTCCATGGCGGTCCTCTCGGCCCGCGAGGGGCGCAACACGCTGGTGATGACCTTCGACCCCTCGCTGCGGCTGAAGCAGTCCCTGGGCGTGGGGGACGAGGCGCGGCACAAGGAGGTGCGGGTGGCGCTGGACGCCCCGGGCACCCTGTACGCCAGCCTGCTGGACGCCCGCGACACCTTCCACCGGCTGATCGAGCGCTATGCCTCGGACGAGGAGTCGCGCCGTCGCGTGCTGGAGAACCGCTTCTTCCAGCACCTCTCGGGCACGCTCGGGGGCATCCTGGAGTACATGGCGGTCGAGCGCCTCTTCGAGGTGCGGGCCGAGGGGAAGTACCAGCAGATCATCCTCGACACGCCGCCCACCCGGCAGGCGCTGGACTTCCTGGAAGCGCCGGCGCGCATCGTCGGCTTCCTGGACAGCGGCGCCATCCGCGTGGCCCTGAAGCCCTGGTTCGACGAGGAGGGGCATCTCCGGGCGGCCTCCAAATGGGGGGCGCTGGGCCGGCGCGCCGAGCGGTTCCTGGACGAGGTCGTGGGCATGGACCTGCTGCGCGACATGGCGGAGTTCTTCCAGGCCTTCGCGCCGCTCTACGAGGGCTTCCGCCAACGGGCGACCGAGGTGGAAGCCATGCTGCGGTCCCAGCAGACCCTCTTCGTGCTGGTCTCCGGCGCCGGGGAGGAGAAGATCCCGGACACCCTCTTCTTCGCCCGCCACCTGGACGACGCGGGGTACAACCTCGGCCCCATCGTGGTGAACCGGGTCCACCCGCGCTTCGTGGTGGAAGCGGGGCAGCTCCCGTCGAGCAACCTCTGCAGTCCCACCGGCTGGGATCTGCTGACCTGGGCGGGGGAGAGGGACCGCAAGGGCCTCGTCGAGCTGGCGAAGCTCCTCTCCCGCGAGCAACCCCTGGTGGACGTCCCCCTGATGCCGGACGAGCCCACGGATCTCGCCTCGCTGGAGGCGCTGGGGAACGTGTTTGTCTCCCGGCTCTCGGAGTGGGAGCGGTATGTGAGCAGGACGTCGTAGAAAGACCAAGGACACCAAAGACACCAGGGACACCAACGACACCAAGGACCAAAAGGACGCCAGGGACGAGCTGATTCGTCCTTGGTGTCCCTGGTGTCCTTTGAGTCCTTTTCCCCCTCTTTGCCGCACCGCGTCAAAAAACTCTTGACATCCTTTGCCGCAGTGCGGTAAATTACCCTTGCCGCAGCAAACCCGGGAACCGCCGCGGCCCATGGAAAACGGACAAAGGAGGCCTCCATGATCCGGCTCATCAAGCGTTACGAGAGCAGAAAGCTGTACGACACCGAGGAGAGCCGGTACGTCTCGCTGGATGAGATCGCCAACTGGATCCGGCAGGGGCAGGAAGTCAAGGTGTTGGACAACGCGACGAACAACGACGTCACGTCCCAGACGCTCACGCAGATCATCCTGGACGAAGGGCGCAAGGGGACGTCGTTCCTGCCGAGCGAGCTGCTGCACGACCTGGTCCGCGTCGGCGAACGCGCCGTCAACAGCGGCATGGAGCAGGTGCAGCAGGGAGTGGACAAGCTGATCGACCGCCTGGGTCCGGTGCGCCGGGTCCGCGAAGAGATGTCGAGCCTGCGGTCGCGTCTGGAGCAGCTCGAGGCCTCGCTGGCCGAGCTGGAGACCGCCGACGTGGTCGCGGTAGAACCCAAGAACGAGGAGATCGTGAAATGAGCCAGACTCAGATGAACATAGGGAACGAGACCGGCGGGACGATCGACCGCCTGCTGGCCACCGGCCGCAACCTCTGGCTCGCCGGGCTGGGTGTCGTCGCCGAGGTGGAGCAGGGCGGCCGGGAGCTTTTCGGCCAGCTCGTGGAGAAGGGCCGCCCCGTCGAAGAGGAGCGGAAGAAGCGGGTCGAGAAGATCACCGGCGCCGCCAATCAGACCGTGCGGGGCTTCACCAGGCTGGTGGAGGACACGGTGGCTTACGAGAGCCGCGAGATGCTCAAGCGGTTCAACGTGATGACGCGGGACGACGTCAAGGTCCTCTCCGCGCGCCTGGAGACGCTCTCCAGGAAGATCGACGAATACGCCGTGCGGCGGCATCATCCCAAGGCCGCCGCGCCTGAAGTGGTTGAGATCGTGACGCCTCAGAATGAGACCGCGGCCATTGTTATGAAGGCGAATGTCAAGGCGAAGACGCCGCGCGCCAAGACCGCCAGGACCGCCAAAGCGACCCAGAGCGTCAAAGCCGCCACGACCCCTAAAACGACCAAGAAGACCGCGAGGTGAAGCAAGCCATGGAACCGAATACCACGACGACCGGGACGACCACCGAGACCAAGAACGTGCAGGACGAGCTCAAGGAGTCCGTTCACCGCATCTGGCTCGCCGGGCTGGGCGCGCTGGCCGCCGCCGAGGAGGAGGGCACCAAGCTCTTCAGCCGGCTGGTGGACCGCGGCCGTGACGTCGAGGCCAAGGGCAAGGTCGAGGTGGACCGCGTGAAGGCGGAGGCCGAGAAGCTCGGCGCGCAGGTCAAGACCAAGGCCGAGTCCGCCTTCGAGAACTGGGGCAGCAAGTTCGACGAGACCCTGACCGCGGCCCTCCACCGGCTGGGCGTGCCCACCCGGGACGAGATCCGCAACCTGACGCAGCGGGTCGAGGAGCTGAACGCCAAGATCGAGCAGCTCAAGCCCCGCACCACGCCGGCCGCCGGCACGGTGGTGACCCCCGAGGCCGCCACCGCGACGCCGACGGATCCGAGCAACATCATCGCCTAGGCGGGGAGGATCCAGGTGGAGCGCAGCGGCAACGGTTCCAGCAGTACCCTCGTCCGCTCCCCCAAGATCGGACTCGCTGTCGCCGCGGGAGCTCCGGAGGGCGCCATCTATGAGATCGGCGCCCTTCGGGCTTTGGATGAAGCTCTCGACGGCGTCGACTTCAACGACCTCTTCATCTACGTGGGGGTGAGCGCCGGCGCCTTCATCTGCGCCAACCTCGCCAACAACCTGACGTCGGCGCAGATGTGCCGCGCCATCATCTCGCATGAGCCCGGCGAGCATCCCTTCACCCCGGAAACCTTCCTGACCCCCGATCTCAAGGGGTACGTCCACAGCGGTCTCAAGGTGCCGCGGCTGGTCGGCGAGTCCTTGTGGGACTGGGTCACGGACTGGCGGAACCAGACGCTCATGGAGTCCCTCACCCGGGTCTCCCGCGCTCTGCCGGTCGGTCTGTTCGACAACGTGGCGGTCCGCAGGTATCTCGAGAAGATCTACGGCATGAAGGGGCGGACGGACGATTTCCGGAAGCTCGGCAAGCATCTCGTGGTGGTGGCCACCGACCTCGATTCGGGCCAGGCGGCGCGCTTCGGCGAGCCGGGGCTGGACCACGTCCCCATCTCCCAGGCCGTGCAGGCCAGCAGCGCCCTTCCCGGGCTCTACTCGCCGGTGGAGATCGAGGGGCGGCACTACGTGGACGGCGTGCTCCTCAAGAGCATGCACGCCTCGGTCGCCCTGGAGGCGGGGGCGGATCTGGTGCTCTGCATCAATCCGATCGTCCCGGTGGACACTGTCCGCGCCATGGAGCAGGGGGTGATGAAGGGGTCCACCAACCTGCTCGACTGGGGTCTGCCGACGGTGCTTTCGCAGACCTTCCGCACCATCATCCACTCCCGTCTGGAAGTGGGGATGGCGTCCTACGAGACCAAGTTCAAGGGTTCCGACGTCGTGCTGATCCAGCCGAGGCGGGACGATTACCTGATGTTCTTCACCAACATCTTCGGCTTCGCCGAGCGCCGCGCCGTCTGCGAGCACGCCTACGAATCGACGCGGCGGACCCTGCTGGCCCGCTACGACGAGCTGGCGCCCGTGCTGGCCCGCCACGGGGTCACCCTGCGGCGGGACGTGCTCGAAGAGAAGCGGAGCCTCTGGGAACAGGTCGAGCTCGAGAAGGTCCTGCACCATCACCAGGCCGCGACCTCCGGCAACCCGACGGTGCGCCGGCTGGATCACGCGCTGTCGCGGCTGGAGAGGATTCTGGAGGGGTAGCGGGTTCAGGGCGGCCTTGCCGGTCTCGGCGGGGCGCCCTTCGAGCCCTCACCCCCTGGCCCCCTCTCCCGACCCCTCCCTCCCACCCACACCGGGAGAGGGGGAAGGGTTTGTCGGGTCAGCCGCCGAACCAGACCACCTGAAGAAACTTTTTTGTGGCTTCTTTTGGCTAACTTCTCCTCCTCTCCCGGTGAGGGTGGGAGGGAGGGGGCGGGAGAGGAGGCCGGGAGGTGAGGGCTCGCAGGGCATGCCGCCCCCGCTGTCCCGCTCCCCCCTGAACCCCGCACTTCCACCGCAATTGTCGTTTATCTTTTACTCTTCCTTTTTGGGAGGGATCCATGAAGCTCCGCGTCATCGTTCCGCTGGCATTCCTGTGTTCCGGCGCCGCGTTCGCGGCGTCCCCCGAGATCAAGCCGATCTTCGACGTCCGGCTCCGCTACGAGGGTTTCGACACCCCGGCGCGCAACACCACGGCGGACCGCTCGTACCACCTCGGTCTCGGCCGCGCCCGCGTGGGGCTCGACGCCAAATGGACGCACTGGACGCTGCACGGCCTGGTGCAGGCCGCCGGCGTCGTCGACGTTCCCGAGAATCCGGCCTTCGGCGCCGGGTCCAACTATCTTTCCGCCAACAACGGCGACACCAGCCCCTCCCAGATCGGCATCGCCGAGCTGAACGCCCAGTACGCCAACGGCGGCTTCAGGATGACCCTGGGACGGCAGTTCTTCGTGGACGGCTTCGAGGTCTCCACGGGCGTCGGCCACCTGGACGCGATGAAGCGGCGTCTGCTCGCCGACCGGCTGGTCGGCGTCGCCGACTGGACCAACGTGGGCCGGCGCTTCGACGGCGCGAGCTTCGGCTACGGCAAGGGAAGCGGGCATCTCGCCGTCTTCGGGCTGCGCCCCTTGGCCGGGACCTTCGACCATGAGGACGCGTTCGATCCGCTGGACGACGTCGAGGTCTACGGCCTCACGGTCACGGGCCAGCACGGGGCCTGGATCCCGGGCGCGGAGGTCCGCCTGTTCGCCGTCCAGTACGAGGACGGCCGGCAGGTGGCCCAGACCCAGCCGGGGGCGGCGGGGGACGACCTGAGCATCACCACGGCCGGCGCCTCGCTGCTGGCCGGGAACGCGTCCGGCCACGTGCTGGTCTGGGGCGCCTTGCAGACGGGGGAGTGGGGGACGGCGGACCAGGAGGCCTGGGCCTTCATCGTCAACGCCGGCCGCAACTTCCCGTCCGCGCCGGGCAAGCCCATGGTCCATGTGAGCTGGGAGCAGTCCTCGGGCGACGACAACCCCGGCGGCGGCGATCACGAGACCTTCTTCAACGTCCTGCCGACCAATCACAAGTACTACGGGATCATGGACTACGTGGACTTCCCGAACCTGCGGGACCTCTACGTGGAGACGCTGCTCTCGGCCGGGGAGAAGGTCAAGGTGCGGCTGGCCCTCCATGACTTCGCGCTGACCGAGCGAAGCGACGCCTGGTACGGCGGCTCCGGGGCTTTCGAGGAAGAGAGCTTCGGATACGCCGCCCGCGTCCCCGCCTCGGGGCGGTATCCCTCGGACGAGCTGGGGCGGGAGCTGGACGCCGAGCTGACCTGGACGCTGCCCCACAGCCTGACTCTGGGCGCCGGGGGCGGCCTCTTCTGGGGAGGAGAAGCCGCCGAAGCCTTCATGCCGGTCGAAGCGGATGGCTCCTGGCTCTACCTGGAGCTGACCTGGAAGAAGTGATCTGACGGCAAACACCGTCCCCAAGCTCTCCTGCCTCTCCATCCCCGCCCGCCACGGGGCCTGCAACTTTTCGCTGTAGAAACAGTATATGGCTTTCAGCCATTCAGGTCAGATCCAAGCCGTCTCCCGCCTTCGCGGGGCTCCTCCGAGAGGGGGAGAAAGAGCAAGAAGCTTCAAGACTTCAATGGGCTTCCGTCTATACGCTTTTATGGCATAGGGGGGCGCCGAGGAGCACCGCGGAAAGGGGGAAATCTGCGATCCATGGCACCGAAGGCAGAAAACTGGATCCGTTTCTGGAGAGCGCCGCAGTTCGGCGGGCGGCTGGAGCTCTCCAGGGGGATCGGAGTCACGCACGTCTATCCCTGGCATTGGCACGAGGAGGTCCAGGTCTCGGCGATGGAGGACGGGCCGGGCTATCTCTCGTTCCGGGGCGCCGAGCACCTGACTCTCCCCGGGGCGCTGGTCTTCGTCCCGCCGGGCGAGGTCCACACCAACCGTCACGCCACGCCGGCCGGGTGCACCTACCGCACCATGAACATCCGGACCGACCTGGTGGCCCGCGTCCTGGGGAATGAGCCGGGAGCGGAAGCGGTCTTCTCGCTGCGTCAGCCGGTGTTTTTCGACCGCGAGCTGTTCCGGCTGATGGTTGCCACGCACGCGCGGCTGGAGGAGCAGCCGTCGCGCCTGTCGAGCGAGATCCTGCTCCTCCGCCTGGTCGAGGAGATGGCCCGCCGGACGGCGCACCTGCGGATCGGCGACGAGGGACGGGAGGAGCGGCAGGCCATCCAGCGCGTGCGGCAGTTCCTGGTCCAGAACCACGCCGACACCGTCTCCCTGGAGGACCTCTCCAAGGTGGCGAACCTGAGCCCGTTCTATCTCCACAGGACCTTCACCCGGGCGGTGGGGCTGTCGCCCCACGCCTTCCAGATGCAGGTGCGCATCTCCCGGGCGAAGATCCTGTTGAGCGAAGGCAAGCCCCTGCGCACGGTGGCGGCGGAGACGGGGTTCTCCGACCAGAGCCACTTCACCCGCGAGTTCAAGCGCATCGTCGGGCTGACGCCGGGAGCGTACCGGTCCGACCTGCGGCGTCCCTTCCTCGCCGGGACCGGCCCGGCGCCGCCGCCGGTCGCGGCCCGTCTGGCCTGAGCTGTCGTCCCTGTCCCGGCCTTCCCGGATCCCTTCGCGGGTCCGGGGGGCCGGCCCTCTCCTTCAGAACGCCTCGTTGCCCACCCTTCGGGGTGGCCGGGACAGTGGCGTCCGCCCATCCCTCGGTGTGCCGCGCCATACCCCGGCGAATGTCCCGCGCCGGGCGCAAAGCGTGAGAAAAAGGAGGCCGGAGGAGAGAACGATCATGTTGAAACCCTTCCCCGGACCGACCGCGGGCCGCGCGCGCATGAACTCCGATCCACAAGCGGACTGGCAGGTCCGCTACGCCGCCAAGATCGCCAGCGCCGAACAGGCGGTGCGGCTGATCCCGCCGCGGAAACGCATCCTCATCGGCTCGGGAGCCGCGGAGCCGGTCAGCCTCGTCGAGGCCATGGTGACCCACGGCACGCACCTCGAAGGCAACGAGGTCGTCCACCTGATGACCCTGGGCTCGGCGCCCTACGTCCAGCCGGGGCTCGAGGGGCGCTTCCGCCACACCGCTTTCTTCATCGGCGCCAACGTCCGCCCGGCGGTGCAGGAGGGACGGGCCGACTTCATGCCGGTCTTTCTCTCGGAGATCCCGCAGCTCATCGCCTCGGGCCGCGTGCACATCAACGTCGCCCTGATCCAGGTGAGCCCACCCGATCGGCTGGGCTTCGTCAGCCTCGGAGTGGCGGTCGACATCGTGCGCGCCGCCGTCGACACGGCCGACCTGATCCTCGCCGAGGTCAACCCCAACATGCCGCGCACCCTCGGCGACTCCTTCCTCCATGTGGACCGCATCGCGCAGCTCGTGCCGGTGGACGCGCCCCTGCCGGAGCTCGTCCCGGAGCCGCTCGACGACGTCTGCCGCGAGATCGGCCGCAACGTCGCCTCGCTGATCCCGGACGGCGCCACGCTCCAGATGGGGATCGGCAGGATTCCCGACGCCACCCTCGCCGCCCTGGCCGACCGGCGCGACCTGGGGGTCCACACCGAGATGCTCTCCGACGGCGTGATGCACCTCGCCGAGGCGGGCGTCATCACCGGCCGGCGCAAGAGCTTCCTGCCGGGCAAGATCGTCACCTCTTTCGTGATGGGGACGCGCCGGCTCTACAACTGGGTGCACGACAATCCGCAGATCGAGATGCGGCCGAGCGGGTTCACCAACGACCCCTTCCAGATCGCCCGCAACGACCAGATGGCGGCGATCAATTCGGCGCTGGCGGTCGACCTCACGGGCCAGGTGGCCGCGGACACGGTGCGGGGCCGGTTCTTCTCCGGCATCGGCGGTCAGGTCGACTTCATCCGCGGCGCGGCGCGCAGCCACGGCGGCCGGCCGATCATCGCCCTGCCGGCTACGGCCAAGGGAGGGACGGTCAGCCGCATCCAGACCGTTTTCGAAGAAGGGACGGGCGTGGTGACGAGCCGGGGCGACATCCACTACGTGGTCACCGAGTACGGCATCGCCGACCTCTGGGGCAAGAACATCCGCCAGCGCGCCGAGGCGTTGATCGGCATCGCCCACCCTGACTTCCGGGCCGGGCTCCTCGCCGCGGCCCGGCAGCGGTGCTATGTCTTCCCGGGGTGAGGAATGGCTCGGTGACGACGAGCACCTTCAGCGCCTTCCTGCTGCGGGACCTGGCCCGCTGAGCGGAGCCCGGCTCAGGGCGTAACCACCTCGATGGCCTTTTCCAGCACCTCGTCCCGGCCCTCCGCCACCCCTTTCAGCGTCCGCGACACCGGCACGGTCGGCCGGACGCCCACGCCATGGTGCTGGGAGCCGTCGTGCTTGAGCACCTGCATCCCCGTCCAGCCCATGAAATAGAAGCCGGGGAAGCGCACCGTGTTGACGTTGCCGTTGGTCCCCGCGGTCGTGGCGCCGACGATCTCGCCGAGCCGGTAGGCCTCGACGATCGACATGAAGGTCTCGGCCGCGCTGATGGCCCGGCCGTCGGTCATGAAGGCGACCCGGCCGGTGATGCGGGGGGACGCCGGTGTGATCCTGCCGATGCGGTCCTCGAACCGGATCCCCTGCTGGTCGGGACGGGTGACGTAGGGGACGTTGAGGATCGGCGCCCGTCCCTCCTGGCTCATCAGGTGCTGAAAGACAATGCCGGAGAGCCGGGTGGGATGGCCCCGCATGTCGAAGATCACCCCCCGGGCCGCGGCGAGCTGGGGGATGGCGCCACGGAAGTCGGCGTCGTTGATGCGGTCGAGGTCCACGTACCAGATGCCGGGCCGGATCTCGGAGATCTTCTCCGGCCGGCGCTCGCGGAAGGAGTCGTCGCTGAAGATCGGCGCCGTGCGGGGCACGGCGACGTTGGCGACGCCGCCCCGGGCGCGCTGCACCTTGAGCCGGAGCAGGTCGTTCCGTTCCCCTTCCAGGAGGTACTGCAAGGTGGCCCAACGCCGCCACTGGGGGGTGGCGGCCGAGACCAGGGGCTCCTCGGCGGCGATGGCCTGCCGGGTAGGCTTGCCGTTGATGCTCAGCACGACGTCGCCGTGCCGCAGCCCGCCGGCCTCGGCGTGGGTGATCACCAGCTTGTCCTCGATCCAGTCCCAGGTCAGCTGCGGCATGAAGCCCTGCCGCCGCACGGAGTGGAACACGTCCGCGTGGCCGTCATGAAGGGCGGCGGAGAGTCGGCGGGCCGTGGCGAGGAAAGCCAGCTCGTTGCGGTCTTTGGCGGCGGCGGTCAGCCCCTTGCGCAGCTCGCCCGGCCAGTCCGTCGGGATGACGTCGAAATAGGGATAGAAGTGCCGCAGCGCCGACCACGCGATCGCGATGCCCGCCAGCCGGGTGGCGCGGTCGTTCCCCGACGCTCTCCAGCTCCCGGGCTTGTCCGGCGCCGGCGGCGGCTCGGTCGTGTGAGGGATCGTGCCGCCCGCGTCGCGGTACAGCGTCAGGGGGAACAGCGCCGAAACGCCGCCGCCCAGGGAGACCTCCAGCGGCTGGCCGGGAACCGGCAGGCCGGTGCTCGCCGGGGGCGTCCCGCGGGCGGTGCTGCGCTGGCTGGAGTAGGGGGTCGGCCCCAGGCCCAGATCGACGCCCCGGTGCTCCCAGAAGATGACCTCCGCGTCCGGGGACGGGGGCGACAGCTCCGGGGGGAGGGCGGGCCGGTCGCCGGCGTAGACCCGCAGGGTCGGAGCCAGAGGACGGAAGAAGTCCTCCAGGGTGCGGGCCAGGTCCACGGCGTTGACGGCCTTCTCGGCCTCCTGGACGCCGGCGATGGCCACCCGCTCCCAGTCCGCCGCCGCGGCCTGGTCGCTGGGATGGAAGAAGCGGACGTATCCCAGCAGGCGGGTGAAGGCTTCCAGGTTCTCCAGCCCGCGCGGGGTGAGCCGGCGGGCGGGCTCGTCGCCCGGCGCGGCCAGGGCCGGAGCGGTCCCGAGCAGGGGAAGGAGGAGCCACAGCAGGACGACGGGGATCTTGTTGATCTTCGCTCTCATCCCTACCACCTCCTACAGAAAATGAACTCTTTGGGGATCGTAACACGAAGATCAGTGATTCAGGAGAGAGGGTGGAACGCTCGTGCGAACAGGTGGGACGTCCGGGCGAACGGGTGGGAGGCCTGGGCGAGAAGGTAGAGGCTCCCACCCAGTGGGTATGGCGTCCTACCGGAAAGATGGAAGCCTCCACCCACTGGGTGCGGTGATCCGGACCTCGGGTACGACGATCCGGACTTCCGGTGGAACGACCCGGAAGTCCGGTAGGACGGTTCGGACCTCCGGTAGGACGGTTCGGAGATTCGGTGGGACGATCCGGATCTCCGGTAGCACGGTCCGGACCTCCGGTGCGACGGTTCGGAGGTCCGGTGTGGCGTTCCGGGCGCCGGAACCGACGGTCAAACCTATCGGCCGCCGCCTCCCACCACCTCGACCGCCTTTTCCAGCAGCTCGTCCCGGCCTTCCGCCACGCCCTTGAGCGTGCGGGATGCCGGGACGGTCGGCTGGATGCCGATCCCATGGAGTTGGGAACCGTCGTGCTTGAGCACCCTCATGCCGGTCCAGATCAGGCTGTAGCCGCCCGGCAGAGCGAAGGGATTGATGTTGCCGTTCGTCCCCGCCGTGGGGCCGCCCACGATGGCCGCCAGCTTGTAGTGCTCGATGATCCCCATGTAGGTCTCGGCGTAGCTGATGGCCCGTCCGTCCGTGATGAAGGCCGCCTTGCCCCGGATGCGCGGCTCAGCGGGTTCCACCGGCCAGTTCGAAAACTCCCATTTCACGTCCTTGCGGTCAGGGCGGTGGATGAGGGGGACGTTCCAGCGCGCCGACGTCAGCGTCTCGCCGGTGAGGTGGGCGATGACGATGGTGGAGAGGTTCCGGGGGTAGCCCCGGAGATCGAAAACCACGCCTTTCGCCGCGGCCAGACGGTCCAGCGCGCCCTTGAAGTCGTCGTCGCTGATGCGGTCGATGTCCACATAGAAGATGCCGGGCCGCACCTCGGCGATCTTCTCCGGCCGGTCCTCCTCCAGAGCCGGGCCTTCGAGGGGAAGCGAGCAGGCCACGGTGGCCGTGAAGGTCTCGCCGGTAGGACGCCGCACCTCCAGGTGGACCTGCTTCTCCTGCCGGCAGCGGGCGATCCGGCCGAGGCCCAGGTAGCGCCGCCACTGCGGGGTGGCCGCCGAGATCAGCTCCTCCGCCGCGGCCAGGGCCTCGCGCGCGGGCCGGCCGTCCAGGGTCAGGATCACGTCGCCGCGGCGCAGCTCCCCGGCTCCCTCGGGCGCGACCCTGGTGACCACGAGCTGGTCCTCCACCCAGTCCCAGAGCAGCGGCATGCGGAAACTGTTGTTCGGATAGTAGACGCCGCCGTGGCCGTCGTGGAGCGCGGCGACGAGCCGGCGCAGGGTGTCCACGAACGCCAGATCGTCTCTGTCCGTGGCGGCGGAGGAGAGGGCCCGCCGCAGCTCCGCCGGCCAGTCGGTCTGGACGACGTCGAAATAAGGATAGAAGTGCTGGAAGACGTTCCAGGCCAGGGCCACGCCGGCCAGCCGGGTCGTCCGGTCGTGGCCCGACGGCGCGAACCCTTCCGGCTTCTCCGGCGAGGGGGGCCGGACGTCGGGCGCGACGTGGGGAAGCGTCCCCTTCTCGTCTTTATAGAGCGCCAGCGGGACCATGGCCGAGACGCCGCCGCCGAGATCGGCCACGAAGATCTCGCCGGGCTTCGGGAGAACGGAGGGGTCCGGCCGCGCCCAGGAGAAGGCCAGGCTTCGCCGGCCGCTCTTCGGGGCCTCCTCGCTCAGCACCGCCCGGTAGCCGGCCCGCTCGGCCGTACCGCCGAGGCTCCACCCGGAGGGCTTGCTCTCCTCTCTGGCGGCCTCGAAGTCGCCGTTCTTCAGCAGCGTCTTCGCCGGCCCGCCGCCCTCCACCTCCAGGGTGACGTCGTCCCACCACGAGCGGCCTTCGGCGATGAGGCCCACGGCGATCATCATCGCCTCCGCGTCCGGAGCCACTTCGGCGGCGACCTCGTAGACACGCCACTCCGGCGAGGTGATCTCCGCCTTCTGCTGGGAGATCTTCGATTCGTCCTTCCGATAGACGCTCAGCCCGAGGGCCGCTTTGTGGGCGCCCTGTACCTCGGCCCGCGACCAGGCCCGCAGGACCACGCGCTTGCCGCGATAGGGCGCCGCCTCCACGTACTGGAGGAGGGCACTGCCGTCCTCCGGCGCGGTGGGAAGATTGCCCACCCGCCGGCTCCTGTAGATCGACGGCTCGGAGGAGACCTGCACGCCGAGGTGCTCCCAGGCCACGGCCTCCGGGTCCGCGACGCCGGCCGGAGGCGACAGCCCGGCGGGGACTTCGGGCCTGGCGCCGGCGGTGGGGTAGACGCGCACCGTGGGCGCGACGGGACGGAAGAAGTCCTCCAGAACGCGGGCCAGCTCGGTGGGTCCCGAGGCCCCCTCGGCTTTCTGGACGCCGGCCAGGGCCAGCTTCTCCCAGTCCGCGGACGCGGCCTGATCGCTGGGGTGGAAATAGCGCACATAGCCGAGCAGGCGCGTGAAGGCGGCGAGGTTCTCCAGGCCGCGGGCGGAGAGCGGCCGGGCGGGCTCGTTGCCGGCCCCGGATTCCCCCACGACCTCGAAGGAGGCCGAGTCGATCCACGCCTTGCCGGCGCCGATCAGCATGAAGCCGATGTTGACCGTCCTGGCATCGGGAGCCACGTCGCCCACGATCTCATAGTCCTTCCAGCCGGCGGCGGTGATGGGCCGGTTCCCCATGTTGTCGAAGAAGCCGCGGGCTCCGCCTTCGCGGTCCACCCGCAGCCAGAGGGCCGCCCAGTTTCCCTGGCCGGCCTCGGCGCGCACGGCGGCGCGGAAACGGACCCGCTTGCCCCGGAACCCGGCGGCGTCGAAGGTCGTCATGAGGTTGCCGAACGCCCGCGGGTTCGGGGCCTGGCCTTCGAAAGCCACCTGGACGGCCTGCCGGCCCGCCTCGGGCCTCTCCGTGACGATCTTCACCGTATAGCCCGCCTGCGTCGAGGGGGTGGGAACGAACCACCCCGGCGGCGTCTCGCCCGGCTGTCCCTGCTCGAAATCGAGGTTGGCAGGCGCCGGGGGCGTCTGGGAGGTCAGGGGAAGAGAAAGAAGCAGGGCCGCGGAGAGAAAAACGGCGCGAAGTCTCACGGAGAGGCCTCCTTGGGTGAAGGAAGTGGAGCTGGGGGAGATTTTAACAGGCGGAGGACGGCGGGCGACCTGCGCTTCGAGACCTCACCCTCGGTCCCTCTCCCATCTCCCTGCCGCCCGCCCCCGGGAGAGGGAGGGCCCTGCGATCCAGGTTGTCGAGCTCGGCAAGATCACTGAAGCATCGTTCCCCCTCTCCCGGGTGGCGGGAGGGGTCGGGAGAGGGGGCCAGGGGGTGAGGCTTCGAAGGGCAGGCCGCCTCGACGGGCAACCCGCCCTGGACGCGGAGGCCCTACGACCGATCCCGGTGCAACGCCGCCGCGATCCCCACCGCGAACAGCACCGCCCATACCGGCCACGGCCCTTTGGCGCCGGCGAGGATCGCTCCGGCCACCATGCAGAAGCCGCCGAAGAGGGTGCCGCGCAGGCCGGCGAGGGGATTCGAGGGGGAGCGGCGGGTGGCCTGCTCCAGCAGGCGGAGCCCTTCCGTGATCAGGCTCGGGGCCTTGGCCACGGCCTCCAGGACCTCGGGGCCCGCCCGCAGAACCTGCTTCAGCAGGTTCTCGGGGCTGAACTGGCCGCGGAAGATGGCGGTGGCGTGCTCGCGCGAGACCGCCGCCACGTCCAGCCCGGGCTTGAGGATCTGGCCCACGCCCTCGAAGGTGATCAGCGCCTTCACCATCAACACCATCTCGACGGGGAAGTAGAGCCGGTGCTGGGCGCCCAGGTTCACTGAGCGCATGATGAGCTGGCCCAGCGAAAAATCCTTGAAGCTGGAGGCGCGGTTGAAGCGCAGCAGGATCTCCGTCACCTCGCGGCGGAACCCCGCGAAATCCGCGCCCGGACCCGGCTGGCCGATGGCCGCGAGATACCGCGCCGCCCCCTCGGCGTCGCCCATCACCAGGGTGTAGTAGTAGTAGAGGAACGTCCGCCGCAGATCGCTCTCGAAGCGGCCCACCATCCCCAGGTCGATGAAGCCCAGCTTCGGGCCGGGCAGGATCAGCAGGTTGCCCGGGTGCAGGTCGGCGTGGAAGAAGCCGTCCAGGAAGAGCATGCGGATGATGCTCGCGGCGCCCAGGTCCACCAGGTGGTCGCGGTCCTCGTCGCTGAGATCCTGGGTCTCCGGCGCGCCCGGCTTGTAGCCCTTGAGGAACTCCATGCACAGCACGCGCTGGCCGCTGTACTGGCGGTAGATGCGGGGGAAGACCACGCCGGGCAGGTCGTGGAAGTTGGCGGCGAAGGTCTCGGCGTTGTCCGCCTCGCGCCGCAGGTCCACCTCGCGGCGGGTGTACTCCACGAACTCCTTGATGAGCTGCCTGGGCCGGTACTGGGGGAGGATCGCCTGCAGCATCAGGCCCAGGATGCGCAGCAGGACCGCGTCGCGGTTCAGCGTCTGGGGGATCCCCGGCTTCACGACCTTGAGGATGACCTGGTCCCCTTCGACGGTCGTGGCGCGGTGGATCTGGGCGATGGAGGCCGAGCCCAGGGGGATCGGGTCGATCCAGGAGTACATCTCCGCCACCGGCCGCTTGACGTCCGCCTCGATGAGCCGGATGTAGCGGTCGAAGTCCACCACCGGCAGGCGGTCCAGCAGGTTCTTGAGCTCGTCCGTGATGGACGGCGGCAGGATGTCCTGGCGCAGGGCGAGGACCTGGCCGAGCTTGATGTAGGTGGGGCCGAGGGTCTCCAGCCGCCGGCGGAGCTGGACCGGGAAGGGCCGGTCGACGATGGTCTTGTCGAGGAACGGCCGCGCCAGGAAGGCGATCAGGCGTTCCAGGAAGAAGAGCAGGCGGAACCTACGGCCCTTGCCCAGCGCCTGCCCCTCCCGGGCATGGGCCGCCAGGGCGCCGAAGCCGAGGGCGATCAGATGGCGCTGGGTGGTGAAGAAGCGGCGGACGAGCCCGTGCGGGGGCTCGTCCGGCAGCATCTCGAAGCCGGGGATGGGGTCCTTCGACGGCGGCGCCGCCGGCACGGGAGCCAGCGCCGCCGGAGGAGGGGAGGCTGGAACTTCGGCGTCTTCCTGGACTACGCGCGGTTCAGCCATTACGGAGAGAGTCTACTCTACCGGTTCCGCCCGTACTGCTCGTGGCTGGAAACCCAGTCCAGCGACGAGATCGCCGACGCCAGCGAGATCTCGCCCGCCAGCACCACGCCGGCCACGATCTCCGCCAGCTTGTGGACCTTGCCCCGGCCCACGCAGCCCAGGACCTCCAGGCACTCCCGCTGGGTCGCCAGACCCGTACCGCCGCCGTGGGTGGCCACGATCAGCGACGGGATGGTGATCGAGATGTAGAGATCCTTCTCCGGCGTCACCTCGGTGTAGACGATGCCCGCCGAGGACTCCGAGACGTTGGCCACGTCCTGCCCGGTGGCGATGAACATCGCCGTGATGCCGTTGGGGGAGTGGCAGCCGTTGTTGTTGGCCCCCGAGATGAAAGCGCCCACGTTGGCGATGCCGGCGTGGTAGTGAAGGGTCTCGGGATCGACCCGCATGTTCTGGATCAGCACGTCGCGCGGAATCGTGCACTCGGCCGTCACCCGCTTGCCGCGGGTGCGCATGACGTTGATCTGCGACGACTTCTTGTCGGTGGCGAAGTTCGACTCCAGGTAGAAGTGGAGGATCTTGTCGTGGTTCTCCAGGATCCATGAGCAGGCCGCGAAGGTGGCCCGGCCCACCATGTTCTGGCCGGCGGCGTCGCCGGTGGTGTAGTTGAAGCGCAGGAAGACCAGCTTGTTCGAGAGGTAGCGGTCGATGTAGATCAGCTTGGCCACGCTGGAGGTGGCCTCGGCCTCTTCGCGGATTTTCCCCAGGTTGTCGTCCACCCAGGTCACGAAGTCGCGGGCGTGGCGGGCGTTTTCGAAGACGAACACCGGCGCCCGCTGCATGCTGTCGCCCACCACGGTGCAGGTGACGCCGCCGGAGAGGTTCAGCACCTTCATGCCACGGTTGTAGGACGCCACCAGGGTGCCTTCGGTGGTGGCCAGGGGGATGATGAATTCGCCCTGCGCGTGCTCGCCGTTGATCTTGATGGGGCCCGCGAAGCCGATGGGGATCTGGGCCACGCCCGAGAAGTTCTCGATGTTGCCTTTGGTGATGGCGGGGTCGAACGAGAACTTGTCGATGTGCTGGATCTTGTAGCCGGTGTATTCCTCGACGAACGCCTGGCGCGCCTTGACCATCTCGTGCGTGTGGTCGTCCTCCCTGTTGTGGGGGACGGTGTTGCGCTTGACCTTCTCGGCGATGGCGTCCTTGACCTTGAAGGAGAGCGAGCCGAACGGAGTGGCCTCGAAGGCGATGGCGATCTCGTGCTGGCCTTTTTCGAGCTGGTCGGTGCGGGCGTGGATGTTGACCACCTTGGCCAGGGGGAAGGCGATGGCCGAGGAGGGGGTCACCGCGGTACCGGAGACCTGGTCGCCGCCCAGGTCCAGGGTCAGGCGGTCGAGAGGGACCGGCTGGCCGTCGATCCGCACCTCGCTCAGCCGCGTCAGCGTGGCGTTGCTCAGCCGGTTCTTGAGGCTGAAGCGGACGCCGTCCTCGACGTTTTCCAGACTGCCCAACGTGTACATCTGCTTGAGAATGAGACCAGGTATTTTCATGAGGTCACCTCGCCGGGATCTTGCTTGAAGACCGAAGTCTATCCCGGAGGGGGAGAGCTTGTCCCCCCTGTCCATCCGATCGACACCGTTCAATAGGGGGCGTGGCCCCGCCTACTTCCGAGGAGGTCCCAAATGCGCAGAAAACTGATCGCCCTGTCGTTCGCCCTGGGGGCCGCCGCCGCCGCCCTGGGCGTGTTCAACCCCAAGCCCGCCGAGGCCGCCTGCAAGGGATTCCTCGTCTGCTGCGAGCCCGATCGTTGTTACTGTTGTGCCCGTCCCTGTCCGATCCAGTGTCCCTAGCCCATGGGACTTTCTCGAAAGGAGTCTGAGGACATGAAGAAGAAGCTCGCGTGCCTGCTCGTCGCCCTGGCGGCGGCGGCCGGCGCCTACCTCTCGACCGCTCCGGCGGAGGCGGCCGCCTGCACCAGGATCTGCTGCCCCGGCGGCACGCCCTGCGTCACCTGCTGCCCCGGCAAGCCCTGTCCGCGGCTGGCATGCCCGTAACCAAAGGAGAAACCGTCATGCGAAGGAAGCTGATTCTGCTGGGACTGGCTCTGGCGGCCACCGCCGGGCTCGAGGCCGGACTCTTCTCGCCCGCCGCGCAGGCGCAGACGACCACCTGCTGGCAGGTCGAGTGCAACACCTGCTGCAAGTCGAAGGGCGGACCTACGATCTGTACCGAGCGTGCCTGCGTCTGATTCCATAGGAGAAAAACGAATGAAGAAGAAGCTCCTGATGTTGACCCTGGCCCTGGCCGCCGCGGCCGCCGCGTCGGTCGCCATCCCCACGGCCGAGGCCGCCTGCAAGAAGATCTGCTGTTCGACCGACAACGGTCCGGTCTGCGTGACCTGCTGCCAGGCGCCCTGCCCGACCATCGTCTGCCCTCCGTAGCGTCCTGATCCCGGGGAGGAGGCCGCCTCCTCCCCGGGACTCTTGCCCCCCGTGTCACGCTAAGGTATCCTGAGACACCTGCTCTAGTAAGACGAACTTTTAAGAGTCTTCTGTGAGGCGTCGTGTGTCCTCCGGAGGGGAGACTCTTCTCGGAGGGATCGGTGACCCTTTTTCCTGTCCTGTTCTCCGTCTACTGGTGCTCTGTGCTGGTGTGGTGCCTGCTGGCGTCACGGCTCTGCGACACTTTGAGTCGCCGCCATCCTCTTCTCTACGCCGCCCTGGGGCGGCCGGGGCTCACCGGCAGCGACCTGCGGGGAGACCTGGCGCTGATGCGCTTCCTCTTCGGCGGGCGCGACCGGTCCCTGGGGGACCGGCCGGTGGCCATGCTGTGCGGCACGCTCCGCGTGCTGCTCTGCGTGTACGTGCTGTTCTTCCTCGCTCTGCCGGGGTTGTTGCTGAGCTAGGAGACCGCTTCCATGAGCGGCGATAGCGGCGCCTCCGCCGCCCGGGCCTGGACCGGCAGGCGCCGCAACCCCTCCTCGGCGTTCTTCATCGGGATGTGGCTCATGGCGTGCTCGGCCATGGCGGTGATGGTCAGGCTCGGGTTCACGCCCAGATTGGCCGGGATCATCGAGCCGTCCACCACGTAGAGCCCCTCGTAGCCGAAGACGCGGTTGCGCCAGTCGATCACCCCCTCGGCGGGAGTCGATCCCATGGGCGCGCCGCCCAGGATGTGGGCCGTGGTGGGCACGTTCAGCAGCACCTCGTTGAGCGAGCTGGAAGGATAGGCGTCGGTCCGCTCGGCCACGAACCGCGCCGCCTGATTGGCCACCGGAATATAGGCCGGGATGGGCGGCTCGCCGGGAGCCCGCTGGCTGGTCAACCCCTTGGCGAAAGGCCAGAACCAGCGCCGCGAGCGCACCAGGTGAAACGAGCTCTCCAGGTTCTGCATCACCAGCACGATGTTCGACCGCCGGGCCCAGCCCACGGGATTGAAGGTGCGCAGGCAGTCGACGGGGTGGCGCAGGCAGGCGCCCAGCCACTTGAGAGGCCGGGTCAGACGGGTGCCGCCGTCCACCAGCAGGGTTCCCAGGAAGCTCATCACGTCGGACCCCTTGGGATAGCGGACGATCTCGACGCAGGTGTCCGGATCGGGGTGGAAGCTGCTGGCGATGGCGATGCCGCGGGAGTAGTCCTGTTCGTCCGAGCGGGAGGTGGCGCCGCAGATCACCTCGCTGTTGGTCCGCACGTAGGAGCCGAGGGCGGGGGAGAGGCGGGGGAGCAGGCCCGCGTCGCGGCACTTGAGCAGCAGGTTGACCGTGCCCAGCGCGCCGGCCGCGAGCACCACGCCGCGGGCGCGCAGGGTCCGCCGGCGCCGGAAGAGCTTGCGGGTGGAGCTGCGGACGTCGACGAGCCAGCCGCCCTGGCCGTCCTCCCGCACGCCGGTGACCCGGGTCTCGGGGAGGACCTCGGCGCCGAGTTTCTCGGCGAACCAGAGATAGTTCTTGTCCAGCGTGTTCTTGGCGTTGTGCCGGCATCCCACCATGCAGCCGCCGCAATACGTGCAGGTGGAGCGCTCCGGACCCTCGCCGCCGAAGTAGGGATCGCCCACCTTCTCGCCCGCCTTGTCGCCGAAGAGGACGCCGACCTCGGTGGGACGGAAGGTGTCCTCCCGGCCGAGGGTGCGGGCGAAGTCCTGGAGCACCAGGTCGCCTGGCCACAGGTGGGGATTGGCGGTGACGCCCAGCATCCGCTTCGCCGTCTGGTAATGGGGAAGCAGGGTCTGTTTCCAGTCGAACCCCCGCGGCCAGGTCCCCCGCTGGAAGGCCTCGTCCTGGGGCACCAGGTGGGTGTTGGCGTAGACCAGGGAGCCGCCGCCCACGCCCGCGCCCGAGAGCACCAGCACGTCGCGGAGCAGGGTCAGGCGCTGGATGCCGTAGCAGAAGAGGGCGGGGAGCCAGAGGAACTTGCGGACGCTCCAGTTGGTCTTGGGGAAGTCCTCGGTCCGCCAGCGCTTGCCGGCCTCGACGACCAGCACCTTGTACCCCTTCTCCGACAGCCGCAGCGCCGAGACGCTGCCGCCGAAACCGGAACCCACGATGACGTAGTCGTAGTCGTACCTGCTGCCTGCTTCTGTCATGGTCTTTGCCGCTCCGAGACGTATTTTACGTCAAGTCGCGGCAAAAAGGCTGGACGGGGCGTTGTCCTTTAGAATTCCTCGGGGTGTTTCAGGCGAGAGGGAGGTGCGACCGTGATCAGACTGAAGAGGTTCGGGGGGATGGTCCTGATCCTGACCGCCACGCTGGCGGCGCAGGCGCTGGCCCAGCGGGTGACGATCGAGAACGGAGTCAACCGCAAGGGGAGCGACTACACGTCGTTCCGCACCGGCGAGTTGGAGGAGTGCCGGCGCGCCTGTGCCCGGGACGGACGCTGCCAGGCGTACACCTACAATCACGTCGAAGAGCGCTGCTACCTCAAGGACCGGGTGCCGGGAGGCAGCCGGGACTCGCGCACGACGGCCGGCCTCAAGGAGGGCGGCTCGGGCGGCGGCGGGCAGGGGGATCTCTCCGAGGAGCGGGGGATCGATTACCGGGGCGGCTACTACACCCGCTATCAGTCGCAAGCCGTGTCCTCCTGCAAGAGCGACTGCCGCCGGGACGGCCGCTGCGTCTCCTACACCTATGACGTGCGCAACGGCCTCTGTTCTCTGGAGGACAAGATCGGCAAACGCGAGCAGGACGCGGACAAGGTCTCCGGCATCAAGCGGCAGGGAGGGACCTACCCGGGCGGGTCCGGCTACGGCGAGCTGACCGAGGAGCGGGGGATCGATTACCGAGGCGGCTACTACAGCCGCTATCAGTCGCGAGGCCTGGCTTCCTGCAAGGACGACTGTCGCCGGGACGGCCGCTGCGTCTCCTATACCTACGACGTGCGCGACGGCCTCTGCTATCTGGAGGACAAGGTCGGCAAGCGCGAGCAGGACGCGGACACGATCTCCGGCATCAAGCGGCGGCTGTGAGCGTCCGGCCGGTCCTGATACGATGCCGGGGTCGTACCGCGGCTTCATCAGGAGGGACATCGCGTGCCGGACTTCCAGCAGTACATCGGGGTGCGCTATTCGGGCCGCAAGGACCCGGGCGATCCCATCTCGAACATCAAGGTCTACATGGCGGTCGAGGACCACGAGCTGTTCCAGGAGCGCAATCCGGGGCACCCCTCGGGGCGGTGGAGCCGGCGCGACCTGGCCGAGTGGCTGCTGGGGCAGATCACCGGCGGCGAGCCGGTGATCGTGGGGATCGACCACGCCTTCTCATTCCCGCAGACCTACATGGACCGGCACGACCTGAAGAGCTGGCCGGCGTTCCTTGAGGACTTCGAGAAGAACTGGCCCACCGACCGCTTCGCCGTCCGTGAGCTGCTGCCAGGCAACCCGCGCAGCGGCGATCCGGACGAGCACCGCCTCACCGGCCAGTGGACGGCGTTCCCCAAGAGCGTCTTCCATTGGGACATCCAGGACAGCCTGGCCAAGGCCACCCACGCCGGCCTGCCCTGGATCGACTACCTCCGCCGGGCCCGGGACCGCGCCCATTTCTGGCCGTTCGACGGCTGGGAGGCGAAGAAGGGGAAGTCGGTGCTCGCGGAGGTGCGGCCGGCGCGCCTGCGGCACCGCTACCGCAAGGAGGGCTTAAGCCAGCAGGAGCAGGACGCCTACGCCATCTGCGCCTGGCTCCAGGAGAGGGACCAGCTCGGCCTCCTACGCGCCTACTTCACGCCGCCGCTCTCGAAGGAGGAGAAGGAGCGGGCGGGGCTGGAGGGGTGGATCCTGGGGGTGGCATAGGGGACCTCAGTTCGACTCGTCGATGACTGTGGCGGCCGTGGTCGCGACAACGGCCTTCTCCAGCCAACGCTCGAGCCGTTCCGGATCTGTTTGGGCCAGGATGTGCTCACGAACGGCGTCCGGCACCGTGATGCCGCGAACCCGCAGTACAGTCAACAAGGCCTGTGCGGCTTCTTCGGCGCGTCCCTGGGCGACATACTTTCGCGCGAAATCGCTCTGGTATTCGTAACCCTTCATCATGGCCTCCAACGACCGGCGAGCGGTCTCATTCAAGGAATTGTATACGAGGTCGTAGTACAGCCTGGCCCTGTCGTTGTCGAGCTCCCGGATGGCGGGGAGCACGGCGGCGGCGATCGGCGCCCCCTGCTCGGTTTCGCCGTGGGCCATTACGGAGAGCACGCCCAGCTCGGGCCGGCGGGCGGCTTCCTCCAGATCCGTCACCACCGGGACGGCGGTGCGGTGCAGCACCGGCGGGCGCAGGACGAAGCCCGGGACCCCGATCTCGATCGGTTCCGCGCACCACCCGGCAACTCCGGGATCTGTACGCCGCCGCTCTCGAAGGCGGAGAAGGAGAGGAGGGGGCTGGAGGAAGTGGGATTTCAGAGATGGGCGTGAGGAATCCTTTTCGAATCGAAAAAATTCATACCATCGTACCTCTCAAAGTATAATCCTGGCCATGAACCGTGGCCCCTGGCTTCCATTGCTCGACGGCGACCTGGCCCGGCAGGCCCGGGAGGCGGTCGAGGAGATCGCCGGGGAGCTGCGGCGGGAGTCGGCACGAGAGGCCTCGCTCGCGGAAGGGCTTGCCGGGCAGGCGGTGTTCTTCGCCTATCTCGCGCGCTTCAGTGGGGAGGAAGAACACCTCGGCCTGTCAGAGCGCCTTCTCGACCAGGCCACCGACGCTCTGGTGACGGTGCCGATGCATGCCGGGCTCTACAGCGGGTTCCCCGGCATCGCGTGGGCGGAACAGCACCTCGCGGCCTTCCTGGGCTTCAAAGACGATCCTGACGACGACGCCGGCCGGGAGATCGACGAGGCGATCCTCGAGACCCTCGACCAGTCGCCCTGGCCCGAAAGCTTCGACCTGATCCGCGGGGTGACGGGGCTCGGCGTCTACGCCCTGGAGCGGCTCCCCCGGTCTCTGGCCAGAGACTGCCTCGAAAGAGTGGTCGCCCACCTGATGGACCTCGCCGAGGAGACGCCCGACGGTGTGACGTGGTTCACGCCTCCGGATCAACTCGGTCCCTGGGCTTTGTCGACCTGCCCGAACGGCCGCTACGACCTGGGCGCGGCGCATGGAACGCCCGCCGCCATCGCGCTGCTCGCCGAGGCCGGCCGGCTCGGGATCCTCGACTCCGCCGGAGCCTCCCGGCTCGAAGAGGCGGTCCGCTGGCTCCTGGCCCGGAAGGATGAGATGGGCGGCGCTTCCTGCTTCGCCTCCTGGGTCGCCCCGGGAGCCCCGCCGGTCTCCGCCCGCCTCGCCTGGTGCTACGGCGACGCGGGGATCGCCGCCGTCCTGCTCCATGCGGCTCGCGCGGCGGGCCGGCAAGACTGGGAAGAGGAGGCCCTGGAAATCGCCGGCCGTGCCGCCGCGCGGCCGCTGGAGACCTCGGGAGTGGTGGACGCCGGGCTCTGCCATGGCGCCTTCGGGCTGGCCCATCTCTTCAACCGCATCTACCAGGCCACGCGCGAGGACCGCTTCGCCGTACCGGCCAGGCTCTGGTACGAGATCGGGCTCCGTCACCTGAGGCGGCCCGGCGAGGGGATCGGCGGCTTCCCGGTCTCGCGGCTTGAGCCCGACGGGACCTATACCTGGCAGAAGGACGGCGGCTTCCTCGTGGGCTCCGCCGGGGTCGGCCTGGCGCTGCTGGCGGCCATCTCGGACCAGGAACCCCTCTGGGACCGGCTGCTGCTGATCGCGATCCCTCCCCGCATCCTGCTCTGATTATATTGACTATAGTTCCTCCTTTGGTTTAAACTTATTTCATCTCAAGGAGGCCATGTATGAAGAAAGATAGAAAGAAGCTGGGCTTGAACCGGGAAACGCTGCGCCACCTGACCGGACGTGAGCTTCGGCGCGCGCACGGGGGTCTCGGCGAAACCACCGTGAGGTGTCTGGACGCCAGCGAGTGCCAGTGTGTATCCCAGGACACCGCCTGTCCCACCACGACCGACACCTGTGGCGGTGGTAGCGCCATGACCACCGCTCTGTGCACGGGCGGCTCCTACTGCTGATCCGTGCCTCCATGAAGCCGGGGCCGCGGTTTTGCGGCCCCGGCCAACCTTTTGGGGAATACCGGCCCGACAGCCTCTATTTCAACAGGCGTCATGAATACGACGCGCACCCAGCAGCCACCTCTGTCGATCTGCGTCTACAGCTCGTCGAGCGACATGGTCGATCCCGCCTACTTCGCGACGGCCACCGCGCTCGGCGCGGCGATCGGCGGGCGGGGCGACAGGCTCGTCTTCGGCGGCAGCAACACGGGCCTCATGGACGCCGTTGCCCGGGCCGTCAAGGATCACGGCGGGGAGGTCGTCGGGGTCATTCCGGAGGTCATGCGCGGCACGCCCTACGTGTTCGACCGCGCGGACGAGATCGTGACCACCAAGGATCTGCGCGCGCGGAAAGCGGAGATGGAGACGCGGGCCGACGCCTTCGTGGCCCTTCCCGGCGGGCTCGGTACGCTCGACGAGCTGATCGAGGTCCTGGCGGCCAAGCAGATGCAGTTCCATGAGAAGCCGATCGTGCTCCTGAATTGCAAAGATTTCTACGAGCCCCTGGCGATCCTGTTCGAGCATCTCTTCCGAGAAGGCTTCGCGAGCGCGGAGCACCACCGGCCTCTCTATCACCTGGCCAATGACATCGAGGAAGCTCTCTCCTACATCGATGCCTATGCACCGGCGCCTTTCCCGGTCAAATGGTTTTGAGAAAAATCCGGTTCGTGACCGGGAACCGCGGCAAGGCGAAGGCCCTCGCGGAGCAGCTCGCGGCGATCGAGCTTGAAATGGAGCGCGTCGATCTGCCGCTGGTCGAGCCCCAGGCGGACAGCGTCGAGGCTGTGGCGCGAGCCAAGGCGCGACAGGCGTTCTCTGCGATCGGAGGGCCGCTCGTGGTGGAGGACGGCGGCTTCTGCGTCGACGCTCTCGGCGGCTTCCCCGGGCCTTACACGAAGTACGTGATCGAGACCATCGGCGCGGAAGGCCTCCTGCGTCTCGCCGCGCCCCTGCCGGACAGGTCCTGCCGCTTCGTCGGCGCCCTGGTCTACATGGACGCGGCGGGCGCGGCGAAGGTGTTCACCGACGATCGCGGCGCGGGGACGCTGGCGCGGGAGAGCGACGCGACGCCCTGCGACGACGCGTGGTCGGAGCTCTGGCGCGTCTTCATCCCGGCCGGCGCATCCCGGCCGCTCTCCGCTCTGCCCGCGGCCGAGCGCGAGGCTCTCTGGGAGCTCTGGCGGTCTCATTCGGTTTACGCGCAAATCGCGGCATGGCTGTCCCGCCAGGAATAATCAACGAACGGATCTGCTTAGGGAGGATTCTTACGGACCGCGCTGTGGTCGACGCAACGCGAAGGAGTGACGAGTCATGCCCAGAAACAATGAACCCTCAGGGTCACATCCGAATCAGTTCAAGGGTCTGTTCGAGCACCTGAGCCGCTCGTACGCCCCTTTGATCGAGGAGGCGCGGCGGGAGCTCCGCGCGCTGCCGGTCCCGGACGCCATCCGGCAGAATTATGAATTCATCATCGACAGGCCCCAGCCTGCGTTCATCCTGTTGCCGCTCATGTATCTGTCCCTGGCCGACCACCTCGGAGGCATCACCGCGAGGCACCGGCGGTATCTCCCCTGGCAGATGCTCGCCATGGAGATCATGGCGGTCTACGACGACACCATCGATCACACGCCCTTGCGTTCCGGCCTTCCGACCTACCAGGCGCGGTACGGCCCGGCATCCGCGGCCGCGTTCGGCGGGTTTCTTTACAGCGTGCTGGTCGAGACGACCGCCGTCGACGCGCCCGAGTTGCTGCCGCTCTTGACCGAGACGTTCGGAACGCTCTGTTCGCTGGAGGTGTGGGAGCATCAGTCGAGATACCCGGACATCTCGATCCCGTCCTTCGGCGCGTGGATCCGGCGCCGCAACACCATGGCCATACAGGTTTACTCGTATTCGCTCGACAGCGCGTTGCTGCTCCACGGCGCCGAACGGCTGCCCTGGGAGGCGGTGGTGCGCCTCGGAGACGTCGGGCAGGATGTCGACGACCTCGTCAACATCGTAGAGGAGCGCGAGAAGAACGGTGAGAACGACGACCTCAAGATGGGCATCCCGACCTATCCGCTGCTCGCCACGCTGGAGGCCGAGCCGGCCGCCAGGGTACTGATCGAGGAGGTCTGGCGCGCGCACAAGGATGATCAGGCACGGTCTACGTACCATGCTCTCGTCGATCTGATCCTGCGCCGGGGCGTGAAGCCCACGATCGACAAAATGATCACGGACGCCGAGGTTTCCGTGGCCGCGACGCCACCGCATCTGCGGCCGTGCATGGTGGCGTTCAATTACGGCTTCATGAATCGCCTTCGTCACCTCGATCCCCGCCTCAGGTTCGAGGCGCGCGCAAGCCTGCCGCGGCCGGACGGCCGCTGGAGAGCTGAGACCGAAGAGGCTCACCTGGAGGTTGTGGATACCGGCAGGTGACCGGCGTTGCTCGTGGGTGCTCAAGGACACCAGGGACACCAAAGACACCAGGCACAATAAAGGACGTCCGTGTTTGTCCTTGGTGTCCCTGGTGTCCTTTCTCTCTCTTGGAATAACCTCCCAACAACCTCTGTTGCAACAGGCATCATGGGCACGACCCGCACCCTCGACCAGGAGATCCGGCAGGCCAAACCCTTCGTCAGCCTCGAGGAAGAAGCTTTCCTCGCGGTGCAGCGGACGGCCAGCCTCCTGATGCAGGCCCTGGGCAGGGAGCTGAGGCGGCACGATCTCACGCCGCCCCTCTACAACGTGCTGCGCATCCTGCGGGGCGCGGAGCCGGACGCCCTCACCTGCGGCGAGATCGGCGAACGGCTGGTCAGCCCCGGGCCGGACGTGACGCGGCTCCTGGACCGGCTGGAGCAACGGGACCTCGTGGCGCGGCTCCGCGATGCGGAAGACCGCAGAATCGTCAGGGCCCGGATCACGAAGAAGGGAATCACCCTCCTTGACGAGCTGGATGAGCCGGTGAAGGAGACCCTGGAGGCCCTGCTGGGCCACCTGGGACCGAAGAAGCTCCAGACCCTCTCCCGGCTCCTCGAAGAGGCGCGTTCGAAGACCTGAGCGGATTTTTTTGACCCAATCCCTGTTGTAACGGATATTGTCGAACCGGAAAGGCAGGCTGATCATGCGGAAACCGATCGCAGGCATCCATCACGTCACCGCCCTGGCGAGCGATCCCCAGGCGAACGTCGATTTCTACACGGGCGTCCTCGGGCTGCGGCTGGTCAAGAAGACGGTGAACTTCGACGATCCCGGCACCTATCACCTCTACTACGGCGACGAGGTGGGGCACCCGGGCACCATCATGACCTTCTTCCCCTGGCCGATGGCCCGCCGGGGCGTGCAGGGAGCGGGGCAGGCGACGGTGACGTCGTTCTCGGTGCCGCAGGGCTCTCTCGGATACTGGACGGAGCGCCTGAACAGCCTGGGCGTGGCGTTCGAGGACCCGCGTCCGCGCCTGGACGAGGAGGTGCTGACGCTCCTCGATCCGGACGGTCTGCGGCTGGAGCTGGTGGCCCGCGCCGAGGCCGACGGCCGGCCGGTGTGGGACGGCGGCGGAGTGCCGGCGGAGCACGCGGTGCGCGGCTTCGAGGGGGTGACGCTCACGGAGTGGAACCCGGAGGTGACGCTGCGTGTGCTGGTGGACACCCTGGGCTTCCGGCGGGTGGCGGAGGAGAGGGACCGCATCCGCCTGGAGACGGGGAGCGGCGGGCACGGCGCGCGGGTGGATGTGCTGGCGTCGCCCACGGCTCCCCGGGGCCACATCTCGGCGGGCACGGTGCACCACGTGGCGTGGCGGGCCGCCGACGAGGCGGACCAGGTGGCCTGGCGCGAGACCGTGGCCGAGTCCGGGCTCTATGTGACGCCTGTGCTCGACCGGCAGTACTTCCAGTCGATCTACTTCCGCGAGCCGGGCGGCGTGCTCTTCGAGATCGCGACCGATCCGCCGGGGTTTACACGGGATGAGACGGTGGAGAGCCTGGGCTCGGGCCTCAAGCTGCCGCCCTGGCTGGAGACCAGCCGCGAGCGCATCGAGGCGGTGCTGCCGCCGATCGAGGTGCGGGAGCCGGCCCCGGCGGGAGGTGCGTCATGACCGGTCCGCATCAGGGCATGCCCCTGGAGACCGCCGGACGGACGGTGGACCGGGCGTCCGCGGCCGTGGTGATGGTCCACGGCCGCGGGGCCACGGCGGAGAGCATCCTGGAGCTGCGGCACGAGCTGGACCGCCCGGACCTCGCCTACGTGGCCCCGCAGGCGGCGAATTACACCTGGTATCCCTACAGCTTCATGGCGCCCATGGAGAGGAACGAGCCGGGGTTGTCCTCGGCGCTGGCCCGCCTCGGCGAGGTGGTGGAATGGCTGGAATCCCAAGGCATCCCCGCCGAGAGGATCGTCCTGCTGGGGTTCTCTCAAGGGGCCTGCCTTTCCCTGGAGTTCGCGGCCCGCAACGCCCGGCGCTACGGCGGGGTCGTCGGGCTCTCCGGCGGGCTGATCGGTCCGCCGGGGACTCCCCGCGACTACCCGGGCTCGCTGGCGGGCACGCCGGTCTTCCTGGGTTGCAGCGACCGCGATCCGCACATCCCGCGCGAGCGGGTGGACGAGTCGGCGGAGGTGCTGGGGAGGATGGGAGCGGAGGTGACCGAGCGGATCTATCCGAACATGGGCCATACCGTGAACCAGGACGAGCTGGATCACGTGCGGGCGCTGCTGGCGGGATTGCCCGTGCCGCAGTAAGAGGAAAGGGGCCGGGTGATCACACCCGGCCCGATCACCGACGGTCAGGCTCAGCAGAAGAGCGGGCAGTCCGGGCCGCAGAATTGGGCTCTGCGGTTGTAGTGGCAGCACTCCGATCCGTTTCCGCCGGTCGCCCAGGAGAGTTGGAAGCACTGGATGGCTTCGCAGTAGACGGGTTGGTAACAGCTCTGCAAACAAGCTGAACCGGGCTCGACTTCGTAAGTGCAGTCTGCGGCGGCCGGTGTGGGCTGGAACGAGAGCGCGATGACGACCAGCGCCACGATGAACGACAATCTCAAGAACAGTCGGCGAGAACTCGTAAACATCTTTACCTCCTGGCCCTATGGCCTGCGGTTTGTTGAACCGAGGGTATGATAAGCCCTGGAGTGTCCGCTGACAAGTATTGATGAATTGAAATAAACCTGAGAGCGCCGGCCGCCGGCAAGGACCGGCCGGCGTTCCCGGGGGAATCGTTACGGCGTTCCCGCCTTCTTCTCTTCCGCCGGCCGGTTTTTCACGTAGGTCTCCAGCCAGTTGTAGTTCTCCCACAGGGCGTGCAGCACGGACTCCCTGCCGCGGTAGCCGTGGCTCTCCAGCGGCAGCATCACCAGCCTCGCCATGCCTCCCTTGCCCTTGAGGGCGTTGAAGAAGCGCTCGCTCTGGATGGGGTCGGTCCCCGAGTTGTTGTCCGCCTGGCCGTGGATCAGGAGGATCGGCTCGTTGATCCTGTCCGCGTACATGAAGGGGGACATCTTGATGTAGGTCTCGGGGGCCTTCCAGAGGTCCCGCTCCTCGGCCTGGAAGCCGAAGGGGGTGAGGGTGCGGTTGTAGGCGCCGCTCTGGGCGATGCCCGCCGCGAAGAGGTCGGAGTGGGCCAGCAGGTTGGCGGTGGTGAAGGCGCCGTAGGAGTGGCCGCCGATGGCGATGCGCCGCGGGTCGGCCACGCCGCGGCGGACCACCTCGTCCACCGCCGCCTTGGCCGAGGCCACGAGCTGGTCCACGTAGGAGTCGTTCGGCTCCTTGTCCCCTTCGCCGACGATCGGCATGCTGGGATCGTCCAGCACGGCGTAGCCCAGGGTGAGCCAGACCAGGGGCGAGCCGTTGCCGGCGCGGACGAAGTAGTAGGGCGAGGTGTTGACCTGGCCCGCCGCGTCGGCGGTCTTGAACTCCTGCGGATAGACCCAGAAGATCGTCGGCAGCGGCCCCTGCGAAGGCTTCCATCCCGCCGGCGTGTAGAGCGTGGCGGTGAGCTGCACGCCGTCGGCGCGCTTGTAGCGGATCAGCTCCTTCTGGATGCCCTTGAGCTGCGGCGTGGGATGGGGGAAGTGGGTGATCGCGTTGAGCTGGCCGTTCTTCAGGTCGCGGACGTAGTAGTTCGTCGGCTCGTCCACCGACTCCCGGGCGACCAGGAGCTTGCGGCCTTCGGCGTCCAGCAGGTCGACGGGGTGCTCGTAGTACGGCGCGGCCGAGTGGAAGAGCCGGCGGGCCTTGCGGGCGGTCAGGTCGAAAGCGTCGAGGAACGGGCGGTCGCCCTCGGGCGAGGCGCCTTCGCCGGCCAGGAAGATCGTCCTGCCGCCGTCCGCCGTGCGCAGCACCGGGCGTCCCCAGGCGTTGGTGGCCGTCAGCGGGAACCCGGGATCGCCGTAGCGGTCCTCGGAGGAGCGGTCGAAGAGGAGCTCGGGCTTGCCGCCGCCCGGCCGGACGAGCCAGGTGCGGGTCTTGCGGGTCTTCCACCAGAACTCGTCCACGATCGCCAGGCCGCCCTCTCCCCAGGCGACGCCGCCGGAGCGGAAGCCCAGGGTCGCGAAGGTCGCGGGCTCTCCCTGGAAGGGGGCGGCGTGGAGGACGATGCGGTCGCGCTCGGCGGCTTCGCGGGTGGCGTCGCCGTCGTCCAGCGCCTCGGCCCAGAGGAGCGTCGCCGGCGCGTCGTCCCGCCAGGAGACCCCGCGCGGCCCGCGGGGCACGCTGTCGAAGGCGTTGGTCATGTCCTCCTGGAGGGCGAGGTCGGCCACGGTGTGGACGGTCTTCCCGTCCAGGTCCCAGACCTCGGTCCGGCGCGGGAAGCGGTCGGCCGGGAGGAGGTAGGAGAAGGGCCGGTGGAGGGTCTGCACCAGCAGGTAGCGGCCGTCCGGCGACGGCTCCACCTTGGCGATGATCCCCGGCTCGCCCAGCGGGGTCACCTTGCCGTCGAGGTCCACGCGCGCGACCTGCGAGGTCAGGTAGTGCTCGAACAGGGTCTCGTCCGTGGGGTTCTTCAGGAGGTCCTGGAAGGTGCGCGCCGGCGCGCTCCGCCCGGCGTTCTCGCGGACGATGGGACCCGTGGGAACCTGGGAGACGGACGGTTCGGGGCCGCGGCCGTCCGGGACCAGCGTCACCACCAGCGTCCGGCTGTCGCTCAGCCACAGGGGGGACATCCTGGGGGCCGTCAGGTTGAGCCGGCCTTCGAGCAGCCGCCGGGCCTGGCCTGTGGCCACGTCGGCCACCCAGAGCTCGATGCCGTCCGTCAGTGTGTTGGTGAAGGCGAAGCGGGCGCCGTCGGGGGACCAGCGGACGTTCTCGATCCGCGCTCCTTCCGGCAGCCCCGAGATCCGCGGGCCGGGCTGGCCGGAGACGCGGAGCAGCTCCATGCCCGTGAAGTAGCTGGCCCGGCTCGGACCGTTGTTCTGCGGCCGGAAGCGCAGGCCGCCCAGCCGCAGCTCCCGCTCGGCCAGCTCGGAGACGGGGGGCAGGTTGGGCCGCTGCAGGACCAGCAGCCACTCCCGCCGGGGATCGGGCCGCACGCTGGGCGTGGCCGGCGCGTCGATCAGGTCCACCAGGACCTGGGGAGGAGTGCGGTAGGCACTGTCGTCCGTGGCCGCGGCGCCGGCGGATGGCGCCAGGGCGATCAGGCCCAGGACGATCAGACCGAGCCGGACCCGTGGGGAACGAAAGAGGTGCATTGCGGATCTCTCCTTTCGACTGTCTGAATCAGGATGGTATACGAACCGCAACCGCGTACGTTTGCCCTCGCGGCCACCTCCCCGGGGTGACGAGGGCAATCTGTTATCGTTGCCATGTGAACGGCCGCGACCGGGTTCTGTGGGTCGGCGCCGATGAGCAGGACGCCCGTGTCCGCGCTCTGCGGTGCGTCTGCGAAGTCGAACGGGCGGAAGGACCCGAAGCCGCGTTGCGAGCCATCCGCGAGAGCCCGCCCGACGCCGTGATCGCGCGCGTGGAGGAGGGCGGCCTCGATCTCCTGCGCGAAATCCGGAACGATCCCCGCATCCGCGGGCTTCCCGTCCTCCTGATCGGCGGTCCCGGCGCCGAAGACCGCTGTCTGGAAGGCCTCGAAGCCGGCGCCGGCGACTACCTGATCGAGCCCTTTCCGTCGCGGGCGCTGGCCGCGCGGCTGATCGCCCGCATGCGCGACGCCCGCGCCGCGCGGGAGGCCGGCGACCGCGAGCGCGAGCTGCTGGCCGAAGCCCACATGGCCTCCGAAGCCCTGGGCCGCAGCGAGGAGAGATTCCACGCCTTCCTGCGCAACAGCCCGGTCGCGAGCTGGATCACCGACGAGGAAGGCCGCATCCTCTTTCTCAGCGACCCCTATCTCCGCATGTTCGGCGTCCGGCGCGAGGAGGCCCTGGGGAAGTCGCCCTTCGACCTCTTCCCGGCGCTCTACGCCCAGACCATCTACGACAACATCCGCGCGGTGGCGGAGACGGCGGGCTCGCTCTCCACCATCGAGACGGCGCCGCGGCCGGACGGCGGCGAGGGCTACTACCTGGTCCACAAGTTCCCGGTCGGGGAGCAGGCCGGCCGGCTCCTGGTGGGCGGCGTGGCGGCCGACATCACCGAGATGAAGCGGGCGGAGCAGGCCCTGCGGCAGAGCGAGGAGCGCTTCCGCCTCGCCACCGAGGCCGTCAGCGGCCTGATCTCCGACTGGTCCCTGGAGACCGGCGAGGTCCAGCGCTCCCAGGGGCTGCTCGGCCTGCTCGGCTACTGGCCGGAAGAGGTCTCCCGCGACGTGGAGTGGTGGATCCGGCAGGTCCATCCGGACGACCGCGAGCGGGTGGAGCGGGAGCTGCGGAGCGCCATGGCGGACGGCAGCGCCTCCTTCAGCACCGAGTACCGGGTGCGGCACCGGGACGGGCGCTACATCCACGTCTGGGACAAGGGGCTGATCGTCCGCGACGCCGAGGGGCGGCCGGTGCGGGTGGTGGGGAGCACCATCGACATCAGCGCCCGCAAGCAGGCGCAGGAGGAGATGGAGAAGGCCCACCGCGAGGCGCAGGCGGCCAACGAGGCCAAGGACCAGTTCCTCGCCACCCTCAGCCATGAGCTGCGCACGCCGCTCACCCCCGTCCTGGCGGTCCTCTCGCAACTGGAGACCGCTCCCGACCTCGCCCCTCACGGCGGCGAGCTGGCGATGATCCGCCGCAACGTCGAGCTGGAGGCCCGGCTCATCGACGACCTGCTCGACCTGACGCGGATCACCCGCGGCAAGCTGGAGCTGCACCGCCGCGAGATCGACGCCCGCCGCGTGGTCGAGCACGCCGTCGCCACCACCGAGAAGGATTTCGAGGACAAGGGGCTGCGCCTGGACGTGCGGCTGGCGCCGGAAGAACACCGCGTCTGGGCCGACGCCCCCCGGCTGACCCAGGTGCTGTGGAACCTGCTGAGCAACGCCGTCAAGTTCACGCCGCCGGGCGGCGCCGTGAGCGTGCGGTCGCGGATCGAGCACGGCCTCTTCGGCCCCCGGGAGCTGGCGATCGAGGTCCAGGACACCGGCATCGGCATCGAGCCGGAGGTGCTGTCGCGCGTCTTCGACGCCTTCGAGCAGACGGGCCGGCGGATCACCCGCAGGTTCGGCGGCCTGGGGCTGGGCCTGGCCGTGAGCCGGGCCATCGTGGATCTCCACGGCGGCCGCCTGACGGCGGCGAGCGACGGGCCGGGCCGGGGCTCCACCTTCACCGTCCGGCTGCCGCTGGGCCCCATCCAGGAAGAGCTCGACGAGACCGGCATCTGGTTCGCGCGGCCAGGGACCGCCGGCCGCCCGGGCGCCGGCCCGGACCATCCCCTGCGCATCCTCCTGGTGGAGGACCATCCCGACACCGCCGAGGCCATGGCCGACCTGCTGCGCCTGATCGGCCACGAGGTGACGGTCGCCGGTTCCGTGGGCGGCGCCCTGGCGGCCGCCGAGACCGCCATGAACGGAGAGAGGAGAGAAGGGGAGGGCGGGATCGATCTGGTGGTGAGCGATCTGGGTCTCCCTGACGGCTCGGGCCAGGACCTGATGCGCGAGCTGGTGCGCCGCTGGCGCCTGCGCGGGATCGCCCTCTCGGGCTACGGCATGGAAGAGGACGTGCGCCGCAGCCACGAGGCCGGGTTCTCCCGCCACCTGACCAAGCCGGTCGACCTGGCGGCGCTGCGGGAAGCCATCCGGCAGGTGGCGGGCGGTGTCAGGGATTGAATCGGGGCGAGCGATTGTTACTGGGTCGTTACCGCCTTAGAATAAGGCTCGTCTGATCGGTCCGAATCGTTGCGACAACCAGGAAAGCCGAGATGGAACCAAGCGCTTCCCCTGCTCCGGCGGGGATACGGAAAGCACCGACCGGCATCGCCGGTCTTGACGAGATCACGGGCGGCGGCCTGCCCGCCGGCCGGCCGACGCTGATCTGCGGCAGCGCCGGCTGCGGCAAGACGTTGATGAGCATGGAGTTCCTCGTGCGCGGCATCCTCGATTACGGGGAGCCCGGCGTCTTCATGAGCTTCGAGGAGAGGGCCGAGGACCTCGCCGAGAACGTCCGCTCGCTGGGCTTCGACCTCGACGATCTGGTGGCCCGGGAGAAGCTGGCCGTGGACTACGTCCACGTCGAGCGCAGCGAGATCGAGGAGACCGGCTCCTACGACCTCGAGGGGCTCTTCATCCGCCTGGGGTTCGCCATCGATTCCATCGGCGCCAAGCGGGTCGTCCTCGACACGCTGGAAGTCCTCTTCGGCGGCCTGCAGAACGAGGGGCTCCTGCGCGCCGAGCTGCGCCGCCTCTTCCGCTGGCTCAAGGAGAAGGAGGTGACGGCGGTGATCACCGGCGAGCGCGGCGACGGCACGCTGACCCGCCACGGTCTGGAAGAGTACATCTCCGACTGCGTGATCCTCCTCGACCACCGCGTCAACGACCAGCTCGCCACCCGCCGCCTGCGCGTGGTCAAGTACCGGGGCAGCATCCACGGCACCAACGAATACCCGTTCCTGATCGACGAGCGGGGGATCGAGGTGCTGCCCATCACCTCCATGGGGCTGATCCACACCGCCTCTTCCGAGCGCATCTCCAGCGGCGTCCCCGGGTTGGACGAAATGCTCGGCGGCGAGGGTTACTACCGGGGAAGCAGCGTCCTCGTCTCCGGCCGGGCAGGCTCGGGCAAGAGCAGCATGGCGGCCCATTTCGCGGACGCCGCCTGCCGCCGGGGCGAGCGCGTCGTCTATTTCGCCTTCGAGGAATCGATGGCCCAGGTCGTCCGCAACATGCGCTCGATCGGCATCGACCTCCAGCCCTGGATCGACCAGGGTCTGCTGCAGGTCCATGCCGCGCGTCCGACGGTGCACGGCCTGGAGCGGCACCTGGTGACCATGTACAAGATCCTGCGGGACTTCCGGCCTCAGGCCGTGGTCATCGATCCGATCACCAACTTCATGTCGGTGGGGACCTCGGAAGACGTCAAGGCGATGCTGATGCGGCTCATCGACTTTCTGAAGCTGCATCATGTCACCTGCCTCTTCACCAGCCTGACCCATGGCACCGAGCTGGAGCAGACCGACGTCGGCATCTCCTCTTTGATGGACACCTGGCTGCTGCTGCGGGAGATGGAGCTGAACGGCGAGCGCAACCGCACCTTGTACATCCTCAAGTCGCGTGGCATGGCCCATTCCAACCAGCTCCGCGAGATGCTGCTCACCGGCGAAGGCATCCGCCTGGTGGACGTCTATCTCGGGCCCGGCGGGGCGCTCACCGGAGCGGCCCGTCTGGCCCAGGAGGCCAACGAGACCGCCGCCTCCATGGCGCGGCGGCAGGAGATCGAGCGGCGGCAGCGCGAGATCGAGAGGAAACGGCAGGCGCTGGAGGCCCGGATCAACGCCCTGCGCCTGGAGTTTGAGAGCGAAGAGGAGGAGATCGGCCGGCAACTCGACGAGGCTCATGAACGCGAGGAGCAACTGCTGGAAGACCGGCAGAAGATGGCAAGGATCAGGAAGGTGACGATCGCCGACCAGGGGATCGGGAACGGAGGACGTTCGTGAGCGAAGAGAGAACCATCCCTGCGGATCCGGCGGTGGAGGAGGGCGAGTTCTGGGACCTGCGCCTGTACGTGGCGGGCCAGACTCCGAAATCCGTGGCCGCCCTGGCCAACCTCAAGAAATTCTGCGAGGACCATCTCCAGGGACGGTACCGGATCGAGGTGGTCGATCTGGTGAAGAACCCGCAGCTCGCGCGCACCGATCAGATCCTCGCCATTCCGACGCTGGTGCGCCGGCTGCCGGCGCCCATCCGCAAGATCATCGGCGACCTGTCGAACTCCGAGCGCGTGCTGGTCGGCCTCGATCTCCAGCCGCGGAGCTGAAGCTGAAGTATCATAGGAAAGCGTCCGCCTTTCCAAGAAAGCCCGCGATGCCGATAGAGCAGTTACGTGCCCGCCTGCAGGAAGCCGAGGACATCCTGCGCGCCATCAAGTATGGAGAAGTGGACGCGCTGGTGGTCAACGAGCGCCGGGGGGACCGGGTCTACACCCTCAAGAAGCCGGACCGCACCTACCGCCTGATGATCGAAGAGATGGCCCAGGGGGCGGTGACCCTGACCATCGACGGGATCATCCTCTACTGCAACGGTGGCTTCGCCCGGATGTTGAAGTCGCCCATCCACCTGCTGGAGGGGAGCCCGCTGCACAGCCGGGTCTCCCCCGGCAGCCGGGACCTCGTTGACGCGCTCCTGCGGCAGGACGGCCCCGCCCAGGGAGAAGCCGAGCTTCTGGCCTGCGACGGCTCGCGGATGCCGGTCTATCTCTCGGTCAACCCCCTGCCTCTGGAGGACGAGCCCGAGCCCGTCCTCTGCATGGTGGTCACCGACCTGACCGAGCAGAAGCGGAGCGAGGAGCTGAGGCGCGCCTGGGCGGCGGCCGAGGCCACCAACGCGGCCAAGGACCAGTTCCTCGCCACCCTCAGCCACGAGCTGCGCACCCCCCTGACGCCCGTCCTGGCCATGCTCTCCAGCCTCGAAAGCCGCGAGCAGATCCCCGACGCCCTGCGCGACGAGATCGCCATGATGCGGCGGAACATCGAGCTGGAGGCGCGGCTGATCGACGACCTCCTGGACCTCACCCGCATCTCGCGGGGCAAGCTGGAGCTGCAGCGGGGCGACGTCGACCTGCGGCAGGTCCTGGAGCACGCCGTCCAGACCTCCTGCGGCGAGGAGATCGCCGCCGGGCGCCTGAACGTCGTGGCCGACTTCGCCGCGGGCCACCGGCTCTGGGCCGACGCGCCGCGCCTGACGCAGGTCTTCTGGAACCTGCTCAACAACGCCGTCAAGTTCACGCCCGAGGGCGGGACGATCTCCGTCCGGTCGTGGACCGACTCAACGGGCTGGCTCGCCATCGAGGTCGCGGACACCGGGATCGGCATCGATCCGGACTTCCTCTCCCGCATCTTCGACGCCTTCGACCAGGGGGAGCCCGACGTGACCCGCCGGTTCGGCGGTCTGGGGCTGGGTCTCGCCATCAGCAAGACGATCGTCGAGATGCACGGCGGCTCGCTGTCCGCCCGCAGTGATGGGATGGGACGGGGATCCGCCTTCCGGGTCAGCCTGCCCCTGACGCCGGTCCCCCAGGGCGCCGTCCTCCCGGCCGGCGAGCCGCGCGGTCCGGAAGACGGCTCCGACAGGCGTCTCTGCATCCTCCTGGTGGAGGACCACACCGACACCGCCGCCGCCATGGCGGAGCTCCTCCGCGAGCTCGGTCACGAGATCGTGGTGGCGGGTTCCGTCGCCGAGGGCCTGGCGAAGGCCGCCGCCAGCCAGGAGGACGGCGGGAGCGGGATCGACCTCGTGCTGAGCGATCTGGGCCTGCCCGACGGCAGCGGCCTCGACCTCATGCGCGAGCTTTCCAGCCGCTACGGCCTGAAGGGCGTCGCCCTCTCCGGCTATGGCATGGAGGAGGACCTCCGCCGCAGCCGCGAAGCCGGTTTCGAGAGGCATCTCACCAAGCCGATCAACTTCCAGTCCCTCCAGGCGGTGTTGCGGGAAATCGCGCAACGGTAGCTCCTCGGTTCGAGGTGGCACGGCCTTGGCAATCGGGGTCCGCGGGATGAATAAGACAGCCGATCCGCGCCGGCAGCTCAAGAAGGAGATCGAGGATCTCCGCACCCGCCTCCTGGAGGCGGAAGACACCCTGCTGGCCATCCAACGGGGCGAGGTGGACGCCCTGGTCGTCAACTCCCAGCTCGGCGACCGCGTCTACACCCTGAGCCCCGACCACTCCTATCGCCTGATGATCGAAGAGATGGCGCAGGGCGCGGTCACCCTGACCGCCGACGGGCTCATCCTCTATTGCAACGGCTGCTTCACCCGCATCCTGAAGGGCTCGATGGATTCCTTGGTGGGGAGCTCCCTGCGCTCCTGGGTGGCTCCGGGCAGCGGCGACCTGGTGGACGCGCTGCTGCGGCGGGACGGGTCCGACCAGGGGGAGGTCGATCTGCTGGCCGCCGACGGCTCGCGGGTGCCGGTCTACCTCTCGGTCAACGTCATGCCCCTGGAGGACGGCTCCGAGCCGGTGCTCTGCCTGGTCGTCACCGACCTCACCGAGCAGAAGCGGAACGAGCGCATCGTGGCCGACGAGCTGCTGGCCCGCTCCATCCTGGAGCACGCCGCCGAGGCCACGGTGGTCTGCGACAACACGGGGAAGATCCTGCGCGCCAGCCGCGAGGCGCACCGGCTGTGCGGCCGCAACCCGCTCCTGGAGCCCTTCGAGCAGGCGTTCCTCCTGGAATTCGCCGCCGGGGACTTCCCGGACACCCGGACCTTCCTGGAGCGGGCCCTCGCCGGCAACCGCGTGCAGGGGTTGGAGGCGAGCCTGGACTGCGGCCGGCTCGCCGTGATGCTCTCGGCGGGGCCGCTCTGGGGGCTCGATCAGGGCATCGACGGCTGTGTCGTCACCTTCACCGACATCACCAGCCGCCGCGACGCCGAGCGGGAGCTGAAGCGGGCCTGGGCCGCGGCGCGGAGCATGAACGAGGCCAAGGACCGGTTCCTGGCCGCCCTGAGCCACGAGCTACGCACGCCGCTGACGCCGGTGCTGGCGGTGCTTTCCAACCTGGAGAGCGGCGAGCGGCTCCCTTCCGAGCTGCGCGGCGACATGGCGATGATGCGGCGCAACATCGAGCTGGAGGCGCGGCTGATCGACGACCTCCTGGACCTCACCCGCATCTCCCGGGGCAAGCTGGAGCTGCAGCGCGGCGACGTCGACCTGCGGCAGGTCGTGGAGCACGCCGTCCAGACCTCCTGCGGCGAGGAGATCGCCGCCGGGCGCCTGAACGTCGTCATGGACCTCGAGGACGGCCACCGGCTCTGGGCCGACGCGCCGCGCCTGACGCAGGTCTTCTGGAACCTGCTCAACAACGCCGTCAAGTTCACGCCCGAGGGCGGCACGGTCCACGTGCGCTCGTGGTCGGACGGGGGCTGGCTCGCTGTCGAGGTCGCGGACACGGGCATCGGCATCGCGCCGGAGTTCCTGGCGCGCATCTTCGACGCCTTCGAGCAGGGGGAGCCCGGCACGACCCGGCGTTTCGGCGGCCTGGGGCTGGGCCTGGCGATCAGCAAGACCATCGCCGAGCTGCACGGCGGCTCGCTGTCGGCCCACAGCGACGGACCGGGCCGGGGAGCGGCCTTCCAGGTCCGTCTGCCCCGGACGCCGGTGCCGGCCGAAACCGGCGCCCCGGTCAGCGAGGAGCCGCTTCCGGACTCCGCGGGCCCGCAGTCCCTCAACATCCTCCTGGTGGAGGACCACGCCGACACCGCCGCCGCCATGGCGGACCTCCTCCGCGACCTCGGCCACGAGGTGACGGTGGCCGGTTCCGTCTCCGGGGGCCTGGAGGCGGCCGACGAGATCCAGAGCCGTGGCGACGGTGGGATCGACCTCGTGCTGAGCGACCTCGGCCTGCCCGACGCCAGCGGCCTCGACCTCATGCGCGAGCTCTCCAGCCGCTACGGCCTGAGAGGCGTCGCCCTCTCCGGCTACGGCATGGAGGAGGACCTCCGCCGCAGCCGTGAAGCCGGCTTCGAGAAGCACCTCACCAAGCCGATCAACTTCCAGGCTTTGCAGGCTGTGTTGCAGGAAGTGGCGGGGCGGTAGAAAGGACGGAAGGACCTAAAGGACATAAACGACCTAAAGGACCTAAACGACGAAAACGTTGTCGTCCTTTTCAGTCCTTTGAGTCCTTTAGGTCGTTTATGTCCTTTAGGTCCTTGTTCTTAGGACTCAGCGCGGCAGCACCTCCAGCCGCATCGGCTGATCCCGATCCAGGTATTTCTGCCCCGGCAGGGTAGTCCCCGTAGCTTTGAAGTTGCGGTCCGTGGTGGCTCCGTAGCCTTCCAGGAGTAGCAGCGCGACCGCGATCCCTCCCAGCACCTGCAGCAGCCGGCGCGGCGGATCGATCGGGATCAGCGTGAAGCCCGAGGTCGCCTGCCGCAGGCGTTCGCCGATCCAGACCAGGGCGGCGGCGGTCAGCGTCAGCCAGAAGGGGAGCGCCAGCAGGCCCTGGCGGACGTAGCCGAAGAAGAGGCCCGTGGTCGCCAACCCTACACAGGTCAGGAGCAGGACGAACAGGGCCCAGCGCCGCGGCGGACCCGGCGTCAGCAGGCAGCAGAGGAGCCCCAGGACCGCCAGCGGCAGACCCAGACCCCAGCCGGCGTTGGAATCCGGGGTGAAGACGTCCACGGGGCGGCGCGGGCCGTTCAGGCCGCCGGGCCAGTCCCATTGCGTCCAGCCCAGCTTCCAGGCGGAGAAGTAGAGACCCCACTTGCGGAGGACCAGGCGGGCGAAGGCGCCGGGGTTCGCGAAGATCCACTCGCGGGCGATGCGGTCGCCGTGGAGGATGAACTCCAGGTGCTGCGGGTCGGTCAGGTCCAGCACCCCGGAGTGCGCCCGCGAGGCCAGGAAGTCCCGCGAGAAGGTGCCGTCCGCCTGCGGGTTGTTCGCCAGCGCCAGGTTGACGGGACCGTAGATCGTCAGCGGCACGAAGGTCGGCAACGGCTCGGCGAGCTGCCCCGCCAGCCGCTCGTTCATCTGCGAGAGATGGACCGCGTTGCGGACCGTCCATGGCGCCACGGCCAGCGTCCAGCCCAGAATGACCAGGAGCCAGGGCCGCCAGGTCCGGCCCGGACGGGGGAGCGCGCCCACGCCCACCAGGAGCGCCGCCACCGCCACTCCCTCCGCCCGCGTCAGCGACAGGAACCCCAGCAGAAGGCCCAGCCCCACCGCGGATTTCCAACCCCCGGGCCGGACATCCGGGGCCGCCAGCGGATGCTCGAAGCGTCGCGTCCAGAGGAGCAGGCAGAGCATCAGCAGCGTCAGGTACGTCCCCTCGCTCACCGGGGCGACGCCGATCACGTACAGGCCGAAGCTCCAGGCGCAGAGGAGCGCGGCGATCAGCGCCACGGCGCGGCCCAGGTACGGCTTCACCAGCAGGTAGAGGAGACCCACCGGCAGGCTGCCGATCAGCGCCGTGATCACCTTGACGGCGACGTACGGCACCCGCGTCTCTCCCGGTCCCGCTCCCGCCAGGGTATGGACGACCGCCAGCACCCAGGCGAAGCCGGGCGGGTGGAAGGGGATGCCGTTGTCGTAGAGACGGTCGTTCAGGAGGGCGCGGGCATAGTCGAAGAAGACCTCGGAGTCCCCTTCATAGAAGATCGTGTAGGGCCAGCTCCAGTCCCGGTTCGAGCGCAGGAAGGCCAGCCGGTGCAGCCAGGCCAGGAGGGTAAGGCCCAGAGCCCACCAGAAGTCGCGCGTCCTGGCCACAGGCCTGACTCCGGTCTTGCGCTCGCGCCGCTCCGCCGCGCGGCGCTCCTGGCGGGCTCTGCTCATCCCGGCGTTACTGCGTGCAGGTCGGCCGCGCCCCGCAGGCGATCCCGTGGGCGTTGAAGGCGTCCCAGATGCGGCAGGCGTTGGGCGTGCCGTTGGCCAGGTTGCCGTCGTCGTCGTCCGCCGGCAGGAAGACGGTGTACCAGTTCGAGGCGCCGCAGCCGTCGACCACGGCCGCCGGGTTGCACTTGCCGCCGGAAGCGACGCGGTAGGCGCTCTTGCTGGGGGTCAGGCTCTTGTACCAGATGGCATCCATCTTCTGCCAGCCGACGGTGGCGCCCCAGCGGGCGATGAGCTGCTGGGCAAGGTCCCAGTTGGCTGTGCTGGCGATGTAGCTCTCGCAGTGCCCTTGATAGCCCATCGGTCCCTGGTAGGCGCCGATGATGATGAACTGGTAGTACGGGCAGGAGTAGCGGTCGCAGTTGAGGCCGTTGTTGTCGGCCACGGTGCTGGGCCGGGCGATGGTGCGGCTGCCGCCGGTGGCGAAGGCCGCCAGGTCGCGCGCGCCGGTGCAGGTGGCGTTGCAGTTGGCGCAGGGCACGCCGGGCTGGAAGTTCTTGCCGATGCAGGCGTCCTTGGTCTCGAGGAAGGCGAAGGTGTCGCCCACGGCCTCGCCGGTACCCTTGTCGGAGGCGGCGCCGCCCGAGTTGGTATCCATGCCATGACCCCACTCGTGGAGGAAGATGGCCGCGATCTCGCCCGAGTTGGAGCAGCCGCCGCCGGAACGGTAGAAGTTCACCGTGGAGCCGTTCCAGAAGGCGTTGCAGGTCTGGTTGATGTTCATGTTGGAGGTGACCGTGCCGGCCAGCCAGGCGTTGGCCGGCAGGAAGCTCGCCGCTTTACGGTTGATGTTGGTCAGGTGATAGTAGCCCGTACGCGAGGCGTGGGTGTTGCCGGCGCCGCCCACTCCCGGCGTGGTGCAGTCGGTGCCGCCGCTGGTGCCGAAGGCGAGGTTGCCCGTCGCGCTGTCCGACAGCGAGATGGCGCCGCAGTTGTCAATCATGTTGAAGTACTTGCCGTTCAGGGTCGCCGTGGCCGTGCCGCCCGAGTAGGTGTAGTTGCCGCTGGCGTCCGTCAACTTGGCGCCGCCGTTGGTGACGTTGGTGAAGGGGAAGGACACGACCGTCTCGGGGTCGGTGTTGGTGGTGGGGTAGACGCCGCCCGTCACCTGAGCATAGTAGGTGAGATCGATCAGGGAGACGACCTCGCCGCTCTTGGCGTTGACCTGCGCCTGCCAGACGTGGCTGTCCCCGGCGCGGCGGATCTCCACTTCCCAGACCAGGAGGTGGCGGTAGCCTTGACCGTCCTGGCCTTCGAACTTCTCGGCCGGGCGCTCGCCCGCGGTCAGCACGGGGACGAATTCGAGAGTGCCGGGATTGCGGATCTCCTCGATCTCGGCGATCCGGAAGCCCAGGGGCTTCAAGGCCGCGGCGATGGCCGCCGCGCGGTCGATCCTGGCGATGGGGTTGATGCGCACCTCGGCGACCCGCTCGGCGCCGAGCTGGACGATGTTGCCGTTGTTGATGCGGAAGAAGACCTTGGCGCCTTCGACCGGGATGCCGCGGTGGAACTGCTGGAGCTCGACGAACCAGGTCTGGCTCGCCGCGTCCACGAGAACCGAGCCCTTTTCGTCGAAGCGGAGATCAAAATTGCCGACGTTCAGGAGCTCCGGGAACTCGTCCAGGAAGGCGCGCAGCCTGGCCTCGACGTCCGCCATGCGCGGGGCGCCTTCATGCGCGAGCTTGAGGTCGGCGAGCGCGAGCCTGTTGCCGCGGCCGGGCAGCAGGGGGATGCCGGCGCCCTGAATCAGGTTCGGCCGGTTGTTGCGCTTGTCCCACCGCACCTCCCATTGGTCGGACTGATAGGCGAAGAAACGCTGCAGGGCCGGGTTCTCCAGGGCCTTGCGGGAGCCGCGAGGCAGCGTCTCGACCGTGGGCTGGACCTCGAGATCGGGCAACTGGAAGCCGCCGAAAAGGGCGAGCTTGCCGCGCTCGCTGTCCTTGGGCGGAACGAAGGCGGAGGCGAAGGTTGGAATCAGGACGGCGGCAATGAAGGCGAGAACCAGGAACTTCGGCAACAGCGAACGTTTCCTCATGGTCTGCGTTCCTTTCCTGTCGGCTGTATGGCCACAGCATGTCAAAGGGAGCTCGATAAAAAAGGAAAGTGCGTGACGGTAGTGGAAACGCGCCGATCTATTCGATGACGATCCCCTGGAGGTCCTCCGCCGCCGGCGGGACCTTGATGTCCAGCTTCTCCAGCGCCTCGACGAGGACCCTGGCGATCACCAGGTTGCGGTACCACTTGCGGTCCGATGGCACGACGTACCAGGGCGCGTGGTCCTGGCTGGTGCGCGCGAGAGCGTCCTCGTAGGCCTCCATGTACTCGTCCCAGAGGGCGCGGTCCTCCAGGTCCCCCCGGCGGAACTTCCAGTGCTTCAGGGGATCGTCGAGCCGCTCCTGCAGGCGCTCCTTCTGCTCGTCCCTGGAGATGTAGAGGAAGAACTTGAGGATCACCGTGCCGGTCTCGGCCAACAGGCGCTCGAAGTCGTTGATCTGGTCGTACCGGCGCTTCCAGACCTCGGGAGGGACGAAGTCGCGCACCCGCGCCACCAGCACGTCCTCGTAGTGGCTGCGGTTGAAGATCACCATCTCGCCCTTGGCCGGCACCTTGGGATGGACACGCCAGAGGAAGTCGTGGCCCAGCTCTTCCTCCGTCGGCGCCTTGAAGGCCGCCACCCGCACGCCGAGAGGGTTGACGCCCTCGAAGACGTGGCGGATGGTGCCGTCCTTGCCGCTGGTGTCCATCCCCTGGAGGACCACGAGCACCTTGTGCTTGTCCTCGGCCCAGAGCTCCTCCTGGAGCACCTCCAGCTTCTTGTTGAGGTCGAGGAGCTCCTTCTGGGCGTCGTCCTTGTCCCCTTTGAACGCCGCGGTCGACCGCGGATCGATCTTGGCGAGGTCGACCTTGCCGCCAGGCTTCACCCGGTATCGCTTCATGCGTCCCTCCGTTATGAGGAGAGTTGTGGGGAGAGACGCTACCACGGGTCAGTCGTCGTTGAGGACCTTGTCGAGGTACTTCAGCGCCTCGGGATCGTCCGACTGGGCGAGCCAGAAGAACGCCTCCTTGCGGACCTTGGGATCGCGCGCCTCCCGGCCCAGGCGGATCAGGTGCCGCACGCCCTTGCCGTCGGGGAGCTCGGAGAGCGAGAAGACGGCCTTCTCGCGCACGTCCTCCGCGGGGTCCTTCGCGATCGCCTCCAGGATGACCTCCGCCGCCTGGGGGGCGTCCATCTGCGCCAGCCAGAACAGGGCTTCGCCGCGGATCTTCTCGCTGCGGTCCTCCCGGCCCGTGCGCGCGATGGTGTCCGCCGCCCACGCCGCCTCGCTCTGGCTGAGCGAGAAGACGGCCTTCTCGCGCACGTCGTCGCTGCGGTCCTCGCGCAGGACCTTCTCCAGGAACCGGGCGCCGCGCTCGCCGCGGGTCTGGCCCAGCCAGAAGAGGGCGTGCTCCCGCGTCTTCAGGGGACGGGGGGCCGAGGCCAGCTCTTCCAGGGCCGCGTCGGCGTTGGCGTTGCGGTGCAGGGCCAGGGAGGTGATGGACTCCTCCGTGGCGAGGCCGGCCATGAAGGCCACGCTCTGCTCGGGCTGGACCGCGCCCAGCCAGACGAAACGGCGGCCGCCGGCGTCCAGGGGACAGTCCTCGGAGAAGCCGTTCACCCTGTTCACCTTGCCGTCCTGGTAGCGGACGAGCACGATCAGCTTCTGGTCCTGCCGGGGCGCGTCGCGGTCCGAGCTGCCCCAGCTCTGGCTCCTGCCTTCCAGGTTGCAGGCCGCGGGCTTGAATTCACGGTCCAGGCAGCAGAACCGCCGCTGGCCCGCGACCATGGGGACCGACCAGCCGACCCAGACGGTCCCGCCGCCGCGGGAGGCCTGTTTGAGGGCGGCTTCGAGGCCGCCGTCCGGCGAGAGGTTTTCAAGCTTGGCGTTCGAGACCTGTGGCGTTTGCGCCGACGTTTGCGCCGTCAATGCCGTCCCGGCGAGGAAGAGGGCGAAGAAAAGGATCGCGATCGATTTCATGGTCGTCGTCTCCGTGACCTTGGGCTCAGTCCTTGTAGATCCGTTCCAGGAACTTCTCGGCTTCGTCGGAATCCATGGTGGCGAGGAGCCGCACGATCTCCCGCCGGACCTCGCGGTCCTTCTCGGCGTTGAAGATCTCGATCAGGGCGCGGGCGTTGTCCTGGACCATGAAGGCGTGCAGGACGGCCTCGCGCGTGGGCGCGTCCGTCGCGGATCCGTACAGGGACCGCAACGCCTTCGCCGCCTCGGGGGTCTCGCTGATACCGAGCCCCTGGATCGCCTGGTGACGCAGGTCGGGGTTCTGTTCCTCGCGGGCGAGCCTGGCCAGGGTCTCGACGTCCTCGGCCACGCCAAGGGCGTGGACGATCTCCATCCGCAGCTCCGGCTCGCTCTGGTAGAGCTGCCGCAGCTCCTGGCGGGCCTCATTGGCTCCCAGCAGGTTGACGGCCTCGCGCCGCAGGGGATCGTTGCCGTCGCGGGCGATGGCCAGGATGCGCCCCTTCCGCTCGTCGACGTGGTAGGCGTGGAGGACGGCCTCCCGCACCTCGGGCTTGCCGGAGGAGCGATAGATCTCGTCCAGGACCCGCATGGCCTCGTCGCCGCCGGCGGTCCCCAGATACTGGATGGCCTGGAGCTGGAGCTCGGGATGAGCGGCGCCGCGCGCCACCTCCGCGAGCGTCTTGAAGCCCTCGGGGGTCTCGCTCTGCGAGAGCACGAACAGGGCCTTTTCCTTGAGCTCCTTGGAGTGGTTGCCGCGCAGGAACTTCTGGAGCAGGGGCACCGCCTTCTCCGGATCGCTTCCCATCAGGCCGTTGAGGGCGTAGAGCTTCAGCTCGTCGTCCTCGTCCGCCCCGGAGCCGCCGCGGATCTCCACCTCCAGGGCCTTGGCGTCGTCGATCCACTCGCTCTTGGCGTGACCCGCGGAGAGCTGGCGCAGGGTGGCGAGCGCCTGCTGGGAGCGCCCCGCCTTGTTCTCGGCGTAGGCCTTCCAGTAGAGGGCGGCGTCGGTTTCGGAGCCGCCCTTGCGGGCCACCTCGCCGAACTTCTCGATGGCCTGGGTCCAGCGGCCGGCGTCGATGTCCCGCTGGCCGGCGCGGTAGACGTCGTCCTTCTGCATGGCCGCGCCGGCGCTGAGGGCGACGGCCAGGAGGAGCGAGAGGGTCAGGGTCTTCATGGTCCTATCTCCTAAAGGGTGGCGCGCTCCAGCCGCTGGCTGGCGACGCGCATCTTGAACAAGAGGGACTGGTCTTCGATCCGCTCCCGGAGATCCGCGATTTCGGCCGCCGGCACCTCCGCCGGGCCGTGGGCGATCTCCAGGAGCAGGGGTTCGATCTCGTCGAGCAGAGAAGCGATCTGAGGCCGGCCGCCGTTGCGGGCGGACTGCCGGTAGAGCCGGTTGGCATCGAGGAGGTCCTGGGCCCACCGGCGCTCGGCCGAGAGATCCACGGCGCCGTCCACCTCGCTGTTCGCCACCTCGGTGAGCAGGCGCTCGGAGCTTTCAAGATGGACCGCCACGGTGCGCACCAGGATGCGTTCCCGGGCCGCGGCGGGCAGGGCCGCGGCCTTTGGCGGGGTAGCCCTCGTCTGGTCAAATACCGGCCAGTACCGTCCGGCCAGGAAGCCCACCGCCAGGAGCAGGACCGCGGCCGCGGCGGCCACCCAGGCCAGGACATCGCGCCGCGGCCGGAATTCAAGGACTTTCCCCTTCAGTTGCGGCTGGATCTTCGCCCAGACCTCGGCGCCGTAGGACTCCGGCCGCTCCGGCACGGGCAGGGCCTCGCCGGCCGCCTCCAGGGTCCGGCGCAGCTCGTCGTAGCGGACGCGCAGCTCCGGGGAGGCGTCGAGACGCGCCCGGATCTCCTCCGGGTCCTCCGCCTCGCCGTACCAGTAGAGGATCAGGTCGTCGTCTTCAATCTCTTTCATCTTCATAAGGCCACCTCGCGGGCCGACCGCCGTGCCGTCAGCGGCTCCAGCGCCCGCCGCAGCTTCTTGACCGCCCGGAAGACCGCCTGCTTGCCGGCGCTCTCGCGCAGGCCGAGCGTGTCGCAGACCTCGGCGATCGACCGTTCTTCGTAATGCCGCAGGACGAAGGCCGCCCGCTCCACGGGGGAGAGATCGTCGAGCGCCTCCCGCACCGCGCGGTCGACCTCGCGGGAGAAGGCGCGCCGGTCCGGCCCCGGCTCGTGGGAGGAAGCGTCGTCCGCCTCCTCTTCCGCGCCGCGCCGGGATTGCTGCCGCTGCCGCTTGCGCAGGATCTCGATGGCGGTGTTGGCGGCGATCCGGTGGAGCCACGTCCCGAACTGGGACTTGGCGTCGAAGCGGGGGAGGGCGCGGTAGGCGCGCAGGAAGGTCTCCTGCACCGCGTCCTCGGCGCTGGCCTCCTCGCCCACGATCCGCCAGGCCAGGCGGAACAGCCGCGAGCTGTAGCGCTCGACCAGGACCCGGAACGCTTCCGCGTCCCCCCTCTGCGCCCGCTCCACGAAGATCGAGTCGTCCGTTTCCATGCGACTCCTTAGACGAGGTGGATCGACGATGGTTAGCTTAGAGCGGGTTCAGGGTGGCGCAGGTGGTTGAGGCGGCCTGCCCTTCGAGACCTCACCCCCTGGCCCCCTCTCCCACCCCCCTCCCGCCACCCGGGAGAGGGGGAACGATGAGGAAGCGATCTTGCCGATCTCAAGAAGACCTCAATCGCAGGGCCCTCCCTCTCCCGGGGGCGGGCGGCAGGGAGATGGGAGAGGGACCGAGGGTGAGGTCTCGCAGGGCATACCGCCCCAGACAGCAACCCACACAACGATTTCCTCACCCGCGTCGTCTAAGGAAACAAAACCCCGGTCCCATTCGTACGACCCGGGTAGTCTGTTGCGAATTCCGGAGGGATTCTTGATGAGGATGAAGGCAGGGACGGTCGCGGGCTGGCTGCTGCTCGCGCTGGCGGCCCCGCTCGCGGGGACTCAGGAGAGCGCGGCGGAGAAGCCGCCGCTCCAGGTGGAACGCGCGGCTTCGAAGATCGCCGTGGACGGCGTCCTCGACGAGGCGGCGTGGGGGAGCGCGGCCAAAATCGAGCTGCAGTTCGAGACGCGGCCCGCCGAGAACACCCCGCCGCCCGTCCGCACCGAGGTCTTCTTCACCTATGACGACGACCATCTGTACGTGGCCTTCCGGTCCCACGACCCCAGGCCGTCGGAGATCCGCGCCCACCTCTCCGACCGCGACACCGCCTTCAGCGACGACTTCGTGGGCATCGTCCTCGACACCTTCAACGACGAGCGCCGGGGCTTCGAGTTCTTCGCCAATCCCCTGGGCGTGCAGATGGACCTCTTCCAGGACGACGTCGGCGGCAACGAGGACTCCTCCTGGGACGCCATCTGGGACTCGGCGGGGAAGATCCACGCCGGGGGCTACGACGTCGAGATCGCCATCCCCTGGAGCTCCCTGCGTTTCCCGCGCGCCGAAGGAGCGCAGACCTGGGGGTTCGACGCCCTGCGCTTCTATCCCCGCAGCCAGCGCCACCGCATCGCCAGCCAGCCCATGGACCGCAACGTCAGTTGCTACCTCTGCCAGGTCTCGAAGATGACCGGCTTCTCGGGGATCACCCCGGGCCGCAACATGGAGATCGCCCCCACCGTCACCTCGAACCGCACCGACGAGCGGGAAAACGGCGACCTCGACCAGCCGCTGGCGGAGGGGAGCGTCGACACGGAGCTGGGCGTGACGGGCCGCTGGGGCGTCACCCCCAATCTGACCCTGAACGCCGCCCTCAATCCCGACTTCTCCCAGGTGGAGGCCGACGCCGCGCAGCTCGACGTCAACAACCAGTTCGCCCTCTTCTTCCCGGAGAAGCGGCCGTTCTTCCTGGAGGGGGCGGACTTCTTCCGCACCCCTTTCGACATCGTCTTCACCCGCAACGTGGCCGATCCGGACTGGGGCGTCAAGCTCACGGGCAAGGAGGGCAGGAACGGCATCGGCGTCTTCGCCGCCCGCGACGCGCGCACGGATCTCATCCTGCCGGGGAGCAACAGCTCGGGCCTCGCCTCCCTGGACATCGAGACGACCGACGCCGCGCTGCGCTACCGCCGCGACTTCGGCGGCTCCTCGGCGCTGGGAGTCCTGTTCACCGGCCGCGAAGGGGACGGCTACTACAACCGCGTCGGGGGATTGGACGGTCTCTACCGGTTCAACAGCTCGAACCAGGTCCGCGCCCAGCTTCTGCGCTCCCAGACCGACTATCCGGCCGCCGGGGGCGACAACAACCGTCCCGGCGAGGAGGAGGTTCCTCTGCCCGAGGGGACTCTGGAGGACGGCGCCTTCCTGCTCACCTTCGACCACAACTCCCGCAACTGGGGGTTCGGGGCCCGCTACGAGGACGTCGGCCGCGACTTCCGGGCCGACATGGGCTTCATGCCGCGGGTGGACTACACCCTCATGTCGTCGGGCCTGCAACGCATCTGGTACGGCGAGCGCTGGACCCGCGTCGCCTTCGGCGGGGACTGGGACCGCCGGGAGGACCAGAGCGGGCAGCTCCTGGAGGAGGAATTCGAGATCGGGCTCGACGTCCAGGGCCCCCGGCAGTCCTTTTTCACGGTGGGCGGCGGCCAGCGCGACCGGTTCTTCAACGGCGTGACCTTCGACGAGGTCTTCTGGTATTTCTTCAGCGAGGCGGACCTCTCGGGAGACCTCTACGCCAGCCTGGAGGCCAGCGGGGGCGACGAGATCGACTTCGTCAACACGCAGCCCGGCGACAACCTGGAGCTCGGGGGCGCGGTGCGGTTCCTCCTCGGCCTGCACCTGCGGACGCGGATCTCGCACAACTTTCAGAAGCTCGACGTGCCCGGCGGCAGGCTGTTCACGGCCAACCTGACCCAGCTCACCACGGTCTACCAGTGGAATACCCGCACCTTCGTGCGCGCCATCCTGCAATACACCGACGTCGAGCGCACGCCCGAGCTGTATATCGCCCTCGACCCGGAGGACGTGGATCCGAAGACCGAGCGGCTTTTCACCCAGCTCCTCTTCTCCTACAAGATCAACCCCCAGACGGTCGTCTTCCTGGGCTACTCGGACGAGTCCCGGTCGGCGGTGGCGGAGCGGATCGACCTGACGCGGGCCAACCGCACCTTCTTCCTCAAGCTCGGCTACGCCTGGCTGCCGTAGGAGTCGGAATCCCTCCCGGCCCCGTCCTGTTGTTCCAGGCGGAGCGAAAAGGAGGGATCCCGCGATGCTCGAAGGACTGATTCGAACCTGCCCTTCCTGCGGCAAGAAGAACCGCATCCTCTACTCCCGCCTGGACCAGGAGGCCCGTTGCGGCTCCTGCGGGACGGCGCTGCCGCCGGTCGCGGAGCCGGTCGCCATGGACCGCGACGCCGATCTCTCCGAGTTGCTGCGCGAGTCCAGCCTGCCCGTCCTGGTGGACTTCTGGGCGCCCTGGTGCGGTCCCTGCCGCATGGTGGCCCCGGAGATGGCCACCGTGGCGCAGCGCAACGCCGGCAAGCTGCTGGTGGTCAAGACCAACACCGACGCCGATCCGGTGGTCGGCCAGAAGCACCGCGTGCAGTCCATCCCCACCATGGCCCTGTTCCAGGGCGGGCGCGAGGTGGCCCGCACGATGGGGGCCCGGCCCGCGGCGGGCATCGAGGCGTTCGTGCGCCAGGCGCTTGGGGTGGCGGCGTAGAGGACCCTCACCTCCCCAACCCTCCTCTCCCGACCCCTCCCGCCCTCCCTCACCGGGAGAGGAGGGAGCAAACC
>DASVAS010000051.1:0-9062 GCA_036376245.1 Thermoanaerobaculia bacterium | reverse complement strand
TTAGTCTGCCGGCGGGACGCCGGCGGTCCCAGGGAGCCGCGCCGCCTCCCGCAACCGCGCCAGCTCGGCATTCCCCGGAAACACCCCCAGCCCCGCCTCCGCCGCCTTCAGCGCCTCCGCCGTCCGCTTCGCCTCCAGCAGCGTCCTCACCTCGGCGATCCGGGGCCTCGGATCGTTCGGCACGAAGCCGATCTCCTGGCGGATCATGGCGAGGGCTTCGTCGGTCCGCCCGGCGGCGGTGAGATCCGCCGCCCGCTGGAGGTTGCGCCCGGTCGGGTCCGCCACTCCCTTGTCGACGTCCTCCACCTGCGCCATGACCTCTTTCTGGCCGCTCTGAAGCTTGCGGAACTCTTCCATCGAGCGCGTGGCGTCCTCACGCCGGCCGGAGGCGAGCTGCGCCCGGCCGAGGAGCTGCCAGGCCTGGAGGCTTTGCGGCGCCAGGCGCGTCACCTTCTCCAGGACCGTGACGGCTTCCGGCCACTTCGAGAGCGCCACCAGGGCTTGGCCGTATTCGAGGCCCACGTCGCTGGTGAGGACCCGCTCGGAGGCCGTCGCCGGATCGCGGGCCAGGAGGTTGAGCGCGAAGGGTTCCAGGACTGCGGCGGCCTGGGCCGGATCGCCGGACTTGAAGTGGGCCTTGGCGAGCAGCAGGGCCAGCGACGGGTCCTGGCCGATCCGTCCCTGGAGCAGGGTGATTGCCTCCGCGGACTGGCCGAGCGCGATGTGCGCGTCGGCCATGGCGCGCCGTGCGCCGCTTTCCAGGTTCGGCGGCGCGCCGCGCAGCAGCGGCTCGAGCGTGGCGATGGCGGCGCTGGGGTCGCGCTTCAGGAGTTGAAGCCTGCCGCGCAGCAGCCGCGCGCGCGGATCATCCTCCGGAAGGCCCTTCAGGAGCTCTTCGGCCTCGGGGACCCGGTCGAGCTCGATGGCGCCGAAGGCGGCGGAGAGGCGGGCCTCCTGGTCTTCCGGATGCGCAAGGGCCCAGGGACGGAGAAGGCTGTAGCTCTCCGCGATCCGGGCCTGGCTGCCGAGCAGGATCCCCAGCTCCCGGACGGCGGGGGAGCCTGGAGCCTTGGCCACCAGGCGGCGCAGCCAGGCCTCGGCCTTGTCCGTCTGCCCCAGCGCCAGCGCGGCCCGGGCGGCGTTCTGGAGGATCAACGGCCCCGCCGCCTCCGTCTCCGCGATGGGACCGAGCACCTCCAGCGCGTCCCGGGCCCGGCCCGCTTCCAGATAGAACGAGCCCAGGGCCGACAGCGTGCCGGGATGGACGCCCGGCAGGTTCCTGAGCGGCTCCAGCAGGGCGATGGCGCCCTGGAGATCGCCGGCCTGCGCCTTCTTGACAGCCTGTTCCACCAGGGGAAGGTCGTTCCGCTGGGGAGGCTGGGCAGCCAGGGGGAGGGCCAGGAGGGCCAGGAGCACAGCGGCGGCTTGCTTCATGGGTAGGGGTAGTTTAACCCGCCGGCCCTCACCACCCGGCCTCCTCTCCCGACCCCTCCCTCCCACCCACACCGGGAGAGGAGGAGAAGTTAGTCAAAGGACACCAGGGACACCAGGGACACCAAGGACTTCAAGGACGAGTAAAGCACCTGTCCTTGTTGTCCTTGAGGTCCCTGGTGTCCTTGGTGTCCTTCTTGTCCTTTCCCCCTCCGCTACAATGCCCGCCATGCTCCCCAGGCTCCTCCTCCCCTTGTTGGCCCTCCTGGCCCTGGCGGTCACGCCCGCTCCGGCGCCGGTCTCCGACCAGGCGGCCGCGCTGCGCAACCTGGGTCTCGCCCAGCTCGAAAACGAGCAGCCGGTCCAGGCCGCCGAGACCTTCCGCAAGCTGGCGCAGGCCCTGCCCGCTGATCCGCTGCCCTACGCCAACCTCGCCATCGCGGCCCTGCGCCTGCAGAACAGCGAGGAGGCCGCGAAGCAGAGCGCTCAGGCCCTCGCCAAGGCGCCGGGACGGGCCGACCTGCTGATGATCCAGGGCGACGTGCTCCAGTGGAGCGGCAAGGACGAGGAGGCCCTGGCCGCCTACCGGAAGGCCGCCGCGGCGGATCCCGACATGCTGTACGCCTGGTACGCCGTGTACCGTCAAGCCTCGCAGGGGTCCGGTCCCGAGGCTGCGGCGGCGCTGGCGGAGTCCCTGGCGGCCCTGGCGCGCCTGCGGCCGGAGAACCTGGTGGTGCTGCTCCAGACCGGCCAGCGGGCCATCGCGGCCGGGGACCGCGCCGGGGCCACGCGGGCCTTCCTGCGCGTCCGCGAGCTGATCGATCCGCCCTCGCCGCAGGCCGCGGCCGGCCTCGGGCCGCTGATGACCGCGCTGGAGTCCGGCGATCTGGCCGCCGCCCGGGTGCCGGCGGTCCGCCTGGAGAACGTCCTCAAGCCCACGCCCGCCTACCAGGGGAGCCTCAAGGAGCTGAGCCCCGGCATCCTCGGCGTCCCGGTCGAGCGCTTCGCCGCCGAGCCGCCGCCGGCCGTCTTCGGCGATCCGCTGCCGGTGAAGCTCCAGGGCTCCGTCCTCGCCGCCGGCCGCGGTCAAGGGCTGGCCGTGGGGGATTTCGACGGCGACGACAAGCCGGATCTGGCCTGGGTGAAGACGGGGGAGACCCCGCGGGTGGAGCTGCGCCGGGCCGCCGGAGAGTCGGCGCCGGGACCGGACGCGGCGGGCGTCACCGGCCTGCTGGCCGCCGATCTCGACAACGACGGCCATCTCGATCTGATCGGCTACGGACCGAAGCGCGTCGCCTTCTGGCGCGGCCAGGGGAACGGCGCCTTCGAGGACGCCACCGCCGCCTCCGGCCTGACGGGCGCGGGAGGCGAGGCCGCCGCCGTGCTGGACTTCGACATCGAGGGGGACCTCGACCTCGCGGTCGCCGGAGAGAGCGCGGGCCTCTATCGCAACGCCCTCCAGGGACCCCTCGAATCCGTGGGCAAGCAGGCCCTGCCCGGCGTCTCCATCTCGGGTATCCGCGACCTCGTGGCGAGCGATCTGGATCAGGACGGAGACGTGGATCTGGCGGTTGCGCACGCCGGCGGCATCGCCTGGCTGGACAACCAGCGCCAGGGCCGCTTCGCCGACCGCACCGCGCCATCCGGGCTGACAGGGAACGCACCCGTCGAGGCTCTCGCCAGCGCCGACCTGGACAACGACGGCCTGCCGGACCTCGTCGCCGCCGGCCAGGGCCTCGTCCTCTGGCGCAATCTGGGGGGCCGCTTCGCATCGTGGACGGTTTCGGGTCTCCCGAAGAACCGTCTTGTGGACGTCCTCGCTTTCGACGCCGACAACGACGGCCGGCTCGACCTCGCCGCCGCCGGTCCGGACGGCGTGACCGTCCTCGGTCAGCGGGGAACGAGCGCGCAGCCTGTTTTCGAGCCGCTGGCGGTGACCGATGGGAAGGCCGCTTCGGCTCTGGCCGCCGCCGACCTGGACGGCGACGGCGACCTCGACCTGGTGGCGGCGGGGGAGGGCGGCCTGCAACGTCTGGAGAACCAGGGCGGCAACAAGAACCACTGGCTGGCCGTGCGCCTCAAGGCCCTGACCCAGGGGAGCGGCAAGAACAACCTCCAGGGGATCGGCTCGCTGGTGGAAGTGCGGGCCGGCGCCGCCTACCAGATGCGCGAGGCCACGGGCCAGGTCCTCCATTTCGGTCTCGGCAAGCTGCGCCAGGCCGACCTGATGCGGGTGGTGTGGACCAACGGCGTCCCCCAGAACCGCGTCCAGCCGCAAGGGGACCAGCGGATCGTGGAGGAACAGGTCCTCAAGGGGAGCTGTCCCTTCCTCTACGCCTGGAACGGCGACCGCTTCGAATTCGTCACCGACCTGCTCTGGAACTCGCCCATCGGCCTGCCGGTCGCGCCCGGCGTCTACGCGGGAGCCGATCCCGACGAGATCGTGCGCGTGGACGGCGCACGTCCCGACGGCGGCGTCTACCGTCTGCGCGTCACCGAGGAGCTGTGGGAAGCCGCCTTCTTCGACGCCGTCCGCCTCTGGGTGGTGGACCATCCCGCCGAGGTCGAAGTGGCGAGCAGCCTCAAGGTGATCCCGGGACAGCGGCAGCCCGTGCGCGTCCTCGCCGCCCGCGACCTCCGCCCCGTGGCCGCCGCCTGGGACGGCGCGGGCGAGGACGTCACGCAGCGCGTCCGCGCCCGCGACGAGGTCTACGCCTCGGGATATAAGGCAAGCCCCTATCAGGGCGTGGCCCCGGCCTGGACCTTCACCTTCGATCTGGGAGAGGCGCCGTCCGCGCCGGTGCGTCTGCACCTCGACGGCTGGGTCTTCCCGGCCGACGCCAGCCTGAACATGGCGGTTTCCCAGCGTCCCGACCTGCCCAACCTGCCGCCGCGCCTGGAGGTGGAGACCGCCAAGGGCTGGGAGACCCTGCTGCCCGCCATGGGCTTCCCGGCGGGCAAGACCAAGACCATGGTGGTGGACACGCCCCCGCTGCCAACGGGAGCGCGACGCCTGCGCATCGTCACCTCCCTCTGGCTGGGCTGGGACCGCATCGCCTGGACCGTCCGGCCCGCCGACGCCGAGCCCGTAATCCAGGCCCGTCTAGCCCCCCGCCGCGCCGACCTCCGCTACCGCGGCTTCTCCGAGCTGTTCCGCCGCTCGCCCAACGGGCCGCACAGTTACGATTACCAGAAGACCTCGAAAGAATCTCCCTGGATCCCCTTCCCCGGCCGCTACACCCGCTACGGCGACGTGCGCGAGTTGCTGGACGTAGCGGACGACCGCTCGGTGATCCTGGCCCCCGGCGACGAGATCGACCTGGAGTTCGACACCGCCTCCCTGCCGCCGGTGCCCCGGGGCTGGACGCGAACCGTTTTCCTTCAGAGCCAGGGCTGGGACAAGGACGCCGACCGCAACACCTTCGAGGCGCAGACGATGGAGCCGTTGCCGTTCCGGGGGATGAAGAATTATGGGGATGCGTTTCCGGATACGGTGGAGATGCGGGAGTATAGGGAGCGGTGGCTGACTCGGGATGTCAGGCCGTAGGTGTCTGTCGATGCCGGACCCCCGCCCGGGCGTTTATGTCCGGGCGGGGACTAGATTGATCATGAAAATAGCCGAACTGAATTCCGATCATGATTTCTCCTGCCCATTGGCTTCAGATGTCAGAGCCAAGAACCTTAGAACGCATGGACCACCTGCCGGGAAGGCGGTAGAGACGACCCTGCCCGGTTCAGAACGCCCTCCGCAGGCCTCCGACGTCGGGTCGTCTCTGGGACGGAGAGGCCGCTACGGATTCACGCTGGCGTGCGACGAGGGGAGATTGATGTATTACCCCCGCCGAGCGGGATAGCCGAAGGGATCGACATTCCCGCCTCGAGACGCCCCGACGTGAGCGGCCTGCGAAGGGCGTTCTGAAACGGGCAGGGGCGTCTCTACCGCCTCGCACATAGGTTTTCGTATCAGAGGCGAGAGAGCAGAGATTCTCGCGACCCTTGAGGCCGCTTGAATCCGGCCCGGCTCGTCTACACTATCCAGTGGTTGCTAAAGGCTCACCGTGACAACTCAGCCGTCGTCCGATGACATCCGATGGGAAGGCATGGGGCCTTCCCTGTTCCAAAGGAGGTTGTGTTGAAGAGAGCTCTTCGTCTTTCCGCTTTGGTTCTGACGCTGTCCGCCCTGTTCTCCGTGCCGAAGGGGGCGGATGCCCAGCTCCAATATTATTGGGGTTCCTGCTCCATGACCTGCGAGCGTTGCTGGAGCGGGACCGGGTGCCCCGATTTCCTGGGCCGCCGCCAGACGTGCTACCGTCTTTGCCCGTAACGAAGCCCCGCCCGGACACCACTGCCCGGGCTGCGTGAAAACAGCCGGGTAAACCCGACTGAGAGAGCCCCCTGACAGGGGGCTCTTTTGAATTGGCCCGGACATTGATGTCCGGGCGGCGGGAGAGCCTCGGCAGCCCGCGCGGAGCGGCCGATCCTCCTCGCCGGCGCGACTTCTCTACAGTCTCCCGCTTTCCCACTCCATCGGATAGCTCCAAGGGCTACCCGTTGCTGATCTTCGACCACCCGCGGAAGGTGTTTCAAGTCAGCAGCTTTTTGGCAGTCTCTACTCTCAGTAGTTCCAGGGATTCAGGTCATGTGGGGGCGGGAATCCCTGGAGCGGAGAGGAGAAGTCTCCAGCGTTTCGTCTCAACCTCAACCTAGGAGGATGCCATGAACGAGCGAATGTTCCGCTGTCCATTCTCTTCCATCCTCGTCTTTGCGCTCCTGCTCACCGCTCTGCCGGCTCTAGCCGCGGCAGACGAAGTCCCCCGAATCACTCCCCAGGAGAAGGCCGCGTTCCTGGCCGTCGCCCCGGAACAGGCGAGGTCCTGTCAGCGCTGTGTCCTCGCCCACCAGAAGTGTTCCACGACCTGCTTCAGCCTCGCTGACAAAGTGAACATGGGATCGTGTCTGACGGCGTGCGACAACGCCACGTCCACCTGCTCCTGTGACGAGTCGGTCACGCTGCGCAGCGAGGACGTCATCCCTTGGAATCCGCTGGACATGAACAAGGCCGCCTGCAACGGGAATGTGAGCTGCCAGCCGTACTATCCCTCCTGCGCCAGTTGGTCCGGCTACAGCGACTGCGGCACGCCCTATTGTGGCTTCGGCCCGAAGTGCGGCGAGTGCGTCTGTGATGAATGGGGACGCTGCTTCTGCGGCCCCGGCCCGGCCTGGAAATATTCTCGGGAGCGTTTCCGGGTTTGCTTCGACGCCCTGGGCAACTCGTGCACGGAGTGGCAGACGTACAACTACTCGGCCTGCGGTTGCTGATCCAAGCCAACGAGCTCTACTTCGTCGGATCGAGGGACGGCGGCTCGCCGTCCCTCATCCCGAGGTCTGCAACAGAGCCAGCGGCTGGGGAGAAGGTTGGGCCCGCTCCTCCCTCCGCAGCAGCAGCTCCCCGGCCAGCAACTGATACGCCCTCGCTCCCGTGGCCCGGGGATCGTACTGGAAGATGGTCTGCCCGGCCGCCGGGGCCTCGGCGAGGCGGGTGTTGATGCGGATCTCGATGGCGAAGACCGCGTTGCCGTATTCGGCGCGGATCTGGTCCACCGTCCGCCGCGAGCTCTTCACGCGGTAATCCACCATCGTCAGCAGCAGTCCCAGGAAGCGCAGGCGGGAGCCGTGGTCCCAGGCCACGCGCTCGGCCGTGGAGATCAGGTTGGGGACTCCCGTCACGGACAGGAACTGCGGCACCACGGGCACCAGGAAGCCGTCCGCCGCCGCCAGGGCGTTCACCGTGACCAGCGACAGGGAGGAGGGGCAGTCGATGAAGATGTGGTCGTACTCGCGGACGATCGGCGCCAGCAGCGACTTGAGGCGCGTCTCCTTGCCTCGGAACACCGCCAGCTCCGATTCCGCCTTGACCAGGTCCGCCGAGGCGGTGATCAGGTCCAGCCCGGGCACCGAGGTGGGCCGCCGGACCTGGGCCGCCGGCGTGGCGGAGAAGAGCACGTCCGCCGCCGAGGGCGCGAGCTTCGACCGGTCCACTCCGAGGGAGAGGGAGGCCGAGGCCTGGCTGTCGAGATCGACCAGCAGCACGCGGAGACCCTGGGCGGCCAGCGCCGCCGACAGGTTCACCGCGGTGGTCGTCTTCCCGACCCCGCCCTTGCGACTGATGAGAGCCGTGATCATCTTATGCGCGAAAGTCTATCAGATTCTGCGGATTTCGCTACGGAAACGGTTGGCGATGCGGAAAATGAAAAGCGTGGCCATGACGAAGAGCGCCACGGTGAACCCCCACCAGAGGCCCCGCGCTCCCAGGCCCTGGTGGAATGCGAGGTGCCATCCGACCGGCAGTCCCAGCACCCAGTAGCCGATCAGGACGACGACGGCGGGGACGGTCGTGTCCGCCGCGCCCCGCAGCACGCCGGCCCCGACCACCTGGAGGCCGTCGAAGATCTGGAACACGGCGGCGATGGGCAGCAGGGCCAGCGCCACGCGGATGACCGTCGCGTCCTCCGTATAGAGCCGGGCCAGGGGGCCGGGCAGGAAGGCGAAGAGGAGGGCGAAGAACGACATGGCCGCCGCTCCCAGGAACAGGCAGGCTACGGCCGCGCGGCGGGCCGCCGGCATGTCGCCCCGGCCGATGGCGTTGCCCACCCGCGTCGCGGCGGCTCCCGAGATCCCGAGCGGGATCATGAACGACACGCTGGCCAGGTTGATGGCGACCTGGTGCCCCGCCAACTGGTCGACGCCGATGCGGCCGAGGAGGAGCGCCGCCATGGTGAAGACCAGCAGCTCCACGGCGTTGTGGAGCCCGATGGGGATGCCGAGGCGCAGCAGCAGCCCCTGCCCCCGGAACGCCTCGGCCGTGAAGCCCCGCCAGTAGGGGGCGAGGAGCCGCCGCGACTCCCAGAGCAGGTAGGCGAACATGGCCCATCGCGCGAGCGAGGTGGCGTAGGCCGATCCCCGCACGCCCAGGGCCGGCATGCCCAGATGGCCGTAGATGAGGACCCAGTTGGCGAATCCGTTCACGACGTTGCCGATCACGATGGCGATGGCGGCGGGCCGCACCATGCTCATGGCCTGGAGGGTCTGCCGCAGGACCACGAAGAGGAAGTAGGGCAGGCCCCCCCAGAGGATGCCCTGGATGTAGCTCGCCGCCTGTGCGCTCACCCCGGCCGGCTGGCCCATCAGGAGGAGCGCCGGCTCGACGTCGAGCAGGAGGAGGGTGAACGGCACGGTCAGCGCCGCGGCCATGACGAAGCCGCGCTGGAGATGGCCGGCGATGGCTTCGGAATCCCCCGCGCCGTAGGCCTGCGCGATCAGGGGATCGAGCGCCGTCAGGATGCCGTACCCCAGGATCAGGACGGTGATCGTGATCACATGCCCCAGCGCCCCCGCGGCCAGGGCCTCGGCCGAGAGGTGTCCGAGCATCATGGTGTCCACGACGCCCATGAGCATCATGCCGAGCTGCGTGAGCGCCACCGGCGCCGCGAGGCGGACGGCGGAGGCGAGCTCGGCGCGGAGGCGGGCGGTGCGGGTCATGGGGCGGGATAGGTTACTATGCCGTTCCCTGGGACCGCCGGCGTCCCGCCGGCCTTCTAACCAAAACTAGTTAGTTGGCCGGCGGGACGCCG
>DASVAS010000050.1:0-46360 GCA_036376245.1 Thermoanaerobaculia bacterium | reverse complement strand
CGGCGCCGCCACCGAGACCGAGATGAAGGAGAAGAAGGCCCGCGTCGAGGACGCCATGCACGCCACCAAGGCGGCCGTCGAGGAGGGCATCGTCCCCGGCGGCGGCGTGGCCCTGCTGCGCGCCGTCAAGGCCGTCGAGGGCGTCTCCGCCGAGGGCGACGTCCGCGTCGGCGTCAACATCGTCCGCCGGGCTCTCGAGGAGCCGGCCCGCCAGATTGCCGTCAACGCCGGCGAGGAGGGCTCCGTCATCGTCCGGCAACTCCTGCTGGCGGAGGGCAGTAGCGGCTACAACGCGGCCACCGGCAAGTTCGAGGACTTGGTTGCCGCCGGCGTCATTGACCCCGCCAAGGTCACCAAGACCGCTCTGCTCAACGCCGCGTCCATCGCTGGCCTCATGCTCACCACCGAGGCCATGGTCTCCGAGATCAAGGAGAAGGACGAGAAGGGCGGCATGCCGGGCGGCGGCATGGGCGGCATGTACTAAGACGGTCTGCCGGTGGCCACGCCGCCGTCGTTCGAATAGAAAAGGCCGGTCCGCCATCGGACCGGCCTTTCACTTTTCAGGGGGACTTTCTAGAAGCGGGCGCGGATCCCGAGGTAGACCTTGCTCTGGACGCTGTCGTCCGAGCCTTGCACGAGATCGAACCGGCCGGCCCCGAAGGCGCTCAGGGTCTCCGTGATGTAGAGGTCGATCCCGAACTGGGCGTTGGCGCCGAGCTTGGTCTCGCTGTCGTCCGCCAGCGGATCGTTCTCCAGCAGCGACGTGTCGATGAAGTGGGCTCCGGCGCCGACGCCGAAGAAGCTGTCCACCGGCCCCAGGGGAACCACACCGATCAGGTTGACGCCCAGCAGCAGGTCGCTCCCTTCACGGCCCTCGCCGGAGGCTTCCCAATATCCGATCTCGGGTTCGACATAGCCCCGGATGCCTTCCTCGCCGCTGCCGTCTTCGTCCTTGCTGCCGGCCCGGACGCGGAACGCGGCCATGAAGTAGTTCTCCACATCGTTCGCCGGCTCGACGAGCCCGGCGCCTACAGCGAACGCGTACCGTTCCCGCCCCTTTTCCTCGTCGTCCTGCGCGTGGGCCCACCCGGTCGGAGACAACACCGCCGCGGCCACCGCCACCATCGCCCAACGTCTCATCGCATTCCTCTCCTTTCGCGAGCAAGTGCCTGTGCACTCCCCGAGGGCATCAAATTGGATTTACCGCTGAGTGACAGATGGTAGCACGGCGGCTCCGGCCTCTGGAGGCAAGGACCTAAAGGACATAAAGGACCTAAACGACCTAAGGGACAAAGGACGCCCGTGTTGTTGTCCTTTAGGTCCTTTATGTCCTTTAGGTCCTTTCACTCCCTCCCCGCCACCACTTCCGCCACCTCCGCCAGCCGCTCGAACCCCGCCGGATAGCGCAGCCGGCGCACGGGCACTTTCTGCACGAGCCGCGCGAAGAGATCGAAGCGGAAGGGCTGGAGACCGGCGGCCTCCACGAGGTGCGGGGAGAACGAATAGCGGACCAGCTCGATCAGGGCGTCGCGGGGCGGCACGTCCACGATCTCCACGGGACCGTCGGGCCGCCGCTCGGGGATGTAGAGGCCGGCCAGCGGCAGGCTCGCGTCGAGGAACTCTCCGAAGCCGCCGGGTCCCACGGAGATCCGCCGCTTGGTGACCTGCGGATGAACCAGAGGCAGCTCCTCCCACCGGTCCAGGAACCAGGCGGCTTCGTCCGGCCACATCCGCATCTGGGGATAGCCGGGGCGGGCGAAAAACGTCCCCTGCCGATCCTCCACCGGCAGGACGTCGTCGGTCAGGAGAGGCCGGCCGGCGCGCATCAACGCCGCGGCCAGCCCGGTCTTGCCGCCTCCCTGCCGCGAGAGGAACGCCACCGCCCGGCCGTCCACGGCCACGGCGGACGCGTGCAGAGTCGGCAACCCCCGCCGTTCCAGGCAATAGGAGAGGACAGGCCCGAGCAGACGGAGCTCCACCAGGTCCGGCTCCAGGACGTGGCAGGCGATCCGGTCTTCCTGGAGAAAGAAATCCGCGGTCCCGGGGAAGTTGAGGATCTCGTACCCGTCGATCCGGTACAGGTGGAAGACGCTCTCGCCGTCCGGCATCCGATAGGGGCTGACGTAGACCGGAGCAGTGTTCCGCCATGGACCGGAGAGGAGGGGGCGCGGCGTCAGCGTGAAGGTGAGGTCGGGCTCACCATCGCCTTCCGCGAGGTGATGGCTGAATGGGAAGTCGCTGGCCAGGTTGAGGCCGAACAGCCGGCGGGAGGGGAGCGGCCTCTCAGGCGCGGACTTCGGCGAGGCCATGGCGCACCAGCTCGGAAACCAGGGATTCGAGGTCGCGCCAGAGGTCGCCGGCGGGAACGTCGTACTCGTGGAGCAGGGCTTCCTGCACGTCGCCCAGGGGGCGCGGAGTCAGGAGAAGATCCCAGACGCGGCTCCCGACCTCGTTGAGGCCGTAGTACTTCCCGCTCTGGAGATCGAGGGCCACGACCTCGTCGCCGAGCTGCCGGAAGAGCACGTCGGGACGGACCTGGACGATCGTATCCAGGCCGAACGCGTCTCCCCCTCTCCCTCTGCCTTCGGGCGTCTTCATGCGGTTTCCTGAAAAAAGCTTCCGCAGTGTGCTCCGGCGGGAGCCGGGCGTCAAGGGGGAGGCGCTCTCAAGCTACCTTGAGGATAGGGGGCGCGGCCCGGCCTTTCGCGCCGGTCCTCCGCCGTCCCCGAAAGGAGCGGATATGAACCGCAGACTTCGAGCCGCCGCCGTCTTCCTGCTTCTGCTGGTCTTCTCCCTGCCGCTGGCCGCGCTGCCGGTCCGGGAGCGGGCGGAGGCGCCGTGGGAGAGCGTCGCCGCGGCCCTGTGGGCCCGGATCGCCCCTGTCCTGGGCCTCTCCGAGAAGAGCCGTGCGAGCGGAGACCCTGACGGAGCGCCTGCCCCCGCCCCGGAAGACGACCCGCAGGCCTTCGAAGGCGACTCCCGAGCCGGCATGGACCCGGATGGTTGAGCCCTCCTCCCTGGGACCGCCGGCGTCCCGCCGGCCCTCTAACCCCTCGGCGCCGGGTCCTCCACCGGCGTCTTTTTTGTCTCTGGGGCGCGCCGTGCGGCAACTATACTTCATGGGAGGAGATGAAACCTTATGCCAGAGAATCACGTGTCGCGGGAGCTGATGCAGAGGTTCTTCCGTTCGGAGCTGTCGCGGAAGGATACCCACGAGGTCGTCCGGCATCTGATGCGCCAGTGCGCAGCCTGCCTCTCCGTCGCGGTCGAGGTGGGAGCGGAGGAGGGCTTCATATACCAAGAGGGGGATTTCCAGAGCGCCCTCTTCCCGGAGAACGCCGAGCGCTACAACGCCGTCTTCCTGCGTCTGCTCGGCTCGGTGGAGGAGACCCGGCTGGAGATCGCCCGGGAGCGCCTGCGAGGGATCGGCCTCTGGCACACTCTGGAGAGGTATGCCCAGGACCGCCGGCTGGAGATGATCCGCGAGGAACCCCGATTCCACCTCTGGGGCCTGTACGACCGTCTCCTGGAGAAGTGCCGCGACATGGGATTCCGGGCTCCGACCCAGGCCGCCGACATAGCCCGGCTCGCCCTGGCCGTGGTGGACACCCTGGACCCGTCGCGGTACGGGGCCGAGCGGATGGCCGACTTCCGGGCCGGTGCCCTCGGCGTACTGGGGAACTCCCTGCGGCTGGGCTCCGACTTCGCGGGAGCGGAAAGCGCGTTCCGGCAAGCCCGCGAGGAACTGACGCAGGGCACAGGCGATCCCTTGGAGGAGGCCGGTTTGCTCTCCTTGCGAGCCAGCCTGCTCAAGGATCTGGGTGAGTTCGAGAGAGCGGTTGCGATCCTAAACGAGGCCCTTGAGATTTATCGCAGCTTGAACGACACGCACTTGGAGGGTCGTACTCTGCTCAAGCAGGCTGCCACTCTCGGTTTCACAGACCCCGAGAGAGCGATCGAGCTGGCGCAGGACGGGCTCGCCTTGATCGATGCTCTCCGCGAGCCACGCCTGGAACTGACCGGCCGGCAGACTCTGGCGCTCTTCCTCAATGACGCCGGCCGTCCCCAGGAAGCGCTCGCGATGCTGGAGGACTCCCGGCCGCTCTACGCGCAGTTCCGGGATCCCTGGACCCGCACCCGTCTGCACTGGCTGGAGGGAAAGATCGCTCGCGGTCTGGGCGATCTCGCGGAAGCGGAAGAGATCTTCAAGCGCCTGTGGTACGACCTTCAGGAGCCTTCCTATGCGCACGAGCTGACGTTGCTCTCCATCGACCTCGCGGAGGTCTACGTGGCGCGGGGCAAACACGAAGAGGCGATGGAGCTGGCCGAGGACCTCATGCCGCTCCTCGAAGGCTGGGGGATGCACGCCGAGGGCCTCGCCATGTGGCTGCTGATGGAGCGGGCGATCCAGGAACGGCAGGCCGAAGGGGCGCTCTTCCGGCGGATGGCGGAGTACATCCACCGCGCTTGGTTCCGTCCCCTCGAACGTTGGGACGCGCCGCCGAAGCTTACGATGTGACGCCGTAAGGTTCTGAGCGCCGCCGTAAGGTTACGGCGGGTCATCGTAAGGTTCTGAGGGCGGCCGTAAAGTTATGGGAACCGCCGTAAAGTTATGAGGGCCGCTGTAAGGTTACGGCGGACCGCCGCAAGATTCTGAGGACCGCCGTAAGATTCTGAGCGGCGGCGTAAAGTTCTGAGGACCGCCGTAAGGTTATGGAGACCGCCGTAAGGTTCTGAGCGCCGCCGTAAGGTTACGGCGGACCACCGCAAGATTCTGAGAGCCGCCGTAAGATTCTGAGTGGCATCGTAAAGTTCTGAGGGCCGCCGTAAGGTTATGGAGACCGCCGTAAAGTTCTGAGCGTCGCCATAAGGTTACGGCGGACCACCGTAGGATTCTGAGAACTGCCGTAAGATTCTGAGTGGCGCTGTAAGGTTACGGCGGAGCTCCGTAAAGTTACGGTGCGACTCCGAAGGATCGGAGGAGCCCGGCGCCTTCCAGCTCTCTGGCGAAGGCCAGCGTATCCCGCTGAGCCGTTTCGGGATCGACGCCGTACGTCTGAGCCAGCCGTCGGGCGGTTAACTCGATGCTTCCCCAGCAGGCCAGCCAGCGCCAGAGGTCGGCGCCGGTGCCGGAGAGGGAGAAGACCTGTTCCGTACGGGTGTGGCACAGCCAGAGAACGCCGTCGAACTCGCCGCTGACGACGTCGTCCGGAGCCTGCCACTCCCGCTCTTCCTGTGCTTCCGGAGGAGGTCCCCCTAGGGCGGCGCGGGTCTTGAGGCAGAGATGGGGCGGTAAGAGCCGCCAGCCGTCCTCGACCTGGCCGGTGGCCTCGTTCCAGAACGGCCGGTCCGGCTCGTTCCAGGCGAAGCAGACCGGCTCCGGCTGACCGTACCAGTACCGCTCTCCCAGCCGCTCCCGCCACCTCCGGCGCCATTCCGCCAGCCGCTCCGGATCGGGAAAGGATGCCGGAGCCATGTCCGCCAGATCATGGGCGGCAAGACAAGCCGCGACCCGCTCTTCTTTCTCCTCAATCGACTTGCGGAGGTCCGGATGGGAGTAGAGGTGGACGAAGACGACCTCGCGGCTGCCCATCTCTTTCAGCCGCGAGGCAAAGCGGGCGCCGGTCAGGGCGCAGTCGTCCACCAGGAACAGGGTTCCCGGGCCTTCCCGGAACTGCTCGGTTTTCAGACCGAGGGCATAGGAGAGCATTCCGAGGACGATCAACCCGCCGCGAGGGATGGCCGCGAAGGAAGCGCGCTCAAGCTCGGAGCGGGACCAGCGTTCGAGGATCTTCTCCGCGAGGACTTCGCAGTCCCGCTCCGCCTGCTGGTAATCGACATAGCGAAGACGGTCCCGCACCCGCTTGAGCATGACGGCGAGCTGAGCGAGCCGTTGACGTTCCGGTTCCATGCGTCAGAAGTAGAGCCTGAGCCAGGCTTCGAGGGTCAGAGTGTGCCAGAAGAGATGGCTCTCGGTCTTGCCGTCGAGATATCTCTTGTATTCATCCCGCAAAGGGCCAGGCTCGACAAAGCCCAGATCTGCGGCGCGCATGTCTCTCATCATCGACCAGACCTTGGTCTGCTCGCGTCCACGCAACCCCCGGTGCAGAATGGCGAGAGGGTATACTTTGCCCCGCCGCGTGATGACCTCTGCCGGCAGGAGATCGTTTAGAGCCCCACGTAGAATCTTCTTGCGAGTTCCTGCCGAGAATGTCTGCGAGGTCGGCAGAGAAAGGGCGAACTCAATTAGGCGGTGGTCCAGAAGGGGGTGGCGAAAATCAATTCCGAATTGGTCTGCATGACGTGTGATCAAAGAGGATACTGTGGAAAGAAAGGGATCTCTTAAAATGCGGAGACGGTCCCGCCTGCCAGGCATAAGGTTGCGAGGGAGGTCTGGGGAGAATTCCCAGTCTTGTGCCGATAGGGTCTTGCCGAGCCAGGGGACCACGCGCGCCGGCCGCCGGTCTCGAAATCCAAAATAGGTTTTCGCTATGGGGCCTAGTACCATCTGACGGATGAGCCGTGGCAGGCTGAGTTGGGAATTAGGAATGTGTTCCTGGATCTCTCGGCCAAGTTGATGCCAACGCGCGGTCAGGAGCAGGTCGGGATAGGAAAAGGCGTCTCCCCCGAACAGGGCATCGCCACCGAACCCAGAGAAGAGTACGGAAACTCCGTGCTCCCGTGCAGCCTGGAAAGTCGCCTCCCATAGATCGGAGTAGAAGTTGAACAGCGGAGTCTCCAGAGAAGGACGGAAACCCGGCTCGCGGCGGAGGGGCCAGTGCTGGTCCGCAGCGATGGTGATCACCGGACAGGAGAGTTTCCGGCAGACCGCTAGGGCATCCATGCTTTCATCCGCCTGAGGTAGTTCCTTGGCTGTCCAGGTAAAAGCTGCGAGAGAGGTCTTGGGAGCGCCTTCACGCAGAATCGAGGCGACAGTGCCGGAATCCATTCCTCCGCTCAAAGCCACTCCCGCTGAATCGGCAGGGGCATACCCAGGCAGCACAGTGAGAAGCTGACAACGCAGGGCTGCGGAATAGGACTCATCAGTGGATAGCCTGAGCAACGGCTGAGGCTCGGGCTGCCAGTAGGAGCGTGCCTGGATGCGCTCCCTGTCGATGACGAGAATCTCTCCGGGACGAACGGAGTAGATGCCAGCATGGAAGGATTCCTCCGGAGATGGTACCCGTCCATGGATATGAGCAGTGACGGCGCGCAGGTTCGGTCCTGGCCGGTTCGGCAACGAGGCGAGAAGATCCTCGATCTTTCCAGCCAACCGGATTTCCCGTCCTTGAAGGGTATAGAACAGGGTCCTGACTCCTACTCGGTCCCGGACAGCCACAAGATGTCGTTGGTTTGGATCCCAGAGAACCCAGGCAAAGGGGCCTGCCAGAATATGGGGCGTCTCCAGGCCATGTAACTCGTACAGGCGGAGGAGAAGCGTGTGATCAGGCTCGTCCGCCTGGAGGCCAGCTTGGCCGATCAATTCGCGGCGGTTGACGGGAAAGCCGCTCGTCCATATGAGAGGAGCGGTTGTAAAGGTGGAGGCTCCAGCCGAGAATCGAGGCGGTACAGCGGATCGGCTCCAGGAAATGAGCCTGGAACAATCCTTCATCGGACTCATGAGCCGTCAAGTACCGACAATGCTGCCGAAAATTCCATCAAATCCTTCAAAGACGTTCTGCTCGCCTGTCAGTACCCGGAGGCTGCCGTACACAACCAAGACCGGATTGAGGTAAGGCTTGCGCCTTACCTTCTGGCTAGAATCTGCGTCACGGGGAACCGGTCCCGTCTCGCTTGCATTCACCCGTTCCATCTCCGGACCGCTCCTCCCCAGGTCTGAAGCCTAGTCGAAAGCTCGGAAGTAAGTCTAAGGAGATTATAGAAGCTCTGGATGACGGCCTGCAAAGGGAAGCCTCCTGAAGCGGCAAGGCCGCGGGAGGACGTCGTCCTCCCGCGGCTGAAGGTGGCGGCTCAGTCGCGGTGCGCTGCGCAGAGCTCGCCGTTGTTGTAGTCGTCCAGCTTGTTGTGGAGTGGCCCTCCCGCCTCCCAAGCCGCGCTAGTCCCCTTCACGCCGCTGCCGGGCGGGTAGGTGGCCTGCCAGGCGTCGGCTGCGGCGACCGTCGAGCTGATGCAGGTGGCCGAGTTGCCGAGGATCAGATTGAGCTTCGTGGCCACGAGTTGCTTGAACAGGTCGATGGACTTGTCGCCTTTGCTCGCCTTGCTCATCAGGTCGATCGCCTCACTCTTGGTGTAGACGACACCGCCCACCTGGATTTGTTCAACCGGCCAGGCCTGGGGGTGATTCTTCCAGTAGCCGATCGTGCCGGTGCCGGGCGGCGGCGTCGAGGTCCGGTAGCCGAAGTCCACCACGTTGTAGGTGGCTCCCGGCGCCAGAGAGAAGGTCGCTTGGTGCGCCGTCGCGAGGCCGTCGAGGTCGTAGGTCGGCGCCAGATTGGCCGGCAGGGTTCCGGTGACGATCCGGACCGTGTAGGTGCCCGGCATCAGGTCGGAGAACCAGTAGCTGCCGTCGCCGCTCGTCGTATCGGTGGCGATGACGTTGCCTGTGCCGTCGAGGAGCTCGACCGTGACGCCGTTGATGCCCGGCTCCCAGGCGTCCTGGACGCCGTCGGCGCTGTAGTCGTTCCAGATCCGGTCGCCGATCGCGGCCGTGCCCCGATAGCCGAAGTCGACGTCGGCCCGATTCTCACCGGCGCCCAGCGTCACCACGGCGGAGCCCGGAGTGGCGGTACCGTCGAGGTCATAGGTGGGGGCGACGCCCGCCGGCAGGGTAGAGGTATTCACGGTGACGGTGTAGGCGCCGGGTCCCAGGTTGGCGAAGAAGTACTCGCCGTTGGCGCCGGTCGTGGCGGTCGCCACCAGGCCGGAGCCGCTGAAGAGCTGGACGGTCGCGCCGGAAATGCCCGGCTCGCCGGCATCCTGGGCGCCGTCGCCGTCGGTGTCGATCCACAGGAGGTCGCCGATCGAGCCCGTGTACCGGTAGCCGAAGTTGTAGGTCAGGACGTTGCCGTCCGTCAGGGTGGCGGTGATCTGGTTGCCCGTGGTCGGAGCCAGGCCGTAGAGGGCGCCGCCGGCGAGGAAGTTGGCCGGATCCACCTGCACGGTATAGGTGCCCGGCTCATCGATGCCGAAGCAGTAGAGCCCGAGCAGGTCGTTACCGGTGTTGTGGAGCTTGCAGGCATCCCAGTTGGGGCTGCCGACCACGCCTGTGGTAGTGGTCTGAACGGCGGGTAGAACGTCAGGCTTGTACAGCCCGAGGGTGGTGCCGGGAATGCCTTGCTCACCGGGATCCTGTACACCGTTGCCGTTTCCATCAAGCCATACCGTAGTTCCAACAAGGTAGGGATTGACGGTCGGGCAGAGCGCAACGGTCTGTCCGTTCTCGGTCCTCGAGGAGCAGGCGTCAGCCGCGAAGAAGTTCAGATTGGACAGGTCCAGACCGACTAAGCGCACCTTCCAAATGCCGGACGGCAGGGTATCCGACGACAGGACATAGTCGGAGTCGTTGGAGTTGAAGGCCTGTTGACTGGCGATGCGGAACTGCTCCCATTCAAAGCTACCAGAGGGGTTGTCGTTCCGATAAACGGTACCGTTGGGGTCAGTGACCTCGTAGCGTACACACCCGACACGGCCAGGAGAGTTCAACTCGCCGCGCCTAAAGGCGTCGAATGCATTGTCGTCTGGTGGAAATCCAGGTCCTTTAGCTCCCTCGGGGCTTAGTCCAGTGGTGCTGAAGGGGAAACCGCTGTAGTCGGACGCGGTGTCTGGATCATCGGTCTCCGCGCAGGGAGTCAGGCCAGTTCCAGACGGCGAGCCGGTTAAAGTGTTCGTCCCAAAGTCGAAGTCGCCGTCGTAGAGACGGAGATCGGTCTCACCGGGAGGTAAATTAAAGAAGAACTCGAATGTTCCGTCATACGTGGTTGGAGCCCCGATGTAGTTATTGCCAGCAGGCGGGAAGCCATTCGGGTAGATGATTGGCCCGTCATTGAAGACCTGCCGCATGGCGGCCACGATACCGAACCGGGGCACCAGGAACGCCATAGGATTCGAGGCAGCGATCTTGAGGTTGCTCTCCAGGGTCTCGCCGGTAGTGCAGGCGCCGTCGAGTTGGAGGACCAACGTGTAGAAGTAGTTGCCGCTGGGGGCCTGGGCCTGGGCGGAAGGCGTGATGGTGACGCCCCACCAGTTGTTGTCCGGCATGGTGGCGGCGCTGGCCGTCCAGAAGGGGCCGCTCAGAGGATTGGGATCGTTCCCCTTCCAGTTGCCGACCAGGCTGGCCGGAGTCGTCGTCAGTTGCCGCAGCGGGTCGGCGTAGAGGCTCATCGAGATCTGCCGCGTGCCGAGGTCCCAGTGTGCCTTGCCCGATCCGTCGGGTCTGCCGGTGTCGCCGTCAAAGAGGCTGATGGTGAAGCTCGGAGTTCCGACGGGAACCGCCAGGCCGATGGTCACCGGCTGTTCGAAGGTCGCCGTTCCCGGGCAGCCGAAGCCCAGGAAGCGCGCGTCCGTGATGTTGTCGGTGGGGAAGTAGACGAACGGGCCGGGGCCGATCTGGGCCGAGGCCGTTCCGGTCAAAAGAAAGACCGCAAGCGCGCCAAGCTTCCAACGCAGAGAAATCATAAGAAAGGACCTCCTCTCATCCCTCGACTCTCCCGAGCCGGGAGAGGGCAAACGGTTATCTGCTTCTACGACTGTGGGGGGTAGTCTGGATGACCCAGGTCAGGAGAACGTCAGGAAGGGTCCGTTCAACTGCTCTGGCACAGCTCGTCGTCGGCGGGCAGGGGGACGGCCTTCCGCTCCGCCCGGACCTGGCGGAGCATCAGCTCGCCGATTTCCCGGGGATCGTTCAGGTAGCGCTCCTCCCCGGACCTCAGATCGCGGACGGAACAGCGGTAGACCGGCGTTTCGTGCTCTCCCTCGCGCGGCTCTTCCCAGCAACGGACCAACCAGGACATCGTAGGAATCCCTCCCTTGGACCACTCTCGGTTCACGCGGGTCAGACCTCCTGGGCAGATCGTTCGATGGAGATGGGCCGTCCGCTATGGGAGCCAGTTTCGACCCATCCCGTCAGGCAAGCGTCAGGACTGAGATAGAATCAGGGCTCCGACAAGGGACAAGCATTGAGCAAGATTCGAGTACGCCTCCTGGGGGGGTTCGAGGTTTGGGCAGGGGACCAGCAGGTCGGCGGCTTCGAGTCGCAGAAGGTCCGGGCGTTGCTGGCCTATCTGGCCTGCCACCGCCGGCGGAGCTTCAGCCGCGATCATCTGGCGGGCCTGCTGTGGCCGGAGCGTGAGCCCGAGTCCGCCCGGCATGCCCTGCGCCAGTCGGTCTACAACCTGCGTTCGAAGCTGCCGGACGGCGAATCCCTCTTCCTGACCAGCCATTCGGAGATCGGCATCCACCCCAAGGCGGACTGGTGGGTGGACGTGGAGGCGTTCGAGGAGGCCGTGCGCCGGGGCACGGAGCGGGAGGCCATCGATCCGCAGCAGCTCTCCTCGGCGGCGCAGCTCTACCGCGGCGAGCTGCTGGCGGGCTTCTTCGTCAAGGAGAGCCCCGCCTTCGAGGAGTGGCTGGTGGCGGAGCAGGTGCGGCTGCGCGACGCGGCGGTGGAGGCGCTGCGCAAGCTGATCGAGAGCTACCGCCGGCGGGGGGAGCACCGCTTCGGCGCCCATTACGCGCAACGTCTGGTGAGCATCGAGCCGCTCGCGGAGGAGGCGCACCGGGAGCTGATGCGCCTGTGGGCCCTCTCGGGCCAGCGGAGCCGCGCCCTGGCCCAGTACGAGGAGCTGGTGAACCTGCTGCGCGAGGAGCTGGGCGTGGAGCCCCTGGAGGAGACCCGGGGTCTGTACGAAGCGATCCTTGCCGAGGCGGTGGAGGAAGAGGCGGCGGCGCGCAACGAGGAGCCGATCGGACCCCTGGTCCCCCTGGTGGGACGCCGCGGCGCCTACGAGGTCCTGCGGGAGGGGTGGTTCCAGGCGCAGGAGGGGAAGGTCTTCTGCACGCTGGTGACGGGCGAAGGGGGGATCGGCAAGACGCGGCTGATCAAGTCCTTCCTGGACGTCACCACCTCGAAGCGGCGGACCCTGGTGCTCAAGGGCGGCTGCCACGAGCTGTCGCCGCTGATCGCCTATCAGCCGTTCCTGGAGGTGCTGCGGAGCGCGCTGGAGCAGGGGGCGGACGCTCCCGGGCAGGCCTATGACAAGGCGCCCGGCGAGGTGCGGCAGGACCTGGTCCGTCTGGTCCCGGAGTTCCGGGACCTGTGGCCGGAGATGGTCTCGCCGGACCCCCTGCCCCTCGGTCCTGACGGCCGGCGGCGGCTGTTCGGTTCCGTGGGCCGGTTCCTGGAGCACCTGTGCCACGACGGCGATCCGCTGATCCTGTTCCTGGACGACCTTCATCTGGCGGACCGGGACGCTCTGGACCTGCTGGGCTTCCTGCTGACGAAGCTGGAAGGACCGATCTGGGTCGTGGCTTCCTGCCGTCCGGAAGGGGTGGACCGGGATCATCCCCTGAACCGGATCTTCCGGCGGGCCGAGAAGGAGGGCATGGCCACGCGGCTGGAGCTCGAGCGGCTGGAGCCCGAGGCGCTGGAGGAGGTGGCGGAGTCGCTGGTGGGGGAGGATCAGGCGCCCGAGCTGGCCCGCTTCCTGGAGGACCGGAGCGGCGGGCTGCCTCTGGGGGTGAGCGAGGTCATCAACTATCTATGGGACGAGGGGATCCTCGCCAGCCGGAAGACCGGGCGCTGGGGGCTGTCCGGATCGCTGGCGGAGCTGGACCTGCCGTCGGACCTGGACGAGCTGATCCGGCTGCGCATCCGGCGTCTGCCCAACTCCACGCGCCGGCTGGCCACGCTGGCGGCGATGATCGGGCAGAGCTTCGACGTCCATCTGCTGCAGGAGGCGGCGGACGAGCATGTGATCGTGGTGGAGGTGGGGCTGGAGATCATGCTGAAGCGGTGGCTGATCCGGCAGTTCGCCCATCAATGGACGAGCACGCGGCGGGAGCGGGACATCGTGTTGTGGGCCCGCGGGGCGCGCCGGGGTTCGTTCGAGTTCGCCCACAAGCGCATCCGGAGCGCCGTGCACGGGGAGCTGAACCCGCTGCGCCGGCACGCCATGCACGGACAGTTGGCGGAGGCCTTGGAGCGGCTGCGGGGCGGCAAGGACTGCGAGGCCCTGGCCTATCACTTCGCGGTGGCGGGCCAGTGGGAGAAGGCTCTGCCCTACCTGGAGCGCGCGGCGGAGCGCGCGCATTCCGTGCAGGCGGTGGACACCGCGCGGCGCTACTGCGATCAGGCCATCGAAGGATTGAGCCGGCTGGCGGCGGCGGCCCGCAGCGAAGCCCAGGCCGAGCGCTGGCGCGGCGAGCGGGAGCGGATGCAGCGGGTGCGGGAGCGGGTGGCGGCGGTCTAACTCGCGATCCGCCGCACCGTTCCCTGCGCTTCCTGTCCCCGTCCCAGCACCTCGTTCTTGATCTCCTCCCGCTGGAGGCGCGCCAGGCGCCGGGCCTGGATGGCGAGGCCCGCCTGCCGCATTGCGAGGATCACCGCGAACTCCAGGGCGATCAGGGCCACGCCGAGGGTGGTCTGGCCGGTGACGGCCACGACCAGGGCCAGGGCGCAGAAGGAGAGGACCACGGCATAGATGACCGCCACGATCCGCGAGCGCTCGCCGCCGAAGTGGGCCAGGAGGTGGTGGAGGTGGTTGCGGTCCGCGTGGAACATGCGGAGGAAGCGCCCGGTGACCGGTCCTTTGGGGCGGTCGAGGAAGCGGACCGCCATGACCAGGAGGGTATCCATCACCGGCACGCCCAGAGCCAGGATGGGCACCAGGATCGCCACCGCGGCCGGGGCCTTCAGGGACGAATGGACCGACATGGCGGCCAGCAGGAAGCCCAAGGTCAGGGAGCCGGAGTCGCCCATGAAGATCCGCGCCGGCTCCCAGTTGTGGCGCAGGAAGCCGATGGACGAGCCGGCGATCGCCGCCATCAGGATCACGGTGCCGGGATTCCCTTGCAGGATGGAGTAGCCGAGGAAGCTCACCGAGATGATGGTGACGACGCCTCCGGCGAGGCCGTCGAGGCCGTCGATGAGGTTGATGGCGTTGGTGACGCCCACGATCCAGATCAGCGAGACGGCGGGCCCGAAGAGCCCGAGGTCGATCTCGCCCAGGCCGGGCAGCCGCAGGACCTCGAAGGACCAGCCCACCTTCACCAACATCCAGGCGGCGAGGAGCTGGAAGAGGAACTTCTTGGCGGCGGAGACCCCGACGAGGTCGTCGATGACCCCGACGAGGAAGACCAGGCCGGCGCCGAGGACGAGGGCCATCAGCTCGTCCTTGCCCACGCCGGCCCCCCAGCGGTCCCAGCGGACCGCGGCGGCCACGGCGACGCCGAGCAGGATGCCGAGCGCGATGGCGATGCCGCCCAGGCGGGGCACGGAGCCCGCCTGATGCCGGCGTTCGCCCGGATGGTCGAGGGCGCGGAGGGCGACGGCCAGACGCGTGACCGGCGGCACCATCAGATTGGTGGCGAGAGCGGCGACGAAAGCGGCGCCGAGGGCGTACGGCAGTATCCCATCCATACGGCTGAGCCTTCTCCGAGCGATCGGCGGCCTTCTGGCGCGCCCGAAAAGCTACTGTTGATCGCTAGTTATGCACAGTAGTCTACATCATTTTTTCGCGGATGGGCCAGACCGCGGCTCGCAGCGGAAGCGGGAGACGGCGGAGACGGCGGCCAGGCGGGCGGGCCGGCCGGCGAGATCGAAGACGGCGTAGTCGAGATCGTCCAGGAGACCGGCGATCTCGGCCATCGATCCCCCGAGGTGGACGATGCGCCCGGGGTGGACCTCCAGGAAGAGGACCGGGCGGTCTTCCCGCAGAGTCCGCGACGCGCCCTGGAGCACGGCGATTTCGTAACCCTCGACGTCGATCTTGACCAGGTCCGGATGGAAGCCCAGCTCGTCCCGGAGGTCGTCCGAGGTGCGCACGGGGATCTCGACCGCATCCGGATCACCGGCCGCCTCGGGGGAGGCTTCCAGGTGGTGCCAGGAGTAGCGCATGACCAGGGTGCCGGGAGCCGCGCCGAGGGCGGCCCGGACGGGGGTCACCCGGGCCTCGGGGTTGCGGCGCAGGGTGGGCTCCAGGACTTCCCAGGCCAGGAGCGAGGGCTCGACCGCCACGGCTTCGGCGCCGGGCCGGCCCTGGGTGAAGGCCAGGGAGAAGAGGCCGTGGCAGGCGCCGACGTCCAGGAAGCGGCGGCGGTCCCGGCTGTGGGCCAGGAAGGCGTCGAGCTCGTCCACCATTTCCGGGGAGCGGAAGCAGAACCACTCGAAGGACTCGCGGGCTTCGGGTCCGACGGCCAGGCGCAGGCCCGGACGGAGGACCATCTCGCCGGGCGGGGCGTCCCGGTTGAGGCGGAGATGGCGGCGGTGGCGGACGAGTCGCCGGGGGGACCACTCCTGGGCCCGGCTGCGGACGGCGCGCAGGAGGCGCAGCGGTCCCGGAGGGAGGGAGCGCACGAGGTCCCGGAGGGTCACGCGCCGATCTCCTCCAGGGCGCGGGCCACTCCGGCGGCATCGCCCACGTCCACCCGCCGGTAGCGGCCGTCCGCCATCTCCAGCGAGCAGAGCAGGTGGACGTCCGAGCGCTCGCTGCCGACGTAGAGCACGTGCCGGCCGGACTGCACGCAGCCGTAGACCTTGGACGGCAGGACGTAGCCCACGAACTCGTCCCGCAGGGTGACGAGGTGGGCGTCCGGGGTGACCAGGAGCCGGGGGAGCAGCTCCAGGGGGACGGGGCGGCTGCGGTGGACGGGCAGCGCCTCCCGGCGCAGGGCCTCCTCGACCCGGTCCGCCTTGGCGCCGGTGGCGTTGAGCCAGAGCACCACGCGGCCGGAGCCTTCGCGGTGGTGCCGGCGGTAGCCTTCGACGAACGTCTCGTGATCGTGGGCCACGCCGAAGTTGCCGGAGTAGAGGAGCACCTTCCGGCCCCGCAGTTCCTCGGGCAGGTCGAGAGGGGCGGCGCCGGGCGGGATCTCCACCGGCGAGGGGTCCCGCTTGAGGACGATCCGCTCGGGCCGGATGCCGATCTCCAGGAGCCGCGCCCGCTGGTCCTCGCCCAGCACCTCGAAGCGGTGGACCCGCCGGCGCAGGAAGACGGTCCAGCGATGGAAAAGGCCGAGCGGCAGGGAGGTCCCCTTCTCGGCCATCAGGCACTCCGGGTGGAAGTCGGTGATGCGGTAGGTCAGCGGCTTGCGCAGCAGGAGGTTCAGCGGCGCCAGGAGATGGATCATGAACGGCGGGCTGCCGGTGAAGAGGATCTCGTCCGCCCGGCGCATCTCGGGCCACAGCCGCCGTATCAGGGCGAGGTTGGTCTTCGCCGTCCACAGCGCCCGCGTCTTGAGATCGGCGCGGTCGTAGGTCCGGGCGTGCAGGCGGACGATGCGCAGCCGTCCCGCGCCGGGCCGCTCCTCCTCGACCGAGTCCGCCGCGGAGGAGAGGCCGGCGAGGACTACGTCCTCCCCCCGGGCGGCGCGCTCGCGGGCGAAGAGCAGGCTGTACTGGCCCACCGCCCCGAAGTCGGGGGGGAGCCAGTCGCAGAGGTAGACGAGACGGTGGGACATCAGGCGGCGCGGACCGCGGCCCCCGGCGCGACCACGGGCGCGGCGGCGTACCGCCGGTCCTTCAGGCGCAGGAACGGCAGCTCGAGCCAGCGGTAGGACGCCCAGGCCAGCAGGAACGTCGCCGTCAGGGCGATGGCATAGTAGGCAGGGAGGTAGAGCCAGAGGCTGCCTCGCCACCAGTCCGTGGCCCGGAACAGCCCGGAGGTGCCGTAGATCGCCACCATGTGCCACATGTAGAGGCCGTAGGAGATCTTCCCCAGCCCCTCGAAGACGGGATTGGCGATCCGGATCACGTTGCGGGGATTGGCTCCCACGTTCAGGATCAGCCAGGGATAGAGGACCGCCTGCACCGCCTCCTCCAGCGCCCATCCCCAGGGGATCTGCCCGGCCAGGTAGTACTCCGCCACCAGGGCGAAGAGGACGATCTGGAACGCCCCGCTCCTGAAGACCGCCAGGCCGAGGAACCGCTCCCGGTGATGGTGGAGCGCCCAGGCGCAGAGGGCGCCGGCCGCCATGAAGTGGATGCGGAGTTGGCCGAGGATCATCTGCGGCGCGCCGTGGCCGAAGACCGCCTCGCGGTTGACGCAGAACAGGGCGAAGGACAGCGCCATCAGGACGAGGCAGAGATAAGGCAACGCGCCCCGGATGCGCCGCATCACGGGACCCCAGACGAGATAGAACTGTTCCTCGACCCCGATCGACCACAGGGGGTTGAGGATGCCGCCCACCCGGTAGAGGCCGTTCATGACGTTGGGGAGGAAAAGCGTATAGAGCAGGACGGCGACGCCGAGGTCGTATTCCACCGGATAGGCGATGCCGACGCGCGGGAGCACGGCGTTGTAGAAAGTCAGGCCGAAGAAGACGATGGCGAAGTAGAGCGGCCAGATGCGGCAGGCGCGCCGGAGGTAGAAGCGCCAGACGTCGATGCCGCCGTTGCGCTCGCGCTCCTTCAGGAGCAGGTAGGTGATGAGGAACCCGCTCAGCGTGAAGAAGAACGCCACGGCTGGGGCGCCCCGGTAGAAGAACGCCCCCCAGTGGGGGTTGGGCAGCCCGGCTCCCCCCTGGTTCATGGGGATGTGGTCCAGGACCACGAAGAAGGCCGCCAGGAACCGGAGGCTGTCCAGACCCGGGAAATGCGTCTTGCCGGACATCGGCTTCAGCGCTCGGTGAGCATCTCCTCAAGATAGCCGCTCACGGTCTCGCGCTCGCGGGAGCCGAAGTACCAGTCGATGGTGCGGTGGAGGCCGTCCATGAACTTCATCCGCGGCTCCCAGCCCAGCAGCTCCTTGGCCTTGCGGTTGCTCGCCACCCGGTTCAGGGGGCCGGTGGGCATGTGGGGGAGGAGCTTGATCTCGGCCTCGTGGCCGGTGTAGCGGAGGACCTCGCGGACGGCGTCGATCACCCGGGTGCGCTCCTCGGTGCCGAGGTTGATCGCCGTGCCGTCGTCGATCTTCTCGGCGGCCAGGACCATGCCGCGCACGATGTCGCCGACGTAGGTCCAGTTGCGGATCTGGGTGCCGTCGCCCCAGACCTCGAACGGGTTCTGGCGCACGAAGGCGCGGGCGATCATGGCGATGACGGCGTGGTTCTCCACCCCGCGTTCGCCGTAGACGGTGAAGAACCGGCAGGAGGCGGCCTTGAAGCCGAAGTCCCGGTGGTAGGCCTGGAGGGTCATCTCGGTCATCAGCTTGGCCCAGCCGTACATGTTGTCGGCGTCGTAGGGCGGGCCGACCATCTCCTCGGTGAGGTAGAGCTCCTGGGAGACGTCCTGCTGGATGTAGTTCGGGTAGACGCAGCCGGAGGAGGCGAAGACGAACTTCTCCACGCCGGCCTCGTAGGCGGCCTTGACCAGCATGCCGTCCATGGCGATGTTCTGGGAGCAGGGGGCCTGGTGGAGGTCCACGTAGCCGCGCCCGCCGTGGATGGCGGCGAGGTGGAACACGACGTCCATGCCCTCCACCGCGCGCTGGGCGACGCCGGGATGCAGCAGGTCCTCCTGGCGGAGCTCGACGACGCCGGCGTCGATGTGCCCCTGGATGTTGGCCAGCCGGCCGCTCGTCAGGTCGTCGACGACGCGGATGGAGCGCGCGCCCTTCGACGCCAGCTCGTCGATCAGGTGGGAGCTGATGAACGACGCGCCCCCGGTCACCAGGACCCTCTTCAGATTCCAATCCATGCTCTACTTCTCCTCCGTCGTCCGCGGGAAGGCGGACCATGCTCTCGCTGTTCGGGATGACGCGTTAGTGTAATCGGGAGAAGCCGAATGCGCAAAACCGTTTCCACGCTCCTGGGCCACGCGCACGTGGAGATGGCCCTGGCGTGCCTCGGCAGCCTGCTGCGCTATTCGGCCGAGCCGCTCCGCCCGCGACTCCATGACGACGGGTCGCTGACCCCGGCGGACCTCGCTCGGCTCGGAGAGGGATTGGGAGAGGTCGAGGTGGTCTCCCGGCGGGAGGCGGACGCCCGGGTGGAGGAGGCGCTGGGGGACCGGCCCGCCCTGCGGGAGCTGCGGCGGCGCAATCCCCTGGGGCTGAAGCTCCTCGACGCGCCTCTGCTGGCCGAGGGGGGCGAGCTGGCGTACTGCGACTCGGACGTCCTGTTCCTGCGTCCGTTCTCGGGGCTCTTCGGCTTTCCGGAGGCGGGGGCGGTCTTCATGGCGGACCGCCAGAACGCCTACTCGGTGCGTTCCTGGCACCTGCTGCGCCATCGCCGGCTGGCGCTGCCGCAAAAGGTGAACTCGGGGGTGACCCTGTTCCGCACCGGGTTCCTGGATCTGGACCTGCTGGAGTGGTACTTCGCGCGGCCGGAATTCGGCTTCGCGCCGGTCTGGACCGAGCAGACGGCCTGGGCCCTGTTGGGACAGCGGGCGGGGTGCCGGCTGTGGGATCCGCGGCTGATCCGCTTTCCGGACGACGGCGAGGGAGATCCGGTGGCGCTCCACTTCGTCAGTCCTTTGCGGAGCCTGCTGGCGCCGGCCCTGGAGCGGGCGCGGGATCGGACCGGGGAGCCGCCCGTGGCGGTGGCGACCGTGCCGGCGCGGCGCTGCCACGCCTGGGACCTGGCGTGGACGGAGGCGCGGCGCCGGCTGGGGCGGCTCACTTCCTGATCCCGAAGCGGACCAGGAAGAGAGGGCGGAGGATGGAGTACCAGCTCTTGAAGGGCACCATCTTGGTGTTCTTCTTCATCTCCTGGTGATAGATCTTGCGCACGGGCGCCTCGCTCACCTTGTAGCCGAGCTGCACGGTCCTGATGAAGAAGTAGGGCTCCAGCTCGTACTGGATGAGCCACTCCTGCCAGAGGTCGATCCGCGGGTCCTGGAGGAGGCCGGCCTTGAACACCCGGAAGCCGTTGGTGGCGTCGGTGGCGGGGAAGCCGAAGAGGGTGCGGAACAGGAACGAGTAGAGGCGGGTCAGGAACGAGCGCGACCGGGTCATGTTCACCCGGGTCCCGCCCTGCATCCAGCGCGAGCCGTGGACGTAGTCGAAGCCGCCGTCGATCAGGTGGTCCACCACGTGCCGGATGTCCGCGGGATCGTCCTGATTGTCCCCCGCCAGCTCGACGATCAGATCGAACCCCTTGCGCAGGCCGTAGAAGTAGCCGGACCGGTAGCCGCCTCCGGCCCCGAGGTTGCGGGGGTGGGAGACGACCACGGCGCCGGCCTCCCGGGCCTCCGCGGCGGTGCCGTCCACGGAGCCGTTGTCCACCACGCAGACGGTGTCCACGACGTCCCTCGGCACGGCCCGCACCCCCGGGCCGACCTTGCCGGACTCGTTCCAGGAGGCCATGACCACCACCAGGGAAAGCCCGCGGTAGCGCACCCGCCGGTCCGGCGGCGTGGCCGGGGCCTGGTCGATCAGGGCGAGGATCTCTTCCTGCGGCAGGTCTTTCATGGTTTCAGGTCGGAAGCGGGCCGTTCCCGGCCCTCCTTGAGAAAGCTCCGGAAGACGAGCGAGCCCCGGCCGCAGGCCACGGCGGCCGCGCCGTCCTCGCGGAAGACGACCTCGCCGGGCGTCTTGCCCGGGAGGTCCGGTCCCACGGAGACCGGGGCGCGGAGCTGGACCTCCTCCCCGCGCAGGACGGCTTTGGCCGCCGGATAGGGCGGGAAGGTGAAGGCCCGCACGAAGCGTTCGACCCAGGAGGCGTCGCGGCTCCAGTCGACGACGCCGTCGTAGGGGATTCGCTTGGGATGGTAGGAGGCCGCCGACGGATCCTGGGGCAGGGCAGGCGGCGGCGCGAGCGCGCGCATCCAGCCGATCTGTTCCACGAACAGGGCCTTGCCGGCCTCCACGAGCTTGCCGTAGAGGGTCTCGTCGGTCTCGTCCGGAGCCAGGGGGACGAGGGTCCGGGCGATCACGTCGCCCGTGTCGATCCCCGGATCGATGCAGTGGAAGGCCACGCCGCCGGGCTCGTCCTCCAGGATCGCCCACTTGGTGGGGAAGCAGCCGCGCAGGCGGGGGAGCGGCCCGAAGTGAAGGTTGTAGGAGCCATGCCGCGGGATGGCCAGCAGCGGCGGCTTGAGGATGCGGTCGTACTGGACGGAGAGGAGGAGGTCCGGCTCCAGGGACCGCGCCTCGTCCAGGAACGCCGGATCGCCCGGGTCCGTGGCGGAGAAGCAATGCAGGCCCGAGCGCCGGGCGAACGTGTAGACCGACGGTCCGGCGTCCGTCTCCGTCCGGTCGTTCGCCCGGCAGAAGACTCCGGCGATCCCGAAGCCGTGGCGCAGCAGCTCGTCCAGGCAGAAGCGGCCGATCTCGCCGTATCCCATGTAGAGCACCCTGGGGCTCATGACGCGAGGGCCCTCCGCAACGCCGCCGCCACCCGCTCCTGCTCCTCCGCCGTGATGTGCGGGTGCATGGGGAGGGAGAGGATCTCCGCCGCCGCCTTCTCGGCCACGGGGAAGTCCCCCTCGCTGTAGCCCAGATGGCGCAGAGCGCCGTGGAGATGCAGGGGGACCGGGTAGTGGATGCCGGCGCCGATCCCTTCGGCGTTGAGCCTGGCCAGCGCCTCGTCCCGGCGGGGGACGCGGATCACATAGAGGTGCCAGACGTGCTCGTTGCCGGGCAGGGTCCGGGGCAGCTCGACGCCGTCGGTCCCGGCCAGCAGCTCGTCATAGCGGGCGGCGGCCCGGCGGCGGGCGTCGTTCCAGGCCTCCAGGCGCTTCAGCTTGGCCGAGAGGACCACGGCCTGCAGGGTGTCGAGGCGCGAGTTGAAGCCAATCTCGGGGTGGTGGTACTTCTTCTCGCTCCCCCAGTTGCGGAGCTTGCGGACGCGTTCCGCGACCTCGTCCGAGGCGGTGGTCACGGCCCCGGCGTCGCCGTAGGCGCCGATGTTCTTCCCCGGATAGAAGCTGGTGGCGGCGGCGGTCCCCAGCCCGCCGCTGGGCCGGCCGTGCCGCCGCGCCCCTTGAGACTGCGCGGCGTCTTCCAGCACCAGCAGGCCGCGCCGTCGCGCGATCTCGCCGACCGCCTCCATGTCCGCCGTCTGGCCGAAGAGGTGGACGGGGAGCACGGCGCGGGTGCGGGGGGTGACCGCGTCCTCGATCCGGCCGGGATCCAGGAGCTGGTATTCATCGCAGTCCACGATCACCGGCGCCGCCCCGGCCCGCACCACCCCCAGGGCCGAGGCGATGAAGGTGTTGGCGGGCACGATCACCTCGTCGCCGGGGCCGATCCCCAGGGCGCGGACCATCAGCTCGATGGCGTCCGTGCCGTTGGCGACGCCGACGCAGTGAGGCACGCCGCAGAAGCGGGCGAAGGCCTCCTCGAACCCGCGCACCGCCGGGCCGAGGATGAACGCCGTGTCCGCGATCACCTGGGCGAAGCCGGCGGCCACCTCGTCCGCGATCTCGGCGTGCTGGGCCTTGAGGTCCACCAGGGGGATGGGCGCGCCGCTCATACGGCCTCCCTGCGGCCGCCGTTCCGCATCGAGCGCTCGATGGCGTCGAGGACGCGCACGGCCGCGGCGCCGCTGCGGCCGTCGGAGAGCGGGCGGGAGCCCTTCACGATGCACTCCAGGAAGTGGTCGCACTCCGCCCGGAGAGGCTCGCCGATCCCGACCCTGGGGATCAGGATGTCGCCGTCGCGGATGCTGGTGCGGAACGAAGCGAAGGTGTCGATGAAGCCCGAGGTCCGCTGCTCGGTGACCTGCTTGTCGTAGAGGCGGAGGGGCTCGGAGAGGTTCATGTCGTCGAAGGTCAGCATGCCCCGCTCGCCCACGACCGTGATGTCGCGGACCTTGCGCGGGCTCAGCCAGGAGACGTGGAGGTTGACCATGATGTCGTCCGGGTAGAAGAGGTTGGCGAAGACGGCGTCTTCGATGCGGTCGTTGATCCAGGAGCCGCCCTGGGCCGTCGCGCCCAGGGGGATGGCATCGAGCCAGTAGTTGGCGATCGCGATGTCGTGGGCGGCGAGGTCCCAGGCGGCGTTGACGTCCATGCGGATGGGGCCGAGGTTGGTGCGGACCATGGAGATGTAGAAGACGCGGCCGAGCCGTCCTTCCTCCAGATAGGCCTTGACCCGCCGGATGGCGTTGTTGAACAGGAAGACGTGGCCCACCATCAGGATGCGGCCCTGCCGGTCGGCCAGGTCGCACAGCTCTTCGGCCTCCTCGGGGCGGGTGGCCACCGGCTTCTCGACCAGGACGTGCTTGCCGGCGCGCAGGGCGGCGGCGGCCAGGGCGTAGTGGGTCACGGTGGGAGTCGAGATCACCACGCCGTCCACCTCAGGGTCCTCCAGGGCGTCGGCCGGGTCGGCCGAGACCCGGACGCCGGGATACCGCCCGCGGGCCAGCTCCAGCCGGTCGTGGTCGCGGTCGATCACCCAGGCCACCTCGCTGGCGACGTGGGTGTGGAAGTTGCGGATCAGGTTCGGGCCCCAGTGGCCCGCGCCGAGGACGGCGATGCGCACCATCTTTTCCATCAAAGAATCTCCAGATCGCTGTACCAGATGGCCACGGTGGCATGGGCCGGCGACGGCGCCCGCCGCCATGTCCGGGCCTGGGGAATCCGCGCCGCGAGCCGGCGCCGGTCGGCCTCTCCCGCGGGTCCCGCCGGTACGACCAGCACGATCCGCAAGGGCCGGGAAGAGACGAGCCGGCCGCCGGACCGGAGGTTGGCGGCCTTGAAATAGCGGGCCCCCATCTCGGCGCACAGGGGACCCATGGGCAGGACGCGCCGGGGGAGCTCCAGCCAGGGCACGTAGGCGCAGCTCGCCCCCTGCTGGCCGGCCAGCGCCAGGAGGTCCCCCGGCGAGCGGAGGACATCCCGCACCGCGGCCGTCACCGCCGGGACGTCGCGGTCCGAGAGCTCGGTCACCAGCAGGCCGGTCCGCGAGGCCCTGTACGGCGGCCGGAGCCGGTCGTGCAGGTCGTTCTTGAGGAAGCTGGCGGCGGCGAAGAGCAGGGGGAGGGCGAAGCACGCCGCCAGGGCTCCAGCCGCCAGGGTCCGGCCCCGCCAGGTCCGGCCGCCGCCGGAGAGCCAGCCCGAGAGCGCCAGGAGCTGCGCCAGGGGCATGAAGCCCGACGCCAGCCGGGGCTCGTTGGCGAGGTAGTCGAAGTGGTAGGCCGCGGAGAGCGCCGCGAGGGCGAGATAGAAGAGCCCCATGACGGCCACCGCGAGGAGGACCGGGGAGCCCGGCCGCCGGCGCCGTTCCCGCGCCAGACCCCAGAGCAGGGCGAGCGTCGCGGGGAGTCCCAGCAGCGCCTTGAGGGCTCGCCGGTCCTCGGGAGCCACGCCGCGCAACCGCGGCAGGCGGGCGTCGCTGAAGTGCGTCAGGTGGGTGATCCACAGGTCGTTCTGGAACAGGGCCAGGCCGGGAGCGCCCGCGAACGAGAGCGCGAGGCGGAGGGGAGGCACGGCCGGCTTGTCCTCGAGCATCCAGGCCGAGCGGTTGCCGGAGACGGTCTCGCCGACGTCTTCCGAGCGCGACAGATTGAAGGTCAGCAGCAGGAGGACGGGCAGGGCGAAACCCGCGCCCAGGGCCGCCATGCGCCCCATCCGGCCGCGGAGCTCCCGGCCCCTGTCCAGGGCCTGTCCCAGGGCCAGCCAGAGGAGGAGAGGCAGGGCGACCAGGAAGAGCGAGTAGCGGACCCAGTAGGTGGCGCCGAGGACGGCTCCGCAGAGGAGGGCCCGGGGGACGCTCATCCCGGCGTTCAGGACCAGGGAGAAGAGCCAGGGCGCGGCGGCGAACGAGAGCAGGTCCGTGGAGCGCAGGGAGGCCGCGCCGCCGATCGTCAGGGCGTACGCCGCCAGCGACGCCGCGAAGAGGAGCTGGACGCTCCGCCCGGTCTCCAGCCGCTCCGCCAGCCGCAGCCAGCCCAGGGAGCCCGCGAGGAACAGCAGGAGGCTGGTGGCCCGCAGCGCCGTCCCGAGAGGCAGCCCGGCGGCGGCCAGGGGGGCGTAGAGGAACGGGAAGGCCGGCGGCCACCAGTTGCTCCAGACGGCGGCGTCCCGCCCCAGGTCCGCGGGGTCGGGGAGGAGCAGGGTCCCGGGGTTGGGCGTGTCGCCGGCCAGCCACTGCTGGATCCCTTTGACCTGGAACGCGGTGTCCGATTCCAGCTTGTAGGGGACGCGCCAGGCGGCCAGAAAGGCTCCCGCCGTCAGGACCAGCAGGACGAGACGGGGGCCGAAACGGCGCAGCAGGGGCTCGGGGCTCAAGCTGGGGGCTCCATGCGCAGGACTTCTTCGCGGACGATGTTCAGAGCTTCCGCGGGAGTATAAACGCCCGCCCGCTCGCCCGGCTCCTTGCCGAGGCTGCGGGAGAGGCCGGGATACCCCCACTGCGCCTGGTGGAGCCGGGCCGAGGGGAAGGACTCGCCCAGCAGGGCGACCGCCGGCTTACCGAAGGCCGCCGCCGCGTGCAGGGGCATGCTGGAGTTGCAGACCACGAGGTCCGCGTGGCTCAGCAGGGCGAAGACCCGCCGCAGGCCGGGCGGCTCCGGAAAGGCGCGGGCGCCCGGCAGGGCCGCCGCCACGCGGGCCGCCAGCTCCTCCTCCCCGGGGCCGCCGAGGACCAGGACGGAGAGGCGCGGGACGTCCGCCAGTCCGGCGGCCAGGGCGGCGAAGCTCTCCGCCGGCCAGCGTTTCGCGGCGAGGCCGCCGCCGGGCGCGATCACCAGGCGCCTCCCACCGCCGCCCGTCGCCCACCAGCGCCCGGCCTCCTCCCGCTCCTCTTCGGTCAAGAAGACCTGGGGCCGGCAGGGGGGCAGCTCCGTGGCGCCGAGCAGCTCGGCGAAGCGCAGGGCCGACCGTCCCACGTGCTCCGCGGGATCGAACCGCACCGCCGCCTGCACGGCGGAGTGGCCCCCGGCGTAGCCCCGCACTCCCAGCCGGTAGGGGATGCCGGCCCGCAGCATCAGGAGGGAGCCCCAGGCGCTGCCGAGGACGTCGATGCCGATCTCGAAGCGCCGCTCCGCGATCTCTTCCACCTCGGCGGACCGGAGGTACGCGAGCCGGCCGACCGTCCCCGCCTCCTCCTGGTACTTGTTGAACCACGGGGCGTTGACCGTCAGGACCTCGGAGAGGTGCGGATTGCCGCGCAGCACGTCGAGGTTCCAGTTCCCTACCCCGGCGGCGATCCGGGCCGCGGGGAAGAGGCGGCGCAGGGCCGCGAAGAGGGGGGTGATCACCAGCAGGTCGCCGACGTCGTTGTTGCGCAGCACGAAGATGGAGCCGGGGGACCGGGGAGGCGCATCCAGCGCGGGGGCGAAAGCCGCGGCGGCCCGGACGGTCCCTTCCAGCGCGGCGCCCGCGAGGCGGAGCCCGGCGCGGCGGGCGGAGCGGAGCAGCCGCTTCACCGCAAGACCTGCTCTTCGTAGGAGCGGGCGACCGCAGGCCAGGAGAACCGCTCGTAGTAGCCGCCCGCCTCCAGGTCCTGCGGAGGCGCCGGCGCGATCTCGGCCGGCGGCGGGAACGGCCGCAGCGATCCCGGGAAGTAGGGGCGCAGGTCCGCCACCGCCCCGGCCTCGGTCGCGTAGACCGGCAGGCCGGACTCCAGCATCTCCGCGAGGCTCAATCCCCAGCCCTCGACCTCGCTGGTGAAGAGCCCGGCGTCGTGCGAGGCCAGCAGCTCCGGCAGCTCGCGCCGGGGAAAGGAGGGCACGAGCCGTACCCGGCCGGCGCGCAGCCACTCCGGCGGCAGCCGGCGTTCGGCGGCCGGGCCGCAGCCGGCGAGGGTGAAGGTGTCCCGGGGATGGGCCGCCATCCGGTCCCGGAGGAAGGCCTCCAGCCGCCGCACCCCCTTCTGGTAGCTCCAGCGGCCGATCCAGAGGAAGCGGCAGCCCGGTCCCGAGGGGCTCCGGCGGCCGCGCCGGACGTCCGCCAGGACCGCCCGCTCCTCCGGCGGCAAGCCGCAGACGTAGAGCCCCAGCTTGCCGGCCCACCGCGGATGGCGGCGGCGCATCCACTCCAGCTCGAGGGTTCCCAGGCAGAGAATGCGGGAGGCCCGCCGCCAGCCGCCCAGGATGGCGGCGGCCCGGGGCGCGGCCACGACCGCGTGGGCCAGCGACCCGGGGGACAGCCGCTCCGCGAGATCGCTCCGGACGTCCACCAGCAGATAGCGCAGCTCGGGCTGAACGCTCCGGGCCACGAGCCGCCCGTGGCGGGAGAGGCGCCGGCTGGCCGAGATCGCCGGGGTGTCGATCACGTCGAACGGTCCGTTCTCTTCAGCGAAGAGCTCGGCCGCCCGCGTCTGCCGCCGCCACAGGTTCCACCAGCGGGTGTCCGGCGGCAGGGGCTCGGGGGACCACGCCAGGGCGTCGTGCCCGCGCTCGCGCAGGGCCTCGGCCAGCCGCAGGGCGATCTGCGCCGCCCCCAGCTCCGCCGCCAGGGGAGGATGGCTCACGATGAGGATTCTCATCCCGGCAAACCGTGCCGCCTCAGCTCGTCGAAGAGGAGACGGGCGAGGAGGGCATGGCCCTCCGGACTGTAGTGGACGCCGTCGTTGAACAGGCGGACGGGATCGGGGGCGGCGCGAAGGGCCGGCAGGGGGTCGAAGAGATCGATCCCCTCCCGGCGGCAGAAGTCGCGGAAACGCGCGTTGATCCCGTCGTAGCGGCGGTCGAAGAGCTGCACCTCGTCCGGCGAGAGGACGATCAGGAGCCGGGCGCCGTTCTCCCGGGCCAGACGGTGGATCTCGCGGATCTTCCGGAAGGCGGCGATCCGGTCGTCCGGCGTGGCCTTCAGGTACGCCAGCTTGTCCCGGGGCTCGGCGGCGTTGAGGGTCTCGGGGAAGCGGCTCCGCCGCAGGTCGTGGAAGAGGTGGAAGGTGAGGCCCGTCCCCGCCTGGTGGAGCCGCCGGTAGAAGGCCGATTGGAAGAGGAGCCGGTTCTTCAGGGCCGTCAGCCGCTGGCCCAGGGAGGGCGGGGGCGGCGGCGGGCCGCCCGCGCCGGCGGGGATGGAGAAATCGTTCATGTAGAACTGCAGCAGGACCAGCTCCGGCCGGCGCTTCAGCCCGTCCTCCTCCAGCGCCTGCAGCTCGTCCGCCGTGTTGTAGGCGAAGATGGCGAGGTTGATCACCTCCCAGGGCTGGCGCAGCTCCTCCCGCAGCCGCCGCTCCAGGAGGGCGGCGTAGATCCCGTCCTGATCGACCCCGAGGCCGAAGCTCACGGAATCCCCCAGGAGGACGATCCGCCGCCCCGGCCCGGGGGCGGGGTCGTCGTCCCGGTATCCCTCCCGGTTGAAGCTGTAGCGGATGTCTCCATAGCGTTCGGGGACGGTCACGGCGACGCCGGACCGCAGCTTGAAGCGCCGGCCCGGCGCGCCGGCCACGATGAAGTCGTAGAGGCTGCCGGTGCCGCCGTGGAAGCCGTCCCAGACGCGCGCGGCGATCTCGCCGGCCACCAGCAGGACGGCGAGGATCACGAAGAGCTTGCGCAGCTTTCGCACGCCTCAGCTCCGGGAGACCACCAGGTCCCCCAGGACCAGCCGGTCCATGCGGGTGCGCAGGAAGCAGTCCAGGGCCTCGGCGGGGGTGTTGACGATGGGCTCGTTCTCGTTGAACGAGGTGTTGACCACCATGGGCACGCCCGTGCGGCGCTCGAAGGCGGCGATCAGCTTCCAGTAGCGGGGGTTGACCCGCCGGGAGACGGTCTGGAGGCGGCCGGTGCCGTCCGCGTGGGTCACGGCGGGGACCAGCGGGCGCTTCTCGGGCCGGATGGGGTAGACCTTGATCATGAAGGGGTCCGGGTAGTCGATGGTGAACCACTCGCCGGTCCGCTCCTCCAGCACCGAGGGGGCGAAGGGGCGGAAGGACTCCCGGCGCTTGATCTTGAGGTTCAGGACATCCTTCATGTCGGCCCGGCGGGGATCGGCCAGGATCGAGCGGTTCCCTAGAGCGCGGGGACCCCACTCGGAGCGCCCCTGGTACCAGCCGACGACGTCGCCGCGGGCGATGGCCGCGGCGGTCTCGTCCGTCAGCCGGTCCTCGTCGTGGACGGCCTCGACGCGGACCTCCCCCCAGACGCCGTCCCGGCCCGCGGACTCGGGGATCGCCGCCGCCAGCGCCTTGCGCGCTTCCTCTTCGCCGTACCTCGGACCCCAGTAGGAGTGCTCCATCACGAAGCCGTTCCGGGGAGCGCCGAGCACGGCGTGGTGGACCCAGAGGGCGGCGCCCAGGGAGGTGCCGGCGTCGCCGGCCGCGGCCTGGATCCAGACCTCCTCGACGTCCGTGCGGTCGAACAGCCTGCCGTTGGCCAGCGAGTTCATGGCGCAGCCGCCGGCCAGGGCGAGCTTCTTCATTCCCGTCCGCTTACCCAAAGCCCGGACCAGGGCGAAGAAGCGGTCTTCGTAGACCTTCTGGAGGGAGGCTGCCATGTCCTTGTGGTGCTGGCTCAGCTCCTCGCCGGGCCGGCGGGCGGGGCCCAGCAGCTCCTCCAGGGCCGGGGTGTAGATCAGCCCCAATTCCGGCGAGCCGTCCTCCCACGTCATGTCCACCCCCTCGGAGAGGTGGCGGAAGTAGCGGAGGTCGAGGGCGAACGTGCCGTCGTCCCGCGGCGGCACGACCTTGCCGAGGCGGTCCGCGAAGGAGGGCTCGCCGTAGGCGGCGAGGCCCATCACCTTGTACTCGTCCCCGAATCCCAGGAAGCCCAGGTACTGGGTGATGGCCGTGTAGAAGAGGCCCAGGGAGTGCGGGAAGTGGACGCGGTCCAGCACCTCCACATGGTTCCCCCGGCCCACCGCCATCATGGTGGAGACGAAGTCGCCGAAGCCGTCCACCGTGAGGCACATGGCCTCCTGGAAGGGGGAGCAGAAGAAGGCCGAGGCCACGTGGGCCAGGTGGTGCTCCACGGGGTGGAGGGCCGGCGCCGGACCGCCGAAGGCGGCGGCGATCCGCTCCTCCAGCGAGGCCACCTGCCGCAGGTTGCGGGCGCGGCCCAGGGCGCGGCGGAGGCTGCGAGGGTGCGAGAGCGCCAGCGCCGCCTTGCGCAGCAGGTAGGCGCGGGGCTGGCGGGCCACGGCCAGGGCCGTCACCCCGCGCAGATCGCCTCCCATCTCGTCCAGGCAGAAGCGGATGGCCCGCTCCGGGAAGCCGGCCCAGTGCTTGACGCGGCGGAAACGCTCCTCCTCCACGCCGGCCACGAAACGGCCGTCCACCACCGCCGCCGCCGAGGCGTCCGCGTGGTAGACGGAGAGGCCGAGGACGCGTTTCGGGTCAGCCACCGCTGAACGCTCCCCGGGTCCGGCCGCGGAGGACCGTTTCTCCGGCGGCCCGGGCGCGGTTGACGCGGGCGCGCTCCCGCCCCTCGGAGGTGCGGTAGAGCTCCAGGTCCCGGTACATGTCGCAGCCGGCGCAGGTCTTGTTGAGGCCGTCCGTGCCGAAGCTCTCGCGCAGCCGCCGCATGCGGTCGTTCCGCCAGATCTCCAGCAGGCTCTCCGACATCACGTTGCCGATCCCGAGGTCCGGGACGGCGTCCATGGCGGCGAGGCAGCTGCAGGCCATCACCGTGCCGTCCGGCAGCACGATCGGGCCGTTGTAGAGCTGCACGCAGGTCTCCCGGCGGGAGGAGACCACCCGCAGGCGCATCCCTGCCGGCAGGGTTTCGCGGGTGATCCGGCCGCCGGCCGAGGTGAAGGACCAGGTGAAGTCGATATCCGGATCATGGGCCAGGATGGGCTGGAAATCCGGGTCCTTCATCACCGCGTCCAGAGGGCGGTCGGTGCGCAGGCCGATGGTGATGGTCAGCGGCTCGGGCAGGGCGCGGTTCTTCTCCACCAGGGCCAGGACGTTGCGCCGGAAGCGCGGGTAGGCCGTGGAGCGGTAGATCCGCTTGTAGGACTCCTCGTCGAAGCCCGAGGTGCTGATGGTGATCGAGGTCAGCCCCGAGGCCAGGATTTCGTCGACGCCGTGCTTGTCGAGCAGGATGGCGTTGGTGGTCAGCCAGATGCGGTCGATGGACGGCTGGGAGCGCAGGTACCGCACCCGTTCCAGGAAGTCGGGATGGATCAGCGCGTCGCCCACGACGGGGGTGAGCCCCACGCTGCCGCCGCCGCAGGCGACGAAGTCGTCCACCGCCTTGCGGAAGACCTCCTCCGGCATGAACGCCGCCTCCCGCTGCTGGAACTGGTAGGGGCAGAAGACGCAGTTGGCGTTGCACAGGTTGGTCAGCTCCAGGTGCAGCTCGTAGGGGCGCAGGGCCATGGCTTCCAGGGTCTCCCCCAGGGGATGGAGACGGCCCACGAGGCTGTCTGCCTTGCGCCGGAGCACCCGTCCGGCCTTGGCGAGGAAGACGCCCGCCGCGCTCACGGCCAGCTCTCCGGCAGGTCGGCGGGGTCCTTGGACGCCACCAGGAAGTGGATGTCGTAGAGCCCCTCGACGCGGGGGAGGACCGAGCTGTCGAGCCGGCGGTAGCCGCTCGCGTCGAGGTGGGAGGCCACCTTGCCCGCGCAGGCGTAGCCCAGGTCTTCGAGCAGGGCCACCGCTTCCCGGGCCACCGCCGCGCCGTGCAATTCCACCAGGAGGCGCGGCGCGTGGTCCCGCAGCAGGCCGGCCGCGCCGCGGAGGAGGAGCGCCTCGGCGCCCTCGACGTCGATCTTGATCACGTCCGGGAGGGGCAGGCCGCTCTCGGCCACCGCCGTGTCCAGGCGCCGGCAGGGGACGCGGGTGACGAGAGGGGGCAGCTCCAGGTTCCTGCGGCCTTCCGAGGCCTCGCCGCCGGTGACCTTGCTCAGCGTGCCGGAGGTGGTCTGCATGTCGTCCACCTGGAACTCGGCCGTGCCGTCCTCGTCGGAGAGGGCGACGGGGAGGACGGTGACCCGGTCCGCGATCCCTCCCAGGGCGAGATTGGCGGCGAGGAAGGCCTGGTTGTCCGGCATGGGCTCGAAGGCCACCACCCGCCCGGCCCCCAGCATGGCGGTCAGGTAGCGGGCGTAGAGTCCCAGGTTGGCCCCGCAGTCGTAGACCACGGCGCCGGGGCGCACGAAGCGTCGCAGCATGGCGAAGGGGAAGCCTTCGCTCTCCAGCGGTTCGCGCAGCCAGAGGGAACGGTTGCGCCGCAGCCGCAGGCGGAAGGGGCCGATCCCGTCCAGGCGCAGCGTCCACGGGATATCGGGGATCATCCGCAGCGCCCAGCGGCCGAGGGCGGGCCGCGTGCGCAGGGAATAGGCCAGGGAGCGGACGACGGGGATCATGGGAGCCGCGAGCCCCTTCTCTGCAGAAGCTCGATGTATCGCCCGTTGTTCATGCGGATGGCCCTGTAATCGTACAGCCGGCGGACCCGTTCGTCGAAGAACAGCTCGGAGAAGGCGCGCGGATAGGACCTGGCGATGGACGGGTCCCGCCGCAGCAAGGGCTCGGGGAAGAGCCCCGAGGATTGGGAGAGGATGTAGTCCGGCCGCCGCGCGAGGACGTATTCCGTGTCGTACTTCTGATGCCCGACCCGGCCCGCCGGGTCGACCTTGCCGTGGCGGGAGATCTCCCGGTCCGTCAGCCCCAGCAGGTCCAGGGCGTTCAGCCCCGAATAGTAGGGAACGGCCCCGACCGGGATCAGGGCGACCGTGGAGCCCTTCGGCGCGTTGGCGCCCAGCCAGCGCCCCACCTCGGCCCAGGCCTGAGCCAGGGCGATCTCCTCGCGGAACCGCCCGACCTGGGAGACGTAGGCCGAATAGTTGATCGCGGTCAGCGAGAGGACCAGGGCCAGGGCGACGGCGGCGGCCCTCGCGCGCGAGCTCCCGTCGCCGCCCGGCAGGAGGTGGCCGGCCCAGAGAACGGCGAGCGCCGCGATCAGGGGCAGGACCGGCACGTAGAACCGGAACAGGCCGAAGTGATCGCCTCCCACGGCGGTGACATAGACCGCCCAGAGGGAGAGGACCGCCAGGGCCGGCGCCACCCAGGTCCGCGGCCCTCGCCGGACGATCGCCAGCGGACCGAGGATGGCCACGGGCAGGGCCAGCAGGTACAGGCCGTAGGCCAGCACGAAATGGAACGTGTACCGGAGGCCGTTCCAGAGCCGGACGCCGGCGTCCAGGTCCACCTTGGCGAAATACGTGTTGGGGAGCAGCATCCCATAGTAGGAAAGCCGCCATGCGAGATGGAGGGCCACCAGCGCAAGCGGCGCCAGGAACGTCAGCAGCTTGCGGACGAGAAGGCGCGGCTGGCGGCGGTGGAGCCAGGCCAGGATGGCGCAGAGCACGGGCAGGAGGACGATGCCGTCCGGCCGGCAGAGGACCGCCAGGGCGAAACAGGCTCCCGCGCCCGCCATGTTTCCCGGCGAGGCGGCCCGACCGGCGAAGGCCGCGAAGGTGGCCAGGAAGAGGAACGTGAAGAGGGCGGTGTCCATGCCCGACCAGGTCCAGTACAGGAAGGACGGATTGGTGAGCAGGAACAGCGCGGGCACGGCGGCGAGCGCCGCCTGCTCCGGGGGGAGCCAGCGGCGGCCGAGGATCGCCAGCAGGAGGAGGGTGGCCAGGCCGAAGCAGGCTCCGAGCGCCTGCGAGGCCGGGACGAGGTCCATCCCCAGCGCCTTCGCCCCGGCCAGGACGAGCACCCACAGCGGCGACGTGTACCCCTCCACTCTTTCGCCGGGATTGAAGACCGGTCCCTGGCCGGCGGCCAGGTTCTCGGCGTAGCGCAGAAAGATGTAGGAGTCGTCCACCAGCCCGGTCGTGAGGACCGAGCGGCCGAGCCAGACGTAGGCGGCGGCGAGCAGAGCCATCCAGGCGGCCTGGACCAAAACGCGCTTCATCGGGACGAATCCGGGTTCCGCATCAGCTCCTGGAGCCGGATGTCCACCACCAGCCGGAACCAGAAGGCCTGGAGGAAATGGAAGATGAACCCGGTCCTGCCGTCGAGGATGCCGAGGAGGAAGAAGTACCGGTAGAGGAAGTACAGCGTGGGGCGGACGAACAACGGCATGCGGTAGTAGCGGTCCTTCAGCCAGAGAATTCTCTCGTCCGGGGTCCCGAACAGGCGAGGCGTGGCCTTCCAGGCCACCTTGCCCTGACGCCGCTGGAGCTCTTCCCGTGCGAAGGCCTCAGCATACCGTAAATGCTTCTCTAAATAGAAGAGAATCGAATCCTCTTTCCGGTTCCATTCCTCCAGGGGAGCCTTGAGCCGTCCCACCTTGCCGCGCACATAGACCCGGGTGTCCTGCTCCACCGGGTCCAGCTCGGAGCGGCTGCGCCGGAAGAGCTTGAGGAGGACCTTGCCGCCGTAGCCGCCGAAGCGCAGGGGCTTGCCGCGGAAGATCTGCCGGCGGCGGATGTAGAAGCCGTCCTCCGCGACCGCCGGCTGAGCGAGCAGCGCCGCGATCTCCTCCTTGAGGGCCGGCGTGAGCGCCTGGTCCGCCTCCAGGATCAGCACCCAGTCGTTGCGCAGCGGGAGGTTGTCGAGCCCCCACTGGAAGATCCAGGGGATGATCCGGCTGTGGTCGTAGGCGAGGGTGCGGACCTCGGCGTAGCGCCTGGCGATCTCGACGGTGCGGTCCGCGCTCTCGGAATCCAGGACGAAGACCTGGTCCGCGTAGCCGTGGACGCTCTGGAGGCAGCGCTCGACGTTCGCCTCCTCGTTGCGGGTGGTGATCAGGACGGACAGCGGAATCATGGTTTTCTCGCGACCCGGGACGCCGCCTCCAGGAGGTTCCGCCAGACCGCCGCGTAGTCCCAGCGGGCGAGGATCTCGCGGCTGCGCTCGCGGACCCGCTCGGGCGGCAGGGCCAGGGCCTCCTGGATGTGAAAGGCGAGGCTCTCGGGATCGCCCACAGGGTACACGAAACCGTTGCCGCCCACCGCGATCAGGTCGTATCCCGCCCCCACCCGGGAGGAGACCACGACGGGCAGCCCGCAGGCCAGGGCCTCCTGGACCGACACGCCCCAGCGCTCCTCGCGGGCGGGATGGACGAAGAGGTCCGAGGCCGCGTAGAGGGCCGGCAGCTCGGGGTAGGGGACGTAGCCGGGGAAGCGGACCCGCGCCAGTCCCTCGCCGCGGGCGGCCGATTCCAGGCGAGGGCGCGCCGGGCCGTCGCCGGCGAGGACCAGCCAGACGTCTTCGCCCTGGACGCGGGCGAAGGCGCGCAGGAGGTCCCAGGGAGCTTCGCGGTCGTTGAACTTGGCGAGGCCCAGGACGACGCGGGCGCCGGGCGGGATGCCCAGCCGCTCGCGCATGGTGCCGCGGTCCGCCTGGGAGGACCGGGAGCGGAACTCCTCCACGTCCACCGCGTAGGGGAAGAGCCCCATCTGTGCCCAGGGGACTCCGAAGGCCTGCAGGTATCGCCACGTCAGGCCGCCCACTCCCAGGAAGAGGTCGTACGTCCTCCTCATGTAGGTGGCGAAGAGCAGGCGCTTGGCGAGGATGCGGAGCTTGGAGGAGTCCCAGAGGACCGAGTCGAGCCGCAGCGCAGTCGCCACCCCCGCCCGCTTCGCAGTCCGCGCCCCCAGGCGATAGAGCGGCTGCGTATAGCCGTTGACGATCGCCAGATCGCACCGCTCCGGCCGCAGCCGCTCGGCCAGCCACGCCTCGGCCCCGTTCTGTGGACAGATCTCATAGGGATAGCCGCCGAGGAGGTCGATCCCCCACGAGACGGCCCGCCCCAATTCCGGATCGAAGACGGGCTCCGCTACGTCCGCTCCGGTATAGAGGACGCGTAGCTCGTGCTCCGGGTCCCGGGCGGCAAACCGGTAGAAAGGCGCCTCGAACTGCGTCGGGCGCTCGACCAGGAAGGTGATCTTCAAGAAAGGGTCAGGTCTTGCGGAGGCGTTCGATCTCGGCCCGGAGGCGGGCGTTTTCGTCTCTCAGTTCCTCGCGCCGGAGCAGGGGATTGCCTGTGGCTGTCTCGATCAGCCGGATGTGCTTGCCCTCCAGCGCGAACGTCACCCCGGTGGTCTGGCTGGTCAGGGAGCCATTCCGCGAGGAAAGCGGTTGATACCGCCCGCGCACGAGACGATATCCCTGAAGCCGGGGAGCGAGGTAGTCGCCTAGGGGATCGAAGAGGAAGTACTCCTCGACCCCCAGCCGCTCATAAAGGGACATCTTCTTTTCCAGATCTTCATCGCGCGTGGTGTCTGAGGTGACCTCGACAGCGAGGCATGGCACCTTGCCGCCCTCCTCCCACAGCTTGTAGACCTTGCGGTCCCGCTTGGGGACCCCCTTCACCACGAATGTGTCAGGAGCGACTACGGACCGCGGATCTCCCTTGACGTAATAGAGAAAGAGGTTGCCAGCCACATAGATGTCGGGCACTTGGGCGAAATGATCGTCCAGGGAGTCGATCAGATACGACATCTCCTTGCGATGGAGATCACTCTCCGCCATGGGCTGGCCGTCCGATTCCGGGTAATAGATCTCTTGTTGGAAGGGAATCGCGGTCATACGTGCCATCCTCCCTCCGTTTGGCACCAGATCAAAGCACAGGCGCCTGTCGGAGCGCAACGTCGTCCCGGCATCATGTTAGCACCCGCAGGTACAGGGCTTCCATCTCCCGCGCCACCGCCGCCCACCCGAAGCGCTCCCGGACGGCCTCGGCGCCGCGCCGGCCCATCTCGTCGAGGCGGTCCGGATCGGCGAGGAGGTCGCGCAGGGCGTCCCCGAGGCGGACGGGATCTCCTTCCGCGACGATCCCCGCTCCGGTCTCGCGAACGGCTTGGGCCAGGCCCACGCCGGGGGTGACCACGGCGGGCCGGCCGGCGGCCCAGGCTTCCAGGACCACGTTGCCGAAGTTCTCCGAGGTCGAGGGGAGGACCAGCGCGGCGGCCCGGTGGAGGAGCGCCGCCTTCCCGGGTCCGTGAACGGGTCCGAGGAAGACGGTACGGTCTTCGACGCCGTGTTCCCGCGCGAGGCGCTGGAGGTCCGGGGTGATCCCCTCTTCGTCGTTGCCCGCCAGGGCCAGGGTGACTCCGGGGACCCGGGCCAGCGCTTGGATCAGACGGTCCAATCCCTTCTTCCAGCTCAGCCTGCCCAGGTAGAGGAGGAAGGGGGAAGGGACAGCGGCTTCGCTTCCATCCCAGGGCTCGGGATCGATTCCGTTGGGGATCACCGCCACGGGCGGCAGAGAAAGATCGAGCCGGGCCGCGTCTTCCGCCTCCAGGTCCGTGGTGGCGTGGAGGGCGGCGGCGCGCTCGATCGTCCGGCGCTCGGCGAGGAGCATCCAGGCGAGCTTGCGCCAGCGGCCCCGGGTCCGGATCAGCTCCGGCACCAGCATGCCCCGGGGAGAGAGGACGTACGGCACCCCCGCCCGCTCCGCGATCCTCGCCACCGCCGAGGTGGGCCAGAGAAAGACGGAGTGGAGGTGGACGACGTCGAAGCGTCCCATCTCCTCCCGCGCCGCCCTCGCCAGACCCGGCGCGACGTAGAGCCGCCGCAGAGAGCGCACGGGGAAGTACAGGACCTGGACGCCGTCGATCGCCACCGGCTTCTCCAGGGGGACCTCCAGCGAGCCGTCGCCGTGGACATCCGTGGTGAACACGGTCACCTCGTGCCCCCGCGCCGCCAGGGCCTTGCAGAGACCGTGGACGGCCAGGATAGGCCCGCCGTGACGCCAGGCGGGGAGGTAGGTGGGGACGACATGGAGGATCTTCATCCGGCCAGAGAGCGGATCAGCTCCGCGAAGCGCCTGTGGTACGCCCCCCAGGTGGCCGCTTCCGCCGCCTTCCGACAGGCGGGCCGCAGGGCGCGGACCTCGTCGCGGTGGCGGATGCACCAGAGCATCCTTTCCGCCAGGGCGTTCACGTCTTCGACAGGGACGATCCAGCCCGTCCGTCCCTCCGTCACCAGATCCTTGGAGCCGACCATTTCCGAGACCAGCGCCGGGGTGCCGGAGGCCAGCGCCTCGGCCACCACCATGCCGTAGGAGTCGTTGCGGGAGGGCAGGACCAGGATGTCCGCCCGCCGCAGCTCCGCCGCCAGCTCGGGCTGGGTCAGAGAGCCCAGGACGTCGATCCCGTCCGTCCCCCGCGCGTCCAGCAGGTGGGCGGAATCCCCCCGCGATCCCGCGATCCGCAGCCGGGCCGGCGCTTCCGCCCGGACCCGGTCGAACGCGGCCAGGAGGAGGTCGAAGCCCTTGCGGTGGATCGTCGCCCCGGAGAAGAGGAAGGCGAAGTCCTCCCGGGGCTCCGCGCCGTCCGGCGAGAACAGCTCCAGATCCGCCCCCAGGGGCACGGCGTGGACCTTCTCCGGCGGCACCCCGGCTTCCAGGTACGTCCCCCGGGCCAGCTCCGAGACGGTGAGGATGTGGTCCGCCAGCCGGATCTCCTCGTCCTTGACCGCCACGATCCGGCGGTGGAGGGCCGGTGAATCCGTGGTGCCGTGGAGCCGGTCCTGGGCCGCGTGGTGGATCGACGGGGCGTCCAGGAGCGCGGCCATCCCCCGCCGCCGCGCCGCGCGGAAGGTCGCCAGAGCCGAGATCTCGCAGGCGATCACCGCGTCCGCCTCGATCTTCTTCAGATTCCTCGCCGCCCAGCGGTCGAACAGGCGGCAGGCGGCGAAGTCGGGCCAGGCTCCGGTCCGCCGCAGGGCCGGAGTCCACGGGAACCAGCGCGTCCGCTCCGGGTCCAGGGGAACGGGCGCGTAGCGGCCGAACCCCTTCGCGGGCACGCCCGACCAGTAGCCGGCCAGCATCCCCGCCCGCTCCAGGGCCAGGGCCGCCTGGTGCGAGTGCTGCCGGCCCGGATGGGTCACCAGCACCTTCACGTCGCCTCCTGGGGGACCAGCGCGGCCGGCTCCGCCTCGGCCCGGGCGGCGGCCCGCGCGCGGACGGCGGCGGCCACGGCCTCCTGGTCCAGGCGGACCGCCAGCAGGAGCAGGCCGGCGTAGAACCAGTAATAGACGTCCGAGGTCACGTCGAAGATCACGCCCCCGGGAATGGAGGCCACGAAGAGGAGGAAGCTCGCCGTGGCCATGGCGCGGTGGAACCGGGTCCGCAGGGAGAGGATCTGCCGGAAGGCGTAGACCGCGAGAGAGATCCGGAGGAGGTAGACGAGCAGGAACCCCAACGCCCCCATCTCCAGCAGGATGCGCCCGGACTCCACTTCCACGATCAGCCCCCGCAGCCAACTGTAGGGCGGCAGATGGGGGGCCAGGGCGGAGGCGGTCTGGTGGGTGGCGCCGATGCCGAAGCCGATCAGGCCCGCGTCGGGCAGCAGGACGTACGGAGAGATCAGAGGGGAGGTGACGCGGCTGCGGACGTCCCCGACGCCCGCCGCCCGGCCGAGAAAGGCGCCCAGGGCGTCCTCTCCCACGAAGACCACGAACCCGGCCACCAGGCTGAGGGCCACCAGCAGACGCCCGAACGTGGCGCCCCCGCCCCGCTCCCGGATCACGCCCAGCCACCAGTAGAGCGGGAAGAGCAGGGCCAGCATCAGGACCGGCCCTCGGGAGCCCGTCATCAGCATGCCCAGGATGGTCATGACCAGGGCGCCGAACATCAGGAGGTTGCCGCGGAACCGCCAGCCGCTGGCGCCCAGGAGAGCCAGGATGAGGATGACCGTGGCGACCAGATAGGCGGTGTAGCCGGTGATGAAGGGAAAGGTCGCCGTCACGCGGACGAAGGTCGAGCTGCCGAAAGTGGCGATGTAGGCGTTCTCCTGGGTCGTCCGGGCGTAGGCGTTGAGGAAGCTCGACGCGGGGCTGAAGAACTGCGCCGTGGCCAGGAGGCCGATCGGAATGGCGATCAGGGCGTAGAGCCGCAGGAACCGGTACAGGGCGGCGTCGTTCGGGAAAGCCGCCGGCAGGACGAAGAGGAGCGGCGCGTAGAAGAAGTAGGCCTTGAAGCCGAAAATCCCCACCAGCAGGTTCGGCAGGTTCGGGTTGAAGATCTGGAACAGTCCGAGGACGGCCGTGAGCGCCAGCAGGCCGTAGAGGCCAGGGAGCGCCGGCGTACGGATGCGCAGCCGGGGCCGGTCGAGGAAGTAGCCGATGTAGGAGCCGAGGAAGAGGACGTCCTTGGCGAAATAGATCAGGTCCTGGGCTCCCGGGAGGAGCCATTTGCGGATCGCGCCTTCGAAGATCACCAGCACCAGGGCCGCCTGGACCGCCTTGCGCCAGTTGCGGACGGACCACGCCGCCGCGGCGGCGCCGGCCAGCAGGACCAGGATGCGGATGCTCACGCCCTTCGCCTCCGGACGGCCTGCGCGAGCTCCCGCAGGTACGACGACGCGGCCCGCTCGGCGGTATGGAGCGCGAGGTGAGCCTCGGCCCCTTGGAGGTAATCGCGGTGGGTCTCCGGATGCCGCAGCAGCCGGCCCAGGATCCGCGCCAGGTCCGCGGCGTCGCCGTTGCGGAAGGTCTCCCCGCAGGGGCCGATGGCTTCCTTCAGGCCGCCCCCCTCGGAGCCCACGACCACGCAGCCGCAGGCGATTCCCTCCAGAGCCACGATGCCGAAGGGCTCGTTGTAGCGCGATGGAACGACCAGGACGCGGTGGCGGTTCAGCGCCTCCACCAGATCCTCCCCCGTCCGGGTGCCCAGGAAGCCCACCTGCTCCCCGAGGCCCAGCCGGCGGGCCTGTTCCCGCAAGGCGGGCAGCTCCGGACCTTCCCCGATCACGGCCAGCCGGGGCCGCGGCCCTTCGGCGGCGAGCAGGGCCAGAGCGTCCAGCAGGACGTCCACACCCTTGTCCGAGACCAGGCGGCCCACGAAGACGAGCTCGCCGTCCCGCTCGATCCCGGGCAGGCGGCGGAACAGGTCGTCCCGGTAGGGGTTGGGGATCACCGCCGAAGGGGTCTCCAGGTCGTCCGCCATGGCGCGGCTGACGGAGATGGACGCCGCCGCGAAGCGCAGGAGATAGCGCTTGAGCCGGTCCTGCCAGACGATGCGGCCGTCGGTCCGGCAGTACCAGCTATGGTGGGAGACCACCCAGGGACGGCGGACCAGCAGCAGCGGCCAGAGCCCCCGCAGGCTGACGTTGGCCTGATGGAAGACGTCGCACCAGCGGGTCCAGCGCAGCAGCTCCAGGGCCGAAGGTTGCCGGACCACCCGGAAAGGAAAGGCGTCCGGCTCCGCTCCCGCGGTCTTGGTCACCACGACGACCTCGTTGCCCGCCGCCTGGAAGCGGGCCGCGAGGTTCGCCACGTTGAGCTCCAGGCCGCCCACGTTGGGCAGGAACGCGGGGGAGTAGAACAGGATCTTCATGGCTTGAGCAGGCGCGCGAACCGCTCCGCCTGGCGCTCCAGGGAATGGCCGGCGTACCACATCCGGGCCGCCGAGGCCACGGCCTGGGGATCGCCGGAGCCGGTCCAGCAGAGGGCGTCCAGGGGCGCGCCGTCCCAGGCGCAGACCGGCAGCACGCCGTGGGCGCAGTAGGCCGCGAAGATGGTGGACTTGGGCAGGAACGCCGGAGGGTAGGCCAGGAAGCCGGCCGCCGAGCCCAGCAGCAGCGCGCTCACCTCTTCCGGAGGGAGCACGCCCAGCCCGCGGACCGGGACGCCCGCCACCGCGGCCGGGGTTTCGACGGGCGGCCCCACGTCGCACACCGCCTCGGCTCCCAGGTCTCGGACGGCCTTGGAGAGATCCGGTAGATGCCGTCCCCAGGTCCGCCGCCGCACACCCGCTCCCCCGAAGACCACGATCCGGCGCGCCCGCTCCGCCAGCGGCGGAGGGTCCACGGGCTCGCCCACGGTGGAGAAGACCGGCATCACCGCCATCTCCCTGCCGTCCCGCCAGTGTCTGAGCAGCTCGCCGTAGATCTCCAGGCTGGTGCCCAGGGCCGCGCTGAGGCGGGCCAGCCGGGCCGCCAGCCGCCGCTGCGCCGGGAACAGCCAGAACGAGCTCCGCCACGGCGGTCCGGTGGCCCAGACCTCGTGGAAGAAGGTGACCAGCCGCCGGCCCGGGGTCCGCCAGCGCTCCAGTCCCCGGACCAGCCAGAGGGGGCAGCCCCGGCTCTGGTAGCCGTAGCCCGCGTAGTGGAGGAGCGCCGTTTCGCATCCTTGCAGGTTTTCCAGGAGAGCTTCCGGGGTCCGCTTTCCGTCCCCCGTCACGAACCGCGTCTCGATCCCCCGTTCCGCCAGCGTCCCGGCGAGGGCCGAAGCGTAGGTCCCCACCCCCTCGAACGGGGGAGGCAGACGCGGGACGACCTGGACGATCCTCAACTCCCGACCGGCGCCTCCACGGATTCCAGGGCCTCGACGAAGGCCCGCGAGACGCGGCGCACATGCTCCCGCGTCATCCCCACCCAGGTCGGCAGGGAGAGCCCGCGGGCGGCCAGCCATTCGGCCTCGGGGCATTCCGCCGGCCGGCCGCCGAGGTAGGGGGGCAGGATGTGGCAGGGGTAGAAGAACGGCCGGCTGTCCACCCCCGCCCGCCGCAGCCGGGCCATGACCTCGTCGCGGGCCGGACCGGCGTGGTGGGGCAGCACGGCGCTGAACAGCCAGCAGACGGCGCGCTCCCCGGCGTCCCGCGCCGCCAGCTCGATCCCCGGCCGGCCCTCCAGCTCCTCCCGGTACCAGGCCTCGATCTCGTCCCGCGCCGCCAGGTAGTCGTCGACCTTCTCCAACTGGGCCAGCCCCAGGGCGGCCTGGATGTTGGTCATCCGGTAGTTGTAGCCCACCACCGGGAACCAGTACCGCCGCTCGAAGTCCTGGCCCTGCCCCTTGAGCTGGCGGATCTTGCGCCCCAGAGCCTCGTCCCCGGTCAGCACCATGCCCCCCTCGCCGCAGGTGATGACCTTGTTGCCGAAGAAGCTGAAGGCCGCCACATCCGAGAGCGAGCCCAGCGGCCGGCCGCCCCAGGTGGCGCCGATGGCCTCGGCCACGTCCTCCACCACCCGCAGGCCGTGCTCACGGGCGATCTCCAGGATGTCTGCCATGGGCGCCGGCTTGCCGTAGAGGTGCACGGCCATGACGGCCTTGGTGCGCGGAGTGATCTTGCGCCGGAGGTCCGCCGGGTCGAGGTTCCAGGTGCGGCGGTCGCTGTCCACGAACACCGGCTCGGCGCCGCAGTAGCGGACCGCGTTGGCCGAGGCCACGTAGGTCAGGGAGGGCACCAGGACCTCGTCGCCGGGGCCGACGTCCAGGCCCATCAGGGCCAGGTGCAGGGCCACGGTGCCGTTGACGCAGCTCACCGCGTGCTCGACGTCGCAGTAGCCGGCGAACCGGAGCTCGAACTCCTCGATGAAACGGCCGATGGAGGAGATCCAGGTCGTCTCCAGGCATTCGTTGACGTAGCGCTTCTCGTTCCCCAGGAGGGCGGGGGCCGAGACGGGGATGAAGTCTTCCATCAGCTCTCCTTGGCGCGCCGCCGCAGCGGCCGGGCCGGGTTCCCCACCACGGTGACGGAGGGGGGCACGTCGTGGACCACCACCGAGCCGGAGCCGACCACGGCCCATTCCCCTACGCGGATCGGCCGCCCCCGTCCCACGACGGAGCCGACGCCGACCAGCGCGCCGTCGCCGACGGTCACATAGCCGGCCAGGTGGCAGCCGGGTGCGATGTGGACGTCCCGGCCGATGCGGCCGTCGTGATCGACCGTGGCCGCGGTGTTGATGATCGAGTCGTCGAGGACCACGGTGCCGGCGTTGAGGACGGCGTTGGCCATGATGGCGATCCCCCGGCCCAGGACGACCGACGGGGAGATCCGCGCCGAGGGGTGGATGGCGTTGCCCAGCTCGAAGCCCATCGCCTCCACCTCGCGGGCGAGCCGCCCCCGGAGGGCGTTGTCCCCCAGCGCCACGATGGCGTAGCGCACCTTCCCCACGAGGGAAGGGAGGACGCCGTCGTCCCCCAGGCAGGGGACGCCGCCGAACGAGCCTCCCGCGCCGCCGGGATCGGTGTAGCCCGCCACCCGCCATCCCGCCGCCAGGAGCACCTCGACGACCACCCGCGAGTGGCCGCCGCCGCCCACCACCACGATGCTCTCCCCGCTCATTGTCGATAAGCCTCCAGACAGCGCCGCGCCACGTGGTCCCAGGTGAAGAGCTCCTCGATCCGCCGCCGGGCGGCCCGGCCCATGCGCCGGGCCAGCTCCGGATCGTCCAGCAGCCGGCGCAGGCGGTCCCGCAGGGCCTCGGGATCCGAGGGGGGGACGAGGTAACCCGTGACGCCCTCGTCCACCACGTGGTGCATGCCACCGACCCGGCTCACCACCACCGGCGCGGCGCAGGCCATGGCCTCCATGGCGGTGAACCCCAGGAGCTCGGGCAGGGCGGTGTAGTCGCCGTAGACCGTGCGGTTCACCGAGGGGAGGACCGAGACCGCCGCCGAGCGGTAGTGCTCCAGGATCTCCTCGTCCGTGGCCTCGGTGACGAAGGTCACGTCCTTGCCCGCGGCCAGCCGCTGGAGCAGGGCGAAGTACTCGTCGTGATACCGCCGGCCCACGATGCGCAGGGGGACGCCGGGGTCCACCGCCTGGATCAGCGTGTCGATCCCCTTGTGAGGCAGGAGACGGCCGACGTAGAGCACTCCCCGCCGGGGCGTCTCCCCCAGGGGCCGGAAGCGGTCCGTGTCGATGCCGGCGAAGAGGATGCTCCAGCGCTCCCGGTGATCCACGAACTGGCTCCCTCCCTCTTCGGCGATGAGGAGGAAGCGGTCCACCCAGCGGGCGATGGGCAGCCAGCGCGTCAGCGTCACGCTGGCGCCGCCGCCGACGTCGGTGACGAAGACCTTCCTGCCCGTGGCCCGGGCGAACAGCACCGAAAGATCGGTGGCCAGGGTGTTCCAGGCCCCGCAGTGGATCACGTCGGCGTCCTTCAGATCGGCCAGGAACGTCACCGTGAAGGGGTTGTTCCGCATCCCGCGCACGTAGCGCAGCGGCGGGTGGATGGCGATCTCCAGGGGGCCGTCCTGTTCCCGGCGGGCCCGCGAGCCGAAGCTGACCAGCCGGGTGGGCGTCCGGCGGGCCAGGGCGCGGGCCAGCTCCAGGGCGTAGCGCTCGCCGCCGCCGAAGATGCCGTCCTCGCCGAACGGCGTCGGATAGACCACGGCGACCCGGGGGGAGGAGGAGGTTTCCGGCATCTGTGTCTCGGCTCCGAGTGGACGGGCGATCTTGCGGCCTGGAGCCCCCGAGGTCAAGACCAGTAGACCCAGCGCGGCCGGGTGAAGCCGGCGAGCGCCGTCGCGGCCTGGAGGCTGAGGGCGACGCAGGCGCTCAGCAGGTTGAACAGCAGGACGTTCCAGGTGTTCGAGAGCGGCAGCGCGGCCACCAGCAGCGCCTGGACCGCGATCTGGACAGCCAGGGCCGCCCCCTGCCAGCGGGTCCACGAGCGGGCCAGGTTGACGCTCACGGCGTAGCCGTCCAGGAGGCCCACGCCGGCTCCGGCGACCACCAGGACCAGCTCCGCGTCCAGGCCCGCGTAGGTCTCGCCCAGCAGCAGAAGGAACAGGCGCGGCGCCGCCAGGGTCAGGAGGACGAGGCCGGCGGCCACGGCGGCGAGCAGCGCGCCGAACTGGAGATAGCGCCGCCGGTAGTGGCGGTCGTCCGTCATGCCGGCCAGCCGGGGGAGGAACACCGTGCCCGTCAGCCCCGAGAACAGGCCCACCACCAGGCTGAGGCGGCTCAGGGCCCCGACCTCGGCGATGTTGCGGGTCGAGCCGAAGGTGGCCGCGAGCCAGATGATCAGCGGGCCCTGGACGGCGAAGTAAAACGCCGCCGGCAGGGTGGGCAGCAGGTAGCGCAGCACCCGCCGCCGGTAGGGCGCGAGGTCCGCCGCCACGGCCGGGCGGTCCGCCCCCTCCGGCGCGGCGAGCCCCGCCGTCGCGGCCGAGCCCAGGGCCGACGCCAGGACGCCCAGCCAGGCCTGGAGGCGCGAGGCCGCGACCATGCCCGCCGCGAAGAGCAGGCGGAGGCCGGCTCCCGCCATCTCCGCCCGATAGGAGCGGTTGTAGACGGAGCGCAGCCGCAGCGCCAGCAGCCGCAGCGAGACGCGGATCTGGAGCCCGACGCAGAGCAGCACGCCCGCCGTGGCCAGGGCCACGTCCCAGGTGGCGAACCCCTTCCGCGTCGCCACCCAGGGGAAGGCCAGGACCACCGCCGCGCCGCCCGCGAGGAAGGCGGTCCGGCGCAGCGAGGTGACGGCGTCCAGATAGGGCTGAAACTCCTCGCCCTCGCGGCTGGCGCGGTGGAAGAAGTGGACCAGCGAGGTCGAGCTTCCCAGGTCGGTCAGGAAGGTGAAGAAGGTGATCACCGAGAAGGAAAGGGTGTAGAGGGCGAACTCCCGCAACGGCATGAAGTTGACGAACAGGAGGCCGGCGGCGATGCCCAGGAGCTGGGTGACGGTCTGGGAGGAGAAGTAGGCGGAGAGGATCCTGGCCCAGCGGAGGAGACGGCCCTGGGACCGCCGGCGTCCCCGCCGGCCTTCTAACTCCTGGTTTGTGAT
>DASVAS010000038.1:0-41567 GCA_036376245.1 Thermoanaerobaculia bacterium | reverse complement strand
ATCACCGACCATCCCTGGATGTTCGCCGCCGGGCTGTTTCTTCTGTCCGGCCTGCTGTTCAGCGCCGCGGCGACGGTGGTGATCCTGGCGCCGGTCGGCCTGGCTCTGGGGATGCCGCCCTCGCTCCTCATCGCCTTCTATCCGGCGGCCAACAGCGTCTTCTTCCTGCCGACGTACGGAACGGTGCTCGCCGCGGTCAATTTCGATCAGACCGGGACGACGAAGATCGGCAAATACCTGTTGAACCACAGCTTCATGCGCCCGGGCCTGGTCACCATGGCCACGGCGATCGTCATCGCCCTGCTGTTGGTGAAAGTTCTTCCGTTCTGAGCGGCTCGCTCACCGGCCGTCCATGGGCGGCTGCGCTGCCGGCTCCGCGTCCGGGGGCCAGCCGCCGCCAAGGGCCTTGTAGAGCCGGACCAGCCAGACCAGGTGACTGCCGAGGGTCTCCGCCTCGTCGAGCTCGGCCCCGAAGAGCGAACGCTGCGCGTCGAGCACTTCGAGGTATGCGGTGATTCCACCGCGGTAGCGCAGCTCGGCCAGCTCGAGCACCTTGCGCTCGGCAACGACGCGCGCGGCCTGGGCCTGGTGCTGCTCGCCCGTCTTGCTGTAGGCCACCAGGGCGTCCTCGGTTTCTTGAAAAGCGAGGAGGATCGTGCGCTCGTAGTTGTAGAGCAGTTGCCGTTGCCGCGACTCGGTGATCTCCACGCGGCGTTTGTTGCGGCCGGCGTCGAAGATAGGCTGCAACAGTTGGCCGATGAGGCTCCACGCCTTGCTCTCTCCCTCGAACAGGGTGTCGAGCTCGGTGCTGGAGAGGCCGAGGGAGCCGGTCAACGCGATGCGCGGAAACAGCAGCGCCTTGGCCTCGCCGATGTTCGCGGTGGCGGCGGCGAGGTTCTGCTCGGCGACGCGGATGTCGGGGCGGCGGTCGAGCAGCTCGGCCGGCAGCCCGGCGGGCACGTCGCCCGGCCGCTTCTGATCCTCCAGCGGACGGCCGCGCACGATGGCTCCGGGGTTGCGTCCGAGGAGGACGGAAAGCTCGTTCTCCTTCATCGCGATCAGGCGCTCGAGGTCGAATGTCACGGCCTCGACGCCGCGCAGCTCGGCGTCGGCCTGGCGCATGTCCAGCTCGGAGGTGATGCCGCCCTCGAATCGGTCCTTGGCGAGCTGCAGGGACTCCTGGAGCGACCCGATGGTGCGCCGCGCGATCTCCAGGCGGCGGTCGAAGTCGCGAAGCTCGAAGTAGGACTCGGCCACGGCCGCCACGAGCGTCATCGCCACCGAGCGCCGCGCCTCCTCCGTGCCGAGGAGCAGGGCACGCTCGGATTCCGTGGCGCGGCGGACGCGGCCGAAGAAGTCGATCTCCCAGCTCACGTCCGCGGAGACGGCGAAGAGCTGGGTGTCGCCGCCGTCGCCGCCGCCGAGATCCTCCTCGGGCGTGTGCACCAGGCTGCCCTCGCTGGTGTGGAGGTGGCCGACGGTGGCGCTGCCGTCCACCTTGGGATAGAGGTCCGCGCGGGTGAAGCCGTAGCGCGCGCGCGCCTCCTCGATGCGCTCGGTGGCGATCAGGAGGTCCCTGTTCTCGGCCAGCGCGATGCGGATGAGCTCCTGGAGCTGCGGATCGTCGAACAGCTCCCACCAGGGGGTGTTGGCCAGCGCCTGGGCCTCTTCCGCGGGCAGCTCGCGCCATTGCGGCGGCGCCGGGATCTCCGGCCGCTTGTAGTCCGGCCCCATGACGCAGCCGGCGGCCAGGAGAGCGAGCGTGAGGACGGTCGTCAGTCGGCGGATCATCAGTGTGCCGCTCCTGTGGACGGCGTGTGCTGGGGGGCCGGGGGCTCGACGGCGGCATGCTCCTTCTTCTTGCGGCCCAGCAGCTCCACGAACGCGAAGTTGCCCGGGATCAGGAACACGCCGAGGGCGGTGGCGACCAGCATGCCGAAGAACACGGCGGTGCCCATGACGTTCTGCGCTCCCGCGCCGGCGCCGCTGGCGCGCATGAGCGGGATGACGCCCAGGATGAAGGCGAAGGCGGTCATCAGGATGGGCCGGAAGCGCAGCCGCGCCGATTCGATCGCCGCCTCCTGGATCCCCATGCCGTCCTGCTCGTGCTTGGCCTTGGCGAACTCCACGATCAGGATGGCGTTCTTGGCCGCCAGACCGATCAGCATGATGTTGCCGATCTGGACGTAGACGTTGTTGTCGTAGCCCGCCAGCCAGACGCCGAAGAACGCCCCCAGGGCCACCAGCGGCGAGCCCAGCAGCACCGCCCAGGGCAGGCGCCAGCTCTCGTACATGGCGGCCAGCAGCAGGAAGACGAAGAGGATGGCAGCCGCGAAGGTCGGCCCCGCCGGCGGCGCGATCTTCTCCTGGTAGGAGAGCGAGGAGTAGGCGAAGCCCATCTCCGGCGGCATCGTAGCCTTGAAGACGTCCTCCAGCGCGGCGAGCGCCTGGCCCGAGGCGTAGCCGCGGCCGGGCACGCCGTTGAACTCCACCGAACGCAGCAGGTTGAAGCGGTTGGTCAGCTCCGTCCCGCTCTCGGGGGTGATGGTGACCAGCGTCCCCAGGGGGATCATGTCGTTGGTGGTCTTGCTGCGGACCCAGATCTGGCCGATGTCGTCGGGCTTGCGCCGGTAGTCGGCCTCCGCCTGGACGTAGACGCGGAACAGGCGGCCGAAGCGGTTGAAGTCGTTTACGTAGCTGCCGCCGAGGCTCGCGGAGAGCGCCTTGAAGACCTCGTCGACCGGCACGCCCAGCTTGCGCGCCTTCTCGCGGTCGAGCTCGACCTTGACCTGCGGGTAGAGCGGATCGAACGAGGTGAAGATGTTGCCGATCTCCGGCCGCTTGCGGGCGGCCTCCTGGAACTGGCGGCTCAGCTCGCCCAGGCGCTCGACGCTCAGGCTGCCGCTTCGGTCCTGGAGCAGGAAGTTGAAGCCGGCCGAGGCGCCGAAGCCCGAGATGGTGGGGATGTTGAAGGGGAAGACGATCGCCTCGGGGATGCGCGAGACCTGCGACTGCAGCGTCGCCATGATGCCCCGCGCGTGCAGCGCCGCGCCGTGCCGCTCGTCCCACGGCTTGAGCCGCATGAAGATGGTGCCGAAGTTGGGCTGGTAGGTGCTGGTCACCACGCCGTAGCCGCCGATCGTCTGGTACGACTCGATGCCCTCGGTCTTGGCCAGGATCGCTTCCACCTGTTCCAGCACGGCGCTGGTGCGCTCCAGCGACGCACCGGCCGGCAGCGTCACGTTGACGCCCAGAATGCCCTGGTCCTCTTCCGGGATGAAGCCGGCGGGCAGCTTGCCGCCGAAGAAGGCGGCGCCCACCGCGACCAGGGCCACGATCAGGATGGTGAGGACGGAGCGGCGCACCAGGAGCCGGGCGCCCTTGAGGTAGCCGTTGGTGGTGCGGTCGAAAACCTTGTTGAAGCCGCGGAAGAAGGCGCCCAGCGGGCCCCGCATCGGCTTCGCCGGCTTGAGCAGCATGGCGGCGAGGGCCGGCGACAGCGACAGCGCGCTGAAGGCCGACAGCAGCACCGAGATGGCGATGGTGAGCGCGAACTGCTGGTACATCCGCCCGGTGAGGCCGGGGATGAAGGCGACCGGGATGAACACCGCCGAGAGGATCAGCGCGATGCCCACCACCGGGGCCGACACTTCCTTCATGGCCTGGACGGTCGCGTCGCGCGGGCTCATCCCGTGCTCGATATGGTGCATCACCGCTTCCACCACCACGATCGCGTCGTCCACCACGATGCCGATGGCGAGCACCAGGCCGAACATCGACAGCGTGTTCACCGAGAAGCCGAGCAGGGGGAAGAAGATGAAGGTGCCGATGAGCGACACGGGCACGGTCAGCAGGGGGATGATGGTGGCCCGCAGGTTCTGCAGGAAGATGAACACCACCAGGGTGACCAGCACCACCGCCTCCAGGAACGTGTGGACGATCGATTCGATCGAGGCCTCGACCGCGGGCGTGGTGTCGTAGACGATGCGGTAGTCCATGTCGGAGGGGAAGAAGCCCTTGGCCTGCTCCAGGGCCGCGTAGATCCCCTCCGCCGCCTCGAGCTGGTTGGCCCCGGGCAGCAGGTACACGGCCATGGCGCCCGCCGGCTTGCCGTCGAGGCGGCCGAAGGAGTTGTAGTCCTGCGAGCCCAGCTCCACCCGCCCGACGTCGCGGATGCGGATCTGCGCGCCCGTCTCCGACTCGCGGATGATGATGTTCGCGAACTCCTCCTCGGTGACCAGGCGGCCGGGGGCGCTCACCGTGTAGGTGAACTCCTGGTCCTTCGGCGAAGGCCGCATGCCCACGCGGCCGGCCGGGGCCTGGAGGTTCTGCTCCTTGATCGCCGTCATGACGTCCGCGGGGGTGAGGCCGAGCTTGGCCATGCGGTCCGGCCGCAGCCAGATCCGCATGCCGTAGTCGGTGCCGCCGAAGAGATCCACCTGCGCGATGCCGGGGATGCGCAGGAGCTGGTCGCGCAGGTTGATGCCGCAATAGTTGATCAGGAAGTTGGCGTCGTAGCTGCCGTTCGGCGAGAAGAGCGAGATCACCATCAGGATGCTGGGGCTCTGCTTCTTGACCGTGACGCCCTGCTGGATAACTTCCTGGGGCAGCCGCGCCTGCGCCGAGGAGACCCGGTTCTGGGTGAGCACGTTGGCCATGTCCTGGTTGGTGCCCACCTGGAAGTTCACGTCGAGCTGCATGCGGCCGTCGCTGGTGTTCGACGACTTCATGTAGATCATGCCCTCGACGCCGTTGACCTCCTGCTCCACCGGCGTGGCCACCGACTGCTCCACCGCCACCGCCGAGGCGCCGGGATAGGTGGCGGTGACGCGGATGGTGGGCGGAGCCAGGAACGGATACTGCTCGAAGCTGAGGTTGCGCAGCGTGTTGAGCCCGAGCAGGACGATGATGATCGAGATGACGATGGCGACGATGGGCCGGCGGATGAAGAAATTCGCCATGGTCAACCCTCCTCGATCTTCGCCACGGCCGCGGTCTCCGGCTCGGCGGGGGCTGGAACGGGCGTCACCTTGGACCCGGCGCGGACCTTCTGCACGCCCTCCACCACGATCCGCTCCCCCGCTTTCAATCCTTCATCGATGACCCGCAGGCCGCCGATGCGCTCGGAGGCCTTCACCATGCGCAGATCGACGGTGTTGTCCGGCTTGACCACGGCCACGTTGTAGATGCCCTGGAGCTCGGTGACGGCGCGCTGGGGAACCAGGATGGCCCCCTTCTTCTCGTCGATGGCGACGCGGACGCGCGCGTACTGGCCGGACCGGATGACGCTCCCGGGGTTCGGGAACGCGACCTCGACGAGGATCGTCCCCGTCCGGGGATCGACCGCGCGGTCCACGAACACGAGATCGCCCTTCTCGGGATGGACCGAGCCGTCGGAGAGGAGCAGCTCGAACTTGAGCGGATTGGCGTTGCCGGCGCGGCGCCGTTCCTCCCGCTTGCGGTTGTATTCGATGAAATCCCTCTCCGGCAGGCTGACGCGGACGTGGATCGGCTCGACCTGGGAGATGTAGGTGAGCAGCGAATTCTGGCCGCTGCTCACGAGCGTGCCGGGGTGGACCTCCGTCTTTCCCGCGATCCCCGAGGCGGGCGCGTAGATGCGGGTGAAGGAGAGGTCGATCCGCGCCCGCTCCACCCCCGCCCTGGCCGCCTCCAGGGAGGCTTCGGCGGCCCGCTGCACCTGCACCGCCGTCTCGTACTCCTGGCGCGAGATCGCGTTCTTGGCCACCAGCGGCTCGTAGCGCACCACGTCCTGGCGGGCGCGCGCGAGCTGCGCCTCGGCCTCGGCCTGGAGGCCCCGGGCCTGGGCCACGTTCGCCTGGAAGGGACGGGCGTCGATGGTGTACATGAGCTGCCCCTTGCGGATGAAGCTGCCCTCGGGGTAGTTCACGGACTCCAGGTAGCCGTCCACCCGCGGCCGCACCTCGATCTCCGTCGAGCCGCGCGTCTGGCCGATCACCTCGATGTAGACGGGGACGTCGCGCTGCACGACGGGGGCGACCTTCACCTCCGGCGGCGGCGGCGGGGGCGGGGCTTCCTTCTCGCCGCATCCGGCGGACGCGGCGAGCAGCGAGGCCAGGACCAGGGACGTCGGAATGGTTTTTTTCATCTCCCACCAGTGCCGTTCGGACATGGGTGCGTAGGGCTCGCCGAGCGGCTGCTGACAGCGTACGGTCCCCCGGCGGCGGGGTCTATTGGACCAAAGCCCAATGTTGGTTGGAGATTGGAGCAAGGTTGAATCACCGCCGGCCAGAAGGCGCCCCCCTGGGACCGCCGGCGTCCCGCCGGCAACAAACTAAAAACTAGTTAGTTGCGGGGGGGACGCCGGCGCTCCCAGGGGAAGAGGCGATCCTCACACCACGTACAACCCCGCCGCCCGCCATACCGCGCAGGCGGCTTCGGTGGCCTCGATCGTCGGCGGCTCGGTGTCCTTCAGGGTGTAATTCATCCCCAGGCGCTCCCATTTGTAGCGCCCCATCTGGTGGAAGGGCAGCACCTCGACCCGCTCCACGTTGCCGAGGCTCGCCGCGAACGCCGCCGACTTCGCCATGTCGTCCGGATCGTCGGTCAGCCCCGGCACCAGCACGAAGCGGATCCAGACCGGCTTCCGCAGCGCCGCCAGCCGGCGCGCGAACGCGATCGTGTGATCGTTGTCCTGGCCCGTGAGGTCCACGTGGCGCGCCGGGTCCCAGGTCTTGAGGCCGAGCATCACCAGATCGATCAGCTCGAGCTCGGCGTCGCTCACGCGGTCGCTGAAGAAGCCGTTCGTCTCGATGGTGGTGTGGACGCCCATCCTCCTGGCCTCGGCGAGCAGCTTGACGGCGAAGCGGTGCTGCAGCAGCGGCTCGCCGCCGCTCAGCGTGAAGCCGCCCTTCATGATCTTGAGGCCGTTGCTGTACTTGCGCAGCTCGTCGGCCGCCCGCTTCACGGTCACGGGGATGCCGTTCTTGAGCGTCCAGGTGTCGGGGTTGTGGCAGTAGCGGCAGCGCCACATGCAGCCCGTCAGCCACGCCACCACCCGCACGCCGGGGCCGTCCACGGCCGAGCCGGTGGTGTAGGAGTGCAGGAAGCCCATGTCGCCGGAAGCGAGCGCTTCCTGCACCGTAACCTCCGGCACGTGCTCGCCGAGGCTGACGCGCAGCTCGAAGGGATCCTTTGCCACGAGGGAGGTCGCAACGGAAGCTTTTTCATCGGACATCGCCTTGCCCCCCCTTCACGCTCCGTGGAAGGTCCGGTTGATGACGTCCATCTGCTGCTCGCGCGTCAGGCGGACGAAGTTGACCGCGTATCCCGACACCCGGATGGTCAGGCTCGGGTATTTCTCGGGGTGCTCCACCGCGTCCAGCAGCGTGTCGCGGTTCAGCACGTTGATGTTCATGTGATAGCCCGTGGCGGTGAAGAACGCGTCGAGGATGGACGTCAGGTTGGTGACGCGTTCCTCGGGGACGCGCCCGAGCCCCATCGGCACCAGCGTCGTGGTCAGCGAGATGCCGTCCGCCGCGTCGCGGTACGGGATCTTGGCCACCGACGCCGCGGAGGCGTGGATGCCGTGGCTGTCGCGCCCGTGCATCGGGTTGGCGCCGGGCGCGAACGGCTCGCCCTGCCGCCGGCCGTCCGGCGTGTTGCCGGTGGCCTTGCCGTAGACGACGTTCGAGGTGATCGTCAGGATCGACTGCGTGTGCATCGCGTTGCGGTAGGTCGGATGCTTGCGCAGCTTGCTCATGAACGTGCTCACCACCCAGACGGCGATCTGGTCGACGCGGTTGTCGTTGTTGCCGAACAGCGGGAACGTCCCCTCGGTCTGGTAGTCGGTCACCAGGCCGGTGTCGTCGCGCACCACGCGCACCTTGGCGTACTTGATCGCCGACAGGCTGTCCGCCACCACCGACAGGCCGGCCATGCCGAACGCCATCGTGCGCAGCGGCGCGTGGTCGTGCAGCGCCATCTCGAGCCGCTCGTACGAATACTTGTCGTGCATGTAGTGGATGACGTTCATGGCGTCGACGTACACCTTGGCCAGCCACTCCATCATGCGGTCGAAGCGGTCCACCACGTCTCCGAAGTCGAGGAAGTCCCCCTGCACGGGATCGAGCTTCGGCCCGATCTGCTTGCCGCTCATCTCGTCGCGGCCGCCGTTGATGCCGTAGAGCAGGCATTTCGCCAGGTTGGCGCGGGCGCCGAAGAACTGCATCTGCTTGCCGACCAGCATCGGCGACACGCAGCAGGCGATGGCGCCGTCGTCGCCCCAGGTGCGGCGCATGATCTCGTCGCTTTCAAATTGCAGAGCGCTGGTGTCGATCGCCACCTGCGCGGCGAAGCGGCGGAAGCCGTCGGGCATGCGGGCCGAGTACCACACGGTGAGGTTCGGCTCCGGCGCCGGCCCGAGGTTGTAGAGCGTCTGCAGGAAGCGGAAGCTGCTCTTCGTCACCAGCGAGCGGCCGTCGTCGCCCATGCCGCCGATCGATTCCGTCACCCAGGTCGGATCGCCGGCGAACAGCTCGTCGTATTCCGGCGTGCGCAGGAAGCGCACGATGCGCAGCTTGATCACGAAGTCGTCGACGATCTCCTGCGCGGCCTCCTCGGTGAGGCGGCCGGCCGCCAGGTCGCGCTCGAAGTAGACGTCGAGGAAGGTCGAGCAGCGGCCCAGCGACATGGCGGCGCCGTTCTGCTCCTTGACCGCGGCGAGGTAGGCGAAGTACAGCCACTGCACCGCCTCGCGGGCGTCGCGCGCCGGGCTCGAGATGTCGAAGCCGTAATTCGCGGCCATGACCTTGAGCTCCTGGAGCGACCGGATCTGCTCCGCCAGCTCCTCGCGGTCGCGGATGACGTCCGCGGTCGACGGCTCGTCGTCGAGCGCCGTCTTCTCCTGCTTCTTCGCCGCGATCAGACGGTCGACGCCGTAGAGCGCGACGCGCCGGTAGTCGCCGATGATGCGGCCGCGCCCGTAGGCGTCCGGCAGCCCGGTGAGCACGTGCGAGCTGCGGCAGCGGCGGATGTCCTCGGTGTAGGCGTCGAACACGCCGTCGTTGTGGGTCTTGCGGTATTTGGTGAATGTTTCGACGACGTACGGATCGGGCGTGTAGCCGTAGGCGGTGAGCGCCCCGAGCACCATGCGCAGGCCGCCGTTCGGCATGATCGCGCGCTTGAGCGGCGCGTCGGTCTGGAGCCCGACGATGATCTCGTTCTCCTGGTCGATGTATCCCGGCCCGTGGGCCGTGATCGAGCTCGGAATCTGCGAGATGTCGAGCACGCCCTTCTCGCGCTCCTCGACGAAGAGCTCGGTCAACCGGTTCCAGATCCCTTTCGTCCGCGCGGTCGCGGGCGCCAGGAAGCCGGCGTCGCCGTCGTAGGGCGTGTAGTTCAACTGGATGAAGGCGCGGACGTTGATCTCCTTCTGCCACAGCGCCCCTTGGAAACCTTCCCAGGCGGCGGCCGCCGTGTCGCGGGCCGTCGCCGATGCGATGGTAGTCATCTCGCGCTCCCTTGCGCCGCGCCCGCGGGCGCGGGGCTCCGTAATCCGAGCAGATCGCCCGTGTGGCGGGCGATCATCAGCTCCTCGTTGGTGGGAATCACCCAGGCCGACACGCGGCTGCCCGGCGTGGAGATGCGCGCCGCGTTACCCTCGTTGGCGCCGGCGTCCAGCTCGACGCCGAGCCACGCCGACGCCGCGCAGATCCGCCGCCGGATCTCCGCCGAGCGCTCGCCGATGCCCGCCGTGAAGACCAGCGCGTCGACGCCGCCGAGCACCGCCGCGAGCGCGCCGACGTGCTTCGCCGCCTGGTAGACGAAGTAGTCCACCGCCAGGCGGGCGCGCGGATCGGGGCTCGCCAGCAGGTCGCGCATGTCGTTGCTGATCCCCGAGAGCCCGAGCAGGCCCGACTTCTTGTAGAGGATCTTCTCCACCTCCGCCACCGACAGGCCGAGCGCCTGGAACAGGTGCAGCACCACGCCGGGATCGATGGCGCCGGGGCGCGTGCCCATGCACAGGCCTTCGAGCGCGGTGAAGCCCATCGAGCAGTCGACGCTCCTACGCTCCTTCAGCGCGCACAGACTGGCGCCGCTGCCGAGATGGGCGACGATGACGCGCTTCTCCGCGATCTCCGGCGCCGCCTCGGGCAGGACGGAGGCGATGTACTCGTACGACAGGCCGTGGAACCCGTAGCGCTGCACGCCGGCGGCGCGGATCTCCTCCGGCAGCGGCACGAGCTGCGCGACGGGCGGCAGGGAGCGGTGGAACGCGGTGTCGAAACAGGCCACCTGCGGCACCCGCGGCAGCCGCTCGGCGACCGCTTCGATGGCGCGGATGTTGTAGGGCTGGTGGAGCGGCGCCAGCGGCGTCAGCGCGCGCAGGTCGTCGAGGATCTCCGGGGTGACCACGCACGGCCGGGCGTGCCGGGGGCCGCCGTGCACGACGCGGTGGCCGACGCCGGACACCGGCGAGCCGCCGTAGCGCTCGCGCAGCCAGCCGGCCAGCACGTCGAGCGCGGCGCGCACGTCGCGCACCTCGCCGGCGGGCAGCGCCTGATCGGCGAGGACCGCGCCGTCGCCGCCGCGGGCGGCGAGCTTCGGCGCGACGCCGATGCCGTCGATCTGCCCGCGCGACGCGATCTCCCACCCGTCGCCTTCCGGACGCCGGTAGACGCAGAACTTGAGGCTCGACGAGCCGGCGTTGAGGACCAGCGCGTGCTCGCTCATACGCCCGCTCCCGCCGGTACCGCCGGCATCGCCGGCGACCGCCGCGCGTGCGCGGCCAGCGCCGCCACGGCGCAGCTCGCGATGCGCGCCCGCACGCTGTCGGCGCGGCTGGTCAGGATGACCGGCACGCGCGCGCCGAGCACCAGGCCGGCGCTGTCGGCGTTGGCCAGGAAGCTCAACTGCTTGGCGAGCATGTTCCCCGCCTCGAGGTCGGGCGCGAGCAGGATGTCGGGATCGCCGGCGACCTCGGACTTGATGCCTTTCGTCCGCGCCGCGTCGCGGCTGATCGCGTTGTCGAACGCCAGCGGCCCGTCGAGCAGGCCGCCCTTGATCTGCCCGCGCTCGGCCATCTTGCACAGCGCTGCGGCGTCGAGCGTGGCGGGCATCTTCGAATTCACCGTCTCGACCGCGGCGAGAATCGCCACCTTCGGCCGCTCGACGCCGAACGCGCGCGCCAGGTCGATGGCGTTCTGGCAGATGTCCGCCTTGTCTTCGAGCGTCGGCGCGATGTTGATCGCGCCGTCGGTGACGATGAGCACCTTGTGATACGTCGGCACGTCCATGAGGAAGGCGTGGCTGAGCCGCCGGCCGGTGCGCAGGCCGCCGTCCTTCGCCACCACGGCGCCGAGGATCTCGTCGGAATGCAGGCTGCCTTTCATCAGCAGCTCGGCCTCGCCCAGGCGCACCAGCTCGACGGCCTTCGCCGCGGCGGCGCGGCTGTCGGGGACGTCCACGACGCGGAAGTCGTTGCTGGGGAAGCGCGCCTCGCGCGCCACTTCGGCGATCTTTCGGGCCGGCCCGACGAGGATCGGCGTGATCAATCCGCGCTGCGCGGCTTCGAGGACGCTGCCCAGCGAGGACTCGTCGCAGGGGTACGCGACGGCCGTGGGCAGCGGCTCCATGCCTTCGCAGCGCTCGAGAAGACGTTCATAGCGGCCGGTTCCAGGTTCGAGAGTGGTCATTGCGTGGCCTCCACCAGTGTCGGAACCGGCGGCTTGGCGGCGGCCGGCCCGGTCTCCTTGAGGAGCAAGGTGAGCAGCACGGCGAGCCCCACGCCGATGAGCATGGGGCTGAAGGCCGCCTGGTAATGCGCCAGCTCGCGCGTCGCGGCGTCTCCCGCGGCGCGGGTCAGCAGACCCGCGAACACCGGCCCGAGCAGCGCGCTGAAGGTGAAGTTGATGAAGTTGACGACGCCGGTGGCGGTGCCGCCGACGCGCGGCGGGTTCGCCTCCTTGATCACCGTGTACGGGATCATCGCGGCGCCCGAGGCGATCCCCATCACCAGGGCGACGGCGTACGGCGGCAGCACGCCGGGCCGGCCGTACAGCACCCAGGCCAGGCACGCCAGCAGCACCAGGGCGCTGCCGAGGATCACCGGCTTGCGCCGGCCGATCCGGTCCGAGAGGAAGCCGAGCAGCGGGCAGCCGATGATCCAGCCGAACGGCACCGCGGCCGAACGCATCACCGCCACCGCGTAGTCCATGCCGTGCGCCTCCTGCAGGTAGCGCACCCCCCACACCATGTCGAGGATGGTGGTGGGGATGAACATCAGGCCGGCGATGACGCCGCACAGGATCGACTGCGGATTGCGGAACACCAGCCCTAAGGCGCCGGCGGCCTCCCGCATCCAGTCGGGATCCTGCTCGCGCCGTTCCTGCTTCGGCAGCAGGACCGCGAGCAGCACGGCGATGACGAGCCCGGCCACCCCCATCCCGAGCCAGAAGCGGGTCCAGGGCAGGCCGCCGGCGATCATCGGCCCGACCACGAACTGGCCCGCCGAGCCGCCGGCCATGCCGAACATCTGTGTGGCGCCGATCAGCGTGGCGGCCAGCGACGCCCGGAAATACGTGGTGGCGAGGAAGACGGCCCCCACCAGCGCGAAGACGCCTCCCGCGCCCTGCAGGAGGCGTCCCACGCCGGCGAGCGTCTCGTCGCCCGAGGCGAACATCAGCGCGCCGAGACCGACCAGCGCCGCGCCGATCGGCACGGCGCGGCGCGGACCCAGGCGGTCCATCGCCACGCCGGCGACCAGGCTGAACGGCGAATAGCCGAAGTAGAAGAGTCCCACCAGCGACGCCACCGCCGTGGCGGTGATGCCCAGCCCCTCCGAGAGCTGCGGCATCATTACCGCCGGCGCCGAGCGCAGGACGTACTGGTAGAAGTAATAGACCGCCGTGACCAGCCAGGCGATCACCACGGCTTTGCCGGTGCGGCTCATGGCGCTCCCCTGTTTACGTCAGCAGAGCACCACGGAGACGGCGAGGCCGCCTTCGGAGGTCTCCTTGTACTTCGAGTTCATCTCCTTCGCGGTGAGCGCCATCGCGTCCACCGTGGTGTCGAAGTCGACGCGGCGGTGCGCCGGAATCTCGTTGCTGGCGATCATGAAGCCGGTCCAGGCCTTCACGGCGCCGTAGGCGCAGCGCTCGATGCACGGCACCTGCACGAAGCCGGCGACCGGATCGCAGGTCATGCCCAGGTGATGCTCCAGCGCCGATTCCGCGGCGTTCGCCACCACCTGCGGCGGGTGGTCGTGCGCCTGCGCGATCAGCGCCGCGGCCATCGCCGAGGCGACGCCGATCTCCGCCTGGCAGCCGCCCTCGGCGCCGGCGAGCGTCGCGTTGTGCTTGCAGAGGTAGCCGATGGACGCGGCGGCCAGCATGCCGTCGCGGATCTTGTCCTGCGGCAGCTTGCGGCCGCCCTCGCCGAGCGCGTACACGACCGCCGGCAGCACGCCCGCCGAGCCGCCCGTCGGGGCCGTCACCACCAGGTGCCCGCGCGCGTTCTCCTCCGAGCCCGCCAGCGCGTAGGCCGCCACGACGCCGACGCCGCGCTGCCTCTCGTACTCGTCGTCCATGGCCCGCTTGTAGACGTCGCCCGCCTTGGTCTTCAGCTTGATCGGCCCGGGCAGCGTCGTCGACGGCGCGCCGAGGCCCGACTTCACGATGTTCACCATCGCCGTCGTGATCTTGTCCAGGAACGCGTTGACGTCGGCCTCGCTCTTGCCGGAGACCGAAACCTCGTTCGCCATCACCACCTGCGCGACGCTCAGGTTGTTCTTCTTCGCGTGCTCCAGCAGCTCCCTCATATGCGAGTAGGGGTATTTCGGCGCCCCCTTCTTCGGCGGCGTGTAGCCCTTCCACTCGATGAACCCGCCGCCGACCGAGTAGTACTCCTGCTCGAGGAGCACCTTGTCGCCGGCCATCAGCTTGCAGGTCATGGTGTTCGGGTGCGGGAAGTCGCCCTTCTCCGCGTCGTAGATGATGTCCTTCAACGAGGCGTTGAACGTGGCGCTCCCCAGCTTCACCGGGAAGGTCTGGTCGGGCTTCGCGGCCAGCTCGTCGAGGAACGCCGGGTTGATCGTCGCCGGCTCCTTGCCGATGATGCCCGCGAGCGCCGCCCGCTCGGTGCCGTGCCCCTTGCCGGTGGCGCTCAGGCTGCCGAACAGATGCACGCGCAGCGCCGTCGCCTTGGCAAGGTCGGCGGCCGGCAGCCTGGCGCAGCGCTGGTAGAAGTCGTAGGTGATGCGCATCGGACCGATGGTGTGGGAGCTGGAAGGCCCCGGGCCGACCTTGTAGAACTCCTCCAGCGTGGTCATCACCGGCCCCTTCGTGCTCTTCTTGACGTCGAGGGCCGGCGACACCTTGCTCAGCGGCGCCGCCGCGGAGGCCGCCTTCTTGGCGGTCTCCTCCGGCGAAATGGGCAGCGAGCCCGAGAGCACGCTGACCGCGCCGATCATGGCGGTCCGCATCATGAACGCGCGCCGGTCCACACCCTCCGGCGCCTCGGGCACTTCTATTGTAAGGGGGACATTCTTGTCGTCTTCAAACGAGCTCATGGCGATCTCCCCAGGGGAGTGGCGAAGGCTTTTCGCCAGTTGACTGCCTTGGCGACCCGCACTATGCGGTGGCCCACGACATCCACAATGCCAGGGATGTCAAGCGCGGGGAATTGGACCTTGGTCTTATAGTTGCTGATCAATCGTCGAGCTCGGGAATGATCTCCCGATCCTTCGCGTCCACCGGCTTCCAGCCCGCCGGGTTGAACGACTCCATCTTGAAGACCTCGGCCTCGGTGCGCTCGCCCAGGTCCTTCTGGTAGACGGTGCCGTCCTGGCTCATCATGAACGTCATGACCCCGGAATCGCCGTACGCGGCCGGGAAGGCGACGACGGCGAAGCCGCCGATCTGGTTGCCCCGCACCATGTAGCTTTGCGGGGTCAGCAGCCGGAAGCGGTAGCCGTGGTAGGCGATGTTCGCCGGCTCGTACCCCTCGTCCGCGGCCATGGCCACGAATTCGCCGAGCGGGCTCTGCGGCTCGCCCTCGGCGGCGCGCCAGTACAGGCCGTCCTGGTGCCCGGGGGAGCTGCGGAACGACTGCGCGTATTCGAGGATGCCGTCGCCGTCGTGATCGTTCTGGAAATATTCGCGCTGCGCGTCGCCGACCGCGAGGCAGGTCTGGATCGCGCTCAGCTCGTTGCGGCCGACGCGCCGGTTGACGATCTCCTCCATCCCCGTTGCCGTATCGAACGTCCAGCCCGCTTTCGAGCGGACGAGCGGGATCGGCAGCGGCCACGCGTCGGCGCCGACGAGGAGGGTCCTCTCCGACTCGCCCGGCGCCGCGAGCTCGTGCTTTTCGTCATACCGCCGCAGGAACTCCTCGCGCAGGTTCTTGTCCGCCACCGGATCCTCCGACACGAAGAGCCGCCGGGCGTCGGCGCCGAAGATCTTCAGCAGCGCGTCGAGGTCGTACTCGCGGATCGCCGCGACGAAATCGTCCACCGCGGCCTGCGGCTGCGGATAGGCCTTCCTGTCCGCCGCCGCGGCGGGCATGGATGCGGAGGCGATCAAGATCGACGCGGCGGCGACGGCAAGGGTTGTTCTCCGGTACCAGGTCTTCATGGCTCGTCCTTTCGCGGTCTCATGGATCAACGCCGTCTGCCTCCGCCGCCTCGCCCGCCCCCGCCGCCCCGGCTCATGCCTCCCCGCGAGCCGTAGCTGCCGGCGCGCGAGCCGCCGCTCATGCCGCCGAAGGCGCCCGACCCGCGCGATCCTCCCCACGTCGAGGAGCCGGCGCTGGACCGGCCGCGGCCGCCCGACCCGGTGGTTCCGGCGGAAGGCCGCGTCCCCGCGCCCGGCCGCGAGCCCGAGCCCACGTTGCCGCCGCCCGTCCGGCCGCGGAAGCCCTCGCGGGAGCCCGCTCCCGCCGCGCCGCGGTCGAACCTCGAGGCCGTCGCGTTGTCGCGGTATGACACGCCTTTCCGGTGCTCGGGACTGTGCGACCACTTCTGCCGGCCGCCCTCGCCGCTCTGGCGGCTACGGTCCGTCACGCCGGCCCGGTCGCCGGCCCTCCCCCCTTCGCCACGGTGGTGCTCGACCCGGTTGCCGCGGTCGCCGCGGTCGATGTTGATGTCGCCGCCGTTCCAATCGATGTCGATGTCGTCGCCGCCCCAGCAGCAATCGCCCCAGACGCCGCCGATGATGATGCCGGCGCTCATGCCCCACCAGAAGCCATATCCCGGATATCCATACGGCGGCGGCCAGTAATACGGCGGGTACCCATAGCCCCAGTACCCGTACATCGACGCCGGGCTGTAGGTGGGGACGTAGATGACCTCCGGATCGGACGACTCGATGACGATGATCTCCGGCGGCTTCTCCACCTCACCCATCGTCTCGGTCGTGACGGTGGTCGCCGTCGCGGTGGCCTCCGCGGGCTTCGTGGTGACCTTCATGTGCTCGTCGCTCTTGAGGGTCCCCTCTTTCATCGCCTTGGCGCGCAGCGTCTGGACCATGTCGAAGACGTCCTCCTGCTGCGCCAGGAAGGCGTCGCCGAGCTTCTGCATCCAGCCGAGGTTCTCGTCCATCTGCTTCAGCACGTCCGGCGCGGCCACCAGCGATTTGACGCTGTCCTCCCAATCCTGCTTCTGCGCCGCGGCGGCGAGCTCCTCGGGCTTGAGCTGCTTGTTCTTCTGCAGCCAGCGGCGGGCCTCGATGACTTCGAGCGGATAGGTCGAAGCCATCAGGATCTGCGCCACGACGTTGTCGGGATAGAGGGCGATGGGCGCCAGCAGCCCGGCCAGCTCCCCCTCGGTGAAAGGTTTGCCCGCTTGCTTCTCCGCCGCCGGCGCGACCGGCTCCGCCGGCCTGGCGGGCGCCGGCTGCGGCGCGGGTGGGGTGGGCGCTGCCTGCTTTGGCGGCGCCGCCGGCGGGGCCGTCTTGGCGGTCGTCACCGGCGGGGACTGCTGTGAACAGGCGGCAACGGCCAGCGCGAGGATCAGCGCGGCCCATGACGGAAACGGTGTCGTGCGGTCTCTGCCCATGGCGTACCGGCTCCTCCTGAGAGTCCTCTCCCCGGCATGTTAGGGAGGAGCCGGCGCCGCGGCTATTGGACGTTGGTCCTAGAAGAAGCCCGGTCAAAGGACACCAGGGACACCAGGGACCTCAAGGACTGCGCCTTTATCCGTCCCTGTCGCCCCTCCGGGGCTACATTCACATTCTCATACCCGGGCCAGGCGGCCGCTCTGCCGAGGTGAATTCAACTTGCGCCGCCGCTGGGGCAATAGGTGAGGATCAGCTCGACGCAGGCCAGGCCTTCCTGTTCAGTGATGTTGTCCAGCACAGTGCCGCCCTCCGTCCCACAGCTGGCCAGATCACCGAAAGCCCTGCCGGCGTTGGTTCTGATAACGATAGAACCGGGAGCACCACCGCAAACCGGGGAGCTGCCTGCCAGAACGGCGTTGAAATCGGGGAGCGCCAGGCACGGACAGGTGACTTCTTCGCACGGCAGGTCGCGGCCGGTGATCTGCGTGAACTTGTCCTTGACTCTGGTGCAGGCCGTCTCCGAGGCCTGGGGATCGTCGCTCTCGCAGTCCATGGCCTCGCAGTAGGCGTTGCAGAGGCCGTAGGCGGCACCGGTCTCGTCGTCGCAAACCGCCTCCTGGGCAGGCGTCTCCCCGTCCGGGGTCTGCGCCAAGGCGGCGCCGGTACAGATCAGCAGCAGGGGGAGGGCCAGGATTAGAAGAGATTTCATGACTTGTCTCCTTTCGTTTCTGCGGAGGATTTTTTCCTTTGTTGTAGGCGGGCCGGCGCTCTGCCGAGGCCGATCTAGCCGGCGGGGCATTGAGTCAGGAGCAGCTCGAAGCAGGCCGCGCCCTCCTCTGGAGTGATGGAAAGCTGGACCGGCGCAGATGTCGACGGGAACGCGCCACAACTGCCTGATCTGACATTGATGAAACCCGAAAGAGAGGCAAAGGCTATTGAGGTCCCGCTGACCGAACAGGAGTGGTTTTGGCCCGAAATCACCGAATCCCACGCAGGGTGAGCCGCGCAGGGACAGGCGGGTTTTTCACACGGCAGGTCGCGGCCGGTGATCTGCGTGAACTTGTCCTTGACTCTGGTGCAGGCCGTCTCCGAGGCCTGGGGATCGTCGCTCTCGCAGTCCATGGCCTCGCAGTAGGCGTTGCAGAGGCCGTAGGCGGCGCCGGTCTCGTCGTCGCAAACCGCCTCCTGGGCAGGCGTCTCCCCGTCCGGGGTCTGCGCCAGGGCGGCGCCGGTACAGACCAGCAGCAGGGGGAGGGCCAGGATTAGAAGAGATTTCATGACTTGTCTCCTTTCGTTTCTGCGGAGGATTATTTCTTTTGTTGTAGGCGGGCCGGCGCTCTGCCGAGGTCGACCTACTTAGCGGGGGGGCAATGAGAGTTGAGCAGCTCGATGCAGGCCGCTTCCTGCTCCGGAGTGACGCTCAGGAAGATCTGCGGAGACACCGAGAGCACGTCGCAACTGCTATCGGCCGGCGGGTCCAAACCGGCTGCGACACTACCCGTGGAGGTGTTCAAGATGACACGGATCCCAGAGTCGATACAGGAGGCGGCTCCACCTGCCAGCACGGCAGTCCACTCGGGGAGAGCCTCGCAGGGACAGTTGACGACGGCGGCTTCGCATGGCAGGTCGCGGCCGGTGATCTGCGTGAACTTGTCCTTGACTCTGGTGCAGGCCGTCTCCGAGGCCTGGGGATCGTCGCTCTCGCAGTCCATGGCCTCGCAGTAGGCGTTGCAGAGACCATAGGCGGCGCCGGTCTCGTCGTCGCAAACCGTCTCCTGGGCAGGCGTCTCCCCGTCCGGGGTCTGCGCCAGGGCGGCGCCGGTACAGATCAGCAGCAGGGGGAGGATCAGGATTGGAAGTGATTTCATGACTTGTCTCCTTTCGTTTTCTGCGGAGGGTTCTCTCCTATCCCTCAGCTTAGGGAGACGCGGTGGGGTTTGCTATCCTACAAATGGATGATTTTATCTCCACGTTTGTTGTAGGCCATGCCTCCCCAATTGGGTGGTAATCAAAGGACACCAGGGACACCAGGGACCTCAAGGACGGCGCCTTTATCCGTCCCTGGTGTCCCTGGTGTCCTTGGTGTCCTTGATCTTCAGGCCCGCGGCTCCCCCTGCGCGTCGAAGAACGCTCGCACGCCGACGTGGACGGCCGGGAAGAAATACGCCGGCCCGATCTTTTCGGCGATGCCGGTCCGCTCGAGCATCTTGCGGAACAGCCCCTTCGCCCGCGCGACCGCCAGCACGACGCCGCGGCCCGCGAGCTCGGCCCGGAGCGATTCCAGGACGGCGGCCCCGGTGACGTCCAGGACGGGAACGGACTCGGCGTCGAACAGGAACCATTTCGGCGGCGTGCCGGCGTCGTCGCAGAGCGCCAGCGCGCGGTCCTTGAAGCAGTCGGCGTTGAAGAACAGCAGCGAGGAGTCGAAGCGATAGACGATCAGGCCCGGGATCGTCCTTCCCCCCTCCCCCATGGTATAGACGCCGTCCTTCTCCTCCAGCAGTCCGAGGACGGCGTCGTGCGGACGGGAGGCGAGACGCAGGAGCCGCAGCAGCGCGAGGGCCACGGCGACCAGGATTCCGGGCAGCACGCCGACCGTCATCACGCCGAGCATCGCCACCAGGGCGTGGCGGAATTCCGGCCGGCTGACCCGGTAATACTCGCGCATGGACGCGAAGTCGAACAGGCCCAGGACGGCCGAAATGAGGATCGCGGCCAGCGCCGCCGTCGGCAGATTGGCCAGCGGCGCGGTCAGGAAGATCAGGACCGCCGCCATCGTCGCGGCGGCGACGAGACCCGTGATCTGGGACTTGCCGCCCGCCGAGTCCGCGACCGCCGTGCGCGAAGCCGCGGCGCTCACGGCGAAGCCGCGGGAGAGGCCGGACGCCAGGTCGGCGGCGCCCAGCGCGATCATGTCCTGGTTGGCGTCGATGGTGTAATCGTTCTTGGCCGCGAAGCCGCGCGCGGTCGTCATCATGCTGCAGAAGCTGACCAGGACGATGCCGCACGCTCCGAAGATCAAGGGCCACAGATCGCCGGCCTGGACTTCCGGGATGCGCGGCGCGGGGAAGCCCGCCGGCACCGGGCCGACCACCGCGACGCCCAGCCGTTCCAGGCCGAGGGCGTAGACGGCGCCGATGCCGAGCGCGACCGCCACCAGCGGCGCCGGCACCCGCGGCGCGAAACGTTTGAACGCCAGCAACAGGAAGAACAGCGCCAGACCGACGGCCAGGGTCGGGAGGTGGGTTTCGCCCAGGCGCCGCGCCACCTCCACGAGCGTGCGGCCGAAACCCTTGGACGCGACCTTGAAGCCGAGCAGCGTGCCGAGCTGGCCGGCGATGATGCTCAGCGCGATGCCGTTCAGATAGCCCGTGAGGATGGGGCGCGAGAGGAAGTTGGCGATGACGCCGAAGCCCGCGACGCCGCCCACGATGCACAGCAGCCCGGTCAGCAGCGTGAGCGCGATGGAAAGATCCATGTAGCGGGCGGCGTCGCCCGCCGCCAACGGCGCCAGCGTCGCGGCCACGATGGCGCACGCGGCGGCGTCCGGATTGACGATCAATTGCCGGGACGAGCCGAAGAGGGCGTACGCCACGAGGGGGAGGATGCAGGAGTAGATCCCCACCACCGGCGGGAATCCCGCCACCCGGGCGTAGGCGATGCCGATCGGGAGGGCCGCCGCCGCCACCGACACGCCCGCCACCAGATCGCCCGCGAGCCATTCGCGGCGATAGGTGCGGACGAGCCCGAGTCCTGGAAACCAGGAGAGGAAGCGGGACGACGCTGAAGCCGCCTCCGCCATTTTCATACCGAGGAGCATAGGAACCGTTCCGGAGCCGGACAATTGGACCTTGGTCCCAATGTCCTTCGGAGGCGGCGCCGCAGCCGGTACGAAACCCTAAGCTTCCGGACCGGGAGGTGGCCCGCAGGTCACGCCACGGCTCGCGGCGGCGTCACGGAGCACCTCGCGGCAGAACGCCTCCTGCTCTGGCGTAATCGGAAGGAAGATGAAGTCACCCTCCGATTCGTTGATGTACCCGCAAAGGGGAGGCGGCTCTCCCTCATGGCCAGCTGCGATATACACATCCAGCTCCGGCTCCTCTGAGAGGACGGTGCCTTCAGAGGCCTCATAGCAGTAATTGACGGTTGCCAGGAGCGCATTGAACTCGGGGATGCCCTGGCAGGGGCAGGTCAGCTCGCAGGGGACGTCGCGGCCGGCGACGTTCTGGAACTTGGTCCGCACCTTTTCGCATGCGGTCGCCGAGGCCTGCGGGGCACCGCTTTCGCAGTCCATGGCCTCGCAGTAGGCGTTGCAGAGGCCGTAGGCGGCGCCGGCCTCGTTGTCGCAGACGGTCTCCCGGGCGGGAGGAAGCAGGTCCGGAGTCTGCGCCAGCGCGGCGCCGGTACAAATGAGCAGCAAGGCAAGGGTCAGGATGAGCCGAGTTTTCATGATCGGTCTCCTTTCGTTCGTGGGAGGGGTCGTTATCTCCCAACCCCCAGCTTATGGAGACGCGATCAGCAAAAGCTATCGTACAAATGTATGATTTTTCTCCACGTTTGTCGTAGGCGGTTTCCTATCCTGAAAGGTAGGGAGGGCTCACCTTGAAAGGTAGACTCAGGCGCCCGGCGGGCCCGCCGTGTCCAGGCGCAGGGAATGGAGGGCGGCCTCCATCCGGGTGTGGACGCCCAGCTTTTCGAAAATGTGACTCACGTGGGTGCGCACCGTCATCTCCGAAATCGCGAGCTCCTCGGAGTGGAGCCGGACAATTGGACCTTGGTCCCAATGTCCGCCGGCGGCGGCGCCGCCGCCGATACGAAAACCTATGTGCGAGGCGGTAGAGACGACCCAGCCCGTTTCAGAACGCCTTTTGCAGGCCCCCCACGTCGGGTCGTCTCGCGGCGGGAATGCCGGTCCGTTCGGCCATCCCGTTCGACGGGGCGCAGACGGCGACATCCCCTCGTCCCACGATGGGTGGAAATCCGCGGCGGCCTCTCCGTCCCGGAGACGACCCGACGTGGACGGCCTGCGGAAGGCGTTCTGAAACGGGCAGGGTCGTCTCTACCGCCTTCGCCGCAGGTCGTCCACGACAGCGCCGCGCCGCCGTTCATTTCAACGCGAGAATGAACGAGATCCTCTTGATGTTCATGGCATTCTCCTTTCAACGCACGGATTCCGCCTCGGGGAAGATCCAGGTGCCGCTCACGACCCGGGAGTAGATCGTGTCGCGATTTCTCCGCACGACCTCCTGCTTGTCGATCTCCGATCGATCGGTTTCGGCGCGAACGAAGTTGTCGGCGTTGACCGGTCCGGGCTTCCCTTGCGCAGCGATTCCCATCAGAAGTCCTCCTGATCAGCGGCCCGGCGGATAGATCACATTCCAACTCCGCTTCATGTCCACCACCACCCATCCCCGGGCCGCGGCTTCGTCGAGCGCTTCGTCCGGGCGGCCGGCGCCGGTGGGATGCACGAGGCCCAGGAACCGCGGCCCGCCGCCCGCCGCGGTCCACTCCAGCATCTGCCGGTCGCCGTCCGGGCCGCCGAAGGCGAGGATGGGGCGGCGGCCGAGGAGCTTGTGGAGGGTCTCCGGCTTGCCGGGACCGTCGCCGACGAATTCGATCTCCGGCTGGCACACCAGCCTGGCCTTGCCGTCGGCCGCCCGCTGGAACCGGGTGACGAACGCGGCGCCCACCACCTGCTCCGGAGGGATGCCGTAGGCACGCTCCGCGAACACGCGCATGAATTCCACCGTGCCCTCGGAAACGACGTAGATCTTGAAGCCGTTGGCGCGCAGGAAAGCGAGCAGCTCCAGCATCGGCTGGTAGACCAGCTCGGTATAGGGCCGCCGGGAACGCGGCTCCCGCGCCGTGGCCAGCCAGTCGGAAACCGTTTTCCCGAGCTCGTCGGTGGTCATGCCGGCGTGGGTCGCCAGGATCAGTTGGGCGAAGCCTTCCTCGCCCATCGCGGCGAGCGTCTCCAGGTCGTTGTCGAGCGCTGCCTTGAAAGGCTGCCGCGTCCGCCATTCCGGGTGCCGCGGAGCGAGGGCCCGGACGCGGTCCAGCGCGAAGGCGAGCTGAAAGTCGACCGGTTGCCCCGACCCCAGGGTGCCTTCCTGATCGAACGTGGCGATGCGTTCGGCGGGCGGGACGAAGTCCTCTCCCCCTTCCCGGGTCACGCGGGCGACGAAGCCGGTCACGGCCCGCTTCGCGGCGCCTTCCTTCCAACTGGGCAGCGGATCGGCGCTCTCGGTGACGGCCGCCGGGACCAGGCTCAGCGCCAGCCCCGCCGCGAGCAGCAGGTTGAGCGCCAGGAGGCGCACGGAGCGGGTGGTGTTGCTGTTCATGGGGCTTGCCCGGGTTCAGGATAGAAACCGCTTGCGGGGCCGGACAATTGGACCTTGGTCCCAGGAATGCCCCTAAGGTCCAATTGCGGCGGTCGCTGCCGGCTTCCTATGCTGGACGGCGAACGGATGAGAGACCGATCCGACCCATGGGAACGCCGGGAACGCCGGCATTCGTGCCGGCGCATTTTTTTTCCGCTCTGCCTCCTGCTGGCGGCGCCGGTCCTGGGGCAGGAGCCGCCGGGCGTTCTATATCGTGGCGCGGAGCCCATGGCCGTAGGCGGCAAGGCGAATTCAAGGACCTGAAGGACACCAGGGACACCAAAGACACCAAGGACGGAAAGAGGATGTCCTTGAGGTCCTTGGTGTCCCTGGTGTCCTTTATGGTCACGGCGTGACGACCTGGCCCGACGCCGGAACGACACCCCTCCACGCGCTGAAAACCCCGAACTTCGTGACGAAGCCGCCCGACAGCGTCACGAATCCTCGGGACTCCGTAACGAAATCCCCAGACGTCGGCACAACATGGATCAATTCGCGAGCAAAATAACGAGACATCGAGGCGACATCTCCGTCCGCAGGCGCGAAATGGATCGACCTCGTCACGAAGTACCCAGGCCCTGAAGCAGCATCTCGGTATATGGAGACGACATGGAGAGACTCCGCGGCAACGCCCCTGCACATCGGCATAACCATTCTCCACGCCGTGACGATGCCGCCCGACAGCGTGACGGATCCGGCTCGCTCCGTCAGGAGGTCCGGGGATATCGGAACGACGTCGCCCGACATCGTCACGAATCCAGCTCACATCGTCATGACGTACCGGGACATCGGGCCGAGGTGGCGCTACAGGGTGACGATGCGAGAGGATTGCGCGGCGAAGTCCCCAGACGCTGGAGCGACATGGATCAGCCTTGAAGCGACGCCTACTGGCGACGGCGCGGCGTCCGCCGGATTCGCGGCGACCTGGCGGGACTCTGGAGCCAGGTGGACGGATTCCGTCACAGCGTCAGGGGACTTCGGAGCGACATGGCCCGACATCGGGCCGGCGTCCCGGGAAAGGATGCAGGCTCTCGATCATCGCGGAAAGCGAAGGGGACTCGGCCATCCGTTCCAGTGCCGCCCGAGACGGCGGAGGTGACGCTCGGCCGCAAGCCCAGGCTGAGCCACGCCCTGGACCACGTGCTGGCGCACTGGCCGCCGGACGTGCACTTCACCGCCACCAGCATCGCCGCCGCCCTCCCGGGCCCTCACTCCCCCTGCCCCCTCTCTCCCGACCCCTCCCTCCCACGCCACACCGGGAGAGAGGGGGAAAGGACAGAAGGACACCAAAGACACCAGGGACACCAAGGACAGTAACCGGCACGGACGGTAGAAACCCACATTCTTCGTCCTTTGAGTCCTTCAGGCCGTTTATGTCCTTCAGGTCCTTCCGTCCTTTCTCCCTCCTCTCCCGGTGTGGGTGGGAGGGAGGGGGCGGGAGAGGAGGGCCGGGGTGGTGAGGGTTCGGGTGGGCGGATAACCCCCCTCCAAATTATTGATCTGCCGCCCGCCAGGGGTATTGGACTTTCGTCCCACAACCCAGGCCGCCGGACCCCGCCGCCGCCGCGCATCCGCCGTCCGGAATGCGACCAAGGTCCAATGTTCAGCTCAAGAACCGCTTCCTAGACTAAGGCCGAGAAGAAATCAGGAGAGCAAATAAGGAGAGCAGCAGTTCAACCCCGAAGCGAGAAAGCGAGAAAGGAGAATGACAATGAAGCGGAGGGTCGTATTCGTATTCCTGTTGGCTCTGGCGGCGGTCGCGGGCCTGACGCCCGCGAACGCGCAGCCCTACAATTTCTTCGAGGTCTACGGCGCCTACTACGATCCGGGTCTGGACGTCCTGGACAACGACGTCAGCCTGGGTCTGCGCTGGGGCAGCCGGCCCGCCCCCAACTGGGGATGGGAGCTCACCGGCGGCTTCTTCGACCTCAACGGCGACGCCGACCGTCCGCTCGCGGGCCAGGTCGGTGACGCCAGCGCCTACTTCGTCGACCTGTCGGGCATCTGGTTCGTGGGCGGCAGCAACTTCGGCCTCCTCGGCGGCATCGGCTTCGCCACCGTCGACGTCGACGTCACCGGCACCACCGAGGACGTATCGGACGACGCCTTCACCTACCACTTCGGCGCTTTCTACCAGTGGGACATCGGTGACAAGTTCTACCTCAAGCCGGAGATCCGCGTCCGCAAGTTCGAGGGCGACACCTACGAGAAGTCGGACACCGAGTACGCCGTGGGGTTCGGCTGGAGGTACTGAGCGCCGGCGGGCGGCGGCAGGCTTCCACCTTCCAACAGTGGGCGGCTGGCATGCCGCCCACTGTTTTTTTTGGTCTCGATCTTCTGCAGGTCGTAGTTGAAAGGCGAATCGATCTCTTTCCCTCGCGGGCTCAGCACGCGCAGCGTGCGGGGTCCCTGGACCGCGAGCTGTCGGATCTCCTCCGGCCCGCCGTCGAGGATCAGCCTGGGCGCGTCCCGCGCCAGGCTCCAGCGGCCCTGATGGACGAAGCTGCGGTCCAGGCCATGCCCCGCCCGGAGGTAGGTCTGCCACAGTTGGAAGGTCCCGTCGGGCTGCAGGGCCAGCGTAAGGCGAACGCCCAGACAATCGGCGCACGGCAGCAGGCCGGTGTAGGTGGAGGGAGCTTCGATGACCCGGTCGGGTTCCCGGCGGGCCTCGCAGGCCAGGAGGAGACACGCGGCGGCGACGGCTGGAACGGCTCTCAGGAGGGAAAGATTTTTCTTCATCGCCGCTTTTCCGGAACACGACGGGCATTCTGACGATGCCTGGGGAAATGCTTCCCTATTTTCCAGCGTGGACACATTGGACCTTGGTCCCATGGCCAGGGCATTGGAGATGCCCTAGGCTTGTGAACGGAGCGGGGGAAACCGGTGACGAGTGTGGGCGGTGCCGAGGATCACCACCCCCCCGCTCCATAGCCGTCCCCTGGAAAGCGCGGCGGATCCCGCCCGCTTTTTTTTATTCTTCCGGCGCCTTCTCTCCCCGCGTATACGACCAAGGTCCTATCCGTGATTTCGTAAAGTCCTATTGCGGGCGACCTCCGGTCCTCCTTACCCTGTAGATGGCCCGCCACGGCACCTCGTCAAGGGGGGATCCCGGTTGGAAGACATCCGTCCCGTCATCCTGGTGGTGGATGACGACGCATCCATCCGCAGGTCTCTGGCCCGGCTGTTCCGCAGTCTGGGTCTGGAGTCGCGGAGCTTCGCCAGCGCCGGCGAGCTCCTGGCCAGCCAGCGGCCGGAGCCGCCGGTCTGCCTGCTGCTCGACCTCCACCTGCCGGACATGAACGGCCTCGATCTCCTGCAAGGGCTTCAAGAGACCGGCGGGACCCTGCCCGTGGTGGTCATCACGGCCCGAGCGGAAGGCGATGTGCGAGAACGCGCCCTGCGGGCGGGCGCGGTGGGGTTCCTGGCCAAGCCGTTCGACGACGTGGACCTCCTGGCGGAGATCCGGCGGGCGCTCGAGCAAGGCGGGGACTGAGAGGGCGCTCGGCGGAAAGCCCCCTCCCGAAGACCCTCACTCCCCGGCCCTCTCTCCCGACCCCTCCCTCCCACCCACACCGGGAGAGAGGGGGAAAGGACCTCAAGGACACCAGGGACACCAGGGACGACAAGGACAGGCGCTGGTGTCCTTGAGGTCCTTGGTGTCCTTGGTGTCCTTGGTGTCCCTGGTGTCCTTTGGCTTCTTTTGACAAACCCCTCCTCCTCTCCCGGTGTGGGTGGGAGGGAGGGGTCGGGAGAGGAGGCCGGGAGGTGAGGGCTCAGGCGGCCGCGCCGAGGACCCGGCGGATCGTTCCCAGGAGATCTTCTTCGTCCAGGGGCTTCCTCAGGAAGCCCGCCGCTCCCAGCCGGTGCGCCCGCGCCTCGGTCTCCGCCCGGGAATCGGCGGTGACGATCACCACGGGGAGCTCCGGCAGGGTGGCGGCGACCCGCTCCAGGACCTCGAAGCCGTGAACTTCAGGCATGTGGAGGTCCAGCAGCAGGCAAGCCGGCCGGTCCGGCAGCTCACGGCCGAAGAGCTCTCCGGCGCTGGCGTAAACTTCGACCTCCAGGCCTGCGTACTGGAATAGTCGGCTCAGCGCCCTCCGGATGGAGGCGTCGTCATCCACGATGAGGATCAAGGCTCGCGCGTCTTGCATGACCAGAAGTGAGATAGACTTCAATAAAGAGTGACAAAAAGCGGCTCTATTGTCGCATAGGATACACTCGCACGCATAGAATAGACTCGCAGCGGAGACTGGGGAGAAATGCGGTCCAGAAAAGCCGGAGACAGCGGGGGGGAGGGAGAAGCCCAGCGTAACGAGGCCTTGGCGGACCTGGCGATGGAAATCAACCAGCCGCTGGCCGCCATCCGGATCAATGCCCAGGCGGCGTTGCGCTTTCTGGACGGCTCCAACCCCGATCTCGACGAAGTGCGCGCCGCGTTGCGCGAGATCGTCGAGGACGACGAGCGCGCCGCCGCCGCGGTCCGGCGTCTGCAGGCGCTGCCCCCCGAAACTCCCGAGCCCCCCGAAGACAGAGAGGCCTGAACCCTCCCGATCCTCCAGCCTAGCGCCGGGACCGCGGCGGATCTATTGGACCTTGGTCCTACCCCTCGGAGACCTGGATCGCCCCCCATTGGGGTAGTTGACAAGCCGGACGAACAGCGGTAAAACTTTATTTTAGAGGTTTGCGGATCTTATGTTGGATGGTGCTTTGCCGGGAGAAGGCCTTGTCATGCTGTCTGATCCGGAGGTGCCCCGATGTATACCGAAGCTGCGGCTTTACGTCCCGTCGTCTACATCCTGGACGACGACGCTTCCGTTCGCAATTCGCTGGAGAGGCTGGTGCGGTCGGTGGGGCTCGACGCCGAGAGCTTTCCCTCCGCCGTGGAGTTCCTGAACCAGGGTCCGACGGACCGTCCCGCCTGCCTGGTGGTCGACGTACGGATGCCGGGCCTCTCCGGGTTGGACCTCCAGGACACTCTGGCCGCCACCGGCTGGACCTCCCCCATCATCTTCATCACCGGGCACGGCACCGTGCCGCTGTGCATGCGGGCCATGCGGGCCGGGGCCATGAACTTCCTCCAGAAGCCCTTTGAGGACCAGGAGATCCTGGACTCGATCCATCAGGCTCTGGACCGCGAGATGGCCTCCCGGCGGCTGCGGGAGCGGCGGTCGGAGATCGAGCGCCATCTCAGCGTCCTCACCCGCCGCGAGCGCGAGGTCTTCGGACTGGTCGTCGCCGGGCTGCCGAACAAGCGGATCGCCAGCCAGTTGGGGACGAGCGAGAAGACGGTCAAGGTGCACCGCGGCCGGGTGATGGAGAAGACCGGGGCCGAATCGCTGGCGGCGCTGGTCCAGATGGCCTACGAGGCCGGCTTGATGACCCACCCGGAGATCTGAAGGGCGGCCGCCGGTCCCGCCCATGGGACCAAAGTCCAATTCAACATCCTGCCTGAACGCTTCGATAATCGCTCCGAGGCCGCGCCGGGCGGGCCAGTCCCCCGCACGGCGCCTGAAGCAGCAAGGAGGCCGCCATGCCCACTTCCCGGACCGTTTTCGCCACCGTCGTCCTCGCGGCCGCGTTCCTCGCGGCGGCAGCGGCGGGCCCCTCCCAGCAGGCGCCCGCCGGCGCGGCCCCGCCGGCCGTCGAGCCCACGGTCCTGCAGGCGCTCGAGAGGATGGGCGCCTACCTCCGGACGCTCGACAGCTTCGAGGTCCAGGCGCGGACGGCCATCGACGAGGTGCTGGAGTCGGGGCAGAAGCTGCAGTTCGACGGCGCCATCCGCCTGCGCGCCCGGCGCCCGGACCGCCTGTGGGCCGAGGTGGTCTCGGACCGCAAGACGCGGGAGTACTTCTACGACGGCAAGACCTTCACCATCTACGGCCCCCGCAACAAGCTCTACGCCTCCGTCCCGGCGCCCGCGACCCTGCGCGAGATGATCACCGCGGTCGAGGAGAAGTACGGGATCTTCCTCCCCCTGGCCGATCTCTTCCGCTGGGGGACCGATCCCCTGCGCCGCGAGACGCTCCGCGCGGCGATCAACGTCGGCCCCGCCACGGTCGGCGGTACGCCGTGCGACCACCTGGCCTTCCGCGACGAGGGCATCGACTGGCAGGTGTGGATCCAGAAAGGGGACGCGCCGCTGCCGCGCAAGCTGGTGATCACCACGACGGACGACGAGGCGCGGCCCCAGTACGTCGCCGCGCTGGACTGGAACCTCGCTCCCGCCCTCAACGACAGGATGTTCACCTTCGAGCCGCCGCAGGGCGCCAGCCGGATCGCCATCCGCGAGGTCACCCTCGAGCCGGCGTCCGGCAACTCGGGCGGCAACTGAAGAGGAGACCGATCATGGCCGTCTTCCACCGCCGTTCCCTCCTCGCCCTGATCTCCCTCGCCGCCCTCCTGGCGACCCTGGCGCCGCCCGCCGCGGCCCAGAGGGCGCGCGGCGCCACCCGCACCCAGGTCAGCGGCAGCGCCAGCCGCGGCAGCGCGAGCGCCAGCCGCAGCGCCAGCTCCAGCGCGAGCCGCAGCACCAGTTCCAGCCGCAACGTCAACCGCGAGGTCAACCGCAACGTCGACCGCGACGTCAACGTCGACCGCGACATCAACATCGACGTCGACAACGACTGGAACGACTGGGACAACGACTGGGACGACCATCCGGTCGCCCGGGGGGTCGCCTTCGGGACGGCGGCGGCGCTGACCGCGGCGGCGATCGGCTCGATCGTCTACTCGGTGCCGCCCGGCTGCGTGCCGGTGGTGGTGAACGGATTCACCTACCAGCAGTGCGGCGGCACCTGGTACCAGCCCCAGTACGCGGGCTCCCAGGTCACCTACGTCGTGGTCAATCCGCCGCAGTAGCGGCGCAACGCCGGGTCCTTCTCCGAGGTCCTTGTTTCGCGAAACTGCGTCCGTGTGTTAGCATCCTGATCGCTAGTCATATCTCTTCTTCTGAAATCACGGCGCGCAGTTGGAATCCGACCGACGGAGGGGCCAAGCTGTGGGGTGCGTGCGGCCGTTGCGATGAATCCAGGGGGTACGCCGGCCCGTGAGGCCGGTTCCGCGGTAGCTCAACCGATGACGGCCTGGGTCGGCCTCCCGGGGCGGACTCTGTGGTCGTTGCGCGCCCCGGCGGCGGTGGCCGCGGCTTACTTCCTCGGCTCGCTTCTCGGCCTTTCCCTCCGCTTCCCCGGCACCCAGATCTCGTCCATCTGGCCGCCGAACGCGATCCTGCTCGCGGCCCTGCTGGTGACGCCGCGGCGCCGGTGGTGGACCCACCTGCTGGCGGTCCTGCCCGCCCATCTGGCGGCGCAGACGCTGATGGGAATCCCCTTCCCCGTCGTGCTCATCAACTTCGCCGGCAATGTCGGCGACGCCCTGCTCGGCGCCCTGGTGATCCTCCAGGTCATCCCGGAGCCGCGGCGGTTCGACAGCCTGCGGACGGTGGCCGCGGTCATGCTCTTCGGCGGCGTTCTCGCGCCGACGCTGGTCAGCGTCGCGGTCGGCCAGCTCCTGGCATGGACCGATCTGAGCACCGATCCGTTGCTGGCGTGGCGCCTGCGGCTGCTGACGAACACTCTCGCGGTGCTCACGCTGGTGCCGCCGATCGTGCTCGCGGCGACGCGGGAGCGCGGAGCCGCCGCCCTCCCGCCGCCGCGGAGCGGCGAGGCGGGCGTCCTGCTGACCGGCCTGCTGGTCGTGGGGATTTTCGTCTTCGAGCTGCCGCGGGCCGGCCCGCAGCAGTCGCCGCTTCTCCTCTACCTGCCGCAGCCGTTCCTCCTGTGGGCGGCCGTCAGGTTCGGCCTGAGCGGCGCCTCCCTCTCCGTGCTCACGCTCAGCGGGCTGGCGATGTGGGGCACTCTCCAGGGATACGGGCCCTTCACCGCGCAGGATCCGATCGCGAACGCCACCTCGCTGGTCCTGTACCTGAACGTCACCTGCGCTTCCCTGCTGCTGCTGGCGGCCGCGCTCGAGGAACGCCAGAGCGTGGAGAAGCAGCGCCGGCGGGTGGAGCAGGAGGCGCGGGCACAGCGCCAGGAGCTGGCCCATCTGACCCGCGTCGCGATGCTCGGCGAGCTCTCGGGGGCCCTGGCCCACGAGCTCAACCAGCCGCTCACCGCCATCCTCAGCAACGCCCAGGCGGGCCAGCGCCTGCTGGCGCGGGAGCCGGTCGACCTGGAGGAGATCCGCGAAATCCTGCGCGACATCGCCGCCGACGACCGGCGCGCCGGCGAGATCATCCACCGCCTGCGCGCCATGCTGAAGAAAGGCGACGCAAAGCCGGCGCCGCTCGACCTGAACGAGCTGGCGCGGAAGACGCTCGGCCTGGCGCACAGCGACCTGATCACCCGCAACGTCGCCGTGACGCTCGAGCTGTCGCCGGGGCTGCCGCTGGTGTACGGCGACTCCGTGCAGATCCAGCAGGTGCTCCTGAACCTGATCTTCAACGCCTGCGAAGCGATGAGCGCCAACCAGGCGGGCGAGCGCTGTCTCGTCGTGATGAGCGCGCCCGCCGGCAAGGACGGGGTGCGGATGTCCGTCGCCGACCACGGCACCGGCATTCCTCCCGAGGCGATCGAAAAGGTCTTCGAGCCGTTCTTCACCACCAAGGAACAGGGCCTGGGGCTGGGACTGCCGATCTGCCGCTCCCTCGTCGAGGCGCATGGCGGGCGTCTGTGGGCCAGCAACAACGACGGCGGCGGCGCCACCTTCCACCTCACCCTGCCCCTGAGGGAGGCGACCGCCTCATGAGCCCCACGCTGGTGGCGGTGGTGGACGACGAGGAATCCGTGCGCCGGGCCTTCCGGCGTCTCTTGCTGGCCGCCGGCATGGACGTCGAGACCTTCGCCTCGGGTCAGGAATTCCTCGCCTCCCTCCAGACGCGGCGGCCGGACTGCGCCGTGCTCGACCTGAGCCTGCCCGGGCTGACCGGCCTGGATGTGCTGGAGCGGCTGGCCGCGGCCGGCGTCCGCGTGCCCATCGTGATGGTCAGCGGGCACGACCAGCCCGGCATCGCCGAGCTGGCGCTGGCCGCCGGGGTGGCGGCGTATCTGCGCAAGCCCCTGGACGATGAGAGCCTGCTGAACGCCGTCGCCTCGGCGGTACGCGCCGCGAGCCGGGCCGCGGAGCATGGGACCAAAGTCCCATTGTTCCGTGCTCTCGACGATTCTTAGAATGGCAGCAAATTCTGGCCCCTGGTATCGCGAGGACCTGGATGTCCTTAGAAGAAGACCGTTTGCGGCAGGCTCTGGCCGCCAGCGAAGAGCGCCTTCAATCCACCTTGTCGGATCTGGCGGCGGCCCGGCGCGAAGCCGGGGAGGCCAACATGGCCCGGGACCGGTTCCTGGCGATGCTGGTCCATGAGCTGCGGATGCCGCTGACGCCGATCCTGATCATGGCGCAGATCCTGGAGGATGATCCTTTGCTGTCGTCCTGGCATCGCGATACGGCCGCCACGATCCGCCGCAACGTCGAACTGGAGGCCCGGCTGGTGGACGACCTGTTGAATCTGGCGCGGGTCGCCCACGGCAAGCTGGAGCTCGCCCTGACCGAAATCGACGTCGCCGGCAAGTTGCGCGAGGTTCTCGCCGGCTTCGACCACCAGGTGCATCAAAAGGGGCTGACGGTCACGCTGCGGCTGGAAGCCGCCGACCACCGGGTCCGCGCCGATCCGGTGCGGCTGTACCAGATCCTCTCGAACCTGATTCACAACGCCATCAAATTCACTCCCGCGGCCGGCCGGATCACGGTGCGGTCGAAGAATACCTGGGGAGCGCGCCGGCTGATCCTGACGGTGGCCGACACCGGCATCGGGATCGAGCGGTCCCTGCTCGAGCGCATTTTTCAGCCCTTCGAGCAAGGGGACGGGGAGATCACGCGGCGGTTCGGCGGCCTCGGTCTGGGCCTCGCCGTCTGCAAAAGCCTGGTGGAAGCCCACCGCGGCACCTTGACGGCCCGCAGCGCGGGCCGCGGCAAGGGAGCCACCTTCACCCTCGGGCTCCCCCTGGCCGCGGCCCAGGCCAGAAACGCCCAGGACTGAAGTCTCCCTCTTGCACACATTTTTAGCCAAGTGCTCGTAGAGACGCCACAGACGATGTAGCAACACCTGCCGAGGCCACTGCCGGCGTGGCGTCTTTCGAAGGGCAGAACGCCTCAAAGGGCAGGCACTCCTGAAGATCTGTTCCCTGCCCCAGAGAGGAACGCGGCATTGAGCCGGTTCAATCCGGCTTGCTAAAGGATATGGTCTGCCCTCCGAAGAGACGTCACGCCGTCCCCGTGGCCTCCGAGGCGATATCGTTGATCGTCTGTGACGTCTCTACGGGGGCTCCTCTGGCGGCGGCCAGAAACGCCCAGGACTGAAGTCCTGGGCTACGTCCCTGGACCCCTGACGGGGCCTCGCGATTTCGAGGCTTGATAGGTGCTCCTCACGGGGAGTTGTACTCGAAGGCGAAGCGGATCCGGGCGGCCGCCGCGTTGACCTCCGTGTAGAGAACGGAGAGGAGATCCCCGTCGCTGAACGTCACACTGTTCACGGTATCGGCGCAGGTCGTGGCCGTGCCGGAGACCGTGCAAGTCAGCGCCGTGCTCACCCCGTTCTTGAGGATCGTGAGGGTCGCGGACCTGCCCGCGCCCGGAGCCGCCGTCAGGCTGACGACCAGTTTGCTCGCCGTACCCGCGGGCAACGGGACGTTGGCATTGGCCTCCGTCCCGCTCGCGGTCGCCCCCCAGGGCATCAGGAAGTTGTTGGTCGCGGTATTCGGATAGTTGCCGCCGATGGCCGAGCCGCTGGTGCCGTTCGCGCCCGGAGCTCCGGTATCGCCTTTATCGCCTTTATCCCCTTTCACGCCCTGAGGCCCGGGAGGGCCTGGAGGGCCTTCAGGACCTTGAGGACCCTCAGGTCCCTGGAGCCCTTGAGGTCCCTGGAGCCCCTGAGGACCGTCAGGACCCGAAGGTCCCTGGGGCCCCTGCTCTCCCTGCGGACCGGGATCTCCCTGAGGCCCGGTCGGACCCTGGCTTCCCCTGGCGCCGGTATCGCCCCGCTGTGCGATCAAATCCCAACTCGCCGGCTCCGTATCCGGCACGTTGCCAATGTTGCCGTCCGTCAGGCTGATGTAGCTCGAGCCTCCGAACTGTACGGCGTCCCCCAGCGCATAGGTGGTCGTGTCGCTCCACAGGCCCCTCCAGGTGAGGCTCGTTGGGGCGGGGGGATCTGTATCAGCGAGAATCTGGAAGCTCGGTTGAAAGGCTGCTCCCATGCCCCAGAAGGCGTGGCCGGGCTCGTTGTTGGACGCACGTAAGAGGATGAAGTAGGGTCGGCCCGCGACAAGTGTCGTTGGAGGGATCGGCAGCGTCGTCGGTATGTTGTGCCCCGCGGGAAGGCCCGGCGTGCAGGTCACAGTCACACCTGATGACTCCGCCACCAGAGCATTGTCGTCCCAGGTCGCGAGATCGTAGAGCAGGGTCATGCTCGACTGATACGCGGAGAAACAACCAATGTCATACATCCTGATAGCGGTAGCCACGACGTCGGCCTGGACGGTGAAAGACTCGGTGAACTCACAGTTCCCGAGACCATTCCAAAAGTTGTTGCAGTGACGCTCGTGATAACTGACAGCGGGGATATGCGCCTCATAAATCACGCTCTCAGCAAGGGCGGAGGGAGAGCGCAGAAGGAACATCAGAAAAACGAAAGCAGATAATAGATACGTTTTCGTCGCTCTCCGGAAAGGGTTGTCCATGGCATCTCCTCTTGGTTGCGAACGTATAACCTGTAGTGTCCGATCCCCCTCGCGGAGCTGTCAAAATCGTTCAGATTTCGGACACTTCCGGAGAGGGCTCCGAGTGGAGCCGGCGGACAGAAATCAGCGCTTGGTGGAGCTGCGAAGGCTGAGGAGCTTGTAGAGCGTCCCGGGGCTGATGCCGAGGAGCGTCGCCGTCCTCCTCTTGTTCCCCCGCGCGAGCGCGAGCACCCGGGCGGCCTCGGACGCATTCAATTGATCGAGATCGCGTACCGGAGCGAAAAACTCGCGCGCGAGAAACCGGATGAAGTCTTTCCGCCATCCCTCCCGGGCGAGAGCCTCCTCCGCGAATCCCGCTCCGAGGAACCACGGATCCTGTCCGGCGAGGAGCAGCCGCCCCGTTCGCTTGAGGATCGTCTGCTCAGGAATCGAAGATCTCGCGCCTTCGGCGAGTGCGCCGAGGAGCCGGCTCTCCTCCGCCGAGAACCCTCCCTCGCTCTCCAGGATTCGGACGGCTCCTCGCCGCGTCCTCTCGAAGGAGGCGAACGTCGCCGCTCCCAGGGTCGTCTTGATCCGCGCGAGGAGATCGGTCCGCCGGCCGGGAAGTCCCACTCCGACCTGCGCGATATGGTAGGCGAGCGCCAGGGCGGCATCGGCGGGGGCAAGCTTTCGCCGGTCGGCTCCCGCCCGCACCGTCGGGGTGATCGACGGCGGATGCGGCGGTTGCTGCGACGAGCTCTGGAACATGAAATCGAGCGCCGCCTGGGCCGAGGAAACTTCCTCGACTTCCAGCCAGCACGCGCCGATCTGGAGCCGGAGGCCGCGCGTCAGCACGGCGCGCTTGACCCGCTGGCCATCCACGAAAAGCCCGTTCTTCGAGCCCAGATCGAGAATCTCGATGCCCTCCGGGCGGCGCCGCACGAGCGCATGCCGGCGGGAGACGCCTGTGGCTCGCAGGACGATGTCGTTTTCGGCGGCGCTCCCGAGCCGGGCCTCGCTCTCCGGGACAGGGAAGACCCGCTCCTCGTAGCCGTGCGTGACCAGGAGGCGAACCATCCGGAGTTTCCCTATCGAGAGTCGAGGCGGTGAGCGCGCTCTTCCACGAGAGCCAGGTGCCCCCGCGCGATGATGCTCCGCGCCCGCTCCGCTCGCGCAAGCTCCAGGGCTGCCCGTGCTTCGTGCGCGCCCTCCTTCAGGCGCCCCAGCCGGGCGAGGAGCTCAGCCCGGAGAGACCGCGCTTCGGCTCGCGTCTCCGGCCGCTCGGCGAGGAAGCTGTCCACGCGTGGAAGGATCTCTTCCGGCCTGCCGCCGGCCGCGAGCTTGAATTCCAGCGCCCAATAGCGCTCCAGGTCCGTCCAGTTGGACGGAACTTCGAAGCCGTCCATCTCCAGGCGCTCGCCGGCGCGCCACCGGACGAACTCGCGGTAGGTCGGAAGGTTCCAGGAATAGGTGTCGTTGAAACGGTCCACCGCTTCAAGCGCTTCCGCATAGCGCTTCTCTTCCACGAGAGCCAGGATCTCGCCCTTCAGGAACTCATGCTTGCTTTTTCCTGCGCCGCCCGAGGATCCGCGGCCGATTCCCCGTGCATACCAGGCGACCGCCCGGCGGAGATCGCCATGCAGGTGGAACGCTACCGCGGCGTCATAGGCAACCTCGGGAGCATCCTCCGCGCGCGCGGCGAGCGACGCGAACCTGGCCTCCGCTTCCCGCAACTCTCCCTGAGAGACGAGGAGCCGGGCCTGGAGCCGCTCCGCGTATTGGGAGAGCCAGGTCTCCCGGGCGCGCTTCGCCGAGTCGAGCGCCGCGGCCGCTTCGGACATCGCGAGGTCGAACATCCCGGCACGGCGCAGTCGCTCCGCCTCCCGGAAATGCTCATAGGTCGCGCGCCGGGCCTCCTGACGCCCGGCCCGGTCCTGATCCGAGGCTCTCTCCGGCGGGAAGCCGTCGAACGCGAGAGTGCACGTCTTCCCCGAGAGATAGTGGACCGTCAGCTCCCGCCGCTTCTCGTCGATCGTGAGGCGGGAAGGAGACTGGAGGTGGCCGCGCGGCACCACGGCGTACCAGAGGAGGAGCCGCTCCTGCGCCGGATGTTGCATCACATCCGGCGCGGCGGCGGGTGGCAACCAGTCCGCCTCTCCCATGTAATGAGGGTCGAGCCGGACCGCCGCCACGGCGTTCACCCAGTTCCACCCGTTGTTGACGCCCACAAAGATGAGCTCGCGAAAGCCGTCGCCGTCCAGATCCGTCGCAGCCTGGAAATCCTGCCCTCCCCGAGAGTAGTAAATAATCCGAGCCCGATCGAAGCGGGGCGCGTAGAGCACGGTGTAGAAGGGAGCTTCCGGGACGTGGTTGTAGTTGACGAGCACCTCGTCGATGCCGTCGTCGTCGAGGTCGACCGCCTTTGCCGAGGCGAACGAAAAGCGCGGCGGATCGTTCCGGAATTGCTCCGCGCCATCGGGAAGCTCCGCCTCCTTCACTATTTCTCCAGAGGCAGGATCGATGAAGGAGAGAGTGGAGATCGCTTTGTGCGTCCACTCCCCGGGCCTGGCGAGCACGGTCGCGATGAGGCGGGGGCCGCCGGACGTGATCCGCGCGCGCGCCGTCCGGTCCGCGACCTCCGGGGCTACTCCGGGAATGGTCCAGAGCCTTTCGCCGTCTGTGCCAACGGCCGCGATACCTGTCTCGCCCGCGGGGATCAAATGGGAGAACGACGCTTTTCCAGCCGGTGGGACAAGCACCAGGAGCAGGATGGCGGCTGACCGGAAGAGCCGCCGTCTCAGGCCGTACCGGGGCGGGACGGATCGCTTTCCGATCACGGCCAGGGCCGCCTCGGCGTTGGGGAAGCGGTCCGCGGGGCGCCTTGCGAGAAGGCGCGCGGTCACGGCCGCGAGCCAGCGGGGCACGTCGGGACGGAGCCGCCGCACATCCGGCGCCGTCGCGAAGGCCGCGAGGCGGAGCCCCAGTTGGGATACCGCCTCGTGAGGCAGCTTCCCGGTCAGCATCTCGAAGAGGACTACTCCCGCGGCGTAGAGGTCGCTCCGCGGGCCGGCCTCCTTGCCGAGGAGTTGCTCCGGCGAGAGATAGCCCATGGTGCCGAGAACGCCGCCTTCCAGGGTGACCCGGGTCTCCTCGCGTCCGAGCCTGCGGACGAGTCCGAAGTCACAGAGCTTGGCTTCGCCTGTCTCGGAAAAGAGGATGTTTCCGGGCGTCACGTCCCGGTGCACGACACCCTGTGCATGGAGCGCCGCGAGGCCTCGGAGCACGGCTTCGACGATCCGGAGCGCCTCCGGGAGCGGGAGAAGGCCTTGGCGCAGGCGGTCCCGGAGCGAGCCCCCCGCCAGGATTTCCATGGTGAGATAGACGTCCCCGTCGCTCTCGCCGAGCTCGAACACGCGGACGAGATGAGGGCTCAGGCTTTCCCGGGCGACCCCGACCTCCCGCCGGATGCGGGCGAGCGCCCGCTCGGGATCGCGCTCCGGGTGGACCACCTTGAGGGCCACTTCGGCCTTCAAGAGGCGGTCGTAGGCCCGGTAGACCGTGGCATGGCCGCCGCGCCCGAGGAGAGCCCTCACCTCATAGCGGCCGGCCACCACGGAACCCATCCGGGTCCCGTGGCTCCTTTCGGGAGAGGACAGGGGGCCAAGGGTCGCGGTTTCCTCGGTATGAGACACGGAGGCGCTCGCAGACCGCCCGGGCATAAATGCCCGGGCTACCAGAAAACAGCCGGGTAAACCCGACTGAGGGAGTCCCCTTCAGGGGGCTCTTTCGACTAGCCCGGGCATTTATGCCCGGGCGGGGGTGCGGCCGTTCAAAAACCTGGCGTGTCGCCGTGGGCCTACTTCTCCTCCTCCATCCGCCGCTTCTGCAGCCGCTGCTTGCGCCAGTTCTTGCCCTCACTGAGCCGTTGGGCTCTCTCCTCGGCCTGCGACGGCACGGGCGCCGCCGCCTCACCGTTGCTATCTCCCATGTGCTGGGCGAGGCGATGGACGCTCGGGTGGTTGAACATGTCCATCAGGGAGATCTCACGGCCGAGGGCGGCGTGGAGCGCGTTGTGGACCCGCACCACGTGCACCGAGTTGGCGCCGAGATCGAAGAAGTTGTCGTGCACGCCGACGCGAGGCAGGTCCAGGACCTGGGACACCACGTCCGCGATCACCCGCTCGATGTCGGTCTCCGGCGCCACGTAGGAGCCGTCGGCCGGACCGTCGGCGGCGCGCAGCGTCTCGGGCTCGGGCAGGGCCTTGCGGTCCACCTTGCCGTTGGACGACAGCGGCAGCGCGTCGAGCCGCATCAGGTGCGCGGGCACCATGTACTCCGGCACCTTGCCGCGCAGGAACTCGCGGATGTCGGCGAGCGCGTCGGCCGCCGGGCGGGCCGGAGCCTTCGGCGCGCTGCCGAGGCCGTCCACCAGGGCGTGGTACTCGGCCACCTCGGCCAGGTAGGCGGCCATGCCCACCTGCTCCGGGGCGATGCGGCCGCCGAGCAGGTTGTGTACCAGCTCGTCGCCCGGCGCGAGGCCGAAGAGGTCGCGCACCGCGTCGATGCGCAGGCCGCCCATCTGGGCGAGGCCGATGCGGTGGACCGGCGCGGCGGTCTCCAGGATCTGCGCCCGGCGGCCGGCCTCCAGCGCCGCCCCGCGGCGGCCGCGGCCGGTCCCCGCGGAGCCCGCGCGGGCGACGAACAGCAGGGCCAGGCCCGCCTGTTCGAAGACGTCGCGGTTGACCGGGTCGTAGAGCGCGGCGGTGAGCGTGGCGTCCTCCCGCAGCGACGCCAGCCGGTGCGCCTCGGGCTCGTAGGCGTAGGTGCCGCCGGGCAGGCCTTCGACGCGGCCGGGCTTGACGTACAGGAGCAGGTCGAGCGCCGGCTCGCCTTGTCCTGGCAGCGCCGCGAGCAGGGCCCCGAGGTCGGCGAGCGGGACGGCTTCCTCCGGGAACCGCCGGTAGCTGCGGCGGGCGACGTACAGGGCCTCGGTCCGTTCCGGGGTCAGCCGCGGCTTCGGCAGCTCGATCCGCGGCCGGCCCCCGTCGGCGCGCAAGCCATGGTGGGCCATCTTGAAGCGCAGCCGCTCGATGGGATCGGTGAGAACGGGGCCGAGGGGCGCCGGCTCCTCCTCGCCCGCCGTGGAAGACTCGGCGGGCGGGGCCTCGCGGTCGGGATCGATGAAGCCTCCCAGCAGGGCCCGCATCGGCTCGTGGCTCTCCTCCAGCCGCAGGACGCCGCGCAGCTCGCCGAGCCGGCCCTCGGCGGGCGAGAGGCCCAGGCCGTGCTCCGCCGCCGCGCCCGCCAGCAGCTCGGACATCAGGCCGGACTCGATGGCCACGAAGCGGCGGCTCAGCGCGCCGTACAGCGGCGCGATGGCCGCCATGCGGGCCACCAGGAAGATGGCGAACCCGGCCTCCTCGAAGACCTCGCGGTCCGCCGGAGAGAACAGCGACGGCTCGACCGCGGCGCCCTCGGCCAGCAGCACCAGGCCGTGGCCGCTCGGGTCGTAGTAGTAGGCGCCGCCGGCCAGGCCTTCGACCTTGCCCGGCGCGGCGTAGAGATAGGCCTGCACCGGATAGAGGTTGCCCGCCGAGCCGTAACGGTGCTTGGGGAACGGCGAGCCCTCGATCTCGAGGCGCAGCAGCGAGCCCAGGACGGCCCCCACGTCCTCCAGCGGGACCGGCGCGCGGTGGAAGCGGCGGCGCGCCAGGTGGGCGGCCGGCGCGCCGACCGCCGCCGGCAGGTCGGCCCAGGCCCCGCCCTTCTCGCGCCGCAGCGCCTCCTCCATTCCCTCGCCGGGCTTCTTCAGCACCACGTAGCCGACGAGCTGCTTGGCGCCCCGCAGGTCGCCGTGGGCGGTGACCACCGCCGCCGACACCGCCGGGTGCTGCGCCAGCGCCGACTCGATCTCGCCCAGCTCGATGCGGTGGCCCTGGATCTTGACCTGGAAGTCGTCGCGGCCGAGGAACTCGATGTTGCCGTCCGGGAGCATGCGTCCGAGGTCTCCTGTGCGGTAGAGCGGCTCGCCCGTCCGCGGGTGAGTGAGGAACTGCGCGCGCGTCTTCTCCTCGTCGCGCCAGTAACCCTTCGCGAGGCCGATGCCGCCGATGTAGAGGTGGCCCTGCACGCCCACCGGGCGCGGCTCCAGGTCGCGGTCGAGGACGAAGAAGGTCTGGTTCCGCATCGGCCGGCCGTAGGGGATGCTCACCCACTCGGCCGGCACCTCGCCGATGGGATAGTGGATCGACCAGATCGACGCCTCGGTGGCGCCGCCCATGCTGACGATCTGGATGCCCGGGAAGGCCGCCCGGATGCGGTCCGGCAGCCGCGGCGGAATCCAGTCGCCCGACATGGTCACCGCCCGCAGCGGGAAGTCCAGGGCGCCGGGGCGGCCCGTGCCGTACTCGACCAGCATCTCCATCAACGCCGGCACCGAG
>DASVAS010000037.1:0-365375 GCA_036376245.1 Thermoanaerobaculia bacterium | reverse complement strand
GGTGGAACGAAAGGGTCAGTTGTCGGATACACTCTGTCATCGGGGTCGTCCTTTCCTCGGGCCGTGTAGCTTCTTGGCAGAACTACACTTATCCGATGGACGACCCCTTTGTCAGCCCCCCTCGTGAATTTTCCGGGCTAGACGGCCTCATCGCTGCTTGCGTATTACCTGTATAACTATTGAGGAGGTCAGTCGATGAGAAAGGCGGTAGTTTGTTTCCTGGTCTTGGCAAGCGTCGTCGCAACCGCTGAAGCCGGGCAACTCAACTCAGGGGAGAACCCCGTCAAGGATCGGTACATCGTCGTCTTGAAGTCAGGGATAGCCCAACGGCCGGAGATGCCGCCCGCACCGGGCCTCAGCGTTCGCGAGGTGGTCCAGGCCATGGTGCTCCTGCACGGGGGCCGCGTCGAGAAGACGTTCGAGCACGCCCTGCAAGGGAGTCTCCTCACCATGACCGAGGCTCAGGCGAAAGCTTTGGCTCAGGACCCCCGCGTCGCTTATGTGGACCAGGACCGAGTCCTGCCCCTCTCCACTGACCAGGTGCTGTTTATGCAATGGGGACTCAACCGGGTTGACGAGAGGGACCTGCCGCTCAACAACCACTTCACCTACACCACCACGGGAGCGGGCGTGAACGCCTACATCCTGGACAGCGGGATCGATGGCAGCGATCTGGAATTCGGCTCCCGCGTCGTGAACGCTTACACGGCTATCCAGGACGAGTCCGGTAATCCCCTGCACGGAGACTGCAACGGGCATGGTACGAAGGTCGCCAAGGTCTTGGGCGGCTCTGTCAGCGGCGTGGCGAAGCAGGTGACCTTGAACTCCGTGCGGGTCGGCACGGTCTGCAATTGCACCCCCGAAACCGGCGGCGGCCCGACCGATCCTCCCCTCGTTTCCACCGGCTCCTGCGAGGGCGTCCTGCTGTCCGACGCGTTGGCTGGAATCAACTGGGTAACAGCCAATCGAGTGAAGCCGGCGGTCGCCAACATGAGCTTCAGCGGTGGCGCCACGCAGTCCCTGGACAACGCGGTGCAAGGGATGATCAACGCGGGAGTGGTCGCGGTGACCGCCGCGGGCAACTCGGGCGTGTCGGCTTGTGGCATCTCGCCGGCGCGGGTCGCCGGAGCCCTGACGGTCGGAGCCTCCGATCGGAACGACGCGCGCTCGGTCTGGAGCGGTACCCAGTCCAGCAACTTCGGGTCCTGCGTCGACCTGTTCGCGCCGGGGACGGACCTGGACCTCTGGAATGCCACCTCTACTTTCAGCGGGACGTCTGCGGCGTCGCCTCTGGTTGCGGGAGCCGTAGCGCGTTATCTCCAGTCCACGCCCGCTGCGACCCCGAGCCAGGCTCACAGCTACATCATCAACAACGCCACCACGGGACGCCTGACCGGCATCGGGACCGGCTCACCCAACCGCCTGCTCTTCTCGCCTCCGGGAGGTCCCGAGATCGACAACCCGCCCGTCGCCAACTTCAACTTCTCCTGCTCCGGCAGGACCTGTACTCTGACGAGTACGTCCACCGATGATTTTCTGCAGATAAGTTCCTGTAGTTGGGATTTCGGCCATCCCTACGACTTTCAGCCCCGTACTAGTTGCAGCCTCAGCCATACTTTCCCGGCCGCCGGCAGCTACTCGGTTACGCTGTACGTAAGCGACGATGCTTGGCAAAACGGCCAAAAGGTCAGAGTCGTCACGGTGAACTGACGTCAGTCCCGGGCGCCGGGGAGCCCGGCGCCTTGCCGCTTCTTTCCGCCCCATTCCTTCCCCTTTTTCAACTTGTCACACGAAAAAGTCCGTCGAATGTCACGAAATCCGGCCGAGATGTACCTATAATAGCTTCTCCAGTGGTTCTCTCTTTATTTTTGTTGAAGTTGTGCTGAAATCTGGATGGACCTCCCGGAGGGGAGGGTCGGAGGCGCATTCTCAGTTGGAGGTCCCATGAGCGCGCGAACGGAAGTGAAGTTCGGCGGGCCGCTGCTGTGGCTCGCCGCGGCGGTCTGGCTTTCCGGCCAGCTCGCCTGGGCCCAGCAGCCCGCGAAAGAGCGTGAGTCTTTTTCACCGGAACGGATCCAGGAGACCTACCGCAAGATCCTGGCGGACTGGTCGGCGGGGGAGGTACAGAAAGCCCCCGACGAGCTGATCGCGCTCGAGACGGCGGTCATCCAGGACGGCGAGCCGAAGACCCGGAAGACCCTTCTGCAGGCCGAGCAGGAGGTCATCCACCAGGTGGGCGCGGCCGACATCGAAGTCCTGGTCCCCATCGCCATGCTCCACCATGAGGCCTACGCGCGCCTGCTCCCGCAGGGAGCCCGCGGCCGGGCCATGGCCCTCTCCCACGCCCGCTCCATGGCCCGGGATCTCGCCATCCTCTACCGCGACCAGTCGGGCTCGGAAGGGGCCGGCCTCGTCTCCAGCCGGCTGCTGACCAGCCTCGGCGGGATGCTCCTGGGCGCCGCCCAGCAGCTCCCGGCCGCGGAGCTGTTCCAGCAGGCCATCGAGCTGGACGGCCGCAACGTCACCGCCCTGCTCGCCCTGGCGGCGATCTACGAGAAGAACGCCCAGACGGAGAGCGCCGTCAAGCTGCTGCGGCGCGCTCTTGAAGTGGAGCCCGACCATCCCGAAGCCCGCCTCCGCCTCGCCATGAACCTGAAGCGGCAGGAAGGCCGGGAGACGGAGGAGGAGGCGCGGCAGATCCTCGTCAAGCTCTCCGCCGAGGATGCGTTCTGGCCCAGCGCGCTCGCCTACCAGGAGCTGGCCCAGCTCTACCGCGACACGAACCGCAGCCTGGAGGCGGAGAAGGTCCTCCGCAAGGCCCTTCAGGCCTACCCGGACGATCCGCGGTTCTATATCCAGCTCGCCGCCGTGCTCGATCGCCTGGGGCGGACCCAGGAGTCCTCCGAGCTGGTCGAGAAAGTCCTGTCGGCGCCTTCCAAGCAGGTGTCCGCCTCGGGCCGCTACCTCTACAACCAGTTCCCGGTGGACGCCTTCGCGGAAGCGCGCGCCTTCCTGGACGAAAACTCGCGGTCGCGCCTGCCCGTGCTGGCGCAGGCCCTGAACGCCCCTCCGGCGGCAGCCGGAGCGGAGGTGAGCCGATGAGCCGTCCAGCGCGTTTCTTTGTCCTTCCCCTTGGTCTCCTGCTGCTCGCCGGCGCGGCGGGCGCCCAGCAGCCCCAGCAGATCGCCGTCCAGTTCCAGAGCCCGGCCGCGGACCAGCCGATCTTCGGTCCCACCGACGTCCAGGTCGGCGTGCGGGCCGTCGAGCCCATCGACCGGGTGGAGATCTTCGTCAACGGCAAGCTCATGGGCGCGACGAAGACGCCCCCGTACCGCCTCCAGTTGGACATGGGCGACGAGAACGTCCAGCGGGAGTTCAAGGCGGTCGCCTACACCGTCTCCGGCGCTTCGGGGAGCGCCAGCCTGGTCACCTCGCCGGTGGCGATCCACGACGAGATGAACCTCAAGCTGCGCGCCCTCTTCGTCAGCGTCACCCGCGACGGCCTGCGCAACCTCGACCTCACCCAGGGGGACTTCCGGCTCTTCGACAACGGCGTCGAGCAGGAGATCGTCACCTTCGGCCGCGACGAGCTGCCGCTCACCGCCGTCCTGCTCCTCGACACCAGCGAGAGCATGGGTGCCCAGGAGCTGGAGGCCGTCCGCCGGGGCGCCAAGGCCTTCCTCGACGGCATGAAGCCCGAGGACGAGGCCATGCTCGCCCTGTTCTCCGACCGGCTCCTGAGCTTCACCCCCTTCACGGCCGACAAGAAGGTCCTGGCATCCGCCATGGAGAAGACCCACTCCGCCGGCGGGACGGCCGTCAACGACTTCCTCTTCCTGTCGCTGAAGGCCCTCGACGCCCGCCAGGGCCAGCGGGTGGTCGTGCTGTTCTCCGACGGCTCGGACGTCCACAGCGCCTTGCCGGCCGCCGACGTTCTCTGGAAGGCCCAGGCCAGCCAGGCGCTGATCTACTGGATCCAGTTCGGCGGCAAGCACAAATCCTTCACCTCGGCCTTCCGCGGCTTCCAGGAGAACGACCGCGAGTACGAGAACCTCGTGAAGGCCGTGCAAGAGAGCGGCGGCCGCATCCTGGAGGTCGAGAACATCCAGACCATGGAGTACACCTTCCGGACCATCCTCAAGGAGCTGCGGGAGCAGTACGCCATCGGCTACTACCCCTCCCAGGCCAAGGGGGACGGCGCCTTCCACAAGGTGGACGTCCGCGTCCGCGGCGGCGGCAAAGCCCGCCACCGGGACGGGTACACGGACTTCTAGAAAGGACACCAGGGACACCAAAGACACCAAGGACCTCAAGGACGGCGTTTTTACCTGTCCTTGGTGTCCCTGGTGTCCCTGGTGTCCTTTTTTTCCCTCTTGACCCTCACGCAACGTCAGGCCTTATCGTCTTCCTTGCCACCTGGGACGTGGCCGAAAGGAGGGAAGACGACATGAGGCCCCCGCCCTGGAAAGTGGGCGAGCTGGCCAAACGGACCGGAGTGTCCGTGCGGACGCTCCATCACTACGACGACCTCGGACTGCTCTCGCCGTCGCACCGCTCGGAATCCGGCTACCGGCTGTACACCGGCCCCGACGTGCAGCGGCTCCAGCAGATCCTGTCGCTGAGAACCCTGGGATTCTCCCTGGACGAGATCAAGGAGTTCCTGAGCCGCCCCGACGTCACGCCGGACCGCGTGCTCCAGCTCCAGATCGCGAACCTGAAAGAGCGGATCGGACTGCAACAGCGCCTCTGCCACCGCCTGGAAATGATCGCCGAGCGCTGGCGGACGGACGAGACGATCCCCACGGAAGAATTCCTCCAGATCATCGAGGAGACGAGAATGTACGAGAAGTACTACACCCCCGAGCAGATGGAAGAGCTCAAGGCCCGCCGGGAGGCCGTCGGCGACGACCGCATCCGCCAGGTCGAAGGCGAATGGCAGGAGCTGATGGCCCAGGTCCGGGCCGAGATGGACCGCGGGACCGATCCCGCCGACGAGCGGGTGCAGCAACTCGCCCGGCGCTGGATGGGCCTCGTCCAGGAGTTCACCGGCGGCAACCCCGGCCTGGAGAAGTCCGCCGGCCGCGTGTGGCAGGAGGAGGAGAACATCCACGGCATCGACACCGGCGGCATGCGGGAGATGATGGGGTACATCCAGAAGGCGCTGCAGTCTGGAAAGACCCAGTAAGAGGATGGCCCTCTCAGTCCGGTTGCTGGCTGGGAGGGCGTGCCCTTGAGACCTCACCCTCGGTCCCTCTCCCATCTCCCTGCCGCCCGCCCCCGGGAGAGGGAGGGCCCTGCGATTGAAGTCTTCTGGAGATCGGGCAAGATCGCTTCCTTATCGTTCCCCCTCTCCCGGACGGGCGGGTGGGCGCTGGGAGAGGGGGCCAGGGGGTGAGGTCTCGGAGGGCAGGCCCTCCGCAGGGCATGACGCCCTGAACCCCTACAGCAACCCCGCCTTCCGCGCCCGCCGGATCACCTCGCCCCCGAGCTTCCCGTACGCCTGCGCCCCGGTGGACCAGCTCTCGAAGTCGAAGATCGGCCTTCCCGCGGCGGGGGCCTCGGCCAGCCGCACGTTGACGGGGATCTCCGCCCGGAACACCTTGGAGCCGTACTTGTGGCGGACCGCCGCCACCATCTCGTCGGTCACCTGGGTGCGGTGGTCCACCATGGTCAGGAGGATGCCCAGCAGCTCCGCCTTCTTGCCGATCCGCTCCCGCGAGGCGTCCACCAGCTCCAGGAACCCGCCGAGCGCTTCCGCGTCCAGGCGGTGAGGGGCTATGGGCACGATGTAGGAATCCGCGGCGGCCAGGGCGTTGATGGTGAGGATGGAGAGCCCCGGCGGGCTGTCCATGACGAAGACGTCATAGCGCCGCCGGAGGGGAGTGAGGGCCTTCTTGAGCAGCTTCTCCGGCTCCTGCTTGCGGGCGATGGCCACGTCCAGGCCGGCCAGGTCGAGCTCGCCGGGGAGGAGGTGGATGTTCTCGATGGCCGTCTCCACGATAGCCTCCGCGGCCTCGGTCTTGCCGGCCAGCACCTTGGCGGCGCCGGCCTGCGCCTGATCCCGGGGCACGCCCAGGGAGAAGCTCGCGGAAGCCTGCGGATCGAGATCGACCACCAGCACGTTGAGTCCGCTCCGCGCGAACGCCGCGGCGAGATTGACCGCCGTCGTCGTCTTCCCCACGCCGCCCTTCAGGTTCGCCAAGGCCAGCTTCATGCCGTCCTCCTCCTCGAAAGAGAGAAAAACCCGCCGTTTCAAGGTGCTGCGCTGAAGATTGTAACTCCACGCGATACGTCGTCTGTCAAAGATCGCTGGCAGGAGGCGGAAGAGAGCCGGCAAGAGGTGGAAGACGGGGAACGAGGTCTACGGCTCCGCCCCCAATTCATTCAACTCCCGCGTCCGCTTCTCCGTGAGCGCCGCCGCGATCTCCCGGTCCAGAGCTTCGGCCGGCGCGGCTCCCTTCCAGCGGAGACGGTAGAAGGTGATCCAGGCGTCACGGTAGGGAATCCAGGCGCGCTGGGCGTCGCGCAGGACATCCTGGCCGGCGGTGCCCGTCTCGTATTCCTTGTCGTCGGCCTTGGCCTGCGCCAGGATGGCCTTGTAGGCGGTGTTCAGGGCCGCGTCGGCTTTCTGGAGGGCGTCCGGGGTGGCCGCGGGGGCGCGCTTCTGGACGTAGCGCTCCAGGGTGGCGAGGAGGTCGTCGTTGCGCTCGACCTGGCTGCTCAGGACCACGGCCGAGTGGATCGTGCCGCCGCGGTTGGGCTCGGCCATGTAGTTGGCGTCCGCGTTGGCGAGGTCGTCCATGGCCTTGCGGAGGGCCGCGAACGCCGGCCGGGCTTCCGGCTTGAGGGTCCGCTCGACGGCGGCGGCGCGGCGCTCCCACTCCGCGCGCTTTTGGTCGAGCTCCACGCTGGCGCACCAGCCGGCGCCCATGCCGCTGGTGACGTGCTCGCAATAGTCGAGGTTCCCCTTTTCCTTGCCGGCACGCAGGCCGTCGACGAACTGGAGCATGCTCCACTGCTCGGCGGGGGCCATCTCGTCTTCCGCCCGGCAGAGGAAGTACATGGCCGCGCCGAGGTCGCGGGGCGTGTTCCAGCCGTTGGCGAAGATCATGGCGAGCTCGCGGTTGCAGTCGCCGCGCACGAGACAGCAGCGGCGGGCCTTGTCGTACTCGGGCCTGCCGTCGGGATCGTAGAAGTGGCCGAAGCAGTTCTTCTCCCGCTCGAAGGTCTTGCGGTCAGCGTCCGTCGGCCGGCCCGCGGGGCCGGGCAGATAGCGCAGGAACGGCTCGCAGGCCTTCCGGGCGTCTTCTTCATCCCAGAAGTCATCCTGCGCGGTGAGAGGGAGGGACGTAAGGAGCGCGAGCGCGATCCAGGACAGGATTTTCATGGTCAGGGCCTCGTTTCTGGGACTTGCCAAAGTATGTCATTCCCGGCCAGAATCTCGCTCCTCCACTTATGACACTATCCTCCTGAACCGCTTGACATCTCGTCCTCAGGAGGGATCCCCGTATGTCCGACAACGACATCGTCCGTTGTGCCATCCATCCCGCTATCGGCATCGCCCGGGTGGGGAACGCTCCGGCTGACGAGTACTACCTTGCGCCGGAGATCCCGGGACAGGCCGCGCATCCCGGTCTCCAGGGGTACAAGAACGCGCAGGGCCAGATCCGGCGCGAGGCGGCGCGGTTCCGCGTCTATGGCTACAACGCGGCGGGCGAGGTGGTGAAGGAGATCACGGCCGACGACGCGGAGATCACCTGGGAGGTCCACGTCGCCAACCGCAAGGCGGCCTGGTACAAGTTCCTCAATGCCCTCGATCTCAAGCAGTTCGTGATGATTCCCGACCACCGCAACGCGGGCATCCCGGGGAGCCGCCGGCAGGATCTGGTCATCGATCCCGGGGCGCGGCGGATCAGCGGCGTGAATCAGAGCGGGTCCCAGTACGCCTTCGATCATGGCTGGATCTCGTTCCAGGAGGGGAGCCCCATCGAGGTGCCCCTGGGCGAGATCCGCACGGACGAGAAAGGACGCCTGATCTTCATCGGCGGCGAAGGGAGCTCCGCCTCCTACAACGGCGCGAAGGCCGTCACCTTCGCCAACAACGACGGCTGGTACGACGACACGTCCGACGGCCCGGTGCGGGCCACGGTGCGCATCGGCGGCCGGGAGCTGGTGGCCGAGCCGGCGATGGTGGCGGTCACCCCGCCCAACTACGGCCAGGGGCTGCACGGCCCCGTCACGATGTACGACGTGGTCTACGACCTCTTCCTGCGGCAGGGCTGGATCTCGCCGCCGGCGAAGCTCCATTTCTGGGAGCACATCTTCCCGATCTTCGCACGCCTGGTGGGCAATCAGTGGGTGAGCCAGGGCGTCTATTTCCTCTTCGGCGCCGGCTCGCCCAGCGATCTCACCGATCCGGCGTACCTGGAGAAGCTCTCCAGTCCCGACCCCGCCCATAAAGCGGCGCGGGAGGCCCTGTTCCGCTGGTTCCGCCAGCCGCCGCCGCCGTGGGACGAGGACCCGGACCGCCGCGCCGAGTTGCCGACGCCCGAGCCCGCGGGCCTGCCGCCGTTCTATGGCGACGGCGTCGATTATCCCAACACCACGATCTACGACCTCGCCGTCACCGAGACGCAGTACGAGTGGCTCCGGCGGTGGGCCGAGGGCGATTTCGAAACCGGCGAGCGCCACGCGGAGCCGCAGAGCCTGGGCGACGTCCCCCTGGAGCGGCAGCCGTCCGTGCTGGACCGCGCTCCCCTGGAGGACTGCCTGGGCGGGCCGTTCCACCCCGGCATCGAGCTGACCTGGACGCTGCGGGTGCCGATCATGTGGCGCGAGCCGCACGGCAGCCTTCCCTTCCGGCTCAAGGTGCTGGAGCCCGGCCAAGAGCCCAAGGACGATTACGGGGTCATGCTCACTCCCTCGGTGGCGCTGGGCCCCGGCGGTCCGCTCGACGGCAGCGGTCCGGGCACGCTGACGCGCTGGATGGGCATCCCGTGGCAGACGGACGAGGCGAGCTGCCTCTCCGGCTACAACACGTCGAACTACCTGCCGCTGCCGTCGTTCTGGGCGGCCCGGGTGCCGAACCAGGTGCTGTCGATGCAGTCCTACGAGCGTCTTCAGGACCCCACCCTGCCGCCGGCCCAGAAGATGAAGCACCTCACATACCGCCAGTTCTGGCTCCGCGATCTCAGCGCCAGCGGCGCCTATCAGGACCGCATCAACAACATGGTGGCGAACTGGCACGCGATCGGGATCGTGACCGAGCAGCCGGTCCCGGGCGGCGCCGCCGAGCCGGGATGGCCGCATCGGTATTGGGTGGAGACCGGACGCGCCGAAGAGTACGTGGAGCCGGATCCCAGCTTCGAGCAGGTGAAGATCGCCGAGCGGCGGGCGGAGACGCCGGAGGAGGCGGCGGTGACCGGCGAAGTGCTGTTCAGGGTCACGGCCGAGGCCTTGCCGGCGCGGGCCGAGGCGGAGCGCGCGGCGCATCCGAGGCCGCGGCGTCACGTGGTCCGTCGCGACCGCTGATCGAGGATTGGTGATGAAAAAGGTTGTGATCGCTGGGGGTGGTCCCGCCGGCGCGGTGGCCGCCCTCATCCTGGCCCGGCGCGGAATCTCCGTGCTCGTCCTGGAGTCCCGCCCCGAGCCGGAGCTCAAGGTGGGGGAGTGCCTGCCGCCCAATCTCACGCCCCTGCTGCGTCACCTCGGGTTGGAGGATCTCCTGCTGCAGGGTGGCCATCTGCGCTCGCTGGGCAACCGCTTCGTCTGGGGATCGCCCCGGCCCGGCGAGCGCCCCTTCCTCGCCGGTACGCAGGGTGACGGCTGGCACGTCGACCGCCTCACGTTCGAGACTCGTCTCGTCGAGCGGTCGCAGACGGCCGGGGCGGTATGGTGGTGGGGATGCCGGCTCGTGAGATGTGATCGTTTCGGAGAGCGCTGGCGGCTGGAGACGCGGGACGGCGAGATCCTGGAGGCGGATTTCGTCGCGGACGCCACCGGCAGGACCTCTCACATCGCGCGGCGTCTCGGCGCGAAACGGGTGCGCTACGACCGTCTCGTGGGCGCCGCCGGCCTGATGTGGAGCCGGACCCTCACGCCGGACACGGACACCTACACGCTCGTCGAAGCCGTACCGGAAGGCTGGTGGTACTCGGCCCTTCTCGCGGATGAGCGCTTGGCGGTCGCCTTCATGACCGACGGAGATCTCCTGGATCGGGATCGCAACGCCTGGCACTCGATGCTGGCGCGAACGGAAGCGACGCGGGCCCGTGTGGAGAACCATGGGTATGTTCTGAGCAAAGGAACCCTGCGCGTCCTGCCCGCCGAGACCTCCCGGTTGGACACGATCGCCGGCGACGGCTGGCTCGCCCTGGGCGACGCCGCCGCTGCGTACGATCCGCTCTCCTCGCATGGCATCGGCTCCGCCATGGGCTCCGGCTTCTATGGGGGGAACGCCATCGCCGATCTGTTGGAGGGCCGCGCGGAGGCGCGGGATGCTTATCTGGAGGTGATGCAGAACGCCTACGGCGCGTGTCTGGATCTACAGAAGAAACAATACGCGCAGGAGGGACGGTGGCCGGAGGCGCCCTTCTGGAAACGGCGATTGGAAGCGGGGTACTGTCTTGAGACGGTGTAGGACTTTGAGCGGCATGCCCTTCGAGACCTCACCCTCGGTCCCTCTCCCATCTCCCTGCCGCCCGCCCCCGGGAGAGGGAGGGCCCTGCGATTGAGGTCTTCTTGAGCTCGGCAAGATCGTTGACTCATCGTTCCCCCTCTCCCGGTCGGGCGGGAGGGGGTGGGAGAGGGGGCCAGGGGGTGAGGCCTCGAAGGGCATGCCGCTTCGGATCAGGCTGAGGGTCTGAACAATTCCAACCTCGCCACGTACACCACCGACTCTCCCGGCGCCAGGATCGCCATCCCCGTATCCACCCCTGGCCCCCATTGCGATCCGAACGGATCGGCCCAGTTGAATTGCGGCTCGATCACAAAGAAGCCCTGATCGGTCGGGGCGTAGACCTGAATGGCCTTGATGTGCGGCGACGCCGCGATCACACGCAGGCCGTAATTGGCCTCGGGATCGACGATCTCCGCCACGGCGTTGCCATCCGGTGATCGTTCGAGATCCACGAAGCAGTCGTCCAGGAAGAGATCCCCCGCCGCCTTGCCGCCGGGCATGGAGAAGTCGTAGGGAGTCCCGGCGAGGGGCACCACCTCACCCGTGGGCAGCACCTCGTCGTAATCGTTCACCAGAGTGCGCTTGCGCGCGGGGATCCGCATGCGTCCCTGTTCACGCTTGCCGCTCGGCAGCTCGAAATAGGGATGCCAGCCGATGCCTATCGGAAGCGGCTCGTCTCCCACGTTGCGGGCGGTGATGGTGATCTCGAAGAAATCGCTGGTGAGGATGTTTTCGAAAGCGATCTCGGCCGAGGACAGCCAGTGATGATCGAAGTCGCCGGCCTTGAAGGATGCTGTGATGCGGTCCCGCTCGTCCGTGGTCTCGCGGCGGACGTCGTCCATGCGTGAAGCGAGCATGAGGCCGTGCATCGCGTACTGCTGTGCGCCGGGTTGGCGGCCGCCCGAGTTGGCCGGCAGGCGGACGGTCTTCCCCAGGATCGTGGTCTCGAGGCTCCGGCGGTCCGGCGAGAGCGTTCCGCGGATGCGGTTGGCGTAGGGGATCAGGACGGCCCCTCCCACCGCGTAGGAGTGGTTGCCCGCGAACGGCTCGACCGCCGGGTCGAGGATCGCGCGGGCTTTCTCCAGATCCGGAGCGTGGAGCAGGTTGGTCTCGCCGCGGCCTGGGAGATGGGCGGTGACCTGCAGGGTCATCATCCCGCGCCCGGGCAGGAGCTGAGCGCTCAGGAAGGCGGGGCGGTCGGTGTCCGGCCGAGGTCTCCGGAGGGTGACGACGGGCGCGCCGCCGATGTCGATGGCTTCGGATTCAGGCATGGGGGAATCCGACGTGCAGGAGAGGTGCCATCAACGGTTGTACGGGCGCTCGTTGATCCAGTGGAAGCCGCGGTTCCCCGTACGGCTTGTAGTGAAGGAAGTTTACCGCACCGGCGAATGATAGTGTCGATGCCATGAATCCCTCCGACTTCAACCCCCTCGCCCGGTTCTCCAGCCGCGTCCGGAATTACGTCCTCTATCGTCCGGACTACCCTCCGGCGCTGGCCGATTTCGTCGAGAAGGATCTCGGGCTGGCCCCGGGCTCCGTCATCGCGGACGTGGGATCGGGGACGGGCAAGCTCAGCGTGCTGTTCCTCGAACGCGGCTATCGGATCGTCGGCGTCGAGCCGAACGACGAGATGCGGGAGGCGGCGGAGGATCTGAAGGAGCGGTTTCCGGACTTCGTCAACCTCGCGGGACAGGCGGAAGCCCTGCCGCTGGACGACGGCTCGGTCCACGCCGTGATGGCGGGACAGGCGTTCCACTGGTTCGATCCCGAGAAGTCGCGCGCCGAATTCCAGCGGGTCCTCGCGTCCGGCGGGCTGGTCCTGCTGATCTGGAACGACCGCAGCCTGGACGCGACGCCGTTCCTCCGCGCCTACGAGCGGCTGCTCACCGAGCGCTGTCCCGAATATTCGGAGATCGCTTCCCAGTATGCGAACGAAGAGGTACTCCGCGCCTTCTTCGGCTCCGCCGGCTATCGCGAAGAAACGTTTTATAACGAGCAGGTCTTCGACTGGGAAGGATTGAAGGGGCGGGCCCTCTCTTCCTCGTACATTCCGGCGAGCGGACCGGAAGGCGATGCGTTCATGGACGAACTAAAGAAGCTCTTCGCGGAGCACAGCGAGGACGGGCGGGTGGCGTTCGTCTACAACACCCAGCTTTTCTACGGGAGTCTCCAGGCGCCCCCGGCGAGAGCCGGGGGCGGTTCAGACGACTAGGCCGGGTACGAGCAACAGCCCCGGGTCGGGCAGAAAAGGTTGCAGACGCCGCCCGGGCGAGCGGTGCAGTCGCGGTCCCGCCGGCAGTAATTATCGTCGACACACCCGATCAGAGGGCAGATGGCCGCTTCCGCCGGCGTGGGCGTGAACGCTCCAAACGCGCCGAGCGCCAGGACAAAGGCGAGGGGGATGGAACGGAGCAGAGCCTTTCTGTTCATGCAGGACCTCCTTGGTCGGGCCGGCGGAACGGAAGGGCCGTCCCCCCGGCGGTTTCAGGCGCGAGACCCCGATGAGAGGCCCCGCACTCAAGAGAGTGCTCCCGGAATGCCTTTGCGGGGCGTGAGGGCCGCTCAGCGCGCCGCGGGCGTCATGCGGTAGTGCAACTGGAGATACCGCAGCCCCCAGATCCGGAAGAAGTGATCCGTATGGAGGTCGCCGTCCTCGACGTAGACATGGATGCGCTCCCGCATCGTCGGCACGTAGCGGACCCAGGCCTGATCGGGCTCGCGCGAGTCGAGCACCACGAAGTAGAAGCCGGGGTCGCCGAACCGGCGGCCCGAGGAGTGGAGCGTCAGGGAGCCGTCGGGATGCGACTCGGGCCGCAGGACGACTGTCGCGCTGCCATTGGGAAGAGGGAAGACGACCTTCACGCAGGCGCCTGGGAAGCCGGGCGGAATGCACGTCGAGTAGTCGCCGACGTAGACGACCTGATGCCTCGGGGTGATCTCCCGCACCCATCCGACGTGGCGCGGCTCGCGGGTCTTAGGGTCCACGAGCGCGATCACCCGGCTGCTCAATCCGCGGCTGGTGTCGAGAGGGGAGAGAGGCACGTTCAGTTGCTGAAGCCGATGGCTGAAGATACGAGCGAGCAGCCATCCAAAGGGGCGGAACGCGCCGCACCAGTGGGACCAGGCGTCCAGGCGGTACTCGGAGGTGCGCTCGTAGAAGCGGGCGATGCGGGGATCGACGGCGGCGGGATCGAAGCCGGGGCCGCGCAGTTCCGCAAAGCTGCGCATCAATCCCCGGCCGTTCCCCTCCTCGACGTTCAGCCCTGACCGCGCCGCCAGCCGTTCATAGAACGAGGCGCCAATTCCCGCCGGGTCTCCAGACGGCCCCTGGAGCCAGGGATGATCCGTAATCCGCACTCGCCGGCCCGTGAGTTGGACCCACCGCTGGGTGACCCAGTCGGACAGGTAGCCGCGGGTGTCCCCGAGCCAGGGGCCGTGCATGAGGTCAGTATAGCCAGATTGAAGTTTCATGAGGGCGGACCCGCGGATCCGCCCCGGGCGGGACAGTTTTTTAATGGCTCGGCGCCGGCGCCGGCTGGGGAGGCGGAGTGAGGTTCAGCGCCGGTTTCTTCTGCCCCCGATGGCAGGTGGTGCAGTTCACCTGCGCGTTCTTGAGATCGGAGATGGCCGGGAGCAGGCGCTTGTTGATCTCCTGCGTCATGTTCCACATCTGCCGGGCGATGGGCAGGTGGTGGTTGGGCTCGGCGGTCCAGTCGGCGGGGTTGTGGCAGAAGGTGCAGTTGACGCCCAGGGACTCGGAGAACCCCTTCTCCATGAGGAGGGGGATACGGCCGGCGGGGACACCCTTGAGGATCTGGATGTTCTTGAAGACCGCCTCCGCGGGCTCGTTCTCACGTCCGGCGATCTGTTTCCGGATCTCCTGGAGAGCCTTTTCCTGGTCGAACGGCGGCTTGGCCGGCGCGGGCTGCGAAGGCACCGGCGCCGTCCCCGCGCTGGACGGCGGCGTCTGCTGGTCGGCGTAGGCGTAGAGGCCCGCCGCGAGGCAGGCGAGGGTCAGGATCAGGGTGCGGGTCCGCCGGATGGTCTTCATCGGTCTCTCCTTGGAAAAGGCTCGCGGAAGGATAGCAGGTATTGGTTGTGTATTCATGTCTTATATGCTACTTTTACTTCAGCACTGGCGCTGACCTATCTTCAGGAGATCCGCTATGAGAAAGCTGTGCTCATTTTCCGTAGCTCTTGTACTTGCAGCCCTTTCTCTTTATCCAGTTACGGCCGCTGCTCAAACAGGCTGCTACTGCGGACCTTCGCAATGGGTTTCTGGGGAGTACTGGGGTATTTATGACTGCCCCTCGGAGCTAAATCGCCAAAACCTAGCCGCTTATGCGAATTGGAGGTGTTCAACAGGAGTTTGTGCAATCCGATTTTACCCTGATCCTTACCCATACTGTGAAGGGCAATTTGATGGTGAAGGAAATCTCTATATCGTAGACTATGCGCTCGCAGAGTTCAGTTGCTACGTCTGTCCCTATTAGAGATCTATGGTCATGAGGGCGGCCGGCTCACCGCCTCTCCCCGGCCGCCTCGACCTCCCTCTCGAATCCCGGCAGGATCGCCTTGACGAATGCGTTCGAAACCAGGCGGACGATGGTCTCCCAGACGCTGGTATTGGGGTCTTCGAGCGGGCCCGAGACGTCGACGACCGTCGCGACCTGGTCGCGGGGCTTGTTCTCCAGGACGTGCGAGAGGCCGCCCACGATCTTCTCGTAGATCTTCTTGAGGACGGGCTTCTTCTTGTCCTGCTGGGAATCGTAGACGTCCACGTCCTTGAAGAGCGGCTTGACATAGCCGTCGATGCGGCCGTTGGCGACCTTCATCTCGGAGTAGACGGAGAAGGTGCCGCCGACCACGTCGAACTTGCCGTAGGCTCGCAGGACGTCGTTCATCGAGCGCAGGCTCGCGCCCTCGATGGCCACCGCAAGGTCGAAGTCCGGCCGCCCGCCGTCGCTGTTGCGGAAGTTGCCCGAGCCGCTGGCGGAGCCGCTGCCCATGAAAGCGCCGGTGAGCCTGGTCTTGACCGGTCCGTCCCGGAAGCCGCTGGAGAGGTTGGTCGCCAGGAAGTCCGCGTTGGTGACGAAGAGGCGGATGCGGCGGTCCCGGGCCTGGGTGACCAGGCCGAGATGGCTGTCCTGGAGCTCGAAGCGGCCGATGCGGAACAGCATGGCGGGCGTTTTGTCCTGGGTGGCTTCCGCGACCACTTCCTCGCGTTGTTCCTCCTCGGCTTTGGTTTCGCCGATCTGCTGATACTCCAGCCGGAGCTTGCTGACGGTGACGTCCTCGATCCGCGCCTCCTTGTGCCTGGGGCCGTATTCGAATCTGCCGTCGGAGGAGAGGATGCCTCCCGAGAGGGAGAGGTCGGCGCGGGCGGTGACCGGCTTCAGGCGGTCCAGGGGAACCTGCCGCACCTGGTACTTCACGTGGAAGCCGGGGAACGGTTTGGCCAGGAAGTCGGCGTGGCCGTCCACGACGCCGCGGCCGGTCCCGAAGATCACCCCGTCGGTGTGGACAGGGGAGGGGTAGACCCCGGGGGCGGAACGGATGTTGCGGATGTTCGACGCCGTGAAGTTCCAGCGCGAGACCTGGAGCGGCTTCTCGGGATCTTCGTCGATATAGGTGATGTCGCCGTTGCGCACCGTGATGAGGTTGAACTTGAGCGGGTAGATCGCCTGCAGGGCGTCCTGCCAGCCGCGGTCCTGAACCTCCACCTTGTCGCGGTCCTCCTGGCGCAACTGCGGCAGGTTGATGTGGACGCTCGGGCGGTCGAAGGCGGCGTTGGCGACCAGGTGTCCGTGCAGGATCTCCCGCCACTCGACGCTGGCGGTCAGGCGGGGGAGGTTGGCCACCGGGGGCTTCGGATTGGCGTCCTGCCAGATGACGGCCCGCTCCAGGGTCAGCGAGAGGCCGAAGGGATTGAGGTGGGCGCCGCCCAGGCTGACGCTGTAGCCCTGGAGGCGCTGGTTGATCTTGGCTTCGAGGGTCCGGCGGAGGTATTCGTCGAAATGCCGGGCCACGAAGAGGACGAGCAGGGCCAGGGTGGCGCCCGCGATCACCCAGAGGAGGGTGCGCTGGCTCAAGGGTTCCCTGGGATGATGCCTGGGCTGGGATTGCGGCGGCGTCTCCGGCTCGGGCCGGTCGTGCCGCTCCCGCGGACGTAGAGCTCGATTCAACATAACTGCCTCGGAGCGCTCCAGTTACGGCGAGGAGCGGTTCCGAGGCTGGAAGTTGCAAAGGGTTTGCCAGGCCGGCCGCCCGAGATGGGACAGGGCTGGGGTAGACTCCGCCGCGACGGAGCCGACACCAGCCATGAAAGACCAGGCCAATCCCGGGTTCGCCCGGCGTCTGACCCTGTTCGACGCCACGATGATCGTCATCAGCGGGATCATCGGGTCGGGCATCTTCATCAATCCGTACGTGGTGGCGCAGAAGGTCCAGACGCCTTTCCTGATCCTGGCGGTGTGGATCGCGGGCGGCCTCATCGCCCTGTTCGGCGCGTTCGTGTTCGCGGAGCTGAGCACGGTGATGCCGCGGGTGGGCGGGCAGTACGCCTTCTTCCGCGAGGCGTTCCACCCCATGGTGGCCTTCCTCTACGGCTGGGGCCTCCTGCTGATCGTGCAGTCCGGGGCCACGGCGGCGGTGGCGGTGGCCTTCTCGCAATACGTGGCGCGGCTGTTCTCGCTGCCCGAAGGATCGACCGCCTGGCTCGCCGCGGTCATCCTGATCGCCGTGGCGTTGTTCCACGCGCTAGGGATCAAGCCGGGGGCGGTGGTCCTCAACGTGATCACGTTCACCAAGACGCTGGCGCTGGCGGCGCTGATCGTGGGCGCGTTCGTCCTGACCCGGGAGTCCGGCCTCGAATTCTCGACGCCGGTGCCGCCGGAGCTCGACGGCCTGCCGCTGCTCTCGGCGTTCTTCGCGGCTCTGGTGCCGGCGATGTTCGCGTACGGCGGCTGGCAGAACCTCAACTACGTGTCGGAGGAGGTCCAGGAGCCGCAGCGCAACCTGCCGCGGGCGATCCTGATCGGCGTCTTCTGCGTCATCGCGGTGTACGTCTCGGCGAACGTGGCCTACGTCCACGTGCTCTCGGCGCCGGAGCTGGCGGCCACGCAGACGCCGGCGGCGGATGTGGCGTCGCGGCTGATGGGGGAGCCGGGGGCGAAGATCATCAGCCTGCTGATCGTGGTCTCGACCTTCGGGTTCCTGAACCTGTCGCTGCTCTCGGCGCCGCGGGTCTACTACGCGATGGCCGCGGACGGCCTGTTCTTCCGCGGCCTGGCCCGTCTCTCTCCGCGCTTCCGCGCGCCCACGGCGGCGATCCTGCTGCAAGGGGGGATCTCGGCGGCCTACGCCCTGATGAACACGTACGGGCAGCTGCTGAGCTACGCCGTCTTCGCGGACTGGATCTTCTTCGGCCTCGCCGGCGCGGCGCTGATGGTCTTCCGGCGCACCCTGCCCGGCGCGCCGCGTCCCTTCCCGACGCCGGGCTATCCTCTGGTCCCACTGCTCTTCACGCTGGCGGCCATGGGGATCGTGATCAACATCTTCTTCACGGATACCCGCAACGCGTTGATCGGGACGGGGATTTTCCTGGTGGGCGTGCCGGTTTATCTCTATTGGCGACGGAGGCGGGGTTTTGTAGAATGAATAGGACCGAGGAGGACCGGCATGATTGAGCCTGATGTCAAAGAGAAGATCCTGAAGGACCTGGACCGGATGTCGCCGGAGCTCCAGCATCGAGCTGTGGAGCTGGTCCACAGCCTCGTATCTCCTCTGCCGAAGGGAGGTTCCATCGAAGACCTGATCAGTTTTCAAGGGACGATCGATGCGGAATCTCTTCGGGAAATAAGGGAAGCCATCGAAGCGGATCGCGAGTGGATCGTTCCTGATGGCCAGTAGCTACCTGCTGGACACGAACACTGTGATTGCGGCGATCGGGATGGAGATCGATCTTGATCGCCGCCGGCGGGGAGGAGACGAGATCTATTTGAGTGTCCCCTCACTCGGGGAGCTGTTCTTCGGCGCAGAGAAATCCCAGAGAGTTCAGGAAAACTTTTTTCAGATTCAAAGATTGACCGCTACCTTTCCTGTCATCTCGTGCGATCAAGATACCGCCCGGCATTATGGGGTCCTCCGAAACCTTCTGAGAAAGAAGGGCCGACCGATTCCTGTCAATGATCTCTGGATCGCCGCTTCGGCCCGGCAACACGGCCTGACTCTAGTCACCCGCGACGGCCATTTCGACTATCTCGAAGGGATTACTTTGGAGAAGTGGTAGTCAGGGTCTGACGAGATGCGAGACAAAACCAGCGTCTACATGCGCTGGGCCAAGGATCACGCCGCGGCCCGGTATAACCTTGCCAACAGCGGCATGCTGGGGTGCTCGATGGCGGACCTGGAGATCCGGATCGAGGATCTGCTGCTGAACGGTCCGAACCGGGACGGCTACCGGCCTCTGCTCGAAGCCATCGCGGAACGGTACGGCGTCGCGCCGGAACAGGTGGTGACCGCCCAGGGCACTTCGGGTGCGAACTTCCTGGCGTTGTCCACGCTCGTCGAGCGTGGCGATACGGTGCTCATCGAGCAGCCCACCTATGAGCCGATCCTCGCCATCCTGGAATTCCTCGGGGCGCGCGTGCGGCGGTTCCCGCGCCGGTTCGAGGACGGATACCGGCTGGACCTCGACGCGATCGGCGACGACGTGCGGCTGGTGGTCCTCACCAATCCGCACAACCCCAGCGGCGTGCTCCTCTCCACGGAGGAGGTCGCGGAAGTCGGACGGCTCGCGGAGCGGGTCGGCGCGCGGGTCCTGATCGACGAGGTCTATCGCGACGTCTACGAAGAGGAGCCGCGGAGCCTGGTGCATCTCGGGCCCCACTTCGTGGTCACCAGCAGCCTCACGAAGAGCTATGGTCTGTCGGGTCTTCGCTGTGGGTGGATCCTGGCCGAGCCGGAGGTGGCCCGCCGGATGCGCTACGCCAAGGACTTCATGGAGGCCGTGAACCCGCTGCCGGCCGAGACCATGGCCCTGGCGGCGTTCCGCCAGCTCCCACGCTTCGCCGCGCGCGGCCGGTCGATCCTCGATCCCAACATCGCCGTCATCCGGGACTTCCTCGCCGAGCACGGGGAATGGCTGGAATGCGTGATCCCGCCGCGCTCGCTGATGGTCTTCCCCCGTCTTCGCAAGGAGGAGGACAGCGAGCCCCTCCACGACTGGTTGCGGAGACGGGAGACCTCGATCGTTCCCGGCAAGTATTTCGAGTACCCGCGGCACTTCCGCCTGGGCTTCGCGGTGGAGCCCGAAAACGTCGTTCAGGGGTTGAAAAATCTTTCCGAGGGGCTGCGGCGGGCGGGGTAGCGTCCACCCCCCGGTTCTGGCATATTCACCGGATGGAAATCCAGGAGCAGTGCCTCGACCTCATGGCGTTCGCGCGGGACTCCGGTCCCGATCCCCGGAGCCGGGTCTCCGCCATGGCCGGCGGCCTCATCGGCTCCGAGATCCTCCGCATCGCCGGAGAGATCCGGGCCCTGATGCAGGCGGGCCGGCCGATCTGCAACCTGACCGTGGGGGATTTCGACCCCCGGCATTTCCCCATCCCGGCCCGGCTGATCGCCGGGATCCAGGCGGCCCTGGAGCACGGCGAGACGAACTACCCGCCGTCGAGCGGCATCGCCCGCCTGCGGCAGGCGGTGATGCGGTTCAACGAGCGCGAGCTCGGGCTGCGCTACCCGGAGGAGTCGATCCTCATCGCGGGCGGCGCGCGGCCGATCATCTACTGCATCTTCCGCACCCTGTGCGATCCCGGCGACCGGGTGGTCTACCCGGTGCCGAGCTGGAACAACAACCACTACACGCACATGGTCGGCGCGGTCGGAGTCCCCGTGGTCTGCCGGCCGGAGCACCGCTTCCTGCCCAGCCGCGAGGATCTCATCGGGGCGCTGCCCGGCGCCCGCCTGCTCTGCCTCAATTCGCCCCTGAACCCCACCGGCACGGCCTTCGAGCGGGAGGACCTCCTGGGGGTCTGCGAGGCGGTGCTGGAGGAGAACGAGACCCGCGCCCGGCGCGGCGAGCGCCCGCTCTACATCATGTACGACCAGATCTACTGGATGCTCCGCTTCGGCGACACGGTCCATGTGACGCCGCCCGAGCTGCTGCCGGAGATGGCGCGCTACACCCTCTTCGTGGACGGCATCAGCAAGGCCTTCGCCGCCACCGGGCTGCGTGTGGGCTGGGGCTTCGGGCCGGTGGACGTGATCGAGCGGATGTCGGCGGTGCTGGGGCACGTCGGCGCCTGGGCGCCGCGGCCCGAGCAGGTGGCCACGGTCGCCCTGCTCGAGGACGGAGCGGGCATCCGGGAGTTCCACGGCGTCTTCCTGCGCGAGGTCCAGGCGCGTCTCGACCTGCTGCATCGCGGCCTCCAGGGCATGAAGGAGCGCGGCCTGCCGGTGGACAGCATCCCGCCGATGGGCGCCATCTACCTCACGGCCCGCATCCATCCCTTCGGCCGCCGCACGGCGGACGGCGCGGAGCTGCGCACCAACGACGACGTGCGCCGCTACGTGCTGGAGGCCGCCGGCATCGGCCTGGTGCCGTTCCAGGCGTTCGGCTCGACCGAGGATGAGGGATGGTTCCGCATGAGCGTGGGAGCCGTCTCGATCGCGGAGATCGAAGCCGCCCTGCCGAGGCTGGAGGAGGCGCTGCGGGCCCTCGGCTAGCAGGCTGTAAAAACGACCTAAAGGACCCAAGGGACCTAAAGGACCCAAAGGACAACAACTCGGATGTCCTTTATGTCCCTTGGGTCCTTTAGGTCCCTTAGGTCCTTACACCAGCGTTCCTGCCACGTAGATTCCTGGTTCTCTCTTCAGCGGAATCCCTGCGCTACTCCGGGTGTACACAGGTCACGCCCTGGGCCGCGGCGGCGGTCCGCAGGAGCTGGCGGCAGACGAACGCTTCCGCCGCAGTGATCTGGACGGGCGGATCGAAGTTGGCGCCGCAGGTGGGAGGCGTCGTGCCGCTGTCCACGACCACGAATTCATTGTCCGGGCTCACCAGGGTGGTGAAGACGGAGTCCTCCTGGCAGACGGCGGTCGCGGTCGTGCCGTTCACGAAGGCCTGGAGCAGGGGGATGGCTTCGACGCACGGGCAGGTGGCCTCGCAGGGGAGGGGCTGACCGGTGATCCTCTCGTAGTTGGCCCGGACGCGGGAGCAGGCGGTGGGGGAGGCCTCGGCGAAGGGGCTGTCGCAGTCCATGGCCTCGCAGTAGGCGGTGCAGAGGCCATAGGCGGCGCCGCTCTGGCTGTCGCAGATGGTCTCTTCGGAAGGCGTCTGCCCGTCGGGCGTTTCGGCCCGGGAGAGGCTGGCGAAAACGAACAGGGATACGACAACCGCGAAGCAAGCGACTCTCTCTCTCATCTCATCCTCCTGAGTGGGTCGTTGTACCAACGGCCACTCCCCGTGCGGAGGCGACATGGCAAAGTACGACTGCAAAGAGGATTCGACGATAGACCAGAGCCGCGGCGAGGGCAATCTTTGTTGCTCTTTGCGATGCACGCATTGCAGATTGAAAGGTTTTTAATTCAACCCGGTGACTCGTCTGGCCGTCCGCCCGCGGCCATGCAGTAGACTTCCCGCTTTCACCGGCCCCGCCGGGCCGGCGCCAAGAGAGGACCGCATGCGAATCCTGGTAGCCCTGGGCGGCAACGCCCTGCTGCGCCGCGGCGAGGAGATGACCGCGGAGAATCAGAGGAAGAACGTCCGCATCGCCGCCGAGGCAATGGCGCCGCTCGGCCGCGAGCACCAGCTCGTCATCACCCACGGCAACGGCCCCCAGGTGGGGCTGCTCGCCTTGCAGAGCGCCTCCTACAGCGAGGTCAGCCCCTATCCCCTCGACGTGCTGGGGGCCCAGACCGAGGGGATGATCGGCTACATGATCGAGCAGGAGCTGGGGAACATCCTGCCGTTCGAGCAGCCGTTCGCCACCATCCTGTCCATGGTCGAGGTCGATCCCGACGACCCGGCGTGGGAGACGCCGACCAAGCCGATCGGCCCGGTCTATACGGAGGAGGAGGCGCGGCGGCTGGCGGAGGAAAAGGGCTGGACCCTGGCGCCGGACGGCCCGGGCTTCCGGCGGGTGGTGCCCTCGCCGCGGCCGAAGCGGATCTTCCAGATCCGCCCCGTCAAATGGCTGCTGGAGAAGGGGTGCATCGTGATCTGCGCCGGCGGCGGCGGCATCCCGACCATGTACGCGCCGGGCCGGAAGCTGCACGGTGTGGACGCGGTGGTGGACAAGGACCGCGCGAGCGCGCTGCTGGCCCGGGAGCTGGAGGTGGACCTCTTCATCATGGCGACCGACGCCGACGCGGTCTATCTCGACTGGGGCAAGCCCACGCAGCGGGGCATCCGCCGGATCTCGCCCGCGGCGCTGAAAGCCTACGACTTCGCCGCCGGGTCCATGGGGCCCAAGGTCGAGGCCGCCGTCGAGTTCGTGGAGCGGACCGGCAAGATAGCGGTCATCGGCGCGCTCGCCGACGTCGAGCGGATCGCCTGCGGCGAGGCGGGCACGACGGTGTCAACGGAGGTGGGGGAGACCGAGGTCTACCCCTGATCGCGCCGGCGGGAGCGCGGCGAGCGGCGCGTCGCGCTCCCGGGGAGCCCGGTCACTCCTGGTAGACGTCCAGGCTGATCAGGCGCATGCCCTTGTCGGCCAGCTCTTCCCAGCGGGTGAGGAAGGGCGTCAGCTCCAGCCCCACCGAGATGTCGCCCCGGTCTCCGGCCCGGGCGATGGCGTCGAAGAGCCTCTTGTCGCCGTCCTGGTAGGAAGTGACGCTCACCACCTGCCAATCCTTGCCCTTCAGGCCGTTCCACTTGTTCTGGAAGGCCGCCTGGTCGAGGCCGGTCCACAGCTCCGTGGCCTCCAACCTCTGGAGGAAGGGTCCCGCGTACAGCAGCGGGCCGCCGGCCTTGTAGACCTCGACGTCCAGCAACTGCTGGCCCTTGGCCGACGCCAGATCCTTGACCTTCTCCAGGAAGTCCTTGCGGGACTGGCCCACCCAGAGGTTGTGGCTCTCGCCGAGGTCGCGGTAGAGCCCCGCCCATTTCTTGCCGCTGTCGTAGACCTCTAGGTCGATCAGGCGCTTGTTCCCGCCGGTGACCCGCTTGTAGACGTCGGCGAACTTCTGGAAGTCCATGTCGACCAGCAGCACCATCTCCTCCTGGCTCGGCCGGAAGACGCCGTTCCAGAGGCGCTTGCCGCCGTACTCGAAGCTGGAGAAGGCGAAGATCTGGAGGCCGTTGTTGGAGAGCTCGTTCATCCGCGCCTTGAACCTGTCCCACTCCATGCCGATCAGCAGGGCCTGGCCTTCCATCTGCGGGATGAAGGCGGCCACGAACCGCGGCGCCGCCGGAGGCTTGGCCGGACGGCGTCCGGGCTTGGCGGCCACCGGAGCCGGAGCCGGAGCGGCGGCGGGGGGCGGCGCGATGCCGACCTCGACGCTGTCCGCGACGATGCGGACACGCACCATGCCCTGCTCCTTGTTGCCGATGTCGAGGCGGTAGTCCCCGCCCGACGGCAGCATCACCGTGCCGGAGCCCGCCTTCTCCCAGGAAGCGCCGAAGAACCCGTCGTCCTCCCAGACGGTGCACTGGATCGTGACGGGGAACTTCTTGACGTCCATGTGCTTGCCGATCTGGACCGAGTACTTGGTCTTGGCCTCCTTGCCGGCGAAGAGCTCGGTCTCCTGGCCTTGCGGGCCGCAGCTCAGCTTCCACTCGCAGGCTCCGCTCTCGGCGCAACGCTGGACGGTCATCTGGACGAAGTTGATGTGACCTTCGTCGGCCGCGGCCGGGCCACCCAGCAGGAGGACTCCTCCGAGGACGAACGACACCAGGAGCGAGACACCCGGGGCGGACGCGCGTGCCAGCCCTCGAACTGCTAGCGTTCTCATAAGACGGGCTCCTTTCAGGGAACGAGATACGGGCTCATCCTAATACCTGAGGGTGCCTCTCGTCATACCCCGTGGGGTGGGACGGCGCAATCAGCCTCTCCCTGTCATAGAGTTGCGGCCCGAATGCGCGCCCTCTCGACCGCCCTCCGCTCGCTCGCCCGGGAGCTCCGCCGGAGCCCGGCGTTCCTGCTGCTCTCCGTCCTCACCCTGGCCCTGGGGATCGGCGCCACGGCCGCCATCTTCACGGTGGTCCATTCCGTGCTGATCCGCCCCCTGCCCTTCCCCGAGCCCGACCGGCTGGCCGGGGTCTGGCACAGCGCGCCCGGGCTCAACATGGACAAGTTCGAGCACTCGGACGGCACCTACCTCCTCTACCGCCGGAACAACCGGGTGCTCGAGGACCTCGGGATGTATCTGGACAGCTCCGTCACCCTGACCGGCGGCGACCGGCCCGAGCGGGTGGGCGCGGCCGGCGTCACCGGCTCCGTGTTCACCGTGCTCGGCGTGCCCGCGATCCTGGGCCGGACGATCCAGGCGGCGGACGAGAAGCCCGGGGCGGAGAAGGTGGCGGTCCTCTCCGACGCCCTGTGGCGGCGCCGCTTCGGGGGCGACCGCGCGGTCCTGGGGAAGACGCTGAGGATCGACGACGTCGAGACGCGGGTCGTCGGCGTCATGCCCGCGGACTTCCGCTTCCCCTCGGCCAGGACCGAGCTGTGGACCCCCATCACGCTCGATCCCGCCGGGCTCACGCCGGGCAACTTCAACTACCGGACCGTGGGCCGTCTCCGCCCCGGGGTCTCCCTGGAGCAGGCCGGCCGGGAGCTCTCGCAGCTCGTCTGGCGGATCCCGGAGGAGTACACAGACTCCGGGATCAACAAGGGGATGATCGAGAGCGCCAAGCTCCACATCGTCGCCACCTCGCTGCGGGACGACACCGTGGGCGAGGCCGAGCGGGCGCTCTGGATCCTGCTGGGGAGCGTCGGCTGCATCCTGCTCATCGCCTGCGCCAACGTGGCCAACCTCTTCCTGGTGCGCGCCGAGGGGCGGCAGCGGGAGATGGCGGTGCGCGCCGCCCTGGGAGGGACCCGCCGGGACGTCGCCGGCCTCTTCCTGAGCGAGGGCGCCCTGCTCGGCCTGCTGGGCGGGGCCGTGGGGCTGGGTCTGGCGGCGGCGGGCGTGCGCCTGCTGGTGAGCCTCCGGCCGCCGGGCATCCCGCGCCTGGAGGAGATCGGCGTGGACCTGACCGTCTTCGCCTTCACCGTGCTCCTCTCGCTGCTCGCCGGCCTCGGCTGCGGCGGCTTCGCGGCCCTCCGCTACGGCCGCAGGGGGCTGGCGGCGGTCCTCCAGGAAGGCGGGCGCGGCGGCACGGCGGGCCGGGAGCGGCACTTCGCCCGCAACGCCCTGGTGGTCACCCAGATGGCCCTCGCCCTGTTGCTGCTGATCTGCTCCGGGCTTGCGGCGCGCAGCTTCTGGCACCTGCGCAACGTCAACCCCGGCTTCGATCCCCAGGGCGTTCTCACCCTGCGCCTGGACCTGCCCGAGACCAAGTACAAGGACGCGACCGCCACGGGGCGCTTCGTCGAACAACTGCTGGAGCGTGTGGGGGGCGTGGCGGGGGTGGTGAGCGTGGGCACCGTCGCGCCGCTGCCGCTCTCCGGGGATGATTCGCGGAGCGGCTACACCTTCAAGGACTTTCCGCTGCCGGAGAACCAGGTCCCGCCCATCCTCGGCAACCGCTACGCGAGCCCCGGATACTTCGAGGCCATAGGCATCCCGGTGGTGGAGGGGCGGGTATTCGACCGGTTCGATCCGGAGCGGCCGCCGGCCGAGGTGGTGGTGAGCCAAGCCCTGGCGCAGCGCTTCTGGCCCGGCAAGAGCGCCGTGGGCAGGCAACTGGTGAGCGGACGCGTCACAGACCCCGGCGAGTATCGCTGGTACACCATTGTCGGCGTCGTCGGGAGCGTGCAGCAGCGGAGCCTGGACGAGGAGCCGGACCAGGCGGTCTACTATCCCGTGGTGCGTCCCGCCCTCAGCGAAGGCGAGCCCTACGCGCCCCGGAGCTTCAGCCTGGTGGTGCGCGGCCGGATCGAGCCCACAGCCCTGGTCAAGCCGGTCCGGGACGCGATCTGGTCCCTGGATCCCAACCTCGCCCTGGCCGAGGTGCATCCCCTGGAGGACGTGGTGGAGCGCTCCATGACGCGCACCTCCTTCACCATGCTCCTGCTGATCATCGCCGCGGCGGTGGCCCTGCTGCTGGGGGCGGTGGGGATCTACGGCGTCATCTCCTACGTGGTCAGCCACCGTACGCGCGAGATCGGCGTGCGCATGGCCCTGGGGGCGAGCCGCCGGGACGTCTCCCGCATGGTTCTGCGGGAAGGCCTGGCCATCACCCTGCTGGGCATCGGGATCGGCCTGGCCGCCGCGCTGGCGGCCACGCGCCTGATGGCGGCCCTGCTCTACGGCGTCAGCCCCACGGATCCGGCGACCTTCGCGGCCGTCCCCGTGCTCCTCGCCGGAGTGGCCCTGCTGGCGAGCTGGCTGCCGGCCCGCCGGGCCTCGACGGTCGAGCCGCTGGAGGCGATCCGCTACGAGTGAAGACGCCGCGGCACGAACCGCGGCACGCGGGCGCTGTAGTCCACGTACGCCTGGCCGAAGCGCTGCCGCAGCTCCTTCTCCTCGATCAGGACGATGACGTAGAGCGCCACGATCGTCAGGGCCGTGGCCACGTAGAGCCCGGCGTAGTTGCAGAACAGCGCCCAGCCGACGCAGCCCAGAGTGAACTCGACGTAGCGGGGATGGCGGATGCGGCCATAGATCCCTTCCTGGAGGAGGCCGGGTCCCTGCCCCTCCGGCGCGACCTCCGGGACGCCGGCCAGGGTCCGGAACGAGAGGTGCTTCCGCCGCTTGCTGCTGATCACGAACGAGGCCGCAATCAGCGGCAGGCCGGCGAGGATGGCCGGCAGGCGGGTCCCGAAGTCCTGCCCCAGGAGGAAGTCCCGCACCGGGTAGAGCGCGGTCATCGAGCCGAACAGGAAGATACCCAGGAACCAGAACGTCCCCTTCGCCCCGACGCGGCGCCAGAAGCCCACGAAGGGATGGACGATGAACCAGTACAGCAGCGCCGGCGGCAGCGACGTCACCAGCAGCACGGCCACGACGTAGCGGACGTTCTCCAGGAACTTCATCCAGTCCATGGCGTTTCTCCCCTGAGATCCCCGGATTCTACCTCGGACTGGTGATGCTATGGCCGTCTTAGCTGGGGCATGACCTCGGTGCTCATCGTCTGGATTCGCGTCTTCCAGTCGGATCGGAGGTGAGGCTCCATCTTGTTGAAGAACCTTGTCTGGAGGTCCTTGTTCATCAGATTGATCTCATCGAAATCGGTGGCGATCTCCGAGGAATCGAAGAACACCGAGAGGGCGCTGAAGACCGGGCTGGCGTACTCCAGAAAGGCGGCGACCTTAGGAAGATACTTTTTCAGGAGCGCGTCAATCCCTTGCTCCTTCGCGATTCCGACCGGATCGATCTTTTCCTTCACTGCATTCGTGATTTTGGTCCAGTCGTTCTCTGACTTCTTGAGCCGTCCGGCACTCTCCAGAAACCGCACCTGCTTCTCGTAAGCATCCGACCACAGCGACATGATCTCGATCAATCGCTTTACCTTGTCGGCCGGGAGTGGATCGGGAAGGGCGGCGATGGACTGCTTGACGGCGACTCCACAGTCCGACCAGGAGCCATTGGTACAGACCGCTTCAAGGGTGGGTGTGCTCCCCTGGGCGGTACCCGGCCGTGCGGCGAAGACGAACAGAAGGAGGAGAAAGGGAAGAATTCTGTAAGAGAAAAATTTCGGGAGCCTCATGCGGAGCCCTCCAAGAGGTGAAATGAATCGCTGGTTGCGGACTATACGCCCCGTGGAGGCGGTGTCAAATTGGTCCTTCGCGAAGAATCGATAGGCGTGTGCCCTGCCGCTGTCGCTGAGCGAGTGGGGAAAACGACGGGCGTGTCCGTCTAGAGGAGCGGGAGGCCTCCTACATGCCCGACCAGGTCACGGCGTTTCTATCGAACGGAAAATTCTTCACGGATCAGACTACCCCTGCCGGAGGTATTGGGGAAAGAGGAGTTGTCAGAGTTGAGATCAAGAAGGAGGGCAGCGACGAGAAGCTCATCCTCTATACCGATCCTAATGACGAGGAGTCGTTTATCCGCAACTCCGATGTTGCACTTCTTGGGCGGGTCGTCGAAGTCCACGCGCCTATTCGCCCTCTCTTTAGCGATGAAACCCCACGACTGAATGTGATCATCAAGGACGGCCGGTTGTTGAAGATTCGTCTCGCGAAGCGCGATTTGCCTCATCAGAACCGGCCGGGCAACCTCTTCGAAGCGTGGAGAGATGGGAGATCTTTTACGGTTCTCGATGCCAGTGATCATGAGCTCGACAGGCAACGGGGTTTCTTTCAGCAAATAGGATTCCAGCTCTCCGATTCCGAGCCTGATACTTCCGGGTTGAGATGCGCGCTGCATCCAGTCAACAGAAAGAACGCCGCGGGAGACTGCGTAGAAACCAAAGACTTGACCCTCGTCTTTGAAACCACCGCCAAGGTGGCAGGGCAAGGCCTGAAGGCTTACGGATCCAGCGAAGGGGTGAGCCAGCAGACCATCCGGCTCGTTCAGATCCCCAGATATCTCGTTTGCGGAGACGCCGAGGCACAGGACAAGATCCCCACCTGGTATGTCGCCCTCATGGGCCTGCCATACTCATGGGGAAGATCCGTATGGAACTCTGTCATGGGGGAACTGGTCCGCGCCTCCGAACTCGATGTGCAGCACGGTCCTCTCTTCGCTCCCATTTTCGACCCAGCGGGCAGCGGCTTCTGGGATTCCGTCTACGAGGTCCAGGAACCCCTGTCAACGGATGGCCGTGTCTCCGCGGTGTCCCACGCCTTGGCCCTCCATGGAAACAACGACGATACCTGGGGACAAGCGACCTTCCCGCTCCTGAGGAACCATATCGGAGAGGCGATCAAAGCCCTGCTGCCCTTGACAAAGGGATTTCCCGCCGACCTTTCTGCATCTGACAACAGCAGGTTCCGGGATTTGATGAAGCATCTGTTGAAGTTGACCCGGGACTCGGGATTGTCCTTGCGCCTCCGCAGGAAGAAGAGCATCGCGGTGATCTCGCCAAACCGCTCGGTACGGATTGGCGCCTTGGACGTAACGTTTGCTTCTTCCACCCGGGATACGGGGAAGGAAGGAGAGACTCTTCAAAAATGGATGCTGACCGAGAGCAGAAGGGAGAATTTTTCAGGAAAATACGAGTGGAATGACGCCAGCATGGATCTCGACTGGTCGATCGAGGCCCTTGCCCCCGGCGGGCAGGACGACGTCACCGGCGAATTCTATGCCGATTGCGATCCTTCTCTTCAGATCCCGGCCTCGCAGCAGGAAGAGCACGATCTGGAATGCACGCAGAGACGCGAACGGCCTCTCGTAGTCCCCCTCCCCAAGGCGGCGGCCAGCCCCCTCACCGGCATTGTCCTCAACGTCCAGGAGCGCGCCCGCCAGGGAGACTTGCGCAGGATCGATCTCGTCTTGCGCCGGACCGATGGGGGCGGCAATACCGGAGACGAGTTGAAAGAGCTGGAGGTCTGCTTCCCAGAAAACGAAAACAAGATGGATCGCGTCGCCGTCCTCGACCGCGAGCCCTTCCTTGTAGCCAAGGTCAGTTTTCCCACCTTGGGATCTCTAGAGAATGCCGCGGCGGGCAACGAGATCGCCAACTGGCAGAGCTACGGCTCGGACGCCGGGACGTGGCACATCCGCTTTCCCAACGCCCAGAACTTCTGCCTGACGCTCCCTCCGCAGGGCGTCGGCGAGACCATGGAGAAGCGGAAGGAGCACAAGCAAGGCCTGGCGGAGGGAGACCTCGCGGACTTCCGGCTCTCTCCGCCGGCCTTCCTCGCCATGCGGGAAAGGTATTACAAGCAGAACTTCCCCGAAGCCCCCTGGAACCTCCGCCGCTTGTTGAGCGATCCCGAGCGCGAGCTTCCGGGTGCCCATCTGGAGCACCTCCAGTACGAATTGCTCTATGGCCTCTCGTGCCGGATCGATTACCCCTTTATGCGCCTCGCCGAGATCTCCGCGCTGGTGGGAGATGTCATGGGCCCTCTGCCGCGCAACCCCGCCTGGGTGCCCTTCAAGGGTGCGAAGGTCGACGGCGAAGCTCAAGGAGACTATCTCGAGGCGCGGCGGCGATGGATTCGCCTGGCGCAACGCACCCGCCAGCGCCTCGGGATCTTCGAGCTCTGGGACATCCGCAAGCTGGATACGCTGGAGTTGAAGGAAGACGTGACGTGCTGGATCCGTCAGATGCCAAGAGATCATCACTTGCCGGGTGATCCAACCGATGAACCCAGTGACGAGACGAAGAGGCCCAAGACGCTGCCTGACGGACTCGTCAAGGTTCGCAAGGCGGACCTCGCCAATCCCGTTCCCCTCGATCCCGACGCTCCCGATCCCGGCCTGAAAGGCGGGGCGACCTGGGGATTCGAGAGCCGCAACATCTACCAGGCGGTGCTGCGTCCGCACGATGGGAAATGGCCGCAATCGAGCGGCGCGGCGATGAAGGACACGCGTTTGTCCGCTCTAGGCGGCTACGGCCACCAGATGGCCGCCTTCGACAACTGGCGCACCAAGATCCTCGCCGATGTTTCCATGGGGCGGACCTGGTCCTACACCTTGGAGCGCATCGGTCGCGTCGGCGTCTGCTGGAATCGTTGCAAGCACGTCATTGTCTACGAGCGTACCGTGGTGAGGTCGCCGCTGTTCGGTCCGAAAGCAGGCAAGGAGGACGCCCAGAACCCTCACGAAGGTCGGGCTGTGCTGCGCAAGGTGGACGAGTTCGTCGAGGTTCTCCAGAACAGCCGGCGCTATCCCGACCAGGGGAAAGGGGACGCCAAGGCCACCGGCTTCATAACGGAGTGCTCGTTTTCGGAGGACCCCAACCAGGTGGTGCGTTTCCGGGTGCGCGGCTCGTGGGGGACGGACGTCGGGAACGTGGGTTGGAAGATCCCGATCTGGCGTCCTGGAGAGGAGCCGAAGGAGCTCTTTCCCAAGCCGGTGGTCCACTTCACGGTCATGGCCAGCGTGGACGGCGAGAGCGTGCCGCGGAAGGTGGCCATCGCCAATCCGGAGAATCTGTATTTCTACACGGACACCACGGTGCCGCCCGAAGCCCTGGACGATCCCTCGGTCGATCTCTCCAACACCGACGCCTGGCTGCCGGTGGAGGGCGTGGACTTCGTGGATCAGGCGCGTCCGGGCGCCGCTGAGGACAACGCCTTCGCTTCGGGCTCGCTGAAGCAGACGAGCGCCGGAGATACGGTCGTGCCGATCGGGTTCAGTCCCTGCACGTTCCTGATCGAGCCGGCCGAGCACACGGTGGACCTCCTGGCGAACCGCAAGGGTGATCCGATGGGAGCGCTGCTGTCGTCGGTGACGATGTGCCGGGCGGACTTCCAGGTGACGCAGCCTGGGTTGTCCGACGTCCTGGGATCCACCCGTTCTTATGTGGCCGAAACTATACAGAGGCACCTCGATCTCCTACCTGCCGATGCGCGGCGATTCGATGCGAATAAACTGGAGGAGCTGAAAACGCAGATCGGGAACCTCTGCAATTCGGCTGGAACAGCAGTGGCAGATAGGCTTGCCGAGCCCGCAGCGCGTCTGCAGGAGGGGAACGAGCGGCTGCAGAAGATCGGGGGAAGCCTCACCGAGCTGATCGAGAAGATCGATAACCAGGCAAAGGACAAGATCAACCTGGAGGCCAGGCGCCTGACGGCTTGGCCGGCGCGCCTGGTGGAGGAATTGCAGGCCAACAAGGGCAATCTCAAGAAGGCCTTACATCGTCACATAGAGACTATCGAAGCCCAGATGAAGCTTGCGCCCTCTCTGGCGCCATATCTGGGGAGCGTCGAAGGGGCCTTGAACGACGCTAGAAGCCAGCTCAAGCAAGCGCAGGTTGAACTCCAGCAGATCGACAAGGACCTTGATACATGGGTCGCTGCCGCGCGTCTGTCGGAGCTGACTCAGCGGCTGCGAATCTATCGGTCCACCTTGCAATCCATCAGTCAACGCATTCGCGGCTACGCTGACAGTGCCTCCTTGACGAGCGGAGATGACAAGATCGCCTTGGGTATAGGCGCGAAATGGGTGGCCAAGAATCTCTCGACGCTTACCAAAGTCGCCGGAATGGTAGACGCCGTCGATGCGACTCTCGCCAGTGTCAACCAACTCGTCAAGGATGTCCAAGGTGTCAAGGGTCTTGCCAAGACGCGGCTACGCAAGCTTGAAGATCAGACGGCAGATCTGCAGGCAGTGTTCGATGAAGCTGAAAAGCTCCTGAGTCAGTCTCGGGCGGGGCTCAAGAAGGCTGAGGATGGAGCGCACGCTCTGTTCAAGGAGCTCGCCACCCAGCTCATCAAGGAGACCGAGAAGGCGATCGATGAATTGGCTGATCTGGGGTTCGTCGAGGGGTTAAGGAGACGATGGGAGGACAAAGTCCAGACGGAAAACGAGAACCTCAAGAAAGGTATTGATGGGGTTACGAAAGAGGTTAGAAGTACTGCGAGCGCTTTTTTTGCAAGCTTGGACGTCAAGGAGCTTCTGCCAACGAAGGAGAGCATCAGTAAGTCGGTAGAAGAAAGGTGTAGTGATCTCAAAAAGAGGTTTGAAGTCCTGCTCACAGAGATCAAGGACGAGTTGGGAATCCAGGAGAAGGTCGCCGAGATCCGCAGCTTCCTGGAGCGGCAACGGGATGAGGCGCTGCGGCAGATCGAAGAGGAGCTCGGTAGCGGCATCAAGGCCGCGCGGCAGGTCCTGGGGGTGGTGGAGTCCAAGAAGGACGACGTGCTCAAGCTGGTGCGCGCCTTCGGCACTCCGCCGGACGTCTCGGGACTCAAGTTCGATCGTCCGGAGGTCGCCTTCTTCTACAACGAGCTCAAGGACCGCGTTGACATCACGCCCGTCATCTCGCGAGCGGCCCAGGCGGCGGCGATCGTAGATGCTCTGAAACCTTTCGGCGTCGATCTGCCGGTCAAGGAGCTGGGGGAGCAACTGATCCCCGCGGAGCTGAGGAACTTCGACGTTTCCTCTATCCTTCCGAACATCGCGGGCATTCCTCTGAAGGATCTCTTTTCAGGCCTGAAGATGCCCGGAGGCTCCGGCGACGCCGTCAAGGTCCGGCATGGACTCGATCCCCAGACGCGGCGCGCCTGGGTCAACACCGAGATCAATTTCCAGGCGAGTGAGAACGCGACCCTCTTCGCCGTGGGACCGCTGGCGGTGCGCGTCAACAAGCCGCGCTTCGAGGCCGAAGCGCGCATGGAAGCCGACCTGCAAGGCATCCGGCAGCGGAAGGTGAGCGGCCAACTCGCCGGCGACTGGCTGCTCCAGATCGGCGGCTTCCCCCTGATCACGTTCCGGCAGACGCCGCTGACCTTCGACGAGGACGGGCGCATCAACTTCAGGGTCAACCCCCAGGACGTCCAACTCGCGCCAGCGCTGGATTTCATCAACGCCCTGATGAGTCAGATCTCTCCCGGCGGGCTGACCACCCGCTTCGACGGCGACGGCGTGGTCTCCACCCTGGACCTGCCGATTCCGGATACCCAGGTCGGAGCGTTCGGCTTCTCCGGGCTCAAGCTCTGCGCCTCGCTGGCCCTGCGCTATGGCGGCGGCGATTTCAACATCGGCGTCACGGCGGGCCTCGCCCGGAGAGACGCGCCCTTTACATTGACGGTCTTCATCCTCGGAGGCGCGGGGTATCTGGAGCTGGGCTCGCGCTATCACACCTCGACAGGGAAGGTCACGGCGACGGCGGACATGGCCATCGCGGTGTCGGCGAGCCTGGGAATCGCCCTGGGGCCGATCCGCGGCGGCGTCGCGGTGTACCTCGGTGTGACGGCGAATTACGACAGCGCGCGAGGCGGCGGGCTGGTAGTAGGCCTGATGTTCATGATCCGCGGCCACGTCTCAGTGCTTTCGATCGCCTCGGCGACGATCACGCTGCGCCTCGACGGCCAATATCAAGGCGGCGCGATGGTGGGGACCGGACACCTGGAGATCAAGATCAAGATCTGCTGGTGCTTCACGCTGGAAGTGAGCGAGTCGGTGCAGTACACGTTGGGCCGCGTGGGTTCCAACCGGCGATCCTCCCTGGGCGGCCCACGGCCCGTGGCGCAACTGGCGTCTCTCGGCGGGATGGCGGCGCTGGGGATGGAAGCGGAACCCGTCAAGATCGACAAGATCAACCCGGAAAAGCTCAAGGCGGCCGTCGAAAACTATCTGGACATGCTGGTGTAAGGAGCCCGCGATGGCGGATCTGGTCTTTTTGCCGACGTTGGAAAGGCTGCACCCTCACGACAAGACGAACGTGACGCCGAACCTGAAGGCGTTTGGCCTCACGTTCTCCGTGGCCCTGGGGAACGGCCACACCCCGAACACGCTTGCTGTCGCGGATTCGTTCCTGGCGCCGTGGACTTGGGGCGAAGGGGCGAGCCTGTTTCGGCCGATCGAGAAAGTCTATCTGCACTCCCTGGATGGTTCTGTCAAGAAGGGACCGTTTCCTGTCATACGGGGGACCGGCCATCCGTCGCCAAGCTTCCGGACAGTGCTCAGTCGTCGCTTCGGTGAGTTCAAGAGCGGCAACAACGCCTGGGGTTGGGGGGGAGCCCAGGATTCGACGAAGATCAGCCGCGAAAGTAGAAGCTGGCCCGCTTTCCTGGGGCAGGTTTCCCTCTACCCGTATCCCCTTCCACAGGCGATCGGGCTCTCCTCGCGCCTGGAGGTGCCCGAGACCGAGATGCCTCCGATGGAGGCCGTCGTGGCGCCGGTCTTCAAGGTTCGTCACCAGGGTTGGGACTTCGAGTTGGAGCCGGACCTTCAGACGCCGAACGGCAAGCAGGTGACCCTGACCTATAAATTCGGGCCGCCGGTCCAGGTCCCGCCACCGCCGGGGACGCCGCCGTCGGCAGATCCGCCCCCGCCTGCGCCGGCTGCACCCACGTTCCTGCTCCAGGTCGAGACCCTGGCCTGCGATCTGGCGGACCCGGGGCAGAAAGGTTATTTCAACTTCAGCGACCTATGGGTGCAGATCAACAAAGAGGACGTCGCGAATTCGGAATGGCGGACCGGGCTGGAAGCCCGCCTCGCCGAGCAACTGCACGTGGCGCGAATCCTCGTCGATTGGCTGGTCGGGGAGATCCAGAAGAAGCCGCGGCCACCGCTGTCCGATTATCCCGTGATCGCCTCGATCGTGCTGGAGCAACTCGTCGCGACCTTCGGACCGGGCGTGCGCAAGGGGCCGGAAGGGCCTTTCCTGGATCGTGCGCGCTTCTTTGGGAAGACGCCGTTTCCGCAATCGAGTGCCGACACCCTGCGAGAGAAGGCTACGACATGGCTGGGAAGCGAAAAGGAACGGACCCGGCTCGGTTGGATTCGAGAGGCCGTGACCGGCATCCCCTTGGAGAAGAGCGGCGCCGGCCTGTTGGACCTCGCCGTACGCGGTGCGGACAGGACGGAGCGGGTCCGTGACCTGGCCTCCTTGAGCCTGGAGCAGACGGTCGCCGAGCTCGAGCAGATCCTGGCTTCCCTCTCGAATCCCGCCACGCTGCGGGAGCTCTTTCGGATCCAGTGGAAGGCGTTCCTCGCGTTCAAGGACCCGCAGCCCTCGGCAGCCGCGTCGGAGTTTGCCAGAGCTTTGTTGGACGGCCCGCCGCCCGAGATCGATCTTCAGCGTCTCCTGCTCCTGGATCACCTCGGCGACTACTGGCCGGAATTCGCGGCGGACCTGACGAAGCTGGCCGAGACCTATCAGGAAAAGATCCTCAAGCCTCTCGCGGTGCCCGGCTGGACGGAGGATTTCCAGAAAGCCCTGGCCCGGAAGGTGGTCGCTTCGGTTCGTCCCAAGGCGGACGAGGACATCCGGGCTCTCGATCCCGGCCGCACGAAAGGCCTCACGTTCCAGCTCGATACGCTGGGCAAGGATCCGCGCTCGGCGGACCATCTGATCCACCTCCAGGGCCTCGGCCTGCTGATGCAGAAAAAGGGCGACACCCACTGGAAATGCCTCAACATGGCGGCTGCCCATGTGGAGGATGAAGAGCTTTCCACGGTGCTGCTGCCCACCCGTCTTGCGTATCTCAACGATGTGCGCTCGCCGACGGTGACCTATGACAACGGGCCTCTCACAGCCGAAGGCCCTATGAGCCCGTGTGCCGTCTCGGGCGTCCGGCTGGCCGCGAGCTCCGCGGCCGATCCATGCGAAGACCGCCCTTCCGGCATCGATGAGCCCCTGGTGGACTTCAGGTTCGAGAAGGACGCGAAGATTCCCGGGCTTGTCTTCGGCACGACCTACAGGGTCGTGCCGTTCATGGTCACCAACTCCGGCGCGATCCCGAAGTCTCTCTCGGACGGCAATCCCTGGAAGCTCATGGAGACCATCCCCAATCAGGCGGTCGAGGGTACGCCGCGAGAGGTGACCTACCTTCGGGAGATGCATGTAGGCTCGCTGCGCGTCAAGCCCAAGGGCGCCGCGGCGCTGCCGCCCATCCCCGAGAAGGTCGCGCCGCGCATCCGCGAGCTTTCTCCCAAGGCTGTGCTGCCGGAAAAAGATCCGCTCTTCGGGGATCCGAAACGTCTCGCCGATCCCAACCGTCCGGCGGACGAGCTGGCGCAGACGGATGCGCTGCTGGCGAACACTCCGCTCCTTCTTCTGGCAAAGGGATTCCCGGCGCGCAGCGGAATGAAGGTGGCCGAGAGCTTCCGCTTCGAGGTCCGGCCCCCGACGGTCGATCTCGAAACCTGGGACCGCTGGGTCGCGAAAGACGCCGACAAGAACCGGCGCAAATTCATCTGGCGCAGCTTCTATCAACTGGCGTACGACAAGGGAGAGACGAAAGGGAATCTGGAGGACGTCGGTGTCTACCTGGACGATCCAGCCGTCGAGGGGATCTACGTCGAGGTGAAGGAGCTCGGCGTCGCCAACCCGACGAGCTGGCAGAGCCTGAACCTCAAATTCTCCAAGAAGAAGCTCCGGACCGGCGCCAATTCGATCGCCGCGGACTTCCATAACTGGAAGGAGGCCGATTGCACGCTGGAAACGGAGCAGTACGAGGCGATCCCCATCGCCTGCGAGATGAAGGATGAGGGATTGCTCGTGACCGCCGGCACCGAGACCAAGATATTTCCGACCTCTCCGACGACGATGTACCGTCTCAGCGTCTACGTGTCGCTGCTTCCGGACGCGGAGAAACGGTTCTGGCAGACCGCTACCCGCAAGGAGATCGTTCGGGACGACGGAAAGATCAAAGGCACCTCTCCCTGGCATCTGCTGATCGAGATCCCGCGGGCGCTGCCACAGACGAAGGCTTTGGGTACGGCCCTGTGGAGCTCCCTGAAACCGTCCTACGACAAGGGCGTGCTCAAGGTCGACCTGGACATGAACGACGTCGCGGACCTCAAAGGTCATGTCTACCGGGCCGAGATCCTGCATCAGGTATGGAGCTGGCGGGGCCGCCCCCCGGCCGACCATCCGCAATTGAAACCGGGCGCTCCCCTTCGCGCCTTTCATATGTCGGAATTCGGAGCGAGGGGCGACGACGAGCACCGTCGCCTGCCCATGCCGCGTTCGGTCAGGAATGCAGCGGAGCCCTTCTTTCACTACGAAGAGGATCTGTCCCGCCAGGGGCCAGAGGGGGATCTCCGCGCCCTTCACCACCGTTTCTCCGCGCGAGTCTTCAGCCGCTGGGAAGGCATCCTGCCGGAAGGGCAGGGAGTCCTGGAGGCGGAGAACGACAAGACCCGGGATCGCTGGCAGCCTCAGTTTGTGCCGTGCCGCCGCCCGGCAAAGGTGCCCGCGCCCAAGATCAGGATGGTGCTGCCTCTGACCCATGGAGTCTCCGAGAAAGTCGAGGGCGGGCCGGGTCTCATGGTGGTCGTCGACGGTCCCTGGTACGAGGTGGGTGGGCTGGCGGAACAGCTCGGAATCGAAGTCGTGCCGGTGAGCGATCCGGAATTCGCGCTGGGACAGCAGGCCCCCAAGGATAAAACGTACTATCAGATCGGCACGGACCCGATCGTCACAAATAAAAGCGCGGGCGAAGCCTTCGATCCCAACCTCCGGACGCTGAATCTCAAGCAATTCAAGGTCGAGTTCTCTCAGGTGGACGGCGCTATCGGCCATCACCGCGATCATTCGCAGACGGATCCCCGGTTCCTGGCCTCCTCCTTCCTGTTGTCGCGCCCCACGATCAGCCGAGATGGACAAGCGAAACCGGTGGACCTTTCCTGGTGGTTCCTGAAGCTGCGTTTCTACCGGAAGCTGACCGCCGAAGGGCAGGCGGATGCGTTGGAGAGCGAACGGTCGGCGCCGTTCTGGGTGCAGCTCCTGCCGGGAGTGGAGCGGGTGGAGGAGGACTGGCTGGGAGAAGGGGCGCACGAGGTGAAGCTGAAGGGCCAGGTCCTGGAGGTTACTGGCATTCAGAAAGTGGCTCCCAGGGAAGGCTTCCATCTTTTTGCCGTCATGACCCGGAAGGTGGCCGATTTCGCGGGGCGTCCCGATCAGGAAGCCTACCTGGGGGTATGGGCGTGGAATCCCCAGACCCTCAAGTGGACCAAGGAATTTGATGTGGGCACGGAGAAGGACCTCTATGTCCGCTTCATCGAAGTCCAAAGCAAGAAGGCCCCTAGCCCGGGAGCTCTCTGGGGTCGGATCTTCGATGCTAATCAGTCTGATATCGACCGCGCCCGCATCGTGCGGATTTCCAACCGGTACGACGTCAACGGAGGCCAGCGATGACTCATCCCCCCCTCACTCGCCGCGAGTTCCTCTTCTGGAGCGGAGCCCTGGGGGCGAGCGCGGCGCTGCCTCTCGGTTGGATGGCCGAGGAGCCGGTGCGCCTCGGATTCGTTGGGCTCGGAGGACGGGGGCTTCAGGCTCTCTCAGTCTGCCAGCAACTCCCCGCGGCCAAGGTGGTGGCTCTCTGTGATCGCAAGACGGAGGCGTTGCGCTCGGCGGTGGCGGGGCCCGGAGCCCTGGCCGGACTGGCGACGCGGGAAGCCCGGCGGCTCTTCGATGAGCCTGCGGTGGATGCGGTCATTCTCGCCGCGTCGGAGAAAGCTCAGCTCGATCTTGCTTCAGAAGCGGTCGCGGCGGGAAAGGACGTTTTCCTCCTGCGTCCGCTGCCGTTCGATCCCTCGGCTTGGAAGGACATCGCGTCGGAAGGCGCGAGGCGCCAACGTCAGATCCAGATGGCTCGGAAGACCGGCTTCGCCCTGGAGCCCGGAGCGGCCGGCGGTCTACTTTCGAAAGATGGAGCCCTCGCCGGAGCCGAGGTGGAGGCGCGGTTCCAGTCGCCCGAGCGGCCGGACGCCCGCGCGCTCGTGGGCGATCTGCTCGACGAGATCGATTTCGCTCAGGCGGTGCTCGGCGGGCGGGTGAAGCGCGTGGTCCAGGTCGGCGGCCCCGGAATCCTGCCCGGACGCTGGATCGATCAGAGGATGCATTTCGAGATCGTGGACGAGCAGGGCGTCCACCGCTGGATGGGGATCACCTTGATCGCCACCCGCGGACCGGGCGCGAAGGCGTCGCGTATTCTCGTGCGGGGAGACCGGGGCGCCGCCGAGCTCGCCGGCTCGCCCCTGCCGCCTGGAGATCCTCAGGATCTGGGGCTCTTCCTGGACGCGGTGCGGAGCCGGGAGGCGGGGGCGGGATTGTCGTTGTCGAGGTCGGTAGAGCTGACAGAAAAACTTCAGGAGGTGTCGAGCTGAGAAAGACGATTCTGCTTCTGGCTTGTCTGGCTTCCGCATAGGCCGGGAGAGGCCCCTCCCGGTACGACGGATATCGAGGCCAGGAGAAGCCCCTATACCCCCCAGGGCGGGTCCGTCCCGCTCCGGCGGGTGGGCTCGGGGCACGGCCGCTTTGATAGATTAGTGGCGAGATAGAGCCATGGAAGCGAAGCGGAGAGGGAGAGGATTCCTCGCCTGGGCTTTCGTCCTCGGCGCCGCGTTCGCGGCGCCGCCGGTCCGGGCCGGCGAGGTCTGGAACGTGCCGGTCCTCTGGTGCCTCGTCTAAGGGAGCCCCACGGCCGCCGACCCCGCGGCGGTGGGAGCCCTGGACGGCGAGGAGGGCGCCGACCGCAGCACCGTGCTGTGGCGGCGCCACGAGCGGGTGAGCGACCGCATCTTCCTCCCCCAGGTCTCGATCAGCTTCCGGTCCGGGCTGGACCGCTTCCGCGAAGAAGACGAGTTCCCCGTCATCCCCGATCCCGACACCTCGCGGGATCAGCCCGGCGACATCAACTTCTCCGGGGACGAGGCGAGCCAGGCCGAAGTCGAGGACGTCCTCGCCTCCTGTCAGGATCGCTGGGTGAGTCTGCTGCGCGATCACGGCGCGGGAGAGTTCACTCCGGGAGGCCTGCCCGGCATCCCCGTCGTCAACGCCCGCCAGCTTCCAGGGCTCGGGGGCAGCGCCTTCGGCACTCCCCAGGGTGTACCAGGCCGCGCCTTCGACTCCCATGACGCGTGGTCGCCGCTGGGAGGCCACGTCTTTCTTGAAGACCGCAGCTTCTCCCCTTCGGGCGACGCCGACGCGCGGATCTTCGCCCATGAGCTGGGGCACGTCTTCGGCCTCTGGCACACCGAGGAGGACGACAACCTGATGAAGGGCGTCGGCGACGGCACGCGGCTCGTCCGGCGCATCGAGGACGCCGTCGATTGGCCCTCGCCGCCCGAGCCGTTCACCGGCGTCGCTCCGCGGACCATCGACCAGATCGCGTGGCTCCAGGGGGAGGTCGTCGAGATCCCCGACGTCGCCTACGATCCGCCGCCCGCCGTGGAGCTCGGCCAGGTGGCCGCTTTCGTCCGCGTCGACCGGCACCGCGAGATCCCGGCCGAGGCCCGTTTCGTGGACCTCTCGGCGGTCACCGTCAGCGCGGACCGAAGGACGGAGGTCACCCGCGTCACCCACCGGCTGCTCACCCCGGAGCCCACGGCCCCCGCCGGCGAGGTGGGCTACTGGGCCTACTTCGATCTCGACGACGACCGCGCCACCGGCGGCCGCTCCGGCGAATTCCCAGAGGGAGCGCCGCGGCCCGCTCTCGAAGGCATCGACCTGATCACCCAGGCCCGCTGGGCGCCCGAAGAGGGCGGCCCGCCCGCGCTGACCGGCATCGTCTGGAAGTATCACGAGGGTCGCTTCGTGCCGATCACCCAGGGGGTGACCGCCACCTTCGGCCGCCAGTTCCAGGGCGAGCCCGGCCCGCCCTCCCCTTCGGCGCTGTTCGGCCTGGTGACCGTCGAGCTGCGGAGCACCACCCGCGGTCCGGTCGCCGACGTCTTCCGGATCCAGGCCTGTGCCCGGGACGCGGTTTCGGGCGCTGAGGACTGCCTCGACACCGGCGGCGGCGGACCGCCACCCGCCTCCCTCGTGCCCACGGTCTACCCCGTCTGCCAGGTCGTCCCGGGCCGCGTGCGGCCGGGGAGCTGGGTGGAGGCCCGTGTCTGGGATCTCGACCCGGATTCGCCGCTCCATCTGGTGCTGGGCGACCGGCTGGCGGCGCTCGGGAACACCGACGTCCGCGGCGAGGCCACCGTACCGTTCACCATTCCCGCCGACTCCCGCAAAGGGCCGCGGCTGGTCACCGTGGGGGTCGATCACACGGCGTTCACCGCCGACTGCATCGTCGAGGTCAGCTCGCAGGCGGCAGCCCGGCCGTCCCGCATCGGATGGGTCGTCGCCGTCATCATCCTGCTGGTGCTGGCCCCGTGGATCATCGTCCGGCTCATCTTCCGCCCGCCGCGCCATTGAGAGAAGGCCGGGGGCGCGAGGGGAGCCCCAAGGAGACGCGCCATGCGCAGCTCGAGAATCCCCTTCATCCTCATCTTCACACTCGGTTGCCTGCCGACCGGCTGTGCTCAGCTCCCCGACGCGCAACTCGCCGTCGTCTGCTACGAGGACGACGGCACACCCAGCTCTGAATTCGACGGCGACGGCATCGTCCTCACCGACGTCGCCGTCTCTTCCGCCGAGGGCGCCTGGGCGGTCGAGATCGCCCCCTGGGTCTACGACGGGCCGGACGGCGCCCGGGGCAACATCTACGTGGCCGGCGACGCGCGGGTCGGCGACGCTCAGCGCTTCGTCGTCGCGCGCTACCAGGAGTGGGACGGCGCCCTCGAAGCCGATTACGGCGACGGCGGCGTCGTCCTCAGCGAATTCCCCGGGGCCGACTCGGCATCGGCCCTCGACCTCGCCATCGTCTCCGGGATCAGGAGCGAGTCGCGGATCATTGCCGTGGGCAAAGCGCGGGTGGGAGCGGGCAACCGGTTCGCCCTGGCGTCCTCCTACTACAGGGAAGGAGGCCCTGACGTCACCTTCGGCGGCGACGGCTTCGTGCTCACCGACTTCCCCGAGTCCACCGACGAAGCGGCCCGGGCCGTGGTGGCGGCCGAGATCGAGGACGAGACTTTCGTCCTCGTCGCGGCCGGCGACGCCCGCGTGGGCGGGGGAGGGCCGAGCTTCGCCCTGGCCCGCTATACCGCGGACGGCAACCTCGACGCGGGCTTCGCGGGCAGCGGCAGGGTGGTCACCGACTTCCCCGAATCGAGCCAGGAGAGCGCCTCGTCCGTGGCCATCGCCACGACGGACGGCGAACGGGCGATCGTGGCGGCGGGCGGCGCCTTCATCGCCGACACCTACCGGATCGCTCTGGCCCGCTACACCTGGGACGGCGCCCTCGATCCCGACTTCGGGGCCGGCGGCAGGCTCCTCGTCGAGGTGCCTGGCACCACCACCTCCTACGCCCACGCCCTGGTGGTGGACGAGGAGGGCCGCATCCTCGTGGCGGGCACCGCGAAGCAGGACGGCGCCGACCGCTTCCTGCTCGCGCGTTTTCTCGCCGACGGCACCCCGGACCCGGCCTTCGCCACCGCCGGCTTCGCGCTGACCGACTTCCCTGGAGCCACGGGTGAAGAGGCCTACGGCCTGGCGCTCGACCGCCAGGACCGCATCCTCCTGGCCGGCCGCGCCTTCGTCGATGGCGGCTGGCGCTTCGCGGTGGCGCGCTACACCTCCGGCGGCGTGCTCGACCCCGCCTTCAGCGGCGACGGCCTGGTGCTCACCGACCTGCCCACGCGCCACGAGCTCGCTCGCGACATCGCGGTGGATATGCGTCCGCTGCCGGACCGGCTGGTCTGCGCGGTGGGAGAGGCGGGAGGGGAGTAGCGGGGAGAAATAGAGGCGGGTGGCGGCCGCCCGGCCCGCGGCCGCCCGAGGTGGTAGGAAATCACTTCAATTGTCAAAGATCCCGCCGGGGAATGAGGATCTCCGCCCTCATTCGCCGGCCTCGCATCCGAATATACGGATGGCCCTGGAGGCCGTCAACAAAAACATTGCCAAAAGACCGGAGAACTTCGCCAAAAAGTCATTTGGCCGGAGTAAAAGACTTTTTGGAGCCGGAAAAGACCTTTTGCTCCGGGGTAAAGGTCAATTGCGGAAGAAATTGGGTTTTTAGCGCAAGATTTCTCTTGCGCGCCGGACCGAAAGACCTTTATGCTCCCTCCCGGTCGCATTGCCGCGAGGAAAAGATCAATACCCGCGGTCGTGGCGTCTTTTCCGCGGGCAAAAGGATTTTACCCGTGACCAAAAGACTTTTAGGAACGAAGTTGAAGTCATTGCCGCGGGAAAAAGGCTTCAAAGTCCGCGGCGGGGCTCTTTGACAGACGATGTGAAGATGTACGGGGCTCCCCGTCGTGGGCGGGGCGGGGGGCTCCGGATTTTTCCATGGGTGTGGCCGCGCGATGGCGGGGCTACGGCGGTTGATGCCGCCCCAGGTTGAAACCGTGGGGCTACCCGCGATTGTCCCTCAAGGGACGGTTCAGACGGGGCGTGACCCGAGGTTTCGAGTCGGCCGGACCGTTGTGGTCTACAGGACCCGAACTTCGAGCAGGTCCTGAAGACCCAGGAAGTCGTCACCGTTGCGGGTATAGAGGGGAAGGCGATGCGCCAACGCGGTGGCCGCGATCCAGAGATCCATGACCCGGGACCGCGGTTGGCGGCCAGCCGTCTTGACCGCATAGGCGACCGACGCGAAGGCCCGGGCTACGGGAGGATCGATAGGTATGGGGTGGAACGCTGCCTCAATGGCACCGAGCCGCCATAGGCGATGTTGCCGCACCTCATCGTCCTTGGCGCTCAGAACACCGAAGTGCAGCTCAGCCAGCGTGGCGACCGAGATCGAGATTTCTTCGGGAAGGTGCTCTCGGAGACCGCCGTCATCTGCCTGGGCGATCACCACGGAGGTATCCAGGAGCCCCCGTGTCAGCGTTCCCAAGGGTTTCCCAACTCCTCCAAGGTTCCGCCGAGCTCCTGCACGTCCTCGAAGAACGTGGGATCCGGCTTCTGGGCTTGGAGAATTCTCAGGAGCTCCTCCCTGGGGACCCACTGGCGCCTCTGGACAGGGCCAAGCACCGCGACCGGACGGCCGTCCACGGTGATCGTAAACTCCTGGCCCGCCTCGGCTTGGCGGAGGATCTCGCCGCTATGGTTCCGTAGCTCGCGATGGGGGATGCTTCTCATGTACGCTAGTGTAGCGCACGTGCTACGCTGGAGTCATCTCTCTTCCTCTCTCGCCTCACCAAGGTTGCACGTAGCTATCCCCTGGAACTGATCCTCCAGCGCTACGGCGACCGGCAGGCGGCGACGCCACCGCTCACGTGCCCAGCCGCGCGAAATCCGGGATGAACGGCTCGAAGTTGACAGGGAGCCTTTTGGCCTCCAACGTGTGTCTAAGGTATCAGGGACCCGTCACTCGTAGAGTCCCAAGGAGGTTTCGATCATGGGCCTGTCCTCGAAAGTCCTGTTGCTGACCGTCAGCCTGGCCGTCGTGGGATCGTTGGGCGCTCACGCCTATCCCATTCCTCCGGTCCCCCTCTGGAGCCTGGTGGAGCAGGCGGAAACGATCGTCGTGGCGAGGGTCGTCAAGGTCGAGGAGCCGCGCGGGAGGGGAGAGGACGACGACATGCCTCTGGCGGTGGCGACCCTGCGCGTCCTGGAGACCTGGAAGGGAGCGGAGCAAGGAGAGATCGAGGTCAGGTTCCCGGCAGGCCTGATCTGTCCGGCGCCGCCCCGTTATTTCGAAGGTGAGGACGTGGTGGCGTTCCTCGCGGGAGAGGATGAGGGCTGGGGGAGGACGGTCGGGCTCTCCTACGGCACGCTCTATCCGGAGGGGCGGGAAGAGCTGGGCGATCTCCGCGAGATGGTCCACCGCGCCATCGCGTTACAGGCCCGGAGGTCTGTCAATGAGGTCGACCGGATCGACTGGCTCGTCGAGGCCGCCATCCGTCCGGGTACGCGCTGGCATGGTCTCTACGAGTTGGAGCCCGCGGGCGACGAGCTGCGCTCTTATTACGATCCTGATCGTCCGCGGAAAGGCACCTGGCTTTCCCCGGCGCAACGGGAGAAGATCGCCCACGCCTTCGCGAGCCGTCCCTGGACCGATTCCACGCTCCCGATCGTGCTGAGAATCCTGGCCCGCCACGCCGATCCGAAGGTGGACGAAGCCGCCGCATCGGCGATCGAAGGGGTGCTCGGCGAGAAGGATCTGCCCTATTGGACCTCTACGGCTCTGGAGTTCGTCCTCCTGCGCTACGGGGACAAACAGGCGGCGAAGAAAATCGGCAAGCTCCAGAAGGGCTGCTGCGATTACGACGAGAAGGGCCTGCGTACCCTGTGGCAGAGGGCGCAACGGGAGTTGGGCATTCCGAAGGTGGCGCCGGTGAAGACGGGTGGGCGGAAGGTGCGGGGGGTTGGGCCGGAGACTCCGGATTGAGGCATGGTGGTCTGCTGACCACCCACGCTCGTTCTTCCGCTACTCCTTCCGATACCTGCTGCTACGGCCTCAGTTGCCGTTTCTAAGAAGTTAGCTATAGGCTCACGCTGCTCTATTCTGTGGGTTGACGCCTCCTGCGGAACTGCGTAAGGTGAGCGCCATGTACATTGAGTCCGTTACTCTTCAAAACTTTCGCTCTTTTGGGCCGAACTCGACCACTGTTACCCTCGGCGAGGACTTAACAGCCCTAATCGGTGCTAATGGGGCTGGTAAGAGTGCTTTCATCGAGGCCTTACGCCGTCTTTTTGGCCTTACGCGCGACGAAAGAACGATCACGCTTGCGGATGTCCATTTCGGCCCGCAAGAATCACCTGACAATGTGGCCGAGAGGCAGGTTGTTATCGACGTTGTGTTTGCGTTTCCGGAGTTGACGGATGGAGACCCCGATGCAACTCGAACGGTTCCAGAGGTCTTCCGGGTAATGACTGCTTCGGGTCCAGGCGAACCACTGAAGGCGCGATTGAGGCTTGAAGCGTTGTGGCAGCGCGGAGAAAGCTTTGCTGATGAGATTGAGACCACGCTTTACTGGGTCTCGCATCTGAGTGAGGTTGAGTTCGGTGAAGAAGGTACTATCCTCGATAAGCAGCGCCTCCACAGCTCAGATCGCGGAAAGGTTCAGCTAATTCATGTGCCCGCGACTCGCGGTGGTCGTGCTGTGACACAACAGGCTTTACGCCAACTCGTGCGGCGCTTGGAGCGTAGCGGAGACTTTGGTGCCGACGCCGAGGCCGACATTCAGATGGTCGGGGAGGTGCTGCAAGATAAGATGGAAGGGCTTCCGGCGATTGAATGGGTGACAAAAAAGCTTGCCGAGAACTGGGGGCGACTACATAAGGCCACACATCTTCAGAGGCCCCGCCTCACTGTGGTATCTCAAGATTTCACCCAATTGTTGCGTAGCATGACTGCTACACTTTCTCCGGCTCCCGAAGGGCGCGAGCGCGGGCTCGACCAACTGAGTGAGGGGCAGGCGTCGTTGTTTTTCCTTGCGCTTGCGGCCACACAGGCACAACTCGAATCGGAACTGGTGAAAGGTACGCCACCCAACGGCTTCGCAGACCTCGACGTTACGCCGCCAGCACTCACCATCTATGCAGTCGAGGAGCCCGAAAACCATCTCTCCCCCTTCTACTTGTCTCGCCTAATGGGTTTGTTGGGGGAACTTTGTATGGGACCGCAGGCCATGGGGCTCGTCACCAGCCATGCCCCGGGTGTTCTGCGGCGTGTTACTCCTGAGGTTATACGGCATTTTCGTCTGGATGTCGATGAGCTTGTTACGCATGTACGTCCGATTCATCTTCCCCAAGAGGACGAGGAATCCGGCAAGTACGTTCGACAAGCTGTTTTGGCTCAGCCCGAAATCTACTTTGCTAGCCTTGTCATTCTAGGGGAGGGTGATAGTGAAGAAGTGGTAGTGCCGCGTGTCGCGAAAGCACTCGGGGTAGATCTTGATCCGTCCTTCATTGCGTTTGCACCTCTCGGTGGGCGGCACGTTAACCACTTCTGGCGGTTGCTGAACGATCTGCGTATTCCAGTCCTTACTCTGCTGGATTTTGACCTTGGCCGCTACAACGCTGGGCCTCTTCGCCTCAAGTATGCTTATGACCATCTTGGCGCAATCCAGAATGTTGAAGCTCCCAATTGGGTGAGAGGAAATCCCGGCACTACTGATTATTGGAATCGTAGAGGCGAGGACAGTATCCGCCGCTGGCGTCGGTGGCTCGCTAAGCGAGGTGTGTTCTACTCTTACCCCCTCGACCTCGACATGATGATGGTGCGGGCCTTCCCCGAGGCTTATGGTGTTACCGATGCGGAAGTGCCTAGTGACGAAGCTGCGCTCGCGACATCGATTTTTGGGAAGGGGCCTGGGCTTGGGGTTTACGAGGAAAAGGCTCTGAGAGACGACCATCCGACAGTGGAGGAACTAGCCACCTATGAGGTGCTGTTTAAGAAGCGAGGTAAGCCGGATTCACACTTGAAAGCTCTTTCTCTCCTCACTGATGATGAGATCAAGGAATCTTGTCCGCAGCCGCTGCGTGATCTAGTGCTGGCTGCTGACGAAATATTGCGTATGCGCTCAGCGCAGGATCCGGTAGAGGGCTGACGGTGGGAAGATTCGTTAAACCAGAAGATTGGCAACCGGCAGGCGGGATCAGATTGGAAGATGCGGCCCAGAGGGTGGTAACCTCCTCTGATAGCAGAAGTGTTATCGCTGGACCCGGTGCCGGTAAGACGGAACTGCTTGCCCAACGGGCTCTGTACCTCCTTCAGGCTGGCCGGTGTAAACCGCCGCAACGTATTCTTGCCGTAAGCTTCAAGCGAGATGCAGCAAAGAATCTAAAGGATAGGGTGGCGCGGCGCTGTTCCTCCGAACAGGCGCAGCGGTTTGATTCCTACACTTTCGACGCCTTTGCCAAGAGCCTTGTTGATCGTTTTCTAGCTCTAGCTCCCCCGTGGTGCCGGCCACTACGGGGTTACCAGATACGCTTTTCAACGCAAGACGACTGGATTGTTTTCTTGCGTGGCCTGACTCCCCCTGCGGCGTTGGGAGGTATGGCAGCTGCTCAGGCTTTGCGTAGAGAAAGTACCGAATTATGGGGTCCTCTGCCTTTGGAAATAGGCGAGCCAGCGAGCATGGAAGAATGGGTTGCAGTCGAATGGTGGCGGCAAAGCCTGTCGGGTCCGCGGGCTGGGGTTTCTTTTTCAATGATCGGTCGTTTGGCTCAAGCCATTCTCACCTATAACACTTATGTTTTGAGGGCACTTCGCTTAACGTACTCGCATGTGTTCTTGGACGAATTTCAGGATACTACTGGTCTCCAATACGATCTGACCAAGTTGGCGTTTCATGGTTCACCTGCAGTGCTCACAGCGGTCGGCGATACGAAGCAGCGCATAATGGTATGGGCTGGAGCGGAGACTGAGGTTTTCTCGTGGTTCGAAACAGACTTCCGTGCGCGTCGAGAAATGCTGCAAATGAACCATCGTTCCAACAGGCGCATCGTCCAAATTATCAATGACCTAGTGACCGAGATTGAGCCGGAAGCGGTAGAGACTCTGTGTGCTCGATCGGACGATGAGGTGCCGGAAGATGCGACAGCATTCTGGATATTCAATACTGATGAGGACGAAGCCAACTGGCTCGCGAATTTTGTCGCTGATGATATCGAGGCCAATGAGAACCGCTGTCCCGACGATTTTGCCCTGCTTGTGCGCGTGAGAGCAGATCAAGCTGAGACCCAGTTGCGCAATGCTTTTGCTGGGCGCGGTCTATTGCTCCGCAACGAGGCCCGCTTAGTCAATGGTATTGCTATCCAAGATTTATTGTCTGAGGAGTTGACTTCGCTCTTTTTGAATCTGATTCGCGTTACTCTCGGTGTCCGCGGTCATGATGCGTATAGCGCAGTTAAGGATACGCTTGGAGGCTTGTTTGGTGTTGACTATGATAACCCCGTTGACCTGAAGCGCCTTGAGAAGGTAATGCGTGACATAGTTCGTTACATCCGCGAGGTGATGGCTGAGCCTCCAGTCGATGTGGATATGAAAGTGCTAATTAGTGCTCTTGTGAATGAGATAGGCGAAGCTCCCTTGCGGCGCACGTTCCGTCAGTACGAGAACGATGGTTACTTCCGGGATGTCCAAACAGCGCTGGCCCGCCTAATAGTTGAGCATGCACCGGAGGCAAGTGACTGGAGGGAATTGGTCGATAGGGTTGAGGGCAAGGGCCAGGTGCGTTTGATGACGGTGCATAAAAGCAAAGGCCTTGAGTATCACACTGTGATTTTTGTCGGACTGCACCAGAATGCCTTTTGGGGTTATCGCAACAATCAATCAGAGGAAACTAATGCATTCTTTGTTGCCTTATCAAGAGCGCGAGAGAGGGTATTCTTTACGTGGTCGCGAGAAAGTGGTGATACGAGTCAGATTCGGGGTCTAATCGAGCTTCTAGCGAAGGCTGAAGTCCCCTTCTTGGAGATCAGCTAGAGATAGCTAGAGAGACCCATAAAGTCGTTGTCGCGTAAGAGAGCCTGTCAACTACCTCGAAGTGCTATGGATACCCAACTTCAAACTCCGACCTCAGTCCATCGTCCCGCCAGCACCGAGTTCCCGAAAATGTACACCGAGCTCGCCTCCTGGTGGCCCCTTCTTTCGTCTCCGGAGGACTATGCCGAGGAGGCGGCGTTCTATCAGGAGAGGCTCATCGAAGCGTGCGAGCGGCCGCCTCAAACGCTGCTCGAGATCGGCAGCGGCGGGGGCAACAACGCGTCGCATCTGAAGGCGCGCTTCCAGATGGTTCTCGTCGATCTTTCGCCCGGGATGCTCGCGGTCAGCCAACGGTTGAATCCGGAGTGCGAGCATGTCGAAGGCGACATGCGGACGGTGCGGCTGGACCGCCAGTTCGATTGCGTGTTCGTCCACGACGCGATCTGCTACATGACGACGGAGTCGGATCTGAGGAAGGCAATCGAAACAGCATTCATCCATTGCAAGCCGGGCGGCGCCGCTCTCTTCGCCCCGGATCATGTCAAGGAGAGCTTCCGGTCCTCCACCGACTGCGGGGGGCATGACGGCGAGCGCGAGAGCCTGCGGTACCTCGAATGGACGTGGGATCCTGATCCGACGGACACCACCTGCGTCGTCGATTACGCCTATCTGTTGCGTGGGGGCGACGGTTCGGTTCGCGTCGTCCACGACCGGCATACAGAAGGATTATTCTCCCGCGCGGATTGGCTGCGGCTGCTCTCCGAGGCTGGGTTCCAACCGAGCGTCGTACCCTTCGATCATTCGGAGCTGGAGCCCGGCACCTATGAGGTCTTTGTTGCCAGGAAGCCGGGTAGGGGCGGGGAGGAGAGGTAAAAGATCAGGATTTGGAATTCCGCAGTCGCTCCAACTCGGCTCTCAATTTGGCGTTCTCCTCCTCTAAGCGTTTCCGAGCCTCGCTGTCGGTGAGGAGCCGCTCTCCTGTTTCGGCATCGATAAGGTCGATGGTCTCACCGGCAGGAGCGAACCCGAGGCTGGTGGTCACAGAGAGGATGCGTCCTTGGGAGTCAGGAGGGATGGGTTCATAGCGTCCGGCCCTGTTCAGACGGTAGCCTGTCAGGCGGCAACCACTCGGGGTGTACGGGGGATCGGCGATCACATACTCCGGAACTCCAGCCCGCTGGTAGATCTTGACCTTCTTGTCGTGATCGGCACTCTTGTGCTCGGGTTCGTCAGAGACCAGTTCGACGACCAGGACCGGCTGGGCCCTCTCTCGCTTGACACGGAAGCTCCTCCGGAATCGACCCCTATCACGGACGCCAGGGATGATCGCGAGGTCAGGGGACGGGCTCTCCAGTCCGGCGATTCCCCAGATGATTTTCATGTCGCAGGTGACGAGTACGTCGGGCTGGCTCTTGTATCGAGCCTGGAGAATGCCGAGGAGCTGGTGCGCCGTCGAGATGTGCCAACTGTTCTGGGTCACGTGATCCCCTACCTGGGGATCGAGAAGGTCCTCCGCCGTGAGAGGCACCTCACGGATCTCGGAGCTCCCATCGGGCAGGCGGACGGACTTCAGCCGCCATCCGAGCCGGAACGGATCGTCGTTCGGCCATTCCTCAGGAGGCGTTAATCTCGTCGCGGGCTCGCCCATACGGCCTTAGTATAGGAGTGTCCCCAGGTGAGAGCAAATTTATCGGCTTGCGTGCCGTTCCGCAACCGGGTATCGTCCTCCCGCTCTCCCCGGGGCAGACGGAGGAGCGGGGAATACCCGAGTAGGGTGCCGCTGTTCCGTTCCCCGGGATCAACACAGGTCCCTTCCCCTCTGCTAGGATGACCGGTCCCATGGATAGCATTTCCGTCCGCGGTGCGCGCGAGCACAACCTCAAGAACGTCACTCTCGAGATCCCCCGGAACAAGCTGGTGGTCATCACCGGCGTGTCCGGCTCCGGCAAGTCTTCGCTGGCCTTCGACACCCTGTTCGCCGAGGGACAGCGCCGTTACGTCGAGTCGCTCTCCTCCTACGCCCGGCAGTTCCTCCAGCAGATGGAGAAGCCGGACGTGGACTCGATCGAGGGGCTGTCCCCGGCCATCTCCATCGAGCAGAAGTCGGTCTCCAAGAACCCCCGCTCCACCGTGGGCACGGTCACCGAGATCCACGACTACATGCGTCTGCTGTACGCCTCGATCGGCGTCCCCCACTGCCCGACGTGCGGCCAGGTCATCCGGCCGCAGACGGTGCAGCAGATGGTGGACCGCGCCATGGAGATGCCCGAGGGGACCCGGCTGGTGCTCTACGCGCCGTACGTCCGCGGCAAGAAGGGCGAGTACAAGAAGCAGCTCGCCCAGATGGCCCGCGAGGGCTTCCTCCGCGCCCGCATCGACGGCCAGATGGTGGAGCTGGCGGGCGAGTTGCCGAGCCTTGACAAGCAGAAGAAGCATTCGATCGACATCGTCATCGACCGGCTGGTAGTCAAGCCCGGCATCGAGAAGCGGCTGTCGTCCTCCATCGAGACGGCCCTGAAGGTGGCGGGCGGGCTGGTGGTGTTCGCTCCTGAAGGCGCGGCCGAGGAGACGCTGTCGCAGAACTACTCGTGCTCGGAGTGCGGCACCGGCCTGACGGAGATCACGCCGCGGCTGTTCTCGTTCAACAGCCCCTACGGCGCCTGCCCGACCTGCTCGGGGCTGGGCACGCTGATGGGCGTGGACGAGGAGAAGATCGTGCCCGATACGGAGCGGTCCATCCTGGCCGGGGCCGTGGCGCCGTGGCCGGAGGGGTCGAAGTCCTGGCGCCTGAAGATGGTGGAGACGCTGGCCAAGGCCATGGGCTTCTCGCTCTCGACGCCGTGGAAGAAGCTGCCGGCCGAGGCGAAGAGGGTGATCCTCCAGGGCAGCGGCGACGAGGAGATGAGCTTCAACCTGACGGGGAAGAAGTCGAGCTACTCGTGGACCGGCCGCTTCGAGGGGGTCATCCCCATGCTGGACCGGCGGTACAAGGAGACGGATTCGCCGACGATCCGCGCCGAGATCGAGAAGTTCATGTCGGTCCACCCCTGCCCGACGTGCGAGGGGCGGCGGCTGCGGCCCGAGGCGCTGGCGGTGAAGATCCACGGCCGGTCGATCGACGAGCTGTCGCGGCTGGCGGTGTCGGACCTGCGGATGTTCATGGGCGGGCTGCCGCTGGACCGGCGGGAGCGCTCGATCGCCGAGAAGGTGGTGACGGAGATCCAGGACCGGCTGAGCTTCCTCGACGACGTCGGGGTCGGCTACCTGACGCTGGACCGCTCGTCCGCGACCCTTTCCGGCGGTGAGAGCCAGCGCATCCGTCTGGCCACGCAGATCGGCAGCAAGCTGATGGGCGTGCTCTACGTGCTGGACGAGCCGTCGATCGGCCTCCACCAGCGGGACAACGCGCGGCTGCTGGCGACGCTCCAGGGCATGCGCGACCTCGGCAACTCGGTGCTGGTGGTGGAGCACGACGACGAGACGATCCGCGCCGCCGACTGGGTGATCGACTTAGGGCCGGGCGCGGGCGTGCACGGCGGCGAGGTGGTGGCCGAGGGGACGCCGGAGGAGGTGGCCCGCAATCCCCAGTCGCTGACGGGCAAGTACCTGACCGGGGCGCTGGAGGTGCCGGTGCCGCCGCAGCGGCGGCAGGGGCGGGGCAAGCCGATCACCATTCAGGGCGCGCGGCAGAACAACCTGCGGGATCTGGAGGTGGAGTTCCCCGTCGGCGTGTTCACGGTGGTGACCGGGGTCTCGGGCTCGGGCAAGAGCACGCTGGTCAACGACATCCTCTACAAGGCCCTGGCGCGGCACTTCTACCGCGCGTCGGACAAGCCGGGCGAGCACGACCGCATCCTGGGCCTGGATCAGCTCGACAAGGTCATCGCCATCGACCAGAGCCCCATCGGCCGCACGCCGCGCTCGAATCCGGCGACCTACACGAACGTCTTCAATCCCATCCGCAATCTCATGGCGATGACGCCGGAGGCGCGGATGCGGGGCTACGGGCCGGGCCGGTTCAGCTTCAACGTCCCGGGCGGGCGCTGCGAGGCGTGCAAGGGGGACGGGCAGATCAAGATCGAGATGCACTTCCTGCCGGACATCTACGTGACGTGCGAGATCTGCGGCGGCAAGCGCTACGACCGCGAGACGCTGAGCGTGCGCTACAAGGGGTTGAACATCGCGGAGATCCTGGACCTGCCCGTGGAGCAGGCCTTCGAGCTGTTCCGCAACATCCCGTCGATCAACCGCATCCTGGAGACGCTGTGCGAGGTGGGCCTGGGGTACATCCGCCTGGGCCAGCCGGCGACCACTCTGTCGGGTGGCGAGGCGCAGCGGGTGAAGCTCTCCCGCGAGCTGTGCAAGCGCTCGACCGGACGCACCCTCTACCTCCTGGACGAGCCCACGACCGGCCTCCACTTCGACGACGTCGGCAAGCTTCTGAAGCTGCTGCACCGGTTGGTGGACCTCGGGAACACGGTGGTGGTGATCGAGCACAACCTGGACGTCATCAAGACGGCGGACTGGGTGATCGACCTCGGCCCCGAGGGCGGCGCGGGGGGCGGCCAACTGTTGGTGGAGGGGACGCCGGAGCAGGTCGCAGCCGAGCCTGACAGCTACACCGGGCGGTACCTGAAGCAGGTTCTCCGCGAGCAGGCGCCCGCGAAGGTGGCGACGGTCCGGAAGCCGCGGGCCAAGAAGGCCGCGCCCGCGCGCCGGGCGGCGGGGGGGCGGCGGTAGGCGTCCCCTTTGCTCCCTCTCATGCACCCCTAACTATGGATGGTGTGCGTGAAGAAAGGAGCAAAGATGAAGAAGAAGAAGTTTCTCGCCCTGGCGGCGGTCCTCGGTCTCTCCGTGCTCGCTTCGTGGGCTCCTCAAGCCGAGGCCGTGGGCTATTGCAGCAGCACCTACTGCGCCGGCAAGCCCGCGACGGCGACCTGCGGATGCCCGACCTGGACCGACAAGCCCGGCCAGACCGTCTTCTGCGGTTCCTGGAACTCGGTCAGCCGAGTCGGCTGCTGGTACGAATAGGAGGGAAGCATGAAACGGAAGCTGTTCCTGGCCACCGTGCTGCTCGGCGCCTCCCTGGTTTCGTCGTCCCCAGCGTCTTCGTCTGCGACGTCAACCGTGCGTTTCTGCGACACGGCCTGCCCGACCGCCGACGGTCTCTGCAACTGTCCCATCTGGACCGACAGGCCCAAGGCTCTGACCCTCTGCTCCTCTTGGCGGAGCGGGACGGGCTGCTGGTACGTGTAGGCCGGGCCGTCTGGCCCTGATCTTGCTGGATGGCTCTTGGGCTCTCACCCAGGAGCCGTTCAGCAAGGAGTCACACCATGAGAAGAAAGTTGCTCACCTTCGTAGCCGCGCTCGGGATGACGGCTTTAGCGTCGTGGTCGCCCCGCGCGGAGGCCGCCGCCGTCAACTACTGCACCGATCTCTACTGCCAAGGCAAAGGCACGACCACGATCTGCGCCTGCCCGCCATGGACCGAGCGCTTCGGCTACAACGCGAACTGCGGCAATTACCACTACGCCTGCTTCTGGCTGAAGTAAGAGGCTGCCGCCGCCGCGCCCTGGCCCTACAATGGACTCATGGCTCGGCACGACGCCCTCCTGGCCGAAAAGCGGCGGGTCCTCCAGCTCGAGACGCTCTACGACCTGGCCATCGCGCTCCACGCGCAGAGACCGGAGCAGGAGCTGGTCGACGAGTTGCTGCTCCGTGTGGCCGCCGCTCTCGACCCGGCCGCGGCCGTGGCCGTGACGCGGGACGCCTACGGCGGCGCCCGGGGCGCCGCCACGGTGGGCTGGATCGAGGACGCCCCGACCGGCGACGCCTTGCTGGCCGCTCCGATCTGGCGCGAGCTCCTGGCCGAGGGGCATACCCTGGCCCGCTCGAACGGCGAGCTGGCCGGGCGGGCCTACGAGCAGCTCCTGGCCGCGCCGCTCGCCTACCGCGGCGTCTTCCTCGGCTACATTGCTCTCCTCGACAAGGAGGTCCGGGGCGATCCGGACCCCTCCTTCACGGCGGACGACCGCCGGTTCCTGGATTCCGTGGCGTCCCTGGCCGGCGTCTCCCTCGACGCCGCCCGCCAGGTGGAGCGCCTGGAGACCCAGCGCGAGCGGCTGGAGGAGGAGAACAAGGCCCTGAAGGGACAGCTCGCCCAGGAGGTGGCCGGCCGCCGCATCGTGGCCTACGCGCCCCCCATGCGCCGGGTGCTGGAGGTGGCGGAGCGCGTCGCGCCCCGCGGCGTCAACGTCCTGGTGCGCGGCGAGAGCGGCACGGGCAAGGAACTGGTCGCCAAGCTTCTCCATCACCTCTCGGGACGCGAGGGGGCGCTGATCGCCGTCAACTGCGCGGCGTTGCCCGAATCGCTGCTGGAGAGCGAGCTCTTCGGCATCGAGGGCGGGGTGGCGACGGGCGTTCAGGCGCGGCCCGGCCGGTTCGAGCTGGCGAACGGCGGCACGCTCTTCCTCGACGAGATCGGCGACATGGAGCCTTCCCTCCAGGTGCGGCTCCTGCGGGCGCTCCAGGAGCGGGAGGTCACGCGGCTGGGCGGCCGGCGGCCGATCCCGGTCGACGTCCGGCTGGTGGCCGCCACGCACCGGGACCTCGAGACCCTGGTGAGCGAGGGGCGGTTCCGCGAGGACCTCTATTACCGTCTCAAGGGCGTGGAGATCGACCTGCCGCCTCTCCGTGACCGCAAGCAGGACATCCCCCACCTGGTGCGGGCGTTCATGGAGGAGTTCTGCCGCCGCGAGGGGATCCCCGTCCCCTCCCTGCGTTCCGAGGCCCTGGCCCTGCTGCTGGCCCACGACTATCCGGGTAACGTCCGCGAGCTTCAGAACGTAATAGAGGGAGCCGTCTCCCTGGCGGAGCGGGACATCGACGTGGACCTCATCCGCTCGCTCCTGGGGACGACGCCGTCGCAGACCGCTCCCGAGCCCCTCGACCTAGCGACCATGGAGCGCCGGCACATCACCAAGATCATCAAGCTGGCCGGCGGCAACAAGAGCGAGGCGGCGAAGATCCTGGGCGTGGATAGGAAGACCTTGCAGCGGAAGGGGTTCTAGGTTCCCGGTACCGCGTCGCTGTCTCCGATGGTATACTTGCGGCGGGAGGTGTCATGGCACTGAGCAAGACAGAATTCGAGGAGCTGCTGACGGATTTCCGCAAGGTAGCCGCGGAGCCAAACAGATTCCATGTCATTCCTTACCGGACCCGCTGGATTGTCAGCAGCATGAACCCTCGATACACCCGCTACTTCCGGAGCCGAGACGCGGCGGTTGAGCACGCACGTGGGCTCGCTGAGAAGTCTCAGGGCGTGCTGGTCATGCACCGCAAGGATGGAGATGTCGAGGAGAGGTTTAGCTTCAAAGAAAGCTCCGCTCAGGCTGTGTAGACAGAGCCCTCTTCCATGGCGGCCACTCCCAGAGATTTCGAGCGGGATCTTTTTATCAATTGTCCCTTCGACACTGCCTACCTGCCTCTCCTTCAGTGCCTGATCTTTACGGTCTTGGAGTGTGGCTTCAGGCCGAGGATTGCCTTGGAGGGAGCCGACTCCGGCCAGGTGAGATTCCAAAAGATCCAGGAGCTCATCCGTTCCTGCCGTTTCAGCATCCACGATCTTTCAAGGATAGAGCCGCTCCACAGCGAGGATCTTCCTCGCTTCAACATGCCTTTTGAGCTAGGGCTCGACCTGGGGGGACGCTACTTCGGTAACGGGCGCCTGACCCGCAAGCAGTGCTTGATCTTGGAGCGGGAGCGCTACCGCTACCAGAAGGTCCTGTCCGATATCGCGGGCAACGACATCCGGGCTCATGAAGGCGACCCTGCGATTCTGGTCTTGGAGGTCCGAAACTGGCTCAGGGTTGCTGCGGGAAGAAGCCTACCAAGCGGGTCCAGTATTTGGGAGCGATTCAGCGCCTTCAAAGATAGCGTAGGAGCCACGTTTCATCTCCGCTCTTATTCCAGCAGAGACATCGAAGTTCTGGAGATCGTCGAGTACATGGAGTTCATCCGAAACTGGCAGGCCAATCAGCCCGCTCCTCTCTAAAAAGACAAACTGCCTCGCCTGCGACATTTTGTCCCAAGTCCTCTGAAAATCGTGGCAGAATGGGCGTTCTGTCCGATAACGCCGGGACGGTCCGTCTCAGGCCGCGACAAAATGTCGCGGACGCTGCCGGGACATTCTGCTCCCCATTTTCGCGGGCTCTCTGTAAATGACTTGTAATGAAGGGGTTAGTGATTCCGTGACAGGGATGTGGCGGGTTGGCAACGGGCTTGCCTTAGGAAGGGGGCGGATGAGGAGGAACGTCATGCTAGACTCGGTTCGAAAGCACGTCGCCGTCCCTTATGTGCCGGCCAAGGCGCTGCTCTCCGTGGGCTCGCTGGTCAGCTTCGGCTGGCTTTTGTCACAAGACATGGTCCATCCCATCGTGATCTACGCCCTGCAGCTTTTCCTCGCGTTCTGATCGACTTCCGCCTGGGCGGCTCGCGTACGGACATGGCTGAAGGCGTTCTGAGGGAGGTCGAGCTGGCGCTTCCGATGGTCCCCGAGGTGGAGATCGAGGCAAGCCGCACAGCGACCGTCATCGCTGATTCGATCGGCATGAGTGCGGATAGAATCGACGAGGTCCGGATGGCTGTGGTCGAGGCCTGCATCAACGCCCTGGAGCACAGCCATGCGCCCGACCATGAGGTCTATGTGACCTTTCAGGTCCTCCCGGAGAAGCTTCGCATCATGGTTCGTGACAATGGGGTCGGCTTCTCGCCGGACGACCAGGAAGAGCCCACGATGGCGGGAAAGCTGACCTCGCCGCGGAAGCGCGGCTGGGGAATGAAGATCATTCGGGGGCTCATGGACGAGGTGGAGTTCCGCTCCGGACCGGAGGGGACGACCGTCGTGATGAGCAAGATGTTGCGATGAATGCGGGAGCGAGCCGATGACTGAGAGCCTCAACGTGACCGTGGATCGCCGCGATGGTCTGGCGGTGATCTACACCGAGGGGTACATCAACAACCAGGGTGGCGAGGAGATCGCGAAGGCCGCCTACAAGCTCCTCGACGAGGGCTTCAAGGTCCTGCTCCTCAACCTGGCTGGGACGAAGATCGTCAATTCGATCGGCATCTCCATCCTCATCGAGATCATTGAGAAGATGATTGAGATCGAAGGCAAGTTGGGGTTCTGCTGCCTGACTCCGACGATCGAGAAGACCTTCCACATCATGGGGCTCGCGCAGTATGCTCCCATCTACGCGGACGAAGATACGGCGGTAGCCCAGATACGTTCTTGACAGCCTAGGAGACATCGATGGAGGGCGTTGTACCGGCCGGCACGTCGCAGGCCTGGGACGAGCTGTTGGCCCTTTCCCGCGACGAGGCGAGCGAGCGCCAGCTTCTGGAGCGGCTGCTCGACTTCTGGCGGCGCGAGCACAGGGCCGATTCGGCCGGCCTGTATCTCCAGCATGGCGAGGCCCTGGAGCGGGAGGCCGCGGTCGGGGCGGGGCTGCCGGAGATCCTGGAGAATCGCGCCTCGGTGGACGGCTTCGGCAGTCTCCAGTTCCCCGGCGGCCTGTTGCTCTACACCCCCCGCGACGGCGGGGAGCGGCCGGTGAACCAGGCCCTGACCCTCCTCCTGGCCGGCTCCCTCAAGAGCTGCCGCCTCAAGGCCGATCTCAAGGAACAGCAGTTCCAGGTGAACTACCGGGTCGTCGAGCTGGAGGCCCTCTATGACGTGGGCCTCGCCGTCGCCTCCACCCTGGACCTCGACCGCCTCTCGGAGGAGATCCTGCTGCGCGCCGTCTCCCTCCTCGACGCCCGGCGCGGCGCCCTCTACATCCTGGAGAACGGCCGCTACCGCCTGGCGGGGACTTTCGGCGGCGAGGCGGCCCCCTGGTTCGAGGTGGACGACCCCGGCCTGCGGGATCTCGTCGCTGGCGGCGGGCCGGCGCCGGCGCACCTGCTGCCGGGGACGCGCTATCTCCTGGGCGTTCCCATCGAGGTCGAGAACGGCCCGCGGGGCCTGATCGCGGTAGGCGACAAGGAGAGCCGCCGCGGCGTCGGCCCCTTCCTGCCGTCGGACCGCCGCACGCTCTCGCTGTTCGCCAACCAGGCGGCGCTGGCCCTGGAGAACGCCCGGCTCCACCTCCAGGCGCTGGAGAAGGAGCGCCTGGAGCGGGAGATGCAACTGGCTTCCGAGATCCAGCGCCAGATCCTTCCCAAGGGCGCGCCGGCGGTGCCCGGGTTCCAGGTGGCGGGCTGGTATCGCCCGGCCCGGCAGGTGGGCGGCGACTATTACGATCTCTTCCCTCTCCAGGACGGGCGCCTGAACCTCGTGGTGGGGGACGTCTCGGGCAAGGGGATGCCGGCGGCGCTGATGGTCTCGACGCTGCACTCGGCCCTGCGGCTGCTGCTGGATCAGGCGCCCTTCGGCCCCTCGCTGCTGGAGCGCCTGAACCGCCACATCGCGGAGTCGAGCGCCGCCAACAAGTTCATCACCATGCTGCTGGCGGAGCTGAGCCCGGAGACCGGGGTCCTCCACTACATGAACGCGGGGCACAACCCGGCGATCCTGCTGCGCCGCGACGGCTCGTACGAGGAGCTGAAGGCCGGCGGCCTGCCGCTGGGCCTGCTGCCGGAGGCCCGCTACCAGTCGCGGGCGATCACCATGGAGCCCGGCGACATCCTCTGCATCTACAGCGACGGCATCACCGAGGCCACGGCGCCGGACGACGAGGAGTTCGGCATGGAGCGGCTGGTGGAGCTGCTGCGGCGGGAGCGGGACCTGCCGCTGGTGGACCTGATGGAAGAGATCCCCCGCATGGTGGGCGAGTTCTCCCAGGGCAGTCCCCAGGGGGACGACCAGACCGTGGTGCTGCTGCGGCGGGACGAATGATCGCCTCAGGCTAGAATGCCTGCCATGAGAAAAGCTTCGCTGTCCCTCCTCCTGTTGCTGTTCCCCGTCCTCGCGTTCTCCCAGTCTTCCCGGCCCGGCGACGGAAGCAAGCCGGGGGGAGGCCCGAAGTGGGCCCTCGCCATCCATGGCGGCGCGGGGACGATCCCCAAGACGCTGCCGGAGGCGGAGAAGCAGCAGTACCTGCGCTCCCTCGAGGGTGCGCTGAAGGCCGGCCGGGAGGTGCTCAGCAACGGGGGGACGAGCCTGGACGCGGTGGAGAAGGTGGTCCGCTTCCTGGAGGACGACCCGCTGTTCAACGCCGGCAAGGGGGCGGTCTACACCCACGAGGGGACCCACGAGCTGGACGCCGCCATCATGGACGGGCGGAACCTCGCCTGCGGGTCGGTGGCGGCGTTGAAGACGGTCAAGAACCCCATCTCCCTCGCCCGCGCGGTGATGGAGAAGTCCCCCCACGTCTTCATGGTGGGGGAGGGCGCCGAGAAGTTCGCCACGGAGATGAAGGTGGAGCGCGTCAAGCCGGACTACTTCGACACGCCGAAGCGGTACGAGCAGTGGCAGGAGGCGCTCCGCAAGGAGAAGCAGGCGAAGGAGGAGAAGGACCTCGACACCGTGGGCGCGGTGGCCCTGGACGTCCACGGCAACCTGGCCGCGGCCACCTCGACGGGCGGCATGACCAACAAGCGGTTCGGGCGTCTGGGCGACGTGCCGGTGATCGGCGCCGGCACCTACGCCAACAACAAGACCTGCGCCGTCTCGGCCACGGGCTGGGGCGAGCAGTTCATCAAGCACACCGTGGCGCACGACATCTCGGCCCTCATGGAGTACGGCGGCCTGACGCTGCAAAAGGCCGCCGACCGGGTCATCCACCAGAAGCTCAAGCCGGGGGACGGCGGGGTGATCGGCGTCGCCCGGGACGGCTCCATCGCGCTCGTCTTCAACTCGGAAGGGATGTACCGGGGGGCGGCGGACTCGACGGGGCGGTTCGAGGTCAGGATCTGGGAGTAGCCTCACTCCACCGCGAAGCAGAGACCGGTCACTCCTTCCACGGCCAGCATCGGCGCGGTGGTGGCGCGGAAGAGGCCCGCGCCGGTGGCGATGGGCACCAGCTCGGAGCCGACGCCCAGCACCCGGGAAAGCACGCTCCGGAGGTCGTCTTCCCAGACCAGATCGGGGAGCGCCCGGCCGAGGACGCCGCCGTGGATCTGGCGGGCGCCGCGGATGACCGCCCGGAAGCGGAGGGCGTAGGGATTGAAGGCCTCCAGGGGTTCCAGCGCCGGGACCCAGACGCCGCCGTCGGCGGCCCGCAGCAACTCCTCCTCCGGGAGGCCGCCCGGGAGCAGGAAGAGATGGCTGGCCGCGGCCTCGTCCGCCGCCACGCAGTGCGGGGTGGGCGGCAGGCCCAGCTCGCGGGCCAGGCGGTCGTCCACGGCGGGAGTGACGGCGACGCCTCCCTGGATCAGGTCGACGGGCCGGGCGGCGGCGCCCATGAGGTCGAACGGGAAGGGGAGGCCGCGCGGGTCGGTGGGGTCGTCCCGCAGGTGGACCACGGGGTGGAAGACCGGTTGTCCCAGACAGCCGCGGAGGCAGGACACTCCCGCATGGAAGGAATCGGAGGTGAGGGCGTGCCGGTTGAGCAGCTCGATCAGTCCGGCGGTCGCCTCCTGCGAGAGCAGGAGGGGGACCGGACCGGCCGGGGGTTGGACGACCTCGGGCGGACCCTGGCGGCGGCGCGCCCGCTCGAAAACCCTCTCGGGCTCCAGGTCCGCCAGGCTGCGCGAGGCCGCGGCGGCGCGTCCGGCGCCGGGCTGGCGGCCGCAGACGACTTCCATCCAACCGGAGGTCACCTCGGCGGCGCGCCGCAAGCCGCGGCTGTCGGCCACGGCGATGCGCCCGTCGGCCCAGCCGATCCGGGCCGTCTCTCCCCGGGTCGCCAGGCGCTGCAGGAGCTCGCGGGCCTTGACCGGCGTCATCGCCGTCAGGGCGGGGTCGCACAGCCCGGCGGTGGAGACGGATGCGTCGTGGCCCGGCGGCGTCCGGGGGGCCGGCGAGGGGGGCGCGAGGCGCGCCTGGGCCATGGCGTCGCGGAGGGCGTTCTCGAGGTCCGAGGGGCCGGCGACGCTGGTCCGGTGCAGACCCGTGCGGCCCGACTCGCGGACCCGCACCAGGACCGAGCGCTCGTGGACCTCGTAGCTGTCGCGCCGGCGCTTGCCGTTGCTCTCCTGGCCCCGGCGGACCTCCAGCCAGGAGATCTCCGTGACCTCGGCCGGCGAGCCGTCCAGCAGGTCTTCGAGGCGCGCCGCGATTTCGCCGAGAGGCACCGGACCATCGGGGAACATTTGCGGGAGTCTACATCGAGGCTGTTAAAAATACAGCGTTTATCGATGTTTCAAGTGGCTTGCTCTTTGCAGACCCTTGGGTGGGCCAAGGGTGGATCGAGTTGGGAGAAAAACTGAAATGACGTCTAGGTACGCGCCCTGGATGGGCTTCCTTCTACTCGCGGCGGTCGTCGCCGCGGGATCCCGGTCCTCCTTTGCAGAGGACGGTGCCGACCTCATCCTGAGTCACGGCGTGTTCTATCCCGTGCAACCTCCGGGCCGGGTCGAGGGGAGCCTCGCCGTCCGCGGCGGGCGCATCGTCTATCTCGGGCCGGACGCCGGGGCCGAGCGGCTGCGCGGCGCGAAGACCCGCGTGATCGATCTCGCGGGTCGCGCGGTCACCCCCGGGCTGATCGACGCCCACTCCCATCTCGGGGGGCTGGGCGAGGCCCTGCAGCAGGTGGACCTGGTGGGCACCGCCTCTTACGAGGAGGTCGTGCGGCGGGTGCGCGAGGCCGCCGGCAAGCTGCCCGCCGGCTCCTGGGTCCAGGGCCGGGGCTGGGACCAGAACGACTGGCCGGAGAAGGCGTTCCCCACCCACGAGGCGCTCTCGGCGGCGGTGCCCGGCCATCCCGTCTGGATGACCCGGATCGACGGCCACGCCGCCCTGGTCAACGCCGCGGCCATGAAGCTGCTGGGGATCGACGCGTCGGTCCGCGACCCGGAAGGGGGCCGCTTCCTGCGCGACGCCCAGGGGCGGCCCACGGGCGTGCTCGTCGACAACGCCATGAACGTCGCCTCGCGCATCCCGGCCCCTTCGCTGGACGAGCGGCGGAAGACGCTGGAGCTCGCCGCCCGCCGCTGCCTGGAGCTGGGCCTGACCACGGTGACGGACATGGGGATCGGCGACGGCGACTACCAGGCCTACAAGGCCCTGCGCGAGGCGGGCCGGCTGCCCCTCCGCGCCGCCCTCTTCCTGGGCGACGACGACGCCCTGCTCTCCCGCTGGTTCCAGCGCGGGCCGGAGATCGACCGCGACGCCCGGCTGCTGGTGCGGGGGGTCAAGCTCTACGCCGACGGCGCCCTGGGCAGCCGCGGCGCCGCTCTGGTCGAGCCCTACAGCGACGATCCCGGCAACCTCGGGCTGCTGACGTCCACCGGGGAGCACCTGGAGGACGTCTCCCGCCGCGCCGCGAAGAGCGGCTTCCAGGTCGCCATCCACGCCATCGGCGACCGGGGCGGGCTGGTGGCGCTGGACGCCATGGAGCGGGGGCTGGGAGGAGCGCGGCCCGACGCCCGCTTCCGCCTGGAGCACGCCCAGGTGCTGCGGCTGCAGGACATCGGGCGCCTGACGCGGCTGGGGATCATCGCCTCCATGCAGCCCACCCACGCCACCTCCGACATGCCCTGGGCCGGCGACCGGGTGGGGGAGAAGCGGCTGGCCGGCGCTTATGCCTGGCGCAAGGTCCTGGACGCCGGCGGCCGGCTGGCCCTGGGGAGCGACTTCCCCGTGGAGTCGCCGGACCCGCGGCTCGGCCTCTACGCCGCCGTCACCCGCCAGGACCTTCAGGGCAAGCCGGCGGGCGGCTGGCTCCCCGGCGAGCGGCTGACCCGGGAGGAGGCCCTGCGGGGCTTCACCCTGGACGCGGCGTGGTCCCTGTTCCTGGAGAAGGAGGTCGGCTCCCTGGAGGTGGGCAAGCGGGCGGACCTGGTGGTCTTCGCGCGCGATCCCATGACCGTGCCCGAGGCGGAGATCCCGAAGGTGGAAGTCGACTACACCGTGGTGGACGGCGCGGTGGTCCACGAGAGGGGGCGCGGCCGGTGAAACGGAGCGCCCTCCGGGGCCTCATCCTCTCGACGGTCCTCGCCTTCGGCGGCCTGGCCTCGGCCGCGGACGGCTACGAGGCGCTGCGCCGGACCATGGTGGAGAAGCAGGTCCGGCAGCGGGGCATCACCCGGCCGGACGTGCTGGCGGCCATGGAACAGGTGCCGCGCCACTTGTTCGTGCCGGATTCCCTGCGCGACAAGGCCTATCTCGACCAGCCGCTGGACCTGGGCCGCGGGCGGACCATCTACCAGCCCTACGTGGTGGCGCTGATGACCTCGCTCCTCGACCTGAAGCGGGGGGCCAGGGTCCTGGAGGTCGGCACCGGCACGGGATACCACGCGGCGGTGCTCTCCCGCGTCGCCCGCGAGGTCTACTCCATCGAGATCGTGGGGCCGGTGGCCGCGCAGGCGGCCAAGCGCCTGGAGATCATGGGTTACACCAACGTCGAGGTGAAGGCGGGCGACGGCTACAAGGGGTGGATCGAGAAGGCCCCCTTCGACGCCATCCTGCTCTCGGCGGCGCCGCCGAAAGAAGTCCCCAAGCCTCTTCTCGAACAGCTCCGCGTGGGAGGCAAGATCGTGGCGCCGGTGGGAGGCTTCGTCCAGGACCTGCAGGTGATCACGAAGACCGCGAACGGGCTCGAGAAGAGGACCATCATCCCGGTCCGTCTGCAGCCCATGTCCGGCGAGGTGAGGGATGGCGCGAAGAGGTAAGTCCCGGCTCGCGTTGGCGTCGGCGCTCCTCCTGGGCTGCTGCCTGGCCCCGGCGGCCTGGCTGCCGGCGGAGGACTTCGCCCAGGCGCGCCGGAAGATGGTGGAGGAGCAGGTCCGCTCCCGCGGGGTGACGGACGCCAGGGTCCTCGCGGCCATGGAGGCCGTGCCCCGCCACCTCTTCGTTCCCGACGGCGAGCGGGTGCGCGCCTACACGGACAGCCCGCTGCCCATCGGCGCCGGCCAGACCATCTCGCAGCCCTACATCGTGGCCCTGATGACCTCCCTGCTGGACGTGCAGCCGGGGGACCGCATCCTGGAGGTGGGTACCGGCTCGGGGTATCAGGCCGCCGTCCTCTCGCGCCTGGCCCGGCAGGTCTACTCGATAGAGATCATCGAGCATCTGGCCAACCGGGCCCGCCGCACCCTCGAGACCGTGGGCTACAACAACGTCGAGGTCCTGGTGGGGGACGGTTACAAGGGCTGGCCCGAGGAGGCCCCCTTCGACGGCATCATCGTCACCGCCGCCCCTCCCCGCATCCCCGAGCCGCTGCTGCGCCAGCTCAAGACCGGCGGCAAGCTGGTCATCCCCGTGGGTGAGGGCTACCAGGACCTGGAGGTCCTGACCAAGCGGGCCGACGGCGACTTCGACCGCACCAAGGTGCTGCCCGTGCGCTTCGTCCCCATGACCGGTCAGGTCCAGCGCGAGCGGCCCTGAGCTTGCGTCAGAAATAGTTCCACCCCCCGGCCCATTCTCCTCAGGGAGGGGACTCCGCCCCTCTCGTTGACGCCGCCCCGGCGGACACATACGCTTGGGCGAACATTCCGTGGAGCCGAAGTTGAGCGAAGCGCGGCGCGACAGCATCCTGGGTTTGGACAACATCCGTCTCGACCTGCCGGTGGCGGGCCTCGGCAGCCGGTCGCTGGCGGTGTTGCTGGACTACCTCGTGCTGACGGTCGTGATCTTCGCCTGGATCTTCGTCGCCGGTTTCGCCCTGGCCTTGGTGTCGCCGGACCTGGCGGCCGTCGTCGTCCTCTCCGGCCTGTTCCTCCTCCAGTGGGGCTACTTCGCCATCCAGGAGATCGTCACCCGCGGCCGCACGCTGGGCAAGCGGGTGATGGGGCTGCGGGTGGTGACGGCCGAGGGCGGCACGCCCGGGCCGGCGGCCCTGCTGATCCGCAACCTGGTGAAGTCCCTCGACATCGTCTTCGGCGTCCCCCTGATGGTGATCGATCCGCTCTCCCGCCGCCTGGGCGACCGTCTCGCCGGCACGCTGGTGGTCCACGAGAGGGCGCGGGAGGAGGCCGCCTCGCCGCTGTTCGGCCGGGTGCCGCCGGGCTGGAGCGCCCGCGAGGTGGTGGCCGTGGAATCCTTCCTGAGCCGCGCCCGGTCTCTGGAGGACGTCGCCGCCGTCTATGAGATGGCGGACCGCATCCTCCAGCGCATCCGCCGCGACGCCCCGGATCTGCTGGTCGGCGTCGACACGCGGACCGATCCGGTGGCAGCCATCCGGCAGGCGCTGCGGGTGGAGGAGGGCTGATGGACTACGCCCGTTTCGTCCGGCTGCGGCGCCCGCTCTGGGACGGCTTCGAGGGGCGGCTCAAGACCGCCGGCGACCGCCTGCGGGGGCTCGGCTACGGCGACCTGGAGGAGCTGGCCCTGCGCTACCGCCAGGTGCTCCACGACCACGCCCTGGCGGACTCCCGCTTCCCCGGCACCGCCGCGGCCCGGCGCCTGCGCGACCTGGCCCTGGAGGGGACCCGCCGCCTGACCGGCGAGCGCCGGGAGAGGACGGGCGTCCTGGGCTTCTTCCTGCGCACCTTCCCGGCGGCGTTCCAGCGCCACCTCGGCGCCATGGGCGTCGCCACCGCCCTGTTCCTCCTCGCCGCGGCCTGGGGGCTGGCCCTGGGAATCCTGCGTCCGGGCCTCGGGCTGACGATCCTGGGACCCGCGGCCGTGCAGGGCCTGGAGGAGGGGCATCTGTGGACCGAGTCGCTGGTCACCACCACGCCCCCCTCCATCTCCTCTTCGGGGATCGCCACCAACAACATCTCGGTGGCGCTGTCGGCCTGGTGCGGCGGCATCCTGGCCGGCTCCCTGACGATCTACATCCTCCTGGTCAACGGCCTGCTGCTGGGCGCGCTGGTGGGAGTGACGATGCACTACTCCATGGCCGGCGAGCTGCTGGAGTTCGTCTCCGCGCACGGCTTCCTGGAGATCACGCTGATCCTGGTGGCGTCGGCTGCGGGTCTGGCCATCGGCCGCTCCCTGGTGGCGGCGGGGGACAAGCCCCGCTCGCTGGCCCTGCGGGAGACGGCCGCGGACGCCCTTTCCGTGCTGCTGGGCTGCGTTCCCTGGTTCGTGATCCTGGCGCTGGTGGAGGTGTTCGTCTCGCCGGCGCCCACCATCCCGGCCGCGGCCAAGGTGGTCCTGGGGCTCGCCCTGGAGGGCCTCTTCCTGGCTCTGGCCTTCCGTTCCCTTCCTTCCGAGGCGACCCATGACTGATCCCGTGGCAGGACCTCCCGGCCCGCGGCCGTTCCGTTTCCTTCTCGACGAGGCGATCCGGCTTTCGCGCCAGCATTTCCGCTCGATCTACTGGTCTGTGGCCATCCCCATCGCGGTGGTGGCGACCCTGATCTCGGCGCTGCAGGCCTTCTGGTTCGGCCGCGTCATGGAGGATCTCGGCACCGGCCAGCCGCCGCTGTTCAGCCCCTCCGTGCTCATCATGACCTTCATCTACATGCTGCTGATGATGGTGGCGTACAACGCCATGCAGGTGGCGGCCGTGGACGCCCTGGCGGGACGGCCGGTGGACATGGGGCGGGCCTGGCGCTTCACCTTGCAGCCGCGGGTTCTGGGGACGCTGGTGATCTGGTACGTCTGCACGATCGCCGCGGTCCTCTGCTGCATCATTCCGGGGCTCTACGTCGGCCCCCTGCTGGCCTTCGTGCCGCAGGCGATGATCGAGGAGGGGAGGTTCGGCCCCGACGCCCTCTCCCGTAGCGCCGAGCTGACCCGCTACAACCCCAGCCGCCAGATCGCGGAGAGCCCGCTGGTCAAGATCTTCCTCCTCTTCCTGGTGGGGATCATGGTCTCCTACGTCATCGCCATCCTGGTGGCCCTGCCCTTCCAGATCCCGATGTACCTGGACATCTTCCGCCAGGCCGCCAGCGGCGGCGAGCCGACGCTGGAGCGGATGCCGTTCTACATGTGGCTCCAGGTGCCGGCGCAGTTCCTGAACGCCCTCGCCAGCACGGCGGTCTACCTGTATCTCTGCTTCGGGACCGCGCTGCTGTTCTTCGACACCCGCGGGCGCAAGGAGGGGGTCGACCTCCGCGCCGCCATCGACACCGTGTTCGGCGGCCCGCCGCCGCCGCCTCCTCCGTATCCGGATCTGCCGCTGACGTGACGGCCCAGGCCCTGAGTCTCGCGCCCGCCACGGCCGACCGCGCCGTCCTCGACCGCGTGCTCGCCGGGAGCGGCGTCGAAACCGCTCCCGCGCCGCCGGACTCCTCCTACCTGGGGGAGCTCGGCGCCGCCGTCCAGCGGGCGTTCCTCGACGCGCTCCTGGCGGGGGGGCGGATGCTGAACCTGCCCCGTCCGGTGGTCTACGGGATCGTCGTCGTGCTGCTGGGCCTGGCGGTCCTGCTCCTCCTCCGCATGGTGCTGGCCCGGGTCCGCGCGAATGCCTCCCGGGACCAGGAAGCGGGCTCGGTGGCCGCGGGGGAAGGGCCGGCTCCGGCGCCTCGCGACGCCGCCGGATGGCGGGCCGAGCTGGAGCGCCGTCTGGCCGAGGGGCGGATCCCGGAGGCGTTGGAGGCCGCCTGGTGGTGGCTCGCCCGCTCCGTGGCCGGAGAGAAGGCCGAGCCCGACTGGACCAGCCGGGACCTCCTGGCGCGGGCGCGCCGGCGCGAGCTGGCTCCCCTGGTGCGGCGCCTCGACGCCTTCATCTACGGCCCGCGCCAGCCGGAAGCCGAGGAGCTGCGGGCCCTGGTCGGGCGGCTGGAGGAGACCCTCTCGTGAAGCTCCCGCGCGGCCGGGCCCTCGCGTTGTGGATCGCCAGCCTCCTGCTCCTGGTGGTGCTCGCCGGCGCGATCTTCGGCGGCGCGGGGGACCCGCGGGGGAGCTCCCTCTCCCGGGGCCCCAACGGCTGGCTCGCGGCGCGCCGCTACCTGGAGGCCCGCGGCGCCAAGGTCTCCCTCCTGGACCATTCCCTGGAGCAGCTCGAGGGAGACGGCGTGCTGGTCACCGTCTTCCCCTGGCAGCAGGGCCTGTCGGGGGAAGCGGGCGAGCAGCTCGAGGCGCACCTGCGGCGGGGGGGCGACCTGATCCTCGCCTACTCCGGACAACAGAAGAACCCCGCGGAGCTGGTGGCTTTCGAGGGCCTCGGGATGCCGCTGAAAGAGATCCGCGAGGCGACGCTGAACCCCCTGCGCTGGCGGCGGTTCGCGCGCGAGGAGTGGAGCCTCCAGCCGGCGGGGGACGCCCGGGGCGCCGCGCCGGCCCGCGTCTGGGCCCCCCGGTGGGCGCCCGAATTCCCGAAAGAGGCCCGCGTCCTCTACCGGAGCCCCACGGGCAAGCCGGCCGTCGTCGCCCTGCACCGTTATCAGGGAACGATCTGGCTGCTCCCGGCGGACGTCTTCGCCAACGCCCGTCTGGCCGAGGCCGGGAACGCCGACCTCCTGGAGGCCCTGCGCAACCGGCTGGGAGACCGCTGGATCTTCGACGAATACCACCACGGCCTGGTGGCCAGGACGGGCCTGGAGTCCGAGGCGCTGGGGCGGACCCTCGACCTCGTCCTGTTCCATCTCGCTTTCCTCTATCTCGTGGGCCTCTGGGCCCTGTCGCGCCGGTTCGGACCGGCCTGGAGCGAGCCGCCGGCCGTGACCGGCTCCACGAGCTCGTTCCTCCTGGGGCTCGGCGCCCTCCATCACCGCCTGGGGCACCACGCCGAGGCGGCGCGCCGGCTCCTCGCCCGCGCCCGCGAGATCGATCCCGACCTCCCCCTGCCCGCGGACCTCGACCGCCGGGCCGCCGCCGCCGGCTCCCGCGAGCTGCTGGAGCTGGCCCGCGAGGTGGCGCGGCTGCGCCGGGGGAGGACCGCGACCGCCGCGCCTTCTGAAGCCATAGACACCCAACGGGAGACCGCCGCATGAATCCGACCCCCACCGAGCGGCTGATCGAGGCCGCCCAGGGGCTCGCCGAAGCCCTGGACCGCGCCGTCCTCGGCCAGCGCGCCGCCATCGAGACCCTGATCGTGGCCTACATGTCCGGCGGCCACGCCCTGCTGGAGGGCGTGCCGGGCCTGGGCAAGACCCTGCTCGCCCGCGCCTTCGCCTCCTGCCTGGGCGTCCAGTTCGCCCGGGTGCAGTTCACCCCCGACCTGATGCCCGCGGACGTCATCGGCACCAACGTCTACGACACCGCCTCGGGGCAGTTCCGGCTGCTGCGCGGGCCGGTCTTCACCGAGCTGCTGATGGCCGACGAGATCAACCGCACGCCGCCCAAGACCCAGGCCGCCCTGCTGGAGGCCATGCAGGAGCGCCAGGTGACCATCGACGGCACGCCCCTGCCCCTGGACGAAGGGTTCTTCGTCATCGCCACCCAGAACCCGATCGAGTTCGAGGGCGTCTACCCGCTGCCCGAGGCCCAGCTCGACCGCTTCCTGGTGCGCATCGAGATGGGCTTCCCGCCTCCCGAGGCCGAGCTGGACCTCTACCGCCAGGCGGTGAGCGGACAGCTCGTGGACTGGGGCGGCTCGCTGCCCGCGACGGTGCTCCAGCCCGGAGAGGCGCGGGCCCTGCGCCACGCCGCCCGGCGGGTGCACGTGGCGGACGAGCTTCTGGTCTACCTCTCCCAACTCGCCGAGGGCGTGCGCCGCTCGCCGCAGGTGGATCTGGCCGTGAGCCCCCGCGGCGCCCTCGCCCTCCTGGAAGCGGGACGCGCCAGCGCCCTCCTGGAGGGACGGGACTTCCTGACTCCCGACGACCTGAAACGGCTCCTGCCCGCCTGCTGGGGCCACCGGGTCATCCTGACCCCCGAGTCCGAGCTGGAGGGGTTCAATCCCAAGGCGGTCCTGGAGGGGGTGGCGGCGGCCGTGCCCGTGCCCCACTGAGATGCCCGCCGCCCGCTGCTTTCAGCTCCTGGGGTTGATCACCGCCCTGCTGGTGGCGTCCTTCCTGGACTCCCGGCTGGGCTGGGCCGCCCTGGCCCTGGACGGCCTGCTGCTGGCGGCGTTCCTGGTCGACCTCCGGCGGGCCTCCCGCGCGCCGCTGGAAGCCGCCCGCCGCTGGCCGCCGCTGCTGGTGCAGGAGGCCCCGGCCGAGATCGCGGTGACGATCTCCAATCCCTCGCGCCGCCGGGTGACGGCGCTGCTGCGCGAAGGGTTGCACCCGGGGCTGGCGGAAGGACCGCTCCGCCGTCGGGTGGAGGTCGAAGGATTGGGCGAGCTGCGCTGGACCTACACGCTGACTCCCCGCCGCCGGGGAGAGCATCCCGCCGCGCCGCTGACGGCCCGCCTCCTGGGACCGTGGAAGCTCGCCTGGGCGCAGCGCGACCTGCTGCCGTCGCAGCCGGCGCGCGTCTATCCGCAGGTGCGCTGGGACGGCCGGGTCGGCCAGCTCCTGGCCCTGGCGCAACGCCGCCGCATGGGGCAGATCCCGTTGCGGCTCCACGGCGCCGGCACCGAGCCCTACGCCCTGCGCGAGTACCTGCCGGGCGATCCGCTCGCCAAGATCCACTGGAAGGCCACGGCTCGCCACGGCCGCCTGGTCAGCCGCGAGGACACCTGGGAGCGCAGCGCCCGGCTGATCATCCTCCTGGACTGCGCCCGCACCATGGCCTCCATGGACGGCCGGCGGAGCAAGCTCGACTACGCCCTGGCCGCCTCCCTCGCTCTCACCCGGGTGGCCGCCGCGCGGGGCGACCAGGTGACCCTGATCGCCTTCTCCGACCGCGTCCTGCGCACCGTGCGGGTGCGCTCCGGCGGCCGGGGAGCGGGGCTGGCCTACGCGGCCCTCTTCGACGTCGACGCCCAACTGGCCGAGCCGGCCTACGACCTCGCCGCCGAGGCGGCCTTCGGAGTCGAGCACCGGAGCGCCACCGCCGTCCTCTTCACCTCGGTGGTGGACCTGGCGGCGGCCGAGCTGCTGCGGGAGTCGCTGCTGCGTCTGGGCCGGCGCCACCGCGCGTTGCTGCTGAACCTGGAAGACCCGGAGCTGCGGCGTCTGGCCGCCGAGCCGCCGGACACCCCGGCCCAGGCCTTCGCCCAGGTGGCCAGCCTGGAGATCCAGCTCGCCAACCGCCGCCTCGCCCGCCACCTGCGCCGGGGCGGCATCCGGGTGGTCAACACCCCCGCCGACCGGCTCGCCCTGGAAGCGCTGGAGTCCTACCTCGCCGCCTACCGCGGCCCCACGGCCTCGCTGGTCTCCTCGCGGACGTAACGTTTCGCCTCCGCCATCCGCCCAACCGGGTGTAAGATTCGAGACCGGCTATAGGTCTCCGCCACTTCACCAAGGAGGATCTCGAATGCGCTCAGCCATCCCCTCGGTCCGCGGATGCTCGAAGCTTTGCCTCGCCCTGGCCTTGCTGCTGGCCCTCGCCGCTCCCGCGGCGCGGGCACAACCTTTCGACGCCTGGATGACCCTGGCGGGCTCACCGAATATCGGGTATGTCCAGATCCCTCACAGCGCGGCTCTCAACCCTACGAGCGCCTTCACCTTCGAAGCCTGGGTCAACGTGACGGACCCCAGCGGCGGCTGCAAGAGCATCGCCGGCAAGAACTGGCATGAAGCCTGGTGGATCGGGATCTGCGGTCAGACGCTGCGGTCCTATGTCCGGGGCTCCTCCGCTGGTGGCCGTCCTGGGGTGCCCCGCGACGGCGGCGACCTGCCTCCCGGCACCTGGACCCACATCGCCGTGGTCTTCAACGGCACGACGCGGCTGCATTACATCAACGGCGAGCTGGCCGCCTCCTGGCCGGAGGCCGGTCCGCTCACCACCAGCGACGATCCGGTGCGGATCGGCGGCGACGTCCAGTGGAACCCTCAACCCTCCGGGGCCATCGACGAGGTTCGCCTATGGAGCGTGGCGCGCACCCAGGCCCAGATCCGCTCCTTCCTCAACGAGCGCATCCGTACCGCCCAACCCGGTCTGATCGCGGTCTGGCCGCTGGACGCCAACGCGCAGGACGTCATCGGACCTCACGACGGCGCCGTGGTGGGGGCCGGCATCGGCGCCCTGACCTTCCCGGCGGGTCCCGGCTGTGTCGCTTCCGGGTCGCAGCTCTGCCTCCGCAACCGCTTCGGGGTCACCGCCAAGCACCGGGCCGGCGGCGCTCCGGGCTCCAGGACCACCGGCAACGCCTCGGTGGCCGTCAGCAGCTTCGAGTCCGGCGTGCTCTCCTTCTTCGGCGCCGCCAACTGGGAGGTTCTGGTCAAGGCGCTCAACGGCTGCGGCCTGAACAACCGCTACTGGATCTACGCGGCCTCGACGACTGACGTCTTCTACCGGATGGAGGTCTTCGACTATCAGGCCTTCGAGAACAAGATCTACTTCAACTACCCGGGAGCCCCGGCGCCGGCGTTGACGGACAGCGACGCCTTCGCCACCTGCCCGTAGTTGAAGCCGATCAAACCCCACTGGCAGACAGGCCCCGGGGACATTCCAGGTCTGTCTGCCACTTGGCTCTGCGCGTCCTTCTTTTTTGCTATACTTCTTAAAAGGAGGATGCGATGAACGCGCGACAAGTCATACGGCAATGGATTCTGGTCGTCCTGAGCTCCTTGACATTGGCTGTCTCTTCGGAGGCCGCTGGCGTACGGGAGGCACAGGATCCTCTGAGTGCTCTGGCTTTTTCCAGCCCTCGCCTCCACCCGACTGTGGTCCTCGAGAAATTTGAGAGCATCGAGACGGAACTGGACAGGGAAACCGTTCAATCCTGGATCAGCTTCCGCCGCAGCGTGGGTGGCGAGTGGAGCGCCTATATCAATCGACGGAATGGGCTCCTCGATCTGGCAGAAGGGGCCGGCATGCCCTGGATTCCAGGACATGGCAATACCCTGCGCGAAAAGGACGTCCCATCTCTCCACGGTCGATCCCGTCCGGATATCCAGGTTCTGGAAGGTATCGCGCGCGCCTTCTTCGGCCGCTTCAGGCCTCTGTTTGGAGTCGAAAATGTATCTCTGGTTTTGAACGCCGGCAGATCCGGCCAGATCGCGGACCACCTCTGGTATGTGGATTTTGACGTTCACCGAAGTGGGCTGCCGATCGAAGGTGCTCTTATTGTCTTTGCCATCAACAACGGGAACCTAGTCCAGTTCGGAACCGAGAACATTCCTCCAGCTCACGTTTCGGTACCTAGACAAAATCTAACGCGGGAGGAAGCGGCTTCCATTCTAGCGAGGTACATTGGAGGTTTCGAGCCGAACCTCGATACCTTTGTAGATCCAGGCTCTGTTCACCTGATGCCCACCACATCCGAGGATGAGGCGCCCGGTAAGCGGGTGGTCGTCGGCAATGGCTATGGGCTCGCCAAGATCTGGCAGTTCGTCTTCAGGCGAACTGGCCTGGTCGGCACGTGGCGGGGCCTTGTCGATGCCTCCACTGGAGAGCTGCTGGAATTCATCGATCTCAACAAGTACGCGCAAGTCAGTGGTGGCGTCTATCCCGATTCCTACATCTTCAACAATGAGGCGGTTTTCCCCATGCCCTTTGCGAATGTGTCGAGCGGCGGCTCGGCGAATTCCGCTGGCCGTTACAACTATGCTGGTGGAACCGTTACCTCGACGTTGAACGGGCCATACATCAGGATTGCTGATAATTGCGGAGCCATCTCCAAGAGCTCGAACGCCAGCGGGCAGATCTTGTTTGGCACATCCGCCGGAACCGATTGCACAACTCCGGGCTCGGGCGGCGCCGGCAATACTCACTCCTCCAGGATGCAGTTCTATTGGCTGAATCGCGGTAAGGAGATCGGTCGCGGCTGGCTACCGTCGAATGCATGGCTCAATGGGCAGCTCACGGCAAACGTGAACATAGCAAATTCTTGTAACGCTTACTGGGACGGGAGTACCGTAAATTTCTACAGGTCGGGGGGCGGGTGTGGGAATACAGGAGAAATCACCGCGCTCTCATTACACGAGTATGGCCATGGACTCGATGCCAATGATGGAGCTGGCTTTTCGATTGGCGGAACTGCCGAGGCGTACGGTGACATAGTAGCTGCCTTGGTGACTCATAAATCGTGCATCGGTGCCGGAACGCTGTCTGGAAACTGTGGCGGTTACGGCGACGCTTGTACCGCATGCAGCGCATTTCGCGATATAGACTGGGCTAAGCATACATCGAATACGCCTCATACAGTTGGCAATTTTGTACAGACACGCTGTTTCGCCTCAATTTACGCTGGAGGCCTTTGCGGAATGACAGAGCCTCACTGTGAGTCCTACCCGATCTCGGAGGCGATCTGGGATCTTGCTGAGCGCGATTTTGCCCTCCTCCATCATATGAACTGGTCGAGAGTCTCTCGTCTCTGGTATACGTCCATAACCTCCACTACCAGAGGCTTCATCTGCAATACCACGACGAACCCATGGAGCTCGCATGGGTGCGGTACGGGTACGCTTTGGAGGACGATGCGGGCAGCAGACGATGATGACGGGAATCTGGCAAATGGCACGCCCAACTCCTGCCGTTTGTATGCCGCGTTCGACCGGCATGGCATGGCCTGTGCTTCGGATGCAGGCGCGGCGACTTGCTATAGTGGTTGCGTACCGCCATTCATGTTGCCAGACCTGACCTTGACAGCGGGAAGCAACTCTGTAGTTGTTTCTTTTGATAGTGCTGTCGGCACGGTGGCCGACATCTACAGGAACGAGACCGGCTGCAATACTGGATTTGCCAAAGTCCGTAACAATCAATCCGGAGCTTCCTGGACCGATACCGAAGTGGCCAATGGAAGAACTTATTATTACTATACCGTCGTCCACCAGAGCGGAAACGAATCCTGTGGTACGGAGTCCCTTTGCCTCTCCGTTACTCTTCCGGGGACCCCTTGAATCCGGGCCGCTGACGAAGGCCTGTCCGTAGGATGCTCGACCTCGACGGCTCGATGGGCGAGGGGGGCGGACAGGTCCTCCGCACCTCCCTCGCCCTTTCCATGTTGACCGGGACGCCGGTCCGGTTGCGGAACATCCGGGCCGGGCGGGCCCGCCCGGGGTTGATGCGGCAGCACCTGACGGCGGTCCACGCCGCGGCCCGGGTCAGCGGCGCGCGGGTGGAAGGCGCCGAGGTCGGCTCGCGGGAGATCTCCTTCGCGCCCGGCCCGGTCCAGCCCGGGGATTACCACTTCGACATCGGCACGGCGGGCAGCGCCACGCTGATCCTGCAGACCCTCCTGCCGGCCCTGCTCCACGCCTCGGGTTCCACGACCGTGACGATCGAGGGGGGGACGCACAATCCCCTGGCGCCGCCTTTCGACTTCCTCGACCGCGCTTTCCTCCCTCTCGTCCGGCGCATGGGCGCGCGGGTCGAGGCGGTGCTGGAACGCCCAGGGTTCTATCCGGCCGGGGGCGGACGCTTCATCGCCACGATCGAGCCCGCGCAGTCCCTCTCCGGTCTGGAGATCCTGGAACGGGGGGAGGTGTTCGGGCTGCGGGCCACGGCCTTGATCTCGTCCCTGCCGCGCCACATCGCCGAGCGGGAGCTGCGCCACGTCGAGCGGGAAGCCGGCTGGGACCGTTCCGCCCTGGAGGTCCGCGAGGTCGAGTCCCCCGGCCCTGGCAACGTCCTGCTCCTGGAGGTGGAGAGCGAGGCGCTGACCGAGATCTTCGCCGGCTTCGGGGAGAAGGGCGTCCGCGCCGAGCAGGTGGCGGAGCGGGCGCTGGCGGAGATGGACCGCTACCTTGCCGCCGGCGTGCCGGTGGGGGAACACCTGGCGGACCAGCTCCTGGCGCCCCTGGCCCTCGCGGGCTCCGGCTCCTTTCTCACCCTTCCTCTCTCGCTCCACGCCACCACCCAAATCGACCTCATCCCCCGCTTCCTGGACGTCCGGATCGGCGTCGAGGAAGCGGGGAAGGACCGGGTGTTGGTGTCGGTCGCCCGCTAGGCGCCGGCGGTCCCCAGCCGCTTGAGGGCCTCCCGGGCCTTCGCGGTCTGCTCCTGGTCGCCCAGCTTGATCCACAGGGCGAGGGCTTTCCCGTGCTCGCCGCGGGCGCGTTGAAGGTCTCCCTGCTCCTCGGCGTTCCAGGCGAGGCCGGAGCGGACGTGGGCTTCGAGGAAGTCGTTTTCCGCTTCCCGGGCCAGGGGGAGAGCCTGGTCCAGAAGCGTACGGGCCGCGGCGAAACGCTTCCGCTTCTCCTCCATCTCGGCCAGGCTGAGCAGGGGATACACCATGCTGCCCGGCTGCTTCAGACGGCGGAACTCCTCCAGGGCTTGGCTGTACCACTCCCGGGCCCGCTCCAGGCGGCCGGCCTTGTAGGTGAGATCCCCCAGGCTCTGGAGAGCCTCGGCGGCTCCGTCCGCGTCCCGGGACTTGCGGCTCAGCGCCAGGGCTTCCTCCAGCAGGGCGAGCGCGCTTTCGGATTTCCCTTCGCGGACGAGCACGCGGGCGAGGCCCCGCAGGGTGAAGGCGGTGCCGTAGGCGTCCTGGAGATCGCGGTTGATCTTCAGGGCTTCCTCCAGCCGGGTTCGCGCCAAGGCGAGCTGGCCCTGGCTCCGCAGCATGTTTCCCAGGTTGGTCAGCGTGAGGGCGGTTCCCTGGAGGTCGCCCGTCTCGCGCTTGATCTCCAGCGAGCGCTCCAGCAGGGCGGTCACGCCGTCGAAGTCCCGCTGATCTCCCAGGAGGGCGGCGAAGTTGTTGAGAGCCTTGGCCTCGCGGTTGCGGTCGCCGATCTCCCGCAGCACCGGCAGGGCGCTCTCGTAGGCCTTGCGGGCTTCGGCGACCCGCCCGGTCTCCTGGTAGACCGCCGCCATGGCCACCAGGGTGCCGGCGGCGGCCCCGCGGTCCCCCATCCGGCCGCGGAGATCGTGGGACGCCCGGAAGTCGGCGAGGGCCGCGTCCTCCTGACCCAGCCGGTGCAGGGCCCAGCCGCGATCGAACCGGCCCCGGGCCGCCAGCAGCGGGGCGCCCCGGCGCTCGGCCCCGGCGATCACCCGCGAGGCGGCGTCGCGGCAGCGGGGGAAGTCGCCGAGCTGCCAGGCGGCGTCGTACTCGGCGACGTCGATCCGCGGATCGACGCCGGCCGGGAGCGGCAGCCGCCGCAGGGAAGCGACCGTCTCCAGGGCCTGATCGGCATGGCCGGCGGCGGTCTGCGCCCCGGCCAGGCGGAGACCCGCTTCGAGGTCGTCGGGGTGGAGCTGCCAGAGGGAGGAGTAGATCTCCACCGCCTCCTGCCATTCGCTCCGGACCTCCCGCGACCGGCCCTCGATGCCGAGGCGGACCTCCCGCGGCAGGTCGCGCGACAGCTCCATGGCCCGTTGCGCCGCCTCCTCGGCCCGGGCGTTGAAGCCGAGGCGCACGTAGGCCATGGTCAGGGCATCCTGAACAAAGGGGTTGGCGGGATCGAGGACGGCCGCCTGTCGCAGGAGCGGCAGGGCGGCGGGGGCGTTCCAGGCCTGGAGGCGGGCCATGGCTTCGGAGGACAGGCGGAGGGATTCCTGGTTGGCGGCGAAGGTGGCCAGGGAGCCGCCGGAGCCGCGCCCGCCGATCGATCCGAGAATGCCCCGGGCCGCCGCCGTCGCGAGGTCGACCAGTTCGTCGGGATCGCCGGTCTGGCGCGCCCACGCCACGGTCTCTCCGGTGCGGACGTCCTGGACGAGGACCTGGAGGCGCAGCTTCTCCCCGCCTTCGGCACGCGTCCGCAGGTAGGAGCCGGCCACCGCCAGGTCGGTGCCGAGGTTGCGGCGGACGCTTTCGAGACTCTTCGGCGAGTGGCTCTCGGCCGCCGGGAGGGCGAGCTCGCGTCGGGCCCGGGCCACCTCTTCCTCCGGGATCAGCCGTACCCGTCCCGGCGCCGCCAGCTCGAAGCCGACGACCCCGGTCAGGGCGTTGGAGATCCAGTCGTCCTCGGGTGCTCCGGAAAGGTTCTTGAACCCCAGGATGGCCACGCTCCGGCGGGCGGCCGGCGCCGGCGTCTGGGCGGCGTAGGCGGTGGGCCGGGACGGAGCTTCGGCCGGCGGGTGCTGGACCAGCGCCAGGGCCGAAAGGCCGCCCAGGATCGGCACCGCCATGGCCGCCGCCAGGCGGAAACCCCGCCGGGGAGGCGCCGCCGCCGGCCGCGGCGGCTCGACCTCGGGCCGCGCGGTCTCCGCCACCGGTGCGATGGGAGCGATGAAACGGTAGCCGCGCCGGGGCACGGTCTCGATGACGGCCGGGCGGGCGGGGTCGTCCCCCAGCGCCTGGCGGACTTCGCTGACGGCCTGCTTGACCGAGGCGGGCGACAGGTGCTCGACCCCCCAGACGAGGTCCAGCAGCTCTTCCTGGGACAGGATGCGGGGAGCGTTCCCGGCCAGCGCCTCCAGCATGCGGAAGGCCTGGGGACGGAGGCGGACCTCCCCTTCGGGACCCAGCAGCCGGCCGGCCTCCCGATCGAGCACGAACGATCCGAACTGAAGCTTCACGGCGTCTCCTCCTGCTTCAAAAACCAAGGGTGCGGTGGACCGCGCCGTCCGCGTCAAAGCTCGGGTTTGACCGTTCTTTGACCGTTCGCGGACGCCGTTGACCGCCCCGCCGGCCGATCCTGTCGTTCGAACCCGGGGCGTTCCCGGGGAGCGACTGGAAAGGAGCCCACATGTTGAAGCGCACCTTGACCACCCTGATCCTCGGCGTCCTCGCCTCCGCGGCGGCCGCCTCCGCCCAGCAGACCCAGGACCTGATGTTCCACACGCGGGAGGCCGCCGGCACCCGCATCACCCAGATGGCCGCCATCATCCCCGTGCCGCCCCCGCCGCCGGACGCCGCGGCCAAGCCGCAGTTCGCCAACGTTCCGCCGGCCGCTCTGCCCATCGCCGTGGCGGTGGAGAAGTACCTGCTGCAGAGGGGCTTCCTCCAGAACGGCCCCTACGGCATGGACGTGCAACAGACGGGCGGCGGCTGGGCGATCACCGTCTCCACGCCCGCCGGCGTCATCGACTTCGTGATCCACGCTCCCGGGCCGTTCTTCCCGGTGCCGACCGACAACATCCCTCGCGCCTTGACGGCGACCCTGATCGTCGACATTTCCAACGGTTTCTGAATCGTCCATCGAACCCAGTAACCAACGACCCGCGGGAATCCTGCGGAAAGGAGAGAACCATGTTTCGCAACAACCGTCGCGCCCTGCTGCTCGCCGTCCTCGTCATGCTTCTGGGCCTGAGCGCCGCCCAGGCCCAGGTCCCGGCCTGGACGCCCGTCGGACCCATCGCCAAACCGTTCTGCAGCGGCACCGTCTTCGGCTTCGGCGACACCATCGCCGAAGCCCAGGCCAACGCCGTGGCGGAAGCGAAGTCCAAGTACTTCCTCTTCAGCTACACGGTCGTCCAGTCCCGCTGCGACCAGATCGAGATCCCGGACCCCACCCCGCTCAATCCCTTCGCCACCCAGACCGAGACCATCTGCTGGGTGGAGCTGAAGATCTGCGGGATCTACAAGGCGGCCTGGGCCACCAAGCTGTAGCGCCGGCGCCGTGGCAAGGCGGGCGGCGGGGGTAGAATCCCGCCGCCCATGGAGACCGCCGGCCGCCTGCTCAACCGCAACTTCCTCCTCCTCTGGCTGGGCCAGAGCGTCAGCCAGCTCGGCAATCAGGCCTTCAACATCGCCGTGGCGTTCTGGGTGGTGGAGAAGACCGGCTCGGCCACCGTGATGGGCCTGCTGATGACGGTCGCCACGCTCCCCGGGGTGCTGCTGGGGCCGATCGGCGGCACCTTCGCGGACCGTCACCCCCGCGTCCGCATCCTCATCGTCTGCGATCTCCTCGCCGCCGCCGGCGTCCTGGGGCTGGCGGCCGCGCTGTTCCTGGTGCCGGACCGCGTGGGGCTGCTGGTGGCTCTCCTGTTCGTCGTCGAAGCCCTGGAAGGGGTGATCCGGGCCTTCTTCATGCCGGCGGTCAGCGCCTGCATCCCGGACCTGGCGCCGGAGGACAAGCTGGAGGCGGCCAACTCGCTGAATCAGTTCTCGATCCAGGCCTTCCTCCTCATCGGCCAGACGGTCGGCGGCGTCCTCTACCGCGTGCTCGGCGCGCCGCTGCTGTTCTTCATCGACGGCCTGTCCTTCCTCTTCGCCGCGGCGAGCGCCGCGTTCATCCGCCTGCCCGGGACGAGGCGGCAGCCGGCGCCCACCGAAGAACTGGGGACCGGCCCTTTCCGCCGCTTCCTCGCCGAGACGGCCGAGGGCTTCCGCTACGTCTGGGCGCGGAAGGGCATGCGGGACTTCATGCTGACGTGCTCGCTGGTCAACTTCCTGCTGATGCCGGTCGTGGTGCTGCTGCCGTTCTACGTCCAGCTCTACCTGAAGAAGGGAGCGGCCTGGTACGGGTTCCTGATGGCCGCCCTGAGCGCCGGCACGGTGGCCGGTTTCCTGCTGGCGGGCACGCTGCGGCCGCGGGGCCGCGCCCGGGCCGCGGGGATCATTCTCAGCCTGTTGATCCTTCCGCTGGTCATCGGGACGCTGGGCTTCCTGCGCAGCCCGGCCGCGGCGTTGGCGGGCTCCTTCCTGGGCGGCGCGGCGCTGGGCTTCATCAACGTCCAACTCGCCGTCACCACCCAGAGCTCCACCCCCGCGGAGCTGCGGGGGCGGGTCATGGGTCTCCTCGGCACCCTCAGCGGCGGTCTGGTCCCGCTCGGAATGGCCCTGGGCGGGTTCCTGGGGGACCTCACGGGCAAGGACGTCCCCCTGGTCTACGGCGTCTGCGCCGTCCTGGCCGTGCTGGTGATCGTGATCACCACCTCCGGCCGGGAGTCCCGCGAGTACCTCGCCCAGGATTGAAGACCGGGCTTCAGGCCACCGCGGTCACGGCGTCGCGGGTCGGATAGTCGATGTAGCCCCGGTGGTCGCCGCCGTAGAAGGTGGAGCGGTCCGGCGTATTCAGGGGCGCGCCCTCGGCGAAGCGCTCCGGCAGGTCCGGGTTGGCCAGGAACAGCGCGCCGAAGGAGACCAGGTCCGCCTCGCCGCCGGCGATGGCGGCGTCTCCCGCCTCCTGGGTGTAGGAGCCGTTGAGGATGAACGGCCCGCCGAAGCCGGCGCGCAGCAGGTGCGCCACCGGATCCACCATCCCGGGATAGCGCTGCAGCGGCTCCACCACGTGCAGGTAGGCCAGGCCGAAGCGGTCGAGCTCCCGGGCGGCGTAGCCGAAGGTCGCCCCCGGATCGGAGTCGCTCATGCCGTTGAACGTCCCGGTGGGGGAGAGGCGCACGCCCACGCGGTCCGCGCCCCAGACGCCCGCCACCGCCTCCGTCACCTCCAGCAGGAAGCGGACGCGGTTTTCCACCGACCCGCCATAGGCGTCCGTCCTCTGATTGGTCCCGTCCTTGAGGAACTGGTCGATCAGATAGCCGTTGGCGCCGTGCAGCTCGACGCCGTCGAACCCCGCCTCCAAAGCGACCCGGGCGCCCTGGGCGAACTGCTGGATCACGCCGGGGATCTCGTCCAGCTCCAGCGCCCGCGGCGTGACGTTGGGCCTGGGGCCTTCGGGCGTGTAGGCCGTGCCCTCGAACCCGATCGCCGACGGCGCCACCGGCAGGGCGCCGTCCGGCTGGAACAGCGGATGGGAGACGCGTCCCACGTGCCAGAGCTGCGCGAAGATCCGGCCGCCCTGCTCATGGACGGCGTCCGTCACCTTGCGCCAGCCCTCTCCTTGAGCCTCGTTGTAGATGCCGGGCGTGTTCAGGTAGCCCACTCCCTGCGGCGAAACCTGCGTGCCCTCGGTGACGATGAGCCCCGCCGAGGCGCGCTGGGCGTAGTAGGTGGCCGTCATCTCGGTGGGGACGTTCCCTTCTCCGGCGCGGTTGCGCGTCATGGGAGCCATCACGATCCGGTTGCGCAGCGTGTAGGGTCCGACCTGGACCGGGGAAAGAAGGTGGGTCTGCTTCGAGTCGCTCATGGGATCGTCTCCTCTGTACATGTGTCGGGTCAAAAGTGCACGACTGAACTATAGGGCCAAAAAAAATCTACCCGCTCTTCCCCAATCGCTGGAGGAGCAGCTTCAGGGCCGCGCGCTCCACTTCGCCGAGGGACGCGAACAGCTCCGTGTCGGCGGATTCCAGGGCGCTCCTGGCCTCTTCATAGAGATCGCGCCCCGCGGGTGTCAGGGTGGCGAGGATGCTGCGCCGGTCGTTCGGGACCTGGACCCGCTCCACCAGCCGCTCCGCCTCCAGCCGGTCCACGAGCTGCGTCATGTTGGAGCGCACGCAACTGCAGCGCTCCGCCAGGCAGCCGAGGGGCAGGGGCTCGCCCGCTTCCATCAACCGGGCGAGGACGCCGAACTTGGCGAGGGACAGCCCGACTCCACCCAGGGCCTTCTCCAGATGCGCTTCCACCTCATGCGCCGCCTCCAGCACCTGGAAAGCCATGGCCGCGGGGGCTGCGGTGGTCTGCGTTCCGTTCATGACATGAATGATGACGCGTCAAGCTTTCTGTGTCAAGCCCTCTCCAGGATCTCCGGACGGGTACAATGCCGCGCGTGAACGCGGCTCGCCGTACCCTCGGCCGCTGGCTCCTGACGGCCTTCCTGGAACGTGGTTGCGACCCCACCACGGCGCGCGTGCCGCGCCGCGTCCTCAGCATCCGTCCCTTGACTCCACGGGAGATGGCGGAGCTCAATCCGCTGACCGAATCCCTGGTGGCGGTCTCCAATCTGCTCCCGCTCCCTCGCCAGGCTCGTCGGACGGTCTACGAAGTCTGAGGTCTACAGCTTGGAGAGATAGCGCACCGCGACTCCTCCCAGGAGGAGCAGCCCCAGCCCTACGAAGAGCAGCACGCCCAGCAGGAGCGCCCGTCCGCGCCTGTACTGGTTCGGGTCGCGCGAGGAGAGCATGGCGATGCCGGCCAGAAACTCGCTGAAGTAGATCAGGGGCAGCAGAGCCAGCGCCGAGCAGGCCAGCGACTTCTGCGCCTGGGAAAACAGGAGAGCGCACAGGCCGGCCAGGGCGAAGTCGATGAGCGTCACGATGAGCGCCAGGGGCCAGACGGTCGGCTCGGGCGGAGGAAGCCGCCCCTGGAAGACGCCGATCGCCAGGTCCGCCGTGGCCGCCGGATGTCCCGCCTTGAGGATCTGGTCCCGCAGCCGCTCCACGGGAAAGCGGACGGAGTTCTCCTGGAGATAGCTCAGCAGGGCGGGGAGATCGCGGCGGGACACCGCAATAGATTATCCGTCTCGCGCCAGCCGGTGGACGCGCCCCGGGATCTCCACCGGGGCGCTCACCCGTTGCTCATGAGGAAACCGGCAGCACATCGAACCCCAACGCCGCGCAGTTCTCCCGCACCCGTCCGTCGAGACTGAGCAGGGCGAGATCGGGGACCACGGACCGGGCCGCCAGAGCGCTGGCCACATGTAGAGCGTCGAGGGTACGGAGAGGCTCGCCCGGGAAGCGGTGCCGGGCCCGCTCCAGAACCTCGCGGTCGATCTTGATGAACGTCCAGTAGGACGACGACGCCTCCAGGATGGTCCGTCGACGGTTCGCTTCAAACTCGGAAAGCTCTCCTGTCGCGCGAGCTCGAATCAGGGCCCGGTCGCATTCCACCAGGGTCAGGTCGGAGGCTACGACAATCTCGGCCGCATTGAAGGCAGCCTCCACGTCGTCGGCCGTCCGCTCTTCGAACAGCCAGGCCAGGACCGCGCTCGACTCGGCGTAGAGATTCATCGATCCCCCCGCTCTTCATCGAGCAGACGCGCGGCGGTGCCCGGAGGAGTGACTGACGGCAGGCGTGGGTAGACCCCCGGCCGATTCGGCTTCGCCGGCAGCCGCACCAAGCCCCTGCGGACCATGTCCACCAGACCCGGATACTTCTGCAACAGCTCTCCTCCCTCTACCGGAGGGCGCAGCTCCGCTACCACTTCCCCGCGATCGGTCACCATCACGACCTCCCCTTCCCGGACCATCCGGACGTACTCGCTGAGACGGTTCTTGAGCTCACGGATCCCTACCTCTCTCATGGGATGAATGTAGCCTCCAGTGGCTACATTGTCAAGGCGCGATCTTTCCGCCTGTCTATAAAAAGTCGGAAAATCGCTCCGCTATCGCTCAAGTTTTCTGCTCACTAACTGAGCATCCCCGTGTCAGCCCCCCGGGAGTACAATGGAATTCGCTGAAGACCCGATTCTCAGCCCGGCCACCCTCAGCCGGCCTGAGAGGGCACATCCAAACAATCCCGCCTGCTTGAGTTCCCGAAGGAGAAGAGAGAAATGAGCGCGCGTTCCTTCGTCCGTCGTCTACCTGTCGTCCTGCTGCTGCTGCTGGCCCTCGCCGCCCCGGCCGCGGCCCAGACGCCTCTCGGCGCCACCATCACCGGCGGCAGCGTGCAGTTCGCCGTGTTCTCGCAGAATGCCACGCGGATCGAGGTCTGGATCTTCTCCAGCGCCACCGCTTCGACGCCCACGGCCCGCCACACCATGACCAAGACCGACACCACGAATCACATCTGGACGGTCACGGTCTCCGGCCTCGGCGCCGGCACGCTGTACGGCTACCGGGCCTGGGGTCCTAACTGGCCCTACAACGCGAGCTGGACCGCCGGCAGCAACCTCGGCTTCATCAGTCACGTGGATTCCAACGGCAACCGCTTCAATCCCAACAAGCTGCTCACCGATCCCTACGCCAAGGCCGTCACCGGCGAGCCGGCGCGGGTCAGCGGCCACTATTCGACCGCCATCCTCGGCGGCACGGACACCTACGCCTTCGTCGACAGCGCCGGGGCCATGCCCAAGTCCATCGTCATCAACGACAACTCCTTCGACTGGACCGGCGACGTCAAGCCTGACAAGCCGATGAAGGATTCGGTCGTCTACGAGGTCCACCTGCGGGGATTCACCAAGAACGACTCCAGCGTGACGGCGTCGCTGCGCGGCACCTACGACGGCTTCAAGGCCAAGACGGCCTATCTCAACGAGCTGGGAGTGACCGCGGTCGAGCTGCTGCCCATCCATGAATATCCGCAGTGGGACGATCCCGTGGGCGGCGCCACCGCCGACCGGGTGAACTACTGGGGATACATGACCACCCAGTTCTTCGCTCCCAACCGCGAATACCTCTGCACCGACACCGCCTCCTGCGCCTTCACCGGCGGCCAGCAGGTCAACGAGTTCAAGGAGATGGTCAAGGCCCTCCACGCCGCCGGCATCGAGGTCTGGCTGGACGTGGTGTACAACCACACCTTCGAGGGCGGCGCCTGCGCCGGTAACCCGGTGCGCTACATCAACCTGCGCGGCCTCGACAACGCCACCTACTACACCCTGGCGGACGACAAGTCCTGCTACTGGGAGTCCACCGGCACCGGCAACAATCTCAACGCCAGCCGGCCGGCGGTGCGCAAGCTGATCCTCGACAGCCTCACCTACTGGGCCGACAAGATGAAGGTGGACGGCTTCCGCTTCGACCTCGCCTACGAGCTGGGCCGCGAGGGCGCCGACGGCCGCAACTTCAACCCCAACGCCCAGACCCTGCTGGACATCGCCCAACTCGCGCAGACCAAGGACTTCAAGGTCGTGGCCGAGGCCTGGGACACCGGCGGCTACGGCGTCGGCCAGTTCCCCGCCGGCTGGGCGGAGTGGAACGGTTTCTATCGCGACAACCTGCGGAAGTACGCCAAGGGCGACGCCAGCCAGGTGGGAGGCCTCGGCGCCTCCGTCACCGGCACCTGGAGCGGCTTCACGCCGCCCGAGAGCATCAACTTCATCACCGCCCACGACGGCTTCACGCTCAACGACCTGGTCTCCTACAACACCAAGCAGAACGGCGTGGGGGCGTGCAACCCGACGGGCGCCGATCCCAACTCCGGCAGCAACGACAACGACAGTTGGGACAGCGGCGGCGACGAGGTCCTGCGGCGGCGGCAGATCCGCAACTTCGCCTCCAGCCTTCTGTTGCACCACGGCGTGCCGATGATCCTGGCCGGCGACGAGTTCCGCCAGACCCAGAACGGCAACAACAACGGCTACATGGCCGACAACGCCTGCGGCTGGATCGACTGGACCCGCAAGACCACGCACGCGCAGACCTACAACTTCTTCCGCAAGCTGATCGCCTTCCGCAAGGCCCACCACGGCCTGCGCCGGGCCTACGCCGTGGGCGGCGCCACCCATGACGCCGACGCGTACAAGGACCTCGGCTGGCACGGCACCACGCCCGACGCTCCGGACTGGAGCTCCACCTCCCGCTCCCTGGCCTGGCTGATCGACGGCTCCAGCGCCGAGACCGGCGGCCCCGCCGACGCGCCGGACCTCTACGTGGCCTCCAACGCCTACTGGGGGAACCTGACGTTCACCATCCCCACCGCTCCCAACGGCAAGTGCTGGTGGCTGGTGGCCGACACCGCCGACTGGGCCGAGGGGACGGGCAACATCTACTACGACCCCGCGGTCGCCGCCTGGGACTCACAGCCGCTGCCGAAGATGGGCGGCACCACCTACGGCGTCCAGGCCCGCTCGACGCTGGTCCTCGCCGCCCGGCCGTGCAACGCCGCCGAGGCCATCCGGGTGGACTTCACGGTCAACGGCAAGAGCACCGTGGTGGGGCAGGACATCTACGTGGTCGGCAACGTCCCCGAGCTGGGCAACTGGGATACGAACAAGGCCGTCAAGCTCAACTACGTCAACAGCAACTCCTGGAGCGGCCCGACGTTCTTCTTCGCCAGCAAGGGCGCGAGCATCCAGTACAAGTACATCCTGAAGCAGGGCGGAACGGTGACCTGGGAAGGCGGCTCGAACCGCACCTACACGGTGCCGACGACGGGCGCCGGAAGCCGTAACGACACCTGGCAGCCGTAGAAGCCGATCCCGATGGCGCCCCGTGTTCCGATGCGTGAACGCGGGGCGCAGCCTCCGATCGGGCATCTTTGCGCCCGGAGGGTGCGGGGACGTAGCCCAGGAATTCATTCCTGGGGGGGAGGGCGGATCTCGGTGCTCTTCCCTGCCCAAGCCTGAAGGCCTGGGCTACGTCCCCGGACCCCTGGCGGGGTCCCCTTGTTTCAAGGTTTGACCTCTACTCGTCCCGGTGCACGATATCCGGAGAGAACGCCGGCAGGCACACCGCGATGTACTCCGCCCCGCCCGGCTCGGGGCTGCTGTAGCGGATCCACTCTCCGGGCGCGGACACCACCGCCTGTCCCGCCCGGACGTCGAGCGCGCCGCCCTCGTATTCCACGCGCACCATTCCCTTGAGCACCACCGTGATCTCCTCGAACTCGGGCCGCTGACCCGGCTCCAGCCATCCTTCGGGGGAGACCATGCGGGCGATGCTCACCGCGCCATGACCGGAGTTGACCCGGCCGGCATACTCCTCGATCCGCTTCGGCTTGTTTCCCGCCGCCGCGATGACGGTGGGCTGATCGATCAGTCTCGGCATCCTTCCTCCCTATCGTCTGTCAGGCCCTCCTTCCGGAGGGCTGAGCTGCAGAATCCGTTCAACCAGGGAATTCCGGAAGATTTCCAACTCCCGGGCTTTCTCCGGATTCACCCCGGCCACCTGGGCCAACGAAGCCGGCCGCAACTCCTTGAGCACCCAAGAGAGTGTCAGCGGCGAGAACCCTCCGTCCTTCTTGGAAGCGTCAGCCAGAGCCCTTTCGAGATCGCCTCCGGCTGCCAGCAGAGCCTTGACATCCTCAAGGTCTCGTAACTCCGAACGGCTCAGCAAGGCATTGAGCTTGTTCACGAGGATTTCGTGGGGTGTATCGATGAGAATCAGAGCTCTCCCGACACGGATCTGCAGGGGAGACTCAATGGTTGCGACTGGATCAGCGACGAGATCGAGGATGCAGGTCTCCGCTCCATCCCTGACGCGAAGGCGGACAAAGGTAGCTCCGCTTTGGACCGGCGACACCTCCAAGCCCTCGGAGACCAGTCGGCTGCGGACTTCTTCTGGAAGCGACTCCAGCTGTTGAAGGCCGTGCCAGAACAGATCCAGGTCACGGGTTGTTCGGTGCTTCAGGTGGAAGCCCACCAGAGCCCCGCCCCCCGTTAGCGTCCAAGGCGGTGCGAGCGCGGAAAGCAGCTCCAGCACCCGCCATTGGAGAGCGCTCAGCTTACCGCCAGACATGCCCCTGTCTTTCCCAGGTCTCAAAGAGCCAGGTCCAGAAGTCCCGCGTCTTCCCCAGATAACGGACCAGGAGTGACCACGACTCTCGGATCTCCCGCGGTGAGACAAAGGTAAAGACGTCATCCGGCTTTGCTTGGCGCATCAGCTTGCCGATCAGATAGGCCCGGGCTTCCGGATCGCTGGAGCGGAGTCCCTCCCGGAACTCGTCGATGGTCATATCGGAGTCCCAGAGGAAGTAGGGCCTCTTCTGGTCGTCGACCATCAAGTCAGGAGGGGTGGGGTTCAGCATCGCTGTGGATCTTAATTGGATGACGGCACCAGCGCCACGACGCGCACCGGTCCGCCGGACCCGCCCGCGATCTTCATCGGCAAGGCGATGATCCACGCCCCGGTCTCCGGCACCTGCTCCAGGTTGGCCACGTTCTCCAGGCCCGGCACGTTCGCGCCGTTGGCGATCTGGTGGACGATGAAGTCCTTCGAGGGGCCGTGGTCGATGCTCGCCGTGTCCACGCCCAGCGCCTTCACCTTGCGCTGCTCGACGAGATAGCGGGCCGCCTCGGCGCCATAGGACGGGAAATGAAGGTTCGAGGCGTCGCCGGGCTTGTCGTCGCCGAGGTAGCGCTTGCGGTCCGGCCAGCGCTTCCCCCATCCGGTGCGGAGCAGGACGATGGTGTCCCTGGGGACCGCGCCGTTCTTCGTCTCCCACGCGCGCACGTCCTCCGCCGTCAGCCGGTAATCCGGATCGGCGGCCGCCTTGGCGCTGACGTCGATCACCACCGCCGGACCGATGAGCTGCTCGATCGGGATCTGGTCGGCCGTCCGCTTCCCCTCCGCGAAGTGGATGGGCGCGTCGAGATGGGTGCCGCCGTGCTCGGGCGTGCAGAAGGCGTTGGACGCGTAGAAGAAACCCGCCTCGGTCTTGCCGTAGGACAGGCGGTCCAGCTTGAACGAGGTGGGAGAGGTCGGCCAGTAGATCGTCTTGTCGTCGAACGCGTAGGTCAGGTCCACGACCTTGACGCCCGCGAGATCGATGGGCGGGTCAGCGGCCCTGGCCGCGGGGATGGTGGAAATCAGGGCCAGCGCGAGGAGTACCGGCTTGCTGGGAACAGGCATCGCGCACCTCCTTGGGATCGCCGGGCCAGTGTAGCAAAGCCCCGCCAGACGTCCGTACCTGTCGCGGACCGATGAATTGTCTCGCAGTTTCTACGTCCTGTACCTATTGAAGTAGAAGCATTGCCTTTGGGCCGTGGGTGCAGTTGCCAGACTGCTCTTGGGGGGAAGTGTGGGCTCCATGATCACCCGATCTCTATGTCTCCCTCGCGGCCCGCCCGCGGCGCCATCCTCCTGCCTCTCTTTGATCTGAATAACCTCTCGAACAGATCTATTGAGGAGACATGTCATGAAAAGACAGATCAAACTGCTGCCTGTCATCCTCGGAGCCGTTTGTATCCTGGGCCTGCCGCCGTTCCTCCTGTTGACCTCCAGCCTCACCGATGCGCCGCCCGCCGCGGGGAATACCGCCGACGCGCTCCAGGCTCTTCTCGCCGAGGAATCGACCCTCGAGGACTTCTATCGGGAATGGCAGAAGCGCTACCTGGCGGACGGAGGCGATAGCAACGTCCTCGTTACCCTGGCTTGGACGGAAGGCCTCTCCACCGAGCCCAGCGCCGCTCGCGGCGAGGTCAATCTCGACCTGATCAATGGCGCGGTCAACGCCGAGGTGAACGGCCTGGGCGGCAAACCGGCCGATCTGTGGGTCGTCGACAACCGGGATGGACCTGGCAGGACCGTGCAGCCGGAGCCGGGGGACCGCATGGTCCGCATCGGCCGGCTGGCAGGCGGCTCCTACTCCAAAGTCACGGCCCGGCTCGGCCGTGATTTCTTCCGCCACTTCGAGCTCGATCTGGTGGTGGTCTCGCAAGCCGGCAGGACACCGGCCGAAAGCAGCATCCTTCTCGGCAGCCGGCCGTACTTCGAGCGGCTCTACACGACCACCCGGCTGGAGAGAGAACGCAGGGGAACCAACGGGCTGCCGGGCCTTCTGGGCGGCCTGGGGGGCCTGGTCGGTACCCGTGAGGCGGAGGCGAATTCGGGCGTCCTCATCTCGCACGGTCTGATCAGCTCGGCGGTGGGAGCCGGCGGAGACCTCTTTTTCCGCGGCACCTTCAGCGGCAACCGCCGTACCTGCGGCACCTGTCACCGGGCGGAGAACAACCAGGGGCTCGACCTCGACTTCATCCAGACGCTGTTCCCCACCGATCCGCTCTTCGTGGCGGAGCTGCCGTCCTTCCTGGGTGGCGTGCCCGGCCTCGAGCGGCCCAACCTCATGCGCAATCACGCCCTGATCCTGGAGAACGCCGACGGCTTCTCCAGCCCGACCACCAGGTTCACCATGCGCGGCGTGCCGCATTCGCTCTCGATGGCCACCTCCATCCTCGCTCCCGCGGACGGCAGGGCGCCCGTCCAGCGCACGGGCTGGAGCGGCGACGGCGCTCCGAATTCGGGCGCGCTCCGCCTCTTCCCGGTCGGCGCGGTGACCCAGCACTTCACCAAGCGCCTCAACCGCGTCTCCGGCGTGGACTTCGTCCTGCCGACGGACACCCAGCTCGACGGGATGGAAGCCTTCTCGCTGGCCAGCGGCCGCCTCAACGAGCTCAACCTCGCCAACGTGACCCTGTCCAACTCCGCCGCCCAGGCGGGCAAGATCCGCTTCGTGGCCGCCGACGCCCGCTGCAACGGCTGCCACGCCAACGCCGGCGCCAACATCGCCAACGGCCAGAACTTCAACTTCGACACCGGCGTCGAGAGGGCTCCCGATCCCAGCCAGACCACCGAGGCCCACCCGCGCGACGGCGGCTTCGGGCTCGCCAACCGCGACTGCGACGGCAACGGCGTCAACGACTGCTTCGGCGACGGCTCGTTCAACACCACGCCGCTGATCGAGGCGGCCGACACCGAGCCGTTCTTCCACAACAACAGCGCCGCCACCATCGAGGACGCGGTGGCCTTCTACACGACCTCGGCGTTCGCCCAGTCGCCCGCCGGCGGCGGCGCCGCCGTCCCGCTGACCGCGACGGACATCGCCAACATCGGCAAGTTCCTGCGGGTCCTCAACGCGTCGTTCAACGCCGCCCTCGCGATCCAGCGCACCAACGCCGCGCTGACCCTGGAGAACAGCGCCAGCACGGATCCCAACAAGCGCGGCACCGTCAACAAGCTGATCTCGCTGGCCAGCGTGGAGGCCCTGGACGCCGTCGAGGTCCTGAGCGACAAGAGCCTGCACTCAGACGCCGTCTTCTTCCTGATCAACGGCATCAACAAGCTCACCATCGTCACTCTCGACTCCTCGCTCACGACGGCCGACCGCAAGAGCCTGATCCAGAGCTCCCTGTTGGATTTCCAGTTCGCCAAGTCCAGGTTCGGCAGCGGTATGAATTTCACCCTGGGCGAAGGCAACCTGATGTTCTGAGTCGGAACGACGCAAGCCCGGCTCCGGAAGGAGCCGGGCCTCCGCCCGGGCATAAATGCCCGGGCTAGTCGAAAGAGCCCCCTGAAGGGGACTCAAAAATTCGGGATCCAGTCGGGTTTACCCGGCTGTTTTCCGGTAGCCCGGGCATTTATGCCCGGGCGGGGGACCCTCACCGCTTCGTATACAGCGCCTCGTGATACGGCGTGCCCTCCTGGACGAGGCGGACCTCGCCTTCGGCGGCGAGGCGCCGCAGGGCGTTGGAGACCATCCGGGCGCTGGCGGGCTTGCGGAGATGCTTGCCGTAGCGCCGGTTGAGCTCGGTGGAGATCCGGGAAGGACTGAAGACCTCTCCCGCCGGCAGCGTCGCGATCACCCGGCTCACCAGCTTGCTGCGGACCGTGGTGGGAGGGACCTCCTCCACCTTCTCCTTCTTCTCCGCCTGGGCCGGCGCGGCGGGAGTGAAGCTGGCGGCGATCTCGGCCGCGGGTCCGGCGACCGCCTTGAACGCTTCGTAATGCTCCAGGGAGGTCGCGAGCTCCGCCGCCTGGAGCGCCCGCTGTTCGCGATGGAGCGCCTCCTGCTCGGCGTGATACGCCTCCTTTTCCCGATGCGACGCGATCTTGGCCTCCAGGTTCGCCAGGATCTGCGACAGCGAAAGCTCCGAGCTCACGGTCTCCTCCTTCGCGCCGGTTTGATGCAAAACGGTCTGGGGATTCTACGTCGCGGCCGGCGTTTCCGTCGCGCCGCCGATATCCGCGGACTTCGCCTCATCTCTCGGGACTTTGCGCCAGAGCCCCGGGACTTCGCCTCGCGGATCGCGACTCTGCATCAGAGTAAGGGGACTTTGCCTCGATTCTCGAGACTTTGCGCCGCCGTCCACGGACTCCGCCTCATTTCCAGGAGCGTTGCGTCAGAGTCCCGGGACTTTGCCTCGCAGATAGCGACGTTGCATCAGCGTAAGGGGACGTTGCCTCGCTTTCCGGGACTTTGCGCCGCCGTCCGCGGACTCTGCCTCATTTCCCGGGACTTTGCGCCAGAGTCCCGGGACTTTGCCTCGCAGATAGCGACGTTGCATCAGCGTAAGGGGACTTTGCCTCGTTTCCTGGGACGTTGCGCCGGAGTGCGCGGACTCTGCCTCATCTCTTGGGACTTTGCGCCGGAGTCCCGGGACTTCGCCTCGCGGATCGGGACTCTGCATCGGAGTCAGGGGACTTTGCCTCGATTCCCGGGACTCTGCATCAGAGTCCAGGGGCTTTGCCTCGTTGATCGGGACATTGCCCCGCTCTCCCTATATCGCCGAGACTGCTAACATGCGGCGGGCTGCCGGTTCGAGCATCGCCATGAACCGCGCCGCCTGGGACCGCCGGATCGTGGAGTGGTTCAAGAGGCATATAAAGTAGTTCAGATCCGGGCACAACCGAGATCAGTCCTGAATGACGTCCTGGAGAGTCTCGGCGGTCAGGATGCGCCCGCTCCACTTGAGAAGACGCTCGGCATCCGCGGAGCGAATCCGCTCCTCGATCCCAGAATCCAGAGGGCCGAACTTCAAGCGAAGGAGCTGGAGCACCACCCGGGCTTCTCCCTCCTGGCGCCCCTCCTCTCGCCCCTCCTCTCGGCCTTCTTCTCGGATCTCACGGTTCCAACGGTCGATGCTTTCAGCAAGCATGGTTTCCATCTCCTCCAGAGTGGAAGCGGCGGCGGCTTCCTCCTGGGACAGTCCAAGGCGCGGCAGGATGACCTTCTGCAGCCAGGTCTCGAAGGCCTGCCGCAGGGAATCCTCGCTCGGCGGAACGCTCTGCCGCAGCCGATGAACGCTCGCCCGGACCTCCAACCAGTCGCGGCTCTTCTCGATGCGGAACAGGTCGGCTACCGGACTGTTCAGCGCCGCCAGATCCTCGCGCGGGTAGGCCGCCTCGTCCACCAGCCGGTAGCGGAACTGCGGCCGGTAGATCTCCGCTGACGGGTCGAGCTCGCCGATCAAAGAACCGAGGTCCGTCGGGACCTTCCACGGCTCCCATCCATTGTAGACGACAACCGGGATGACCAGCGGCAGCTTCCTCCAGCCCGCCGCCGGCTGGCCCGCCATCAGGATCTGATAGAAGAGGCTCTCGTAGCCCATGAGCCGGACCGGCATGGAAGGGTCCGGCCGCGACTGGAACTCGAGGAGGATGTAGACGTAGACCGGCTCTCCGCCATCCTTGCGCCGGAACTTCCAGATGACGTCGCTCTCGCGGTTCTCGTGCTTGGGAGAGACGAAGGAGGTATCGACGCGTTTGCCGGAGTCGAAGTCGATGCGCTCCACCCACCGTTCGCCCACGATCTCGCGCAGGAGATCCTGGATCATGCGCGGGTGGGCGAAGAAGGCCCGGTAGCTGAGGTCGTGCTGTCCCACGATTTTCCGGCAGCGACTCTACCACAGGGTATCGCCGGAACGGCACAACCTCCTTGGACGATGAAAAGTCGATTCCCGAATCTGGGCAAGGACGTTACCGGGATCAGTCCCGGAGAACCTCCAGAAGACTTCCAGCGGTCAAGATGCGCCCGGCCCACTCGAGAAGACGCTCCGAGTCCGCCGAGCGCACCCGGTCCTCGATCTCGGGATCCAGAAGGCCAAACTTCACGTGGAGGAGCCGCAGTACCATAAAAGCCTCCCCTTCCTGGAGCCCCTCTTGGAACGCCTCCTCGCGGGCCTCCCGGCGGCCTTCTTCGCGCCCCTCTTCGCGGATCTCACGGTTCCAACGGTCAATGCTTTCAGCCAGCATGGTTTCATCGCCTCCAGAGTCAAGTCTTTGCGTCAGGTCCGGGGCTCCCGCTGTCGCGGAAGCCCGGACGCTCCGCCACCGCAGGCGGAGGCGGAGGCGACGTGGCGGATCAGATCCTCCGTGACTCGTTCCTCCGCGCAAGCCCGCTGGAACAGAGCCAGTGCCGCCAGGGCTTCCCGGTAGACCTCCCGGGATTCGAACGCCAACATCATCTCCGCGGCGATCTCCTTCAATTCGTCCGTCCGTCCCTGTTCCCAGAGGAGCACGGCGAGATTCAGGGAGACGAGCGCGGCGTCGAGACCTTTGCCGAGCCGCAGGAACTCCCGCTGCACCGTCCGATACGCCTCTTCGGCTTCCTCGGTCTGGCCCAGACCGTGGGCCAGGATGCCTTCCGTCCAGCGGAGGCGGAGGAGATCCAGGGGCTCGCCGGCGGTGCCCAGGAGATCGTGGACCTCTGGGAGCATTGACTGGGCTTCTTCGAAGCGGCCCGCCAGCGTCAAGAAGTAGAAGAGGTTGTGAAACGCATAGGCGAACAGACGAGTCTGGCGGACGTCTGCCAATTCCAGAAGACTATGTTGGACGGCCTCAATGGCTCCCGATAGATCTCCGCTCTCCTGCAGGATCTTGCCTTTTTTCAGGAGCGCTTTTCCGAGTTCCGCTCGATGGGCCGTCTCCCTATTAAGATCGATGACTCGATCCACCAAGGCCAGCGCCTCCTCCAGCCGTCTCTGGTCCAGCCGTAGAGACGTTTCCAGGCTCAGGATCTCCGCCAGGATTCGAGGATCGCCGGTGCCGCCCTTCTCCAGGCATTCGGCCGCGAGCAGGAAAGCTCCCTCCGCCGCCTTGAGCTCGCCGAGCACCCGATGGGCGTTCCCGAGGTGAGCATGAGCCCGGGCCCGCAGATCCATCACCCAGTCGGGATCGTAGGCGGCACCCAGATGCCCGGACAGGCGCACGGCCAGTTGAGCCATCTCCACCGCCCTGGCGGGGTCCGAGAACACCTGCTCCCGGACCTGCCTCAGGAGGAGTTGGCACACCCCCCAGGTGTGAAGCTCCTGGATCTCCTCGGCCCGGCGCATCCGTTCCCCGTGAGAGCCCCCGCCAAGAAGGCCCAGCAACGCCGGCGCTTCCCGGGACTCCAGCACGGCCACCGACTCGTTCCAGTGGCCGCTTTCCTCGAGCAGCCGCTCGATCTCGTCGCGCAGAGTCCGACATATGGGACACGCCTCCAGGAAGTGGGGCGCCAGTTCCCGCCGGACCTGCTCATGCTCCAACTCGCCCGCCAGCCAATGCGCCAGGGTCTCCAACGAGGGATGACCGTCCCGCACGGATCTCCTCTCCTTCCCGAGGGAGAGCCCCGGATCGGGGAGGCCCCTCAAGAAGTAAGGCACCGGGAGGAGGGATTTCGTGACACCTGACGCGAAAACAGCGGGACCGGCTGACGCTCGGCCCCGCCTGGAACCTGTCTAGCCGTCGGGGTCGATCATGGCGCCGTTGTCGCCTGTCCCGCTTCCTGGGGGGCGGCGTTGCTCGTCCCGTCGGTCGGCGCGGGCTTGCCGTCAGGATCGATCGCGGCGCCGTTCTTCTGGAGGACGCCGGACCACAGCCGGGCAGCCCAACTCCAGAAGCTGGCGGGCAGACTCTCCAGGACTGCCGGTCCGGAAGACTCAGACCGGACGGGCGCGGCCTGAGCGTGGAAGGGGAGGGCGAGCCCGGCCACGACGGCGAGAACGGGCAGGACCCGGCGCGGAATGCAGGGAGACATCTCTCCGCTCCTTTTCCGGCGAGACTCGAAGTCCGGCGTCCGCGCCGGAGGAGCCCGCCTATAGAAGAAGGATGCGGGGGAGGGGCGGGAGGGGGCCGGGCTTATGCTCTTCCAGAAGGCGACATGTCAGGAGCGGCGTGTAAGCAGCCTTCCGCCATGTGGTGTAGCGTGCTTCCCCCCGGATTCCAGGCGTGTAGCGTGCCAGCCCCTCTTCCTCAAACTGATTACACGTTGATTCTTGAAGGTGCCGATTTTCTAAATCTGGCCAGATCAACGAATAGGGCGGTGGATAGGTTTTCCAGTCGTGCGTGTAAGCCCGTATCGCTTTCGCATGGCCTCTTAGCTGCTTACACGTGTCCATCAACGACTTGACGAAGCTGCCCGAGCCGGCGTAGAGTGGGCGTAAGTCATGGCGCTGGGAGGAGATAGATGGCCGGCTATCAGCGGCGCCTGGATTGATGCAGGAGGGCAACATCCAGAGCGGCACCATCGCTACGGGCTGATGAAGCCCTTGGCTCTCCAAAAGAGGGACGTCAAGGCTAGGACCCCCCCAATCCCAAAGTTGGGAGCCTGAACGAGACTGCACCAATGAAGAAAATCCGTGTAAAGTCGACTTCGGCTTCTTCTGCGATGGTTTCAGCAATAGTTCTCCGCGAAACTGAGACTATTCGGCTACTGTTTCGGCCGATGATTATAGATAATGTGCATGACGAGCGTGCGGCAGTGAAAGGTACGTTTGTGTACCAGAAAAAGGGAAGGGCAGGAAAGTGGGAGGATGTCGACCGAACAAGCCTGGGAACCTTGAAGAAAGGCGAGGAGTACCAGCTCGAGCTCCATTCTGAAGAACTGTTGAAGCTTTACAGCGAGGTGGGTGCCCTCTACGAACTTCATGCGAGGGAGGGAGTGCCGCGGGGAGACCTCCGGTACCTTCGCCTAGGTGGAGACTTGTCACAACTGGCCGAATTGAATCCAGAGCAACTCTCTGAGTACCTCAAAGTTAATCAGGCGCTTGGGTCGAGACTAGTCTCCCAGTTGCTTACATGGGCTACGGAAGTTGATGATGTGCAGACTCTTGTACAGCGACTTTCCCAGCTAGGCATTGAGACGATCAAGAAACTGAATATCGCTGCAGGAGTGGGTAGCTTGAAAGCCGCTCTGGAGATGTGGAAGGCGAATGCAGGCAACCCCTCAGAGGAATTCTGGCAAAGGCAACTCACATCTAACTCGTTTGTCTTGGAGCAGGTTTATGCTTGGCCACTGACAATCGTAAAGGGAAAGGCCTATGTAGGCGGCAAGAGCGTTATGAATACAGGCGGTGGAATTGTCGATTTTTTGGTCAAGAATGGGATGACAGGAAGCGCAGCATTGATTGAGATTAAGACGCCTGCCACATCACTACTCGGACGAGAGTACAGGCAAGGCGTCTACAACGTAAGCGAGGAGTTATCTGGTGCGACCCTGCAAGTGCTCAGCTATAAGAATGACCTGCTGCAGAACTACCACGCACTTACCTATGGTCAAAGTAATCTCTTCGATGCATTCGATCCAGGCTGTGCTGTCATCATAGGGAACGCGTCAAATGAACTCTTAGAGCCGGAACAGAGAAGGAGTTTCGAACTTTTTCGGAGCCAGTTCTCCGGCGTCCATATAATCACGTTTGACGAGCTATTTCTGAAGACGGAGAAGCTAATTCAGGTGCTTGAATCAGCATCCGACGAAGAACCTGTCAAGACTAAGCCGAGGAAGCCGTTCTGAAAGGCGCTCAATCCGGGCGGTTTAGAGGACGGAAACCGCAAACAGCGTGGTTCCCTCGCGCTCACCTTCTGAGTCGTTATGCGAGGTGCTCGAGAAGCGGTACGAGTGTAATGAGGAGCCTACAATGGAGAAGTGGGAAGAGAAGAGAATTCTGATTCTAGGTAAAACCTATCCGTCTTATTCGAAGAAGTACACGGAGAACGCCTGCACAGGAGGACTTCTAGGGGATACCTTGGAGATGATCCGCCTGCACCCAATCCCTTACAGGTACCTCGAGGAAGGCAATCGGTTCTCTGCCTTTCAGTGGATTAGGGCAAAAGTCACGAAGCACATGAGTGATCCTCGTCCTGAGAGCTACCGAATCGACGACAGAGATATCAAAGTTGAGGAGGTAATTCCAGCTACCGAGCACAGGTCGCGTCGGAGATTCTTGGAGAAGTCTCCTCATCTTTTTCGGTCACTCGAAGAGCTGAAGGATCGTCAACAACGTGAAGAGACATCTCTGGGTATCGTCCAGCCTAAAGAAGTTATAGGTTGCTACCTGGAGAAGAAGTCCGAAAGGGAAAGACAGGAATGGCTTGAAAAGGAGCGGGAAGTACTAAGTCAAGAAGTTCTATTTGGTGAGAAAATGAAGCCGATCGATTTTGTTGATGTTCGCTTCAAGGTTAAGTGGCGTTGTGATGATGATAGCTGCCAAGGCCACGACATGGCTCTCCTGCAATGGGGTATACATGAGCTCTACCGTAAGCTAAAGAGTGACCCGGCTTGTGAGGAGAAGATTATTAACGCTATGAGTCGGCAGCTCGACCTTGAAGAGAGGGATGTGTTCTTCTTCCTTGGGAGTTTCAGAGGTGTGCAGTACAACTTTGGGCTAATGGATTCTTACTCGCCGAAGCGGCAAGTTCAACCTGAACTTTTCTAAGGGAGGTGACGCCGGTGCTCTTGTATTCGATTGGGTATCAGGGGAAATCTCTTGAGAGGCTCTGTTCTAAGCTCGCCTATAATGCAGTGGACATTCTTGTAGATATCAGAGAGCGAGCGTGGTCAAATAGGCCTGAGTTTAGAAAAGGAGCCTTAGCAGAAGGTCTGAAGCAGGCAGGTATTGAGTATCTCCATTTGAGGTCTGCGGGAAATCCATTCCGGCCACGCAAAGGAGTCTCCGTTCAAAGAGATTTGTGCTTGGGGCACTACAGCAACTATTTGGCTAATAACCCCGATGTAGTCAGCTCTGTCGCGACGTTATCGAGGAACAAGCGGCCAGCTCTTTTCTGCTATGAAGACGATGCTACCGAATGCCACCGCGGCGTGTTAATAGCGGTTTTGACTAGTTTGAATCCTGATCTGACAGTGGTTTATTTGTGAGTGGAAGCATGAGGAACGTCCCCGGTGGAATAGGTGCCATCCTCTTGGATAGGTCCGACCGGCCTTTCAGGCCGCATGGTCGAAGGGTTCACCGACCCTGCCGGCTTGTTGGGCGGAGGTCTTAAGGTATGGAAAATAAGAAGTTCGACGCTGTCCAGTTCATGCGCCAAGCACGTGACAAGATGGCCTTAGAAATGCAGCATATGAGCTTTGAAGAGCAGAGGGCATATATCGAACAGCATGCCTCTAAAGTTCGGAGGGAGCTTGAGTCGCGTCACGAAACGAAAGCCGTGTGACAATCCGTGGGGCCAACGGACGAGCTAACCCCATCGGCCGGCGCGGGCTGGCCGTTAGGATCGATCATGCCACCGTTCTTCTGGAGGACACCGGAGCCCAGCCGGGCAGCCCAACTCCAGAAGCTAGCGGGCAGGCTCTAAACCGGTGACAGACCGGCCCAACGGGCCGGGAGAACTAGCCCAGGGATGAGGCCGAAGGCCGATTCCCTGGGTCAGGAAGAGGGAGCATCAAAGCGGCCTGAAGGGCCGCGAGAGAACCTCGGCTGAATAGAGGTTGAGCTGATCCCGACAGAGATTCTCGCGACCCTTCAGGCCGCTGCAATCTATGGGGCCTTCTTACCCAGGGCATCGGCCTTCGGCCTCAGATGCCCTGGGCTAGTTCTCCCGACCCGTTGGGTCGGCTTGTAGCCGGTTTGTTAGATGCTCTAAGTCGATGGATAGAGGACTCCTCCACGTGTAAGCTCGCGTTACTTTCTCCGAGCTCTGGGCTGCTTACACGTTCGTCTTGCCGAGTTGACGAAGATTGCAAACCGGCGTAGAGTCGGCGTAGATTGTAGCGCGGTAGGGGGATAGGCGGATGGCTATTGATAGTGGCTTGTTGCTCACTACTGCTGAAAAAAGAATATGGATGTTGAGACCCGGATATAGGTGCCTGTAGAAACATAGGTTACATTTTAGTAGGCCTGTATGGATGGTTAGATGATAGAGAATAAGAGGAAGTCCGGAGCCTGTCGCCTTTGCGGCAGTGAAGGCCCGCTGGTCGAGTCCCATATCGTGCCGGAGTTCATGTATGGGCCGGTCTACAAGGACCACCGAATGGTTGGCTTCGCAAGGAGCGGAGGTACGCTCAAGCCGAAAACCTATCAGATGGGGTTTCGAGAGCCCCTACTCTGCCGCCGGTGCGATCAATTTCTGAATCACAGCTACGAGCAGCCCAATGTTACCACTTGGAGGGCACTGATTGAAGGAGGAGATCGTCCGGGTCTTTCTAGATCCTCTAACATAACGCGGGAAGGCACGATCTATATCAACATCAAAGGAGTCGACTATGCGAGCTTTAAGCTCTTGCTGCTTTCAATCTTATGGAGAGCAAGCATAGCAGAGCGTGAGGAATACGCGTCTGTACATCTTGGATCCCATGAGGAAAGCATAAGGAAAATGCTCTTGGCTCAAGACCCCGGGCCTCAACTTCTGTACCCATGTGTTCTCACGCTCTTGAATCGTCCGGTCCGTCTCATGTCGCCAGTGGTACCGGGGCGCTATGGAATGCATTCGACGTATCAGGTAATCATAACGAGTGCGGTTCTCTGGTTTTTCATTTCTCCCTTTACCCACTCTGAGCCGATGCTGGAAACGGCAGTAGACGAGTCCGGCTCACTTCAGGCATTGGTGGCCAAACCAGAGGAGCTGCCTGTGTTTATTGAGACGATGGCGAGGATTGCGCAAATCAAGGCACAGCGGCAGAGGAAAATTGACACATAGCATGGCGATGCACCGGACAGAAACAATCGCGCGTTCCTGCCGGTGATCTTGCGCCGCGTTAGGCACAGATGGTAGAAGGTGGACCTTGAAACAAGAGATCGTTCTTGATAAGAGCTATCTTCAGGGTGCCTCTGCGGGTAGCATCCATAGCCTCTGTGCCACCTTCAGGGTCATTATGCCTGGTGCTCTCTTCTTCGAGTTGCTGACTGGAGATCCCGTCGAACGGGCGAGGTGCTTTGCTAAATTCCCCCAAGTCATGAACCCGGTTGAAATCGTCGAGCATGTCGGGCGGCTACTTCGCTTCGAAGCCAGCAAGAAGAAGCCGGCACCCCCTCTGTACGAACGCAGACATCGAATGCTCTTCAACTTTAACACTAAGTTGACTGACAGCACCTTTGTACCCACGCCTGAGCAACAGAAAGGAATCGGGAGTTGGGAGAAGGAGGTAGAGCGAGAGGTTGATAGCTTTCGGGAGCGCGTGGCCCTCTCTCACCGGTGGTTCCCGTCCATTGAGTCCGCCTCCAATCGCGATAGACCTGGAGTCATAAAGGAGATCCAAGCTCTCGTTGCTAGAGATCCGAAGCTGGTCCGCAAGCTATATAGTAGTATTCGCACGAAGTTCTTCCCGAGATCAGCACAACTTGATAGTCGCTGGGCTTTCTTTCGATGGATGCAGGTCCATGTCATCGGCGCTCTCGACCATGTTTCTCGCTATGGCGTCGGTAGCGATCTGACTGGTGCTCGGAACCTTGAAAACGAGGTAGTTGACCTGCAGTACCGTATAATGGGAGTGCTCGCCGGGGCGATTGCAACGCGAGACAAGAAATGCCAAGAGGTGTTCCAAATGCTTCGTCCCGATGGTCTCCTGGTTTGCTAGTATGGAGCACCTAATCCTCCCGATCGAGCGGCCGGAAACCGCAAAAAGCGCGGTTCCCGCCGCTCATCGGCAGATTATTCCGCGGTGGGAGAGGATACGATGCCACACATTATTCTGACAGTTACTGGCCCCGTGATTCAGCAGGTGCAGGCTGGCCAACGATTCCAACGGCAACTCGCTGTGCAAGGCGCTTCGCCGGACCTAATGGCCTTGCTTGACACCGCAACGCGTGACAACCAAGTGCTGATCGCCATCTGTGGAGAGTTCGAGTTGTCAATCGGGGACACCCGAGCCATCTGGGAGAGTCATCAAGCCGCAGGCCACCAAGCCGATGATTTCGCCAACTTGTACGATCTTCTTGCGAGGAGGCCTGATGTACCTGTCACCTTTAGGTGGTAGCATGGCCGAATGAGAGAACGAATGCCGGCAGGAACAAGATCAGCCACTCCAGAATAGGTGACATCCTTTTGGATACGGGCCCCCCAGGCTTACCCGGAAGCCTCTTAGATATGCCGCGTCCGCCTGCTGAATGGTGAGATTCTGGCAAGCGGACGCAGCCCGAGGATGAGGGACTAAGCTAAGCAGGTCCTGCAATTGTAACAATAGCGGCCGTCGCAGACTTCACAGCACCAAGCTTTATTGTCGGCTTGCGCGGGGGGGGCGATGGCAATGGCGGTGGCGGTAACCAGTAGGGCGAGGGCAAGAAGTCTCTTCATGATGATCTCCCAGAAAAGCCTAGCTTTATTGCTAGACAACTAAAGTATAGCATAAAGCAGCAGGGAGGGAAGAGGTTCCGTCCTCTTGAATAGGCCCGGTTCCTGGGGAGGGGCTTGACCCCACCCCTTCTGGCCAGCCTTATGCATACCCCTGTCCCCCACCCGCGTCTGATTTCCGGACGCGCTGGCTCCTGAAGGGACGGTCGCTTCATGATCTACCGGGACCTTGGCGGCACGGGGGAGAAGGTGTCGGCGATTGGGGTTGGAGGCTGGCACCTGGGGCTGAAGTACGTGGACGAGCCGACGGCCTTCCGGATCGTCCGCTCAGCCCTCGACCGGGGCATCAACTTCCTGGACAACAGTTGGGACTACAACGACGGAGCGAGCGAGGTCCGGATGGGCAAGGCCCTGCGGGACGGTTACCGCGAGAAGGCCTTCCTGATGACCAAGATCGACGGCCGCTCGAAAGTGGAGGCGGCCCGGCAGTTGGACGAGTCCCTGAAACGCCTCCAGGTGGACCACGTCGATCTCGTTCAGCATCATGAGATCCTCCGGTACGAAGACCCTCACCGCATCTTCGACGAGGAAGGGGCCAACGCCGCCCTCCTGGAGGCCCGCGAGGCCGGCAAGCTCCGGTTCATCGGGTTCACGGGACACAAAGATCCTCAGATCCACCTGCACATGCTGAGGGTGGCGGAGGAACGCGGATTCCAGTTCGACGCGGTCCAGATGCCGCTCAACGTCATGGACGCCCACTACCGCAGCTTCGAGAAGGCGGTGCTGCCGGAGCTGGTCCGGCGCAACATCGGGGTGCTCGGGATGAAGAGCATGGCCAACGGAATCCTGCTGAAGTCGAACACCGTGACCGCCATCGAGTGCCTGCACTATGCTTTGAGCCTGCCCACGTCCGTGGTGATCGCCGGGATCGACAACATGCAGATCCTCGATCAGGCTTTCGAAGCCGTGCGCACGTTCCATCCGCTGAGCCGCGAGGAGCGGGACGCGCTGCTGGCCAGGACGGCCCAAGCGGCGGCCACGGGCCGGTTCGAGCCGTTCAAGACGACGTCGATCTTCGACAGCACGGCGAAGAACCCGCAGTGGCTGGGCGAGGAGCCCCAGAAAGTCCAGGAGCTCATGCCGGCGTAAAGAGAGATGGCGACCCGGAAGCGAAAGCTGATCCTCGGCGTGCTCGCCGTGATCCTTGTGCCTTTTCTCTATCGCGTCTTCGCGATCTATACCGTCCGCACCGGCGAGTGCCCTCCGCGGCCGGCCGATCCAAACGTCACCTTTCCGGAGCGGACCGGCTTTCCGCCGCAGCGCCGGCCTCTCGTCGTGATGACCTACAACATTGCGGGCCACGATGAGCTGGCCGATGGCGATCATGCGCGGCACATCGCCGAGGCGATCCGGCGTCTCCACCCGGACATCGTGGCCTTGCAGGAAGTGCATCGCAACACGTGGCAGGTGCGCTTTCGCGATCAGTTCGCGGAGCTGGAGTCGCTCACGGGGCTTGATGGCGCCTTCGCTCCGAGCTATGTCTCGTGGGGCGGCGGATATGGCAACGCGATCTTCACCCGCGGCCGGATCGTGCGGGCGCGGGCGTATCCGTTGCCGTGCCTCGGAGAGCCGCGGTCGCTCCTCGAGGCGACGATCCGCATCGATGGGGCTAGGATCAACGTCTACGCCACGCACCTCACGTCGTGGGGACGGCTCAACTCGAAGATCCGCGCGAAGCAGTTGCGTTGCCTCGCGCGGGAGGTCCGCGCCAGCCGCCATCCTTATATCCTGGCCGGCGATTTCAACACGGGTCCGGATTCGCCGGAGATGAAGGAGTTCCAGCGGGAAAATGTCGCGCAACTCGCCTCGCGGTCGGTCGGTCCGACGTTTCCATTGTGGAACGAGCAGATCGATTACATCTTCGCCGACCCCGGCTGGCAGGTCCGCGCCTCGCGCGCCTGGCCGGTCGAGATCTCGGACCACTTGCCGGTTACGGCGGAGTTGATGTGGAGGAGGTCTCTCTGATCCATCGCTTCCCCGTCGTGCTCCTCGACATGAACGGTACGTTCATGTTCGACGGCGACCGCTTCGGGCCGGGCGAGAGCTACGCGGCGACCTGCCGCGCGCTCGGGGGGACGCTGCCGGACGAGGTCGTGAACGCGGCCGTCTCGGCGGCCTTCGACTACCTCTCCGTGCGCTACGCTGATCCGTCCTACTTTGATGCGTTCCCCAGCGTAGCGGCAGCGCTGGCCACCGTGCCGGAGACGCGCGGCCTGCCGGCGTCCGACCTCGACCTTCTCGCCCACACGTTCGCGCGGCACGAGCTGGGCGGCATCCCCCCGGAGTACGCCCACGCGCTCCGGCGCCTGTCGCGCCGTCACCGGCTGGGTCTTGTCGCCGACATCTGGGCAGAGCGCCAGGGTTGGGAGAGGGAATTGGAGAAGGCCGGCGTGCTCGGCCTGTTCGGAGCGCTCGTATTCTCGTCGGACGGGCGGAGCGTGAAGCCGTCGCCGGAGCCGTTCCTCCGCGCGCTCCGCGAGTTGGGCGCGAGCCCGGAGGAGGCGGTGGTCGTCGGCGACTCGGCGCGGCGGGACGGCGGGGGAGCGAAGGCTGCGGGCCTTCCCTTCGTGCTGGTGAGCGGGGAGGAGCACCCGGACGCGCTGGGCGAGGTTCCGAGCCTGCTCGCGCTGGTATGAGTCCCTGGGACCTGACCAGGAGAGTGCCCGACAAAAACCGGTCCGTCGGGCCGGTTTTGTCAGGTGCTCTCTAAATCTTCAACAGAGTTTGCACGTAAAAGTCGGCTCGCAGAGACAACTGAAGCAGAAAGACCAGCAGAGGGTCTCTTCGGTTCCGCCGCCTGCCACCTTCACCATTTCTCCCGAGTTGAGCTGCCGAAGCGTCTCGCGGTTCAGGACCAGTCTCGCAACGGTTCTTTTGTTCATGGTGCCTCCTATTTGGAATTGAGGATACCATGAAATAGGCGCAGAAATTTGCGCCCGGAGGGCGCGGGAACTCAGCCCAGGCCTTCAGGCCTGGGAAATGGAAGCCCGGTGCTCGGTGCCTTCCCAGCCCAGGCCTGAAGGCCTGGGCTAAGTTCCTGGACCCCTGGCGGGGTCCTGATGCTGTTTGATGTCCTTCCAGGGGTCCGCCGAGCCCCCCCTACTTCCTCAACAAGCTCTTCCCATCCAGATTCGTCGTCGCCTTCACGCCGTACAGATCCAGAATGGTCGGCATCACATCCCCCATGTAGGCGCCCTGGGGGGTGTTCAGCTTCAGGCTGCTGAAGAGGATGCCCTGCACCAGGGGCGGGTAGACCGAGCAATGGTCGCCGCTCCAGATCTCGGTGTTGGGCTCGACGATCGTCTTGGCGATGCCGCCGAGGCTGTCCTGCCAGCCCACGCGGAAGCCTTCGCTGTTCGAGGGGATCAGGTCCGGGATCAGCACCGGATCGTAGACCCCCTCGTAGGCCTCGTCGCGGGTGAAGACGTGGGCCACCGGCTTCTCGCCGGTCTCCTCGTCCACGTAGGCTTCCAGGCCCGCCTTGATCTGCTGCACGATCTGCTGGTACTCGGCGCCCGGATTGACGATGCCCTTCTCCTCGCGGCCCTTGAGGTTGATGTAGATCTGCCCGAGACCCAGGGCGTACGCCTTGGTCTTCGACCAGTCGACGTTGGTGAAGAAGTCGCCCTGGTCGAAGAGGTCTTCCAGGTTCTTGCGGTCGGCTTCCTCGCCGGTCAGCGTCATGAAGCCGTTCTTCGCCAGCCAGGTGTTGTAGTTCATGCTGCGCCGGAAGGAGGCGAAGCCGTGGTCGGAGACGACCATCAGCGCGGCGTCCGGACGCTTCTTCATCACGTCGCCCACGATGCGGTCCATGTCCTGGTAGGACTTCAGGATCGAGCCGCCCCACTTCGCCGCTCCCTCGGGCGTGTTCTGCGGGTGCTTGGGATCGAAGAACCGGAACATCATGTGCTGCACGCGGTCCGTGAACTCGAAGTAGTGGACCAGCACGTCCCAGTCGTCCTTGGCCAGCAGGCCGTCCAGGATCTGCTTGTCCTTGTCGACCGTCTTCTGCACGTCTTCGAGGAAGGTCCCCTCGTCGATGGTGCCGCTGGAGGTGGACCAGGTGTCGATCATCCAGCCCTGGGTCTTGAACAGGCCGTAGTCGTGGGTGAGGTCGTGGACGAACTCGGCCGGCGTGGTGATGTCGAAGCCCGGCGGCAGGTTCTCGGGGTCGAACTGGATGGCGGAGAGGTAGAGCCGCACCTCCGGATCGATCGAGAGCAGCTTGAAGCGGCCGATGCCCTTGAGCTTGATCAGCGAGTTGAAGGGGAAGGTGAAGCGCGTCCAGTCGCTCCACTCGCCCGGCTTCAGGGTGAGGTCGTTCCCCGAGACCTGGACGCGGACGTTGGAGCGGTCCTCGGCCACGATCAGGGTCATGGGGATGGTGATGTACTCGGTCCCGCCGTCCTCCTTGGGGAAGAGCTCGTTCGGCGGCCCCTTGATCTCGGTGTCGATCTTGCCGCGGTTGTCCACCAGCTCCACGACCTCGACCCGGAAGTCGCCGCCGCCCTTGGGGGTGAAGAACAGCTCGGAGGTGAAGTAGAACGGCTTGCCGATGCGCCCGGAGATGTCCGGCACGCCGAGGCCGGAGAGGAGCTTGCCCTGTGGATAGCCCTTGGGCGGGAAGGTCACCGGGATGCGCATCACCGTGACGCGCTTGCCGGCCTGGCCGAGGAGCTTCCAGAAGGTGTCGCCCTGCTGGTTGTTGATGGCGATCGGGCGCGACGTGGGCAGCAGCCGGGCGGCGGCCACGCCGGAGCCGATCCCCGCCGCCACCGCCAGGACGCCGGCCACCGCGAGGGCCACGGCCCAGCGCCGGCGGAACAGCTTCAGGATCAGCAGGAAGAGCAGGCCGATGGCCAGGGCGGCGATCAGCCCGAGCACCAGCGGGTTGCCGTCCCCGAAGAGGAACGGCGCCCGGCCTTCCTCGGCGGCCGCGAAGGCGGGCTTGTAGTCCTTGGGGTTGCGCTTCAGGAAGTCGAAGACGCCGTGCCGGCCTGGATTGAGCCCGGTGGAGAAGGTGGACCAGGAGACCGGGGTCTGCGACGGGATGGTCGGCCGCAGGGGGGAGAAGGTGCCCTGGTCGCGCAGCTTGGCGAGGTTCGGCAGCTTGCCCTCGTTCATCCACTGCTCGGTGAGCTTGGCGTCGGCGCCGTCGAAGCCGAGGATGATCAGCTTCTGGGGCTTCTGCGCCTGAGCCTGGAGGGGCGCTCCGGCCACGAGCGTCAGGGCGGCGAGGGCGAGGGCGAGCGATCGGAGGTTCAAGGTCATAGGTGACGGATTCCAGAAACGGGGTTTGTCGGATCTCGTGAGCGGGGAATTCTAACAAACCGCGCCGGCTCGCGGCTCTCCCCGCAACTTCGGGTTTCGCGATAGCGTACGTAGATCGAAAGCGAGGCGTCGATGAGCCGACGATCCGAGACGATCAACCCCCTGATCCTGATCGCCGTGGGAGCCCTGGTGCTGGCGGCCGGGGTGTGGCTGGCGCGGCAGTGGCTGCCGGAATGGCGGACGCGGCCCCTGGAGAAGGCCGAATACGTGCGGCGCTATCAGGAGCTGGCCCGCCGGGCGGGGGTGCGGCTCCAGCCGGGAGCGCCGAGGGTCTTCTTCACCACGGATGAGGAGGGGGCCCCAGGGGGGAGCAGGATTCTGGACGCCTACGATCCGGATCTCATCGCGGCTCTCGGGGGCGGCGTCCGGATCCAGGTCGAGCAGGACTCCGCACCCGAGGAAAAGAAACGCCGGCATATGCTGCAGGTGGAATTCTCGCCCGGCGGCCAGCCCCGCCGGATCACCTGGGCGCCTCTCGGCTTCGAGATGTTCACCACGGCGGCCCAGGACGCCTCCGCCTCTCCGAAGCAGATCGACCGCTTCGCCCGGCTCCTTCTCCTCCCCGGTGAAACGCTCGGCGGCAAAAAGCAGGACGATTTCCCGCGCAACCAGGAGGCGGTCTACCCCATCCAGGGGAGCCGTCCCGTGGAGCGCCTGGCCGTGCAGGCCCCTTCCGGAGAGTTCCTGATGCTGACGCGGCGGTCCGGCGCGATAGGGGAGAAGGAACGGGGGGAGGCCACCGTCTCGGAGGTGCTCGGGGCGGTGCCGGTGATTCTTTTCGGAATCTCCATCCCCATCCTGTTCCTGGTCCTGATCACCCGCCGGCGGATCGGCCTGGTCAATGGCGCGGTCCTGGCGGGCATCTCCTGGCTGGCCGCCCTGACCCTCCTCATCCGCGATCCCAACTTGCTTCGCACGCTGGAGGCGGTGTTCAATCCCGGCTTCCGGGCGCTCTGGATCTTCATGGTGTGGTCGGTGGGAGAGTCGCTCCTGCGCTCTGTCCAGCCGGGATTCACCACCAGCCTCGACGCGTTGCGGACCGGCCGCCTCGGACCCCGAGGCGGACGGGCCCTGCTCTATGGCATCGCCTTCGGGGCCGCCTTCGCCGGCCTGCGCCTGACGCTCAACGCACTGGCCCAGGCCGCGCCGGGAATCTGGCCACAGGACACCGAGCCGCGCCTGCCGGTCTTCGGGGGCGGCAATCCCTTCCTCACCGGCGCCATGCTGGCGGGGTTCGTGGCGATAGTGGCCGCGCTGGCCTGGCGATGGCTGCCGCCGCGCTGGGCGCCATGGGGGGCGATCCTGGGGGGCGCGGTGGCGGTCCGGCCTCTGGAGATGGCCCCCTATCCCGTCGAGCTGGCGTCGGGCCTGGTGGTCATGAGCCTGCTCGTGTTCATCCTCCAGCGATTCGGTCTGACCGCCCTGCTGATAGCGACCGTCTCCTCCTACCTGCTGTCGGCGGCTGTCTTCTCCGGGCTCTATTTCGACTGGCTCCCCGGGACCTTCGTGGGGACGGCGGGGCTCTCGGCCGCCTTCCTGGTCCTGGGGTTCGTCGGCATGCGCCGTCCCGAGCGGGTCGAGATCGAGCGGGTCCGGCAGCCGGCCTTCATCCGCCGCCTGGAGGAGGAGCGGCGGGTGAAGTACGAGATGGACCTCCTCTCCCGCATGCAGCTCGGCCTCCTGCCGGCGCAACTCCCCGAGATTCCGGGCTGGGAGATCGCCGCGCGCTCTCTCCTCGCCACCGAGGCGGGAGGCGACCTCTACGACGTCCTCCCCGACGAAGACGGCAACCTCTGGATCGCCACCGGCGACGTGGCCGGCCACGGCTACTCCTGCGCCATCGCGCAGTCCATGACCGTCGCCGCCCTGACCAGCCTCGTCGACGCCGCGCGCACCCCTTCGGAGGTGCTGCGGGGCGTCGACCGGGTGATCCGGCGCAGCGGCACCCACCGCCACTTCACCTCGCTCGCCCTGATGCGGCTGGACGCCGAGAGCGGCGACGCCCTGCTGAGCAACGCCGGGCATCCCTTCCCACTGCTGCTCTCCCTGGGCGGCGAGGTGTTGGAGATCGACCTCCCCGGTCTGCCGCTCGGGCAGGGGCCGAAGCGGAAGTACGGGGACATCTCCATCGAGATCCCCCAGGGCGGGGCCCTGGTCTTCGCCTCGGACGGCCTGTTCGAGGGCGCGGACTGGCAGGAGAACCAGTACGGGTACGACCGGCCGCAGGAGCTCCTCCGCAACATGGGGGACGCCTCCGCGCAGGAGATCCTGGAGGCGCTTTTCACGGACTGGCGCCGGCATCTGGGCGAGCGCGAGCATCAGGACGACACGACGGTGCTGGTGATCAAAAGAAAGTAGATAGAATGCTCTCTCCGCGAGGGGGAGAGCATGGAGCAGACCTTCCGATTTCCCGATGGATTCCTCTGGGGCGCGGCGACCTCGGCGTATCAGATCGAGGGCTCGCCCCTGGCCGACGGCGCCGGCCCGAGCATCTGGCAGCGCTTCACCCATTCGCCCGGGCTGGTGCAGGACGGCGACACCGGCGACGTCGCCTGCGACCACTACCGGCGCTACAAGGAGGACGTCGGGCTCATGCGCGAGCTGGGCCTGAACGCCTACCGCTTCAGCGTCTCCTGGAGCCGCGTGCTGCCCGAAGGCAAGGGCCGCGTCAACGACGCCGGGCTGGACTTCTACCGCCGGCTCGTGGACGCGCTGCTGGAGAACGGCATCCGGCCGCTCGTCACGCTCTACCACTGGGACCTGCCGGCGGCGCTGGACGACCGCGGCGGCTGGCTCAATCCCGACATCCCCCACTGGTTCGCCGAGTACGCCCGGGTGCTCTTCGAAGCGCTCGACGACCGGGTGGAGATGTGGGCGACGCTGAACGAGCCCTGGGTGGTGACGGACGGCGGCTATCTCCACGGCGCCCTCGCGCCCGGTCACAAGAACCTCTTCGAGGCCCCCATCGCCTCGCACCACCTGATGCTCTCCCACGCGGCGGCCGTCGAGGCCTACCGCGCGATGGGGAAGCACCGCATCGGCCTGGTGGTGAACCTCGAGCCCAAGAACCCGGCTTCGGACCGGCCCGAGGACCTGGCCGCCACGGCGCGCGCCGACGCGTACATGAACCGGCAATATCTCGATCCGGTCTTCCTCGGCCGCTATCCCGAGGAGATGCGGGAGATCTTCGGCGAGGCCTGGCAGGAATTCCCCGTGGCGGAGCTCGACCGCATCCGCCAGCCGATCGATTTCCTGGGGATCAACTACTACACCCGCAGCGTGACCAGGGACGATCCCAAGGCCCTGCCCGTGCGGGCCGGCCGCGAGATCCAGAAGCGCCACGCCTACACCGAGACGAGCTGGGAGGTCTGGCCGCAGGGGCTCACGGACACGCTGCTCTGGGTGAAGGAGCGCTACGGCGATCTGCCGCTCTACATCACCGAGAACGGCGCCGCCTTCTACGATCCGCCGGTGGCGCTGGCCGATCCGCATCCCGACCCGTTCCGCGTGGATTACCTGCGCGAGCATCTCAAGGCCATCCACCGCGCCATGGAGCAGGGCGTCGATCTGCGGGGCTATTTCGCCTGGTCGCTGCTGGACAATTTCGAGTGGAGCCTCGGCTACTCGAAGCGCTTCGGAATCGTGCACGTGGACTTCGAGACGCAGAAGCGGACTCCAAAGCAGAGCGCGCGGTTCTACGCGGAGGTGATCCGCAGCGGCGGCGCGGCGCTCTGAGCGCCGCGGCCCTCACCACCCGGCCTCCTCTCCCGACCCCTCCCTCCCACCCACACCGGGAGAGGAGGAGAAGTTAGCCAAAGGAAGCCAAAAGCAAGCTTCTTTGACAAACCCTTCCCCTCTCCCGGTGTGGGTGGGAGGGAGGGGTCGGGAGAGGGGTTAGGGGTGAGGGCTCGGGTGGGGGAAGGGCACGTCGGCGCGAAAGAGGCCGAGCCCGGGGACCACCATGAACATCCGGGCGCCGCCGCCGGGAAGGGCCACGATGGGCTCCAGGAGCTGTACGTCCTCCTCATAGGGCAAAGCGACCGAAAAGCGTTCCCACGTCGATTCCCCAAGGCGGCGCAGAAACGTAGCGGCGTTGTTTGAAGGCGCGACGACGAGGCGCCCTTGGGGATCGAACGTGAGCCAGTCGCTGAGGTACTTGGGGTTGGTGTCCGGCGTTTGGAAGATGGTCCGCCGCCAGGGCGGCCCGCCAGCACGATCGCTCTGGTAGATCTTGGTAGGGTACGTAGATCCCAAGTAAAGGCGATCCTTGATCCGCGGATCCGGCCGCATCAGGAACCTGGAGTGCGGCAACTGCTTCCAGGTGGCTCCGGCGTCATCGGTTCGGAACGATCCCAAGGCATAATCTATAAAGAGACGCCCCGGCACCAGGGGATCCGGAACAACGGCGTGGACAGAACGAAAGGCGGGGCAGGAGCCGGTGGCCGGGCTGCACTCGATGCTAGGTGGCAGCGAGCGTGTCAAGCGGCGCCAGGTAGAACCCCGATCCGCCGACACCCAGGCATCTTTGATGGTACCGATGTAGACGATGTCCCGCCGGTGTGGATCGAAAGCCATGCTGAAAACGGTCAGAGGAAGCCCTTGTTCCTGCGGTTTAGGACTTTCACGCCGTGACCAGGTCTGCCCGCCGTCGTCGCTCCACCATGTGTTCGACAAGCCCTGAGTGAACGCCACCAGCTTCGTGGGCTCGAAAGGGTCGACCTCGATAGACGCTGCTTCGGGGATAATAGAATCTGTTCCGGGCCACGAACCCCGCAACTCCCATGTGAGGCCGCCGTCCTGGCTGCGCCAGACGCCGCCGCTCAGCTTTTCGAGCAGATAGAGATCGCCATTGCCGGCGCCGGCCAGATCGAGGTAGGAATCGGCAGCAATGCCCTGATCCGCCGGAATCCAACTGTCGCCACGGTCCAGGGTTTTGAAGATCCCCCGCCGGCCGAAGGCCTCGATCTCCAAACCCCTCGTCGAAGCCGAGACCCGTAGCGCCGTCGCATCCACCCATCCCGCATGCGCGATCCAGGAAGCGCCACCATCGAATGACTCGAAGAGCCGGGCGGGCGGCGTACCGCCCAGCATCAACAGGTGCCTGGCATCCGTTGGATCCACAGCGAAGGCAGACTTTGTGACCTCATGGGCCGCCTTATCCCAATTGAGTCCCCCGTCGGCGGAGCGGCAGATGCTCGACCCCCTCCCGATGACGAGGAGACCTGTTTCCGTGACCAGAAACTGATTGGGATGCCTGCAATAGTCCGGTGCCGTGCCGCGCATCTCCCAAGTGGCGCCCGCATCCTCGCTGCGGAAGATCGTGCCCCATCGTTCAGCCGAGTAGACGGTGTCGGGCCGTGCCGGATCGGGGGCCACAAGCCAGGGGTCTAACGGCGACGGTTGACCCTTCATCAGGGTCCAGCGTTTCCCGTCCGCGGCGCGGGTCCACCAGAAACCGCGAGAATAGAAAGAGAAGTTGTCGAACGAATCGCTGGCCCGGGCGTAGCTCCGGCCGCCGATCTGCGGCCCGAGGACCTCGCTGACCACCGGCACGCCGAACCTGCGGACCAGGGTCGCGCGCACGGGTGGCCGATCGATCGTCTCCGCCCAGGCGCTCGCTCCGTCGGCCACGGCGGCGGCGACCATCAGCGCGCAAGCCAGACACACCCGATGCTTCGGCTTCGCAGCCCACCGACCGAGCCGGGACAACCGTGCGTTCGTCGAGGTTTGCATGACTGCACCCTCTTCAGTCTGAGCGGTTTCGACAGCAGTCTATCAAGCTGCCAGGCGGGAGGGAAACCCGGCGATCCTGAAGGGAACCCTCCGACATTCCTCTCACTCGATGTACCCCAGGGGATGTTCGGACTGCTCGACCGGAAACCGCGCAGGCAAGTCCACGCTGATGCGAATCCTCGCCACATTGGGCTCGGCACTTAGTCTATGTAGGGGCCAATTTATCCTAAATACCTTGACGGCTAGGCTAGTTCGTGTAGAATCTAGCCCAAGAGGTTAGGACGCCGACCCCCAAAGGAGAGAAGCCATGCACCCAACAGAGCCGAGCCGAGCCGAGGCGCTTGCGGCCATGACCCCGGAAAAGCTGGAGGAGATGGCGCGGCCGACGCCCCGCGCCTCGCATCCGGGGCTGCGCGACTTTCTGGAGATCCCCTACGACCAGCTGGAGGAGATGAACCTCCAGGCCAAGGAGGAACGGCTGGCCCGGCGGCCCGCCGACGTGGTCCGCGAACAGCGGATGCGCTATCTCAACGACGAGAAGCGCATCAAGGCGGTCACCGTGTGTTTCACCGACCTCGAAGGCCGGCTGCACATGCTGGACTATGACAAGAAGTTCCTGCTCAAGGCGGCGGACAATCTGACCTTCGACGGCTCGTCGATCCGCGGCTTCTCGCGGCAGCAGGAGTCGGACCTGCGGCTGGCGGTCGACTGGCCGGCCTTCTACTGGCTGCCGTCGGACGTCTTCGGCCCCGGCAAGGTGCTGGCCTTCGGCGAGGTCCGCGAGCGCGACGGCAGCCCGTACAGCGCCGACATGCGGGCCCTGCTCAAGGGGTACGCCGACAAGCTGTACGCCCAGGACGGCACGGTCGCCCACGCCGCCAACGAGATCGAGGGTTTCCTCTTCCGCGGTCGCGACGCGGAGCGCTGCTATCACGAAACCGGCCGTTTCGAGTTCATCTCCACGGGCGGCTATTACCACTCGCTGCCGGGCGACGCCCTGCGGCAGTTCATCGACACCGCCGCCGAGGTGCAGCGGGCCATGGGCTTCGCCAACGAGAAGGACCACCCGGAGGTGGCGCCCTCGCAGTTCGAGATGAACTACAGCTACACCGAGGCCTCGGTGGCCGCCGACCAGGTGCAGCTCTACAAGCTGCTCTCCCGGCAGGTCGCGGCGCGCCTGGGGATGACGGCGAGCTTCCTGCCCAAGCCGGTGACCGGCATCAACGGTTCGGGCATGCACACCAACCTCTCGTTGACCCGCCAGTCGACCAATCTCTTCTACGAGAAGGACGGCAAGGACGGTCTCTCGGCCGCCGGCTGGGACTTCATCGGCCGCATCCTGGCCAGCGCCTCGGACATCTGCCTGGTGCTCAACTCGAGCGTCAACTCCTACCGCCGCCTCGACCCCCACTTCGAGGCGCCCAACCAGATCAAGGCCTCGGCCATCGACCGCGGCTCCATGGTGCGCATCCCCCTCGGCAACGAGCGCTCGGCGCGTGTCGAGGTGCGCTCCATCGCTCCCGACGCCAACCCGTACCTGGCGATCTACACCCTGCTCAAGACCGGGCTGGAAGGTCCTCAGAGCGAGGAGGACGGGGACAAGCGGCCGCGCACCCGCTTCCTGCCGGACAACATCTACGACGCCATCCGGCTGTTCAAGGGGAGCCGGTTCATGCAGGAGGTGATGGGGGAGGACGTGCACGCCAAGTTCGCCGAGATCAAGCTCGCCCAGGCCGAGCGCTGCCCCAAGGCCCTCGGCACCCTCATCAAGGCCTCCGAGGTGCAGTTCCACCACGAGGTCACCAACCAGTTCCTCTGGTCGCAGTTCTGAGCGGCCGGTCCCGGCGCCTCGTTTCTCCGCCCGGCGGGAGGACCCTCCTCCCGCCGTCCGTCTTTCCACCGCATGAAATCCGGCGGTCAGGGCCGTGGAAGCTGAAGCCGGGCGCGCGTCCCGCCGAGCGGCGAGGTCTCCAGCGTGACAGAGCCGCCGTAGAGCTCGGCGAGGTCGCTGACGATCGCGAGCCCGAGCCCGGATCCCCGGACCCGCTGGTCGGCCCGCACTCCCCGCTGCAGCACCTGAGCGCGCAGGGACGGATCAAGGCCCGGCCCATCGTCATCCACCGAGATGGAGAGCCGGTCGTCTTCGAGGGATGACGAAACGGCGACCCGGGAGCGCGCCCACTTGCACGCGTTGTCGAGCAGATTCCCCAGCATCTCGTCGAGGTCTTCTCTGCGGCCCCGGATCTCGTGCGCGGGTGAAACCTCGGCGTCGATCGTGAGCTCGCGTTCCGCGTGCAGGCGCCGCATCGTGCGCACGAGACCTTCGACGGACGGCAGGACAGGGCATCGGAGTCCCGGCGCCGCGCCCGCCGACGCGGTCGCGCGGGCGCGAGCCAGGTGATAGTCGACCTGCCGCTGCATCCGCTCGACCAGTTGACGGAGCGTCGCCGCGAGATCGTGATGGCCCGCGGCGTCGGCCTGTTCCGCCTCCTGCGCGAGCACCGCGAGGGGCGTCTTCAATCCGTGCGCGAGATCTCCCGCCGTGGTGAGGGCTCGGGCGATCGCACGCTCACGATCCTCGAGCAGCCCATTCAGCTCGTTCACCAGGGGCTGCACCTCGCTCGGATGGTCGCCTTCGATTCGCTGGCTGCGCCCTTCGCGCACCGAAAGCAGGCTGTCGCGAAGGTTCCACAGCGGCGCCACCGCTCTTCGAACGAGGACCAAGCCCCCCACGACAAAGGCTATGGCGAAGACTCCCATCACGGCGTGATACGTCGCACCGTGCAGCCCGAGCTCCGGATGATTCCGAGCGAGCTTGAGCAGCAGAGCCGTGGCCGTGACGAACACCGCGATCATCCAGACGAGCGCTCCGGCGAAGAGGCGCGCGCGGAGAGAGCCCTTCACGGCTCCATCCCGATGCGATATCCGAGTCCGCGCACGGTCTCGATCGTCGACGCGCCGAGCTTCCGGCGCAGACGCGCGATGAACACTTCGACGGTGTTCGAGTCACGGTCGAACGTCTGCGCGTAGATGTGCTCAGTCAGCTCGCTCTGCGAAACGACGCGGCCGCGATGGTGCATGAGATACGAGAGCACGCGAAGCTCGTGGCTGGTCAGCTTCACCGGCTGGCCGTCGAGAGTGACCTGCGACGTCCTCGGGTCCAGCACCACGGCGCCGCAGCGCAGCTCGGGCGTGAGCTGTCCGCTCGCTCGCCGGATCAGAGCGCGCAACCGCGCCAGCAGCTCCTCCATCTGGAACGGCTTGGTGAGGTAGTCGTCCGCGCCGCCGTCGATGCCGCGTACTTTCTCGCTCCAGCTTCCGCGGGCGGTGAGAACCAGCACCGGCACGCCGATCCCGCCGGCCCGCCAGCGTTCGAGCAGCGTCAAGCCGTCGATCCGCGGCAACCCGAGATCGAGAATGACCGCGTCGTAGGGCTCGGTGCTGGCGAGAAAGTCGGCGCGCTCTCCATCCGCGGCGATGTCGACTACATACCCGCGTTCTCCGAGTGTGGTGGCGAGCCGGTTGGCCAGCAGCGATTCATCTTCGACGACCAGGACTCTCACGGTCCCCATCATACGCGGTTTGGCCGGCGCAGCTTCCACAGCCCGTGCGCCGAGAGGATGGCGGAGAAAACCGCGCACACGCCGATTGCGAGCAGCGTCCAGACGAAGAAGAAGGCTCCGCTGGAATTCGCGATCCTGCCGCCGGCGACGCCTGCCGCCGCCTGGAAGTGGATGACGGGAACGAACGCTCCGAGGAGCGATCCGAGGAGGGTGATGACATACCCCGATCGCCGTTCGGCGAGCACCAGCGTTCCATACAGCCAGATGACCGCGATGGGCACCGCGAGGAGGTTCGAAGGCCTTCCCGGCTCGAACCCACGCACGATGTCGTCCGCCAGGTGCAACGTCAGGAAGAGGATCGTGAGCACGGATGTGGTGGTCAACAGGACGTTCTGCCTCATTGAAAGCTCCCTTCGTCAGCGATGATCCTGTCGGGCAGCCTAGGGTGTGCCGGCTGAACGGCCGCTGAACAGACCGTTCAGGGTCCGTTCAGCAAAGCCTCGCCATGATGTGACGAAACACACACCGGAGGCTGCGAATGAACAAGGAAATCAATCCACAGGTCTACGCGAGAGTGGGAGGCATTCTGTATCTGACCATGATCGCAATCGGCATCATCGAAGAGTTCTTCATCCGCGGCCGCATCATGGTCGCCGGCGATGCGGCGGCGACGTTCGCCAATCTGCGGACGATGGAGATGCTCTGGCGGACCGGCATTGCCCTCGAGCTGCTGATGATGATCATTGCCATCCCACTCGCGCTGATCCTCTACGTTTTGACGAGGCCGGTTCAGAAAGAGCTGGCGTTGCTGGCGCTGCTGTTCAACATCATCGGCACCGCCGTAGAAAGCGCGTATTCGATTCAGCTCGTGGAGGCACTGTTCCCGCTCGGCAGCAACGCCTACCTGACCGCGTTCACGCCCGGGCAACTCCAGGCGATGACCGCGCTGGCTATGAAGGCCCATGTGTTCGGATTCGGAATCGCCCTGCTGCTGTTCGGCCCGTTCTTTCTCGTTACGGGATATCTGATCTTCACGTCGGGCTATCTGCCGAAGCCGGTAGGCGTCCTGTACCAGCTTGCCGGACTGGCGTACATGTTCAACAGCTTCGTGCTGGTGCTCGCGCCGCAATTCGCCGGTCCCGCGTTCATGATCATGGCCGTTCCGGTGTTTGTCGGCGAGATGTCCTTCGCGGTGTGGCTGCTGATCAAAGGGGTGGAAACCGAAAGATGGCGTTCGCTCGCCAGCGTTCCCGCGGCCTGACTGGAGGTACTACCATGCAAGTGCTCTTACCGATCCACATTGCCGCTGGCGGGCTCGCCATCGTTCTCGGCGCCGTCGCTCTGATCGTGAAGAAAGGCGGGACCACCCACCGCCGCAGCGGGCTGCTGTTCGTCTACGCCATGCTCGTCATGGGCTTCAGCGCCTCGATCATGGGGTTTCTCAAGAACTCCATTAACGACACGAATGTGTTCGTCGGTTTCATGACGGCCTACTTTGTCGGCACGGCGCTGACGGCCGTCCGCCCCGTGTCGCCATGGACCCGCCGTATCGACGCCGTTGCGCTGACGGGCATCGTCGGACTCGCGCTCGGCACCATCGTGAGCGGCGTGAAGGCTTTCAACACCCCTGGCCCGTCCCCCGGCGGCGTCCCGTTTCGCACGATCGGTGTGATGTCCTTCGTCCTCGCCACCGTCATGACCCTGGCGGCCATCGGTGACGTGCGCATCCTGCGCTCCGGCATGCCGCGCGGCGGGCGGCGCCTGGCGCGCCATCTGTGGCGCATGTGCTTCGCGTTGTTCATCGCGGCCGGATCGTTCTTCTCGATCCGCGAGCGCGTCGCGAAGATCCTCCCGGAGCCCTTTACGAGCGGGCCGATGCGCGCGCTGCCAATCCTGCTTCTGTTCGGCGCGATGTTCTATTGGTTGTGGAGGGTCCGCCGCCGCGCGTTCGCGGCGCTTGAGCGCCGCGGCCCTCACCACCCCTACCCCTCCTCTCCCGATCCCTCCCTCCCTCCCTCACCGGGAGAAGAGGGGAAACCAAAAAGCAGACAAAGCCTTCGGTTTTTGCCTTGGGGAGGGGGTGCCCCTCTCCCGGTGAGGGGCGGCTCGAAGTCCCGGCGGGTGACCCACCAGACGTTCTCCTTCGTGGGATCGACCAGCTTGAATTCCAGGGTGTTGGGCAGGCCTTCGCCACGGATGCGGAAGGTGAACTCGTAGTTCTCCGGCAGGTCGAGCGGGATCTCCCGCCGCACCACCGCGTATCCGCCCCGGCCCTGGAAATCGTAGTCGAGGCGCAGGCCGCCGTCCGCCGGCGAGATCGAAGCCGCGATGCCGTCCGAGGGGAGCACCTTCCAGCGCGAGACGTCGTCAAAGTTATCGAGGATCCGAGGGGAAGGGGCGGCTGCCATCAGCAGCAAGGCGAGAACGAGATTCTTCATTCCTTGACCCCCCCCAGCGTGATGCCCGCGATGTATTGCCGCTGAAGGATCAGGAAGACCAGCAGGACGGGAAGGACGGTGAGGACGGCGCTGGCCATCATCAATTCGGTATCCTGCACGTGCTCGCCGACCAGGTTGGCGAGCGCCACCGGCAGGGTGTATTTGGAGTCGTCCGAGAGGATGATCAGCGGCCACATGAAGTCGTTCCACATGGCGAGGAAATTGAAGACGCCCATGGTGACCAGGACCGGCTTGCAGAGAGGGAGCACGATCGACCAGTAGATCCGCCATTCGCTGGCGCCGTCGATGCGGGCGGCGTCCAGCAGCTCCGAGGGCACGGAGAGGGCGTATTGGCGGACGAGGAAGATCCCCAGGATCGTGGCCAGGCTCGGCAGCATCACGCCCCAGTAGGAATTCACCAGCCCCAGCGACTTCATCACCAGGAACAGCGGCAGCATCGAGATCTGGGTCGGGATCACCATGGCCGCGATCAGGAAGGCGAACATGCGGTCCCGGCCGGGGAAGCGCAGCTTGGCGAAGGCGTAGCCCGCCATCGAGTTCAGGAGCAGCGAGATCACCGTGACCGTGGCGGCGATCAGGAAACTGTTCAGGAAATGGCGGCCGAGATCCAGGCGCGTGAACAGCTCCTGGTAATGCACCCAGGTGACCGCGCTGGGAAAGAACCGCGGCGGCTCGGTGTTGGCCTCGCCCGCCGGCATCAGCGAGGCGGAGACCATCCAGACCAGCGGCAGCAGGGTGGCGGCGGCCAGCAGCAGGAGCGCGGCGTTGATGAGGATGCTGGGGATCGCCTTCCTCATTCCATCCCCCTTCGCTGCAAGCGGATCTGCAGCAGCGTCGCGGCGAGGATCACCAGGAACAGCACGAGCGCCACGGCCGCCGCGAAGCCCATGTTCCACCAGCGGAAGCCTTCCTTGTACATGAACAGCACCACCGTGAGCGTGCTGTTCACCGGGCCGCCTCCGCGGGTCATCACGTAGGGCTCGGCGAAGATCTGCAAGTAGCCGATGGAGGTGATGATCCCCACGTACAGGAAGGTGGGAGCGAGCAGCGGCAGCGTCACGTGGCGGAGCTCGCGCCAGATTCCCGCGCCGTCGATGCGGGCCGCCTCGTAGAGCTGCGGCGGGATGCTCTGAAGCCCGGCCAGGAAGAGGACCATGGCGTAGCCGAAATTCTTCCAGATCGAAAGCAGGATGATCGCCGGCAGCGCCCAGGTGGTGTCCGACAGCCAGTCGAGAGGCGGGATTCCGAACCATCCCAGGACGTAATTGATCAGGCCGAAGCGCGGGTGGTAGAGGTAGCGCCAGACCACGGCCACGCCCACCAGCGTCGTCACCACCGGCGCGAAGAAGACGGTGCGAAAGAATCCCTTGAAGCGGGCGAGGCGGGAGTTCACCAGCAGCGCCGCCCCGAGCGAGAGGACCAGCGTCAGGGGACCGCCCACCAGGGCGAAGATCAGGGTGTTGCGGAGCGCGATCCAGAAGACGCCGTCGGTGAGCAGCTTGCGGTAGTTCTCCAGCGGGGAAGCACGGGGGGGCCTGGACGGCTATCAGCCGGACCTACTGGTTTCTGCTATCAAGATTTGGTAACATACTTGATTAGCTGCTGGAAGCTCTGATCGCTGGAGGTGCAGAATGAACTGGGAAGTCATTCCCGAAGTCTTTTTTGACGTTGTAGCCAGGGTCGTCCCTGGCTCCGTGCTGCTCTTAGCGGCGTTACTCGTCAGCGAAGGGCCCGCGGAAGGGGGTAGAGAGCTCATTAAGTATCTGTCGGGCGCAACGTTCGGCACGGGTCTAGTCTTCGTTTTGTTCGCCTATTTCATCGCGTTGATCCTGAAGCAGATTTGGGATCTCATAGAGCTGAGGCTTCAGAAGAAGAAAGGAACCAATGACCCGGATCCTCTCTATAAGATCTACTGTGACATCAAAGCAAAAGATCAGCCTGGGCGAGTCGAGCTTCCGGATACACGAATTGTCATCAGCTGTATCAGTCGTTCTTTGCCGGACGAGGGTCTCAGGCTGCTCAAGATCCAGGCGGAGAAGAACCTATGCGAGGTCATGCTCGCGGGGTTGCCCGTGCTGCTGCTGTTCGGTGTCTGGCAACTTGCCAGGGAGCCGCGGCTGGGACTGGCCTGGTTGCTTTTCGCTCTCGTAGTTTGCGTAGCTTCTTTCTTCTCTTGGAGGGCGGGCCTCGAAACCCTTTTCCGGCACGATCTCTGTGCATTATGGCGTCTGCTTGAGGTCGCCGGAAAGGACTTTGTGATCACCCCGGTTAAGGAAGGATGAGCCGAGCGGCAGAGGGCGGTGGGGAGGTCGTCGCGCAGTCCGATGCGGTCCTGCTTGAAGTCCTGCGTGGCGTCCTTGTCCTTGCCGGCGCGTAGGCCGCGGAAGAGACGGTCAGCGTATAGACGCCCGGGGTGAGGCCGGGCAGAGAAAAGCGGCCGTCCGGACCGGTCTTGGCGGTCCGCTTGAAGCCGCTCTCGGTTCCTGTCACTTCGACGGTGGCGTCGGCGATCGGCCCCGACTGGTCCAGAATCACGCCCTGGATGGACGACGTGCTGGTCTGGGCCCGGACCCCCGAAACGGTCCCGAGGATCAGCAGGAGCAGCAGCCCCGCGATCCCCCCTCCATGGATGCCTGCCTTTCTCATCGTACCCACCTCCTTGGGTGAAGATCATTCATCGGATTTCCCTCGGGAACCGTCTCCACGGCCGGCGCCGCGGCGCCGCACGAGCCCCGGATCACCAGGCTCGTGGCGAGCACCTCGTGCCGCCGCTCGTGGGTCTCCCCGCCTTCCATGGCCGCGAGCAGCCTTTCGAGCGCCCGCGCCCCCAGCTCGGCGATGCCGACCCGCACGGTGGTGAGCGGCGGCGTCAGGAACCGGGCGATGGGGATGTCGTCGAAGCCGGCGACCGCGATGTCGCCAGGGACCCGCATCCCGGCCTCCTGCAGGGCCGAGAGCAGGCCGACGGCCATGGAGTCGTTGGCCGCGAACACGGCGGTGGGGCGCGGATCGAGCCGCAGGATCTCGCCGCCGGCGCGGTGCCCCGACTCCTCGCCGAAGTCGCCGGCGATCTCGATCGCGGCGACCCGTTCGCCGCCGTAGGTCCGCACGGCGTCGCGGAAGCCGCGCAGGCGCTCGCGGGCGTCGAGGTTTCCCGGCGCGCCGCCGAGGAAGGCGATGCGCCGGTGTCCGAGCTGGATCAGGTGGCGCGTCATGCCGAGCGCGCCGCCGTAGTTGTCGATGTTGATCGACCCGAAGTCGTCGCCGTCGGCCTGGCAGTTGAGCAGCACGACGGGAAACGACGCGGGGAGGTTGGCCTGGAGGGCCTGGGCGTCGGCCTCGGGGGACATCACGACCAGGCCGTCCACCCGTCCCCACAGGGCGCGCAGCACGGCCTCGACCTCGCTGCGGTCGCTGTGGGAGCTGGAGACCAGGACGTGATAGCCGCCGCGCCGGGCCGTCAGGTCGATGCCGCGGATGACCTCGGAGAAGAACTCGCCGTAGAGGTCGGGCAGGAGGACGCCCAGGGCGCCCGTGCGGTTGGTGGTGAGGCCGCGGGCCCCCGCGTGCGGGACGTAGCGCAGACGGGCGGCGACCTCCAGGATGCGCTGGCGCGTCTCTTCCTGGACGGGGCCTTTGCCGTTGAACACCCGGGAGACCGTAGCCACCGAAACCCCGGCCTCCCGAGCGACCTCTTTGATGGTGACGCTCATAGGAGTGTAACCGTTTACATGCCCGGGGGTGAATGTAGGCGGGTTGTGACGTGGTTGTCAAGGCAAAGCCTTCCCTGGGAGCGCCGGCGTCCCGCCGGCCAACACACTAAAAGACTAGTAAGTCTGCCGGCGGGACGCCGGCGCTCCCAGGGAGAACTAGAGGAGAACTAGATCAGCCGCAGCTCGCGCTTGATCTCGCTGATCCGCGCCTGGACGTCCCCGCGGTCGAGCGCCCGGAAGCGCTCGGGGAGGAGCTCGCGGCTGGTGGACTCGAGGATGGCGCAGAGGATCTGCATCTCGCGCTCGCGGGTGTTGGCCGGGGGGATGAAGTCCGCGAAGGCCTTCTGGAGGTGCTCGGCCTTGACCTCGGAGGATTCCGCCGCCTCCGCCTCCAGGGCGGCGCGCACCAGCACGGCCTCCAGGTCCGAGCCCGAGAGGCCCAGGTACTGGTCCTCGGTGGCGACTTCGGTGATGGACTGGACCGGCGTCTTCAGGCTCAGCTTCTTCAGCATCACCTTGTAGATCTCGTCGTACTCCGCCGCCGTCTCCGGGTAGAAGAGCGGGATGTGCTCCTCGGCCCGGCCCTGGCGCTTGAGGTCGATCGGCAGCAGGTCCGGCCGCGCGGTGATCAGGAACCAGAGGATCTTGCCGCGGTTGCGGGTGTCGCCCATGAAGGCGGCGATCTGGGCGAAGACGCGGTTCTGGGTGCCGGAGTCCCCCTGCTGCTCCCGGTTGCCCAGGGCGGCGTCGGCCTCGTCCACCACCACGCCCACGGGGGTGAGGGCGGAGAGGATCTTGAGGATGCGCTCCAGGTTCGACTCGGTGGCGCCCACCCACATGGAGCGGAAGTTCTTCAGCTTCACGCAGGGGAAGCCGATCTCGTTCGAGAAGCACTCCACCAGGAAGGTCTTGGCGCTCCCCACGGGGCCGCAGACCAGGTAGCCCATCGGCACCGCCGCCGGGTTGCCGCGGGCGATGGCCCGCGCCGCCCGCCGCAGGCGGTCCTTGACCGCCGGCATGCCGGCGACCATCGAGAGGTCGTACTTGGGCTCCACGTACTCCAGCAGCCCCAGCCCCTCGGTCTCGATGACCTCCTTCTTGACCGCCCGCACGTGGTCGCGGGTCAGGCGGTCGCCGTTGGCGTCGACGCCGTCCAGGAGCTGCCCGAGCTGCACCCGCGTCATGCCGGCGGTCAGCTCCGCGAGTCGCCGCGGCGGCAGGTCGGACTTCGAGGAGTACCACTCCGGCGACCGCACCGCCTCCAGGTAGGTGATCCGCTCGCCCATGTCGGGCCGCACGATCTCCACCTCGCGGGTGGAGTTGGAGCGCAGGAGCTTGGGGTCCAGCTCGGCGAGGCTCTCGGTCACCATCACGACGACGATGTTCTTGGCCAGCAGGACGGGGTCCTGCGACCACTTCCGCAGGTAGACCAGCACCGCCCGGTCCTCGGGCGTGCGGTGGGCCACCTCGGCGGCGGGGACGACCGTCTCCGCGAACGGCAGGAAGAGCACCACCGGACGGGCCGGCTGCAAGGAGGCGCAGTGGCGGAAGTAGGAGTCCAGGAGCGCGAAGCAGTTGGGGGCGTCCCGCGGCAGGCCCTCCGCCCACCGCGTGCCGTGGACGGCGTCATACCCCCGCAGCCGCTCCTGGAAGTGGCTGCGGGCGACCTGGCTGGCGAAGCCCAGCCCCTCGGCCCGGTTATAGGTGACGATCGAGGACCAGCCGGCGAAGAGCCGCTGGACCAGGAAGTCGTCCAGGGAGAGGAAGCGCAGACCGTTCGAGTCCCGGATCGGGATCAGGTCCGCCGGCACGCCGTGCAGCACGAACGTGTTCGCCTGCTTGGCGGTGACGGCCCGCACCAGCTCCGTCGCCCATGGCGGGAGAGAATCGAGGAACACGGGCGGCTGAGCGGTGACGGGCTCGGTCATCGTGTGTCTCTCTTATCCCGCCTCGGGCAGCTTCTGCGGCGTGGACTGCGCCGTCGAGGTGGTCGGGAACGGCGCCGCTTCCTTCACGGCGTCGGGCTTCTTGAGGCCCATCTCCACCTCGAACTCGTTGAGGACGCTCTGGGCCTGGAGCTGCCGGGCCTTGCGCTCGGTCTTGATGCGCTCGACGTCCAGGCCGCCGGTGGCGACCTCGACGGAGGCCTTGGCCTCGGCGGAACGCTGCTTGATCTCCTCCAGGTACTTCTCGTTGGTGGCGCCCACGCCGTAGGCGTCCAGCTCGGCCAGGGCCGAGGCCGCCTGCTTCATGACCGCCGCCTTCTTCGACTCCTGGATGGCCTTGCGGCTCTGGTCGATCTTGGAGCGCAGCTTCTGCTTGAGGTCCTCCACCGTGATCTGGGCGTTCTGGAAGGCGTTCGAGGCCGCCGTGAGCTGGCCGTTGGTCGCTTCCAGATCCTGGCGGACCTGCTGCAGGGTGGCGGCGTCGTCCTCGGCGATGCGCCGCGACTCGGGGCTGCCCTCGGTGAGAGCGGCCTTGATGGAGTTGATGAGCTGCTTCTCCTTGCGCTCCAGCTCTTCCTTCTCCTGTTCCAGGCGGATGACCGTCGCCCGGGTGGTGACCAGGATCTGGTTCAGCTTGGGCAGGGTGTTGCGCATCTCCTCGATGGACTCCTGGAGCATGACCTCCGGGTCCTCCGCGAAGGAGATGAAGTAGCCGATCCATGACTTGAAGAGTCGGGCGATACGCGCGAACATGGCTATGTCTCCTCGATCTTCTGGCTATCCTTCGGTCTTCTCCGGCGACGGCGCCGGCTCGGGGTCCGGCGCGGCGGCCGGCGCTCCGGTCCGCCGGGCGTCCGCCGTGGAGATGGGATTCTCCTCCACGAACGGGTTGACGGCGTCGAACAGCTTACGCTCTTCGGCCCGCTTGGAGATCAGCCAGCGGGTGAGCTTGGCCTGCTCCGTCTCCAGGCTGATGCGGTTGGCTTCCATCTTCTCCCGGTTGCGGCGGGTGACCTCGTCGATCTCCGCCTGGAGCTGGGCGTTGTCCTTGTCGATCTGCTCGGACCGCATCCCGATCTTGTTGCGCAGGAACTCCTCGAACTTGTCGAGCGCCTGGTCGCGCCGCACGGCGTCCTGGACCACGTCGGTGATCGGCACGGGTCCGGACGGGTTCATGTTGAGGAACCCGGTGAGGGCCGCGGCCTTGGCCCGGGTGTCGAGGGCCGTGAAGCCGGGCGACGCGAAGATCTCCAGCACCTTGTAGGCGCTGTAGCCATGGGCCGGCTCGACGACCCCGGCGGCCTTGTAGATGTCCGGGAAGTCCGGGATGTCGCCGCCTTCCTCCCCTGGCTCCTCCGCGACGACGGGAGCGGGAAGCTTGCTCTCGTCGATGGACGCCGGCGCCGGGATGGAGTCGAGCAGATCCCGGATGTCCCTGGGTCCGCCCGCCGGCGTGAAGCCCGGCCCGCCCGGCTTGAAGCTGGGAGGAGGCGGCGTCCCCGCCGGCGGGGACGAAGGAACCGGCGTCGCCTCCGGTTCCAGCTCCACAAGTTTCATCTTGCTGAGGACCTCTTTGAGACCCATGGCTGCTCCTCGCTAGGGACGGAATTCGTTGAATACACTGCCCCCGGGAGCCTATCACGGCTCCGGGACAGTCAAAGATACGTGGGGAGGGGGCTGGGGTTGCTTGCCGTCCCGGGGCGCTTCTGTGGACCCGCGGGGCGAGGGGCGGCTCTGCCGATGTGAGGCGTCCGGCTCGCGAGGGGAGAGAGTGGGGACGTCGAGCGCGACCAGCGTGAAGGATCAACAGTGATCTGCCCTGCGGGGCCAGCCGCTCGCCCCGTGGGGCATGGCACCGGCCCCGGGGTGCGAGTGGCTGGCCCGAGCGGCGAGGGGCTCGTGTCAAAGGGCAAGCGGCTGGCTCCTTTGAGGAGACCGCTCGCGTCTTCAGCCGGGTGGCTTGCCCCTGGAGGCAGGTGGCTCATCCCACGGGGCCAGTGACTCGCGCCCGGGGGCCAGGGGCTCGAACCGAAGGGCGAGCCGCTCCCGGCTCAGCGCAGGCGGCTCGCCCCGCAGGGCAGGAGGGCCGACCCGGTTCTCCCGCCGCGTTCGGCTCAGTAACAGAGCGGGCAATCGGCCGGCGAGCGCATGCAGAGGCAGAGCTGGTTCGAGTAGAAGACGCAGCTTCCCTCCTGAGCACGCCCCCAGCAGTTGTTCAGGCAGTCCTCGTAGGCCCACTCCTCACACGAGGAGGCGGAGACATCGGCGGCCACGGCGGTCACGACGAGAATCAGGGCGAGGACGAGGCGGACGAGTTTTGTCTTCATAGCGTCTCCTTTCGAACACTACTCTACCCTCAAGTAGAACCCTGAGCTGGTCCGTGCGGGGATGGCTCACCCCTCCTCCCCGCGCGGAGAAGAGGGGTGAATCGAGAGGGGATCAAGGCCTGCTCGCGCAGAAGTCGCTGCCGATCACCTTGTAGTCGAAGTAGCCGGCTTCCTCGCGGGTGATGTTGGACCCGGCGTCCGCGGGCTGGGAATCGGCGTGCACGGCGAGCAGGGTGTCACCGGCGCGGAGGCCCAGCTTGGCCTTGTCGATCACGATCTGGAGCGCGCCGTCCGTCTTGTAGACCACCGCGTCCAGCGCGCCGTCGCTGGACAGCGTGTTGTGATCGCCGGAGACCGGATCCTGATCGTAGTGCCCGTAGGTGTTGCCGCTGGTCCCGGGACTGGCGTTCAGGACCACGAAGCGCCCCGTGGAAGAGACGTAGAAGTACACGCGGAACCGGGCGCCGGCCTGGAGCGGCGCCGACGCCGCCAACCGCAGGGTGAACACCAGCTTGTTGGCGCCGAACAGGGTCTCGTCCTCGGGCTCGGCGACGTAGATCGCCTCGATGTCGCGCGTGAGCGGCGCGGCTTCGGGCTCGCCGACCCGGTCCACCGCTGCCAGCAGGCCCGGCAGAGCGCAGGCGGCCTCCGGCGTCGGGGCGTTGGAGCCCACCGACAGCGCCACGGTGTTGCCGACGGGACTCTCCCCCTTGGCGTTCACGGCGCTGACCCGATAGGAGTAAATGGTGGCGGCGTCGAGCCTGGTGTCCACGAAGGCGCGCTTGGAGGCCGGCAGGGTGGCGATGCGTTTCTCCTTGCCGGCCGCGGTGGCGCGGTAGACCCGGTACTCCTGGATGGGCGAAGCGCCGTTGTCGGGCTCGGGCCATTCGATCCGCGCGTAGTCGGCGGTGCGCAAACCCTCGATGCGCGGGGCGCCGGGCCGGGCGGGCTCGACGGGGTCGAACGCCGCGAACATCCGCCGGCCGCCGGACTGGCGCGCGATCACCGCCTGGTCGGAGAAGGTGCCCGGCATGCCCTTGGGGCAGCCGCCGATGCAGCCGTCCTCGTAGCCGATGATGACGCGGCCCTGCGGATCGATCGAAGCGTCGAAGAAGTCCAGCAGGTTGTGGCAGAAGCCGCCGGCGCAGATGCCGCCCTTCTGGATCGGGTCGCCGGGGGTGGTGTCGACCACGTGATAGGTGAGGCCGCCGTCATAGGTGGCGGCCACGAACAACTGCCACGTGCCTTCGAAGTTGTTGGCGGTGTCCACGCCTTCGCCGTCGTAGGTGGTGCCGAAGAAGGCTACCGCCGCGCGGTTCGGGTCGCCCGCCACCACCGCCGGGAACTGGGCGGCGGTGATGCGGCCGAGCGCGCCCAGATCGACGTCGCGCTCCCACGTCAGGCCGCGGTCCCGGGAGCGGACCTGGTGGATGTGGTTGTCCCTGGCGTCCACGTAGCTGAAGTAGACCGTTCCATCCTTGCCGATGGCCAGGGACGGGTCGGAGCCGTGGCCGCCGGAACCGGGCGCCGAGGTGGTGATCTTACGCATCTTCCAGGTCAGGCCGGCGTCCTGGGAGACGACCACCGCCGGCTGGCTGGTGGTGGAGCTGACCAGGGTCGAGGGGCAGCCGGACACCGGCACATAGACCGTGCCGTCCGGCGCCACCTTGACGTGCCCATGGAGACCCTGGCAGTCGGCCACGGTATAGATGGGAATCCCCGGGCCGAAGGTCACGCCGCCGTCGTCGCTGCGCGAGCAGAAGACCAGGGCGATGTCCTGCGAGCAGTAGTACACGGCGTTGGGGTACTTGGACAGCGGCGGCCGCAGGCCCGCGGGATAGGGACCGACGCCGAGCGACTGGTGGTCGGCGCCGGAACGCTGGCCGCCTCCCATGCTGGGACGCCAGGTCGCGCCGTCGTCGTCCGAGTACTCGGTGAGGCTCTGGCCTTCGCCGAAGATGAGCTGCTGGGCGAAGATCCGGCCGGTGTCCGGGTCGGCCACCAGGATCGGATCCATGGTCACCTTGCTGTTGAGCGTGCCGGACTTGAGCTCCCAGGTCTGGAGGCCCGGGGAGGTGCGGTCGTCCACGCGCAGGCGCATGGTCTCGAGGAAGCCCAGGTAGAAGATGCTGCCGGTCTTGGTGTTGACGTCCACCGTGGCCTCGCCGCCGAACATGCCGAAGCCCTGGCGGGCGTAGTCCGGCGCGTAATGCTGGAACCGGGGCGGCGGGCCGGAAGCGTTGCCCGTCCCCGCCGGCGGGTTCCGGGACGGCGCGGTCGCGGTCAGCGTCAGCCGGCCGCGGTAGCTGGTGGACGCGCTGGAAAGGAAGGCGCAGCCCATGGCCGTAAAGGCGCCGCCCGGCGGGTTGGTGGCGACCACGTTCTCCTCGGGTGTGCCGCCGTCGCTGGAGCCGATCTCCGTGGCGTCGTCGTGCAGCACCGTCAGGATCATGTCCTGGCCGCCGTCGTCCCACTCGATGTGAAAGGCGGCCGTCACCTGCACGTTGGCATAGGCGCCGTCGGGGACGGTCAGGTTGATGACGTGATGGTCTTCCAGCACACCGGAGGTACAAGCGTTGGTGGCGGCGCCGACGGCGCCGGGCGGCACCGTGCCGGTCCATTCCACCGTGATGGTCTGGCCGATGGCCGTCGGGACCGCGAGATCGTGGGAGAGCGGGTCGGACGCCAGGAGCGGCAGAGAGCAGCAGAGCAGTGCGGCGGCCATCATGAAGATGCGTTTCATTTGGGTTTCCTCCGCGCGGCCCCCATGGGCGAAGGACCCGCGGCCGGCGCGGCCGCGGGCGTATGAGCACAGATTAGGGGCGTGATGCCGGCGCCGGCAGCGGGAGGAGTCCTCAGGGCCGGCTGGGGAAATCCCTCAAGAGCCGCCGCGCAGGCGGGCGATCACGAAATCCGCGTAGCTGCGGGCGAAGTCCGGCAGCCGGCCGGCGGCGCCTTCCGCCCGGATCTCGACGGCCACGGGTCCGACGCGAAAACCGGCGTACTGGTCCTGGTAGATGAAGCCGTCGTCGCCCGCCGCGAAGGGTTGCGTCATGGCCAGGGCCTCCGGCAGGTGATGGCCGCGGAAGCGCTCGGTCGCCGTGGCCTCGTCGGGGTACACATCCACGCGTACCTTGAATTGCCCCGGCCGTTCTCCGTCGATGCGATAGCGGTACTGGGCGGAGCTGGCGAGCCCGGCCAGGCGCAGCGCGGTGATCTCCGGCGGCGTGGCGCCCTCCTTGGCGTTCCCGTCATCCACCGCCAGCGCCCGCGTGCTGACCTCGGCGACGTTCGGGAACGCCGCGGCCGGCATCTGGAGATCGGCGGCGGTGGGCGCTTTTTGAGCGATCCCGGCTTTCTCGTCCTCCTCGCTCCGGGCGTCTCCCGGCAGAAGCGCGAGGGCGAGGAAGGCGAGGACAAGCCGACTCTTGCTGCGGAGCATACCGATCTCCTCCTGGCCAGATCTTACTGGAGGTCTCGTGCACTCAGACTTTCGATCCGCTCTCTGGCGGCGAGCAGCTCGGCGAGGCGCGGATTTTCCGGCGCCTTGGACCAAGGTCCCATAGGCAACGCCCGGGGCGCCGGCCTACGATGAGCCATCGGGTGCGTACGACTTGATCAAGGGACCTGCTATGCGAACTTCTACCGTCTGGTGTCTGGCGTTGGCCGGCTCGCTGGCCTGGGCCGGGCCCGCTCCGGCCGACGACCTGACCGGCGCGGAGCGGCTGCTGTGCGTCACGATCGAGATCACCGCCTGCAGCGAGGAGAGCCAGTGCGAGGCGGTGTCCGCCGAAGAGCTCAACGTGCCCCGGTTCCTCAAGGTGGATCTGGCCCAACGCCTGCTCTCCACCACCGAGGCCAGCGGCGAGAACCGTCAGACCCGGATCGAGCATCTGCGACGCGAGGACGGCTTGATCGTCCTGCAAGGGGTGGAGCGCGCCCGGGCCTTCAGCATCATGATCTCCGAGGCCAGCGGCAAGCTGACGGCGTCGGTGGCGCGGGAGGATCTCGGCGTGGTGGTGTTCGGAGCCTGCACGCCGGCTCCCGCGGCCGGCGCCGCCGGGAATTGAGCCCAAGTCCCGCGAAACGAGGGAGGACCTGTCGATGACACGGACCGCGCCGATCGCCCTGAGCATGCTGCTCATCCTTCCCGCGGCGCCTGGAGCCCAGAGCCAGACGCCGCCGGCCTCCAAGCCCAAGACGCTGGCCGCCACCGTCGGTGTCTACGTCTTCCCCGCGGCGGGACAGCCCGCGGACCGGCAGTCGATCGACGAGGCCGACTGCTACAAATGGGCGGTCGGCAACACCGGCGTCGATCCCTTCGAGGTGCAGAAGGCCGCTCAGCAGCAGGCGCAGCAGACGGAGGCCGCCAGGCAGGGAGCGGCGAGCGCCGGCAAAGGCACCGGCGCCAAGGGCGCCGTCGCCGGGGCGGCGGCGGGAGCCTTGATCGGCGAGATCGCGGACAACGACGCCGGCAAGGGCGCCGCCATCGGCGCCGCCGCCGGTCTGCTGGCGGGGCGCCGCAGGGGCCGGCAGACGCAGGCGCAGGCGCAACAGCAGGTCGAGCAGCAGGCCCAGCAGGCGCAACAGGTGACCTTCGAGCAGCAAGAGGCGTTCAAGAAGGCCTTCAGCGCCTGCCTGGAAGCCAAGAAGTACGTCGTCAAGTTCTGAGCACTGATCCGGGAGACAACAGTGAACGCGAAGAGCATCGTCGCACGCTGCTGGGACTGCTGTGTATGACACCTGCCTGGTCGGTCAGGTCAAGATCTCGTCTCAGGTTCCGCTCATCCCCTGAGGTTGCCCGGAAGGGTCTACAGCCCAGAGCGTTCCGGCAGAGGAATGACGATCTCTCGCCGCCCGAACAGCCGCGCGTCGAGCGAGTAGGCTCCCGGACCCAGAAACACCACGGCAGCGGCCATGACGATCAGGTAGATCGTCGCAAGTGTGCCGCCGAGTATCCCGAGACTGACGAGCCCCGCCAGGAGGGCCGCCAGAGGGGTCAGGAATCCGATCAGCAGTGCCGCTCCGGCCACCATGGCCGGCAGGCCGGCCGCCAGTGCCCACCTCCCATGCCCCGCACCGGCAAGGCGGGCTCCGCCGTAAACGACCAGGGAGACGCCCACCGCCGCTCGCAGCAGCAGCAGACCCACACCCGGCCACCCGCGCGGGAACGACGGGAACAACCTCTGCAACTCGCATCTCCTCGGTGCGGTCGAATCGCACCTTCCGCAAGCTACAGGACCGCCGGCCGGGGCGAATCCCTCGATCGAGGTATTTCCGTTTTATAACTGGATGATGCCGCGGCGCAGGGCGATGGCGACCGCTTCCGTGCGGTCCTTCGCGCCCAGCTTCTCCATGATGTGCTTGACGTGGACCTTGACGGTCTCTTCGGTGATGAACAGCCGGTCGGCGATGTCGCGATTCCGGTTGCCCGCCGCGACTTCCTTCAGGACTCCCAGCTCGCGCGCGGTCAGAGCCTCCTCTCCCATGTGCTCGGCGAGCTGGGCCGCCACCTCGGGGGGAATCCGTTTCCTGCCGGCGTGCACTTCGCGGATGCCCGCCAGCAGCTCGCCGGGAGGCATGCTCTTGAGCATGTAGCCGCGCGCCCCGGCCCGCAGGGCGCGCTGGATCTCGGCGTCGCCTTCGAACGTCGTCAGCATGACGATGCGGGCTTCGGGGAATTCCGAGCGGATGGCGATCATCGCGTCGATGCCGCTCCGGTCGGGAAGCCGGACGTCCATGAGGGTGACGTCCGGCTGGTGCTCGCGGAACCTCTGGATCGCGCCGTCGCCGTCGGCGGCCTGGGCGACCAGCAGCATGTCCGCCTGACTCCTGATCATGGCGGCGATCCCCTCCCGCATCAGCGGATGGTCGTCAACGGTAAGGATACGAATCCGGGCTTGATCGCTCATTGATCTCGCTCGCTTCCTGGCGCCGGCCGGCGCCACCACCCCATGAGACCAGCGGAGAGTTGATCGCGAAAAGCGACCGCGCCGGGCACCGAGAGCTCGATCTCCGTGCCGGCCCGCTCGCGGCTCCACACTTTCAATCGCGCGCCCATTCCTTCCGCCCGCTCGCGCATGCCGGAGAGCCCCCAGTGCCCGTCGCGTCCCGAGAGGAGCACTCCGGGATCGATGCCGCGGCCGTCGTCGCGAACGCAGATGCGCAAGGCCCTGGCCGCGAACTCGACCTCGACTTCGATCGCGGAGGCCTCCGCGTGCCGGAAGGCGTTCACCAGGGCCTCCCGGCTGATGCGGTAGACCTCGTCGCGGATCAACGGGCGCAAGGGCCGCGGTTTGCCTGCGACGATGACGCGAAGGCCGGCGGCCTCGTCGAGCCCGAGCTCCCGCGGAACGCGCGCCAGGGCCTGCGCGAGGTCGTCGATGCCGGGGATCTCCTGGGCCGGCTTGCGAAGGCCGCGCACGGCGTTGCGGCCTTCCTCGATCACCTGTCTCATCAATTGCAGGACGCGGCTCAGGCGCGGTTTCTCCGGCGCGTCCGGGGGCAGCTCGTCGACGGCGACGTGGAGCTGCATGGAGGCGCTGAGAAAACCTTGCAGAAGCGTGTCGTGCAGATCCTGAGCGACCCGCGTCCGTTCGGCGAGCCGCTCCTGGAACTGCAGGTCCAGGCGTGCCGCGATCTCGCGGACGTGCCAGCGGTAGATTGCCCACGTCAGGAACACCGACGCCGCGAGGCACAGCAGGAGGAAGGCGCGGGTCTGATAGAACGCCGGCAGGAGGGTGAAGTCCAGGGTGGCTCCGGTTTCGTTCCACACGCCGTCGTTGTTGCAGGCGACGACGTGAAAGCGATAGCTCCCGGGCCTCAGATTGTTGAAATAAGCTTCACGGCGCGTTCCAGCATCGTGCCAGCCGCCGGCCCCTTCGAGACGGTAGCGAAATCTGACCTTTTCCGGGATGACGAAGCTCAGGGCCGTATAGCCGATCTCGAGATCCTGGGTGAGCGGAGGCAGACGCAGCCCGGGCTCCAATGGATAGGTTTTCCGGTCCGCGACGACGCCGAGGATGTGCACCGGCGGCGGGACGGCGTTGTCCCTCATGCGCCTGGGATCGAGCACCTGCAGCCCGCCCGCTTCGATCGCGAACCACAGGCGGCCGTCCAACGACCGTGTGGACCGCGGCATGAAGGGAGAAAGACCGGCTTGCGCGCCGTCGAACGCATCCAGGACGCGGACCCGTACGCGCCGCTCAGGTTGCCTGATCCAGGCGTCGAGCTCGCCCGCCGGAATCCGGACCAGGCCACAGGCGGTCTTCAACCACAGTGAGCCGTCGCCGCCCCAGACGGCGTCCTCGACGGCGTCGCATGGAAGGCCGTTGCGCGTGCCGAGAGTGCTCAGCTTTCCGTGGCGCAGGAAGGCGAGCCCCTGGTTCGTTCCCACCCACAGCCCGCGGATGTCGGGCAGCAGGTTGTGGATCCGTCGCCGGCTCGGATCTCCAACGCTACCGTGCGCCTCGATCCTGCCGTTGTGGTAGCGCTTGAGCTCCGAGCTCACGAGCCCGAGCCAGACACCACCCTGGGGATCCGCGGCCATGGCACTGGCCTGCCGCCCACCGAGCTGGTCGGCGGAAATCACCTCGATGACTCGTTCGTCGCGGACGCCAACCAAGGCGCGGCTCGGGTCGATGGTGGCCGCCCAAAGGGTGCCGTCCCGGTCCTCCGCCATCGCGCGCACCAGGCCGACGTCGCTGCCGTCCGGCATCCGGAGCTGGAAGAAACGGCCGTGCTCTCGCCAGGCGAGGCGGCTGTCCACGCCCGCCCAGAGCCTCCCCCGGGAATCCTCGAACAGGCTGGTCGGGCTGCTCCCCGGCAAACCCTGGACCGTTGCGTAGGACGACATTCCGGCTGGCCCCAGATGGATCAGCGCGTCTCTGTCGGCGATCCACACGCCGCCATCGCTGGCGGCCGTGACCGCTCCGATGTCGCCTCCACCCAAGCCCTCCAGCCCCGTCAGCGTCGCCACCTTGACGTCTCGGAACCGGTCCAGGCCGGCGGACGTGGCGATCCAGAGGCTTCCCTCCCGGTCCTCGAAGATGTCGTGCACCAGTCCGCCCGACAGCCCGTCGGCCCGTGTGAACCGCTCCGTCCGTCCCCGTGCGATCCGGAAAAGCCCGTGCTTGCTCGACCCAAGCCACAAGCCGCCCTCCCGATCCGGGAGGATCGCCCCGCTTAGCTCTGGATCGGGATGAAGCGTCCAACGGCCCGCCACGAGCCGCCAGGCCCCCCGGCTCAGGGTTATCGCCCACAAGGAGCCGTCAGAGTCGTCGGCGATGGCGAAGACCGCGGACCCCGGCCGGTCCAGGCTCCCGATCGCGTAGCACTCCGGGTTCTCCGGCGTTTCCGGCTGCCACCGGCAAACGCCGTGATCCCCTCCGAGCCAGATGTTGCCCTGCCGGTCCTCATGCAGAGCCCTGCCATAGGTGAGCTCGTGCTCGTCCGCGAACCCGAAACACCGGAAGCTCCCGCGCTCAAAACGGCAGAAGGGAGGAAGCTCCGAAATCGCCCGCGTGTGTCCCGCCCAGATCGTGCCCCGGCGGTCTTCGAGGAGAGCGCCGAAGCGCCCCACCCGCGCATGGACCACGAGGTTCGGGGCGCGCCACTGCGCCAGTCCGTTGGCGGTGCCGATCCAGAGGCTGCCGTCTCGGGCCGCCAGGAGGTTGATGATCCGATCGTCCGGGAGACTCGATCCCGCCGGCGGCTTCCAGGGCATGAACCGTACGCCGTCGAAACGGATCAATCCGGTCTCGGTTCCAATCCACAGGAATCCGTCTTTCGTCTGGGTGATCGCGACCGGTTGGCCGGCGAAGTACCCTTCGCGGACCCGCCACGCGGTGTGTCCGTACTGGGTGAGGGCGGTGTCGGGGTCGAGGCCGGCGGCGGGCGTGGCGAGCAGCAGCGTCACAAAGGACGCCCAGACGATCCCGCGCTCCCCCGGCTCTCTCGCCCTGGGCATAGCCTGTAAGGCTACCACGATCGTGGTATGCCGGCCCCAGACTGACAGTGGTAGCCCAAAACCACTCCAACTCGGGATGTACGGGATCGCCGGCCCTCGTAGTCTCACTCCCGCATCCGGCGACACGATGGGCGCGCCGCCGGCCTTCAATGAAGGAGCCCCCGCCATGACCGAGATCGAACAAGTCACGGCCGATCCGACCGGTGGCCGCCTCGACAGCCATCTCATGACTCAGCTCGAACCCGTGGCGGACACCGCCGCGACCGCGGTCCGATCCTTCCGCGTCGACGTTCCGGAGGAGAGGCTCGTCGACCTCCGCCGGCGCCTCGCGGCCACGCGCTGGCCCACCCGGGAGCTCGTCGGAGATCGGTCGCAGGGCGTGCAATTGGCGACTCTGCGGGAGCTCGCCCGCTACTGGTCGACCGAGTACGACTGGCGCAAGTGCGAGGCGCGGCTGAACGCGCTGCCGCAGTTCACGACCGAGATCGACGGGGTGGAGATCCACTTCATCCACGTCAGGTCCCGGCATGAGAACGCGTTGCCGCTGATCATGACGCATGGCTGGCCCGGCTCGATCATCGAGCTGCTCGAGACCATCGGTCCCCTGACCGACCCGACCGCGCACGGCGGCGCCCCCGGCGATGCGTTCCACCTGGTGCTGCCGTCGTTGCCTGGCTACGGCTTCTCGGGCGAGCCGGCCGCGCTCGGCTGGGAGTCCGGCCGCATCGCCCGCGCGTGGGCAACGCTGATGGAGCGCCTCGGCTACACGCGCTACGTCGCCCAGGGAGGCGACGTGGGCGCCGACGTTACGGACCTGATGGGACGCCAGAAGCCCGAGGGGCTGCTCGGCATCCACCTCAACCTGCTCACGCCGGCGTTGGGGATCGTCGATCAACTGCCGGCGGAATCCGAGCAGGAACGCGCGGCGCGCAACGCGGTCGCGACGTTCAAGGCGACCGGCTTCGGCTACTTCCTGGAGCAGTCCACCCGGCCCCAGACGATCGGCTACTCCCTGCTGGATTCACCCATCGGGCTCGCGGCCTGGATGCTCGACCACGATACGGACAGCTACTACAAGATCTCCCGCGCGTTCATCGACGGCGAGCCCGTGGGCAATCTCACCCGGGAGAACATCGTCGACAACATCACGCTGTACTGGCTGACGGGTACCGGCGCCTCGGCCGCCCGGTGGTACTGGGAGTTCGGACAGTTTCTGGCCGCGGCCATCGCGTCCGGCCAGGCTCCTCCGCCGGTCAAGGTTCCCGTCGGCTTCACGACGTTCCCCGGCGAGATCTGGGCCGCCCCGCGCAGTTGGGTCGAGGCGGTCTACCCCGGCCTCTCCTACTTCAACGAGGTCGACCGCGGCGGACACTTCGCGGCATGGGAAGAGCCGGCGCTCTTCGCGTCGGAGCTGCGCGCGGCGTTCCAATCCCTGCGCTGATGCGGCGCCAGGCGGCGGACGGCGCGCCCGAGGAGCGTGTCGTCCGCCGCCCGGTGATCAAAAGGAGGTCACATGAAAACGAAGCGAATCATGGCGGTCGCGGCGCTGATCGCCGGATGCGGTCTGGCGCTGCACGTGGCGCGGGCGCAGCCGCCGGGAATCAAGCGCACCGAGCTCCAGCGGCACGATCTCGGCGTCCCCGGACGCGAGGTCGTCCAGGTGCGCGTCGAGCTCGGCCCGGGAGTGGCGTTCGGCCGGCACACGCATCCGGGCGAAGAGATCATCAATGTCCTCGAAGGCTCGTTCGAGTATCAGGTCGAGGGCAAGCCGCCGGTGAGGCTCGAAGCCGGCGGCGTCCTGTTCGTTCCGGCCGGAACGATCCACGCGGCGAAGAACGTCGGCAGCGGCAACGCGGTGGAGCTGGCCACGTACATCGTCGAAAAAGGGAAGCCGCTCCTCACCGAGGTGCATGAAGATCGTTAGCTTCTTGTCGTGCGTGTTATTCGGACGTACCGTAGGGTGTAAGATCGCTGCCGCGCGCTTCGCCCGCTGCGATAAATCATGAGCTACGACGAGATCCCCGACGTTCGAGACGGACTGACGCGGCGGGAGCGCATCGTCTTGACGGTGCTGTACCAGACGCAGAAGGAGCGCGGCGGCCGCAACGTGCCCACCGCGATGCTCTGGGGCCGTGTGTGCGAGCACTTCTACATCAGTCCGGAGGATCTCTCCGAGATGCTGGCACGGCTCGGCGCCCGTAACTGGTGATCAGCGAGGGAAGGCCGGTACTCCCCTGGAAGGGGAAGGAATACCCGTTGGAGGGAAATAAATGGTGGACCAACTGCGCGCCAGTTGGAACTCTCTGCTGGCCTGGCTACGCGAGGCCGAGGCGTGGGGGCGAGCGGCTGGGGAGGTGGGGTAGGTATGACAGCCTCTGAGCGAGGGGCTAGTCGGTATCGGCAAGAAAAGATGGCCATTCCCTGATCGACGAGAAGTATCCTCTAGAGATGTCGATGGAGGACCAGATGCGCGAGCGCCGCTGACAGGGCTCTCGTTCGTCTGCCAGCACCATCAGTGTCTTTTCGAGCGTGAGGTCCAGCGCCCGACCCAGAATGGCCCGGAGGCCGGAGGTTCATTCACGCCACCTCGTCCTGGCGGATCTGGCGGACCCGGTTGGGCCTCGATGGTGGGGGAGCCGGTCGGCCGGACGCAGTCAGCTTAGCGAAATGACGGGAGTGGCTGGCCCGCTCCGGTTCTGGCACGAGAAGCTCGAAGCGCCTGCGGGTGGGAGCCGCTGCCAAGGCGGGCATAACAAAGGACGAAGACAAAGGAGCAAACTGCACCGCTCTCCTCCAAGCCCCAGGCGTGACGTACATAGATATAGGGGAATTAGGCGTCCAGTTGACAGAGGTCATTTAGGATCGTAAGTTGTTGGAGAATACGAAGCCCTTCCGGCTCGGATACCGTTATAGTGATGTCAGACTGAGGCTCTCTAGGTTTGGCCGGAAAAGATGGCCGTAGTGCCGGATGGAATTTAAGGTGTGCTCACAAAGGAGGGTAATGTACACTTTCGCTTGCAACACCTATAAAGACTTCCCTCAGCTTTCCTTAAGCCTTGCTGAATTGCGCCGCTGTTATCCGGCAGAGCGAATCTTAATCATTGCTGATGGTGACACTGATCCACGCCTTTCCGATCTAGCGGCCGAGTATTCAGCCGAGTTCATTGCGGGCGAGCGTCTCTACACACTCGATTGTGGTGGCGAAATTGTCTCGCGCCTTTTTTCCTTCTTTCTCGCCGGTACAGGTGATGTCCTGGTGAAGTTCGATACGGATACGCGGTTCTTTCAACCCTTCTCGATACCGCCTCCAGGTGATGCTTCAGGCTGCATCTGGGGGGCGTATGGCTTTCGCTACATCCAGGGTGGCTGCCGGCTGTTGACGAGAGAGTGCGTTGAGAAGATCATCAGCTCGGAGTTGCTCTCGGGCCGGCGATACCGTGAACTCAGCTCGTGGTGTCCCCCTGTCGCAGAGGACTTCTACAAAGCAGCCGGGAGAGTCAGCGAGGATTTCATCACCCGCGATGTGCTGTTGGAATTGGAGATCGACATTTGCGACCATCCCGAGGTGTTTTCTGCCGGCAATGTAAAGCGTTGGCGCGCCATGGACCCGCAGACGCTCAAACGCATCATCAACACAGACCGGAAGTTTGCAGTCACGCATCCCTGGAAACTAGTGGATCTAAAATGGGCAGCGCAGTTTGCACCGTTGCTCAGTGCCGCTCTTGAGAGCGTTGCCGGTGACGTGGCGGCTTCGGAGGACATCGATTGCATGAGGACGGACACATCGCTGGCACCGGGCTAGAATCGTGGCTCGAAGGAGCCGGGATCGGTGACCCGACAACCGGGAATCCTCTTTCCGCAAGGCTTGGAGCGTCAGCAGCCGTTCGTCAGGGTCGCTTTCAGCTGGCACTGCCTCGCGGGTTTCTCGCACGTTGGCACAGAGCCGAGCTTCCGGAGCGCCAGCGTCGAGAGAGAGCTCCGTCCCGGGCCGTGCTGGCTCGACTGGAGCGTGCGTTATCCACTGGAAGTAACGAGGATCGCGTCGCCGCTGCCGAGGCGCTGCGTACTTTGGGGCCTCATTCGGCTCCTGTGCTCTCTACAGTGATGGCGGCGCTACACGACGCGCTGCCGGCGGTCCGGTGGCGGGCCGTCGAGATCCTTCGCCTCGTTGTGCCGCCAGAACCCTCGCTTTCTCTTCTCGCCCAGGCGCTACGATCCGATCCATGCCGGTCGGTGCGCTGGCGGGCTGCGGAGGCGCTTGGAGCGCGCACCATGCCCGCTGCTCCGGCCGCTGAGGCGTTGATTGAAGCGTCCCAGGACGAGGACGAATGGGTGCAGTGGCATTCTGATCGCGTGTTGACGCAGGTCGTGGATCCATCGCTGCTCCACTCGCTGTTACCCAGATACACTGCCTCTCCCGTGCCCGCCATCCGGGCGTATGCGATCGGTCTCCTGGCCCGGGCAGAGCCTGTGGATCGAGCGCTGCTGCTCCGGCTGGTGGAAGACTTGCGGCATCCTGCGGCCGCAGTGCGGCTCAACACAATCGATCTCATCGCTCGCCATCTGCCGTTGGCGGGCCAGCGCATACGGCGTGGGCTCCGGCTGTGTCTGGAAGACGCTCAGCCCGTAGTGCGTGCGCGGGCCGTTTGTGCGATCGGGCGTCAAGGCGGCCGCGGCGCGGCCCGGCTGATCCAAAGTGCATTGGCCGACCAGGATCCCACTGTGCGTGCGGCGGTGTGCGAGGCTCTGGCCGACGACGAAAAGGGGGGGCGAGCACAGCGTCGCTGGCTGCGGCACGCCATGGGCGATTCGCGTCTCAGCGTGCGCTTGGCAGGCGCGCACGCACTGATGCGCCTGGGGCTGATCGATTGTGACGTCGTAGCGGTACTGATGAGTGCCGTCGCGCGGCCCTCTCCGTCGCTCGCCGCGTGGCGCGCGCTTTTGACTCTCGAGCCGCCCTATGAGGGCGCGGCTCTGGAGGTGGTCTCGTCGTTGCGGCCCTCGACGCTCCTGCGTTTGTTGACGGAGGATGTTGCCGCGGGCAGGCTTCCGACCCTCGGGCTTCGTCTTTGGCCCGAAGAGGCAAGAATCCGCTTTCCGAACAAGGAGGGCGGCGACCTGCCGCCGCTGGCGTTGGGTTATCCATGGGCCAACGTTGGCGTATTTCACAGTTGGGAGAACCATCTCGAGCCGCTCCGCCCCATCCCCGGCATCACGAAACAGATCTGCCTCGCTGCGCCGCCTTTTCCATACGCACATCTCGTCGCCGCTGTGGAATTTGTCCGACACATCCCGGCGCATTTCGATGGCAAGAAGGCGCCGGTTCATCTCGAGGGGTGGCCCGTCGGGAGCATTCTCGAGGGCACGATCGGGGCCGAGCCCGGCCGAGCCGGAAGACCGAGGATCGATTTTGTGTTCGGGATCGATCTCCGATTTTGCCAGTACGCGACGTTCGCCGCCCTTTGCAACGAGATCCCCTCAAATCCCGGCCCCTTGCAGGAGCACGCCGCTCACCAATGGAAGGCATTCGTAGACCGCATGCTGGAAGCGCTTGACTCCCACGGCCTAGCCGAATTCTCCCGCCTGCACTGGTTCGACCCGACGGGGTGGCAGAGCAGCCGTTACGGCATTCGGCGCGAACGCCTGTATGACGAGATTAGCGGCAGCCTAACAGGGTTTCTCGCGGCGCTCAAATCCCCCCGAGGAAAACGGCTGGCGCGCGATCTGCTGAGCGCCGCGGACCACCTGACGAACTCGCTGGAACGCGAGGTCTGGCGCGAGACGCTCGACGCGTACCCCCTGGCTTTGCGGCAGCACCTCGCCTCGGGTGTCCTCGCGGAGCGTCTCGCGACTTTCCGGAAGGGAGAGCCGGAATGATTTTCGACTGGCGGCTCGGACCCGAGATCCCGGGAATCGAGGTGCCCCGGCGTCTCTACTGCGTTGCGACTCAACCGGCACCTCTCGCCGGCATGTCGCGCCCCCGGCCCGGGACACCTTGGAGCACCCTGGCAGCCGCCGGTTTTCGGTGGATCGTTTGTCTCGAGAACGAAGCGCCCGATTACGATCCTTCTCCCCTGGAGCGGCTCTTGTGTGTCGAGATGGAAGACCTTCCGTGCGAGTGCGAGGGACCGCCGCGCGACCCGGAGCGCGAACGTGCACTCATCAAGCGAGCGGTGAACGCCACGATCGAGAGGCTCATGGCGGGGGAAGGAACCATCGTCCACTGCTGGGGCGGCTCGGGCCGTACTGGCGTTGTCCTTGGCTGCGTGCTCCGGTGGCTTGGCCATCCGGGGGATGAAATCGTTCGACACCTGCGTCTCCTGCAGCAGCAGAGAGGAAAAAGTGTCTGGCACGAAAGAGCCTGGCAAGCGGATCTCATTCTCACCTTCCAGTCAGATCGCTAATGGCCATGCCTTCCGTCAGTGTCGTCATCCCGACGCGTGATCGCCCTGCACTGCTGAGTCGAAGCCTGGCGAGCGTCTTGGCTCAGACTTTCACTGATTATGAGGTGATCGTCGTCGACGATGGCTCCGGAACCGCTGTCGAGGGCTTGGCGTTCGGAGATCGCCGGGTCCGTGTCATCGGGCATCCCGAGAGGAGGGGGGCCGGCGCAGCCCGCAACACGGGCCTCGCGGCAGCGGCGGGAGACTTGATCGCATTCCTAGACGATGACGATGAGTGGCACGCCGACAAGCTCGCGGTTCAGCTCAACGCGCTGCGTGAAGCCGGGCCGGACGCCGTGCTCGTGTACTGCGGATACGAATTGAAGATGACGCGGACAGGCACGATTTTCGAGAGATTCATGCCCGACCCGGTTCCGCTCACCGTTCCCAGCTTCTTCCGTCGCACCTATTTCGGCTGTTCGATGCCTCTGATCCGCGCCTCATCGCTCCGCGCCGTCGGAGGATTCGATGCGAGCCTCGTAGGAATGCAGGACCGCGACTTGTGGCTGCGCCTCGCGGCGTGCGGCCGCTTTGTTCCTGTGCCGCGGATTCTCGTAGTGTGCCACGTTCATGGCCCTTCGATCTCGACCAACGTGAACATAAAGATCCAGGCCAAACACGATTTCTGGAAGAAGCACGCGTCGACCCTCTCTGCGGACCCGGTGGCCTGCGCCCGTCACTGGCGGCGGCTGGCAATGCTGCACTTTGCCAGCGGCGACGGCCGCAACGGCCGGCTGTGCCTCGGCCGCGCGCACAAATGGGCGCCGCAAGGATGGAAGAGACATCTGCACGCCTTGGGGTCACGGCTTTTTCCGCATTCCCACGCCCGGTACATCACGCGTACCGTCTTCCGAGGCGTGGACGGCCTTCGTTGGTACTCCTAGCGGAGCGGGGCGGACCTGATGTCGACGATCCTCGGACTGGCCGTGAACTTTCACGACTCGAATCTCGCGCTCGTGAAAGACGGGACGCTTTGCGAGGTCGTCGAGGTCGAGCGGCTGTCGCGGATCAAGAAGATGCGAGCGACTGAGCTCGTGCCTTACCTGGTTCCGTTGCTGCGGCGGCATGGATTGACGGTCTCCGACCTGGATGCTGTCGCGACCTGCCTTCACGGAGGCCTCGCCATCGATTGCGAATGGACTTTTCCCGGCTTGTACCCACGGCCGTTGAAGTCCGTAGAGACCGGCGTTGTCGAGGGTACCGTGCGAATCGGAACGGACACCGTTCGGGCCTATGCTGTTCACCACCATCTCGCTCATGCGGCGCTGGCCGCCTTTGCTTCACATTTTTCCGAAGCCACCGTCTTGTCGTTTGACGGAGGTGGCGACGAGGACAGCTTCGTCGTGTTCGATCTGGCGGCAGAGCGGCTGGATTTCCAACAGTCCTCCCGGATCAATCTGGGAGTTCTCTTCAGCCTGAGCGGCGAAAAGCTGTTCGGAATGGAGCGAAGAACGGCCGCCGGCAAGCTCATGGCCTACGCGGCGCTGGGAGAACCGCGCCAGGCTTACACGCGTGCCCTTCGCACCCTCATCGAACGCGAAGAAGCGGGGGCCTATGAGCGTACAGACCTGTGGAACGTGCTGTCGCAAGCCCTCGGAGCCCGCGAGGGAGAGTATCAAGCCGATTCAGCGGACGCGAGAGACCTGGCAGCCTCGATCCAATTTGTGTTCGAGGAAACGTTGATGGCTGCTTTCGGTGAGATGCCAAGGTGGGACAACCTTTGCCTGACGGGCGGATGCGCTTTGAACTGCGTGGCGAACACTCGACTGTTTGCGCAAACCGGATCCGTGCCCTACGTCTCTCCAATGGCCGACGACGGTGGAATCGCTGCCGGCGCAGCGATTTTCGTCAGTGCGCAACTCTGGCGTGACCGCCCTGCCTGTGACGCCATTCCATTCGTCGGCCGAGCTTACGCTTTCGACGGCTCGAAACACCGGGACGGCCTCCGATCGACCTATATCGGCGACAACTTTGCAGAAATCATCGCTTCACACCTTGCGGCTGGTGCCGTCTATGCGCTGATCGACGGCCGGAGCGAATGCGGTCCCCGCGCGCTCGGCCACCGCAGCCTAGTGGCCGACCCGCGGCGCCGCGATGTCGTGGAATTCATGAACTCCGCCGTAAAGGGACGGGAATGGTACCGGCCCTTCGCACCAGCGGTGCTCGCCGGCCGGGCGGGAGAGCTCTTTGAGGGACCCGTGAATGAGTTCATGTCGTTCTCATCGCGGGTCCGGCATCCGGATCTCCTTCCTGCCGTCACTCATGCCGACGGGTCCGCGCGCGCCCAGGCTGTTTCCAGCCGCCGGTCGCCGGCGCTCGCTGCGCTCCTGGCCTCGTTCGAGCGACTCACCGGATTTCCGGTCCTCCTGAACACCTCTCTCAATGGACCGAACGAGCCGATCTGCGATTCACCGGACCACGCCCTCGCCCTCTTGGCAACCCGGCCGATCGACGGCGTGGTGTGCGACGGCTGGCTGGTCGAGCGCGCCTAGCCACAAGCTTCTAATATTCATACCCAAAGATCTCGACGTCCCTGGCGAAATGACGCAGAAACATCCGGCGGCTCTCCGCGTCGAAGTAGTCGCGGTAGTGGCCCCGTGATCCGCGGTTGCGGTGAGACAACGGGCACCTCGGTTTACCGATGCGGTCACAAACGGCATCGAAGCCCTCCTGGAGCTGCTCGAAGCGAATCAGGAAGTCGACGATCAGCTCCCCAGGGTCATCGAAGAGAATCGCGTGCTGCGGCCGCGTTACGTGCCGGTAATCGTGTCCTTGCCGGGGGAGATCGGCGAGCACCTCTTTGAGCGTCCGCTCGCGAGTGGAGGCACAATACTTCCAACCGGACACGAAACGGTCCCACGGATTCCTGACCACCGCAAACCGGAAATAGCCAGCCGGCGCCGTAGCGTGCTCGGGGCTCAGAACGCCCTCTTTCATGAAGTCCCACTCCAGTGTTCCGAACGCCACGTTGAAGGTCCTCATGATCGAGCTCCCGGCGCACTTCCTCTGGTGAACAAAAATGGACCTGTATTCGTGGCTGATCATGATTACGCCAATTCGTGGCGATGGGCAACCCGGCGAAAGTAGTGAAGCTCATCAAGGAGCGCCCGTCCCTCAAAGAAAAAGCGCGGCTCGAGGGCCTCTTTCCACAGTGCAAACGAGAGGCTGAGCTGGTCCCGCCGGCTCCCATCGACGATCTCCTGCCACCAGCTCTCCATGATCTTGCGAACCTGAGATTCGTGATGATGCCGGAAGATGACGTTGTTTTCCGACAGGCCGAAGTCGGCAGGCATCCCCTCGCAGCGATAGCGCGCCATCTGCCGGTCGATGAGGGCCGGAGAGTCTTTGTTCCGGTTGATGCAGTGCTCGGCTTCCCTGTAGATGCAGGACCGGCGCGGATGGCGGAAAGCCTGCAACGAGCCCTGGGCCAAGTGGGTTTCGAGGAACGGAGCCAGGTCCCCGGTGATGTGGACGTTGCCGTCGATCCACAGGCTCCAGTCGTACTCGTTCAGGTATCGATGGGGAAGAATCTTGACGCGCTTCGCGACCCGATTCGGATCGACGTCCTTCCAGGCGAACGGCTTCACATGCCAGCCCGGTGATCTCTGCGCGGGGTCATCCGAGAAGCAGATGTAGTCGACGTCCGGTATCCGGTGTGTGGGAGCGACCAGGTCGTCGAAGCCGCCCGCAATGGCTGTGTAGATGACGCCTTTCATACCTCTTGACATTCTACAGCCGAATGGCCTGCAGGGACCAGTTGTCGCGGCTCGTCAGCCCGTGGTAATATTTAGCTCCTCGGCTTGAGTGCTGAACAGAAATCGTGCGGTCAAGCGCAAGTATGATGTCTGAGGCCTGCGGAGGTCAATCCCGATGATCGATAGGGGTTTCTCACTGGTGGAGCAGAACCCAAAAGCGCTTGCCGCTCTCGTTCGGGCATTTCGGGTTGCCCGCGGGCAACCCGAAACGGCTGCTCCATGGGGAAGGGTTCTCGTTATCACGGGCGCAGGCTGTTCGGTATCGGCAGGAATTCCTGCTGCGAGGCAGATCGCCCAAGAGTGCGCTGTCGACCTGTGTTGTAACTTCGGTTATATAGAGAGTCGCGACGAGCTTGGGGAAACCCTGAAAGCGCAAGCCAAGGCTGCCGTAGTGAGCTTAGCCAAGCGGGGCGACCTGAAAGGTGACCTGCAGGATTATAGTTACCTTGCTGATCATAAGATATCAGAGCTACCATGGGATAAGCTCTACGAGTTCTTTTTCTCCGAGTTTTACGGCGTGCCAGTGATACAGAACCATGTAATAGAGAAGGTTGTGAAACGCGGAGTGAAACTCAATTGGGCTCACGTGTGTCTTGGGGAGCTGATGCGGCAGCGCTTCGTCCACACGGTGATAACGGTGAACTTCGATCTTCTGGCACTCGAAGGTGCCATTCGTGCAGGTGTTATACCAGCGGTGGCGGACGGCTTTGAGGCTCTGTCGCGGGTCCGCGGTACTCCTCTCCATCCGCAACTAATTCATCTCCATGGAACTTGCCACAGCTATACGTTGCGCAATTCCGCTGACGCAATACGTGCAATCCTCGCCAATCGGGACGCGGATCTCGCGGTTAGAAACCTGCTCCGTGACTCCGCATGCATCCTGGTTGTGGGGTACTCTGCAGGCGACCCTGGGCTGGCTACGCTTCTTCAGAAGTATAATTATGACAACCGATTGTTCTGGGCAGCCTTCGATACACAGAGGGAGAGCCTCTCTGAACAGGCGCGTGCAATCTGTGATTCTTGGAACGCCAAGATGCTATATGGGGTCACCGCGGACGGTCTATTCCGGGAGCTGCTGCGAAGGCTTGACCTGGGTATACAGTGGATGAAGGATCCCCTTAGCGGGCTCTCTGAGGCTGGGGATCGACTGCTCGAAGGTGAAGATGCGGGAGTCAAGCAGGCGATTGAGGGATTCCGGCAACGAGTTGCGCGTTACCGGCCTTTATTGATGGAAGCATCCGATCGTATCCAGTTTGAGCTCAGCTTGGCCGAGAGCCAGCGACTCGCTGGCCAAGACCTCGAGGCGATCCGAGATCTGAGAAGGCTCCGCCGCAAGAACTCGGAATCGCCGTTGATCCTCAGGTCACTCGGCAATGCTCTGTTCGAAGTAGGGAAAGAGAAGAATAGAGCTACCTTGCTGGCAGAAGCTGTGAAAGCTTTGAAGGAATGTCTGGAATTTTCGCCCCGAGAGACCGACGAGGACAAGAATGCTTGGGCACAGACGCAGACGATGCTGGGTCACGCGCTGATTAGCTGGGGCGAATTGGAAGAGGGACCAGTCCAGGTGGAGGAGGCAGTGACGGCCTTTCGCGCGGTACTTAAAGTGCACACCCGCGAGTCGCACTCTCTTCATTGGGCGAAGAGCCAGAACAACCTGGGCACCGCGCTAAGGACCCTGGCGGACCAGAAAGAAGGGACGGCGCACCTCAAGGAGGCGATTGAGGCGTTTCGCGCAGCCCTCCTAGAGTACACCTGTGATGAGTTCCCAGACCAGTGGGCAATGGTTCAGACCAACCTTGGCGACGCACTTACAGAGTTGGGAAATCGTGAAGAGGGGACGGCGTACTTAGAGGAGGCCGTGAGTGTGCTTCGCCAAGTATTTCAGGTGCGCACCCGCGAAGGGTTGCGCGCCGCATGGGCGAAGACACAGCACTACTTTGGAGATGCGCTGAGAAACTTGGGGGATCGGAAGGAGGGCGAAGCGGGCAAAGCACATTTGGAAGAGGCGGTGATGGCCTACCAAGCAGCGCTCGAGGTACGAACCCGTAAGTGGAGGCCCATCTACTATGCCAGAACGCAGGACAGACTCGGCCGCGCGCTCGCTTCGTTGGGGAATCGGGAGGAGGGAACCTCTCGCTTGGAAGAGGCGGTGGTGGCGTACCGCCGGGCGCTTGGGGTGCGCTCCCGCAAAGGTCCGATCCGCGACTGGGCAGACACGCTGTGCAACCTTGCCAACGCGCTTGTCGCTTTGGGGGAGCGAGAGGAGGGAATGGCGCGGCTCAAGGAGGCGATCGTGACTGCCCGCGCAATTTCCGAGTTTCCCGAACCAATTTCGACAACGTACGCCTCCTGTGCGGAGTTTGTGCTCATCAGAGCTGAAACAGCGCTTCGTGCGCGACAATGAGAGAGTTGATTGGGATTAGCCGCCCGACAGCTGAAAAATCATTATAGAGCTGACGATGACTGAAAAGAAGGGCACCGCAATCTCTCCTGCAGAGAAGTGGGATGCCCAATATCGTGCGGGCCGGTGGGATTACCTGGCGAGTCTCGAGCAAGCACCCCGCTACGCCGTGCTCGCCGCTTGGAGCCACCGCCTGTGCAGCAGCCCTTCGGTCCTCGACGTTGGCTGTGGCGAGGGGCTGCTTCTTGAGGTCCTCCGTCGTGGTGGCGATCTTCGCTATTACGGTATCGATTTCGCGCCCGCCGCAGTCGAGCGTGCACGGCACCGCATCGTCAATAGCGAGCGCGAGATCGTGGACTGCATCTCGGCGGAGGATTTCGACGTTGCCGTGGCGGCTCCCAATCTGGTGATCTTCAACGAGAGTCTCAACTGCTTTGCCGAACCGGTGCGTCTCCTGGAACGATATCTGAGCGCGGTCGGCGCCGGCTTCGTCCTGGTATCGATCGCAGGCTTCGACGCCGCTCTCGCGGACGAGATCAGGCGGATTCACGAGGAGCGGTTGGTCGCTGCGGTTTCCATCGAAGACCGCCTCGTCGGCAAGACATGGCACCTCATGGCTATCGATGGATCCTCGCAGGCTGCCGAGGGATTGCGGTGACTTTATAGCAGCGCATCCTCCGAAAGCGTTTCCCGGTTTACGATCCGCGCGTCAAGCCGCCCAGCTGGCAGGCTCTCGTCCGCCAGGTGCCATAACCCATATAGGGAGACAGGCAATTTACCAGGCGGTCTTGCTGTGCCGAAAGGAACGGCATAGTGGCTCGTTTCGACCGAGATCGTCTCGCGCAGCCAGTCCGCCCCTTTTCGGATGTCCTCGAGGAGCCCCTGCCGCGACATGGCGGCAACGTTACCGTGGGTCCAGCCATGGTTTTCGATGCGGACGCCGGCTGCCTGCAGCTCGCGGAGTCGGTCGAGAGAGATCGTGGCGAGGTGTCCGGGCACTGCCAGAGGGCCGACGTTGACGCTCTGGGCTAGCCTCAGGATGAACGCCTCCCGGGCTTCCTCGTTCTCTAGCGAAAGGGCTGCGTGTTTCGCGGCTTTGCGGAACCGTTTTCGGGCTGACAGATCGTGCAAGGGGAACGAATCTCCATCAAGGAGGATGGAGTCGCACGTGCAGCCGTCGACAAGCGCGTTGAGGAGGGCGAACCAGTACGTCTGCTGCCACGCGATGTTGCGCGCGTTGACAAAAACCGTAACCGCATGCCCCGTTGCGCGGCAGAGCTCCGCCGCACCGGCGGCCGCGTACGTGCTATCGTCAATCGTGAGCGCATCACCGCGTCCGGCCACGGCTTGATCAAGGTCAACGAACTTGTGCGAGCGCCTCTCCAGGAATCTTTGGAAGCGACTGGCATCGAGCAGGCTTCGGTGTGTGAAACTCAGCGGATCCGCTTGAGCAACGATGCCGTGGATGATCCAAATGGCCATCGATGGCGTCCTTCTGGGTAATTGGCGGCGATTCGCAAGGAGTAATCAGGCGCTGGGACCTCGTTCGAGGATCTCCGTGACGACCTCATGCCACTGACAGCGTTCACGGGTTGGCGCGAGGAGCCTCCGCCAGTCCTCCAGAGTCTCCTTCCGGGCAGCAAGACCGTCAACCGAGATCGCTCCAAGCATTTTGGATAGCGCACACGCATAGGCCTCAGGATCTCCCGCAGGCACAACTGCAACGTGATCGGCGCCAGCTGCAAACTCGGGGAAAGCTCCGATGTCCGTTGCGACGATGGGGAGGCCGTCAACCATCGCTTGTGTAAGCCCGTTGGATGCTCCCTCTCCGAGGGAAGCCGAGCAATAGATATCCACGCTTGTCAATATGGCGGCCACCTCGTCCTGACGAATTTGGTTGAACCAAACGAAGCTCGATGGATGCGCCTCGATGCGCCGTTGCCTCTGAGAGGTCCAATAATCAAGTGCTGCTGGATCGATGCCTCCAGCGACGATGAGCTGGACTTGATGGCCAGCCAAGAGCGCTGAATCGACTGCCTCGAGCAGGATATGCGAGCCTTTCTTATAGGAGAATCCGGTGTCGGAAAAGGCACGCAGGGCTTCGCCGCTCAGGCGCGTCCGAGCCCCATTCCGCGAGGGCTCGGCCGAGTTGTAGATGGTTCGAATCCTGGTCCGTTCTCCGATAAAGGGTCGCAAGGTACGCTCTTGTGTCTTGGATGTGGTAACCACCGACGCCGCACGCTCCAGCACGTATCGAACACCACCGATCCGGTAGGGGCTCCGGAAATCCTTGTTGAAATCAGTGCCTCGCACGGAAGCAATATGGGGCAGGTCAAGCTCGTCCGCCACCTGCTGGGCCACGAATCCGGCGGCAGATATATAGAACGACAAAAGGATGTGCCGGTAGTCTTGAGCACTGGCGACCCGTGGGCGAATTGCGGCTCGAAAGGCGAGAAACGCTGCCCGATAGACCTCGCTAGCCTCTGCAAGGACATCGGAGCCGTGAAATGGCGCCATGATCCGGGCCCGGCGGTCGAACAACGGGACGACCTCTGCCGCGCTTAAAGTCTCTCTGGGCTGTGGGGCGTTGCTTCTTTCGTAAATCGTCACTCGGGTTTGGTCCATCGCCAGCAGGTGCGACACAAGACGGTGGGCAGACACCCCCGTTCCCCCTACTTCCGGGTCGGCGCTATCCACATAGAAATGAAGATGGACTTTCATTCCTCATTCCCTCGCGGCGGCTCGCGAGGGCCGAGCTTGCCAGGCACGAGGAGCTCGCCGCATGGCCCTTCATCGTACCACGAGCGAAGGGACAGCGTCGGCAGCAGGATGGCATGCCGGAAAGATTTAAAGTAGGATATACAATGGTGACCACATTCAGTCCTCAACTCACCGGAGGTTCTGCTGCCGATCTTGCCGGCCGCCTGCGGGGTCCCCGGGGGTTGGTCGGTGTGGTCGGCCTTGGCTACGTGGGGCTGCCGGTTTGCCTCGCCTTTGTCGCTGGTGGTCTGCGAGTGATCGGCTTTGATGTCGATTCCCGGCGGGTGGAGCGACTGGCTGCGAGTTCCTGCGACATTCCCCATCTTGATCAAGCGGATCTCGCCGCCGCCGTGGCACACGGCCTGCTGACGATCACGGCCGATTTCACGCGTCTCGCCCAGCCTGATGCCGTGATCATCTGCGTGCCAACTCCCCTGGACCGTCATCGCGAGCCCGACCTTTCGCACGTCGAGGCTACGGCGAGTCAGATCGCACGGACGCTGCGCGCTGGCCAGTTGGTGGTGCTTGAGTCCACAACGTACCCTGGGACCTGTGACGAGGTGATGCGGCCGGCCCTCGAGGCCTCAGGCTTGACGCTCGGCATAGATTTCTTTCTCGCGTTCTCGCCAGAGCGCGTGGATCCCGGCAACCACCGCTTCGCCATCGCAGAGATTCCGAAGCTCGTCGGTGGCGTCGACCCAACCTCTGGTGCCCTGGCGGAGTTGCTCTATCGCCGCGCGTTCCGACACGTGGTGAGGGTCTCGTCGGCGCGCGTTGCAGAGGCCTCCAAGCTGACCGAGAACGTGTTTCGGGCCGTCAACATTGCTCTCGTGAACGAGCTCAAGATGGTCTATGACGGCATGGGGATCGACATCTGGGAGGTGCTCGACGCGGCTTCGACCAAGCCGTTCGGCTTCATGCGGTTTGACCCGGGGCCGGGCTGGGGTGGTCACTGCATTCCGCTGGACCCATTCTACCTGAGCTGGAAGGCCCGCGAGACCGGGTGCCCCTCCCGTTTCGTGGATCTGGCCGGAGAGATCAACCGGGAGATGCCAAAGTATGTGATCAGCAAGCTGGTAGCCGCCCTGAATGAGCGCCATCTGCCTGTCCGCGGTGCGCGCATCCTGCTATTGGGGCTGGCATACAAGCGCGATATCGCGGATCCGCGGGAGAGCCCGGCGTTTGAGATCCTTCACCGCCTGATCGAGCTCGGGGCAGAGGTGCTCTACCACGACCCGCACATTCCTGAAGCACCGTCAATGCGGAGCTGGCCCGATCTGCCACCGCTGCGGTCCACACCATTGAGTCCTTGTCTCCTGTCGGAGATTGACGCTGTCGTAGTGGTCACCGACCACCGGAGCGTCGATTATGACCTGATCGCGGCCCACGCACCGCTCGTCATCGATACCCGGGGCGTTCTACCACGAAATACCAAAAACCTGGTCCGTGCATGAGCACAGCCGACGGCTTCGCCAGGGGGCTCGAGGGTCGCCACGCCTTGGTTACAGGTGGCGCTGGATTCATAGGTTCCCACCTGGTGGACGCATTGGTGGCGGCCAAAGTCAAGGTACGCGTTCTAGACAACTTTTCGAACGGCCGCTCAGAGAATCTCGCAACTCACGACGACAGAATCGAGGTGTTGCAAGGCGACATTCGAGATCTTGCAACTTGCCGCTGTGCCTGCGAGGGCGTATCTCTGGTCTTCCATCTGGCGGCGGTGGGCTCGGTTGCGCGATCGATGTGTGACCCGGTGACGACCTTCGACATCAATGCGAGAGGGACGGCCCACATCTTGGAGGCTGCCCACGAAACCGGTGTGTCCGCGGTCGTAGCGGCTTCTTCATCGAGCGTCTATGGCGCCACTCCTGGAGTACTTCGGATCGAGGGAACCGAAGGGGAACCATTGTCGCCGTACGCACTGTCGAAGAAGGTGAGCGAGGAGCTCGCTGCGACTTTTCGCCGCTGCTTCGGATTGCGGGTCGTGAGCCTGCGTTTCTTCAACGTTTTCGGTCCTCGGCAACGGCCGGACGGTCCCTATGCTGCGGTGATTCCCCGCTTTGTCACAGCGGCCCTCCATGGCGAGCCGCTGGAGATCTATGGCAACGGTGGCTACAGCAGGGATTTCACCTATGTAGCAGATGTCGTAGCCGCGACCCTGCTCGCTGCCCGCAAGGCGCCGACTGTGGCTGCCCACGTGTTCAACGTCGGCGCCGGACGCGAGGTCACACTCAGCGAGTTGGCGGCTAAAGTGCTGGCCATCACAGGCTCTTCTTCGTCGATTGTCTACGGGCCTCCCCGCTTGGGTGACGTCCACGCTTCGTTGGCTGACCTTAGAGCAGTACATGCAGCGCTCGGCTACCTCCCTGGGTGGAGTCTCGAGCGGGGTTTAGCCGCAACTGTAGCCGAGGCGTCTTGAGAGGCTGAGGCGTAGGGTGAGCAGCCGGGCAGTGGGAAGAGTAGGACGGCCTGTGGGCGGGGGCTGGGCAGTATCGGTAAAGAGAGATGCTGCTTCCTCTACCGACGAAAAGTATCCGCCGAAGATGTTGATGGTGGAGCAGAAGGGATTCGAACCCTCGACCCCCACGTTGCGAACGTGGTGCTCTCCCAGCTGAGCTACTGCCCCACAGTGGGAGCGCGTATTGTACTCACGGGGGCGGGTTCCGGCAAGCGCAACAGGTCCGCCACCGTCATTCCGTCCAATTCCGCCCTTCGCCCCTCCCCCAGACGGCCGATCAGATCCTCCAGTCTTTCCGCGATCTCTCCTCCCACCAGGGCCGCCCCCCGGCTGGCCCGATGGTCGTAGGCGGCCAGGACTTCCTCGACCCGGATGTCCTCGGGATCGCCGGCCAGGGCGTAGCCGTGGTCCCCCCGGACTTTCAGGAATCCCGCCGCGGCCAGGGGACGGAGGATGCGCTCGACTTCACCCGTGGAGAGGGAGATGCGGTCCGCCAGGGCTTCCCGCGCGAGGTCCGGCTCTCCGCGCTGGAAGCGCCGGGCGATCAGCGCCAGCGCCGCCAGCCCCACCCAGCTCGCCTGGACCGGCGGGTGACGGTGCAGACCCCGCGCGAGCAGCCGGAAGTGCTGCGCCGTGTACGCCGCCTCGCCGCCGAACAGGACGATGATCCACGTCAGCTCGATCGAAATCATGAACAGCAGGGCGAAAGCGAAGCTGCCGTAGACCACGTTGACGTTGCGGAAGAGATCCACGTACGAGGCGAAGCCCTGGCGCAGCAGCTCCAGCAGGATGCCCGCCATCAGTCCGCCCGCCAGGGCGTTGCGCAGGCGCACGGTGGTGTACGGCACCCACCAGTAGAGGAGGGTCAGCCCCACCACGGCGGCCACGAACGGCAGCACGTTGAGCAGCAGCGACTCCTGGAACAGCCGCCGCAGCGCCGGGGTCTGCCGCAGCGCGATCAGGCTGGAGAAGGTGGCGCCGATCAGCAGCGGTCCCCAGAAGAGCAGCAGGGCGAACGAAACCAGCCGCGCCCGCAGGGGACGCCGGCGCGAGACGTTCCAGATCTTGTTGAGCGTCTCCTCCACGGTGGAGAAGAGCATCAGCGTGGTGACGAAGAAGACCGCCACCCCGAAGCCGTGGATGGTCTCCGCGTGGTCCAGGAACTCGGCGATGGTCTCCACCACGCTCTCGTCCGAGTAGGGGAGCACCTGCACGAAGACTTCCAGGCTCCGCTGCGAGTACTGGCTGAACACCCGCGCGCCCACGAAGGAGAAGGCCGAAAGCAGGGGGATCAGCGACAGCACCGTGACGAAGGCCAGCGCCGAGGCGGTGAGCAGGACCGCGTCCTCGTAGGACTGGCTGAGCGTGAGATGGATGTAGCGGGCGAGCTTGCCGAGGAAGGACGGGCCGCCGTCGTCCCGCCGGATGGGACGGACGGTGGTGATGAGGGTTTCGTCGGCGGCCCTCACTCCCCCTACCCCCTCTCTCCCGACCCCTCCCTCCCTCCCTCACCGGGAGAGAGGGGGAAAGGACGGAAGGACCTAAAGGACATAAGGGACCTAAAGGAGGAGTAAGGACGGTGGGGACTTGTTCTGCGTCCTTGAAGTCCTTTGTGTCCTTTACGTCCTTTAGGTCCTTTCCCCCTCCTCTCCCGGTGAGGGAGGAAGGGAGGGGTCGGGAGAGGAGGGCCGGGGAGGTGAGGGCTCACCACGCCACCGAATCCCCCGTCAGCGGCAGCACCGGCCGCAGCCAGCCCAGCTCCTCCGCGATGGCCACCGAGAGCGCCTTGCGGGCCGGGTCCTCGCCGTGGTTGAGGAAGATCCTCCTCGGCGGCCCGGGCAGGGCGCGGCACCAGCGCAGGAGCTCGTCGCGGTCACCGTGCGCCGAGAGGCCCTGGAGGTGCTGGATCCTCGCTTTCACCCAGACCGTATGGCCGTGGATGGCCACCGTCTCGGCGCCGTCGAGGAGGGCGCGGCCCCGGGTACCCACCGCCTGGTAGCCCGCGAACAGCACCGTGCTGCGGGGATCTCCCAGCCGGTGCAGCAGGTGGTGCACCACCCGGCCCCCGGCGGCCATGCCGCTGGCGGCCACGATCACCGCCGGCTCGCCCCGGGAGTTCAGCGCCTTGGACTGGTCCGCCGTGCGGACGCGGTTGAACCGGCCGTAGCTCAGCGGGTTGACCCCCTGGTCGTTCAGGAGATCGAAGTCCTCGTCGTGCTCGCTCTCCGCCTGGTGGTAGAGCTGCGTGGCCTCGATGGCCATGGGGCTGTCCAGGAAGACGGTCGAGGGATCGAGCCGTCCGGCCTCCGCCAGCGCCGAGAGGTGGTACAGCACCTCCTGGGTGCGTCCCAGGGCGAAGGCCGGGATGATCACCATGCCGCCGCGGCGGAAGGTCTCCTCGATGATCCGCCCGAGCGCGTCCTCGGCGTCTTCCTGCGGGTGCCGCCGGTCGCCGTAGGTGGATTCCAGCAGCAGGGCCTCGGGGATCTCCCGCGGCGGCTCGGGGTCTTTGAGGATCGGCACGCCGTAGCGTCCGACGTCCCCCGAGAAGCACCAGGTGCGCCGCTGGCCGTCGCCGCCCTTGGCGGTGATCTCCACGGTCGCCGCGCCCAGCAGGTGCCCGGCCCGGACGAAGCGGACGTCGATCCCCGGGAAGATCTCCTTCTCCTCGCCGAAGCGCACCTTCTCCAGCAGCTTCAGCACCCGCTTGGCGTCGTCCTCGGTGTAGAGGGGCTGGGGATCGGCATGCCGGCTGTAGCCCTTCCGGCGGGCGTAGCGGACCTCCTCTTCCTGAAGCTTGCCGGCGTCCAGGAGGACCAGGGAGATCAGCCCCCGGCTCGGCGCGGTGCAGTAGATGGGGCCGGAATACCCGTGCGCCACCAGCCGGGGCAGCAGGCCGGTATGGTCCAGGTGGGCGTGGGTGACGATCACCGCGTCCACCTCCGAGGGGCGGAACGGGAAGGGATTCCAGTTCCGCGCCTCCAACTCCTCGGTCCCCTGATAGAGACCGCAGTCGACCAGGACCTTGCGATTCCCCCACTCCAGGAGGGTGCAACTCCCGGTGACACAGCCCGCCGCGCCCAGAAAAGTGACTTTGGCCATGCGCTCCTCCTCGCGGGATAATCTATCCCACCATGCGAGTCCCCCCCGAGGAGTTCGAAGCCCTCGTCGAGCAGGCCCTGGCAGGGTTGCCCGAGGAGTTCGCCGAGATGCTGGAGAACGTCGCCGTGATGGTCGAGGAGGAGCCGGACCCCGAGGACCTCGAAGCCCTCGGCATGGAGCCCGACGAAGAGCTGTTCGGCCTCTACCAGGGCGTCCCCCTCGCCGACCGCGACTCCTTCTATCAGGCCGCCATGCCCGACCGCGTCATCATCTATCGCGGCCCCATCCTGCGGAACTGCGACAACCGCCGGCAGGTCATCCGCGAGGTCCGGGACACCGTGGTCCACGAGCTGGGGCACCATTTTGGTCTGGATGAAGACGACATGCCGTACTAGACGTCCATGAAACGCTCCAACGTCCGGCTCGCCCTGCTGGTCCTCGGCCTGTTCCTGATCCTGCTGGCCTCGACCCTCCTCTACCAACTCGGGATGGGCGCGCTCGAAGGCAAGCCCCGCACCTTCTGGCAGAGCCTGGAGTGGGCCGGCGAGACCCTGAGCACCACCGGCTACGGCGCGGACGCCGGGTGGAAGCATCCGGCCATGGTGCTCCTCGTCGTGGCCGTCCAGTTCATCGGCGTCTTCATCGTCTTTCTGATCGTCCCCATCTACCTCATTCCCTTCCTGGAGGAGCGCTTCGAGGTCCGCCTCCCCCAGCGGGCGGACCCCAAGCTCGAAGGCCACGCCCTGGTCTATCGCTACGGCCCGGCCGTCGAGTCCCTGCTCGACGAGCTCGCCGGAGCGGGCGTCCCCTCGCTGGTCCTGGAGCCGGACGAATCCGTGGCCCGGCGGCTTTTCGAGCGCGGTCAGAAGGTCGTCTCCCGCGCCGTGGACGACGACGGCCTGGAGGCGGTGCGGCTGCGGAAGGCCCGCGCGGTCATCGCCAACGGCACGGACGACGAGAACGCGGCGCTGACCCTCTCGGTCCGCCAGCTCGGCTTCACCGGCCCCATCCTGACCCTCGTCGAGGAGCCCTTCCACCGCCGGCCCATGATGCTCGCCGGCGCCACGGCCGTGTTCACCCCCCGGCACATGCTGGGGGCCGCCCTGGCCGCCCGCGCCTCGACCCGCATCAGCCCGCGGGTGGCGGGCATCCAGCAGCTCGGCCGCAACCTGGAGGTGGCCGAGGTGCGCATCCATCCCCGCAGCCCCCTGGCCGGCCACACCCTGGACGAAACGGCCGTCGGGGCGCGCACGGGGGCGACCGTCATCGGCCAGTGGGTGGGCGGCGAGCTGGAGGTCTCGGACGGCGCGGGGCTCCGCCTCAACCCGGAGGGCATCCTGGTGGTGGTGGGGAGCCATTCCAGCGTGGACCGCCTGCGCGACCTCGCGGGGGCCACGGTGGCCGTGCGCCAGACCGGGGCCTTCGTGGTGGGCGGCGGCGGCGAGGTCGGCCGCAAGGTGGCGGAGCTGCTGAAGGCCGTGGGGGAGGAGGTCCGGCTGATCGACCGGCGCCCCGGCCTGGAGGTAGATATTGTCGGCGACGTGCTGGACGCCCGCGTCCTGGAGTCCGCCGGGGTCCGCGACGCCCAGGCGGTCATCTTCGCCCTGGACACCGACGCCGCCACCCTCTTCGCCACCGTGATCCTCAAGGACCTGGCCCCCGAGGTGCCGGTCATCGCGCGGGTCAACGAGGCGGAGAACGTGGAGCGCATCCACCGCGCCGGCGCGGACTTCGCCCTCTCCATCAGCCAGGTCTCGGGCCAGATGCTGGCCAAGAAGCTCCTGGGCCAGGACGCGGTCGCGATCGATCCCCACCTCAAGGTCCTGAAGGTCCCCCCGGACGGCCTCGCCGGGCAGCACCCCGCCGGTCTGCGCATCCGCGAGCGCACCGGCTGTTCCGTGGTGGCGGTCGAGAGGGGGGAGGACGTGATCGTCGAGTTCGACCCGGGATTCCGTTTTGGACCCAACGACGCCGTCTACGTCTGCGGCGGCTCCAACGCGGTACGGCGGTTCCAGGAGGTCTTCGGGCGGGGGTGAGGATCGGATGGCTAGAGCGGAAGCCAGACGATCCGGTTGGTCCATTCCGATGGCTCCGTCGCCGCCCACAGGAGGATGATTTCCTCCACCGCCGTGGCGATCGGTAGTTGCTGAGAGACTATGAGGACGCCGGGGCTTGTGGCCGTCTGGGTGAACTCGGCGAAGTGCCGAGGCATGGTCTTCTTGTCATGGGTTACAAGGATCCGGTTTACCTGTGCCGCCAAAGCCAGAACTTGTGGATCCTTAAGCCCCTTCAGGCCCGCTTGAGGAGCCGTTCGGAAATCGAGCCCCGGCTCCCGGCGGCGGATCGAAGACGATGGTCTCGTTGAGATCCTCGTCTGCCTGGAATCGGAGTTTCACGATTGGTGTTGCCGAGCGTCCGCCAGTTTCTTGTAGAACATCGGATCGGCTCGACGGGCGGCCTCGCGCTGGGCCTCGTAGACCTCCTCGGACTGCCGGAGGTATCGGTCGATCTCAGCACGATGGGCGAGGTAGTACGTAATGGCGCCGTAGACTTGTTCAAGGCTGAGGCTCGGGAAGGATTGCGCGATGGTCTCCGCCGTCTGGCCGTTGAGGAAGGCATAGACGACGGAATCCAGGGACACCCGGGTGCCGGAGATCCAGTAGCCTTGGTTGCGGTTCTCGATGTATTCGGTGCTCATTATTGCTTTCCCTAAAGCGGTACCGCTTCTCCTAGAATGCGCTCTCGTATCCGCGCCTTCAGGCCCCTCTCCGTCACGACATCAACCCGCCGGCCGAGGAGATCTTGGAGGTCCATGAGGAGACCACCAAGGTCCAGAAGGCTCCGTCCCTTTTCAAGCTCCACCAGGAAATCAACGTCGCTCCGCTCGTCGGCCTCGCCTCTCGCCACGGACCCGAAGACGCGCAGGTGGTGGGCGCCGTGGCGGGCGGCGACGCGGAGGATTTCGTCACGCCGGCCCCTAATCTCTTGGATGTCCATGGCGGATCTATCTTAGCCAGGCAGTCCGCCCTGAAAGGGCGAAATTTGAATAGCCTGGCGCTTCAGCGCCAGGTGAGCGAGACCAACCCCCACCCTTGTTCCGCCCCGTAGGGGCGATGCCGTTCGGGTTGTCGGTAGGTTGGGTCCCGCCCCTACAGGGCGGATGGGGGGATTGGGGGACCGGGAGACCTGGCGCTCAAGCGCCAGGCTATTCAAATTCCGCCCTTTCAGGGCGGGCCCCGTTTCTGAATCGGGCTCAGACTTGGAGGAGATCCCGCCGCAACTCTCCAACTTCCGATTGAGAGGCGACCCGGGCATGTGGAAAGGATATCAACGGGCTCGCGGCGAAGCCCCCGTGACGCGAAGCGAAACCCGGCGGCGCGTAGTCGAAATCTGAGGCGCGTAGTCTCTTACGGCGGCGCATAGTCAAAATCTGAGGCGCGTAGCAAGAATCTGAGACGCGTAGTCTCTTGCCGAGACGCGTAGTTGAAATCTCAGACGCGTACTCTCTTCCTGAGACGCGTAGACAAAATCTGAGGCGCGTAGGCTTTTCCTGAGGCGCGTAGGTTTTTCCTGAGGCGCGTAGTCGAATTCTGAGACGCGTAGTTTTTTGCTGAGGCGCGTAGTTGAAGCCTGAGACGCGTACTTTCTTCCTGAGGCGCGTAGTCGGACTCTCAGACGCGTTCTGGACCGCTCTGTGGCGATGCGGGGTGGTCTGTACGGCGGGGCTGGTGGCCGCGGCCGGCCTCGAAGCCTGGATCGACCGGCTGCGGCTGTACAGGACGCGGAAGATGTAGACAGGGGGACTACCCCCGCTTCCGCAGCTCCTCGATCTTGCGCTCCCGGTCGTCCTCGATCCGGCGCCTTTCGCGGACGTACTCCTCTTCCTCCTCCTGCCGCTTGGCCGGGTCGTAGACGCCCTTCAGGCGGTCCTTGTGGAGGATCTCGATCTCGGCGAGCCGGGCGTCGGCCTTGCGCCTCGCTTCCGCGATCTGCTCCCGGATCTCGTCGCTGAAGGTCTCCTCGCGGGGACGCTCGATCCCCTGCTTCTCCATACGCTCCAGCGCCAGCTCGTAGGCCGACTTCATCCCCGCCGCCTTGTCTTTTTCCGCCATGCGGAAAGGATATCATCGGCCGGAAGGTCGCGCCAAAATGGCGCGGCCGGATCTCCTCCGGTCGCGGGCTCGCTCTGGATTTCCCAGGAATACCGGGGATTTGCGCCGCGGCACCCGTTTTGCTAAAACCCGCGCACCGGAACGAGAACACGCCCCCGAAGGAGGCTCCATGATCGAAGCGCAGAACCTGACCCGGCGCTACGGCGACTTCACCGCCGTGGACGGCATCTCGCTGTCCGTGAAGGAAGGCGAGATCCTGGGCATGCTGGGTCCCAACGGCGCGGGCAAGACGACCACGATCCGCATGATCACCGGGTTCCTGCCCCCCACGGAAGGACGCGTGACGGTCGCGGGCAAGGACCTGTTCGAAGCCCCGCGTGAAGCCCGGCGGCAGGTGGGCTACCTGCCCGAGAACGTCGCCCTCTACACCGAGATGCGCGTCAGCGAGTACCTCGCCTACCGCGCCCGCCTCGAAGGGCTCTCCCGCGCCGACGCCAGGGCCGCCATCCCCGTGGCCCTGGAGCGGTGCCTGCTCACCGACGTCCGCAACCAGATCATCGGCACGCTCTCCAAGGGCTACCGCCAGCGCGTCGGCCTCGCCACGGCCATCCTGCACAACCCGCGGGTGCTGGTGCTCGACGAGCCGACCGTGGGTCTCGATCCCAAGCAGATCATCGCCATCCGCGAGCTGATCCGGGAGCTGGGCCGCGAGCACACGCTGCTGCTCTCCACCCACATCCTCCCGGAGGTGGAGCTGCTCTGCCAGCGGGTGGTGATCATCGACCAGGGGAAGATCGTGGCCGAGGGGACGCCCGAGAGCCTGCGGGAAGGCTGGACGGGCAACCCCGGCGTGCGGGTGACGTTCAAGGAGAGCCCGGCGGACGCGGCGGAGGCCTTCTCCCAGATCCCCGGCGTGACGGGCGTCCGGGCGGGCTCCGGCGACGGCTCCTGGGTGCTCGACTGCGAGCGCGGCGCCGATCCCCGCGAGGAGGTGTTCCGGACGGCGGTGGCGCGCGGCTGGGTGCTGCTGGAGCTGGCCCGCGAGCGCGGCGCGACCCTGGAGGACATCTTCGTGCGGCTGACCACGCACGACGCGGCCGCCGAGGGCGGCCAGGAGGTGGTGTCGTGAACGGAGTCCTGGCGACGTTCCGCCGCGAGCTGCGAGCGTATTTTTTCTCCCCCCTCGCCTACCTGGTGATGTGCTTCTTCCTGGCGGTCAGCGGGGTCATCTTCATCCTGCTGGTGAGCCAGCTCAACGATCCCCGGGCGGCGGGCGGGCCGCCCATGGGGTTCTTCTTCCAGGCCGCCTGGCTGATGCTGCTGCTGGTCATCCCCGTGTTGACCATGCGCCTGATCAGCGAGGAGCTGCGCTCGGGCTCGATCGAGGTGCTGATGACGGCGCCGGTCACCGAGGGACAGGTGGTGGCGGGCAAGTTCCTGGCCGCCTTCGCCTTCTACGCCGCCCTCTGGCTGCCGACGGCCGTCTACGCCCTGAGCATCCACATCTACGAGAAGATGGACTGGGGGCCGGTGGCGTCCGGCTACCTGGGCGTCCTGCTGATCGGCGCGTTCTTCCTGTCGATCGGCGTGTTCGCCTCCGCGACCACCCGCAGCCAGCTCCTGGCGGCGATGATGACGGTGGCGGTGCTGCTGCTGCTCTTCCTGGTCAGCCTGTTCGAGGCGCTGTTCAACAACGAGACGGTCAAGCAGGCGCTCAACTACATGAACGTCTGGAACCACCTCTCGGAGTTCTCGGACGGCATCGTGGACACCCGCCGGCTGGTCTTCTATCTCTCCGGCATTTTCTTCTTCCTGTTCCTGGCCAGCCGGGCGCTGGAAGACAAGAAGTGGAGGTGACGCGATGGCTGACGTCAATCGCCGCCAACTCGTGAAGACGGGCACCCTCTCGGCCGCGGTGCTGCTGCTCGCCGCCCTGCTGGTCATCGTCAACTATTTCGGCTGGAAATACTTCAAGCGCTTCGACTGGACGGCCAGCGAGCTCTACACGCTGTCCGAGAAGTCGCAGAACGTGCTCAAGGAGCTCAAGCGGGACGTCGAGTTCATCGTCTTCCTGGCCCCCGAGCAGCAGGAGATCTTTCAGCCCACCACCGAGCTCCTGGACCGCTACAAGGCCGCGTCGCCGCGCGTCAAGGTGCGCGTCGTGGACGCCGCCAAGAACCCCCTGGAGGCGCAGCAACTCGTCCAGAAGTACGGCGTCACCACCACCGGCGTGGTGGTGGCGAGCGGCAACGACCGCCGGGTGATCGACAGCAACGAGCTGGCCGAGCTGGACTTCCGCTCGTTCCAGGCCACCGGCGCGCCGCAGATGACGGGCTACAAGGGGGAGCAGCTCTTCACCAGCGCCATCCTGCAGCTCTCCGAGGGGCGCAAGCCCAAAGTGCTCTTCACCACCGGCCACGGCGAGCGCTCGCTGGACGACCAGAGCGGCCGCGGCATGGCCGGGGCGCAGCAGATCCTCGGGCCGGACAACTTCGAGGTCGCGGAATGGGCCTCCCTGGGCAAGCCCGCCGTGCCGCCGGACACCGACCTGCTGGTGATCGCCGGTCCCGCGAGCAGCTTCGTGCAGCCGGAGCTGGACGCCTTCGCCGCCTATCTCAACAACGGCGGACGGATGCTGGTGATGCTCGACCCGACGCTCGGGCCGGGCGCGGGCTCCGGGCTGGTGAACACGGCGCTCGAAGGCTGGCTCGTCCGCTACGGGGTGAAGATGGGGAACGACATCGTGGTGGATCCCTCGAATCCGCTGCCGTTCTTCGGCCCGGAGACGATCTTCACCACCCACTACGAGGAGCACCCGATCACCCGCGCGCTGGCCGAGGGAAACCTGCCGGTGCTGATGAGCGTCGTCCGCTCGGTCGGCTGGGGGAGCGCGCCGGGCGTCAAGGTCGACAGCCTGCTGCGCACGTCGCCGGAGGGCTGGGGCGAGACCAACCTGGCGACGCTCGAGCGCACCGCCAAGGACGCCCAGGACGTCGGCGGTCCGGTCTCGCTGGGAGTGGTGGCGGAGAGCGCGGCGACCGCGCCGGGCAAGCGGGCGATGCGGATGGTGGTCTTCGGCGATTCGGACTTCGCGTCCAACCAGCTCCTGCAGGCCAACCAGGCGAACATCGTGCTGCTGTCGAACGCCCTCAACTGGCTGGCGGAACGGGAGGCGCTGCTGGGCATCCCGCCGAAGAAGACGGAGCAGGTCAAGCTCACGCTGACCGACGACGAATACCGCACGGTCTACCTGCTGGCGGCCTCCCTGCCGCTGCTGGCCATCGCGCTGGGGACCGGGGTCTTCCTGCGGCGGCGGAGGAGGTAGGCGGATGCGTCCCCGCACCCTGTTGATCCTGCTGGTCGTCGTCCTCGGGCTGGGCGCCTTCATCTGGTTCTACGAGCGGGACCTTCCGTCCAGCGAGGAACGGGAGGAGCTGGGGAAGAAGGTCCTGCGGATCGAGAAGGAGGACGTCACCGCGGTCAGCATCGAGTCGTCCAGCGGCACGGTGCGCATGGAGCGGCAGCCGGCGGCGGCGAAGGCGAAGGAGAAGGACGCGAAGGACGCCGCAGACGGCGAGGAGGCCGCGGAGGACGCCGCGCCGGAGGCTGACTGGCGGATCGTGCGGCCGCTCCAGGCCCGGGCCGACACCTTCGCCATCGATCAGTTCCTGGACGCCGTCGGCAACCTGGAGAAGACCCGTACCCTGGAGGACGTAAAGCTCGCGGCCGTGGGGCTGGACAAGCCGCGCGCCACGGTGCGGCTGAAGACGGCGGACGGCGAGAAGGTGCTGAAGCTGGGCGCCGAGGTCCCCCCCGGCGGCTCGCTGGTGGCCGGCCTCGGCGGAGAGGACGGGACCGCTTACGTGGTGAGCGACGCCATCCTCCAGGAGGTGAACCGCAAGCCGGGGGACTGGCGGGACCGCCGGATCTTCCACGGCGAGCGCGACGCCGTCCAGCGCATCACGCTGACCGGCGGGGCCGCCGGGCCGGTGGCGCTCGTCCGGCGGGGGAACGCCTTCTGGATCGAGAAGCCCTTCTCGGAGCTGGCCGACAAGGACATGGTGGAGGGCCTGCTCTCGGACATCACGGGCCTGACGGCAGAGCGGTTCCACGACGGCGGCTCTCCGGCGGAGCTGGGGCTTGCGCCGCCGCGGCAGGTCCTGGAGGTCGCCGTCAAGGGCGCGCCGCCGCTGCGCGTCGAGCTGGGGTCACCGATCGTGGGCGAGGCCGCGCCCGAGGGGCAGACCATGGGAGAGCTGAGCTACGCCCGGGCGGGCGGGCCGATCTTCGAGGTCCGCACCCGCCTGGGTGAGGCGTTCCAGCGGCCGCCGGCGGACTGGCGGTCGGGGCTGCTCTCGGCCTACGAGGTCCACGACGTCGAGGCCTTCACCGTGCGGGACGGCGGCGGGGCCGTCAACCTGACCCGCGCCGGCACCGACTGGAAGCGGGGGGACACGACCATCTCCTACCTGCCGGTGAGCGACCTGCTGTTCGCCCTGCTCGGCGCCCGCGCCGACCGCATCCTCTCCCCCCAGGAAGCCCAGGCGATGGGCCTGAGCGGCGGCAAGCCGCTCCTCACCTTCGAGCTGCGCACCCAGGGGCAGGGGACCCAGACGCTGACCCTCTATCCGGCGGTCCCGGAAGGCATCCCCGCCCGCGTCAGCGGCCGGCAGAGCGTGCTGCTGCTGCCGGCGTCCACGCTGGGTGAGGTGCAGGGCAAGCTCAAGGAGGTGCGGGCGGCGAAGAAGGTGGAGGCTTCGGGGTAGGGCCCTGGGAGCGATTCCCTCCTGGGACCGCCGGCGTCCCGCCGGCAACTAACTCAAAAAACTGATTAGAAGGCCGGCGGGACGCCGGCGGTCCCAGGAGGCGGCTCCTCTTCCGGCGGCGGCGGCGGTCCCTGCTCCTCGATCGGGAAACGCTCCCGTCCCGGCCCTGGCGGCCGCCGCCGTCCTCCGTAGGGCGGCGGCTGCATCATCCGGCCGGGACGCCCCTGGCCGTTCCGGAACCTCTCCTGGATCTCCCGCATCCTCTCCTCCCGCAGCCGCAGGCGTTCTTCTCGCTGCTGGAGCTGCTGTTCCCGCTGCTCGAACCGGTTGTCGAGGCGCGGCCGGTCGTCCGGTCCGGGGCCTTCCCCTTCCGGACCCGGACCGCGCCGCTCGCGGGGGCCACCGGCCTCCGGCCCGTCGCCGGGGGACAGCGGGATGCCGATGCGGCCGATCAGGGCCAGGTACTGCCTCTCCTCCCTGTCGTCGAGGAGCTCGCGGGTCGACAGGATGTTGCGGGTCAGCGAGCGCTCCAGGTTCAGGTAGACCCGGGCCGATTCCTGGAGGAGGCGCTCGATCTGCTGTCCGTCCGGCTCGTCGCGGATCATCTCCCGCTTGATCTCGCGGTGGACCTCGCCCAACTGCAGGCGCAGCCGGCTGCTTTCCTCGAAGAGCTTCCACTGGAGATCCAGGAACCGGCGCCGCTTCTCGCCCTCCAGGCCCAGGCGGTCCGCCAGGCGGGGCAGGCGCGGGAGGGGATTGGCGCCGGGGTTGCCCATGCCCGCCCGTTCTTCGGGACGGGGACGGTCGCGGTCCGGCGGCCCGGCGCGGCGGGCCACCAGGGCGGCGAAGATTCCCAGGTTGAGCCCCAGCGAGAGCAGGAGCGCGATGACCAGCCACCAGCGTCTCATAGCTGCTGTTCCTCGTCGCCGGTGGTCTCGTCCACCAGCTCCCAATAGCTGCCGGTCAGACTGTACTCATTCTCCTCGGCGATCGAGACGGACTCCTCCTGGAAACCGGTCTCGCCCGCTTGGGCGGCGGGCCAGCTCCGGCCCACCCCGGCGCCGAGGGCGGCGCCCGCGATCAGCGCGGCGGCGGCGGCGGCCCGCACCCAGCCCGGGGCCGCCGACCAGGAGAGCGCTCCCGGCGGGCCTTGAGCGCGGGCGCGCGCCAGGACCCGTGCCGCGAATCCGGGCGGGACCGGCGAGGGCGGCGGCGGCTCCAGGCCGTTCCAGGTCCGCTCCAGACGGCGGAAAGCCGCCGCCAGATCGGGCTCCCGGAGCATGCGGGCGCGCAGCTCCCGCGCCTCGCCTTCGGCCAGCTCGCCGTGGAGCAGCCGGATCAGATCGTGTTCCGTCCCGCGGTTCATCGTGTCCTCTCTTCCCCTGGAACCCGCGACTCGCCGGATTCCTGCGTCGCTTCCAGCCGCCGCATGGCGCGGACCAGCCGGCTCTCCACCGCGCCCTCGGTGATGCCCAGCACTTCGGCGATCTGTCGATAGGGCAGGCCCTCGAAACGGGCCAGGATCAGCACCACCCGCTGGTTTTCCGGCAGCTTCCCGATCGCCCGCCGGGCCGCCCGCCAGCGGCGGCGGGCCTCCAGGACGGCGGCGGGATCGGCGGCCCCGTCGGGTGGATCGAAAGCCGGAGCGTCCGGCTCTTCCGGATCCGTCCAGCGGAGGAAGCGGACGAGCTTCCGCCGCCGCAGCTTGTTCAGGCAATGATTGACGGCGATGCGGTACAGCCAGGTGTAGACCTGCCCGCGGGGCGTAACCTCGCCGGCCTTGCGCCAGGCCTTGAGGAAGACCTCCTGGGCGGCGTCGCGCGCCTCTTCCAGATCGCCCAGCAGGCGCTCGCAGAGGCGCAGCAGGCGCTCCTGGTGGCTCTCGACCAGGGAAGCGAAAGCGTCCGCGTCGCCGGCCGCCACCCTGGCGAGCGTTTTCCAGCCCGGATCGGCGGCAGCCGCCGTGGAGGTCTCGGTCGCCACCACGTTGCCTGGAACCCTCGGGGACGGGAAATCCTGCGGCGGCCGGCGGTCAGTGGGAGGTCTTCGCCCGCCGCCCGCGGAGGCGGTGCAGGCACCCCCGGCGGATGGTCGCGAGCAGCCAGAGGTCGTGGCTCTCGACGAGGTCCCAACGGTAGATCGTCAGGAGGAGGACCTCGCGCATCAGCTCCGCGGACTCCTCCTCGGTCATCTGGAAGCGGGAGAAGAGGACGTCGATCTCGGTCGACAGGGCCGCGAGATGGGCGGTGGCGGGATCTTGCACAGCGGGGCTACTGTAACACCGGCCGGGCGGCCCATGACAGAATCCGCCCCGTGATCCTGGAACGCGTCACCCGATACCTGACATCCCCCGAAGCCGACTCTTTCGAAGAGCTGGCCCTCGCCGCCTTCGCGTATCAGTTCGAGAACATCGAGCCCTACCGGCTGCTCTGCCAGCGGCGGGACGTCACCCCCGAGACGGCGGCGGACTGGCGGCAGGTTCCGCCCGTTCCGGCCGCCGCCTTCAAGACCCTGACCCTGGCCGCCGCGCCCGCGGCCGAGGTCTTCCGCAGCAGCGGCACCACGGGCGAGCAACGGAGCGTCCACCACCATCCGTTCCCTGACCTGTACCGGCGGGTGATCGACGCCTCGTTCCCGCGCTTCTGCCTGCCCTATGGCGGGCCGCTCCCGATCCTGTCCCTGATCCCCAGCCGGGAGCAGCTCCCGGACTCCAGCCTCTCCTTCATGGCCGATCACATCCTCAGCCGCTACGGGAGCCCGGAGAGCGCCAACCTGTTCGGACCCCGGGGCGTGGAGGCGGCGAAGTCGCGGTCGTGGCTGGGAGCGCGGCAGCGGGAGGGAAAGCCCGTCCTGATCCTGGCCACGGCCTTCGCGCTGGCGCAGTGGCTGGACTCGCTGGACCGTCTGGGCCTGCGCTTCCGCCTGCCCGCCGGGACCACGATCTTCGAGACCGGCGGCTTCAAGGGGCGGACGGCCGAGCTGAGCCGGGAGGAGCTCCTGGGCCGGGTCCAGGCCTCCCTCGGCGTGCCGCCGGAGTACGTGGTCCGCGAGTACGGCATGACCGAGCTGACCAGCCAGTGCTACACCCGCGTCCTGGCGGGCGGCGATCCCGACCTGTTCGTGGCCCCGCACTGGGTGCGGGTGCGCATCCTCGATCCCGAGACCCTGGAGGAGGCCCCGGCCGGCGCGCCCGGGCTGATCTCCGTCTTCGACCTCGCCAACCTCGGCTCGGCGGTCCACCTGCTGACCGAGGACCTGGGAGCCGCGGAAGGGGACGGGTTCCGGCTGCTGGGCCGGGCCGCGGGGGCGGAGCTGCGGGGCTGCTCGCTGGTGGTGGAAGAGCTGAGCCATCCTCCTCGCTGATCCCTCCCTCCTCTCCCGGTGAGGGAGGGAGGGAGGGGTCGGGAGAGGGGACGGGGGTGAGGGCTCAGGATGGCAGAGGCCCGCGGTACGTGGGGTCGACCGTCGGGGCCTCCCACATCTCCGCGCCCGTCTGGAGGTCCAGGGCCCGCAGCCGCGGCGGCTTCTGGACGAACTGGTTCCCTTCCTTGCGCATCCCGGGCTCCGCGACGTAGAGGATCCGCGTCCCGGAGACCACGAACGGCGCCATGGAGACCGGCGCGTCGACGGCGCCGACCACCGCGCCGGTGGCGGCGTCGGTGACGGTCCAGCGGTACTGGTTCCAGGAGTCCCCCGACGAGCGCTCGGCGGTCAGGACGTGACGCCCGTCCAGCGAGGTGAGGGACCCGAGGACGCCGCCGGCCGCCTTATCGCCGCCACCGCCGCCGCCGATGCGGGCGGAGAGGACGGGGGCCTTGGCGGCCGCTTCCGCGAAGGGCAGGGGAGCGGTCTTGCCCGAGGCCACGTCGAGCCGGAAAGCGCCGCGCCAGCGCTCGTGGGCGGCGGCGAGGATCTCGGCGCGCCGCTCCTCCGACCGGGCATCCTTGGCGTCGACCTGGGGGATCTGGAGCTCGGGCGGCTCGATGCCCTGGAGAGCGCGGCCCTGCTCGGCCGTCCAGGAGACGATCACGCCGCCGTCGCCGGCGGGGAACGCCTGGGCGCGGAACGAGCGGGACGGGCCGTCGGTCAACTGCGACCGCTGGCCGGGAGGCAGCTTGATCTCGGTCCGGTCCCTGGCCGAGCCCTTCCTGGCGTCGAGGGTGACGACGACGAGGTCGCCGGCCGCGTTGGGGGCGGCCTGGGCCACCAGGGAGCCGTCCATGGCCAGCAGCGGCTTGGCCGCGGCGTCGCTCTGCCACAGGACGTTGCCGGTGGCGACGTCGCGGGCTTCGATCCCGCCGCCCGGGCTCATCACATAGGCGGCCCCGCCGGCGGGATCGACGACGACGCCGTCCTGCAGCGCCTGGGCCGTCAGGACCCCCGGCGCGAACAGGGAAGCCAGCAGGGCGAGGGCCCCGGCGGCACGGAAGATCTTCTTCTGCATGTTGCGTCCTCCGCGGTTCATGATCACAGCCCTCCGCCGAGGACGGCCGTGGAGATGTTGAGCAGCTTCCAGGCGCCGCGTCCCAGGGTGCCGGCGACCAGCAGGTCGTCGCCGCGGTCGTAGGCGAGGTCGAAGACGGCCACGGTCGGCAGGCCGTTGCCGAGCCGCCGCCAGACGCTGAAGCCGGTGGCCTCGGTGGCGTAGAAGATCCCGGTCTGGGTGCCCAGGACCAGCGCGTCGCCGAGCGGCGTCGGGGCGTAGGTCAGGGAGCGGAACGTGGACGGCGAGAAGGACGGCAGGTTGCCCGTCAGGTTCGTCCAGGTCGCTCCCGCGTCGGCCGACATGTAGACGGCGGCCGTGTTGGTCACGAACACCCGGCTGGCGTCGTCCGGATCGAGGACGATGTCGTTGACGGTCCGCCCGCTCCCCATGCCGGGGAAGGTCGGCACGAGCGCGACCGCGGCGGGCGCCGGAGCGGTGCGGCGGAACACGCGGTCGGTCGCGCCGACGTAGAGCGCGTCGGGATTGCCGGCGGCCCCGTAGGCGATGGGATCCACGCTGGTGCCGTTCGTCCGCACGCCGAGGCCGACGACGAAGAGGTTGGCCCCCTGGTCGAGGGACTCGTAGAGCGCGTTGGCGGCGCCGATGACCAGGCGGTGGGGGTCCGCGCCGTTGAGGGCGATGGGGGTGACGAACTGGCGCACCGGCCGCGGGCCGTTGTTCAGCACGGTCAACGCCGGGAGGACGAAGCCGAGGAGGTTGTTGCCGGCGTCCCAGAAGGTCTTCCGGAAGCTGAGGAGGTTCTGGTTGCTGGTGAAGCGGTTCGACTGCCCGGGGGTGGTGACGACGTCCACCGCGGTGTCGCCGCCGTCCCCCTGCTGGAGGCTGTTCCAGAGGGTCTGGGAGGGGAGGAGCTGCACGGGGACGCCGACGTCCTGGGTGCCCGCGAACACGACGTTGGACAGCGTGTCGTAGGAGAGGCTGTGGATCTCGGTGATCTGCAGGTCGCCGTTCAGCGAGAACCAGTCGCCGCTCGCGCTGCGCGGGTTGGTCCGCTTGTAGATGCCGCCGTCGTCCGTCTCGATGAGGTCGCCCCGGGAGTCGAAGGTCATCTCCCGCGAGTCGGAGTGCGGCGCCGAATTCGAGGCCGTGCCGGCATGGGTCAGGGGAGCCCACTGGCTGCCCGCGGGCTTCGAGGCGTCGCCCCGGAAGAGCCGGCCGGTGAAGCTGTTGGCGCCGATCGAGTTGGGGAAGAAGGGCGCGGTGCCGACCGGCTCGTTGAAGAGCGGCTGGCGGTCGCCGCCGACGTAGACGATGTTCGGATCGGTCGGGTCGGCCACGAGCGAGAGGTGGAGCGCGGCCTGGGCGCCGGGGTGGATGCCGACCGGAGCGCCTTCGAAGGTCTCCGGGAGGTCCATGGCGGTCCAGGTCGCGCCGCCGTCGCCGGAGCGGAACACGCCCGCGAGCTGGCCGAGGTTGGCGATCGCCGCATAGACGTTGTTGTGGTTGCCCACGGCGAATTCGATGTTGCTGGTGACGCTGCTCACGATCAGGGCGTCCATGGCCGGGTTGCTCACCTTGGTCCAGGTGGCGCCGGTGTCGTCGCTGCGGTAGACGCCGTTGACGCCGCCCACGAGGTCGGCGAACACGACGCTGGTGAACAGCCGGTTCGGGCGCTTCGGATCGCCCACCAGGTCGTAGGTGACGCCGCCCGGCAGGCCGGTCGCCGCGCCGTCGCCGCCGGCGATCTGCTGGAAGGTGGCGCCGCCGTTGGTGCTGCGCCAGATGCCGATGTTGTTGAACGTGAACGGCGTCGAGGTGTTGACCGCGATCACCAGCGTGTTGCCGCGGGGCGCCACGCCGGAGATGTTCTTCTCGATCAGCACGCCGCCGCCGTCGATGGCGGTCCAGGTCTTGCCGCCGTCGGTGGTCCGCAGCAGGCCGGTGCGGGCGCCGCCGAGGCTGCTCAGGCTGCTGAACCGGCCGATGCCGGCGACCAGGGTCTTGTACGCCGGGTCGGTGGGATCGAATTCCAGGGCGCCGACGGAGTTGGAAGCCTGCTCGTCGGTCAGGCGCTCCCACTTGACGTTCTGGGATGCGGCGTTGGTGGTCTTCCAGACGCCGCCGTTGACGGTGCCGACGTACAAGGTGCCGGCGGCGCGCGGGTGGGCGGCCACGGTCTGGATCGCTCCCGCCACGTCGCCGTCCTCCAATCCTTCCGTCTGACCGTTGAGGGTGGGGCCGGGGCCCTGCGGGAGCCAGAACCCGCCGGGGGCCAGGGTGGAGCTGGAAGGGGGCGCGGCGAGAGCGGAGCCTCCCGCCATCAGGAGCCCGAGCGCGGCGAGGCCGAGGGTGCCTGTCGCGTTCCGCAACAGTCGGACGATAGACGCAGTTTTCAAAAGACACCTCCTGCTAGGTTGCTGCTGAGCCAGTACGCTGCCGGACAACAAGTTTGGGCGTACGGACTTGGTACTAAGGTGCCGTGCAGGAGGCAAAGCGAGTCACTAAGCAAAAACTTGTTTTAAAAACTGCGCTGCCGGGGCGGAGCCGCGGGGCCGGCGAAATAAAAAGGGCGGCCTGTCGGGGCCGCCCTCGAGGTTGACCGCTGCCCTCTCCGTCTCAGGGCGGGAAGGGCCCGCGGAAGGTGGTATCCACCACCGCCGCCTCCCACGCCTCGGCCCCCGTCTGGAGATCCACGGCGCGCAGCCGCAGCGGCTTGTCGACGAACTGGTTCCCCTCCTTGCGCAGGGCAGGCTCGGCGACGTAGAGGATCCGGGAACCGGAGACCACGAACGGCGCCATGGAGACCGGAGCGACGATCGTGCCGACGGTGGCGCCGGACGCGTCGGTGAGGGTCCACCGGTAGCGGTTCCAGGAGTCTTCGGGGTTGCGCTCGCTGGTCAGGACGTGCCGTCCATCCAGAGAGGTGAGCTGGCCGATGACCTCTCCAGCCGCCTTGTCGGCGCCGCCGATGCGGGCGGTGAGGCCCGGAGCCGTGACGGCCTTGGCCTGGGCCTCGGCGAACGGCAGCGAAGCCACCTTGCCGGAAGCCAAGTCGAGGCGAACGGCGCCGCGCCGGCGCTGCTGGACGAGGGCTTCGGCGCGCTCCGCGACCGCCTTGGCGTCGGCCTGGGGCGTGTCGACCTCGGGCGGCAGGAGACCCTGGGCGCTCCGGTCCTCGCTCGTCCAGGACACGATCACGCCGCCGTCGTTGGTGGCGAACGCCTGCGCCCGGAACGAGCTCGATACTCCGTCGGTCACCCGCGCCTGCTGGCCCGGAGGCAGCTTGATGTTGTTCCTCTCCTTGGCCGTGCCCCGCCTGGAGTCGAGAGTGACGACGACGAGGTCACCCTCGGGCGCGGGGGGAGCCTGGGCCACCAGGGTGCCGTCCACCAGCAGGAGCGGCTTGGCGGCCTCGTCGCTGCGCCACAGGACGTTGCCGGTGGCGAGCTCGCGGGCTTCGATGCCGCCGGCCGGGCTCATGACGTAGGCGGTCCCGGCGGGATCGACCACGACGCCGTCGTGCAAGGCCGGGACCGAGCCGTTGGCCTGAGCCAGGGCGGCTCCCGGCGCGAGCAGGGCGGCCAGCAGGGCGAAGGCCCCGCCGGCGAGAGCGATCTTCTTCATGGTGCGTCCTCCCAGGTTCATGTTACAGCCCTCCGCCGAGAGCGGCCGTGGAGATGTTGATGAGCTTCCAGGCGCCACGCCCCAGGGTGCCGGCGACCAGCAGGTCGTCGCCGCGGTCGTAGGCGAGGTCGGTGACGGGGACGACCGGCAGGCCGTTGCCGAGGCGTTGCCAGGCGCTGAAGCCGGAGGCCTCGGTGGCGTAGAAGATCCCGTTCTGGGTGCCGACCACCAGCGCGTCGCCCAGCGGAGTCGCGGCGTAGGCGATGGAACGGAGCGTCGACGGCAGCAGGGTCTGGAGGTTGCCGGTCAGGATCGACCAGGTGGCGCCCGAGTTGGCGCTCATGAAGACGCCGACCGCGTTGGTCACGAACACCCGCGTGGCGTCGTCCGGATCGAGGACGATGTCGGTCACGGTCTGGCCGCTCCCGTTGCCCGGGAAGGTGGCCATGAGCGCCAGCGGGGCCGGGGTCGGAGCGGTGCGGCCGAAGACGCGGTCGGTCACGCCGACGAAGAGCGCGTCGGGGTTGCCGGCCGCGCCGTAGGCGATCGGGTCGACGCCGCTGCCGGTCACCCGCAGGCCGTTGCCGATCACGAAGATGTTGGAGCCCTGGTCGAGCGACTCGTAGACGTGGTTATTGAAGCCGATGATCAGGCGGTTGCCGTCGACGCCGTTGATGGCGATCGGGGTGACGAACTGCCGCGTCGGGGCCGGGCCGCCGTTCAGCACCCGGAGCGCCGGGCGGTTGAAGCCGAGGAAGTTGTTGTTCGCGTCCCAGAAGGTCCGCACGAAGTTCCCCAGGTTCTGGTTGCTGGTGAAGCGGAAGGAGGTCCCGGGAGTGGTGAGCACGTCCACCGCGGTGTCGCCGCCGTCCCCCTGCTGCAGGCTCTCCCAGAGAGGGTTCACGGGGAGGAGCTGGACGGAGACGCCGGTGTCCTGGGTACCCGCGAAAACGGTGTTGGACAGCGTGTCGTACGACATGCTGTGGATCTCGGTGGACTGGAGGTCGCCGTTCAGCGACAGCCAGTCGCCGGTGGTGCTGCGCGGGTCCACCCGCTTGTAGACACCGCCGTCGTCGGTCTCGATGAGGTCGCCGCGGGCGTCGAAGGCCATCTCCCGCGAGTCGGCGTGCGGGGCCGAGTTGCTCGCCGTGCCGACGTGCGTGAGGGGGTACGCCTGCTGGCCCGGCGGCAGGGCGGCGTTGACCCGGAACAAGCGGCCGGTGAAGTTGCGGGCGCCAATCGAGTTGGGGAAGGACGCGGGGCCGCCGCCCGACTCGTTGAGCAGCGGCTGGCGGTCGCCGCCGATGTAGACGATGTTCGGATCGGTCGGATCGGCGGCCACGGAAAGGTGGATCGAGGCCTGGGCGCCGGGATGGATGCCGATCAGAGTCCCGTCGAGGGTCCTGGGGATGTCCAGGGCCGTCCAGGTGTCGCCGCCGTCGCCGGAGCGGAACAGGCCGGACAGCCGCCCGCCGGTGCAGATCGCCGCGTAGACGTTGTTGTGCCGGCCGACGGCGAACTCGATGTTGCTGACGGTGCCGCTCACGATCAGGGCGTTCATGGCGGGGCTGCTCACCCTGGTCCAGGTGGCGCCGGTGTCGTCGCTGCGGTAGACGCCGTTGCTGCCGCCGACGGAGTCGGCGAACACGATGCTGGTGAACAGCCGGTTCGGCCGCAGCGGATCCCCCACCAGGTCATGGGTGACGCCGCCCGGGAGCCCCGTCGCCGCGCCGTTGCCGGTGGCGATCTGCTGGAAGCTGGCGCCGCCGTTCGTGCTGCGCCAGATGCCGATGTTCGAGAACGTGAACGACAGCGCGGTGTTGACCGACACCACCAGCGTGTTGCCGCGGGCCGCGACGCCGGAGATGTTCTTGTCCACCAGCGTGCCGCCGCCGTTGATCGCCGTCCAGGTCGCGCCGCCGTCGGTGGTGCGCAGCAGGCCGGTGCGCGCGCCGCCGAGGCTGCCCAGGCTGCTGAACCGGCCGATGCCGGCCACGATGGTCTTGTACGCGGGGTCGGAGGGATCGAAATCCAGGGCGCCGATGGAGTTGGAGGACTGCTGGTCGGTCAGGCGCGTCCACTTCACGTTCTGCGAAGTGGCGTTGGTGGTCTTCCAGACGCCGCCGTTGACCGCGCCGATGTAGAGGGTGCCGGCGGCATGCGGATGAGCGAGAACGGTGTGGACCGCTCCCACCACCTCATTGTTTTCCATGCCTTCGGCCTGGCCGTCGATGGTCGGACCAGGGCCCTGCGGCAACCAGAATCCGCCGGGCGACAATTGGGACAGGGCGGGACCGGGGGTCGCCACCAGGGCCGCGAGCGAGGCGGCGACGAACAGTCGAGCAGCTGAGACAGTTTTCAAGTTTCACCTCCCGAAACGAAGGGGTTGGCCTACCATAGGATAGTACGCTTCCTTCGAAAATTCCGATTCCTGGATTTAAACCATGAAAGTTTTTTCCATGCACAGATCATAATGTTAAATAGGCTCCCACAGCCCCAGAAGGTTGCCTTCGGGGTCGCGGAAGCGGGCGAAACGGCCCATGGCCCCGACGGCCTCCGGGGGGAGGTCCACCTCTCCACCGGCCCGGACGATCCTCTCCAGGCACTGCTCCAGGGCGGCGCCGGAGAGGTGGATCACCAGAAGAGGGTAGTCCACTCCGCCGCCTGCCGGCAGCAGGCCGCCGTCGATGCCTTCGCGGCCCGGGGACTCCCCCGCGGCGCCGCGGACTTTGTAATAAGGTGTCGTCCAGGGGGCCCGATCGATCCGCCAAGCGAAGATTTCCTGGTAAAAGCGGGCCGCCCGGTCCAGATCGTGGGCCGGGATCTCGAAGTGACTGACCGTCGCTCGCAAGCTAACTCCTTTCTCCTCAGAGGGCCGGATGCTGCGTGACGCTTTTCTTCCCGCCGCCATGGCGGGCACCCGGGAGCCGGTCTTCCGGGCGGTGGCGAGGCCGGTCCGCTACAGCGGGGCGCGGTGGAGGCCGGAGACGCTCGCCTCGCTCATGGCGGCCCTGCGCGAGGGGGCCGCGGTCCTGCGGGCGATCCCGGCGGAGGACCTCCTGGCGGCCTGGGGCGACACGGTGGCCACCTTCCTGCGTCCCGGCTCGCTGCAGCGCCGGGCTCTCGATCCCGCGCTGGCCCAGCTCTGCGGCCTCTCCCGGGAAGGGCTCGCTGCCGGCCTCGACGCGGTGCTGGGCGGGGTGCGGCGGGAACCGGCGGCGGCCCTCCTGGCCAGCGCCCGGCCGGCGCCTCCGGGGGCCGGGCCGGTGCTGGTCGTCCTGGCCTCCAATCTCCCCGCCCTGGCCGTCCAATCCTTGCTGCCGGCCCTCCTCGTGCGCCGGCCGGTCCTGCTCAAGTCGCCGTCCGCCGAGCCGCTGTTCGCCCCGGCGTTCCTCGCCGCCCTGGCCCGCCGGGAGCCGCGCCTGGCCGGCGCCGTGGCCGCCGCGGCCTGGGCCGGCGGGGACGCGAAGCTGGAAGCGCCCGTCCTGGCGGGCGCCGGGACGGTGCTGGCGTACGGGGAACAGGAGACGCTGGAGGACCTGGAGCGGCGCGCGCCGGGCAAGGTCGTCGGCTACGGACCCAAGACCAGCCTGGCGGTGGTGGGATCGGACGTAGAGATCCGGCGGACGGCGGAGGGTCTGGCGCGGGACGTCGCCCTCTTCGATCAGCGGGGGTGCCTCTCCGTGGCGGCGGTCTACACGGCGGGGGATGCGGAGGCGTTGGCGGCGAGGCTCGCCGAGGCCCTGACGGACTTCGCCCGCCGCTGGCCTCCCGGCCCGCCGGCGCGGCCCGTCCTGGCGGCGGCCCAGCACCTGCGGCTGGAGGCCGAGATGCGGGGGCTCTGGGTCTCTCCCCTCGCCGTGCGGCACGGCACGGTGGTGGTCGATCCCCGGCCGGACTTCCAGCCTTCGCCCGGACTGCGGACGGTGCGCGTTCATCCTGTGGAAGACCTCTCGCGTCTACCGGGCCTCCTGGGTCCCTGGCGAGGCCGGCTTCAGGGCGCGGCGCTGGCCGGGAAAGGGGCCTGGGAACTGGCGGAACGGCTGACGGAGCTGGGGATGTCGCGCTTCGCGGCGCCGGGAGAGCTGCAGTCCCCCGACGCCACGTGGCACAACGGCGGGATCAATCCTCTGGAAGCTCTTACTTCCCCTTCGCCGTGAAGCCGCTGACGATCTTGTTCAGCAACACCTCGGGGGTCTCCCAGCCGCGGCCCTCGATGCGGCCGACCTCGCGGCCGTTCACGTAGACGATCCCCGTGGGGACCCCCTTGACGTTCAGCTTCTTGACCTCGGGGAGCTGCCACGCCTCGGGCGGACGGGGCAGGCCGAAGTACTCGAACTTGACGCCCGACTTCGAATTCTTGAGCTCGTCCTCCACCCGCAGGATGAAGGGGACGTGCTGCCGGCAGTGGGGGCACCACGAGCCGAACACGACGCGCACGGTCACCGGCCGGGTCTCCTTCTTCAGGGACTCGATGGCGGGGCCGTTCGGCGTGTACCCCTGGGCGGTGCGGACGTACTCGGGGCTGTGCGCCTTGAGCTCGGTACCCTTGCGGAGCCCGGTCAGCGGCGGCTTGGGATTGAGACTGACTCTCTTCCCCTCGTAGTTGAAGAGGATGTTCTCGCCGGACATCTGGAACTGGCCGATGGGCGCCAGCACGGCGTCGGCGAGGAGGTCCACCGAGCCGTCCGGCTTCTTGGAGACCTTCATGATGTGGACGGTCTCGACGTTGCCGGTGCGCGGCGTGAGCAGCACGGGCGACGGCAGGGACGAGCTGAGGACCAGGAACGCCGGAATCTTGTCGTTCTGGAAGATCTCGGCCGAAACCGTCTTGCCGTCGATCACCAGCTTGTAGTCGCCGTTGGGCTGGAAGCCGCGGAGCACGCCGTCGGAGGGGACTCCCTGGGCGTGGAGGGCGGCGGCGGCCAGCAGGGCGACCGCCAGCGCGGCGCGGAACAGGGATCTCGCTTGCGTCATACAGAGGACCTTTCGGAAGAGTCTTGTGGAGGATGGGCCGCCAGGGCCGGCGGCATTCCCGCGAAAGTGCGAGCCACCTTCCCGCCTTCCACCAGGAAGGAGCGGGGCAGGCGGCGGTAAAGCGGACGGATCAGCTCCAGGGGCGTCTCGCGGATCTCGAACCGGGGGCCCCACTTCCAGAAGAAGGCGCGGTGCTGATCGGACGGCGAAGGCGAGAGCACCCACAGGCGCGGATTGCCGGTCTTCTCGGCGAAGGCGTTCAGCGCGTCCACGGAATCCGTCAGCGCCGCGTCGTCGAGATTGGCCAGGATCACCAGGTGCTCGCCCTCCCGCAGCTCCGGCACGATGGAGTCGAGGCAGACCTCCGGCGCGTCGCCGCCCCCGGCGCAGAAGCTCGCGACCTGGCCTCCCGGCCGCAGCCGGGTCGCCAGGTCGTCCAGCGGCAGCTCGGGAGACTTCCAGGCGAAGGCCGCCACGGCGGCGGCGCCGAGCACGGCCACCGCCGTGCGGACCGGCGGGAAGAGCCGCGTCCGGCGGTCGCGTCCCACGAAGGCCAGCCCCAGGGCCGGCACGAGCAGCAGGAGGTCCTGCCAGAACGCCTCGGCCGGCGTGCGCTGGACCAGGTTGCCGAAGCAGCCGCACGACTCGGCCGGATCGCGCAGCCCGTTGGCGGTCATGTACCAGGCGCGGCCGGTCAGGAACAGGAAGAAGGCCACCAGCAGCACGGCGGGGATCAGCACCCACTTGCGCCGTACGCCCAGCAGCAGCGCCAGGCCCAGTCCCGTCTCCAGGGCGAGGGCGATCAGGGCCACGGTCTGGGCGGAGAACAGGAAGTCCAGCCCTTCCAGGCGGATCTGGTCCTCGAAAGCCATGGGATCGAGCATCTTGGCCCAGACGGCAACGAGGAGCACGACGCCCAGGAAGGCGCCGCCGAAGGTGCCGATCCACCACCAGACGGGGTGGGACGGGCCCTTCGCTGCCGTGGATCGGGCTGTGGCTACGGAAGTCGCGTCCATCATCAATCCTTCATCCTAACGTACCCCTCCGGAAACAGAACGGAAGAGGGGAATAATCCCCTCACGCCCCTCACGCGGCCTCGTCTTCGCTCTGCCATCGGAGGTGCTTGCGCAGCTCGTCCGCCGTGGGGCCGGTCCCCCGGTCCAGGAAGCCTTCCAGGGGACCGGAGTAGAGCACCTCGCCGCCGTGGACGCCGCCGCCGGGACCCAGATCGATGATCCAGTCGGAGCGCGAGATCAGGTCCGTGCTGTGTTCCACCACCACCACGCCGTCCCCGCGCTGCACCAGCCGCCGCAGGGTGTGGTAGAGGACGTCGATGTCGGCGAGGTGGAGGCCGGTCGTGGGCTCGTCGAAGAGGAAGAGCCGCTTGCCCTCGGCGGCCGGGCGGTCGAGGAAGCTGGCGAGCTTCAGGCGCTGCGCCTCGCCCCCCGAGAGCGTCGAGGTGGACTGCCCCAGGCGGAGATAGCCCAGGCCCACGTCCAGCAGCACGCGCAGGCGCTTGGCGAGCTTCTTCTGATCGGCGAAGAACTCCAGCGCCGACTCCACGGTGAGGTCCAGGATCTCGGAGATGTTCCGCCCCTTGTAGCGCACCGCCAGCACCTCGGGCTGGAAGCGGTGGCCCTGGCAGGTCTCGCAGACCACCGTCACCGGCGCCATGAACTGCATGTCCACCTCGGTGATCCCGGTCCCCTGGCAGGTGGGGCAGCGCCCCTTGTCGACGTTGAAGGAGAAGTGGGCGGCCGTGATCCGGCGGGCCCTGGCGTCGGAGGTGCCGGCCAGCAGCTTGCGGATCTCGTCGTACGCCTTGATGTAGGTGACGGGGTTCGACCGGCTGGACCGGCCCAGGGGGCGCTGGTCCACCAGGGTCACGTCCTCCAGCCCTTCGAGCCCCTCCAGCAGGTCGCACTCGCCGGGCTCGACGTCCACCACGCCGCGCGAGCGCTGGTAGGTGCCGTAGACGACGTTCTCGATCAGCGTCGACTTGCCCGAGCCCGAGACGCCGGTCACCGCCACCAGCACGCCGAGGGGGAAGTCCACGTTCACGTTCTTGAGGTTGTGGGCGCGCGCCCCCCGCACCCGGATGCGCGGCAGGGCCGAGAGCTCGTCGGAGAGGGTCTCCAGCCCCTGCTCGCGGCGGAAGCGGGCCATGTGCCGGCGCGCCTGGGTGGGCGGGCGCTCCCGCAGGTAGCGGCCGGTCAGCGACTCCTCGTGCGCCAGGATCTCCGCGATGGTCCCTTCGGCCACCACCCGGCCGCCGTGCTCGCCGGCCGCCGGACCGAGGTCGATGACGTGGTCGGCGCCGCGGATCAGCGTGCGGTCGTGCTCCACCACCAGCACGGTGTTGCCCTTGGCCGCCAGGTCGCGCAGCAGGGAGAGCAGCCGCTCGCTGTCCTGCGGGTGGAGGCCGATGGTGGGCTCGTCCAGCACGTAGAGCGTGCTCGTCAGCCCCGAGCCCAGGGCCGCCGCCAGGTGGATGCGCTGGGTCTCGCCGCCGGAGAGGGTGCGGGCCTGGCGGTCCAGGGTCAGGTAGTCCAGCCCCACGCGGTGGAGCACCTCGACGCGCTCCGTCAGCTCCTCGATGAGATGGCCGGCCACCTCGCGCTGCCGGGGCGTCCACCGCCGCTCGCGCAGCCAGGAGCGGAGCCGCTCGACGCTCATGGCGGTGAGCTCCGGCACGTTCTTCCCCTCCAGGCGCACGGCGACGGCCTCGGGCCGCAGGCGGGAGCCGCCGCACTCGGGGCAGGGGTTGTAAGCGCGGTAGCGGGCCAGCAGCACGCGCACGTGCACCTTGTACGTGCGCCCCTCCAGCCACTCGAAGAACTCCTCCAGGTTGGTGAAGCTGCCGCGTCCGCTCCACAGCCACTCCCGGTGCTCGGCGGGGAGGTCCGCCAGGGGCACGTTCAAGGGGATCTTGCGCTTGCGGGCCGCCGGCAGGAGCTGGTCGTACAGCTCCTCGTAGGCCGGGGTGTTCCACGGCGCGATGGGCCGCTCGGAGAGGGAGCGCCGGGGATCGGGAATGACCCGCTCGCGGTCGATGCCGATCACGCGGCCGAAGCCCTGGCACTCCGGGCAGGCGCCCAGGGGCGAGTTGAAGGAGAACAGGGGCGGCGTCGGCCGCCGCAGCGCCTCGCCGCAGACCGGGCAGGAGAGCTCGCGGCTGTAGAGGCGCACCCCCTTCGGCCCCCGCGCCTCCACCCGGCCGCCGGTCATCCGGTAGCCCTGCTCCAGGGAGTCGAGGATGCGGGCCGTGGCGTCCTCGCGGGCCGGGAAGCGGCCGAGCACGAGGGGCAGGGGATCGAGCTTCGCCGGCCACTTCTCGCCGGGCTCCATGCGCGCGACCTCGTCCCCCTGGAGCCGGCGCTGGAAGCCCTGGCGAATCAACTCGCCGAGGGCGTCGTCCGCCCCCTTCTTCGGTCGCGGCAGGCGGACCACCAGCGTGAACGGATCGCCCGCCGCGCCGCCCGCCAGCTCGGCCGCCGCCTCCTCCGGGGTGTAGGACCGGGCGGGGCCGTGTCCATTGGGGCACTCCACCACGCCCAGATGGGTGAAGAGGAGGCGCAGGACGTCCAGCGTCTCGGTGATGGTGCCCACGGTCGAGCGGGCGTTGCGCACGGCGTTCTTGGCCTCCAGGGCCACCGCCGGCAGGATGTTGTGGATGGCGTCCACGGGCGGGCGTTCCATCTGGTCGAGGAACTGCCGCGCGTAGGTGGACATCGACTCGACGAACCGGCGCTGGCCCTCGGCGTAGATGGTGTCGAAGGCGAGGGACGACTTGCCCGCCCCCGAGGGGCCGGTGACCACCGTCACGGCCCGATGGGGCACCCGGCAGTCGATCCCCTTGAGGTTGTGGGTGCGCGCCCGTTCGACTTGTATGGCTTTCGGTTTGGACATCGGCTGGTTTCAAGCTCCCTGCGGAGCCAGACATCATAACGCAGGGTCTTGTGAGGCATTCCCCGGAGATAGACTCCGTTCCCGGTGAAGATCTCCTCCCGAATCCTGCGCGGCCTGCTGCTGGGGACGCTCGTGGCGGCGCTCCTGCTGGGGCTCGCCGAAGCCGGCCTGCGGATGGTCCTGCGCCTGCGCGACGGCGCCTGGCCGCGGACCCGGGCGGCGGCCTTCCATGAGGAGGTCGGACGCCTGCGGCGGATCTACCGCCTCCATGCCTATCTGAACACCGGACCCCGCGAGGGTGGGCAGGCCGCCGTCTTCGGCAAGAGCGCCTCGCTCAACCGCCTGGGCTATCGCTCGCCGGAGCGTCCCCTGGCGAAGCCCCCCGGCGTGCTCCGGGTGCTCGTGGCGGGCGGCTCCACCACCTTCGACGTCCTGGCGGACGACGACGCCGCGGCCTGGCCCAACCGGCTCGAGGCCCGTCTGCGCTCGGAAGGACGTCCGGTGGAGGTCTGGAACGCCGGCTTCCCGGGCTGGACCAGCCAGGAGAACGTCATCTCCCTGGCGATCCGGGACCTCGACCTGCGGCCCGATCTCGCCGTCCTCTATCAGGGGATCAACGATCTCCAGCCCGCCTCGCACCAGCCCTTCGATCCTCAATACGAACGGGGACACGCCGAGCTGAGCCGGCGGGCCCTGGGCCTGGAGCTGCCGGCTCCCTCCTGGCTGGACCGTTCGCTCCTGGTTGAGAAGCTCCGCGGGCCGGCCGATCCCTGGCGGTCCCTGGCGGCTCCGGACGGAGGCGAGCGCCGGACGCGGATCTCCGCCGAAGGGATCGCGGCGTTCGAGAGGAACGTCCGCTCCTTCGCCGCTCTCGCCCGCTCCCGGGGGGCGGATGTCCTCCTGGTCACCCAGCCGGCCCGGATCCGCGCCGCGCACCGGGAGGCCGATCTCGCCTATCTCGCGGGCTGGTATCCCGAGTTGGCGCCGGAGGCCGTCCCGGCCGAATTGGAGAGGCTCAACAGCGTGCTGCGGCGGCTGGCGGGGGAGGGCGTCGGGACGCTGGCGGACGCGGCACGGGAGATCGCCTGGGAGGACGAAGACTTCGGCGATCCCCTCCACTACACCGAGGCGGGACGGCGCAAGCTGGTGGAGTATCTGGGGCCGCGGGTTACTCGAACCCTCACCCCGACCCTCTCCCGACCCCTCCCTCCCTCCCTCACCGGGAGAGGGCGCCCCCTCCCAAAAAACAGAGTTCTTCCAGCAGTCCCCTCCTCTCCCGGTGAGGGAGGGCGGGAGGGGTCGGGAGAGGAGGGGTAGGGGTGGTGAGGGCCTACGGCGGCGGCGGGCCGCCGTCCCGGCTCTGGCGGTTACGGTCCTCCTCCCGCTCCCGGTCCCCACCGCCGAAGACCTTCTTGAACCAGTTCCGAACCGTCCGCGGTTTGCGACGGTCGTCCGTCCGCTCTTCTTCCCCGGCCGCGATCTCGGCCGCCGTGGCCGCCGCTTCCTCGGTGGCCTCGCTGTCCGGAAGGATGGTGACCGTCCCTCCCGCCACCTCGATGGTCTGGGGACCGCCCCAGCCGTGGCGGTTGCACTGCTCCGTGGGAACCTCGCTCTGGCGGAACACCTCGGTGAGGACCTCGGGGCAGGATTCGGTCGCCAGCAGCCCGGTCGCGGGATCGATCACCGCCGTGGTGATCCCCGGCGGCTGCCGGAACGTGGAATAGCCGTTCGGCGGCGCCACGCTCGCCATGAAGCGGATCCAGATCGGCAGCGCCGCCCGGGCGCCGGAGAGACGGGTGCGGGAGTTGTCGTCGTAGCCCACCCAGACGACCGTGGCCCGCTCGGGCGTATAGCCGGCGAACCAGGTGTCGCGCTGCTTGTTCGTCGTGCCCGTCTTGCCGGCGATGTCGCCGCGCAGACCGGCGGCGGCGCCGCGCGCGGTGCCCCGCTCCAGCACGCCTTGGAGGAGCGAGGTCACCATGTAGGCCGTCTCGGGGCGGATCACCCGCACCGGCTTCGGCAGCGGAGTGCCCACCACCGGCTTGCCGTAGCGGTCGATCACGGCCGCCAGCTCGTGGATCGGCGGGCGCGCGCCGCCGTTGGCGAGGGTGGTGTACACGGCCGCCAGCTCCAGGGGAGTGATCGCCGCCGCGCCCAGCGCCATGGAGGGGAACGGCTCCATCGGGGTCGTGATCCCCATGTCGGTGGCCAGCTTGACCACGCGGGGCATTCCCACCTGGAGGGCGAGCCGGGTGGTCGCCGGGTTGTAGCTCTTCTCCAGGGCCGTCCGCACGCTGACCCAGCCGTGGAAGCCGCCGTCGTCGTTCTTGGGGCTCCAGGTCTGGCTGGCGAGCCGCACCGTCAGGGGCTCGTCCTCCAGGAAGGAGGCCGGAGAGGCTTTGCCGTCCTCGAAGGCGGCGGCGTAGACGATCGGCTTGAAGGCGCTGCCCGCCTGCCGCTGCGCCCGGCCGGCGCGGTCGAACTGGCTGGAGTCGTACCCCCGGCCGCCGATGTACGTCATGATGCCGCCGGTCTCGGGATCGATGGAGACCAGGGCCGCCTGGAGACCCTGCGATCCGCTCTTCTTCTTTTTCGGCTCCAGCGCCGTCAGACCTTTCTCGACCGCCTCCTGGGCCGCCTTCTGGCTCGGCCAGTCGAGGGTGGAGAAGAGGACGTAGCCGCCGTCCTGCAGGTCCTTGATGTCGAAGCGGCGGGCGGCTTCCAGGGCCGCCGAGTCGGCGAAGTAGGGGGCCCGGCGGCGGACGACCGGCTCCGGCGCCACGGTCACCGGTTGCGCCAGGGCCTGCTCCACCCGCTCCCTGGGAACCAGCTCCAGGCTGGCCATGCGTTCCAGGACCCAATCCCGGCGCGCCTTGGCCTTCTCGGGATTGGAGAGCGGAGAGTAGTTGGCCGGCGACCGGATGAGCCCGGCGATCGTCGCCGCCTCGGCGAGGTCGAGCTGGCTCGCGTCCTTGCCGAAATAGGCGCGAGACGCGGCCCCCACACCCAGCAGCGAGACGCCGTTGGCGCCGCCCAGGTAGATCTCGTTGAGGTAGGCCTCCAGGATCTTGCTCTTCTCGTACCGCGCCTCCAGCAGCACGGCCAGGATCAGCTCCTGGCTCTTGCGGGCCAGCGTGCGCTCGTGGGTGAGATAGAGGTTCTTGACGAGCTGCTGGGTCAGCGTGCTGCCGCCCTGGCGGACCTCGCCGCCCCGCAGGTTGACCCACAGCGCCCGCATCACGCCGGAGACCGAGACGCCCGCGTGCTTGAAGAAGGCGTCGTCCTCGGCCGCGACCACGGCGGCGACGAGGTCCTTGGAAACCTCGTCCAGGATCACCGGCCGGCGCTCCTGGAAATCGGGTCCGTAGTAGGCCGCGAGGAGCGGCGGCTCCAGGATGACCGACTCGACCCGCTGGCCGTCGCGGCGCATCCCGATGATCCGGCTGCCCTTGTAGCCGATCTCCACCAGTCCGCCGCCCCGGCTGCCGTCGGGCATGGGGAAGCTGCGCAGGTGGACGGCGATGCCGTTCTTGTACCGGCGGTACCGGCCGGCGGGCAGGCTTTCGGAGTCCTGGTCCTCGCGGTAGCCCTCGCCGCTCAGGTTGGAGATCAGCGTCTCCTGCGGAAAGCTCCGTCCCTCGTCGAGCCGGACCGCCTTGGCATAGAGCCGGGACGGCTGCCGGAACGTGATGTCCTCGAACTGGCTCGACAGCCGCCAGAACGGCCGGATCACGAAAGCCCCGACGATCAACAGGACGACCGCGAGGAATAGCAGGATGACGCGCTTGCGCAGACGGCGGCGCGGCTTGGGAGTCGGTGTGACGCGGCGTACTACAGGCATTTTCATGACTCTGGATCTTCAGAGGCGCAAGCCCCGGTCCAGAGAACGCGTTCCTCCCGGGAAGACTTCCCGGAAGGGAGATTACCAGGGTTGTGGGGTAGGAAACAGGGAATGGAGCTTCAGTGGCGAGCGGCCTGTTTATGAAGAGGGCCGATGACCTGGATGACCACCGGCACGCCTTCGATGTCTTGCGGCAGGTTGGCGCGATCGAGAGGCTCAGACTCGAAGTTGACCTTCACGGCGTAATGCCCCTCCAGCCTCGTGAGGCCGATCCCGTTGACAGATCCATATCGAGAGAAGATCTCCTTCGCCCGTTCCTTGACCTGTCTCGCGGCTTCGAGCTGGCGTGCTTCATCCTTCATGGCCCTATTCTATACCTGTCCGTCATAACAGGCGGGCCGTAAAGGTGTCGAGCACGGTCTGAATCGGGTTGGCGTAGGTCACATCCACGTCGTTGCCCGCGAACAGAAGCCCTACAGCGTCCAAGTCCTGATCCACAATGAGGGAACCGCTGTCACCCCCCAGACTGAAAGGCGACTGATCCAGAGGTGCTATTTCGATCTGGCGGTCGAATCCAATGACTCCCACGTCGTAGCCCACCCAGATGTCGTCCACTTCAAAGGCGCTGACGCGTCCTCGTGTGAGACCTGTGGTCCTTCCGATCTTGAAGACCACTTCGTCTCCATCCAGAGGGGCTGAGCGCACTCTGTTCAGTGTTCCCAGGCCAGTCAGGGTGTCAAGGTCACCCCCTATACCCTCCTGAAGAGACGCCAACGCGGCGTCGATCAGATTCCCGTCGGGATTGAGCGGCTCGAACTGAACCAGGTTTGCGACCTCATCTCCCGGCCTGGTTCCTCCATCGGTCGGCCCCGGTTGGAGGATGGGAGCGCCGAGGCTTGCCCGGTTCTCGTCCGCGAGCACGTGGTTGTTGGAGAGGATGCAGGGAGTGGGCACGCCCGCGACCTGGACAAAGCAGCCCAGAGTTCCCGCTGTGATGACTGGATGGCCGACAGAGCAGCCGATCAGCAAGGGCCGTCGCACGGCTCTGTGCCAAGGGAAGTGTTGCTTGACCACCTGTCCTACCACTCTCACAGAAGCCTCTCCCTTGGCGCGCTCCAGGATCTCGTCGATGTTCTCCTGGAGTCCCGGGCTGGCCGCCTGGATTCGAACCGCCAGACGGTAGTCGCCATGATTTCCTTCAATGCCTAAAGCGAGGGGTGGAGGTGGCTCTATGGCCGGCAGGGCCGATTTCCGAATGGCAACCTCGTCCCGGAGCATCTCTCGGGTGGTCCGAACTCGGGTCAAGGTCCTCTCATGGAGTTCTTGCTTCAAGGAACGCACGGAATCCAGACGCATTTTGTACCTTCCTCCAGGACGGATTTCGGCACATCGTACTCTGTTTCCAGGTTCTATAGATGGACGGACGCTCCGAATCGCCGCCTCGGTTATCGGCTGTCTTCTCCACCCCTGCTATCATTCCCGGTCCTATGATCGCCGTCTCCGACCTCGGTAAATCCTTCGGCCCCCAGACGCTGTTCGAGGGGGTCTCGATCCAGTTCAACCCGGGCAACCGCTATGGCCTCGTGGGGGCCAACGGCTCGGGCAAGTCCACGTTCCTCAGGATCCTCACCGGCGAAGAGCTGCCCAGCGAGGGCACCGTCGCCATGCCCAAGCGCCTCAAGCTGGGCGTCCTCAAGCAGGACCACTTCCGCTACGAGCACATGCCCATCCTCGAAGTCGCCATGATGGGCAACCACGACGTCTGGGAGGCCATGGTCGAGAAGGAGCGCCTGCTCGCCAACGCCGACAAGGAGTTCGACGCCGACCGCTACGCCGAGGTCGAGGACCTCATCCTGCGCAACGACGGCTACACCCTGGAGGCCCGCGCCGGCGAGGTGCTGGAAGGCCTCGGCATTCCGACCGAGGTCCACCGCAACCCGCTCTCCACCCTCTCGGGCGGCTTCAAGCTCCGCGTGCTCCTGGCCCAGGTCCTCGCCGCGGACCCCGACGCGCTCCTGCTCGACGAGCCCACGAACCACCTCGACATCGTCTCCATCCGCTGGCTGGAGAAGTTCCTGGTGGACACCTACAAGGGCACGGCGATCGTCATCTCCCACGACCATCGCTTCCTCGACAACATCTGCACCCACATCCTGGACGTGGACTACGAGACGGCCATCCTCTATCCCGGCAACTACACCGCCTTCGTCGCGGCCAAGGTCGGCAACCGCGACCGCAAGGAAGCCGAGATCGAGAAGCGCGAGGCCGAGATCGCCAAGCACAAGGAGTTCGTCGACCGCTTCCGCGCCAAGGCCACCAAGGCGCGGCAGGCGCAGAGCAAGGTCAAGATGATCGAGAAGATCGTCATCGAGCGCCTGCCCCAGAGCTCGCGGCGGTATCCGACCTTCAAGTTCCAGCAGGTGCGGCCCAGCGGCCGGGCGGCGCTGGAGATGGAGGGGATCTCCAAGTCCTACGGCGACAAGCAGGTCTTGAAGGACGTCACCTTCAAGGTCGAGCGCGGCGACCGCGTGGCCATCATCGGCCCCAACGGCATCGGCAAGTCCACCCTGTTGAAGATCGCCATGGGTGAGACCGAGGCGGACACCGGCAAGACCGAATGGGGTTACGAGACCTACAAGGGCTACTTCTCGCAGGACCACCACGAGATTCCCAAGGGGAGCAAGCAGAGCGTCGAGGCCTGGCTCTGGCAGTTCGTGCCCACCGAGGTCATCGGCTTCGTGCGGGGCAATCTCGGCATGGTCCTCTTCTCGGGCGACGACGTGAAGAAGCACGTCGGCAGCCTCTCCGGGGGCGAGGCGGCGCGACTCGTCTTCTGCAAGCTCTCGGTGACCAAGCCCAACGTGCTGATCCTCGACGAGCCCACGAACCACCTGGACCTGGAAGCCATCGAGGCGCTGGTCGAGGGCCTGAAGGCCTACGACGGCACCCTGATCTTCGTCTCGCACGACCGCTGGTTCGTCTCCCAGCTCGCGAACCGCATTTTCGAGATCTCCCCCAAGGGGATCAACGACTTCAAGGGCACCTACGAGGAGTACCTGGAGCGTCTGGGCGACGACCACCTGGACGCCGAAGCCGTGCTGCGCATGCGCCGCGAGCAGAAGAAGAAAGCCGCCGCCGTGGCCGCCGAAGTCGCCAAGGCCGAAGCCGACCCCGCCGAAATGCGCCGCCGCCAGCAGCGCCAGAAGGAGCTCCGCAAGCGTCTCGACCTGGTGACCGCCGAAGTCGAGAACGCCGAAAGCCGCGTCAACGCCATCAACGAGATGTTCTGCGATCCCACCTTCTTCGACCGCAACTCAAGGGATCATGTCAAGAAGCTGGAGGATGAGCAGAAGAAGCTCTCCGGGAAGGTCGATGAGCTGATGGCGGAGTGGGAGCGGATCGAGACGGAGCTGGCGGAGTTGGGGGCGTGAGGCGGCCGAGAGCTCAACTCATCCCAATGTAGAGACGCCTCGTGAGGCGTCTCCGGATCGGGCAGAAGGAGCCGGCGAGGTAGAGGGCTCGCCGGCATGCCGCACTCCAGCCACGATCGGATCGTTATATGCCTCAGAGCTTGTCATACTCCTCCGGCTCAACGGCTGGCAACTTTGCGAGCGCCGCTTCAAACTTTTCTCGGTTCCCGCGCTTGGCGCGCTCCTCGAGGCTGACTGCGGGTTGTGAGGCGATCACCCGCTCGGTGGCAGTGACTTCTGAGACATCTGGAAGATCCTCTTCCCGCAGGAGGTCATCAAAGTCACTGCTGATGTGCTTCTTGCTCATAATTCCTCGCGTAAGTACGCCGGACGCCGGTGAGACACCTTCAACTCGTCACCTTAGAGCGCCTAACAAAACGTGCAGCCTTGGGACCCCGCCAGGGGTCCGGGGACCTAGCCCAGGCCTTCAGGCCTGGGAATGGAAGCCCGGTGCTCGGCGCCTTTCAGCCCAGGCCTGAAGGCCTGGGCTAGGTCCCCGCGCCCTCCGGGCGCAAATTCTCCCGGGTTTTATAGGCGCTCTTAATACTCGGGCCATTCAGCCTCGCCTTGAAGGCGCTCCTCAGTCTCTATCTTTTCGGACGTGGGCTGGAGCTTGGCGCATTCCTGGGTGAGGCGAACGCGCTTCAGGCGCCGCAACTTCTCTGTAACCGTATCCTGGATCAGCTTCATGGGACCACGATACTGCCGCCGATCGTACCGATCAAGGCAGCATAGGTTCCTTGTGTTGCCAACCCACCTTGTGCAGCATTGTTGTCAACATGACGCGCGATGAATACGAGCAGCGCAAGCGGCGGCTGGAGGGGCAGCTTCAGGCGGGCGTCGAGCTTCTGGAGGCGGCTTACCGGGAGCAGATACGGGCTCTAGAACTGGTCTGGATGACCCGATCCAAGGAAGGAGTGGCGCGCTTCCTTCTCCCGCGGTGACTTGGCCGCTCAGGTGTGCGCGGTGCTTGGCTACCAGCCGGACCGGAGCAGCCTGTTCCGTGTCCTCCAGCAGTTTCCCTTCGAGGGGATCCTTGCGGTGGAGAGTTACGGCGGCGGCAGACGCACCACGAAGTACTGGAAGACCGGCGGTGGCGTTTCCCCTGACGACGGAGGGCACCGCGAGCCCCGGATGCAACATTGCCAGCCGATTGCAACCCCTGGCGGAGCGATCCCGCAACGTTCGGGAGGGTTCCTGGGTGGCTGGGACCGCCATCCGCAACATCGCCGAACCGGTGTACATCATTCTCCCCGAGCTCCGAGACGCCGCCGAGCCGGGGCGCATCGTTCTCCCCGCGAGCCGTATGTTGCGAATCTTGAGCGCAATGGTGCAACAACCCGGGAGAATGTCTCAGGCCGGGATTCCTGTGCTGCGGACCGCGGGGGGAATGCTGTAGGCTCGCGGGGACACCATTCGGGTCTCGTCCCGAATGATGGCGATCTTGACGGCAATGATGAGGACCGCGGCGGCGATGGGCCAGGAGCCGACGCGAATGTCCCCCACTCCGGCCAGAATGGCTCACGCCGCGGCGGGAGAGACTCCCGCCGCGGGACGAGAGAGCTCTAGAAGCTCACCCGCACTCCCAGCCGGAAGGACGTCGGCGGCGTTCGCAGCACGGGTTTCCCGTATCCCGGGTTGACCGGCGTCGGTGAGGAGTTGTCCGCTTCCTGGAAGCCCCAGCGTTGGTCGATCAGGATCGCTTTCTGGGCGTTCAGGATGTTGAAGACGTCCAGCAGCAGATTGACCTGGGTGGGGCCAAGCTCCAGGGGATAGCCGAAGTGGAGATCCGCTTCGTAGTTGTCGGGCGTCCGGCCCGCGGCTCCCCGCTTGGAGAGGAAGAACTCATAGCGGCCGTAGATGTCCGAGTAGCCGTAGCGGGTCACCGGGGTGCCGGTGCGGTAGTAGGCGGCGGCTCCCATCGACAGCTTCCAGGGGCTGAACCAGACGCCCGAGACCTTGAATTGATGACGGCGGTCGTTCGAGAGCGGGCCGGTGTTGGTGATGTTCGAGAGGTCGCTGCCGTTGGTGAAGAAGTCGTAGTAGTCGTAGGCCGCCGTGATGTTCGGGTCGGGACCGACGTTGGTGAAGGGGGCGTAGAGGCCGTCGAAGTTGCCGTCGAGCTTGGAGTAGATGTAGGAGGCGAGACCCTGCCAGTTGTTCGAGAGGCGCTTCTGGGCGTCCAACTGGACCCCCTTGTAGACGCGCTTCGGCTTCGGCGCCTCGAAGGTCTGCGCGTAGTCCAGCGTGAAGACCCTGCTCATGATCCCTTCGCCCGGATTGCCGATGCAGTAGGTGCCGTCGTCGGCGCAGAGGAAGTCTTCGATCACCTGGCCGTAGTCGCGGTAGATCCCCTTGATCCCGAGCGCCAGACCGGGCAGCACCTCGCGCTCGTAGCCCAGGAGGTACTCGTTGATGTATTGGTTTTCGAGGTCGGGATCGACCGGCTCGGTGAAGCCGCCGAAGATGGTGGACGAGTCGCCGATCGCGGCTTCGGCGCCCGGGTCAGGGGTCGTGCCCGTGGGGCTGAAGTTGAAGATGCGGGTCTGCCGCTCGAAGGAGAAGGAGCGGATGACCAGGTCCATGGGAAGCTGCTCGTAGTAGCGGCCGTAGGAACCGAAGACCTTGGAGCGCCCCTGCGCCTCGGGGTCCCAGACGAAGCCGAGCCGCGGCGCGTAGTCGTCCTTGAGATCGATCCGCTTCTCGCCCGAGGCGTCGATGACTTCCTGGCGGTCCCAGCGCACGCCGAAGTTGATCGTCAGGTTCGGCCGCGCGGTCCAACGGTCCTGCAGGTACAGCGTGGTGACCTTGTGCTCGGGCGCGGCGATCAGGGCCGAGACCGGCGCGTTGGTCACGTCCGCGGTCGGCGTGGTCCAGTAGAAATGCTGATAGATCGGCCGGCTCGGGTCCGCGGCGTTGGCGAAGACGTCGACCTGCTGGCCGCCGGAGTAGCGGCGGACCACGTCGGCCGCTTCCTCTTCGTACTCGGCCCCGAATTTGATCTGGTGATCGCCGAGGAAGCGGGTGAGCGAGCCGCCCCAGAAGTCGCGGTCGAACGCCTTCTCCTGGATCAGGCCGAAGCCGCCGACCTGGAAGAAGTCGTCATCCACGAAGCGGAACTGGATGGTGTCGCCATCGGCGGTGGCGGGCGTGACGGAGTTCTCTTCCTCGTGTTGCGCGCCCTGGAGGCTGAACACCCAGTTGGAGCCGACGACCCCTTCGTAGCGCAGGGCGTAGTCACGCCCGCCGAAGCTGCGGACGCCCTCGTAGGTAGAGGGCTCGCCGTTCAGCGAGTGCTGGGCGTCGTTGACCGCGCCGGTGTCGTCGCGCGGGTCCTGGAAGAAGGTGCCGATGATCGATTGGGAATCGCTCAGCCGGAAAGTGAGCTTGCCGGCGGCGAGGTCGCGCTCGCTCTCGGAGTCGACGACGTCGCCCTCGCGCGGCCCGGCGGGCAGGACGTTCTCCTGAGAGTTGGTGACGCGGTCGTAGGCGGCGTAGAACCAGAGCTTGTCCTTGATGAGGTAGCCGCCGAGACCGAGGCCGTAATCCTCGCGGGTGAAGCCGGTCACCGTGCCGCTGGTGGCGACCACCGGTTCCGCGGAGCTTTGCAGGGAGTCGGAGTCGTAATAGCCGAAGACGTCGCCGCGGAAGTCGTTGCCGCCGGACTTGGTGATCACGTTGATGATGCCGCCCGTGGAACGGCCGAGCTCGGCCTCGTAGCCGCCGGTCTTCACGTCCACGGCCTCGATGAACTCGAAGTTGAGCTCCTTGCCCTGGAAGCCGTACTCGACGCCGGTGGTGTTGACGCCGTCCACGTAGTAGACGTTCTCGGCGCCGGTGGAGCCGTAGACGGTGATCGAAGTCTGTCCGGTGTTCTCCGGGTGGGCGTCCGACGAGACGCCGGGCGTGATCTGGGCCACCGAGGAGTAGTTGCGTCCCGTGGGCAGGGTCTGGATGGTACGCGCGTCGAGGTTGGCGCCGAGCTCGGTCGTGGTGGTGTTGACGACCGGCATCTCGGTGGTGACCGTGATCTCTTCGGACACGGCGACGCCCATCACGGGGTTCAGGACGGTGTCCTCGTCGAGTCCCACGGCCACCTCTGTCCGGGAGTCGGCGGCGAATCCCGTGAGCGTGAAGCTGACCGTGTAAGAGCCCGGGGGGAGGAGGGAGAGGCGGTAGGTTCCCGTCTCGTCGGTCACGGCGATCCGGGACCCCTGCAAGGCCGGGCCGCGCGCTTCGACCGTGACCCCCGGGAGGACGCCTCCCTGCTCGTCCGTCACCCGCCCGACGATGCTTCCCGTCGTCTGGGCCGAGACCGCCGGCCCGAGGATGAGGAACAGCGCAGTCAAGATCAGGAACCGGCGGTGAAGCTGGCTCATGGCGATCTCCTTATTTGTGAGGGTGAATGTAACACTGATCTCCCTCACCGGGAGAGGGGAAGCTGGTCAGAGAAGGGACCACAAGGACACCAGGGACACCAAGGACTTCAAGGACGCGCCTTTATCCGTCCTTGGTGTCCCTGGTGTCCTTGGTGTCCCTGGTGTCCCTGGTGTCCTTGGTGTCCCTGGTGTCCTTTCCTGGGATGGGCGGGGGCCTCAAAGCCCCCCGAGCGCCGCCCGCACCTGCGGCTGCGCCGGATCGATCTCCAGCGACCGCTCCAGCGCCCGCCGGGCCGCCGCGGCGTCGCCCAGGCACATCTCCGCCAGTCCCAGGGAAGCCCAGGCGACGGCGTTCTCGGGAGCGAGGCGTGCGGCTTCCGTGAAGTCCGATCGCGCCGCCGCGCAGTCGTTTCGTTCCAGCCGGTGTCGGCCGCGGAGGAGGCGCAGGCCGGGATCGTCCGGGAGCGCGGCCACGGCGCCGTCGAGCAGCCGCAGCGCCCGTTCTCCCTGGCCGGCGCGCAGGAGGTCCAAGGCGCGCGCGCCGGCCCGCTCGGCGGCTTCGGGGAGACCGGCCGCGGCGGCCTGAAGGAGGAGATCGTCGGAACGGTCGGGCTCGCGTCCTTCGGCTTGCAGCAGGTCGCTCAGATTCCAGAGCGCCGAGGCCGAGCGGGGATCGAGCTTGAGGGCGTTGTCGAACGCGGCGGCGGCTTCGCGGGTGCGGCCGGCCTGGCGGAGAAGAAGGCCTTCGTTGTTGAAGGACGCCGGCGTGCGGGTCCCCCCGCCGGCCGGAGCGCGCACCGGTTCACCGCCTCCGACGTAGCCGAGGGCGCGCAGCTTGTCGATGTCGCCGCCGGTTGGAGCGGTCTCCACGACGGGCGTGGAGGGTAGGAGGGCGCGGTAGTCCACCGTGTCCCCTTCCGTGGCGGGCGCTCCCGGCAGGGGAGGACCGGTCAGGCCGGCGCCGGGCGGCAGGCCGAGGAGGGAGAGCAGGGTGGCGCAGACCTGGGCCGCGCCGCCACGCTCGCGGGGGCCGGGCGCGATTCCAGGCCCCCACAGCAGATAGATCCCTTCATCGCGATGCCAGCGGCCGGCCGTGGCCGCGGCGGCGCTGGAAAGCTTTTCGGGCCGCGCCTCGCTCCAGAGGAATCCATGGTCCGAGGCGATCATCAGGACCGCACCTTGCCACTCCGCCAGCTTCCTGTACTCCCCGAGCAGGCGGTCGATCTCCTCGAAATAGATTGCCGGCACCTGGTGGAAACGCGCGTAGTCCGTCTCGTTCACTTCCGGCCGCCGCGGCGGCGCGTAGGGCGCGAAAACATGACCGATCGTGTCGGTTCCCTGGAAGTAGACGATGGTGAGGTCCGGACGGCGCTCGCCGATCCAGGACCGGGCGAGGAAGTCGTAGGTACGGGTCTCGACGAGGATGCGCCGCAGCGCGCTCACCGGATGGGCATACGGATCTGGCCGCGCGGCGGCCTCGCGGAATTCCGCTTCGGTGAGACCAGGGAGATAGCCGCTTAGCAACGTGAGGTCCGCCTTCCGTTCCGCGAGTTCCAGGCTCTGCAGCGCCCTGGCCTGGAGGTGCGGAGGATGGACGGAGCCGGCGGGCGGCGGTCCGGACGCGGTAAAGGAGGAGAAGCGGTCCGCGACGAGAAGGCCGCGCACCGGCTCGGCCGGCCAGGTGGCCCACATCCCGAAGACCGCCACGCTCCGGCCCGCCGCCGACGCCATGTTCCAGACCGCCGGCACTCGCCGCTCGTCGCGCGGGATCGGCTCGCGGTCCCCGGTTTTGGGATGGAACCGGGTGAAGTCCAGGATGCCGTGTTCCAGCGGGCTCACGCCGGTCATCTCGGTGGTCCAGACGAGCGGCGAAAGGGGCGGCTGGAGGGTGGTCAGCACCCCGGTCCGCCCCTCGCGGGCCAGGGCGGCGAGGTTGGGCATCCGCCCCTCGCGCATGTAGGCGTCGAGCAGCTCCCAATCGGCCCCGTCCAGCCCGAGAAAGATCACCGGCCGGCCTTCGCGCGCGGCGCGGGCGATCTCGGGGACGACCGGCGGATCTCCGGGACCGGCGGTCGGGAGAGGGGACTGGCGGCAGGCCGCGAGCCCGGCGACGAGAAGGAGGAGGGCGATGCGCGCGATCATTCGCGGGTTATCGATGTCCTTCGCCTGCGAGCGCTTTTTCGATCCGCCGGTCCGGAATCAGCCAGATCAGCGCCACCAGCACATAGAAAACCTGAGCGATCCACTGCGTCCAGAACGCGGCGACGATGGCGGCGATATAGAACAAGGGCGAAATTTTCCCTTTCCAATCGCCGCCCACGGCTCTCTTCAGCAACGATTCCGGTCCCTCCGACGCGATGATCAGCCGTTGCAGGATCCAGTACGCGATCGCGGCCATCAGCAGGACCACGCCGTAGAGCGCGGACGGCAGGGCCGCGAAGTGATTCTCGCCCATCCAGCCGGTCACGAAGGGGATCAGGGAAAGCCAGAACAGCAGGTGGAGGTTGGCCCACAGGATCGGGCCCGTCACCCTGTGACAGGTGTGCAGCATGTGGTGGTGGTTGTTCCAGTAGATCCCCACGTACACGAAGCTCAACACATAGCTGAGGAAGACCGGGACGAGCGGCGCCAGCACGTCGAGGCCGTCGCCGTGCGGCACCTTCAGCTCCAGGACCATGATGGTGATGATGATGGCGAGCACGCCATCGCTGAACGCTTCGAGTCGGCTTTTGCCCATCGGAAAGCTCTACGAGTCCCCGCAGATGTAGCCGCAAACGCAGCTTTGCTCGATCCGGCCGCCTTCGCCCGATGAGCAGTCCCGGCTGGAGAAACAGGGATCGCAGGTTACGCTGCAGCTCCCCAGGCTCGAACAGTAATAAGGCGGCGATGTTTCCGACGCTTCAACGCCGAGCGGCACACCCGTCCAGGCGAGCGCCACGAGGCCAAGCGCGATTCCAAACCGGGCCAGCTTACCCATATCCGTCTCCTTTCGGGATCGAGGAACGACCTGGAGGACTGTACCACGTCAGGTTCCGGGAGCCGGCCCCCTTCCACCGGCGGCGGAAAGGGGTAGACTGTCGTCACCAATCTGGAGGACGCGCCATGCTCCTTTTCCGCCGCCGTTGGCTTCGGCTCACCGCGCTTTGCCTGCTCCCGTTCCTGGCCGGCGGGTGCTCGGTCAACCCCGCCACCGGCAAGCAGCAGTTGAGCTTCTACAACCAGCAGGAAGAGATCGAGATGGGCCGGCAGGCCGACGCGGAGATCGTCGGCGAGGTCGGCCTCTATGACAATCCGGACATGCAGGCGTACGTCGCGGAGCTGGGAAAGCGGCTCGCGGCGGCCTCGGAGCGGCCGGATCTGCCCTGGAGCTTCAAGGTGCTGGACGACCCGGCCATCAACGCCTTCGCGCTGCCGGGCGGGTACGTCTACGTCACCCGGGGCATCCTCACGCATCTGGGATCGGAGGCCGAGCTGGCGACCGTCGTGGGGCACGAGATCGGTCACGTGACCGCCCGACATGGGGCCAATCAGATCAGCAAACAGATGCTCGCCCTGGCCGGGTTGGGGATCGCGGCGCTGCTGGTTCCGGACTCGGACACCGCGGACGCGGTCGTCGGCGCCGCCGTCGCCGGGATGTCGCTCCTCTTCCTCTCCTACAGCCGGGACGACGAGAGGCAGGCCGATCAGCTCGGCCTGCGCTACTCCCAGCGGGCGGGCTTCGATCTGCGCGAGAGCCCCGAAGTCTTCCGCCTCCTGGACCAGGCCGCGAAGGTGGAAAGCGCCGGGCGGCTGCCGAACTGGCTCTCGACCCATCCCGATCCTGGCGCGCGGCGCCACCGGGTGGAAGAGAAAGTGGCCGAGCTGGAGGCGGGCGGCACCTCTTTCGAGGGCGCCACGGTCAACCGTGATGAATATCTGAACCGGCTGAACGGAATGGTTTTCGGCGAAGACCCCCGCGAGGGCTTCTTCCACGAGAGCCGCTTTCTCCACCCCGGGCTGAAGTTCCAGTTCGATTTTCCCACGGGCTGGCAGACGTCGAACGAGAAGTCCTCCGTCTCCGCCCTCAGCCCGGAGCAGGACGCCATGCTCCTGGTCTCCCTGGCGGAGGAGACCACGCTGGAAGAAGCTGCCGAGGCGGCGTTCCAGGAAGAGGGCGTGACCGAAGGGGAATCCTGGCAGCGCGCGATCCACGGCTTGCCCGCCTCCTGGCACCGGCTGGAGATCGCCACGGAAGACGGAGAGCTGCGCGGCACCGTGGCCTTCGTCAGCTATCAGGGCCAGGTCTTCCAGCTCCTGGCCGTGGCCGGGAAGGACGCCTGGGGAGGCCACCGCGCCAAGCTCGAAGAGGCCCTGGCGAGCTTCGCCCGTCTCACCGATCCCAAAGCTCTCAACGCCCAGCCCCGGCGTTTGAAGATCGTCAAGCTGCCGCGGACCATGACGCTGGAAGAGCTGGCAAAGGCCTATCCGTCGACGGTGCCCGTCGCAACCGTCGCTCTCGTCAACCACCTGGAACCCGGCGGCCGGATGGAGGCCGGACGTCTGTTCAAGCAGGTGGTGGGGGGGAATTGATCGATCCAGGGATTGATCTTCGAAAGTGAGCAAGATCGTGCAACGATTTTGCCGGGAGGACCGCGTATAAAGGGTTATGAACCGTCTTCGACGGAAAGGAACCCTGTGATGAAAAAGCTTTTCGGTCTCGCCCTGGTCCTCGGTCTCTGTACGTGGATTTCCAACGCCGCTCCGGCGCACGCCAGTTGCGTGCAGATCTGCGGCTCGGAGTACGCCTCCTGCAAGCTGGACTGCCGGTTCAACCCGTATCCCGGCTGTCTGAACGACTGCACGATGGAGTACAACGCCTGCGTCGCGGCCTGCTGAGCGCGTGACATCTGTCACCTTGAAGTCCTGACATCCCTCCCTGGGGTCCTCCGCCCCCGCCCTCCAGAATCTTCTCCATGGAAGGCAAGGAACGGAGGACCCCATGACACGAACGAGCTCTTTGGACGACGGCCGGCCGGTCGCGGAGCTGCGGCGGGCCGTCAAGAAGTACGGCGCGGTCACGGCCCTGGACGGCGTCGATTTCCAGGTGCGGCCGGGCGAGGTGGTCGCCCTGCTCGGACCCAACGGCGCGGGGAAGACGACCGCCGTCCAGCTCCTGCTCGGCCTGCTGCGGCCCAGCACCGGCGAGGCCACGCTTTTCGGTCTCGATCCCCGGGACACGGCGGCGCGCGTCCGCACCGGGGCCATGCTCCAGGTCTCCAAGGTGCCGGAGACCCTGAAGGTGCGCGAGCACGTCGATCTCGTCTCCAGCTACTATCCCCGGCCCCTCCCCCGGCGCGAGGTCCTGGACCTGGCCGGCCTCGGCGGCGTCGAGAACCGCCTCTTCGGCAAGCTCTCGGGCGGCCAGCAGCAGCGGCTCCTCTTCGCGCTCGCCCTGTGCGGCAATCCCCAGATGCTGTTCCTCGACGAGCCCACGGTCGGGCTCGACGTCGAGGCCCGGCGCGCCCTCTGGACGGTGATCGAAGGCAAGGCGGGCGAGGGACGGTCGGTCCTGCTCACCACCCACTACCTGGAGGAGGCGGACGCCCTGGCGGACCGCATCGTGCTCATCAGCCGCGGCCGCATCGTGGCCGAGGGCACGCCCGCCGAGATCAAGGCCCGCGCGGTGGGACGGAAGATCCGCTGCCGCACGAACCTGTCCGTGAGCGAGCTGGCCGCGCTCCCAGGCGTGCGCGACGCGCGGCGCGACGGCGAGGTCAGCGAGCTGTTCACCGCCGAGGCCGAGCGCGTCGTCCAGGAACTGATGCGCCGCGACCCCGCCCTCTCCGGCCTGGAAGTGCGGGGGGCGGACCTGGAAGAGGCCTTCCTGGCCCTGACGAAATCCGACGACCGAAAGGAGGCGGCGGCATGAGCGCCACGACCCTGACGAACGAGAGGAATCTCTGGCGGATCTACGCCCTGGAAGCGAAATACGAGCTCCTGAAGCTGGCGCGGCTGCCGGGGTACACGATCCCCACCCTGGCGTTCCCGCTGATGTTCTATCTGCTGTTCGGGGTGGCCATGGGCCGGCAGGCCGCGGGGCCGGTGACCCTGGCGGCCTATCTCCTCGCCACCTACGGCACGTTCGGCGTGATGGGCATCGCCCTCTTCGGCTTCGGGGTGGGAGTGGCGGTCGAACGCGGGCAGGGGTGGCTGCTCTTCAAGCGGGCCACGCCCATGCCGCCTCTGGCCTATTTCACCGGCAAGCTGGCCATGGTGCTGGTGTTCGGGCTGATCCAGACGGCCGCCCTGTTCACCCTCGGGACCACGGCCGGCAGGGTGGACCTCCCCGCGTCCGACTGGGCGGCCCTGGCCGGCATCCTGATCGCCGGGTCCATCCCCTTCGGAGCGTTCGGCCTCGCCCTCGGCTCCTGGGCCGGCCCCAACTCGGCCTCGGGCATCGCCAACGTCATCTACCTTCCCCTGGCGTTCCTCTCGGGGATGTGGATTCCCATCCAGGCGTTGCCGGGCTTTTTCCAGACGCTGGCGCCCTGGCTGCCGACCTATCACTTCGCCCAACTCGCCCTCGGCGTGCTGGACGCGGACCAGGGACGCTTCTCCTGGACGACCAGCGCGGCGATCCTGGCGGTCTTCATGATGGCCTCCCTCGCCGCGGCCTGGATCGGATACCGGCGCGACGAAGGCAAAACGTTCGGTTAAAGGAGATCTACAATGAAAAGGATTTTCCTGTCCTTGTTGTCTCTGGCGTCCCTGCCCCTGCTGGCGCAGCCCCCGGACACCCGGCCGGCGCAACGCGCGGAGATGCAGAAGCTCGATTTCCTGGTCGGCGAGTGGAAGGGAGAAGGCTGGGTCAGGATGCCCGGAAGCGAGCGGATGACGTTCACCCAGACGGAGACCGTGCAGAAGAAGTTGGACGGTCTGGCCCTGCTCGTCGAAGGCCACGGCACCGACAAAGGTACGACCGTCTTCCGGGCCCTCGGCATGGTCACCTGGGATCCGGAGAAGGGCCACTACCGTTTCTCCTCGGCCACGACGGAAGGGAGGGCCGGGGAATCAGTGGGCCGGTTCGTCGAGGGCGGCGCGTGGGAGTGGGGTTTCGCCCTTCCGCAGGGAGGCCGCATCCGGTATACCATCAAGCTCACGGACAAAGGCGAGTGGTACGAGACAGGGGAATACTCACCGGATGAGAAGACCTGGCACCGGTTCCACGAGATGACGCTGCGGAAAGTGAGCTGATCGCATGAGGCTCCTCCCCCAGGACCCCGAGATCGGCTGGACGCCCTACGCCTGGCTGATCTATCTGGGCTTCTACATTTCCTACCCGTTCCTGCGGGGGGCGTCCCCGCTCGAATGGGTCTTCATGAGCGCGGGCCTGATCGCGTTCCTCGTCTTGTACTTCTGGGGCTACTGGCAGGAGGGGCGGCGGGTCCTCTGGGCGGCGGGGGGCATCCTGCTTCTCGCCGTCCTCCTGACGCCGATCAACCTGGGGGCGACCTCGTTCTTCATCTATTCCGCCGCGTTCATCGGCTACTCGGGGCCGCCGCGTTTCGCCTGGCGGCTCCTGCTGGCGCTGCTGGTGGTGCTGGCGCTGGAGGTCTGGCTGTTCGACATCTCTCCCTACGGCTGGATACAGGCCGCCGTGTTCTCCGTGCTGATCGGCGGCATCAACGTTCACGGCCACCAGGTGAGGATCGCCAACGCCAAGCTGCGGGCCACCCAGGAGGAAGTCGAGCGGCTGGCGCAGGCCGCCGAGCGCGAGCGCATCGCCCGCGACCTCCACGACCTGCTCGGCCACACCCTCTCCATGATCACCCTCAAGGCCGAGCTGGCGGGCAAGCTGGTGGAGCGCGATCCCGAGCGCGCCGGCCGCGAGATCCGGGAAGTCGAGCGGATCTCCCGCGAGGCCCTGCGCGAGGTGCGGACGGCCATCGCCGGCTACCGCTCCGAGGGATTGCAGGCGGAGATGGCCCGCGCGCGCCTGGCCCTGGAGGCCTCGGGCGTCAAGCTCGAATACCTCGCCCTGCCCGTGGAGCTGACGCCGGCCCAGGAGACGGTGCTGGCACTGGCGCTGAAGGAAGCGGTGACCAACCTCATCCGCCACTCCGGCGCCGGGACCTGCCGGATCACCCTGGAGGAGGCGGACGGCCAGGTCCGACTGGAGATCCGCGACGACGGCCGGGGAGGCGCGGCGCCGTTCGGAGTCGGCCTCTCGGCCATGCGGGAGCGGGTCGAAGGCCTCGGCGGCCGGATGGAGAGGAAGGGGGACGGCGGCACGACGCTGACCGTGACGATGCCGCTCCGCCGGGCGTCCGTCCTGCCGTTCCAGGAGCCCCCGGAGCTGAAGGAGAAGCCGGCGTGATCCGGGTGCTCATCGCCGAGGACCAGGGCATGGTGCTGGGCGCTCTCGCGGCCCTGCTGGAGCTGGAGCCGGACATCGAGGTGATCAGCAAGGCGCGGGACGGTCAGGAAGCCCTGGAGCTGGCCGGCAAGCTCCAGCCGGACGTGGTGCTCACCGACATCGAGATGCCCCGCATGACCGGTCTGGAGCTGGCGGCCGAGTTGAAGCGGCGGGGGAGCGCGGCGCGGGTGGTCATCCTCACCACCTTCGCGCGGAGCGGCTATCTCCGCCGCGCCCTGGACGCCGGAGCCGCCGGCTACCTCCTGAAGGACGCTCCCTCCGAGCGTCTCGCCGAAGCCGTCCGCCGGGTCCACGCCGGCCTCCGCTCCGTCGATCCCGAGCTGGCCGCTGCGGCCTGGGACGACGCCGATCCCCTCACCGACCGCGAGCGCCAGGTCCTGCGCCTGGCCGCCGAGGGCCATCCCAGCGCCCGCATCGCCTCCGAGCTGCATCTGTCGGAAGGGACGGTGCGGAACTACCTGTCGGAAGCGATCAGCAAGCTGGGGGCGGAGAACCGGGTGGAAGCGGCGCGGATCGCGCGGCAGAAGGGGTGGCTGTGAGGATGTTGCCGGTTGGGGCGCTCTGCCCTGCGAGACCTCACCCTCGGTCCCTCTCCCATCTCCCTGCCACCCGCCCCCGGGAGAGGGAGGACCCTACGATTGAGGTTTTCTTGAGATCGGCAAGATCGTTGACTCATCGTTCCCCCTCTCCCGGGGAGGGTTGGGAGGGAGATGGGAGAGGGGGCCAGGGGGTGAGGCCTCGAAGGGTATGCGGCCCGCCTACCTCCGCCCGCCCCGGACCTTGATCCTGCGATCCGGGTCCTGCTTGCGCACCCAGGAGAGGAAGCGCCGCATCTCGGGCTCGTCCCGCAGGCGCTCCAGGCAGTTGAGCTCGCGGGCGAGGCGGCCGTTGTCATAGAGGACGTGGATCTGGCGGTGACACGCCGAGCAGATCTCCGCCCTGGGGCCGTTCTGGCCGCCCTTCTGCTGAGGGATCAGATGGTGGACGGTGACGCGTCCGACTTCGCGTTCACAGAGGGCGCATGTCATGCGGGGGAGAGAACAACGGAAATCCCCGGGCTCTTCCGCCCGGGCCCGGTACGACCGGGAGGATGGGTAGGAGGGGCCGGGGGTGGTGAGGCCTCACCCCGTCGTCAAAAACTTCCCCTCCTTCTGAAGCTCCCGCCGGATGCCGTGGATCAAATCGCCGCTGCGCACCTCCCACGGCTTCCGCGACACCGCCTTCAGGCAGGCGTAGCGCAGCACGTTGAGGATGCTGCCGCCGGCCAGCTCGTAGTCGCGGGCGAGCTTCGGCAGATCCACGTCCGCCGCCAGGCGGTAGGGCTTGTTCCGGAAGTGATCCTCCCAGAGCCGCAGCCGCTGCTCGGCGTTCGGCATCGCGAAATAGATCACCGACTGGAAGCGCCGGGCGAAGGCCTCGTCCAGGTGCGAGCGCAGGTTGGTGGCCAGGATCACCACGCCGGGGAAGTCCTCGATGCGCTGCAACAGATACGAGATCTGCTGGTTGGCGGCGCGGTCGTTGGCGTCCCGGGACTCGGTGCGCTGGCCGAACAGGGAGTCCGCCTCGTCGAAGAACAGGATCCAGTCCTGGTGCTGGGCGTGGTCGAAGAGGCTGGCGAGGTTCTTCTCCGTCTCGCCGATCCACTTCGAGACCACCCGCGAGAGGTCGACCCGGTAGACCGGCCGGCCCGTGGCCTTGCCCAGCAGCGAGGCGGTGAGCGTCTTGCCCGTGCCCGGCGAGCCGTAGAAGAGGGCGCGGCAGCCGGGCTTCAGGCGCCTCTCCAGACCCCAGCCGCGCATCAGCGTGTCCTGGTGGCGCGCCCAGGCGAGGATGTCCTCGACCTCCTCGCGGGCCACGTCGTCGAGCACCAGGTCGTCCCATTCATAGGCGGTGGCGATCCGCTGCGCCGGGAATTCCGGGCTGAAGGGCGGCTGGTACGAGCGTCCGGTGGTGAGGCGCTCCACGTACTCGGCCGTGAGCTGGAGGATGGCGGAGAGCGGCGGCTCCTCCGGGTGGCGCTGTTCGAGCCGCAGCACGTTCTCGGTGTAGAACGCGTGCTCGGGATGGAACAGGGCGCGGTGGCGCAGCCGCGGCTCCAGGTCCTCGCCGGCCAGCAGGAACAGCGCCGTTTCCACCGTGGGCAGGAAGCCGCCGTGGGAGATCCCCGTCACGCCGCCGAACTCGGTGAAGCGCCGCTCCAGGGCGCGGTTCTGGATGAAGAACACGTCCAGCAGGTCGGGCCGGAGGTGGGGGAGATAGGCAAGCAGGAGCACCAGGCGCTCGGCCGGCCCCAGGTCCAGCTTGCGGACGACGTTCGCGTAGGCGGCGCCGGCGGCGAGACGCGGCGCCGGCCCGGCGGCCTCCACGGGGTCCGGGAGCGCGTCCGCGTCCCCCGCGTGCAGCTTCAGCCGCTGGTCCACCACCGCGCGGAACCAGGCAATCTCTTTTTGCAGGAAGGCGGCGTTGGTCGAGGCGGTCAATTCGGAGGTCATTGTCATGGCGTCACCAGGTCACGTGAACGGGTTGAGGCATCCAGGAGTGATAGACCACGGAGACGCTCCACGGCACCTGATCCACCAGGACGTCCAGGGTCTTGCGCTGGACCCGCAGCTTCCAGCCGTCGTCCGAGCTCTGGAGCCGGCCCTCGCGGCGCAGGAAGGTCTCCTGGAGGCCCGCCACCGAGGTGTTCGAGATGATCGGCCAGTTGGCGATCATCGACCGCAGGAGCTGGCCGCAGACCTCCCGCTCCCGCTCCGTGGGGACGATCTCGCGGTCCACCGGCGTCGAAACAGGGACGCCGCACAGCACCTTGTTGAAGGCCAGCTCCGGCTCCGGAGCGTCGGTCCTTCCATCCACCAGGAACTGGAGCAGGTAGACGGCCCGTGAGACCGCCGCGTCGTCCCGCAGCCGGACCTTGCCGTCCTCTTCGCCCAGCAGGTCCAGGCTCCTGAACAGGTGCGGCAGGAACGGCCCGGTCAGCGCCAGGCCGGCGTTGCCCACGTAGAGGACGCCCTTCTCCTCCTGGGCCTCCTCCTTGCCCGCCAGCGGCCGGCGCTTCCGCTTGCGGGACGTCCCCCGGTCCTCCCAGGACTTGAGCAGGACCGGCCGGCGGCGGCGCAGTACGGTGGTCAGCACGGCGTGCCCGCCGGCCCGGGCCAGGCGTCCGGCGGTCTCCAGCAGACGCTCGCCGGTCTCCTCGCGCCGGCTGGAGGCGGGGGACGCGGCGGCGGTGTGTTCGAAGAACGCGGCCACCAGCCGCTCCACCGAGAGGCCCTGGCCGCCGGGGCGGGTCAGGAAGTCCAGCAGGAAGCTCCAGAAGGTCTTGCGGTCCGTGAGGTCCGGGTGCTGCCGCGGGGCCGTCTCGCTCCAGGCGGCGGCCAGCACCTCGGCGGCGTCGAGCAGGATGCGGTGCTTGCGCGGCTCCAGGATCTGGGCGATCCGGACCAGGGCGGATTCGGGCAGGACCTTCGCCCAGCGCTCCCGGTCCCCCCGATGCAGGAGCAGGAAGTCCCGCGCCTCGTGCGGAGAGCACGCCAGCAGCTCCAGGAGGGTGCGCTGGAGGTCTTCATCGGAAAGGACTTTCCCTTCGGTCCGCGGCGAGACCGCCGTCACCGCCGCCAGGAAAGCCTCGCCGTGCTCCGTCCACGCCTCGCCTTCCCGCCGCAGGGCGCGCTCCACCGGCTCGGAGAGCGGCGTGGCGAACAGCGCCCGCAGCACCCGCTCGAAAGACTCGGCGCCTGGCGATTCGCCAGCCTGGAAGCGCAACGCCTCGGCGAAGATCACCTGGCGCACGAGGGAATCGGGGCGCGGCCGGTACGGCGCCGGGATGCGCGCCAGGATTCTCAACAGTCCCCGCAGGATCCCCGCCTCCTCGGGGCAGATCTCGCCGAGCGCGCGGCCAAAGGCCGCGGGCGGCCCATCCTCCCAGGTCTCGTCCGGGTCGTCGTCATCTTTCGGGTCCTGCAGGTCCTCGCCCGCCTCCCGCGCCAGCTCCTCCACCACCGCCGGCAGCGACGACCTCACCAGCCCCCGCTCCGCCGTCCGCTCCAGGCCGTGCCGCAGCGCCGCCAGCAGATCCTCGTAGCGCAGGCCTTCGCGGGCGGCGAGGCCCCGCAGCAGCGAGCGCACGAAGCTCCGGCGGTGGAAAGGCGAGCCGGGATCGTGCACCAGGTACGCCTGCGTCAGCACCCAGAGGACGCGGCCCAGCGCGCCCTCGCTCAGGGGGAGCAGGGGCCGGCCCCGGTGCGCCTGCCGGACGTCGCCGAGATAGGTGAGGATCAGCACGGCGTGCTCCGGCTCCAACAGGCGGACCAGCCGCCGGAGAGCCGCCTCGCCGAGCTGCGCGGCCAGCCGCTCCAGCACCCGCCGGGAGCGGCCCAGCTCGCGCACGGCCTCCACCAGCCCCTCGGGGTCCTCGCCGGCCATCTCCTCGAACAGATCCTCCAGCGAGAGGGACCGGCGCGGCGCCCACCAGGGGAGCGTCCCATAGAGCAGGCAGTGCTCCAGCATCTCCCGCCGCCAGTCCTCGCGGGACTGGACCCCTTCGTCCTCCTTCGGATCGTCCCCGACCCGCCGCAGGGCCGCCTCCAGGCTCCGCCGCAGCGCCCGCTCCAGCCGCCGCTCCATCTCGCCCTCCAGATCGGCGGGGGAGAGACGGCCGAGGTTCACCTCCAGCCTGCCGATACGCACGTGGCGGTCCCCCGAGTCCATCCCGTCGAGCACGCGTTCGATCACCGGCAGCAGGCGCTGGCGGTTGAGGTCCCCCAGCCGCGGCTGGAGCGCCAGGGCCAGCGCCTGCGAGCCGGCGGTGAGGTGGAGGGTCTGTTTGCGGATGATGTGATCGGTCGCGTTCATCGGAAGCTCCTCTCTACGAGTGATTCACCAGGAACCGCCGCAGCGCGGCCGACGTGGCGCTGATCTCCCGGCGGTTCCGGCTCCGCAGCGCGGCCTGCCAGGAGGAAGAAAGGTTTTCGAACCGCCGCATCCCACGCGGGGACAGGAAGAGGTACGTGGCCACGATGTGGGACGGCGTGTTCTCACGGATCACCTCGCGGACGAAACGCCGGTAATCCTCGTCGCCGTCCGACGTCACGGCGGTCAGCGTGAAGTCGTAGACGAAATCCTCGTCCGGCTCGCGGAAGCGTCCGAACCGCAGCAGGTCGTGCTCCACCACATAGAGCTGCCGGCCGTGCCGGCCCAGGGTGCGTAGAAGATCGAGGAAGGCCCGGCCGGCGGACTGCGCGCTGTCGCGGTCCGGGTACTTGCCGAGCATCCGCCAGTCGCCTTTGGAACGGGATTTCCACACCAGCGAGACGGCGGATTCGCCGGGCAGCGAGCCCATCCGCAGCTCTTCCACCTCCGCCGCTCCCAGCGCCAGCTCCTCCGGGAGCTTGAGCCCGCGCGGCAGGGCGCCGGTCCCCTCGTTCTCCTCGGCCGTCACCGGCGCGAGCTGTTCCTGGATATGCTCGGCGTGCCGGTGGAGCGTCCTGCCCACCGAGGCCTCTCCTTCCTCTTCGGCCAGATCCACGCCGAATTCCTCCAGCACGTCCACCAGCGGGCGCTGATCGAAAACCGGAAGCCCAAGCTGGATGCGGCTCTTGATCAGCATGCCGGCGATGTTGCCCGCCGAGGGCCGTTCCAGATAGTCGAAGCCCCGGCCCCGGTTGTGCGTGCTCACCACCAGATGGCGAAGCAGCTCCCGCTTCGCGTGGATCAATTGCTGACCGGTCTCCTCGTCCTCCTGGTCGCCCGGCGTCAAGTCCCAGATGGAAGCGGCGTCGAGCCGTTCGGCGTAGAGACCCAGCAGGAAATCCAGGAACCGGTTGCGACGCTCGACGTACGAGTCCTGATCCCGCGCGATCCTGGCCAGACCCTCGAGATAATGTTCCTTACCGTCCTTCAGCAGCGGCGGCAGGTCCGGCACCGAGCGTTCCAGGGACTGCCAGAAATAGGTCCGCCGCGGCCCGGCCTCGGTGGAGTAGAGGTCGCGCACGTGGGCCAGTTGCGCGAAGAAATCCGCCAGCAACTGATCGAACACCAGCAGATATCCCTTCAACTGCTTCGCCTGCGCCTCGCGCGGCTGCGGGGAGCCGCCGGGGAGGCCGTAGGAGCCGATGCCGTAGACGTTGGGGAACTGGTCCTGGATGGAATAGTACTGTTCGAAATTCCGCCGCTGGGCCTCGGGGAACGCGAAGTACTCGTCGTACTGCGCGGCCAGCCGGTACCTGCGGCGCTGCTCGGCCCACAGCTTCTCGAGCTCCCGCTTCACCTTGGCGGGGTTGGGCTGCACCTCGATCCCGTTGCGGGTCATCCGGATGGAGAAGCCGCGCTTGTCCGGATTCGTGTCGAGCTGGAGGATCTGCGTCCGGCGCACCTTGACGTGCTCGTTGCCGGAGTATTCCTTGCCCTTCGCGCGGACCTTGACGTTGCGTACGCCCTGCACGCCATCGCTGCGGGCGATGGCGCGTACGACGTCCGGCACCGGCACGCATTCCGCCTTGGGCTGGAGCTGTCCGTCGTCGATGAAGCCGTCGAGGAGCAGCGGGCCCTCGAAGATCCGCGACGGCGGCACGCCCCCTTCCATCAGGCTCTTGAGCGACCGCCGGCGCGGCTCGGGAGCCATCAGGTTTCCGACGTTGAACAGGATGCCCGCGAGGATGGCCTCGGGCGTGCGGACGTCCGTGACGCTCACGTCGGCCTGGACCACGGCGCGCACGGGCCGCAGCGCGTAGATCGACCGCACGTCCTCGCACAGGTTGCGATGGCGGCAGTAGACCCGCCGTACCTCGTCGCGCACCCGGTCTTCCTCCTCCACCGGACCGCAGGGCGGCGGCTCCAGGCCAGGCACGTAGAGCGCGATGTCGTAGAGGCCGTCCACGCAGCGGGAGGTGGTCTTCTCGGGCCGGTGGGGCCAGAGCCAGACGTTGCCTAATTCCGGGATGCGGTCGAGGAGCAGCTTGCGGTAGTCCTTCACCGTCACCGGATTGCAGGGGAAGATCCGCTTGGCGGGATAGAGCGCCTGGCGCCTGGGGTTGATCTTGCCGTCGAGCGGATCGATCAGGAAGTCCTGCACCGGGAATTCCGCGCGGTACGAAAGCTCCGTCAGCGCGTAGCAGACCTGCTCCAGGATGGTGACGCCGGGGTCCGACTCGTTGTAGTCGGTCCAGATCTTCCCCGCGAGCCGCTGGATGAGCTCCGTGCCCTCGGCCTTGAGGAAGCCGAAGTCCATCCCGGGATTGGCGGGCGGATTGGGATCGATGGTGATGAGGTCGGTCATGGGGATGAACCTCCGGTCAAGCCATGGGCATGTAGTGATTCCAGCCGTCGTAGAAGACGCTCACGGGTAGGTGTTCGTTGAAAAAGCCCACGACCGTCCGCAGGCTGCCGTCCACGTTGTACACGCGGATCCGCCGGCGGAGAGCGTTGGCGAGGGCGAGCGGAGCGATTTCGCCGGCGTTGTGATCCCAGTTGTTGTTGACAGCCAGGAAATCGGCGGCCGCGGCCATTTCCACCATGACGTCATCATGCTCGCCGGTCGCGATCAGGCGGTCCACATAACGGAGAGGGTGGAGCCTGACTTCGTTCGTGGTTCTTTGGCGGAGCGTCGCGCTGTCGGGGTTCCCTTCCAACATCTGGGAAACGGAATCGAAAAGGCAGTTGCCACCCTCGGCAACGCTCTCGTCGGGTTTGGCCGCCGTTGTCTCCTGTTTTTCGGACTTGAAGAACTCGGCCCGTAGCTGGAGAAGCGCTGCGGCAAAGAATTCGGCAGTCTGGCCGAGGAGATCGGCCGCTTCCTCTGGAGTGCCGGCCGACTTTGCCGTCTGAAATCGCGTCGCGACCTCTCTCTTGAGCTGCATCAGCTTCTTTCTAAAGGCTTTGTCAGAGGTTCCTTTATACAACCCATCGATCTGGTCTACGGCGATGACCGGGAACATTCGTGTGGCTTCACGGAGCGCATCGGGGGCGTTGGGCTTGGGTTGGAGAAGGCTGAAATCCGGAAGTTGCGGGGCCCGGCTCCTGGAACGGCTGTAGTATTCCTGCAAAAGAGTCGAGGCTGTCTTGTTGTAGGATTGGACAAAGCCCGGGAGCTCCTCGACGTCCACCTGCGCGAGCGATTCCAGGGCTCCCTTTCGATATGCGAGGACCTTAAGATTGAACTCGTCGTCCTGAGTGCTGGCGAGAGCGTCAAGCTGCTGTGAGACGTGGCGCCGCAGATCCTCGGCGGGCATGGACCTGGCGAGCTCTTCGCTGGAGACCCTGCCGGTGGTCCGCTGGGCGAAGCTGAAGAGCCGCCGGGCGAGCGATGTCCAGAACCGTGGAGCGAGCCCTCCCTTCTCACCTTCGGGAAATCCACGGAATTCGAGCAGAGCCATGTCGCGGTCCATGCCCCAGAGTCCCATCGAGACGCTGTTGAACGCGACCCTGCCGCGGGATAAGAGATCCTTGTTCCTCGCCCGAGCCACATGCTGCTCGTATTCATCGTTCCCTTTATAGTGCGCGATCAGCCGGTCATCGGCCGCCTTCTGATCCCCCGTGTTGATTTTCTTGGCCTTGGGATTGGTAATCGACAGCAACCAATCATAAACTGTCGGCCCCTGATCGATGGCTCCGCCTTCTTGATAGCCACGGCGGAACATGTAGTCAGGCCGGCGCCCCGCTTCTTTAATCATGGAATCGGAATAGCCCCAAAGTTTGAGGACCGCCTCGGGCGTGAAGAGATCACGCATGGATCTGGGAAGGCTCTTCCACATGCTATGGAAATCTGTTCGGGCCATGACGGGAAAGTACGATTTGGCGTAGGGCGCGGCCTCGACGGACTGATTGAAGTAGCCATCATTGAGATAACGCAGAACGAGAGAGGTGAAGCCTACCAACTGTTGGACGTGCGCGGAGCTGAGGCGGGGGTTATCCTCGCGAAGCTGCGCACCCCAGGCGACGGCTACATCTACAGGATCGCTCTCAGCGGTCGCTCTGTGCATGATCGACGTCGGATCGGCTTCCAGAGTGGTCTGGGGAATCTCTCCGTGCTGAGTCGCCCACTCGTCCAGGGTGAAGCTCCGAGCCTCCAGCATGACGTCGTTCATTCTTTCCAGTGGGACGCCGAGGGTCATCTGGGGACGGGCCTGGAGGTTTTTCAGCGTGAACCCCGGACCGCCGACCCGGATGTCGGCGGCGGCGAAGCCCTCAAGCCCCGCCGTGCTGACCAGCTCAGAGATCGTGGTCGTACGCTCGGCGCTGACGTTGGCGCGGATGGCGGCCACGAAACCCTCGATCTCCTTCATGGCTTTCAGAAGATCCCCGTCGTTTTCAAAGGGCCTGGTGACGAATTCCATCACGCCTGAGCCGTCCTCGGCGGGATCGTCGACCGTGATCTGCCAAAGACCGCTGGCCGGCCGGTAGACCAGATCGTGATACTGGAGCGCTCTGCCTGAACCCCGGATGCGGACGCCGGTCTCGAATTCCAGGCCCATCGCTCTCTGGACAGGTTCCCGCGAGCCGCCCGTCTGAGCCGCCTCCATGCGTTGCAGAGGCTCCTGCCCGGTGACCTCGACACGGCTCGCCCGCGCTCCCATCGCATCCGCCTCCGTCTCCAGCGCCGGGCTGTCGTTGACGTCCGTCCCGCCGACCTGAGTCGTAGGCTGGACGCGGCCCTGCATCTGCTGCACGACGTGCCAGCCTTCGTGAGGGACGTGCCGTTCCTGCCCGGGAGCGACGTGGATGTCCTGCCCCTGCGTGAACGCGTGGGCCTGGAGCTGCGCGGGCTCGGGCGAGTTGTAGTGCACTCGCACGCCCGAGAGGTCCATGCCGGAGAGGCCTTCCAGACCGGTCTTCAGCTCGTCGCTCATCCCTGTGGTGTTGGGAGCGTTCAGCTTCTCCTGGAGCTGGGCCGTCTCGCGGACCTGTGGTCTCTGGTTCGCCCTGTCTTCCATGGCCGCGAGCTGGAGGGTGCGCGGGTTGTCCAGTCCACCCTTCCCTTGCCGCTGCTGTGGGGACCTGGCGCTGTCCTCGCCCTTTTTCGATTCGAGTCCGTACATGGATTTTTCCTGGTTATGGTTCGGGCTGTTCTACTTTTTTTTCGCCAGCAGCTCGCGAAAGATGGAGACGCCAAGCCGGTGGACCTGCGCGGGGGTCGCCGCCTCGCGGGCCCGGGCCCGCAGGTGCCCTTCGGCGAGCTCGGGATCGATGCCGTTTTCAGACGCCGCTTTGCGGAGCTTGAGGACCTCCTGGTTCACGACATCGCCAGTGACTCCGAAGACGTGCTCGCGCATGATGTCCCACTGCGATCCGAGGGCCTTCCTCTGTTCCAGGGCCTCGTCGTATTCCAATTTGGCCCTGTCGCGCCCTTCCACCTGGGAATCGTCCAGCTTGGCGGCTTCCAACAGATCGAGATAGCGAACATGGGCCGCGCTCTCGCGTTGCTCCGGATCGTGGACGTAATCCCGAAAGGTCCTCTCGGGCACGTGAATCATGTGCGCGTACATTTCCGCGAAGTGTTCCTTCGGAGACGTGCGCGCATAGTCGATGTGGCTGAAGCCGGACTCGAGGGTTTTGTCGTCGCCGGGCATGCGGTTGAGCCGCCGCCGGTAAAAACCCGCCTTGTTTCCGTCGTCGGGATCGACCATGTATTCGAAGCCGCCGTGGAACACTCTTCGGCGGGTTTCGAGAGCCCGATCTTCATTGAGGATCTGGATCCGATCCTGAGCTTCACCCTCCTCGGCGCCGGCGATCATCAGGGCTTCCTTGACCTCGGCGTTGCCCGCGAACCTCTCCCACCCCGCGGCCTGGGAAAACGCGGTGGCGGCGCCAGGCAGGAGAGCGTCGACGGAATGTCCGATTTCATGGGTGAGGGCTTCCTCTCCCGGAGTCAGCCGATGGTCTTTGTCATGCGCGCCCAGGTAGCTGGTCTCTCCCGTAGCCCGATAAGGACCCGTGAAGGTGTCGTCGAAAACGTTGACCCGCCTCTCGCCCCGGCTGTACTCGGCTCCCCGCAACTTGAAAGAGGGATGTCGCGGCTGCCGCTGGAAGAACTCGAGTTGGGGGTTGTCCGCGATGTGCCCCCGCGGCAATCGGCTGAGGACCGAGTCCAGGATGCCGATCTCGTCGGAGCGGAAGGTCTGATATTCGGAACCGGGCTCTCGGAGATGGCTCGGCTTGGAGGCACGGATGCTCACGCCATGCTGCAACTCCAGGTTTCGAGCTTGCTGGAAAATCTTGTCGAACTCTTCGACGGCCCACCGCGACCTGATATTTTTGATCAGGCCGCTGCCTTTCTGGATCCTGTCGATCTCCTGTTGCAGGTATTCGGCGCCGGAGCTTACGTCCTCGTAGATCCCGCCTCGGATCGTATCTTCCTTCTCCTTTGGGACGCTCTTTTTGGCCAGCGCCAGGTCCACGCCCTCGTTGCCGCGCCGGTAGGCGAGGGCCTGCCAGGCGCCGAGCTTCGCGATCGGGCTGCTCGCTTCTTCATAGAGATAGGCCAGGTCCTCCTGATGGATTTCTTTGTTGACCGCCACCTGGATCATGAAGTGTCCCAACTCATCGTAGGTGGCGCCTTCGAGGATCTCGAGAGCTGCTTTCCGTTGCCTCTTTTCCAAGGCATCCCGGAACTGGCCTTTATCGAAGACTCCCTGGACCACTCCCCGGCCATTGATCATTTGTTGCAGCCGCAGCGTCTCGCGGACTCCAGGTCCCTGATTGGCCGCTTCCTCCAATGCGGCGAGCCGGCCGGCGGCGGTCCGGGAGGTCTTCCGCTGGGCCGGCCGAGCCGTAGGTTCTTTTTGTTTCGGTTTCCTGGGCGCGTACATGGATCGATCTCCTTGGCCTCAGCAGCGGCCGCCGGTCGCCTCCTGGATGTCGTGCTCCGCCGCCGACGTCAGGAAGTACCAGTCGGGTTTATCGGGCGGGTCGTACGCGAAGCTGATTTCCTGCAGGGCTTCGACGTACGGACGGTTCTGGACGAATTCCGAGATGTCGTCCTCCATCGCGTAGGTTCCGCCCTTGGCGGCGCGGGCGGCGTCGTAGAACCAGGGCGAGAGGTACTGGATCAGGTCTTCGTTGAGGCGGTCGAGGCTCGCGCCCTCGCCGTCGCGGAAGAACACCTTGGCGGCGACCTTGATGCGGACGTACTGGGGATTCGCCGCGCGCAGACGGATGAAGGGGCTGATCCTTTCCGCCAGGTAGGCTTCGATCTGGTGCAGGAGGTCCGAGGAGGCCCGCGGGACCGTGGGGTCCTGCGCCTGCTGGCTCTCCGCGCCCGGCACCACCACCACCACCACGTTGCCGGGGCCGCCCCAGGCCGGCAGGACCGCCGTCTTCCAGACGGTGGGGAAGCGCTCCAGCACCAGGCGCTCGTAATCCCAGGCCAGCGAGCCGCGGTCCTTGTGGCGCAGGCGCTCGCTCAGCCGGATTCCATAGGTGTCCTCGGTCTCGGGGGGACGCCCGCCGAAGGACTCCAGGGGCTGATCGATGGCGCCGATCTCGCCGAGGTCCTGCACCGAGCTCGTGATCGTGTGCGCCGGGAGCGGCTGGCGCAGGTGCTCGGCCGTGCCGCCACCGTCGTCCACCCAGGTGGCGACGAGCGCGTGCGGCCAGAGCCCGGCGGTGTCCGGGAAGCGGTCCGGAGCCTCCGCGACGGAGGCCCGCAGCCACTGAAAGTCGTTCGCAAGGATCGTGTTGCCCGCCGGATCGTAGGAAGGCAGGCCGAGGGCGAGGATGCCGGAGCTCTGGAGGCCGCCGGTGCCGTCCGCGAGGACCTGCGAGGTCTTGAGGTCCGTCCAGACGTTCCGCGACAGATAGGACCACTGGACCGCCGGCGGCTCGCCGGTGAGGTCGTCGCGGCGGTCGGCCGTCATCTGGAAGAGCAGGGTGAGCGCCTGCGGCGGGATCATTCCCGAAAATCCGATGTAAAGGTTTCCCGGATCGGCGAAGACGGGGAGCAGCGGGCCCGGTCCCGATTCCAGAAAGCCGCCGAAGGGGAGGAGCTGGAAGAGCCGGCCGGCGCCCTCGGCGGTGTAGTCGAGCCACACGGCCTCGGCCTGCGGCAGGTAGGGCTCGTTGGGATAGCGCAGCTCGTTCTTCAGCTTCATGCACTTCTTCATGCAGGCTTCGACGCGCGCGGCGTAGGCGGCCTGGAGGCGCGCGACGCGCTCGGCGAGGGTCTGTTGCAGGCAAGCCATGTCGCCGTCGCACTTCGCGACGGCGGCCTCGATCTTCAGCGCCTTGGTCAGATACGGCAGGCAGCGGGCGACGCACGGCAGGGCCTTTGGGCTTTCGTCCAGGCAGGACTTCATGCAACTGGCCCGTCCGCCCGGCGGCAGGCTCATACACATCTTGAGCGAGCCGAGGAGATTGTTCACCTCTTCGGGGGTTAGGTCTCCTTTGCACTGGCACTGCGAGAGGGACCGTACGGCACAGTCGTAGAACGCCTGGACCAGGATGTCGACCGCCTGATCCACATAGGTCTGGATGCAGCCGGCGTCCGCGCAGTTGTCCAAACCTTTCTGGAGCGCCGTGGCCGCCTCGGAGAACGCGATGCCTTCCAACACGCACTTCTTCTGGCAGCCTTCGGTGTCCGGCAGGTCCTGGATCACCGCGTTCAGCACGTTCGCGGCGTAGAGGTCGTTGCCGAAGGCGTAGCACGGTTTCGTCAGTTCGAGGCGGAGGGCGCTGGCCGCGGGATCGTAATAGGGCGGCGGCGTAGTCGGTCTGGAGACCCGGAGCGTGTCGAAAACCGTTTCGTTGCAGAGCGCGCCGCACGGCGTGGGCGTCTGGATCGAGCAGTCGGGCTTGGTGCGGAAGAGGTAGACGTCTCTGCCGGAATCGCCGATCGACCAGGGGCCGGGCTCGCGCACGCTGATCGCGCCGCGGAAGACGGCGTTGTCGAACAGGTCGGACTCCGGCTCGCCGTTGAGATTGATCACGTAGTCGCGGTACCAGCCCTTGAAACCGTTGTCGTTCGGCGGCAGCCCGAACCACTTCAGGCCCGTCTTCAAGGTTTTCGGGATCTTGGCGAAGATCTCCGGATGGCGGATCTCCAGGTACGAGCCCACCACCGGCACGCCGCCGAACACCGTGAAGGGCGAACTGGGATCGATGTCGCCGTCGGTGTTCTGCAGGGTCAGCCCGGAGAGCCCGCGGACGTCCGTGGAGATTTGAGTGTCCGCGATCTCCAGCCCGTCCAGCAGGGAGAACGGATAAACGGTCTGCGTGCCCTTGCCGCCTGTCAGTGTCACCGGCTCCTGGCGCAGGTAGGACTTCAGCGTCGGCAGCTTGGGATCAGGATTGGTCGCGGTGATGCGAGGATCTTCGGAGACGGGAGCGTCGCCGGCTTCGGCCGCCGCTTCGCTCTCCGGGTCGTAGGGCACGACCGCCGGCGCGGTGGGCGTCAGCTTGAAACAGAGGTCGAATCTCTGGATTCCCGGCTCGGCGGCGTAGCCTTCGAGACGGAACCAGCCGCCCGCCGTGGAGACGTACATCTCGAAAGCCTGCTCCAGGATCCGGGTGAGGACGGCGAACGGATCGAGGCCGGTCGCGTCCGCGATCTCCGTGACTCGCGCCGCGAGCGTTGCCCAGGATTCCGGAGCGCAGGTGACGCTGATCTTTACGTGGCGCTCGCCGCCGGTGAGGAGCAGGTAGCTCGAGGCGAGCGCGAAGCCCAGCGTGGCCGGTTCCGTGACCTCGGTCGCGGTGGCGCCCGGCGCGGTCTCGCCGAAGGTGGCCCAGGCGCTGTCGCCGGCCGCCGCGGCCTCGGTGGAGATCTCCGAAGAGAGCAGCATGTCCTCCGTCCTGCGCAGGGTCCGCAGCTTGCCGAGGACGGCGCTGGTGACGGTGAGGTCGCGGTCCGCCGCGTAGAGGATCTCGCGGCCGTCCGGCTCCTGGCCGGCGGGGAAAAGGGTTCCTTTCGGAACCGTCGTCGAGGTCAGCCCCTCTTCCTCCGCCAGCGCGAACGTCACATAGACGCTGTCGGAGAGCGCGGGAAGGAGCGGCTCGCGCAGCACGTCGCGGTAATAGAACCGCTCCAGCCGTGCGGAGATCGTATTGATCGTCTCCTGCGCCGTCCGGAACAGCATGACGAACGCGATGTAGAGCGCGATGTGGGGCTTGTGCCGGCCGGTGTCCAGGGTGGCGGGGAGGTTCGCGCGCGCGAAGGACTGGAAGTCCGGGATGGCGTCGGCGAAGGCGTGGAAGACTTTCTCCAGATGGGGGAGGGCGTGCTGGATCTTGCGGTTGCCTGTCGAGCCCTTGTAGATGGCGCCGTCCGGCCGCGCGCACCGCAGGTCCCAGACCGGCAGGAAGCCCGACCAGTCGAGGCCGATCGGCTGTCCGAGCGGACCGGCGGCACCCTCGTCCCACGACTTGAGCCGGCGCAGCTCTTCGCCCAGCCCGTTCGCGATCGCCGTGGTCAATTCCTCGCGTCCGAGGCGGACGGCTTCGTTGTCCGGACAGTATTCGAGGCCGCGCAGCCAGCCGTCCATCTGCCGCGCGAGCCCCTGGATGGATTCAAAGACCTGCCGCAGGAGCTCGAATTTGCGGTCGAAGGAGCGCGCCCGCGCCGTCCGCCGCACCAGGCCGTCGAACGATTCCTCGCGCGCCGCCACCTCCGCCGATTCCATCGCGGCCAGGGCCATGGTGGGATCGGTGAGGAAGAACGGCACCCAGTCGCCGTCGATCTCGTCCGCGAGGTCGTAGAAATTGATCAGTCCGCCGAACCGCACCGCGAAGTCGAGCAGCTCGGAGAACGACCTGCCGTCCACCTCGACGGCCGGAGCTTCCAGCCGGCGATCATACTGGCTGGGGGCTCCGTTGAGGACGATCTTGCCGGCGTGCGGGTCCATGGCTCAAACCTGCGGGACGAGGGTCCCCTCGCCGATGTAGAAGGGGTAGACCAGGTTGTTGCGCGCGTTGGTGCGGCGGATGACGTAGCCGACGGTGATCAAGACCAGCCCGTCGGTTTCGGCGGACGGCTCGATCGCGATCTCCGTGACGTCGATGCGGGGCTCCCAATAGAGGACGGCCATGCGGATGGCTTCCATGGCTTCCGTCTTGAACGTGGTGTTGACGGCGCGGAAGACCATCTGCCAGAGCTCGCAGCCGTAGTCCGGCACCATCACGCGTTCGCCCTGGGCGGTGGAGAACAGCACCCGCAGGCTCTGCTGGATGTCCAGGTCGTCGCTCGCCATGTCCACGCTGTAGTCCGCCCGCGAGAAGGTGGGCGGGAAGCTCCAGCCGGTGCCGAGGATGGATTGCTCTGGATTCTTCATCTCAGCCGCCGATCATCACGGTGGGAAAACCGATCAGGATGGTGCCGCCGTGGGCCGTCTTGTCGCCCATGCGGGCGGCGGGCATGCCCATGACCTTGACCGTCATCGAGCCTTTGACGATGGCGTCCGGCGGACCGACGCAGATGGCGAGGTCGCCGACCTTGGCGGCGGGCAGGTTGCCGATCAGCACGGTGGGCGCGCCGGGGCCCGCGATGGGGCCGCCCACGTGGGGGATCTGCACCGGCCCGGCCGGCGTGGTCAGCGGGCACTGGTGGAAATCGGTCAATCGCGCGGCGGGGGGCATGGCGTTCTCCGTTCCGATGAATCCCGTCAGTTGATCTTGACCAGCGCGCCGCGGACGGTGAGGATGCCCGAGGCGGCGACTTCGGCCTGGGCGTTGCCGCGGGCCGCGAACTTGGTCTTGGCCTTGTGCTCCACCTGCAGGCCTTCCATGGTGGCGTTGGCCTTGGCGCTCAGCGCCAGGTTGCCGTTGGCCTGGAGGGTGATGTTGCCCTTGGCCGTGATCTTGATGTTGGAAGCGCTGTCGAGGGCGATGCCGCCCTTCGAAAGCGAGACGGTGTTCTTGTTGCTGTCCTTGATCGAGATGGCGCCCGACTTGTCGTCCAGCTTGATCGAATGACCGCCCGGGGTCTTGATCTCGAGGATCTTGTCCTTGTCGTTGAAGTTGATCTCCAGCTTCGAGCGGGTGACCAGCGCCTTCTGATTGTTCTGCTCGTCGGGCGGATAGGGGGGCGCGAGCTTCTTGCTGTAGACGCTGCCGAGGATCACGCCGTAGCGCGGATCGTCGTTCATGAAGCCGACGATCACCTCGTCGTTGACCTCGGGGAAGAACAGCGCGCCGACTTTATTGGAACCGTAGAACGTGCCCAGCCGCGCCCACACGCCCTTGGCGTTGTCCTGGAGGATCGGCAGGTTGACGAAGACGCGGAACTCGCCGTCCGGATCCTTGGCGACCTTCTTGACGATGCCGGTCTGGAGCCCCTGGATGCCCGGGAGCTGTCCCGAGGCGTCCGGCGCCGTGATGTCGGTCGTCTCCTCGCAGAACCACTGGAACGACAGCCCGAAGTCGGCGGTCGTCTGCCACTTGCCGTCCTGGATGTTGTGATGGACGCCGCTGACGAACGCCGTGCCGTTGAAGCGCGGCCCGAGGCCCGCCAGCTCGATCGTCTTGCCGGTCACCGCCTTGGAGCTCCCCTGGAAGCGCACCCAGCCGCGGATCTTGGAGAGCTTCGACTTGAGCAGCTCGGCCGTGGACCAGTCCTGCAGCGACGACTTCTCGATCGGCGCCCCGGTCTGCTGCGCCAGCTTCTTGATGTTGAACACCTTGGCCAGCTCGGCCGAGGAGACGTTGCCCTGCTCCTTGACGGAGGCCGCGCCTGGGCCGGCTTCGATCAGCTTCTGGGTGGCCACGTCCCAGGTGTAGCTCTTGATCGCCGAGGACGTGACCTGGGTGGCGGCGTCCATCTCGGCCTGGAGGTCGAGGATCGAATCGCCGTACTTGACGGTGAGCGTCGGGGCCTGGCTGGTGTCCGGCTTCTTCACCGTCACCTTGCCGCCTTCGATCGTCACCACGAAGCCGTTCATCTCGGCGCGCGTCATCATCAGGTCCCAGTCGGTCGCGTAGTACTGCGCGACGGTCTCGTGGACCGTGTTGGTGGCCTCGACGCTCTTGGCCAGGCCGTTGGCGGCGATCAGCTTGCCGATCAGATCGCTGTCCTTGATCTTCTCGAACAGGGCGTTCTTGCGCTCCAGGGTCATCTTGAGGGCCTCGTCGGCGAGGTCGACGATCAGCTTGGAGGCGCTGGTCTGATCGATCTCGATCCCCTGCTTGACGATCACGCCCTTGAAGATTGTGGCGTCCTTGCTGTCGTAGCCGGCGGCGATCTCGACCTTGTTGCCGGGCAGGAAGGTCTTGGCGCCGCTGAGCTCGAAATCGCTGGCGGCGGGATCGCCGTCGAAGATGACCAGCCGCGCCTTGGGGACCTTGTTGACGGACGACCAGGTGTCGATCGACTCCACCTGGATGCCGCTGGCGATGGCCTTGCCGTCGACCTTGATGGTGAAGGTCACCAGCGAGCTGGCGTTGAGATCGGGCGGCGGGGCGCTCATTGCGGGCTCTCCCCGAGCGGCGGGAACAGGAGCTGCGAGCCCACCGCGAGCCGGCGGAAATCGGTCAGGCCGTTGACCCGCGCCACCTGCACGTAATAGTCGCTGCGCCCATAGATGTCGTCGCACATCAGCGGCAGCGTGTCGCCGGCCTTCACCGTCAGCACGTGCGAGAGGTCGGGGGAGGACTTGGCGGCCTTGAGCTGGAGCTCCACCTCGTCGTTGAACCCCTTGAAGGTGGCGTTGGCCCGCGCCCGCAGCGGCGTGCCGTCCGGCTTGAACAGCGTGTAGCTGACGTCCAGCTTGGTGAGGCGGCCCTTGAACAGCAGCTTGCCCCAGACCAGCTTCAGGAAGTTGGGGCTGTGGACGTTGCCGTTGTAGTTGAAGACCAGCCGCTTGAAGGCGTCGATCTGGCCGGCGATGCCGTCCTCGGTCCAGGGGATCACGCCGGGCAGCGGGCTGGGCACCACGCCCGTGCCGTCGAAGACCAGCTCGAACGACACGGTGTCCGAGGGGATCTTGTTGAACTGGGGCGTGCCGCCGGGGCTGCCCTGCGCCTGGGGATTGGTGTAGCAGATCTGGAAGGTGTGCCCGTACTTCTCCGGGTTGATCATCACCGGGTACGTGCCGACCTTCTTCGTGAACTCGGGGTCCGAGTACGCCGTGATGGTCATTTTCTCCAGGCTGCCTGAGAATCCCATGTCATCGCTCCTGCTTGTTTTTGAGCATCTTCATGACCCGCCGCACGCACTCGTCCACGATCTCCTGCCTGTCGAGCTCGCAGCACCCGTCGTCGTCCTTGTCTTTCTTCTTTTTCTTCTTCCTGCCGTCCTCTTCGTCCTCCTCCTCTTCGTCGTCGGCGTCCTCGTCCACCACCATCTGGATGGCGATCTCGCTGATCTCCAGGGCCATGATCGTCGCTCCTCAGATCATCTTCGCGGCCACCTGGGCCAGCTTGGTGGCGGCGGAGAGGCCGCTGCCCAGGTTGAACCGTTCGAAATAGTTGTAGGCGAACTCCATCGTCTCGGTGAGCACCTTGTTGTCCTCCGAGTTGAGGGCCGCCACCTCCCACTTCACCGGATACGCGTTGACGAAGAACCAGGCGATCATCGGAAAACCGTCCGAGCCCTGCAGGGTCACCATCAGGTTCTGGGTGATGATGGGCAGTGCCAGGCCGGAGCCGACCGTCTGCCCAACCCACTCCGCGAGGACCGAATCCATGGTGACCACGCCTCGTTTGAGCACCAGGTTCGAGTATTTGGCGGGCCGAGGGAGGCGATGAACGAAACGGTTCTCGCCTCCCTCGGTCACCTCCTCGATCCCGAGCTCTGCCTGGATCCCCGAGACTTCCTGGAAGCTGGCGTCGATGTCGGTGAGCAGAGAGAACACCGTCCCCGAGCCGAGGATGTAAACGGCGAAGTAAAACGCTCCCGGGGGGTAGTACTCGTCCGCCATCGCTCAGGCCCTCCTACGGCGAAGCCACGGTCAGGGTCTCGTACGCCACTTCGATGGACTCGATCGCCACTTCGTTGCCTTCCGACTTCAGATCGGTGCCGGTGATCTTGGTCGGCCAGGCGTTGTTGAGGGTCCAGGTCCGCCTCGGCGTGCCGGTCTCGTCGAGCAGGCTGATGATCACGGTCCGCCGCGCGATGGTGTTCATCTTGATCTCGTTGTACCAGTCCCAGAACTTCGAGTCGTTGACGAAGATGCCCTTGCGCATGGTCACGTTGCTGACCTTGCCGAGCCCCGGCATCTTGATCGGATAGAACACCGGGCTGTTGCCGTGCCGGTACTCGATGATCTGGGTCTCGCTGTCCAGCCCGTCCACCTCCTGGAAGCTGACGGTGGTGTCGTCCCCGAGTTGGACCGAGAAGTAGAACTTCGGTAATGGCCAAACATTGTCCTGAACGTCGCCTGGCATAAATCCTCCTGGTTTCGGTAGAGAAGCCGTGTTATCCGTCTAAAGTTCTCGCTTAGCCGACGCCCTGCATCTGCTGCTTGAAGGTCAGCACGATGAACTCGGCGGGGTGGATCATCTGCAGCGTGACCTGGACCTTCATGATGCCGTCGAGGACGTCCTGTCCGGTCATCGTGCTGCCCACGCCGCACTCCACGGTGAAGGCTTCCGAAGGCGTCGAGCCCATCAGGCCGCCCTGCGACCAGACGCCCTGCAGGAAGCTGGTGATCGTGGCCACCACCGTGGTCCATGTGTTGCCGTCGTTGGGCGCGAAGACGTAGCGGTCGAGCGCGGCCTTGATCGACTGCTCGATGTAGACCAGCGTGCGGCGGACCTGGATGTAGCGGTAGTCGTTGCTGTTGCCGTCGAGCGTGCGGGCGCCCCAGACGATGGTGCCGCGGTTCTGGAACTCGCGGATGGCGTTGACGGCCTTGCCGTCGACCGGCACGTTGAGGTCTTCCTGCTGCTTGTTGTCCAGCTTGACGGTCGGCCGCTCGACGCTGGCGAGGCTCACGTTGGCCGGCGCGTTCCACACCCCCTTGGTGAGGTCGTTGCGCGTGTACACCCCCGCCATCGCACCGCTGGGCGGGAGCTCGTCGTTCTTCTCGACCATCACCCGCTCGATGTCCAGCAGGAGGGGGAGGGCGTTGGTGAGGTTCTGGTTGAGCCGCGTGACCTCCGCGACGGGATTGGTCGGCTCCATGAGGTCGATGTCCTTCTGGACCTGCTCCGCGCGGGAGCCGTCGTCGGCGGTGAAGGTGCCGTACAGGTTCTCTCTCTCCCAGGAGAGGATCTCCTTGAGCCTGGTGAAGCTGCTGGGAGCACCCGTCGAGCTCGTGTTCATGTAGGTGAACTCGGAGAGGGGGACGACCGAGGTCTCGAGGAACGGGAAGTACGCCATGGCATAGTTGCGCGCCACGCCGTCCACATCCTTGCGGAACTGTTTGATGACGGCGTCGGTCTTGCCCGTGATCGTCCCGGGGACCTGGGGATTCATGATGTACTGCGTACCGTAGACGTCCAGCACCGCCACGCGGTCCTGCAGCTCTTCGCACTGCTTCACCATGGCCTCGGCGACGGCCTTGAAGGCGGTCGAGATCCAGGGCTCGTCCACGTTTCCGGTGTTGGGCAGCAGGACGGCGTCGGGGATCACCAGCATCGTCGGGCCGACCTGCTCCTTGATCACGTCCAGGCCGGCCTGGAGATCCACCGCGGCGACCTCCCTCGCCTGCCCCGCCTCATCCACGTAGCTCCCCACGGAGACCACGTAGCAGTCGCCGCCGCCGTTGGCGTAGAAGAGGCGCATGCTGTTGTAGAGGTTGAATTCGGAGTTCGTCGCCGGCTTCAACTGATAGTACTTCTCTTTCTTCGCGATGGGATCGTAGACCTTGAAGTCGTAGTCGCCGGCCGCGATCAGGGCCTTGTCCTCGTCGGAGTCGGTGAGATGGACGACGTCGAACTGCGCGGGGTAGTCCTTGCCGAAGACCGCCTCGAACTCGACCATCGAGGCGATCGGGATCGCCTTCCGGTAGACCGGCTTGCCGCTGATCGCCGCCTTCTCCGTGTAGCCGATGAAGGCGGGTATGGCGGTCTGGACTCCGATGACGGAGGGCGGGAAGGCGGTCTCTTCCCTGACGTAGACGCCTGGGGTCTTGTAGACGGTGGTTGCCATAGAAACCTCTCTCTGGGTCGTTGGTTGTTCAGACGTAGACATAGATGGCCGAGTAGTTGCGCCTCTCCGCGCCCGCGCGGCAGACGCGGTCGATCAGCCTCCTGCACCTCGGCCTTTCCGCTTCACGCGGCGCGAGGCTCGCCTGAAGCTCCGCGCAGGAAACGCTCGGCTGCTCGGGGAGGACCTGCTGCGAGGACGCCCCCGGCAGGCGGTCCACGAGGGTCTTCTCGTGCGGCCAGTGCTTGTGCTTCCCCCGCAGCCGGAAGTTGCATTCCGGCTGCTCCTGGAGAGGGAGCGGCTGTTTTGAAAGGAACCGGAAGGCCTCGCGGCCGTCGGGCAGGAAGACCTTGCACGGACCCGCGAACTCCACCGGGAACGGCGACAGGTTCTCGATGCGAAGGTCTTCGAGGACGCCGGGCTGCGGCGGCACGATGTAGTAGTTCCATAGCGTTGAACGTCGCTCGAACCGGAGCGTGTAGTCGGTGGTGACGATCTCCGGACGATCCGAAAAAAGGTCACGCACCGGATAGTTTTCGGGTTTTCTCCCCCGCGGGCTGGTGAACAGCAGATCGATGAAACAGAGCGGCATGGGATAGAAGAACGTCCACAGCACGCCGAGCTCCGAGGCGGCGCCCGCGCCGTCGACGAGCTTGAGGATGTACTTGTCCTCCCGCAGGGACGCGAAGTTGACGTAGATAGGGTTGGCGCACTGGTCCGTGCCCTTGTCGGCGCAGGTGAAATCCGCCGGGTTCTTCTCGCTGGCGGCTTTGTTCGTGACGCAGCGGGGCACGCAGAGGACCATTTCGCCGGAGATGTCGTAGACCTGGACTTCGTCGATCGTCCGCCCGTCGATCACCGCCGGCACCGGCAGCTGGCCGGGCACGACGGGGAGCAATTGCCGGTCGTCCACCCGGCGTCCCGGGTTCAGGAGCAGCAGGCCCTCCCAGGGATGCGCCCGCTGATTCGAAAAATAGAAGTTTTCCGCCGTGGCCTCGGTGGCGATGGGGATCTCCGTGAGGTTGACGAAGTAGTTGCTTTCCAGAGGCATCTGGAACGACAGCCGCGTCCAGACCTCGCCCTCCGCGTTCGCCTGGCGCTTGAGGAAACGGATCAGGTCGTCCTTGTGGGTCTCGTCGTAGAGGACCGAGAATCCGGTTTTTTCGGCCCGGAAGATGAGACCCAGCTTGGCCATCAGCGCCGCCGAAGCCGGAGTGGGAGCGAATCCGAAGTCGGGGCAGAGGAAGCCGGAGCTGTTGTAATAGGTGTGACGCACCGAGACCCGCGTCAGCGTCTGATAGAAGAATTGCCGCGGATCGCGAGGCTTCGCGTCCAGCCCATCCTTGTATCGCCCTTCCTGGGCGGGGAAGCGGAAGGGAGCGCGCAGCGTGCGCTCGAAAGTGCGCGACTGGGGGAGCTTTCTGTTCATCGGTCCTGGACCTCCCCCGGCGCCTGCACGCCCTGCGCCGCCGGCACCTGCGTCTGCATCGCGTCGCTGTCGAACGGGATCATCCTCACCTTGTAATAGACCGAGGGCAGGTATTTCGCGCCGGTCAGGCCCAGGAGATAGTTGAGGTCCACCGGATCGAGATTGGTCATCTCGAACGTCAGCTTGTCGATCCGCGGGTCGAGCCCAGGCAGGTTGTCGTGGGTGAACCAGAGGTTCTGCTGGAAGAAGGTGATCGTCCGCTGGATCGCGCTCAAGCCCTCCTTGTAGTTCTTGCCCGAGAAGTTGGCGTAGAACAGCATGAAGAGATCGATGTAGAGAGGCGGCGCCACCACGGCGTAACGGTTGCCCGCGATGGGGACGTTCGGGTTGTAGGTGCTGACCGCGGTCTCCTTCTGGATGCCGGCGAGGAACATCACCACCTTCTCCTGCGCCTCTTCGTAGGGCTGGCCGTTCTGATCGACGATGTTCGAAAGGATCACCCAGTCGTCCTGCCGCGGCGAGGCGGTCCAGAGGAACTCGTTGAGCCGTTTGCGAATCTGTTCCAACGTTCCACGGATCTCGCTCATGAATGTCCCCGGCTCCGTTTGTCGATCGGGTTGCGCTACCTGCCTTGAGCAAGGGCTGTGCCATCCGAAAAACCTTGCATTTCCAGGGACGGAGGGGCGGAGGATCTGTCAGGATTCGTCGGTTTTTGTCAGGATCTGTCGGCGGGTGGTTTCCGGGGACGGGTGGCGGGCGCGCGCTTTTACGATAAAATCAGGCGGTGAACCTGGAACAGCTCGGGATGTCCGCACCGGAGAGGGTAGGCCCCTACCTGCTGGAAGGCCGGCTGGGCGCCGGCGGCATGGGCTCGGTCTGGCGCGCCTGGGACGAGCGGCTGCGGCGGCCGGTGGCGATCAAGCAGATCCTGCCCGAGCGGCTCGCCAATCCCGGCGCCCGCAACCGTTTCCGCCGGGAAGCGGCGGCGGGCGCGCGCCTGAACCATCCCGCGATCGTCCATATCTACGACATCCTCGAGACCGCCGACGGCGATTGGATCGTCATGGAGCTGGTGGAGGGCCGCACCCTGGCGTCCCTGCTCAAGCACGGCCCCCTGGAGCTGGCGCGGGCCGTCCGCCTGGGGCGGGAGATCGCCAAGGGGCTCGGCAAGGCGCACGCGCAGGGGATTCTCCACCGCGACCTCAAGGCCGCGAACGTCATGGTGACGCCGGCCGATCACGCCAAGATCCTCGACTTCGGCCTCGCCAAGCTCCTCAACTCCGACAGCTTCGAGGGCGTGACCCTGGGCGGAGCCGTGCTCGGCACCCCGCACGCGATGTCGCCGGAGCAGATGATGGGCCTGCCGCTCGATCCGCGGTCGGACCTCTTCTCGTTCGGCTCGCTGCTCTACGAGATGCTCACCGGCATCGCCCCCTTCCAGACCCGGTCCGTGATGACGACCATCACCCGGGTGTGCAGCCACCGGCAGATCGCGGTGCGGCAGCTCCAGCCCGACGTGCCGGCGGAGCTCTCCGAGCTGGTGGACTGGCTGCTGGAGAAGGAGCCGCAGCACCGCCCCGAGAGCGCGCGGGAGGTCGCCGCGGTGCTCAACGCGCTCCTCGCCCGGCTGGTGCGGGAGCGGACCGGCGAGACGCGTCCGGTGATCGTCGTCCGTCCCCACGCGCCCCAGGTGGACGGCGCGCCGGAGGACGAGGACACCCTTCCCATGGCCCCGCCGCTGGCCGCGGGGGAGAAGCGGCAGGTGACGGCGGTCCCGGTCTTCCCTGCCGGCGGCGAGCTGGACGCTCCCGGGAAAACCCCCAGACCTTCCGGACCCCTGGTGGGGAGGGAAGGGGAGCTCAAGGTCCTCCTCCAGCGCTGGACCCTGGTGCAGGCGGGAGAAAGCCAGGTGGTCCTGATCAGCGGCGAGGCGGGGATCGGCAAGTCGCGACTCGTGGGCGCCCTGCGCGAGGAGCTGGCCGCCGACGCCATCCGCTGGCTCACCTGCTACGGCGCCGCCCACGCCAGGAGCAGCCCCTTCCAGGCCGTGATCGACTTCCTGCGGCGCAACTGGTTGCGGCCGGCGGCGTCCCCGGCGGACGAGCTGACCCTGCTGGAGGCCCTGCTGCTCGACTACGGCCTGCCCAGCGACGACCTCCCCTTCCTGGCCGGCCTGCTCTCGCTGCCGCCGCCGGACGGCACGGCGCCCCTGCCGGCGAGCCCGGAGACCCAGCGGCAGAGGACTCTGGAGGCGCTGGTCAACTTCTTCCTCCAGGCGGTCGGCGAAGAGCCCGCGGTGGTGGCGATCGAGGACCTCCACTGGCTCGACCCGTCGAGCCTGGAGATGATCGGCGCGCTGCTCGACGCCATCGGCGACGTCTCGCTGCTGCTGATCCTGACCTTCCGGTCGGAGCTCGAGCTGCCCTGGCGCCACCGCTCGGGCTGGCCGCAGCTCCACCTCAGCCGGCTGACGGACCAGAACGCCCTGGAGATGATCGATCGGGTCGCCGGCGACCGGCGGCTGCCGCCGGAGGTGAAGCGACAGATCGCCGCCAAGTCCGACGGCGTCCCCCTCTATCTGGAAGAGCTGACCAAGGGCCTCCTGGAGTCGGGCGAGGAGCCGGAGGCCGTGGGCATCCCGGACCGGCTGCGCGACTCGCTGACGGCGCGCCTGGACCGCCTCGGCCGCGCCAGGGAGGTGGCGCAGCTCGCGGCGGTGATCGGCCGCAGCTTCTCCTTCGAGCTGCTGGCGGCGGTCTCCTCCTTGGACCGCGCCGCGCTGCGCAAGGAGCTGGACCGCCTGGTCCGCGCCGAGCTGCTCTCCCGGCGGGGCACGGGGGACCGCGGCGTCTACCTGTTCAAACACGCGCTCCTCCAGGACACCGCCTGCGAGCTGCTGCTCCCCCGGGACCTGGAGCGCCTCCACCTCGAGGTCGCCGAGGCGCTGGAGTCCCGCTTCCCCGAGACCGTGGCCGGCCAGCCCGAGCGGCTGGCGCACCATTACACCCAGGCGCGGCGGCCGGAGAAGGCCATCGGGCACTGGCTGCGGGCGGGCCGCAACGCCGCGCAGCGCTACGCCAACCAGGAGGCCCGCGAGCACTTCCACAACGGCCTGCGCGCGGCCGAGACGCTCCCTGAAGGCCCGGAACGCGACCGGCTGGAGCTCGCCCTGTGGATCGGCCTCGCCCCGACCGTGATCGTCTCGCGGGGGCACTCCGACGCCGAGGCCGAGGCCCTCTTCGACCGCGCCCTCGTCCTGGGCCAGCGGCTCGGCGAGATGCCGGACGAGCTCCGGTCCCTGCTCTGGAGCTTCTACGCCTGGCGCGGCGACCTCCACAGGGCGCGGAGCATCGCGGCGGAGAGGCTGCGGGCGGCGGCGGCCCGCCGCGACCCCGAGGGGTTGATCTTCGGGCTCCAGGAGATGGCGACCGTCAAGGCCCACCTGGGACGCCCCGCTTCGGCCCTCTGCGCCCTGAAACGCGCCCGGGAGCTGCTGGCTGGCATGGAGGGGGCGTTCCCGCTCCAGATCTCCGGCTGGGACGCGGAGTGCCAGAACCTCTGCCAGACCGCCCGGGCGCTGTGCGAAGCCGGGCGTCCCGACCGGGCCCTCGACGTCGCCGGCCAGGCGCTGCGGCGGGCCGAGGGCATGGGATGCCCGTTCGCCACCGGCCTTGCCCTGCAGTCCCTCAGTCTCCTTCATCATGCCCGCCGCGAGTACCCGGAAGCGCTGGAGGTCGCCGGGCGGATGCGCGATCTGTGCGAAAAACAGGGGTTCGCCTCCCTGGCGGCCCACGGCGTCTTCCTCGCCGGTCTGGCGGGCGCCCGGCTCTCGTGTCCCGAGGAAGCCGTCGTCCTGGTGGGGGAGGCGATCCAGGCGCTGGACCTCCTGCGCAGGGAGCACCGCCAGGAGCTGGGGCTGCCGGAGCTCCTGGGGCGCTTGGCCGAGGTCTGCGTCGATTGCGGCATGGCCTCCGAGGCCCGCTGGCTGCTGGACGACGCCCAGGAGATCGCCGCCCGGACAGGGGAGCGCCTGGGCGTGTCCGAGCTCTACCGGCTCCAGGGCGTCCTCTCGCTGGCGACGGCCCGGGGCGAGGCGGAGGCCTTCTTCCAGACCGCCTGCGGCACAGCGCGCGCCGCCGGCAGCCTCTGGCTGGAGTTGCGGGCCACCGCCGCCCTCGCCGGCCTGTGGAAGGAGGACGGACGGAAGGATGAAGCCCGCGGCCTCCTGGACGGCGTTCTCGGCCGCTTCAGGGAGGGTTGGGAGACGGCCGACCTCAAAGCGGCCGCGGGCCTGCTGAAAACCTACTGATACGTCACGATCAACTGCGGGTGGTTCGCCGCGGTGGCGTTGTTGCCGGAGTAGTAGCCGATGTAGTCGTCGCCGCCGTCGTCATCGTCGTCGGTGGACAGGGCGATGCGGATCTGGGTCTTGCCGGTCTTGTTGAGGGCCGCCAGCGCCGCCGTGTTGAGGTTGCACTCGGACCAGTCGCCGTTGTTCGGAGCGTTGGACAGCACGCAGACGCTGAAGGCGGTCGCCGAGGCCTGGAAGTCGGCCGTCTCCAGCGCCGTGTTGCCGTTGAAGCCGCCGTTCCGGATGTCGGCGTTCACCTGCCCGTGCGTGGTCAACGGATTGGTGCCGACGACGGTGCCGCGCCGCAGGCGCAGGGTGATGGACTGGATCACCGCGCCATCGGGGATCGGCGACGTGTCGAAGGACAGGATGCTGCTGTACTGCTTGTCCTTTTTGTCGTCGCCCAGGCGGATGGCGGACGTCGAGTTGTCCGTGCTGTTGGCGGTGCCGCCGACGTTGGTGAATTCACCCGATTCGAGGATGTAGCCGTCCTCGGCCGCCACCGAGGTGAAGGTGGTGGTGGTCAGCGTGACGAAGCAGCCGGAGGTGTCGAAGGCGCAGTTGGGCTTGCAGGCCAGGCTCCCTCCCGTGAAGGTCAGGCTCGCGCAGGTCTTGCCGCCGAGGTCCGCGCCGTCGCACGCTTCGCCGGCTTCGCGGACGTCGTTGCCGCAGACCGAAGCGGCGCCGGCCGCGAAGTCGACCACGGTGAAAGCGATGTTCTCCCGCTGCGGCTCGGTGGTGAAGCCGGGGAAGAAGTGCCGGGTGTCCGGCCAGGCCAGATAGGCCTTGCCGCCGCGGACGTCCAGCCCCAGGTAGTTGCCGGTCTGGTCCGGGTAGGCGTCCGGGTTCGTGAAGGTGCTGTGATTGGACCAGGAGATGCCGTTGTTGTTGAACTCCGCCGACGGCTGGCTCGCCTGGACGTTGGCCTGGAAGGTCACGCCGCAGTCCGTGGAGCGGGCGGTGAAGAGGTCGGTCGCGTCGTTGGCGACGTGATTGCGGGCGTCCCGCCAGGCCACCACCACCTGCCCGATCGCGGGATCGACCTGCACGGCGCCCTGGAACTGGACGCGGTTCGGCAGGCCGTCGTCGTTGACCTTGACCGGCGCGGACCAGGTGGCGCCGCCATCAGTCGACCGGCTGAGGAAGATGTCGGAGTAGTTGACGTTGCCGCCGGCCGCGTGATCGGTGAACACGGCGTAGAGGCGCCCGTCGCAGGCGCCGCCGCTGTTGTCCACCGCGATGGCGCCGAAGGGGCGGATGCAACGCTGGTTCTGGGCGTATGGGCAGCGGCCTCCCGAGGCCGCCGACATGTTGAAGCCGCGCACCAGGACCGGCGTCGACCAGGTGGCGCCGCCGTCCGTGGAGCGCGTATGGTACATGCCGCTGGAATCCAGGACGACGTGCAGCGTGCCGTTGTCTTCCACCGCCATCTCGCAGGCCAGGTCGAAGCTGCCACCCGGCACGGCCGGCAGGTCCACCTGGGTCCAGGTTGCGCCGCCGTCGGTGGAGTAGGAGATCTTCTCGTCCCCCTCCAGGCTCCAGCACGAGTAATGGCGGCCGTGGAACGGGCTGGCCGGAGAGTTGTCGATGGCGTGGGCGCTGTAGAGCTTGAAGAAGAAATCGGCTTCGCTGACCACGCCGTGAGCGGTCCAGGACGCGCCGCCGTCCGTCGAACGCGCGGTCACGATGGCGGTCCCGTAGGTGATACGGCCGTCCGAGCAGACCATGGTGTGGTTCAGGAAGACCTGGTCGTCGTCATCCCAGACCACCACCGGATCCCACCCGTAGTCGAAGAATCCGAAAAAGCAATTACCGATGCCGGTATAGGCGAGCGACCCGGGGGCGCACGCGGTCTGCCAGGTCGCTCCCCCGTCCGCCGAATAATAGACCGCCACCGGCTCGTCGCAGCTCCCCGTCCAATGGATGTTGGTTTCGGCCACCGCCACGAGCTGGTTCGGATTGTCGGGGTTTACGGCCACCTGGACCTCGCCCTGGAATCCCAGCGGCGACGGCGAGGCCGTGGCGGCGACGTTGCGGTTGGGACCGGACACCAGGGCCTCCGGCTGGGCCGCGAGCGTCGCCGGCAGGGCGATGGCGAGACCGAGGGCCAGCGTCCACGCCGGCCGGTTGAAAACATTTCTGATCATCCGCAAATCTCCTTGTTCGAGCTCTATTGATACGTCACGATCAACTGCGGGTGGTTCGCCGCGGTGGCGTTGTTCGAGGAGTAATAGCCGATGTAGTCGTCGCCGCTGTCGTTGTCGTCGTCGGTGGAGAAGGCGATCCGGATCTGGGTCTTGCCGGTCTTGTTGAGAGCCGTGAGCCCCGCCGTGTTGAAGGTGCACTCGGACCAGTCGCCGTTGTTCGCCGCGTTGGAGAGCGTGCAGACGCCGGCGACCGTGACCGCGGCCTGGAAGTCCGCCGTCTCCAGGGCCGTGTTGCCGTTGAGGCCGCCGGTTTGGACGCTGGCCGAGAGGCTGCCGTGGGTGGTGAACGGATTGGTGCCGACGACCGTGCCGCGCCGCAGGCGCAGGGTCACCGACTGGATCGCCGCGCCGTCCGGGATCGCCGCGGTGTCGAACGACAGGACGCTCCTGAGCTGCTTGTTCTTGCGGTCGTCGCCGGCGCGGATGGCGGACGTCGAATTGTCGCTGCTGTTGGCGGTGCCGCCGACGCTGGTGGTCTCGCCCGATTCGAGGATGTAGCCGTCCTCGGCCGCCACGGACGTGAACGTGGCGGACGTGAACGTGAGCTGGCAGCCCGACATATCGAAGGCGCAGTTGGCCTTGCACGCCAGGGTCCCGCCGGTGAAGGTCAGGCTCGTGCAGGTCTTGCCGCCCAGGTCGGAGCCGTCGCACGCTTCTCCCGCCTCGCGGACGTTGTTGCCGCAGACCGAGGCCGCGCCGTTGGCGAAGTCGACGAGGGCGAAGCCGATGTTGTCCTTCTGCGGCTCGGAGGTGAAGCTGGGAAAGTAGTGCCGGGTGTCGGTCCAGGCCAGATAGACCTTGCCGCCGAGGACGTCCAGGCCCGTGTGGACGCCGGTCTGGCCATAGTCGTAGCTCGGGTTGGCGACCGAGTTGTGGTTGGACCAGGAGATGCCGCTGTTGTTGAACTCCGACGAGGGCTGGCTGGCCTGGATGTTGGCCCCGAAGCTCGCGCCGCAGTCGGTGGAGCGGGCGGTGAAGAAGTCGAGGGCGTCGTTGAGGACGTGGTTGCGAGCGTCGTACCACGCCAGCGTCACGCGCCCGCTCGCATCGACTTTCAGGGACGGATGGAACTGGACGCGGTTCGCCAGGCCGTCGTCGTTGACCTTGACCGGCGAAGACCAGGTGGCGCCGCCGTTCACCGATTTGCTGAGGAAGACGTCGGAATGGTTCACGTTGCCGCCGGACGCGTGGTCGGTGAACGCGGCATAGAGATGGCCGTCGCAGGCGCCGCCGCTGTTGTCCACCGCGATGGCGCCGAAGGGGCGGATGCACCGCTGGTCCTGCGCGATGGGGCAGTGGGCGCCCGAGCCCGGCACCAGGTTGAAGTTGCGCACCTGGACCGGCGTGGACCAGGAGGCGCCGCCGTCGCCGGAGCTGGTGTAGGACATCGCGTCGGCCGAGCAGACCCCGCCGGAGCAGACCGAGGATTCGTAGACCAGATGGATGGTGCCGTCGTCCTCGACGGCGATCTCGCAGGCGGCGTCGAAGCCGCCGTTGGGCGCGGCCGGCAGGTCCACCTCGGTCCAGGAGGCGCCGCCGTCGGTGGACCAGGCGAGCTTCTCGTCGTTGAAGCGGTCCCAGCAGGTGTAGTGCCGGCCGTGGTACGGGCTCGCCGCGTTGTTGTCGATCGCGTAGGCGTTCCTCTCCTCCAGGCTGCCGAAGAAATTCACGGGGTCGAACCCGTCGGCCACGATGCCGCGGGCGGTCCAGGTGGCGCCGCCGTCCGTCGAGCGCCCGACGACCACGGCGCTGCCGAAGCTGAATCTCCCCCCGCAGGTCCACGTATAGCTCAGGAAGACGCGGTTGGCGTCATCCCAGGCCACCACCGGATCGCTGGCGACGAAGAGGCCGTCGAAGCAGCCGGAGGACTGCAGGCCGATGTTGGTGAAGTCGGTGAGGCCGGGCGCGCACGCTTCCTGCCAGGTCGTCCCGCCGTTCGTCGAGTAGAAGACCACCACGGGCCCTTCGCACTGCTGCCCGGCGACGATGGCGGCGAAGTCCGTGTCGCCCACGGCCACGACCTGGTTCGCGTTGTTGGGGTTGACCGCCACCTGGACGTTGCCCTGGTGGCCCAGCGAAGCGGTGGCCGCGGCGGCGCCCACGTTGCGGTTGATCCCGGACAGCAGGGCCTCCGGCTGAGCGCTCAGCGGAGCGGCCGCCAAGGTGCCGGCGAGACAGAACGCCAGGATCCACGCCTGCCTGCGGAACACACTTTTGCTCATCTTCGATCTCCTTCTGCGGTGAAAGGCAATAAAAAAGAAGCCTTTGGGATGACAGGAGAAAGGAGGTTGAAGCGACTCCTACTGATGAGGTGCGGATATGGCCGTCGGGCGAGCCGTTTTCACGGCGGGATCGCGGATTTTTCGAAGGAGGCGGGAAGCGAGCCCCCCTGGACAGCGCCAGGGGGGCGAACGATCAGGTTTTACTTACTCCACGCAGCAACCCTCGCCAGGGCAGGCGAAGTTACAGCGCTGCCCTGTGGGGCAGTCGTCCTGGGTGGTGCAGTGGGTGGTCGCGCAGAGGACCTGGCAGATCGGTTTATCGGCGCTAGCGGGCGCCGAGAAGGTGGCGGTAAGGAAAAGGGCGAACGCCAGAGGCGCGAGTTTCCAGGTTTTCTTCATGATGCTACCTCCTTGTCGATCGGAGCGATTTTCACCGCGCCGAGTTATCAAAAGTCCCGATTTCTCGGGGGAGCGTCCCTGGTAGCGCTCCTGTCACATATAGCTATAGAAGAATCGTGCCAACCCTGGCTCTGGCGCGGCGAGAAAGGGACGTAACGATCAGGATCCTCACGTCACGTCCCTGCTTTTCAGGATCAGGTAGGAGATTGGATCAGCAGCAGATTCCGCAATTCCGGCCCGGCAGGCGGCAACAGGCGTTGCCGGCTCCGCACTGGGCGTTCGTCGAGCAGTTGCAGGTCACGCGCTCCACCGCCTGCGCGGACGGCGAGGAGGCCATGGCGAAGGCCACCAGGAGGAACGCTCCGAGGACGAGTCCGCTCTTCTTCAACATTCGAGCTCCTTTCTCTTCCCGGAATTCGGGAAGCTCACAGGCTTACAGGTGCCGGCCGCGGCATCCGGCGAGCTTACAGGAGGTTGTCCCTTCTCTCCGTTTCTGAGCACCAACTAAAGAGAGGCGTCGCCGCGGCGCTCCGTTCGCGCCCGGCCTTCGTCGAAGGAGAGAACCATGATGAGACACCGTATTCTCGGGCTCCTGGCCCTCGGCTTGTCCATGCTGACAGTCCAGGCCCACGCGCTGCCGCCGTTCTTCGAGAAACCGATCACCTATCGTTCCATGCTGGTCACCAACGACAACCAGTCGGTGAGCGACGTGGACTTCGCCAAGCTGGTCGCCAAGACCCAGATGAACCTCCGGAACGTACCGCGCGAAGACTTCACGTTTCTCGGCTCGTTCACGCAGTGCTACGGCGGCGGTTTCATCACCGAGCTGGGACGCCAGGGGGTGACCCGGTACGGCGGCAACAGCGCCAGCACCTACTTCGAGACGGCTTCGTACCACGGCATGGCGAACCGTTCCTATTATCCCTACGCCTGGGCCACGATGGCCGATCCCCTCGGCGGCGCGAAGCGCACGGATGAATGGATCACCTGGAAGGCGTACGACGCGCTCGATCCCACCAAGCCGATGCTGCGGGCCATCCCCAAGAACCCCAAGGCCGCCTTCGAGCGGGCGCAGTACCGGTCCGACCGCAACGGAGTGCCCCAGCCCCTGGGAGCGGCGAAGCACAATTTCGCCGTGATCTGGGTCGGCAAGCCCCGCATGCCCCATGACTACAACGACGTTCACAAGCTCTACACCCTGCTGACCGTGACCTATGGCTACAAGGCGGCGGACATCCAGATCCTGTGGGCCAACGGCGGGGATCCGGTGGCTGGAGACGGCTGGATGCCCACGGGCAAGGCCGAGTGGCCCGACCTGCAGGCCGCTTTCGCCAAGATCGAGAACTGGATCAAGGCCAAGCCGGCGATGGACACCTCTCAGGTTTTCTTCTACTCGGGAGACCACGGCAACGCCGATTTCCCCGTCACCCTGACCGTGGAGCCCACGGCGGTCGGAATGCCCTTGACGGATCTCAACACGGGGTACGCGGGGAGCGGCCGTCACATCTTTCTCGGCGGGGCCGGCACCAACGTGTACCTGCTGACCGAGCAGACCGCGAACCGGCCGCTCAAGGCCCTCTCCTTCGGCGACGACTTCCAGAACATGGGCAGCGTTTTCACCCCCCAGTACGCCTCGCCGACGGCCATCATCTACTTCTCGGTGGACAACGCCAGTTTCGGCCTGCCGACCTCGGAGCTCGGCGCGGAGCGGGCCGCCGGCGAGTTGCAGGGCCCCAACGTCTACTCGGCGTCGGACAACAGCAACCGCCAGACGTTCCACGGCCGGCGCAACTTCGGTCTGGTCACCGGGGCCAACAGCGACGAGATGAACGATTTCGTCGTGCGGGACATGACTCTCATGCTGCACCCGCAGACCGGCCTCGCCACCCGTCCGGTGTTCTTCACGAACGATCAGGATTCGCGGATCTGGGTCCACGATCCGGCGCGGGCGGGCGGGCAGCCCAAGACCTACGTCTACTACGACTTCAACACGGATTACCCCAACGCGCCGCCGAGGCTGGTGGACGCCCTGGCCATGGTGGTGAACCTCGGCCGGCGCGACGCGGCCGGCAAGCTGGTGTTCAACAAGCAGCAGGACTACATCCTGCTCTCGGTGGGCCGCAACGAGCCGAACAATCCGTGGAAGGCCTACAAGCCATGCGACATCATCCGCTTCGGCGGCGGCGCCAACGACATGATGTGGGCGAGTTGCAATTTCCTGGGGCTGGATCCCATGAAGGACAACGTGGACGGACTGGACATCGGCGCGGGCAGTCACGGTCAGCCGATCAGCTTCGACCAGGAGCAGCCCTGGCCGGGCTCCGAGTATCCCAACCAGCCGTATCCGGGGAACGAGCCCTGGCCGAACTACCCGCTGCCGCCCGATCCGTATGAAGATCCTTACGGCCCCGGCGGTCCCGGGTGGCCGATGCAGTAGCGCGGTGTTCCGCGACCTGCCCTCGATGCTTCTCAAGGCATGGGGGGCGGGATCGCGGTACGATACCGATATGGGACTCTCTTCAATCCTCCTGGTCCTCAGTTTCGGGCTCCTGTTGCACGTCTCGGGAGGCTCCGGGGCGCCGCCGGAACCGGCCGCGGTCGAGCTCGACATCTTCTCGGGCCGTCCCAACCCGACGTGGAAGCTGTCGGGAGAAGAGACGAGCCGGTTTCTCGGCCTGCTGCGGGAGCTGCCGTCCACGGAGCCGGGATGGTTCGACGCCGGGCTGGGATACCGCGGCTTCGCGGTGTCTTTCCAGGACGCTCAGGGCCGCGAGACGCGAGTCCAGATCTTCAAAGGGATCGTCAAGCGGAGCGTGGGAGAGTTCACGGAGTACTTCGTGGACAAGGACCGGAAGCTGGAGCGCTGGGTCCTGAAGACGGGCGACTCGAGGCTGAGTCCCGAGCTGTACGAGATGGCCGCCAAAGAATTGATGTAATTCCCCACCCTTCCGGGTAGCCCTTTTTCCCGCCCTGCCGCGATCCCCTCTCCTCCCCTTCCAGATATCGCCCCGCCCGCCGCAAAGGCCTAAAAAGGAGGTTCAAAGGGGGGTGACGGCATGCCTGGTCGTCGCATCGAAATCCATGGCACCGTGCAGGGGGTCGGCTTCCGGCCCTGGGTGTACAGGCTGGCTCGCGAGGAGGGCGTGGGCGGGCGGGTGCGGAATGATGCGGCGGGAGTGGAAATCGAGGCGTTCGGGTCCGAGAGCGTCCTCGACTCGTTCGTCCACAGGCTGCGGACGTCGCCTCCTCCGGCGGCGGTGATCCGCGAGATCCAGTGCGCGGCCATCCCCCCGGAGGAGACCTCCGGGTTCGTCATCGTGCCCAGCGCGCGGGGAGAGGGCGGACGGAAGGTGTCCATCCCGCCGGACCTCGCGACGTGCCCGGAGTGCGAGCGCGAGATCTTCGATCCCCGCGACCGGCGGTACCGGTATCCCTTCACCAACTGCACCAACTGCGGCCCGCGGTTCACCATCGCCCGCGGCATCCCCTACGACCGCGCCGCCACCACCATGGCGGAGTTCGCGATGTGCCCGCGGTGCCGGAGCGAATACGAGCGGGTGGAGGACCGGCGGTTCCACGCCCAGCCCAACGCCTGCCCGGTCTGCGGCCCCAGGGTGTGGGCGATGTCGCCCGAGGGGGTCTGGTTCGAGGGGGAAGATCCGTTCCTCGTCGCGGCGCGGACCCTGCGGGCCGGCCGCATCGTGGCGGTCAAGGGGATCGGCGGCTTCCATCTGGCGTGCGATGCCACGTCGAGCTTCGCGGTCGGGCGGTTGCGCGAGCGCAAGCGGCGGGACGCCAAGCCGTTCGCCGTCATGGTGCGGGATCTGGCGGAGGCGGAGCGGATCGCCGAGATCGGAGCGATCGAGCGCGCGCTGCTCGCGTCCATGGAGCGCCCGATCGTGCTGGTTCCGCGCCGGCCGGAGGACGGGCTGGTGGCTCCCGAGGTGGCGCCGGAGAACCCCCTGGTCGGGCTCCTGCTGCCGTATACGCCCCTCCACCACCTGCTGCTGGCCGAGACCGGCCGGCCGCTGGTGATGACGTCGGGGAACTTCGCGGAGGAGCCGATCGTCCGCGACAACGAGGAGGCCCTGGACCGGCTGGGCACCATCGCCGACCTGTTCCTGCTCCACGACCGCGAGATCGAGAGCCGGTGCGACGACTCGGTGGCGCGGGTGATCGCCGGCGCGCCCGCGGTGCTGCGCCGCTCCCGGGGCTGGGTGCCCCGGCCCATTCCCCTGGCGCGGCCCGTCGAGCGGCCGGTGCTGGCGTGCGGCGCCCATCTCAAGAACACAGCGTGCCTCGCGGCCGGCGACGCCGCGTATCTCGGTCCCCACGTGGGGGACCTGGAGAGCGCGGAGACGTTCGCCTCCTACAGGGACTCCATCGAGCGCCTGCAGCGGCTGGTGGGCGTGCGGCCGGAGGTGATCGCCTACGACCTGCATCCGGACTATCTCTCGACGAGATACGCGCTGGAGCGGCCGGAGGCGGTGAAGGTGGGCGTGCAGCACCATCACGCCCACGTGGCCAGCGCCATGGCGGAGCACGGGCTCGCCGGACCCGTGCTGGGCGTGGCCTTCGACGGCACGGGCTTCGGCACGGACGGCACGGCGTGGGGCGGCGAATTCCTGATCGCGGACTTCGCGGGCTGCGAACGCGTTGCGACGTTCCGGGCGATCCCGCTGGCCGGCGGCGAGCTGGCGGTCCGGGAGGTCTGGCGCCTCGCGCTCGCCGTGCTGGACGACGCCTACGAGGGCCGTCCCCCGCTGGACCATCTGCCCTTCTTCAACGATCTCGGGCCGGACGGCCGGGCGGTTTCGGTGGTGCGGCGGATGATCGCGACCGGTCTGAACTGCCCGCGGGCGCGCGGGGTGGGGCGTTGGTTCGACGCGCTGGGAGCGCTGGCGCTGGGACGGGCGGTGTCGCGGTACGAGGGCGAGGTGGCGACGATCTGGAATCTCGCGGCGGACGTCCGGGAGCGGAGGCTGTATCCGTATGAGATCGATTCGTCGCGGACGCCCTGGGAGATCGATCCCCGGCCGATGGTGCGGGCCGTGGTGGAGGAGCTGACCGCGGGCCGCGCCGTCTCGGGGATCTCCGCGAAATTCCACAACACGCTGGCGTCGATGACGGCGGAGGTGGTGCGGTCTGTCGGCAGGAATCTGCCGGTGGCGCTCACTGGAGGCTGTTTCCAGAACGCGCTGCTGGCGGAGCGTATCGTCGAGAGGCTGTCGGATCGAAAGGTTTACCTGCATGGCGCGGTGCCGCCGGGGGACGGGGGGCTCGCTCTGGGCCAGGCGGTGGCGGCGGACGCGATCGTCCGGCAAGGAGGTGTCTGATGTGCCTGGGAGTTCCTGGCAAGGTCCTGGAGGTCGACGGCTTCGTAGCCACCGTCGATTTCTGGGGCGTCCGCCGGCAGATCCGGCTCGAGATCGTCGACGAGCCGGTGGCGCCGGGGGACTACGTCCTGAACCACGTGGGCTACGCGATCCGCCGCATCCCCGCCGAAGAGATCGGGGAGACGCTGGCGCTCTACGAAAGCCTGATGAACGGCGAGAACGAGGATCTGATGGCGGCGGACGTGTGGGGCGAGATCCAGGCCGGAGGTGGGACATGACCGCTCCGCCGGTGAAGGATTTCGAACAGCTCAAGTTCCGCGATCCCGCGCGCGGCAAGGCGCTCGCGGCCGAGCTGGCGCGCCTGGCGGCGGAGATCGGCCGCTCGCCCATCACGCTGATGCACGTCTGTGGCAGTCACGAGCAGGCCATCGCGCGCTTCGGCCTGCGGGCCGCCTTCCCGGATGCGGTGGACCTCATCATGGGGCCGGGATGCCCGGTGTGCGTCACCGACATGCCCGAGGTGGACGAGGCCGTGGCGCTGGCCCGCGGCGGCGTGCGCGTGGCCACTTACGGCGACATGCTGAAGGTGCCCGGCACGGTGCTCTCGCTGGGGGACGCGCAGTCCGAAGGGGCGAAGGTGGACGTGGTCTACAGCGTCACGCAGGCCGTGGAGCTGGCCCGCGCGACCGGCGAGGAGGTCGTCTTCTTCTCGACCGGCTTCGAGACCACGGCGGTGGCCACCGCGGCGGTGGTGCTCGCTCCCGACCGCCCGAAAAACCTTACAATTCTTTCCGCGCACAAATACATCCTGCCCGCCATGGAGATCGTGGCGGAGATCCCCGGCACGCGCATCGAGGGGTTCCTGGGCGCGGGCCACGCGGCCACGATCACGGGCTGGGGGATCTTCGAGCCGTTCGCCGAGAAATACGGCCGGCCGGTGGTGGTGGCCGGCTTCGAGCCGCTGGACATCATCGCCGGGCTGGTGAAGCTCCTGGAGATGGTGCGCGACGGCAAGGCGGAGGTGGCCAACATGTATCCGCGCTGCGTCACGAAGGAAGGCAACCGCCGCGCCCTGGAGCAGCTCTGGCGCGTGTTCGAGCTGGAGGGCGGCGAGTGGCGGGGGATCGCCTACATCCCCGACGGCAACCTGCGCATCCGCGAGGAATTCGCGGATGCGGACGCGCGGCGCAGGTTCGACATCGACGTCTCGGCGGTGCGCGGGTACACGCCTCCGGTCCTGACCAGGAGCTGCATCTGCGGGGCGATCTTGTCGGGCCTGGCGTCACCCCTGGATTGCTCACATTTCGGCCGGGAGTGCCTGCCGGACCGGCCGGTGGGGGCATGCATGGTCTCCAGCGAAGGGGCATGCAGGATCTGGCATCAGTACGGCGGAAGGCCGGATCTGCGGACCCTCTCCGAACCCTCACCCCCCGGCCCCCTCTCCCGACCCCTCCCTCCCTCCCTCACCGGGAGAGGGGGAGAAGGAGCGGCGTCATGATTACCTACACTCCCCGTCCCGCCGTCCTGGACGAGCGCATCTCGATGAAGTACGGAGCGGGCGGCCGGGCGATGCGGGCCTTGATCGAAGAGGTGTTCCTCGGCGGCTCCGTCGGTCCGGGAGACATGGACGACGGCGCGGCGATCCGCGTCGGCGACCGCTGGCTGGTGATCACCACGGATTCGCACGTGATCCATCCGGTGTTCTTCCCCGGCGGCGACATCGGCCGGCTCTCCGTCTCGGGAACGGTCAACGACCTCGCGATGATGGGCGCCACCGAGGTGCTGGGGCTGACCTGCGCCGTGATCCTGGAGGAGGGCTTCGCGCTGGACGACCTGCGGCGCGTCCAGGCCTCCATCGCCGCCACGTGCGAGGAGGCCGGGGCGCCCGTGGTCACCGGCGACACGAAGGTGATGGGGCGCGGCGAGCTCGACGGCATCGTGCTCAACACCACCGGGGTCGCCCTGACGGACCGCGTGGTCCCCGACTCGGGGCTGCGGCCGGGCGATCTCCTGCTGGTGACCGGCACCGTGGGCGACCACGGCATGGCGGTGATGGCGGTCCGGCACGGGCTCGACCTGGCGGGGGATCTGCGCTCGGACGTGACGCCGCTGAACGGCCTGATCCGCCGGGCTCTGGCGGCCGGGGGCGAGGGCGTCGCGGCGATGAAGGACCCGACGCGCGGCGGCCTCGCCAGCGCGCTGCACGAGATGGCGGCGAAGAGCGGCGTCGGCATCCTCCTCGACGAAGCCGCGGTGCCCGTCACCCCGGAGGTGCGGGCGGCGGCGGAGCTGCTGGGGATCGAGCCGCTGCACGTGGCGAACGAAGGCAAGGCGGTGATCGGCGTGCGTCCGGACGCGGCGGGACGGGTGCTCGACGCGCTGCGCAGCCATCCCAAAGGCCGTGACGCGGCGGTGATCGGCCGCTGCCTCGCCGATCCTCCGGGCTCGCTGCTGCTGGACACCGGCTTCGGCCGGCGGCTGCTCGCCGAGCCCGAAGGGGAGCCGCTGCCGCGGATCTGCTGAAGGAGCGCCGCCATGCATGAATATTCGATCGTCTCGGCCCTGCTCCAGCGCGTGGAGGCCGAGGCGGGCTCCCGGGGCGCCACGTCGGTAGGGCGCATCCGGGTGGCCCTGGGGGAGCTCTCCGGGGTCGATCCCGAGCTGCTGTCCACCGCCTACGAGGTCTTCCGCGAGCGCACCCTCTGCGCGCGCGCTCCGATGGAGATCCGCACCGTTCCCGCGCGCTGGGTCTGCCCGCGGTGCGGCCGGACGCTGGCGAGCGGCCAGGTCTTGCGATGCCTTTCCTGCCAGGCCCCGGCGCGGCTCGCGTCGGGTGACGAAATCATCCTCGAACAGATCGAAATGGAGGTCGCGTGATGTGTGAATCCTGCGGCTGCGGCGATTCCGAGATGGTCCCCATCGAAGTCCAGGCGCGGATCCTCTCCAGCAACGAGAGGATGGCCGCCCACAACCGGCATCATTTCGAGGCGGCGGACGTGTTCGCCGTCAACCTGATGGGCTCTCCCGGCTCGGGCAAGACGGCGGTGCTCGAGGCCACGGCCCGGGCGCGGAAAGGGTTGAGGATCGGCGCCATGAGCGGCGACCTCGCCACGGACCGCGACGCCGAGCGGCTGCGGGCGGTGGGCATCCCGGCGGTGACGGTCACCACCGGCTCGGCCTGCCACCTGGACGCGGAGCTGGTCCACAAGGCTTTACATGAGCTGGATTGGAAAGGTTTCGATCTCCTCTTCATCGAGAACGTGGGCAACCTCGTCTGTCCGGCGGTGTACGACCTGGGGCAGGCGGACAACGTGGTGGTGCTCTCGGTGACCGAAGGCGAGGACAAGCCGCTCAAGTATCCGGTGATGTTCCGCAAGGCGGACCTGGTCCTGATCACCAAGACCGACCTGCTGCCCTACCTGCCCTTCAACATGGACGTCCTGCTGGAAAACCTTGCCAAGGTGATGCCCGACCCGCGGGCGATCCGCCTGTCGGCGGTCACGGGGGAGGGGATGGCGGAGTGGATGGACTGGCTGGCGTGCCGGTGCGAGGCGCGGGCGCTGGCGACTGCTGTGGGGGAACGCGTCTGCTGAGCACTTTCCACTGTAGACGCCCTACGGGGCGTCTCTACAGCGGGGGTTGCTTCTCAAGCAGAACCCGCAGACGCGCCAGCTCCGCCTCCGCCTTCTCGGCGCGTTGGCGTTCCGCGTCGGCCCTCTGGCGTTCCGCGTCGGCCTTCTGGCGTTCCGCCTCGGTCTTCTCTTCCCTTGTCGGCACCAGGCTGCCATCGGGCCGGAAGAGGCGGATCCAGTCGTGCTCCTCGTCCTGGGCGACGCCGTGCCAGATCCCGACGTATACGCCGAACTGCTCGCTCCACAAGCGCCCGTCGGCGTCGGGAAGGATGGGGCGGTAGGAAGAAGACCGGCGGGCCAGTCGCAGCCCTTCCAGTCTCAGGGGCTCCGGCTCGCAAAGGAAGTACTCCGCGGTGTGGAAGACGCGGGCGTAGAGATCCCGCTTCTCGGTGCGGTCTTTATGCGCTGTAGACGGGGAAAGCAGCTCGAAGATGACGTCCGGAAGCCGTCCCCCCTCTTCCCAGGCGATCCAGGCCTGGCGCTGCCGGCGCGGAACGCCACCCACCCAGTAGACGTCCGGCCCCCGAAAAGCCCGATCCTTCTGCCCCTTTGCCACCTCTTCCGCGACCTCCCGGGCCTGCTGAAGGGAGTAATAGACGAAGTTGTTGGCGCCGACGTGGAAGTCGGTCCTGCCCTGCTCGGCCATCGCCTGGAGGATCTGCTCCCGCAGGAGATGGATCTGGAGGACATGCCAGTCGCTTTCCAAGGGTTCTCCGTCATCCAAGACGAGCTCGAAGGGCAGAGACGCAAGCGCGATGGCAGGCTCACTCATGACAGCTCCCTTGCGGAGTCGTTTCTCGCCGGCATCTTATTCCGCCTAGCCGGCAAAAAACAAGAGACAGGCGGCGCGCCTGTCCTACTCCTGGACGACAGGATAGCACGCCGCCTCGGCCCAGAGCATGGCCGGGAATCTCACAACGCCTTCACCCGCGACACCTCCCGCCCTGTCGCGTCATGCGTGTGCACCGCGCAGGCGAGGCAGGGATCGAACGAGTGGATGGTGCGCACCACCTCCAGCGGATGCTCGGGATCGGCCACCGGGTTGCCCAGGAGGGAGGACTCGTAGGGTCCGGGCTGGCCCTTGTCGTCGCGCGGACCGGCGTTCCAAGTCGAGGGGACGACCGCCTGATAGTTGGCGATCTTGCCGTCCCGGATCACCACCCAGTGGGAGAGGGTGCCGCGCGGCGCTTCATGGAAGCCGAAGCCCCGCTGCTCGCCCTTGGGGAACTCGGGCTTTACATAGGTGGTGAAGTCCCCCTTGCCGATGTTTTCCGCCAGCAGTTGCCAATGCTCCAGCGCCAGCCCGGCGATTACCTTGGCCCGCAAGGCCCGGGCGAGATGGCGGCCCAGCGTGGAGTGCAGGACCTCGGGGCCCAGCTTCGCGCCCGCCAGCGAGGAGGCGGCGGCGAGGGCCGCGTCCACCTCGGGCTTGATCGTCTTGTGGCCGGCGGCGTAGCCCACCAGCATCTGGGCCAGCGGACCGACCTGCATGGGCTTGCCCTGGAAGCGCGGCGCCTTCACCCAGGAGTACTTCCCCTGATCCTGGAAATCCGTGTATTTCGGCACCGTCTCCTCCTCCCAGGGGTGGCGGGTCCAGTCGCCGTCGTACCAGGCGTGGGCGATGCACTCGGCCACGTTGTCCCGGAAGTAGGGATCGTCGAATTTCGGGATCGGCCGCAGCGTCGCCAGATCGCCCTTGAAGATCGTGCCGCCGGGCAGGTCGAAGGCGGTTCCCTTGGAATCCCGCGGCATGTCGGGCACGGCGAGGTAGTGGGTCACGCCGGCGCCGTAGCCGAGCCAGTCGGGATACATCGAGCCGATGGCGATCACGTCCGGCACGTAGACCTGCTCCACGAACGTCTTCACCTCCGCGAAGAGGTCCTTGATGCGGTAGAGGACGTCCATGTTGATCGTGGTCATGTTGTCCAGGTTGATCGCGTTGGCCACGCCGCCGACGGCGAGGTTCTGGATGTTCGGGGTCTTGCTCCCCAGCGTGGCCACGATCTGGTTGGCCTTGCGCTGGTATTCCAGGGCCTGGAGGTAGTGGGCCACGGCCAGGAGGTTCACGTCCGGCGGCAGCTTCATGGCCGGATGACCCCAGTAGCCGTTGGTGAAGATGCCGAGCTGCCCGCTGGCGACCAGGCCGGCCAGCCGGTCCTTCACCCCTTCGAGGGCGCGGCGGCTGTTGCCGGGCCACGCGGAGAGCGTCTCGGCGAGCTGGGAGGTCTTCGCCGGATCGCCCTTCAGGGCCGAGGTGACGTCCACCCAGTCCAGCGCCGACAGGTGGTAGAAGTGCACGATGTGATCGTGCAGGGCGTGGGCGGCGAGGATCAGGTTGCGGATGCACTGGGCGTTGACGGGGATCTCCAGGCCGATGGCGTTCTCGACCGCCCGCACCGAGGTGATGGCGTGGACGGTGGTGCAGACGCCGCAGATGCGCTGCGTGAACAGCCATGCCTCGCGGGGGTCGCGGCCCTGGAGGATGACCTCGATGCCGCGCCACATCTGGCCCGACGACCAGGAGTTGCTCACGCGGCCGCCTTCCACCTCGACATCGATGCGCAGGTGGCCTTCGATCCGGGTGATGGGGTCGACGACGATTCGCTGGGCCATGATGGATCTCCTAGCGCGCGGGCGCCGCGGACGGCGCGCCGGCGAGAATGGGGAAGCGGGTCACCAGGGCGATGTAGACCACCCCTTCGAGGGCTACCAGGCCCAGGGTGATCAGGGTCTCGGCCGCGGACGGGAAGTAGCTCCAGCCCGGACCCGGGTCGAAGGCCACGAGGTAGGTGTCGAAGCGGTAGAGCGCGCCGCCGAGGATCACCAGCAGGGCGCCGGAGAAGAGCCGCCTGGCGTCGTAGCGCCGCGCGCGGCCGAAGACCAGCAGGAAGGGGGCGAGGACCAGGGCGTTCTCGATCCAGAAGAGGACCGATTTGAGGTCCCCCTGGAGCGCCAGGCCGAACCGGCCCCGGAGCGCCAGGTCCCCCAGGCGCAGGGCGACGAACAGGAGCGACCCCCAGGCGGCGACGCGTTCGAGACTGACGAGCATGGCCGTGTCGTGGGACCGCCGGAAGAAGGCGCCCCCCAGCGTGGACTCGAACACCACGATGGCGTAGCCCATGGCCAGGCAGGAGACGAGGAAGAGCAGCGGCAGGATCGGCGTGTTCCACAGCGCGTGCAGCCGCGGCCCGCTGAGCAGCATCAGCGAGCCCAGCGAGGACTGGTGCATGGTGGGGAGCAGGATGCCGAGGGCGAGGATCCAGATCAGGGCGCGGTCGAGCCACGGCTGGGTCCGCTCGGCGAACCGCCGCAGCCCCGGACGGCCGCTGACTTTCCAGCGCTCCAGGAAGGCGGGCGACAGCTCGATCCATAGGACGAACACGTAGGCCATGATGCAGAGGGCCACTTCGAGCAGGGCGGAGTTGAGGTTCCATTCCCAGAAGAAGAGCGGCACCTTCCAGACGTGCCACGGCCGGCCCACGTCGATCAGGATCGACAGTCCGGCGACCGAGTAGCCGAGGGCGCTGGCCAGCACGGCCGACCGCACCAGCGGGTGGTAGCGCCCCTTGTTGAGCACATAGACGATCAGCGCCACCGCGTAGCCGCCGCAGGCGATGGCCGTGCCGGTGACCACGTCGTAGGCGATCCACAGGCCCCAGGGATAGCCGTCGGAAAGGTTGGTGGCGGCGCCGAGGCCGGCGGCGAAGCGCCAGACGATCAGGGCGATGCCGAGGCCGCCGAGGGCCAGGAGGAGCTTGTACAGAGGCGTCATGAGGCGCCCCCCGACAGGTTGAGCTTGCGCCGTCGTGTGCATGGCCGCCTCCTAGCTGTCCGGCGAGTCCGGGCCGGTCTCTCCGGCCCCGTTTCTGCGGTTGCGGAACATCACCGCCCCGAGCACGGCGTAGAGGGCCAGCGGCGCGGCGAATCCCTGGTAGATCCCGTGCTGGACGGTCTGCTGGACCTCGGGCACGGGCTCGTCATGCTGGAAGCGGAAGCCGAGCTTCTCGAACGGCACGTGCGAGAGGTAGAGGCACTGGGTGCCGCCGAGCTCGTGCTCGCCATAGACCTTGGGAACGTAGCGGTCCGGATGCCCGGCCAGCCGCCGGTGCGCCTCCGCGAGCAATTCGGCGCGCGTGCCGAAGATCACCGCCTGGCGCGGGCAGACCTCGGAGCAGGCCGGCTCCTTGCCCTCGCGCAGGCGGTGGACGCAGAGCTCGCACTTGACGATCTTCGGCGCCTTTTTCGACCACTCGAACTTCGGCACGTTGAACGGACACGCCACCTGGCAGTAGCGGCAGCCGATGCAGCGGCTGCCGTCCCAGGTGACGATGCCGTACTCGCGCTTCTGGAGGGCTCCCAGCATGCAGGCGCCGACGCATCCCGGGTCGACGCAGTGCATGCACTGCCGCTTGACGAACGAGGTCTCGTCCTCGCCCTGATAGAGCTGGATCACGTTGCGGGTGGTCTCGTTCAGCGCTTCAGGCGCGTCGTAGAGGCCGCCGCCGTAGCCGTCGGTGTCCGGCGGCATGTTGTTGGCTTCCTTGCAGGCCACGACGCAGGCCTTGCAGCCGATGCAGCGGGTGGTGTCGTAGAGCAGGCCGACGGCGTCCGCCGGCGCGGCGCGCCGTTCGCGCGCCCCGGCCGGGGCCGTGCCGACCGTCGCCGCGGCGGCGGTGAGGGCCGCGCCCTTGAGCAGAGAGCGTCGATCCAGGGCCATGGCTCACTCCTTCCCGGCGGAGGCCGCTCCGCCCGCGGATTCCGCCCCGTTTTCCGGCCACAGGCCGAGCTTGCGGGAAGCCATCATGCCGGCGCCGAGCAGCGCGCCGCCCACCAGGCCCGCCACGCCGGTGGCGACGGGGCTCACCCCTTCGCGTTCCACGGCCACGGCGGGATAGGTGTCGGGCGGCATCGGGCGCTCGATCTCGGCGGTGTCGTGCAGGGGGACGCGGAAGGCGAGCTTCTGCTCCGTGCAGCCGAAACACGGGTGGCCGATGCCGATCGGCCAGGCGTTGACGACGTCGCCGAAGTGGAGGACGGAGCAGCTCGCGTAGGTCTGCGGGCCCTTGCATCCCAGCTTGTAGAGGCACCAGCCCTGCCGGTGCCCCTCGTCGCCGAACTGCACGGCGAAGCGGCCGGCGTCGAAGTGGGGCCGGCGCGGGCAGTGCTCATGGATGGTGCGGCCATAGGCGAACAGCGGCCGGCCGAGGTCGTCGAGCGCCGGCAGCGTGCCGAAGGTGGCGTACTGCAGGGCCACGCCAAGGAAGATGTAGGGGTTCGCCGGGCACCCGGGGAGGGTGACCACGGTCTTGCCCTCCAGGACCTGCGGCGCGCCCTTGGCCCCGGTGGGATCGGGGTCCGCCGCCGGAATGCCGCCGAACGAGGCGCAGGAGCCGATCGAAATGATCGCTCCGGCGTGCTGGGCCGCCTCGGTCACCAGGTCGAGCGCGGTGCGGCCGCCGATCTTGCAGTAGATGCCGCCGTCCTTCGTGGGAATCGCCCCTTCCACCACCAGGATGTACTTGCCGTCGTTCTCCCGCATGGCCTGTTCGCGCGCCCGCTCCGCCAGGTGGCCGGAGGGGGCCATGAGGGCCTCGTGATAGTCCAGGGAGACGAGGTCGAGGATCAATTCGTCAAGGGCGGGGTGGCTGGTGCGCAGCAGGGACTCGGTGCAGCCGGTGCACTCCTGGAACGAGAGCCAGATGACGGAAGGCTTCCGCCCCTGGGCCACGGCCTCGGCGATCTTCGCCGCCGCCGTGCCGGAGAGGCCCACGGCCGCCGCCGCCATGGTGCAGATCCTGAGGAAATCCCGGCGGTTCATGCCGCCGGCGGGTGGGGGAAGGCCAATCGGAACGAGGCTGCTGGGCATGTCATCCTCCTCCTGGAGCTCTTTCAGCCTTTTTAAGGCCGGCCGCCAGGCCGCTCAACGTCCGAGCAGGCGGGAGCGGCGCGCGAACGGGGGAGAGAGGGCGCCACCCGAGCAGGTGGGAGGACGTTTCAAGGCCGTTCCCACCAGACCTCCGGCGGGCCCGGCGGCTTCCGCTTCTTCACCTCGTACTCCAGCCGCTCCAACTCGCCGGCCACCACCGCCACGGCGGCACGCAGGGCCTCCCGGACGGCCGGCGACAATCCGATCCCCAGATGCGTCTCGGCCGGCACGATGCCCACGAGGAGCACCTCCTGGGGAGAGCGGCCCAGGAGGTCGGCCGCCAGGAGGGCTCCTCGCAGGCTGGGATCGTGCGGCGAGAGGCGGTCGGGTTGGGGACCTCTCAGGATGTCGTCGCGGCGCAGGATGTGGATCTCGCCGGGCAGGCCCCCCGGCATGCGCACGGTGTCGGCCACGATCAGGGCGTCGAGCCCCTCCACGATGTGGGCGAGCTCGGGGCCCGGAGTGCCGAGGTCCAGCAGCTCGATGGCGGGCGGGATCTCGTATTCGGCTTCAAGCCGGCGCAGGATGTGGGGGCCGGCGGCGTCGTCCCCCATGAGGACGCTGCCGAGGCCGATCACCGCTGTACGGTCGGGTTCCATAGCGGCGTTTTACTTCCCTCCGAAGCGCCGTCCAACGTCCGCTCAGGTGGGCGGGGGAGCGTGCGGGGACTGGCCGCCGCCACCCGGCAGGGTGGCTTGTCCCTTTTGTACGCTCATGAACACCAGCTAATTAGAGGGTTCTGACCAGCCCGGTCGGAGCCGGCATAGACCAACGTATGGAGGACCGCGATGCTCCAGGTAGAACTCGACATCTTCTCCGGCATGCCCAACCCCACTTGGATCCTCAACCCCAGGGAAGAGCGCGAGCTTGTCGACCGCTTGAAGGCGGATCCCTCTCTCATGGCGCCGGTGAACGCCCCCGTCGGCGGGCTGGGATACCGGGGCTACATCGTTCAGCAGGTCAAGGAAGCGTCCGCCGACGCGAAGAGCAAGGACCGGCCGTTGCCGTCGACTTTCCGGATCGGGGGTCCCTATGACAAGGACGCGGCGACGTCGCTCTGGCTTCTGGACACCTCGGAGAAGGCGGACACTGAAGTGGACGACTACCTGCGGGAAGTCGCCGCGGACACCATCCGGCGCCCCGCCCCCGTGGCGGACTCCGGCGCTCCGCAGGCGATCGAAAAGGGCGCTCTGGCCGCGTGCGCGTCCAATTTCCTGACCAGCTCGACGGACTTCAGCTTCTGGAACGCGGGCCAGTACATCAACAAAAACAACTGCTACAACTTCGCGTCGAATCACCGCACCAACACCTTCGCGCAGCCGGGAAGGATCTCGGGATATGTGCTGCCCTATCCGCCCACCTGCGCCAACACGCAGACCGGCATCGAGCTCGACGGCTGGTTCAACAGTTGCCAGGCCGCCGACAACCTCACCATCGCTCTGGTCATCTGGCCCGGGTACGACTTCCACTTCTACCGCAAGTGCCAGAGCAACATCTGGTGCCACAAGCCGGGCCGGACGGCGGCGCGGAACTACGACAACTCCGGGGTCATCATCACCAACCCCGAGACCTGCAATCGTGGCGGCTACACTTCGTTCTGCGGCTACTGGTACGCCGACAACGACCTGATCCTCGTTTCCTAACCGTAGAGACCAGTCCTGAAGGAGATCCGGTATGCCTTCGAACCGACGTGAATTCCTGCGGAAATCCGGCGCGTTGTGCGCCAGCCTGGCGTGCCTGCCCGCGCTGGCCTGGGAATCCGAAGCGGCGCCCGCCGCCGCCGTGCCCCAGGACCAGGGCCTCGAGCGCTGGCTGCTCGGCACGGGCCGGGACAAGATCGACCCGTCGATCTTCGCGAACATCTCCAGCAAGCTCGGGTAACCCCCGATCCCTCCCTTCCACCGGACCGGTCCTCGCCTCGTTGATCCCGGCGAGGACCGGCCGGCACCTTCCGCGTCCAGAGACGAAGCGGCCTAGCAGTTGTTGAGCTTCAAGTAATCCGCGCAGAGGATCGAGAAGCCGTCGCCGGGGCCCATCTGGCAGTCCACCGACGGATTCGCCCTGCAGAACCTGCAGGAACAGATGTTGGTGGCCGAGGAGCTTTCCGGGATGAGCCCGGTGAGGGCGAGGAGCCCGCCAACCGCGAGCAGACGCAAAGCGGAGCGAAGACGGATCATGGTCATGTCCTTTCCGGCGTTGCGCGCGGGCACACCTGCCATGGACGGCGCCACCGCAACGCGGCTTCTACTCAAGAAGGTGCCTCTCCGTGCCGCTGGTGAGCTTGTCTCGACCTTTCCTGAGGGGGTCCTCGCGAGTGCGGAGACGTCGCATGCCGCAAACAGCCGGTTCCGTGCCGGCGGATGCCGCTCAAATGCCGCGAACTATGCTTTTCGGAGCTCCCCTAGCCGATGAAATGCCGCTCAGGAGAGGAAATTTGCCGCGCGGAACCTTCGAAGTGCGGCATCCTGGCCTCTCCGAAGCGACCTGGGAGGAAAAAATGCCGCGCTGGGAGGATTGTGCGCGGCATTTCTGGCGATCCGTGCGGCATTTCAAGCTTGCAGGGCGGCATATTAGGTGCACAGCGCGGTATTTGGAGGAACGTGCGCGGCATATTTCTTGAAGAAATCCGTCCACTGTACAAAGTGCGCGGCATATTTCCCGGGGCGGACGAGCTTCTTTCCGTTGCGCGCGGCATATTTCCCGGGGCGAGCCGTCCGCCCTACGGGGCGTGCGGCATCTTCCGCGGAGCTCGCGGCATTTCTGAGACTCGGCTCTGCGCCTGAGCCGTCGAGAGGCTCCCGGACGACGAATCGAGCCGTGCCTGACCCTGAAAAGGTGAAGCCTGAGGCTTATGGGGAGCCCGCACTGAGCTGGAGGGAGGTCGGTGAAGCGCGCCGCTTCAGCCCGGAGGCTACCTGGGCGGCCCGCCACCGCTGGCGCGTCTGCCGTGAACGTTGGCGGGCGGCGACGGAACGTTGGCGGGTCGTCCGCCTCACCGGGTGTGCGGCAAAATTCCGTCGCGGGAAGAGTGTCGAGCCCAGGCACCTGTTCCTGGGAGCCAAGATATTGTCTGTCGGGAATTTTCTGCAAAAAACAAGTTGAGCGATGAGAGCGAGTTTTTACGTCTTTATAGGGTATGGCCAGAAAACTGCGCTACATACCCGAAGGGGGCGCCTTGGTGGAGGTCACCTGCCGGACCTTGCACGGGCGTCTCCTGCTCCGGCCCAGTCCGGAGCTCAACGAAATCTTCGGCGGGGTCCTCGGCCGGGCTCAGAGGCTGTATCCGTTCTGGCTCATGTCGTATGTATGTCTCTCGAATCATTACCACTTGCTCGCCTGGGTGAAGGACGCTCGCCGGCTCGCGAAATTCGTCGGCTACTTCAACTCGAAACTGGCGCGGGAGGTCAGCCGGTTGACCGGGTGGTCGGGGAAGATCTGGGAGCGCCGGTACGAGGCGATCGTGATCAGCGAGGAGGAGGGTGCCCAGGTGGACCGCCTGCGCTACCACCTCTCTCATGGAGCGAAAGAGGACCTGGTGGAGGCTCCCGAGGATTGGCCGGGGATCCACTGCGTCCGGGAGCTCCTTGGGGGCGAGCCGCTGACCGGCTATTGGTTCAGCCGTACCCAGGAGTACGCTGCCCGCCGTCGCGGGGAGGAATACGACCGCTACCAGTACGCCACCCTCGAGACCGTGACCCTCTCGCCGCTCCCCTGTTGGGAGCACCTGCCGAAGGAGGAGTATCAGAAGCGTGTCGAGCGGCTGGTGTCGTCGATCAAGGAGGAGACCGCGGCCCGCAGGCGGCGGACTGGCGCGAAGCCGCTTGGACGGGAGGCGATTCTGGCCCAGCATCCGTACAGCCGTCCGAAGAAGGTCAAGAGGTCACCGGCCCCGCGCTTTCACGCCGCGACCCCGGACAGGTACTGGGAGCTTTACCGGGGGTACGCCTGGTTCGTAGGTGAGTACCGCAGAGCGGCGGAGAAGCTGAAGGCGGGGGATCCCGGCCCGCCCTTCCCGAGAGGCAGCTTCCCGCCGGCCCTGCCGTTCGTCGGCCAGGACTAGCGGGTAAACCGGCCTGAAGATCGTGATGCTTGGGTCGCCTCGGGTAGGCGAGAAGCGATAGGTGTCGGCGAAGGGCGCTCCGCAGTCGAAATCTCACGAATCTTACGTCGCATATCGACCGCCTGGAGGGGGCTCCGCCCGGCCGCAGAGCGCTTCCAGGGGCTTGACAAAGACTTGAACGGCCTCATTGACGGGCTCGGGCGGGCTGAGGAGAAGTCGGGTTTATCCAAGAGGGTGGCACCTGGGTTAGTTTAGTTCTGACTTCGGCTGTGCTCCAGCCGGCAGGGTTGCCCCTGCCGGTTGGATTGCCAAGAGGGTGGGTCCGAGAGCGGGTTAGTTTTGTGGATCGATCGGTCCGACGATCACGCCGCCGCTTCCTGGGAGCGCGGACACCGGAATTTCGAAGACCGGCTCCTGGCTGACCAGGCCCTGATCATCGATCACGATCCAACGCACCAGGGCGTGCGTCTTGCCTGCCAGAGCGCTGTCCGGGACGTCGAAGGTCAGGACGTCTCCGGGAGCCAGGTCGAAAGGCAGGCTGCCGGTCACGGGCTCCCAGGGCAGGAGGTTCAGGGTGGGATCGGTCCAGTCCAGATTCTCCAGAGGGATGTACTGGTCGTGGGCCGTCCAGTCGAGGCGTTGAACCGTGATGGCTCCCTGATCCGACGCATTGAACGCATCTACCACCAGGCCCTGCTGCGGATCCAGGCGCGGCTTCATGGAGAGACCCGAGACGCGGTCGGCTTCCTCCTGGTTGAAGAAAGTGAACTTGTAGCTCACCAGCTTCATGTCCTGGTCGTCCTTGAAGGTCCCTCCCACATGGACGGAGTCCCCCGGCTGGATCGGCGGGAAGAAGATCCAGGTGAGCTGATAGGTGTAATACCCTTCCGCGTCCGGCCCGGTGGGACCATCGACCCGGCCCGGCGGATGATTGTTGTACCAGCCGGTGGTTCGCGGAAACCTCGTCGCTCCCTTGATCTTGACCGTCACGATCAGCCGGGTCATCTGGCGGTTAGTGTTGTTCTTGAAAGTTTCGTTGAAGTCCTTGCATCCACCCATGCACAGCACGGCGGCCACGAGCACCCACAGCCACTTCTGACGATGGAGTCTCATTCCTACTCCTTTCCGAGAGCGGAATTGCTCTCACATCCGCCTTCCGAACGCGTCAGAAATAAGACTTCAGCTCCCCCCGCCGCCGCACGTCGCACGTCGCGCAGTGGAACGAGCCCCCGAAGGCGTAGAAGTTCGTGAAGTTGCAGGGGATCGGCTTCAGGCCCCAGTCGCGGAGCTTGCGGATCAGGGTCTCTTCCTGGCGCTCCACCATGACCCGCTCCTCGTCCAGGCTGAGCAGGTTCATGGAGACCCAGCGGCTGCTCATGTAGAGGGAATGGCTGGCGGTGAAGGTGGGCGTCGGAGCTTCCAGGACGTCCCAGTTGCGGAAAAGAGGATGGAGCTTCGGCATGCGCTCCTTGTTCACCAGGAGCTTGCCGGGAGCGAGGACGGTCAGGGTGGCGTCGATGTGCATGGGGTGGGGATCGGCGATCTCCACCTCGTGGATGTGGTACGCGGGCCCCAGATGGCGGCGCATCCACTCGATGCCGAAGGCGTTCGTGACGTGGCTGCGCTGTACGAAGATGTCGCGGCCGCAGCGGACGAAGTCGGCGGCGTCGAAGACGGGCTCGAACTCGGTGACGATCGAGTCGAAGACCTCGGCGTCGTAGGCGCCCTCCGGCGCCTGCTTGTACAGGGCCTTGCTCAATTGCGGAGTGGGCGCGCAGGTCCAGCGGGCTCCACGCCGGAAGTAGTCCTTGAGCAGCGACCGGTAGGCGTGGATCTCGTAGTGCCGCGACCGCCAGGACAGGGGGGACTCGATGATCTCGTCCCCCACCACCAGCAGCAGGTCCCGCGGCATGGCCGCGTAGAGGCCCGTGCTCTCCCACTCCGGGGTGGCGTAGAGCTTGGAGAAGTCGACCGGTTCGGGACGGCGGACCGTCACCCCCTCGGCCTTCAGGATATAGGCGAATTCCTCCAGGTCCCGGCGCGCGGCCTCGATCCGCTCCGCGGGGAAACCCCGCCCGGCGTTCTGGTGGTAGAAAGCCTTCTGGTCCGATGGCATCGTGACCTCGAGCATGTCGTCCCACGGCGGCACGGTGGCGCCGTCGACGGTCCCCACGATGACCTCTTCAAGGGGATCCCATTCGTTGTGCGAGCACACGGGGGATTCCACGACGATAGGATCGGCGGCGGGGATCGACCAGAGGGCGTTGGTGTTCAGCTCGTTCGCTTGCATGTCATGAGATCCGAAAATAATGCACGGTTGGGCTCCGGGCGGCCGGCGAGGCCGGAGAGAGGACGTGGCACAGTGCTTGAACCTCGCTCAGTAGAGAGGTGCAGGAAATGGATCTAAGCGTGAAACATGATCAGGATGCTAAGAAGTACTACACGATCGTTGATGGCCGGGAGTCGGTGTGTGAATACGTTGCGGCAGGTGAGAAGACTCTGAATCTCTGGCACACCTACGTGCCCCCCGAGCTGCGGGGCCGCGGCATCGCCGACGAGCTGGTCCGCCAGGCCCTGGAGGATCTATTGGAGAAAGGCTATAAGGTAATTCCCTCCTGCTGGTTCGTCCGCGTGTACATCGACCGGCATCCGCGGTACCACGAGCTGCGGGCCTAGAAAGGATCCAAGAGCGAAATCCGTATTTGTCGTCCTCCGGGGGACAGCCATAGAATCTTCTTAAATCCCAGCGAAGCTTGGATTTCTCCTGGGAGACAAAGGAGATGCTGATGACGGCCTTGCGGAAGCCCGGGTCCCTCTTGTTCCCGCTCCTGCTCCTCTTCGCTCTCGCGTGCGGCTCGTCCCCGGACACCGACACCGGCGACGGTCAGGGCACGGACCTGCCCATGACCGACGTCCCCGACACGACGGACACCACGACGTCCGACCAGCCGGGCGGGCCGCAGGTCTTCGTGCGGCCCAACATGAAGACCCTGGCGCCCGACGGCCCGGAGATCGCCGCCTTCCGGCAGGGCGTCCAGGTGATGAAGAGCCGGCCGGCTTCGGACCCGACGAGCTGGCTCTACCAGGCCAACATCCACGGCACCTATGACACGCCGGCCCTGGAGGCCTGGAACTCCTGCCAGCATGGGAATTTCTTCTTCCTCTCCTGGCACCGGATGTACCTGTATTACTTCGAGCGCATCCTGCGGAAGGCCTCGGGAGATCCCAACTTCGCCCTGCCGTTCTGGGACTACACCGATTCCACCCAGCGGGCGATCCCCGAGCCGCTGCGCAACCCGGCCAACGCGCAGAACCCGCTGTTCGTGGCCGAGCGCAACGACGGGATCAACGACGGGGCGCAGATCCCCGGGTCCGCCACCACGTTCACGCAGGCGATGAATTTCACCAACTTCACCTCGCCCCAAGGGTCGGGCCTGAGCTTCGGCGGCCAGCGCGTGCCGCAGCCGGTGCACTTCGGCGGCATCTTCGGGCAGCTCGAGAGCCAGCCGCACAACATCATCCACGTGCTGGTCGGCGGCCAGGACGGCTGGATGAGCGATCCCAACCTGGCGGCCCGGGATCCGATCTTCTGGCTCCATCACGCCAACATCGACCGGCTGTGGAACGTCTGGAAGGCCCTGGGGGACGGCCGGGTGGACCCCACGGAGCAGAACTGGCTCGACCAGAAGTTCGTGTTCTTCGACGAGAACGGCCAGCGCGTGGAGATGACGGGCCAGCAGGTGGTGGATTCGGCCCAGCAGCTCAACTACCGCTATGCCGAGGGGAGCGGCGACGAGCCGGGCATCCAGAACGCTGAGGCCTTCCCGGCGGCGCCGTTCACCGACAACCAGCGCGAGGTCCTCGTGGACCGGCGCGCCCCGACCCGCCTGACCCGCGAGCGGGCCCGCCTGACCGTGCCGGGAGTCCCGACGGCGACGATGGAGAGCGCCGAGCCGGAGCGGCTGACGCTCTCGATCGAGGGGATCAAGTTCGGCCGGCCGGGCGTCTACTACGAGGTCTACGCCAACCTGCCCCAGGGGGCGCAGCCGGACCCGTCGAGCCCCAACTACATCGGCAACCTGGCGGTCTTCGGGCAGTTGGAGGACGGCCAGTCGGCCCACGCCGGGCACGCCGGAGCGGACAAGTCGCTGAAGAGCGAGGCCGTCCTGACCTATGAGATCACCAAGCTGATCGAGACGCTGCGCGGGCAGCCGGGCTTCAAGGGGAACCTGGAGCTCCAGTTCGTCCCCAAGGGCCTGGCGTCGGACCGCCCGGGGCTCGAATCGGCGGGCGAGACGCGCGAGGTCAGGTTTGAGAGGGTGCGGGTGATCAGGGAGTAGGGTGACAGTTGGAGCGGCCTGCCCTTCGAGACCTCACCCCCTGGCCCCCTCTCCCACCCCCCTCCCGCCACCCGGGAGAGGGGGAACGATGAGGAGACGATCTTGCCGAGACCGAGAAGATCTCAAGCGCAGAGACCTCCCTCTCCCGGGGGCGGGCGGCAGGGAGATGGGAGAGGGACCGAGGGTGAGGTCTCGGAAGGGCATGCCGTCCGCTCTACAATAGGCCCTGAAAGGAGGCGTCCGCATGAAGCCTCTGCTGTTGACCGCCCTCATCCTCGCCTGCGCGCCGGGTCAGGCCGACCGCGACCGCCCGGCGCCGGAGTCCGCCGCCATGACGTCCGAGAGCCCCGCGCCCGGTGAGGTCCTCGCCACCCGCGACAAGCCGGTGACCCTGGGAGAGCGCACCACGGTCGAGATCGAGATGCCGGCCGCCTCCCTGGAGTCCATGGGCGGCGGGGAGCGGCTGGGGCTCTACATCGAGGGCCTGGACCTCGGGAAGACCGGAGCGTATTTCGACGTCTACGCCAACTCCCAGCCCGTGGGCACGCTCTCCTCGTTCGGGCCGGCCGGCGCCAAGGTGGGCTACGACATCACCGGCCTGGTGCGGAAGCTGGAGGCGGAGGGGAAATGGAAAGGCGGCCTCGAGCTGACCTTCGTCCGGCGCGGGCTGGAGCCCCCGAAAGGCCAGCCGCGCATGGAAACGGCGCCGGAGGGGCCGCCGGCCTGCTTCCAGCGGATCCGCATTCTGCGGGAACAACCGCTGGAGTCGTCAGACCATCTCTAGCTCGGGCTGCCCTGGCTGCTCGATCACCTTGGTCTTGACCGCCACCTTGTCCCCGCCCATCGTCAGCTCCAGGGTCTTGGGGACCATGTCCGCCGCCGCCAACTCCTCCGGCGGGACCTTCCTGTCCACATAGACGGCGAGGCGCCATTCGTCGCCGGTCTCGGCCGGGACCTTGCCGAGGCCGACCACGTTCTTCTTGCGCATCAGCTCGTCGCCGAAGTGGTCGAGGGCTCGCGTCACAGAGGACGAATCGGCCATCAGAGCTCCTCGGTCACCAGGTCGATCCCGAGCATGTCGAGCACGTTGCCGATCTTGTTGAAGATGCTGCTGGAGGTGGAGCCGGCGAAGTGCAGGCCGACGACCTTGCCGTCCATGTTGAACACCGCCGAGCCGCTGTCGCCGCCCGAGGTGTACCGCGTGCACAGCACCTGATCGCGGAGGCCCACCCGGCCGGTGCCGCCCCCGGGCTTCTTGTAATTCAACTGGAGCCGGTAGTCCACGTCCTTGATCTCGCCGAAGGTGAGGTCCGTCGTGCGGCCGCACTTCTTCACCATCATGCCGATCCGGACGGCCGTGCTGATCCCCTGGGGCACGCCGATCATGCTGACCGCCGAGGAGATCTCCGCGCTGTCGCGGACCTTGGCGATGGCGGCGTCCACGAGATTGGGGAAGCCTTCGTCGGTGAACTGGAAGGGGATCCATTCGGCCAGCTCGCAGAGCACGTCGGCCGGCTGCGCGCCGCCGTCGGTCTTGCCGGCCTGCAGCACGACGTCCCCGGCCTGGCCGACGCCCTGGTTGGCGAGGACGTGGGAGTTGCTGAGCACGTAGAGGGTGTCGGGATCGTTGCGCTTGCGCACCAGGCAGCCGAAGGTCCCCACCGTCACGTCGAAGTGTCCGAGGCCGCAGCCGGGCATGGCCGGGCGGTGGCGCGCCGTGTTGACTTCCAGCTCGACCTTGCCGATCTCCTCGACGTCGGTCTCCACGGAGCGGTCGATGCCGGGCAGCTCGACCCGCGACGGCACGAGGTTCTCCACCTGGCTCTTGGGGAGCTTGCGCTCGACGTAGACCTTGAGCGCCAGCTCGTCGAGCCGCTGGCCCTTGGTGATCCGCCTGGCGATGCCGAGCCCCTGGATGTTCTCGTCGCTCGTCCAGGGGCGCGCCTTCTCGTGGACCTCGACGGCCTCCAGCCTGAACGCCGCGGCGACCGGCGCGGCCTCGCCCTCGGTGAGGATCTCGAGAGCCCGTTTCAGATCGCTTCTCTGCTTGCTTGCGGCCATGGCACGAGCCTTTCTCGGGACCAAGCCCTTGTCCTGCTCCGCTCTGTCCCGGCTGAAGTTTCACTTTACTGAGGACTTCTGGAAAAGAAAAGAGCCCCGGTCTCCCGGGGCTCTCGGAAGCGGCGAAAAGAGGAAAACCTATTCCTGCTTCCAGGTGGGAACGCGGCCCGGCGTCCAGGGGGCGCCGACCGCTTCAAGCTGATCCTCCACGGCCTTGAGGTCGGTTCCGATCAGCTTCTGCAGGTCGGCCAGCACCGGAGCGAACTCCTTGGCCGCGGCGGCGTACTCGGCCTGGTGCGTGCCCGTCACGTCGGCCGTGGAGCTCCAGTGGCCGAAGACGACGCCCTGCACCTGGTCGAGGATCGACGCCGGGGTGGGCTCGTTGCGGGCGCCGAGGACCGGATCGCCGGTGAGCTTCTCCTGAATGTCCTTCAGGCGCAGCTCGATCGCATGCAGTTGCTGCATCAGCTTGGGGTCCGCGCCAGGCGTATCGAGGACGGCCCTCTGCAGGAAGTTGATGCGGGTCTCCGCCTCGTCCGCGGCCGACACCGCGCCCAGGGCCGCCCGCTGCAACCGCGCGGTCTTGCGCTGGAAGTCGAGGAGAGCGGCGCGGTCCGACGCCGGCAGGGTGGCGTTCTGGAGCGGCGTGACCACGAAGGTCTGGGGCGTGCCCAGCGGGGTCACGACGTCGTCCACCACCTTGGCCATCTGAACCTTGTAGCGGCCCGGAGCCACCATCGGACCCCGGGGGCCGGGGCCGAACAGATTCTCCTCGCCGCCGCCCAGGCGGACGGGGTTGGCGGGCGGGAACCGGAGGTCCCAGGAGATCCGGCGCAGGCCGGCTCTGCCCGAGGTCGTGATGCGCCGCACCACGTTGCCCTCCTCGTCCATCACCGTGAAGAGGAGCTGCGGATCCCGCTCCCGCTCCTCGGCGCGGAGCACGTCCCAGGCCGGATAGGCCAGCGTGCCGCCTTCCTTCTCGATCTTCTTGTCCGCCTCCTGCCGCTGCTTGCGCCGGCTCTTCAGCTCATCCTTGAGATAGAAGGTGAACGTGGTGCCGAACGGCGGGTTGGGGGCGGTGAAGAAGGACTCGCCCTGGAACGACTTGCCACGGCCGCCCAGCGGCGAGGCCTCGATGTAGCCCAGGGTCTCCTTGACCGGGAACAGCATCGATTCGCCTTCGAACGTCTCGGGCTTCACGGACCGCAGCAGCGTGTAGTCGTCCAGGATGTAGAAGCCGCGGCCGAACGTCGCCACCGCGAGGTCGTTCTCCCGCCGCTGGATCTCGAGATCGCGCACGGCGATCGGCGGCATGCCCTTGAGCTGGATCCACTTCTTGCCGCCGTCGACGGTGAAGTAGAGGCCGAATTCGGTGCCCAGGAAGAGCAGGTTCGGGTTGACGTGGTCCTCGGCCATCGTCCAGACCGGCTGGTTGTCCGGCAGGTTGCCGGCGATGGAGGTCCAGGTCTTGCCCTGGTCCGTGCTCTTCAGGGCGTAGGGCTTGAAGTCGCCCATCTTGTGGTTGTTGAAGGTGGCGTAGACCGTGTTGGCGTCATGGCGGGAGGCCATGAGGAAAGAGACGTAGGTGTTCTCCGGCACGCCGGGGAACTTGTCGATCTTGGTCCAGTTCGCCCCCTGGTCGGCGGTCACCTGCACCAGGCCGTCGTCGGTGCCGACGTAGATCACGCCCGCCTTGGCCGGCGACTCGCTGAGCGACACGATGTTGCCGTAGAACGAGGTGGAGTTGTTGTACGCCACCGTCTCGGCGCCCCAGACCCGGCCCATGACCTTGAGCTTGCGGCGGTCGATCTGCCGCGTCAGGTCGGGGCTGATGGGCCGCCACGAATTGCCGCGGTCGTCGCTCTGGAAGAGCCGGTTGGCCGCGTGGTAGAGCCGCAGGTTGTTGTGCGGGCTGATCAGCAGGGGCGAATCCCAGTTGAAGCGCAGGGCCTCGCCGCTGGCGCCGCGGGGCTGGATGTCCACCGTCTCGCCGTTGCGGCGGTCGAAGCGCACCAGGCCGCCGTGCTGCGACTGGGCGTAGATGATGTTGTGGTCCTTGGGATCGACCTGGGTCTCGAAGCCGTCGCCGCCCTGGGTCACGAACCACTCGTGGTTCATGATGCCGTGGTCGGTGTTGGTCCGCGACGGGCCGCCGAGGCTGTAGTTGTCCTGCGTGCCGCCGTAGACGTTGTAGAACGGCAGCGCGTTGTCCACCGTCACGCGGTAGAACTGGGTGACCGACAGGTTGGGCTTGTAATCCCAGTTCTCGCCGCGGTCCCAGCTCTCGTAGAGGCCGCCGTCGCAGCCCGACAGGAGATGGTCGCGGTCGGCGGGATCGATCCACAGCGCGTGGTTGTCCACGTGCTTGCTCTTCTCGCCCAGCCGGCTGAAGCTCTTGCCGCCGTCCTCGGAGACCATGTTGAAGACGTCCATCGAGTAGATCCGGTCGGCGTCCTCCGGATCGACGAAGATCTCCTGGTAGTACTGCGGGCTGTTGGAGACGTAGCTGCTGGCCTTCTGCCAGTTGGCGCCGGCGTCGTCCGAGCGGTAGAAGCCTCCCGCCTGGTTCACCGATTCGATGATGGCGTAGACGCGGTCCGGATCGGAGGGCGCGATGGCGAGGCCGATGCGGCCCATGTGCTCGCGCGGCAGACCGGACGACAGCTTCTTCCAGGTGGCGCCGCCGTCCGTGGACTTGTGGATGCCGGCCTCGGGACCGCCGTTGATCAGCGTCCAGACATGGCGGCGCCGCTGGTAGGCGGCGGCGTAGAGCACGTCCGGGTTGCGCGGGTCCATCACGACGTCGGTGACGCCGGTGTTCTCGCTGATGGTGAGGATGGGCTTCCAGGTCTTGCCGCCGTCGGTGGTCTTGTAGAGCCCGCGGTCGCCGCCCGGCGCCCACAGCGGGCCCTGGGCCGCCACGTAGACCGTGTTCGAGTCCCGCGGATCGATCAGGATCTTGGCGATGTGCTCGGACTTCTTGAGGCCCATGTTCTCCCAGGTCTTGCCGCCGTCCTGGGACTTGTAGACGCCGTCGCCGTAGGAGACGCTGCGCTGGCTGTTGTTCTCGCCCGTGCCCACCCAGACGGTCAGCGGGTTCTTGGGATCGACCGTGACGCAGCCGATCGAGAACACGCCCTGGCCGTCGAAGATGGGGGTGAACGTGGTGCCGGCGTTGGTGGTCTTCCACACGCCGCCCGAGGCCACGGCCACGTACCAGGTCTTGGGGCTGGTGGGATCGACCGCGATGTCGCCGACGCGGCCCGAGGTCAGGGCCGGTCCGATGCCGCGCAGCTCGAGCCCCGCGAAGGTCGCGGCGCTCATCGGGTCCTTCTTTTCGTCTTCCTTCTTCTTCTCCTCGGCTTTGGCGGCCTTTTCAGACTTGTCGGCCTTCTTCTTGTCCCCCGCGTCCTTCTTGTCCTGGGGCGCCGCGAAGGCGGCGCCGGCCAGCAGGAGCGCGCTCAGGGAGAACGCTGAGATCCGTTTCACAAATTGCCTCCGTGCTTGCTTGGGGCGGCCGCTACAGGCGCCGCCTGCGTCCCTGGGAAAACAGCGGCGAATCGCCGGGAATTGCGCGCCGCCAACGGAATACCCCCTCTGCACCGGTCCGGCATTTTCACACACCTTTCCCCTCCACCGGAGGGTGCGGGTTCAGATACGCGAGGGTGGCTGGAAGGTTTCGCCCTGCGAGCCCTCACCTGCCGCGCCGGAACATCGCGTACGCGGGCAGACCCAGGGCGACCAAGCCGAGGCCGATCAGGGACTCGACCGGGCTTTCCTTCAGAGTGTTCCCGATCAGCAGCAGGCAGGCGAGGATGAACAGGGCGGGCACGAGCGGGTAGCCCCACGTCCGGTAGGGCCGGGGGTGGTCCGGCAGGCGGCGCCGGAACACGAAGACGGCGGCGGCGGTCATGGCATGGAACACCACCGAGGCGAAGATCACGTAGGTGTAGAGCTGCGAGTAGGTCCCCGAGAGCGTCAGCACCACCGACCACGCCGACTGCGCCCACAGGCTCGCCACCGGCACCCGGTGCCGGGGATGGACCCGGGCCAGGGAACGGAAGAACAGGCCGTCCTCGGCCATCGGCAGATAGAGCCGCGAGCTGTAGAGGATGGTGGCCGAGAGGCAGCCGAAGGCGGAGACCAGGACGATGCCCGAGACCAGCCGCGCCGCTCCCTGCCCGAACAGGACCTCGGCCGCCGTTTCGGCGATGCGGGACGACTCCGCCATGGCGCCGACCGTCAGCGCCCGGGTGTAGACCAGGTTGATCAGAAGGTACAGGACCGTGACCGCCGCCGTGCCGAAGATCAGCCCGAGCGGGAGGCTGCGTCCCGGGTCCCGCATCTCCCCGGCCGAGCAGGTGAGGCCGTACCAGCCGTCGTAGGTCCAGAGGACCGCGATCATGGCCACTCCGAACGCGGCGAGGAGACCGCCGGGCACGGCCGGCGCCGGTCCGAAGAGCTCCGGCTTCACCGGCGCCGCCACCGCCAGCCCGATCAACGCGAGGCCGGCGATGCACACCATCTTCAGCGCCGTCAGGACGTTCTGGACCCAGGCACCCTCCTTGAGGCCGAAGTGGTTGATCGCCGTCAGCAGCACGATGGCGCCCGCGGCGGCCACCTGCCCGCCGGAGAGGGTCCATTTCCATGATCCCAGGGGGACGGAGAGGAGGATGTTGCCGGTCTCGAAGAAGGGGACGAAGGTCCCCAGGTACTCCCCGAACGCCACCGCGATGGCCGCGATCCCCCCGGACATGATGACCAGGAACGCCGTCCATCCATAGAGGAAGCCCCAGAGCGGTCCGTAGGCCTCCTTCACGAAGTGGTACATCCCGCCGGCGCGCGGGAACATGGCCCCGAGCTCGCCGTAGGTGAGGGCCCCCGCGAGGGTCAGCAGCCCGCCCGCGAGCCATACCAGCAGGATCAGCCCCGGATGGGGGAGGACCCGCGCCATGTCCGACGTGGTGAGGAAGACCCCCGTCCCCACGATGGAACCGATGGTGAGCAGCGTGCCGTCCCACGTGCCGAGACCGCGGACGAGGAGGGTCTCGGGGGGCGGGAGGGATCCCTTGGGCTCGGACAGGGGAGTCGCCATGGCGGCCGGCTTCTCAGTTCACCGGCTCTTTGCGCAGAGTGGCCAGTTCCTGATCGAGGGCCAGGAGGCGTTCCTCCGCGGCTTTGGCCCGGACTTCCACGTCCTTGGCCCTCTGTTCCAGGTCGTCCAGCGTGGCCAGCGCGGCGTGGGATTTCTCCTGGAGGTCTTCGAGCCCGTCCAGCGTCATCTTGGCGACCTCCAGGACCTCCCGGGGCCAGAGCAGAGGATCGCCGGATTCGCCATCCCTGAGCCGCAGGCCCTCCCCATCCGCCTGGAGGATCAAGCCGGTGATCCGGCTCTTCAAGGAGCCGTCCGCGTCCGGAGCGAGGCTCTTGAAGCGTCCCTTGACACGCTTGTAGCCCTGGAGGCGGGGCTCCAGGTGCTCGCCCAGGGGATCGAAGAGGAAGTACTCCTTCACGCCCAGGCGCTCGTAGAGGTCCTTCTTGAGCCCGAGGTCTTCCTCGCGCGTCCTCTCCGAGGTGAACTCGATGACGAGGAGGGGCGCCTTCTTCTCCTCCCAGAGCTTGTAGCTCCGCCGCGGCGGGTTCTTGGGAACGCCGCTGACGAGGAACAGGTCCGGGCAGACCCGCGCGTCCGGGTTCCCCTCTTCGTAGTAGAGGAGCAGGTTGCCCCAGACATAGACCTCGGGGTCCTCGGCGAAGCGCATGCCGAGGCACCAGGCCGTATCGAAGAAGGCCCTGCCGTGGGCCTCGCTCTCGCCCACGGGCGGGCCGCCGGAGTCCGGGTATTCAATCCGCTGAGGTCGGCGCGTCGGCATCTGGTGTCTCCCAAGGAACCGTTCGGGCAGGGCAACACTATACCGTGATGGCTATACGGGGGGACAGGCTGTCGTACTTCGAGAACGATACAGGGACTACTGAATACCGTCCTCCCCAGGATAGGGCCTGATGCCCGCCAAGCAACCCGTCGCGTAGAACAACCCCGCTTCGCGATGTGAGGGCCACCCCGGGGGCTCTTTGCGTCTCCTCCAACAAAGACAAATTGGTATGTCGTAACGACTCTATGTCCTACGGGCCAGGGCTGGCTTGGATGTTTTGTGGTAGCCTGAAAGAGGAATACGGAACCGTCCAATCACAAGAGTTACATCTCTTTTCCAAGCCGCCATGGAGTCCAGGCTATGAACTTTGGAATGGGAGGCGCATCCTCTCCGGGCTTTTCCGAGTCTACGCCTCTTCGTAAAGGTCGGGTGTTTTTCAGTTACATCGAGGAAGAAACCGAGATGGCTGAGCTCCTGAAGGAGCCCTTCCTTCCCAGTCTCGTAGATGTCTTTGATTTCAACTTTGTCGAGCGTGGCGAAGACTGGTTTCCACGTATGACAAAGGCACTGTTGAACACGGATGTCTTGCTGGTTCTCTGCAGCAAGACATCTCTCCGTAGCCGTTGGATCAATTTCGAAACAGGAGTCTGCTGGGCGAGGGGTGGCGTCCCGATCATACCGATCTGTCATTCGGGCTTTGATCCGGAGACTGTGCCGAGACCTTTTCAGGACCGAAACGGTGTCATGGCCAACCAGGAGACGCAGTTACGGAGGTTCTATGAGGGAATGGCCCGTCTCTTCCGCTGGGAAGAGCTCTCTCGTGCATACAACCTCCCAAAATCCTGGTTGTCCATGGACTATGCGGACCTGGCGGTGCGGGTGCGAAAGCTCGAAGAACAGTACAAGTCTAAACCACGGACTGTCGATCGTGATCATAGTAAATACTGCTCAATGTCGATGTCCTTCCAGGAGAGCCGAGCGTTTATTGCGGACGCGCGACCTCATAATCCAGGGGATCGATCCGATCTTTGGTACATGGTGATCAACACGAAGTTGTTCAAGGATGTACGCAAGAAACTCATCGAGGTCCTTGAGGAAGCTTGTGACAGCCGCGGCTCCGAAGGAAAGCTCTACGATGTTTCTGTCTGGTCTCTCCTGGGCGCCGCCGAGCTGATGGCCCGGTTCCGAGCTGATATGAGTACTGCTGCCGCAATCAAAGAGAGATTGCTGACCCTGCTGAAACCGGCCGTAGAGGATCAGGAAGTTGATGAAGGTGAGGACACTGACGGAACTTTTCTGGAGTCGACCATCACGAATCCGGAAGGTCTCAGCATGTTCAATGTAGCTCAGGAGATGGTGCCAGTAAAGACAAGCCGTGGGAGTGTTTTCCATGATGGCGCACTGATCCAGAAGTCCGCGCCCAAGGAGGATATGCGGAGCGTAAAGGCGTTCATCAACCTCCATTTCGAAAAGGGGCTGAAACCCCACGAAAAGTCCAACATCATTTCTCAGCTACATGGCTTTACATCTACAGCCGAAGCCCTCTCTATCACGCAGGAAAACGGCAATGATCCTGTACATATCGTGATTGAGGCGCATTATCCATGCGGTCATTTCGGACAGTTGAGAGAGCTGTCTTCGGCTCTCGAGAGCGTGCTGCGTCAAAGGCTTGTGAAGGAGACCTACCTCGCCTACGACGTCGTTAACATCAAGGGCGATACTCCGTGTTGATATCGACAAGGATCAAGTCCTTCCAAGGATGAGCATGGCTGATCCCTCGCCTCTCGCCTGGTTCAACGGCCGGCTCGTAGAAAGCGAAGAGGCTGGCCCCTCCGTGGCCAGCCATACGCTGCACTACGGGGTCGGGGTGTTCGACGGCCTCATGGCCTATTGGAACGAGGACCATTACCACCTGCACTTCGGGAGCGCCCACCTGGAGCGGTTCACCCTCTCCTGCGAGCGGCTGGGATTGATCCTGGAATGGACGGCGGACCAGCTCGAGGAAGGCGTCCGCGCGCTTCTCGCCGTCCTCCCGGCCACCGACTACTACATTCGCCCCATTACCTTCCGCTCGGGCCCTCAGTTGGCGCTGACCGGTCCCGGCGACCACCTCCCCGCCGATCTGGCGATCTTCGCCCTGCCGGTTCCTCGCGATGTAGACACGTCCCTGACCTGCCATATCTCTCCCATCGAGCGGATGCCCGCCTCGGCCATCCCCGTGACGTGGAAGGTCTGCGCCGTCTACGCCAACAGCTACCTCGCCCGCCGGACGGCGGAGCTGGCGGGATTCGACGACGGCCTGATGCTCGATCGTTACGGCCGGATCTGCGAGGCCTCGGCGGCAAACGTCTTCTTCCTGACCGAAGACGGAATCATCACCCCCGCCTTGACCCCGGAGATCTTCCCCGGCATCACCCGGGCATTCCTCCTGGAGGCTGCTCGGGAGTTGGGGATGCCGGTGGCCGAGCGGGAAGTCTTCCCTTCGGAGCTGAAGGAGCTGGAGGGGGCGTTTCTCGCCTCCACCTTGATGGAGATGAAGCCCCTGCGGGCGATCGGCGAGCTGGCCTACGGCTCGGCGGAGCACCCGGTCTTCCGTCGCCTCCTGCGAGAGTTCCGGACCGCCACCCGGCGTTGAGCCTCAAGGCTGTCACGATCGGACCTGTGTTACTATCCGCCTCAGCTCAGGTTTAACAATCTATTCGGATCTCTGTATGTCCAGGAGACTCGAAGCGGTACGACCTCAACCAGAGGGCGAAGCACGCTCCAGACGGAGATCTCCAAGGAGGGATAGGCCGCAATGAGCATCAAGACCATCACCGATCCTCACCTCTCCCTCTGGCAGTCGGCGGTCGATCATGTCGTCAGTCGTCGCGAAGGTGCGGGCCCCCACCGGCCGACCCTCGACCATCCCGCTGTGGCGGACGCCGCCGACGCCGCGAAGAAGGACGCTGCCCGATCGGCCGCGCTGGCGGAACCTCTGGCGAGCGCGGGCGAGACGCTCGAGACCTGCGCCGACATCGCCCTCCGTCTGGCCAAAGCCAAGGTGGAGCGCCGGCCCGCGGCGGAGATCCAGCAGCTCGAGGACGCCCTCAAGTTCAGCGTCTGCGATCCCCTGTGGTCGGAAGCGGTGGAGGAATACGTCAAGTTTTTCGAGGTGGACCATGGCACGGTGCCGTACCGGCCGCCGGTCTCGGTGGAAGATCCGGCGTCCATCCCTTTGAAGGAAAACGCCACCGTGGCGCTGATCGCGGACTGGGGCACTGGTACGGCCGAGGCCCGGGCCCTTCTTGAAAAGGTGGCGAAGCATCAACCCGACGTGCTGATCCATCTCGGGGACGTCTATTACTCCGGCACGACGAAGGAAATGGAAACGTATTTCCTCGACATCATCAACGAGGCCTTCGGCCGTGGTCCGGAACGGCCCATGCCCGTGTTCAACATGACAGGCAACCACGACATGTACTCGGGCGGCGGTCCTTTCTACGACCTCATCGACAAGACCAACCAGCCACCGCTGGCCCCGCCGGGGCAGCTCCAGGGGCACAGCTTCTTCTGTCTGCGCAGCCCCGGCTGGCAGCTCTTGGCCATGGACACCGGCCTGCACGACGACGACGTGTTCGACGTCAACACGTCCATGACCTATCTGGAGGAGCCGGAGCTGGCCTGGCACAAGCACCAGATCCAGAACGCCGGCGGCCGGAAGACGATCCTGCTCTCCCACCACCAGCTCTTCTCGGCCTTTTCCGTCATCGGCCCGGAGCAGAACAACGGCGACCGCTCCGTCAACACGAACCTCCAGCGGCAGTTCGGCGACGTCCTGGGGCAGGTGGATACCTGGTTCTGGGGGCACGAGCACAACCTGGAGATCTACGGCCCGTATCTCGGCCTGAAGCGCGGACGCTGTATCGGCGCCTCGGCCATCCCGGTCTTCCTCGAACAGGACCCGTACAAGTCGCGGGTGGGCGATTCGATTCCGGTCCTGCCGGTGCGGCTCAGCCCCACGCCGGACGAGGACTACGCCCACTGCTACGTCATCCTGAAGCTGGACGACGCCGGCGGCACGGCGAAGGCCTCCTACTATCAGGACACCGATGAAGGGGATCTGTTGTTCGAGGAGACGCTGGGCCAGGACTAGGAAAAAATCAGAAACGAAAAAGCCGCCCCGGAAATCCGGAGCGGCCTTCGCGATCTATTGCCGATTCGGCGAGCTGGTGGTTCAGCCGATCTTGACGACGTTGCTCGCGGCCGGGCCCTTCTTGCCCGCCACGATGTCGAACTCCACGCGGTCACCTTCGGCCAGCGACTTGAAGCCGTTGCCCTGGATCGCCGAGTGGTGGACGAAGCAGTCGTTCTGACCGTCCTCCGGCGTGATGAAACCAAATCCCTTGCTGTCGTTGAACCACTTCACTCTTCCGGTGTTACGCATTCTGAAATTCTCTCTTTCTGGTTTTCTCCCAGAAACACGAAAGGGACCCACTCGACAGCCAGGTCCCTATCACGTTCTCTGGGTACTGCGACAGGCTTGTTCGGTGCCTGACGGGGACAAAGAGTAGCGGTATTTCAGGATTTGTCAAGCTCCGGTGCTAGGATGCCGCCCGTGGAGCTGACCGACACCGCCGCCCGCGCCGCCGGGACGATCCGTCAGGCCTTCGATGAGCACCACCGGCGTTTGCGGGCCATCACCGGCCAGGTGCAACGCCGGTTCGAGGAACGCGACTGGGCCGGTATCCGGCGCGACACCATCGAGAAGATCGAGCTGCCGGCCCAGAGCGTCGCCGCGACCATGGAGGCGCTCCGGAGACAACTCGGCGATCGTCTCGCCGACCGGGCGGTCTGGCGGGCCTTGAAGGCGGCCTACACGCGGGAGATCCTCGGCCGCGACGACTTCGAGATCGCCCAGACGTACTTCAACTCCCTCACCCGTAAGGTCTTCCCCCACGCCGGCGTCGATCCGGCCATCGACTACACCGCCGACGAGCTCCCGTTGCCGTTCCACGGCTGGGAGATGGCCAGCGCCCGCATGTACGCCGTCCGCCGCGTGGAGGCGCCGGTGATCCGCCGGGTGCTGGAAGACGCCCGGTTCGCAGTCGGCTTCCGCGACCTGGAAGGGGATGCCGTGCTCGCCGCCGCGCGTCTGCAAAGAGGGATCGCCGAGGCTTTCGGCACGCCCGAGATCGAGGCGCTGGACATGCTCCACCCGGTCTTCTTCCGCAACAAGGGGGCCTATCTCATCGGCCGGGTCCGCCGGGGCGAGGACCGGCTGCCGGTGGTCCTCGCCCTGGTCAACCGGCCCGAAGGCCTGGAAGTAGACGCCGTGCTCCACAACGAGGACGAGACCAGCGTCGTCTTCAGCTTCGCCCGCTGGTATCTGCACGTGGACGTGGCGAGCCCGCGCCAGGTCATCGGGTTCCTGCGGTCGATCCTCCCCAGGAAACGGATCGGCGAGCTGTACGACTCCCTGGGGTACAAGAAGCACGGCAAGACCGAGATCTACCGCGACCTGATGGCCCACATCCAGACGACCCCCGACCTGTTCGTGACGGCGCCCGGTCAGCCCGGGCTGGTCATGGAGGTCTTCACGCTGTCCTCCTACGACCTGGTGTTCAAGGTCATCAAGGACTCCTTCCCGCCCCAGAAGAACACCACGCGGGAACGGGTGATGGAGCAGTACCGGAAGGTCCACCTCCACGACCGCGTCGGACGCCTCGTGGGATTTCAGGAGTTCGAGCACCTGACCTTCCCCAGGGCGCGCTTCGAGCCGGAGCTCCTGGCGAGATTGAGCGAGGTCGCCTCCCGCAACCTGCGGATCAACGGCGACAGCGTGACTCTCCTGCATGTCTATCTGGAGCGCCGGATCGATCCTCTGGACCTCTACTTACAGCAACGGAGCCCGGAGGAGGCGGAGGCGGCGGTCCTCGACTGGGGGCGGTGCCTCAAGGACCTCGCCGCGGCCAACATCTTCCCGGGCGACGTGCTGCTGAAGAACTTCGGCGTCACCCGCCACGGCCGCGTCCTCTCCTACGACTACGACGAGCTCACCCGGCTCACCGACCTGACGTTCCGGGAGATGCCGCCGGCCCGGGACGACCTCGAGGAGCTGTCGGCGGAGCCCTGGTTCACGGTCGGGGAGGGAGACGTGTTCCCCTCGGAGCTGCGGACCTTCCTGGGCCTCCAGGGCGAGCTGCGGGAGGCTTTCCTGCGCGAGCACGCCGACCTGTTCGAGGTGGGCTTCTGGCACCGCCTCCAGGAGCGCAACCGCCGGGGAGAGGTCGTCTCCTTCTATCCCTACAGCGCCTCGCGGCGGCTGCGGCCGGAGACGGAGCCGGAGGAGATCCCGTCCCCCGAGTTCCACGGCGCCGCTTCGCGATAGGATCAGGGGCGTGGACTCCCCCGCGCTCCGGCCTTTCCTGACCGCCCGCTGGCGGTATCTCGCCATGCTGAACTACCCGGTGGCTCCCGAGGTGATGGAGCCCTTCGTGCCGCGGGGCACGGAGCTGGATTTCTGGGCAGGGCGGACCTACGTCAGCGTGGTGGGCTTCCTCTTCCTCGACACCCGGGTCTGGGGGCTGGGCATTCCGGGACATCGGAACTTCGAGGAGGTGAACCTCCGGTTCTACGTGCGCCGCCAGGGGCCGGAGGGTTGGCGGCGGGGCGTGGTCTTCGTCAAAGAGATCGTCCCGCGGCTCGCCATCGCCACCACGGCGCGGCTGTTCTACGGCGAGAAGTACGTCGCGCTCCCCATGCGTCATTCGATCACCGGCGATCCCGCCCGTGGCGGCATGCACGTGACGTACGGCTGGCGGAACCGCGGCCGGTGGAACGGCATCGACGCCATGGTCTCGGGCGAGCCGAAGGAGGCGGCGCCGGGCTCGGAGGAGGAGTTCATCACCGAGCACTACTGGGGCTACTCCTCCCTCCGCGATGGCGGCTGCATGGAGTACCGGGTGGAGCACCCTCGCTGGCGGGTGTGGAACCTCGAGCGGCCGGTCCTGGACTGCGATGTCGCCGCGCTCTACGGCGAGCGCTTCGTGGCGACCCTGGGGGCGGAGCCCAGCTCGGCCTTCCTGGCGGACGGCTCGGAGGTGACGGTGTACAAGGGGTGTAAGGTCTGAAAAGGAAAGCCCGGGGAGGAGGCTCCCCGGGCTGATGGATCGGACCCGGCCCAGGCTATGAGGCGCCGAGCCCGTAGGAGCCGTTCGCGCCCTTCACCCGCACGTAGTACTTGCCGGCGGGAAGCGAGGGGTAGATGATCTTGAAGTTGGAATACGTACCGCTGTCATCGTCCGAATCCAGCAGGACACCGTCCTGATCATAGAGCTCACCCTCCACGTCCGTGGTGCTGCCCGTGCTCTCGATCGTCACCGTGGCGGACGAGCCCAGAGTGAAGGTGAACATGTCGCCGTCGCTGGGCGTGCCGGATGAGATCTGGCCGGACACGCTGCCGCCGCCTACGGTCATGGGCGTGGCGCAGAGGAAGCTGTCGCCATGATCGTCCGCGGTCCCCAGGGGACAGACGTCGGTGAACGTGGCCTGAACCTCGAGATCGCCCGTGGCTCCCGGCGGCGGCGCCACCTGGATGCAGTGGTCACCCGCCGAGACGACCACCTGGAGATTGCGCAGGTTGGTTCCCAACTGGGCGCTGTCGAGCAGAGGATACGGACCGGAGGCGGCGTCGGTATACAGCGAGCTTTGCGACCCGGTGCCGGCCCCTGCAAGGGTCAGCACTCCAGGCTTGGACGTCCGGATCTTGATCACCTCGCCGTCCCATTCATCGACTCCCTTCTGCTTCGTGGTGGTGGCGCCGTTCGTCAGGCTGGTGTATCCCGAGGTAACTCCCAGCTCGGTCTGGCAGTCGGTCGGTGACTGCGCCCGCGACTCCGTCGATACGATCAGGATGGAGAAGAACGCAGCGCCGGCGATGAAAGCGTTACGAACCGCATAAGTATGGTTGGACACGGACCCTCTCCTTGGAGGCCGTCGGCCTCCGGGCTTCGATCGGTTGATGGGTTTTGGGATTTCCGGTTGCCGATCGGCTTCGAGGCGTCCCAACCTCGCCTCAGGCGGGGACTAACGGGCGGGTTTGGGAAACTGGCTGGAAGCGGGGGGAAGGGGAAACCATGGGCTTGCGGCTCGACCTGTGGTCAAATAGAAGGCGCTTGGACCTCAGACTCTCCAGCAGGACCAGCCATCCTGAGAAGACCGCCGCGGAGGAGGCCGGAGTCTTCACCGCGCACGTCCGCGCGCTCGGAAGCGGAGCGCCGCTGGATTCCCGGGAGTTCGAAGCTCTCTGGACGGCGTTGCGCGCGGCCCTGCGCAGCGAGCTCAAGAGACGCGGCCTGTGGGACAGCCCGCCGTCCTATCTCGGCATCTTCGGCTCCGGAAGCTGGGAGCCCGCCAGCCCGGAGAACCGCCACGAGAGCGCGCTCGACGAGATCCTGGCGGAGTGCTACTCGTACATCTTCGTTTCTCGTCTGAGAAGCCTGCAGGCTCAACTAATCATCAAGCAGAATATTGACGGCTTGATTTTTCTCAACATCCGGCATTTCCTGCACGAGCGCCAGAAGCAGCACGATCCGATCGGCTTCCAGGTCTTCGAGGTCTTGCAATCCGCCGTGCGGCTCGCGATCGACGAGGGCGAGCTTCGCGTGCTCGCCGCGGGCGAGGACAAGGTGCGCAACGACACCGTGCTCGGGTTTGCCGACGGGATGGATCTGCCCGGCCAGGGGCGGGCGGAGCTCGCGTCCCTGGTGGCCCGCTGGAACGACGAGCTGCTGCCGGACCTGGTGACGCTGCGGGGACGGCGGCAGGAGGAGGTGGTCCAGCGGCTGCGCGAGCGGCTGCCCGACCTGCGAGAGGAAGGGATCTACACGTTCCGTTTCAAGGACCTCGTCGACCCGATGAAGGCCGACGTGCGGGCGCGGTGGGCCGCCATCCTGGACCTCGCCCAGGGCGAGGCCGTGCCGCAGGCGGCGGGAGAGGGAGCCAGGAACCTCGTGCGCCTCGCCGGACCGGACACGGAGGTCGAGGAGCGTGAGGTCTTCCGCAAGCTGATCGAATGCGTCCTGATCTCCCTGGAGAGCCTCGGGACCGATGAAAGGACCCGCGGGTACCTCTCCACCCTCTGGCAGTTCGTGAGGGTTCAGGCGTCGGAAGGAATCGAGGCGGAAGCCGCGTCGCGCCTCGACCGCGCGCTGGTGGCAGGGGTGGAAGCTCCGGATGAAGAGCGGCCCTCCCTGCGCAAGCTGGCGGAGCAACTGCACATTCCCCGTGACCGTCTGCCGGCTCTGTATCAGACTCTAGGCGATCTGTTGGAGCGTTGCCAAGCCGCCATTTCGGGGAAAGCCGCCGTTACCTCATTAAAGGGGAAGTCTACCCATGCAGGAAGGACCTGATCCCATGGCTCCCGACTCCCCCCGCGAGCGCCTGGAAAAGCTGGCGGCGCAAGCCCGGGAGCGGGCTTTGGGCCTGAAGGCCGAGCTCGAACGCCGGCGCGGCCTCCCCGCCGGGCCGGGCGACCTCTTCGTCCTGCCGGCCACCGCCGGCCTTCCGGTCGAATGGGCGGTCCTGGAGCGCGCCGCCGACGGCAAGCTGCTGGTTGTCCCCGCGGACGCGGGTCCGCCGGCCGGCACGGCGGACGTCGAGGTCCCGGCGGACGCTCCTGGAGGGCCTCTCAGCCTGCGCTGCCGGTTCGGGACATGGCTGGACGGGGCGCTCTTCGAACCCGGCCGGCGCTCCGGTGTCCTCGCGCCGGAGACCGTGGCCGAGGCCCTCCGCCGGTTCCGGCAGGTGGAGTCCGGGACTCTGGCGGGATCCCCTCTGGCCGAGGAAGTGGACGCCGAGCCCGAGTACGTGGACTGGATCCGGGAAGTCCCGGAGCGTGCCCGCGAGCTGGCCCTGGCGGCGCGGCCTTCCAATGTGCGACGGTTCCCCTCGCGTTCCTGGGGCATGCCGCACAAGCTGGCGGCGGCCTTCGCTCTCGTCTCGGTCGGACTCTCCGTCTGGGTCGGCCAGTTGCAGCGCAAGGTGGACCGGCTCTCGGAGCCGATCTTCAACCCCCCTTCCGAAACCGTCCCTCTGGGGGAAGATACGCGGGGTGACATCAGCCTTGCGGTGCCACGGACGGCGCTTCATGTCCAACTCGTCCTGAGCCTCGACTCGTCGATCGATGCTCAGGAGGGCTATCTGGAGATTGTCGACCGTTTCGACAAAGCGGTCTGGCAAAGCGATCGGGTGTGGCTGGCCCCGGATCACGATTACCCGCTGACCCTGCCGCGTGATCGCCTGCCCTATGGCATCTACCTCGTCCGTGTCCTGCCGGCTGCCGGCTTCGGTTCGCCGCCGCTGGCCGAGGAGAGGCTGCTGATCGAGGTCGCCGAGTGAATCCGTCGCCGGCGTGATCCTTTTTTCTTCAGAACGTCGCGTCCAGTAGATGAGGGGCGAGCGGCAGAGGATTTCCCCTGAGCCTTCCCAAGGGATTTCTACTTCTCGTGTCCGAAAGAATGGCCGGGAGGACTTCGATGGAAAGGGCCGCATATCGAAGTCCTCCCGGCGCCTCCCATCTCCTCACGATCTGACCAGTCTTCCGTTTTTTCCGTCCTGACCCCTTCCATCCCGGACTCTCGCGTCTAGCAGGCAAGGAGCCGAGCGGCGCCAGCGCCCGCCGGCCTCCATCATGATCTGAACAATTCGCTCGCTTTGTCTTTCCAGTGATTCTGGAGAGGGATGGTCCCGCATGATGATTCAGCCGGGTACGAGCATGACGCGTGACGTCCGGCCGCCTGACCTGGAGATGCAGGTCAGGACCCAGAGCGAGCACGGGCGGACATGGTTGAAGTACACCTTGCATTCGCCGACCGGGGCCGTCGGTTTCTCCCACTACTCGGTCACGGGTCCCGCATTTCACGGCAACCCCGACGAGTTTCACCGCTACCTCCTGAGCAAGATCGAACAGCTCGGGGACCGTTTGGACTTCGACGGTTCCTACCTTCTGAACGAAGGAGTCGACCGCAAGCTGGTGAGCTTCGGCCGGGCGCTGTGGCGCGAGCTCATCCCCCCCGAAATCCGTGCCGCCTACCGCGAGATCCGGCGGTCTGTCCGCTCCTGGATGATCATTTCTGACGAACCGTGGATCCCCTGGGAGCTGATCAAGCCTTACGACGACAGCCGTCCCGAAAAAATCCTCGACGACGACTTCCTAGCGTTGCAATTCGAGCTGACCCGCTGGCTGGCGGGGAGGAGCACTCCCGCCCGGGAGATTACGGTCCGTTCCTTCGCCGCCCTGGAAACGGCGGACCTCCCTCAGGTGAAGGAAGAGAGGATCCTCCTGGAGGACCTCAAGGGGGCGAGCCCCGGTCTGAGCGGCGAGGCGCCCGCCTGCGACTCCGTCGGGGAGATCCTCAGTTACCTCGAGACCTGCGACGCCCAGCTTCTCCACTTCATGGGCCACGGCAGCCTGGCGGCCTCGCGGGCTGACGAAGCGGGCATTCCGCTTCCCGATGGCAGCGCCCTGCGCCCGCTGGACCTGGAAGGCCCCGTGGCGACCCGGATCCTCCGCAATCAGCCGCTGGTCTTCCTGAACACCTGCTGGGCGGGGCAGCAGGGCTGGTCCCTGACGCGCCTCGGCGGCTGGGCCTCGCGCTGGGTCGGCGTCTGCGGCTGCAGCGCCTTTGTGGCCCCCATGTGGCCGGTCCGCACCCAGATCGCGCTGAGCTTCGCCCGCGCCTTCTATGACGCCCTCGCGGGCGGAGCCCCTTTGGGTGAGGCGGCCTGGAAAGCGAGACGCCAGATCTACCAGGAGCGATCTGGAGACCCGTCGGTCCTGGCCTATGTCGTGTACGGCCATCCCCATGCGCGGGTCACGTTCGGCACGGGTGTTTCAACTGAAGAAGCCTTTTCGGTTTCCGAAACACGCGGAGAACGGCGGATCCAATGGCGGCCTCACCGCCGGCGGTGGCGTCCGCGGTGGATTGGAGCGGCCGCAGCCTTGATCTTTGCGGCCATCGTCCATCTCTCGGCGGATCCTGTCCTCGATCGGTTCCTTACGATGGATGTCTCCGCGGTGCCGCAGAGCTTACTGGACAAGCGGCCTGAACCTCCTCGCGAACCTCGGAAGGAACCTGAGGCTGTTCGCCCCTCCCGGGCCACCACCACGGAGGTGAAAGTAGGGGGCCTGCGTTTCGTGATCTCCGGTGGGACGTCCAGCCTGACCTACCCGTTGAAGCAGGCTCTGAGCCGCGCCGCCCAACGCGCTCTCGAAGAAGAGCTTCCAGAAGGGACTTCCGGATGGACATTCAGGCTGCGGCTCGGCTCACCCACCACGGACTCTCATGCCGATGGAAGCTCGCCGCTGGTGCTCTGCCGGCTGAGGGCGGAGGCGAGCGCCGAGGGACCGGGCTCTTCGATCGATCTGGGGCCCATGGAGGCCGTCAACTCTCAGCCCGACGGCTCGCAAGCCTGCGAAGCGGCTACGGAGCGTCTGGCGGAGACAGTTCTATTCCGTTTCGTCCGGGAACTGGGAACGAAAGGAGAACAATGAAACCCACCGTTAGAGTCGTCTTGAGCGCATTCTGCATCAGCGGTCTCCTGATCACGACGGGCGCCGCGCAGACGGCCGCCGCTCCGCCCGATGCGGGGGCCGGCGCGCCGGAGGCCAGCGTGGAGACCACCTTCAAGGTCGACGATCCCTATACGGCGCAACGCAGGCCGCGCGCGGCCGTGTTCGTTTTCGACAACGCCAACCAGGACGCCCAGAGCGCTAAGTACGGGGCTTCTGTCGAAGCCATGCTGGTCACGTTCCTCAAACGCAAGAGCCAGTTCGTCGTCGTCGAACGCAAGACGGCGGATCTGAAGGCGATCGTCGCGGAGAAGACGCGGCGCCAGTTCGGGGAGGTGAAGGTCACACCTGACGACAAGGAGTCGCAGGAGCTGCTCGAAAAGATCGATGCCTTCATCCTGGGGACCGTCACGATTCTTCCCTTTTCTCCGCCGCCCCTCGAAGAGAAGGAGGACCACGAGAAGAAATCCTCCATGGCTGAAGGAGAGGATCTGGAGAGCGCCAACGAGGTCGATGAGGAAGGGGAAGACTTCGGCGAGAGCCAGGAGGACAAAGACCGTGCCAAGAAGCTCAACTCCGTTCCAGGTCTAAGGGTCGAGATCGACCTCAAGCTGATCTCCCGCTTCGACGGCCGTATCATCGCCGCAGCCCAGAGAAGCGGGCCGGTCTCCTGCCTGCGCTCGATCGTCGAACGTCTGGGCATAGCCCTGGAACAGGAATTCCTGAGACCCTACTACGGCAAGCTGACGGTGACCCTCACCGAACCCGAGCACATCAGGGTCTTCCTGACCCCGATCCTTTCCGACAGGGCCCTGAACGAAGAGAAGCCGCCGGTCGAGCTCAGCGCCACGGTGACCATCGGCAGCGGTTACGACGTCGTCGAGGCCTGGACCACTGATCCGACCAGCTACACCATCAAGAACGTCCTGAGCGGATGGTATTCGATGCGTATCGAGAGGCCCGGCTACGAAACGCTGGGGCTGGAGAACTCCCGTTGGGAGGTCCGCCGTCGGCAGGGCAAGGAGGTGGTTTTCGATCGGGTCGCGGACGTTCCGATCGAGCAAGCCGATCCGGCCGACAGCCGCTTCGTCGTGCGGGTCGATCCTTTGACCGCCGAAGTGGTCGATGGCAACGCTCTCGGCTTCAAATTCAAGAAGCAGGGCGGCTCCCTCGCACCGCTGGTCCGGCGCCAGTACATGGACACTACGTTTTCGAGCCCCCCGAAGCACGTCCTCCTGATGGCGGGCAGGGGCATCGAGATCAACCAGTTGCAGCGCCCCGCCGAATATGCCGACGACGAGAGATGTGACTTGTTTGAAGAAAAGAAACCCCTGCTGGCCAACTACGGCCGGACCTACATCGCCACCGGTGAGGAGTTCGACTTCAGCGCTTTCAAGGGAGGCGAGCTGATCATCGAGGACTACAAGGGCGAGGTGATCCCGGCCGGAGTCTACAAGCTGTTCCTCTGGGAACCCTCCTATCACATGGAGACGGCGAAGGTCCGTGTGCGCGCGGGCGAAGAAGGGAAGCAGGTCAAGACGGCGTTGACCCGCGAGACCGCCGACCTTTCGCTCAGGACTACGGGCTCGCGTCCGGCTCATCAGGTCACTCTGGAAGGGCGCGAGACCGGACAGCGCTTCACCTATACCCTGGACTTCGACACGCCCAAGGAACTGGTCTCCCTGCCTGCCGACGACTACGTCACAACGACCAACGTCACAGGGCTGGACGGCTGGCAACGTATCGCCACCGTGCTGTCCGCCGGTCTGCCGCCACCGAAGTTCAATGTCAAGAGCCCGAAGCACAATCTCCTCATCATCGAGGAATCCCGTCCTACGGTCTCGCGCTCCTCCAGAGCCGGTGTCAAGACGCGCTTCGGTCTCGCCGGCCGGCTCAATACGCTGAGCCAACGTCCCGATCCTCTGGCGGCGGACTTGTTCATCGATGAAGACGTTCCGGCGATTCTTAATCTCCTTCTGTACGGGGACAAGAAGCAGGCAGGCGAGGAACAGAACGCTTCCGGATCTCCCCAGCGGTTCCCTCACGATCCCGACCTCCTGCGCCGACTCCTGGCCGAGCGGCTGGAATACCTCGACTTGGTGGTCCTCAATCCGGCAGATATGGTTCAACTGGGTCGTTCTCCCGAAGTGGCGGCGATCTTCGCCCGTTACGTGGCGTCGGGAGGATCGCTTTTCGCCTACGTCTCCGAGGTGGGCAACTACCGCAATGTGATCGGCGCGCCGCTCACCATCGAAAAACTGAGCAAGAAGTCCAAGCGTCTCGATCTCGCTCCGGGTGAAGTGGAGGGGCTCATCGCCAAACTGGACCGCAAGGACGTCAAGGTGAAATCCAAGCGGGCGCTCCCGGAGGTGGCGGACCTCTCGACACCCTGGCGCACTCTCGCCTATACCCGTAAGGGCCGCAGGCCGCGCATCATCGAGAGAGGCGGACAGGTGGAGGGCGGATATGTCGCTCTCTGGCTCGACGATCCGGATGCGTTCCGCAGCCGCTGGGGCGGCACCCGTCCCAAGGTCGAAGAGACCCGGGGCCGCGTAGAAGCTCACGTGATACAGCAGGCCCGGAATCTGATGCGCCGGCGTTTCGATCGAAGCACGCTGGTGACACAACCCTGCACGCCGACTCCCGCTCCGTCGTCGGCGCACTGACGCTCATGGCTGTCTATCACACAACGGCCCTCGTCCGCATGGCGGGGGCCACCCTGCTGCTGACAGCCGCCGCAGTGGCCGAGGCGCAAGGGATGGGAGAAGCCCCTTTCTCCGCACAGCGGCGGCCAAGGGTGGCGGTCCTCGCATTTGACAACAAGAACGCGGAAGCCGCCAAGACTCGGTACGCATCGTCCGTGGAGGCGATGCTGGTCACGTTCCTCCAGCAAAAAAGCCAAGTCGTTGTCGTCGAGCGCAAGGAGCTCGGAGGGCTGAACGAAGAAAAGCGACGTATTCAGATGGGACAGGTCGACGTTCCTCCGGGCGACACGGCGGCCCTGAAGCTGTTGGAGGGAGTTGATGCCTACATCCTCGGCGGTGTCACATTGCTCGACGGCCCCCGGATCGAGATCGACGTCAAGATCATCTCCCGTTTCGACGGCCGGGTCGTTGCGGCCGCCCAGCGCAGCGGCCCGCCGGATTGCCTACGACCGGTTGTCGAGCGGCTCGGCGTCGCTCTGGAGCGGGAGTACCTGCGTCCATACCTGAGCCACCTGGAGGTTCGGCTGACGGTTCCCGAGAACGTCAGCATCTCCCTGACTCCCATCCCGTTGGACACCGCGCCAGACGAGGAGAGAGCGCCCACAGACAGAAGCTCCACTATCAAGATGGACGTCGAGTACGACACCGTCGAGCCTTGGATCACCAATCCCACGAGCTATACGATCAGCAACCTTCTCCCAGGCTGGTACTCCCTGCGCCTCGAGCGGGCCGGGTACGAAGACCTCAAGACGGACTTTCGGCGCTGGGAGGTGCGCCGCCGCGCCGGCGGGCTGGACGTGTTCGATCGCAGGACGGATCTTCCCTTGAGCGAATCGGATCCTGAGCTACGGCGGTTCGTGGTGCGCGTCGAGACCGGAACCACCACGACGATCGACGGGGGTGCTCTCGGATTTGTCTTCCGTAAGATAGGCGGCTCGCTGGCGCCTCGGGTAAAGCGTCAGTACCTGGACAAGGACTACAAACGGAGTCCCCAGCGCGCGGTTCTGATGGGCAGCCACGGGCTTGAGATCAACCACTCCACAAAGCCGTTTGAAACCCGCGAAGACCAGAGATGCAATCTGCTGAGAGAGTTGCCGCCGCTTCTTGTGGACTATGGCCGAACGCACATCGTCGAAGGCCAGACATTCGACATTGAGGCGTTCCGGGGAGGCGAGCTGATCATCGACGACTATCAAGGCGAAACTGTCCCGGCGGGCCGGTATAAGATGGTCGTCTGGGATCCGTACTTCGACAAGCAGAAGGTCGACGTCGTCATACACGACGGCGAACGACAGAAAGAGGCCCGGGTGAGCCTCCCTCGGGATACCCTGCCGTTGAAGCTGGAAACTACCGGGGCGCAACTGGGGCACCGGGTGATCCTGAAGGGCCGGGAAACCCATTATGGCCGTATGTTGCCACTCGACTTCACCGGCATCAAAGAGGTTCAAGGCCTGCCCGCCGACACCTACACGGTCTCCACGAACGTTCCCGGGCTCACGGGTTGGAAGCGGACGTTCGAGCATCTGCCCGGCATCCCCATCGCGCCCCGGTACCACACATCGAATCCGGCTTCACCCGAAACCACCCGCACCTATGAAGATAAGGGGGGGCGCCGTGAAGTCCTGATCGTCAAGACCAGCTTCGTCCTCGCGGGTCGTCTCGGCCTCCTGCACCGGAGGCCGGACCCACGGAAAGACGACCTCTTCCGCGATGATGAGGCCGGAAAGCTCCTCGACAAGGTTCTCGCGGCTCCCGACGACACCCCGGACGAGCTCCGCGAGCTGGTCCGGCGCCTGGACGTGATCGATCTGCTCGTCCTGGGGCCGCAGGACATGGTCCGGTTTCGGGAGTCGCCCAAGCTGGCGGCGCTTGTCCGGGACTACGTCGAGAAAGGAGGAGCCCTCTTCGCCTTCGTCTCCGAGCCTGGCGACTATGGGGAGATCGTCGGAGCGCCGTTGGATCTCCCGGCCAGGCGTCCCTTGCCCGAAGCCTTCGGTCTTCCGTCCTGGCGAGTCCTCGCTTTCACCGACGTCCTGAAGAGGCCGCGGATTCTGGAACGGGGCGAGAAGGAGAAAGGCGGTTACGTCGCTCTCTGGCTGGACGCCCCAGCCGCCTTTCGCGATAGCTTTGGAAGGACCAGAGTCGAGGAGATTCGCGGCAGGGTGGAGGAGCGCGTCCTCGCGTGGGCGAGATTCTTGATGTATCGTCGCTACGACAAGAGCGGGAAGCTGCGGCAGCGGGCGGAGGCAGAGATCGAGCCTTGAGACTCCCGGCCATGAAGCGCCTCGGGCTGGAACAGGCTGTCTCCGGAGAGACCGGGATCTTGCAGGGAGAAGACGGCCCGGCTCCCGAGAAACCGCGCTATCTGGCGAAAAACCGCGCCGTCTGTGGAGAAACCGGGCTGTCTGCGGAGAAACCGGGCTGTCCAGGCTTGAGACGGGCCGTCTCGCGAGACATAGCGCCAGATGCCGAGACACTGGTCCGGTGTCTCCGTATCTGGCATGTCCCCAGATAAACCGCTCCGGTTCCGGCAGAGATGGGCTCAGATCCGCGGAGAACGGCGCAAATCCCGAGAAACCGGCGTGTCTTGGCGGAAACCGCGGCGGATAAGCTCGAATCCGCCCGTCTACGTTTGCACCGGGCCAGCTTCTCGGGAGACACGGCGATGTGGCGGGAGAAAAGCCGGCGCGAGCGGAGACCGTCCTGACTTTCGCGGGACACACCGGTTTCTCCGTATCTGGCCCGATGTCCCGGGAACCATCGCGTTATGGCCGGATACGAGCCGGTTCAACGAAGAATCGCGGCGTACAGCCAGAAATTCCGCCGTTCTCCGCAGAGCCGCGCCGAATCAAGGTTGAAACGCGCCGTCTCTCAGAAAGATACGCCAGCGCCAAGTTATCCGGGCCGAGTTGGCGCGAGACACGGCGGTTTCTCCAGAGCCAAGACAGTTTCTCCCTGGATACGCCGGTTCCGGCTTATCCGCGGCGTGTTCCGCGGATCCAGAGGCGAGTTGCGAGAGGACGCGGCAGCGTATTCCTGGCAAGGCTGTCGGTTCCCGAGACAAGCCGGGTTGACGGCGTCTGCCGCGGAAAAGCCCGGTCTGAGGCGGTCGAGATCGGGAAGGAGGCGCAACGGGAGGCGAAGCAAGGGAAGAGGGGATGCCCCAGCGGTGCCCCGGAAGTACGGGACGACGTGGCCAGAGAAAAAGGCGCTGGCAGCCGATCGGGCACCGTCCCTATGAGCCGTCGTGAATGCCGTCCAAATCCTGGAGTACGTCCTGGATCGACCGCAGGAGTTGCGTATCAGGGTCGACCTCTGCGCGTTCGGCAGAGGCTTGGTAAAGGCCTGCCAGCTTCGTCATGATCTCGGCGTAAGCGGCAGGGTATTCGAGAAATGCTGGAACCAGAAGGCGTACGGCTTCCTCCGTGGCTGCCAAAGCCTCGTATGGACGATCAAGATTCAGCAAACGCAAGCCTAGATTGTGAAGACCCCGCGCAAGGTAGGCTTGAAAGGCATCCGGCTCGTGCCTGGTCAAGCGTCGGTAGATTTCGATGGCTTCGTTGACGGCTTGCAGGGATTCCTCGCACCGGCCGAGACTACCCAGGATGACGCTCAGATTGTTGAGACTTGATGCGAGCTCAGGCTCAAAGATTTCCGGGGCCTGCCGAGTGAGATCCTGCCTCAGATCGACGGCCTCCTGGATTGACATAAGAGCCTCCTCCAGAGCACCTTGGGCACGCAACATCACACTCAGATTGTTGAGACTTGTTGCCAGGTCAGATCGAAATGCCTTAGGGTGAGAGGCCGCCAGTCCCCTTCGCAAATTGACAGCCTCCCTTGTGGCGACGACTGCCTCCTCCCAAAGATTGTGATCGCCGAGGATTGCTCCAAGATTGCTAAGGCTGTTAGCCAGTTCAGGAAGAAAGGCGGCCGGATGGGTAGCGGCGAGTTGGCGTCGGAGAGCCACCGCCTCACGAGCCAACGGGAGTGCCTCATGACCCGAGCCTAGATCGCTCAGGCTGGTGGCGAGGCTGTCCAAGGCCCGAGAAAATTCGGCGGTAAAGGCCTGGGGGAATCTTTCGAAGAGACCCTGATATATCGTGGTAGCCTCTCTAAGAGATTCAAGGCCGTCATTCCACCGACCTGATTCGTGGAAGTAGCGCCCGAGATTGAGGAGGCTTGACGCAAGGTCGGCTTGGTGAACATCGGGCCTCTGCTCGGCGAGATGCCTGCGCATCTCTACCGCCTTCTTAAAGGCCGTATAGGCCTCCGAAGTTCTGCCGAGAGACTGGTAGCAAACACCGAGGTTGTCGAAGGCTGAAGCAAGTAAGGGATTGAATGCCTCGGGTCGACGTTCCGAAAGATTCTCATAGATCTGCTTCGCCTCCTGAATTACCACGAGCGCTTCGCTCAGATCTCTCATTTCCCACAGAGTCATTCCCAAGTTGTTGAGACCCATTGCGAGATCTGGCATGAACGCTTCCGGTCGTTGTGCGGCGAGCCGGCGTTGGAGCATTACTGCGCGACGGGATGTGACAAGGCCTTCGGTCCAACGGCCGAGATCCGTGTAGATGTTGCTTACGTTGTTGAGGCTTGTTGCGAGTGCGGGCCCAAATATATCGGGTCGTAGATTACTGAGTTGGTCGTACAGGTCCACTGCCTCAAGGGCCGCCTCCAATGCGCCTTCCCAGTCGCCAAGCTCATGCAGCATCATGCCCAGGTTCGCGAGAGTACCGGCAAGGTCTGGGCGGAAAATGGCGGGAACCTCCGAGACCAGCTTTCTGTAAAGGGCTTCCGCCTCATGGAATGCCGCCAAGGCTTCTTCGCGCTGACCCAGCGCGCGTAATGTAATTCCAAGATTATCCAGGCTTATGGCGAGGTAGTGGCGGAATTCTCCTCCGCTCTGTTGATCGAGCGCTCTGCTTGCATCTACGGCATGCCGCGCTGCAGGGAGGGCATCTTCCCAGCGTCCCAGAGCACCATAGCGAACGGCCAGGCTATTGAATCCACTGGCCAATCCATGCGGGAAGGCGTCGGCTCCTGTGGCAAGAATCCTATAGAGATCGAGGGCCTCTGAAGTGACCTGCAGGGCTTCTTCTTTCCGGCCAAGCACGCTAAGCCTTATTCCTAGATTGAAAGTCAATCGAAGCAGATTCCGGCGAATCTTCCCATCCGGGTCGTAGTGGAGGCTCCGAAGGTGCGCCGCAAGCTTCTGAAGAGAGATGCAGGCCACTTCCTGAAGAGGGATGGGGCCTGGATAATCTCCTTCTTCGCAGTAGGTAATGATCGATTCGAGCAACTCAGGTGTGGCATCGCTTTCGATGTGGCGAGCTAAGATCTGACCTATGGGGTCTCCGGTTTCCACGGCGACATCCAGAGCAATCATGGCCAGAGAATCAAGACGCCCGCGCAACGCTTTATCGAGGCGTGCTGACCGGCTAGGCTTCCGGGCCGCCAGGCGGGCGAGAATAGTGAGGGTGTGTTTGGGATTCACGGCTTGGCTATCCCCGGTTGAAGCGCTGTCTCCCCCAACTCCACGGCTTGCTTCAAGATCTGCGACGCTCCGTCCAAATCTCCTCCTTCTCGTAGAGCTGTCGCGAGATTGAGGAGGCTCTCTGCCAGATCGGTTTGAAAGGCCGGACTTGCGTCAGCCAACTCACGACGGAGCCTGACCGCATCGGAGTAGGCCGAAATCGCTTCCTCGGTGCATCCAAGGTCGGCGAGTATGGTTCCCAGGTTATGAAGACTTGTCGCCAGGTCAGGACGGATTGCCTCAGGACGGGAGGCGGCGATCCGCCGATAGATATCCGCCGCCTCGCGGCTGGCGTCAACCGCTTCTTCCAAACTTCCCAGGTCCCGAAGAAGCACGCCGGAGGTATCCAGGCTTCGGGCCAGATCCTGATCAAAGACCGCGGGCCTCTCTCGAGCGAGGCGCCGCTGAATGGCTATGGCTTGACGAATCCGGTTGAGCCCTTCCACGGGCCGCCCGAGATCGCGGAAGTCGATGGCAAGATTGTTCAGCGCTGTGGCGAAGCGGGGCTCATATGCATCTGGCCGAGCCTCCGCGGCTTGCTGAAAGATGTCTACCGCTCGACTCGTCACCTCAAGAGATTCCTGGGCACGCCCGAGTGCTCCCAGGACGAGGCTCAGGTTGGTGAGGCTTGTAGCCAGATCGGCTTGAAAGGAGATCTGGAGCCTCTCCTTGGCCAAGGCGCTACGGATCTCGACGGCGTCACGGAAGGCGGCCAAAGCCTCTCCGTGGCGGCGAAGCGACCGCAGGACCAGACCAAGGTTGTTCAGGCCGGCTCCCAGGTCGGGAAGGTACCGGGCTTGATCTTGCCGGACCAGCCCACGCCAAATTTCGACCGACTCCTTGAGGGTGTTCAGAGACTCTTCGGTCCGGCCCAGGGTGAGCAGACGGTTGGAAAGGCTGTTGAGCGTGCCGGCCAGGTCTTCAGAGTGAATCTCCGGTTTCGTGCGAGCAAGCTCTCGATAGAGCTCTACGGCCATCTGGGTAGCTTCAAGAGCTTCTTCATGCCGTCCCAGATCACGAAGACGAATGCCGAGATTCTGATGGAGACGGGCCCGGCGCGCCGATCCCTCAGGCGATCTCTCAGCGAGGATCCGGCGGGTGAGCGCCAGGGCGATTTCGCGGAGGTGCACGGAGTAGGCGTAGTCGGCTCCGTCACAGAGATCCAGGAGACGATGGACCACATCGAGGGGCATCTCCTCTGGTACCTGCTCTGCCAGTACCCGTCCGATCGGAGCTCCCGTTTCAACTGCGACTTCCAAGGCGGTCTCGGCGAGGCTGGCCAAGCGTCCTCGCAGTGCCCGCGCGATCCGGTGCGACCGGGTTGGCCGGCGCAGGACAAGCCGGTTGAGAACCGTCAAGGTGTGCTTGGCGTTCATGAAGACCCTGCGGCAACCGCCTGGAGAATCGCTTCCCGCTCATCAAGGACCAGCTCGGCCATCTCCAGGCGGTCCAGAGCCCGCAGACTCTCTGCATAGGTGTGAAGACTGCCGGCAAGCTCTTGTTCGAAGGCGCCGGGAGTCCCGGCAACCAGGCGCCGGTAGATGGCGACAGCCTGCTCCGCGACTCGGAGGGATTCCTCTCGCCGCCCCACATCACCGAGCACCAGGCTGAGATTGTTGAGACTGGCCGCGAGGTCGTCCTGAAAAAGCCCTTCTTTGGTCTCGGCCAACCTGCGGTAGATGTCGGCCGCCCGCTGTGAGTGAGGCAAGGCCTCTTCGGCGCGTCCCAGTTTTCGCAGCCGGTTGCCCAGAACAGACAGGGTGCGCGCAAGGGGAGGTTCGAAAGGCCCCGGGCGGCTTCGGGCCAGATCTTCACGTAGCTTCAGGCATTCCAGGAGAGATCCGACCGACTCTTCCGGGCGGTTCAGCGCTCCGAGGACAATGGCGAGGTTATGAAGACTGCTTGCCAGGTCAGGCCTGTAGGAGTGCTCGTGAGCCTCCACGAGCTCCCTCCGGATCTCGACGGCCTCCGTGAGGGCCTGGAGAGCTTCTTCGCGCTCGTCCAGGTCGTCCAGGATGGCTCCAACGTTGTGAAGGCCATTCGCCAGGAGTGAACGGCCACGACCCGTCGGATCCTGGGCGAGCTTTCGGCCTCGCGTTACCGCCTCTTTCATGGTCAACAGGGCATCCTTGAAACGTGACAGCCCCCACTGCATCGCTCCGAAGTTCTGCAAGCTGCTGACAAGCTCCATCTCATGTTCAGGATTCTCAGCCGCGAGCTGACGGTCAAGGTCGAGGGCTTCCTTCATGATCGACAACGCCTCCTCACGCTTTTCGAGATCGGCGAGGAGGGTCGAAAGGCTGTGCAGGTTACGGGCGGTATGTCTGAGAGAAGCGTCAGAGGTCGATTTGCGGCTCAATTCGACCGCCTGCTCGACCGCACGAAGGGCGGATTCAGGATCTCCCGAAGCCCTCAGCCAGAAACCAAGGTTGTTCAGTGCCTGGATACGTTCTTCTGCGGTTGCGGCTTCAGAAGCCTGCCACTGCTCAAGAGCACTCCTGGTGATAGTCAGGCCGAGCTCGCGGAGCGGAACCGAGTTCCGGTAGACTTCGCTTCCTAACTTGTCAAGCAGGATCCTGAAGGTTTCGTGAGACACCCCGTCCCGTACCTTCTTTGCCATCACCCTGCCGATGGGATCGCCGGTCTCGACCGCAACTTCCAGCGCGGTGCTGGCCAACGTGTCCAGCCGACCTTGCAAGGCCCTCTCAAGCCGCGCCGCCTTTCGGGGCTTTCGGTTGGCGAGCCGGTTGAGGATGGTCAGAGTGTGTTTGGGGTTCATGTGAAATCTTCCTGGCGTTCCCTTGGGAGGCGAGGCTTCCTTTTCCGACGGAGATTCCGAAGCTCCTCCTGGATCTCGAGAGCTTCTCTGTGCCGCCCTGTCTTCTGTAGGAGCCTGTAGAGCATCTGGAGCCCGGCGGTGAAGGCTGGGGCGTAGGTGCCCGGGTTCTGATGGGCCAGTCCTCGATAGAGGGTTGCGCCTTCCTGGCACGCTGTAAGGGCCGGACCGGGCCGGCCGAGCCGCTCGACATGCCAGCTCCAGCGGAGCAAGCTTGCGGCGAGGTAGGCGGCATACAAGGAGGGATGATCCTCGTCGAGCCGGCGATAGAGGACTACAGCTTCTCGCACCAACCGCGCTGCTGCCGGTCTACGCCCCTGAAGCGAAAGGATCGTCGCGAGATTGTAGAGTGTTGTCGCGAGATCCTTATGACAAGCTTGTGGGTTTTCCCGGGCCAAGGGGCGCAGCAGGCGGAGAGCCCTGCGTAAGGACTGCTCGGCCTTCACGAGATCGCGTTCAAGATTACGGATCATCGCAAGGTCGCTGAAAGAGCATGCGAGGTCCAGGTTCGAAAGGTCCGGATATGCTTTGCGCAATCCCCGGAGAATTCTTATGGCCTCTTCGCAGAATTCCAATCCGTCCTCGATGTCTCCTGCTCCGGCAGTCATCAACCCGAAATGCGACAAGCTGCGTGCGTAGACCGCAATAAAGGACCAGGGGCGTTCGACCGCGAGCTTCCCGAAGAGCAGAACGGCTTGCTGCATACATGACAGAGCTTCCTCTCCGCGTTCCAGCTCGGCGTAGATCAGCCCCAGGTTGCTCAGACCGCGAGCGAGCCGAGGCGTGAAGGCATCCGGCCGGTCGTTGACCAACTCGCGATAGAGATCAACCGCGTCTTCAGTCCAACGTAGAGCCTCCTTGTAACGCTCCATGCTCTGAAGAACGAGTCCGAGATTGAGCCGGGAGTCCGCCAGATGGGCGGGTCTGAGCTGAGAGGCGGGAAGGGTCCGCTGAAGGTCGATTCCTTCTCGCATGGCCTCCAAGGCCTCTGGAATCCGGCCGAGTTGGAACAAGCGCATTCCGAACCCGTCAAGACTGTGGGCCAGATCGACTTGAAAGAGGTCGGGGCGTTGGAACGCCAGCGGCCGCAAGACCGCCACGGCCTCTTGAGTAGCCTCGAAAGCTTCTTGGGTATGCTGGAGCTCCGCAAGCGCTTCTCCCAGGTTGTGCAACGCAAGAGCCAGGTCGGCCAGGAAGATCTCGGGTTCACGGGAAGCGAGCTCGCGAAAGAGCCGGACGGCCTCGCGCGTGTAGGTGAGCGCCTCAACGTGCTCGCCCTGAGCGCTCAGCCGGTTCCCCAGGTCCATGGAAAGCCCGGCGAGCCTGGCCTTCCTGCGCTCCTCCGACAGGGAATCGTGGACACCTAGCTCAATGAGCTTGCGGGTGACGACTTCCGCGACTTCCTGGAGCGGAACAGAATAGAGAGTCCCCTCTTCTTCGCACCGCACGGCCACCCTCTCGAGGATCTCGGGGTCCTCACAACTCTCGAGTCGCTGCGCGAGGATTGTTCCGATCGGATCTCCCGTTTCGATGGCGACATCCAGTGCCGGGTCGATGGTCGATGGAAAACGGCTCACTACCGCCCGTGCGAGCCGGCCGCGAGCCCGCGGTTTCCATTGGGCCAGGCGCGTCAGGCAGCGCAGTGAGCTCCGGCTGATCTGAGCGCGATCGACCATGGTCTTGGCTCCTGGAAGGTCACCGCACCTCCGGTCCCAACGTCACCTCGAACAGCTCGTCTTCACCCGTCTCCATTTCGCGATCGATGAGGTGCTCGCCTAGCAGGTCGGGAAGGAGCGGTTCGATCCAGCGAGTGCCTGGATAACACTCGTGAAGCAGGCGGGCGGTGCGGATCAAGACATCCGTTGACTGTCCGTCGAAGAAGCTCAAGCTGCGCAAGATATCCACCGCTTCCTCTTCGTTCGTGATTCCGCTTTCCATGGTGATGGCCGCCATGGCGCGGCCGATCCCCTTTGCAAAAGTCGAGGGCAGCCCTGCGCCCTTGACGCGCTCCCTCCAGTGCCGCCGCTCGCGGTAGAGGATCTGATCGAGGATGCCATTCTCTCCCTTGACCCTCTCTTTTCCGCCATCTACGGCGATCAATGCGCTCATGTGGAGGAGCAGGACCCGTTCGAAGTAGTCGGCATCCAAATTCCCAGGGAGAGATTCAGGGTACGGTTTGGCAAGCCTTTCGGAGAAGGCGTTGGCGGCCAGTTCGTAAGAGCGGGCCCGCTCCGGCACCGCGAAGGCAAGCGGGGCCAGACTTTGCCGGGATGTTGCCGGGCCTGAAAGGAGCGCACCGACTCCATGGCGCTCCGTCTTGAGTTGCTCCCACCAGTCCAGTGCCGCCCTGGCCAGGAGGATCACGCGGTAGGGCCCGCTGTCTGTCGCGTAGATCCCACGCAGCAGGGGGATCAGGAGGTCCCGCCGGGTCTCCGCGTAGTCGACGACGACCAGCACCTTGCCACCTGGCCGGGAGATCTTCGTCCAGGCCTCCTCGGGGGAATTCAATGCCTCTGGCTCGAGAAAGCCAGTACGCCAGCCCTCAGCCCGGAGTGTCCGGGCCGCCTCAAGCGCGAGACGCGTCTTGCCCATCCCGCCAGGGCCTGTGTAGAGACGGATCCGCGCCGATTCCTCTCCAAGGCACCAGGTGCGAAGATCTTCCATTTCTTCCTCGCGGCCATGGAACGGGACGACTCCGAATTCCGCTCGGAGCAAGGCCCCTGGCGGGTCCTTTTTCTCCTTCCAGGACTGCCGTGGAAGAATCAGCGGAGCGGTCTGGGTCATCAAGGCCGCGTTCTCTCCACAGGTTGTGAGAGGGTGGGCGAAGACCGTGTACGCCAACCATGCGGGATCTCCAGGGAATTCGTCGCGCACACGGAGGCGGGCCTGGCGGACGGCCTCGCCGATCGGCTGGCCACCCAGGAATAGCTCGTAAAAGGCTTTTTGAAAGGCGTGAGCCTTCTTGTCTCCCACGGCCCAGAGGGTGCCGACGAAGGCACCGGCTCCGGCGTTCAGGAGGGCCTGGGGCCAACCCCCCAGGCCGGCCCAGGACCATCCGCCGCGGCCGGTGTGGCAACCGTTGAAGAAGAGCAAGGGCCGGATGAGTCCAAGATGCCCGGCCGCCGATCCAAGATCCTCGGGCCGGAGAGGTTGGTCGTCGAGTTGGAGATCCCAAAGATTGGGATCTTTGGTGTACGTCGCTCCGTGTCCACTGAAGTGCCAAGCATCGAAGTCGCCTGTGGAAAGGGCGTTCCTGACCAGCACATAGCTCGGAGGAATCTCGGTGACTTCCCGCTCCGTCCCATGGAGCGCGAGCAGGTCTTCACGCTCTCCCCAGGTCATCGGGAGTCCGGAGGTCTTCGGAAAGACGAGCGCGAAGCGCCGTAGCGGCAAAGCGGAAGGCTCGACAGCTCCCCGTCGCCAACGGGTGACTGCGAACGCTTCACAAAGGAAAGGCCCCTCCATGACGCGTTTCCCCTCGCGTCTGCGTAAACGTAGGAGCTCCCAGGGGATGTAGGGATCGTCCGAAACGATCTGCAAGGTCGAAATCTTCTTCTGGAGGTCCCAGAGGAGGCGCTGCAGGTCTGCGGGAAGAAGGCCCTCGAAGAGGGTGCCTCCCTTCCCTTCGATTTTATACCGGGCGATCTCCCGGTCGTTCTCGGTTTCAAGGGAGAGGTTGGAGACGTCCTGAACGAGTTCATGGATGTGCTGTTCCGGTGGCGTCGACAGTTGAATAGATCCACAGTCCCGGAAGTTGAGATCCAATTCCGGGTCTCGGGCCCGAGCTTCGAAGCTCAGCTTCCTCTCATCGTCCGAAGAGGCCCGGCGCACGAAGATCTGAAGATCGGGGAGGGGCAGACTTGGCTCGTTCATGGCAGGAGTTGAGAACCTTTAGCTCAAGATTGTGGCAGTGAGAACGCTCAAGCCGCCTCCCGATACACCACCTTCACCGCCGGATCCCCCAGCACCACGAAGTTCCGCACGTCGTCATTCGCCCGGAAGATGCGCGTGAAGAGGGTGTCAGCCACTTCGCCCAGCTTTTCCCGGATCTTGCAGAGCTCCGCGAAATCGACGGCCAACTCGGCGTGGCATTGGTTGAAGAACTCCATGGCGGAGCCGATCGGGTGACCGTCGATGAGACGCTTCAAGGTGTTCTCGTAAAGGCCGATCTGGCTGTGGTCGGACCAACTGAAGGAGGTGCTCCAGGCCTTGTCGACATGCCCGACGACCGCCAGCGCGCCGCGCGGATGGCTGAGGAGGCGCTGGGCCAACCCGGAGACGAAGGGCGCTGGCGCTAGGCGTTTCGGTTGGCTCAAGGAAGACTCGAAAAAGCTGCTGACGTCCGGCGTCCCACCGCTGTAGCAGGCAAAGTGAAAAGAGATCAGGCCACGCAGGTCCGCCTCGTCCGAGAGGTCTTCTCCGGAGAAGTAGTGTTCGGGCTGTGCCGGGTGGGGGTCTCCCGGCCAATCCTGGCAGAGCAGGGCGCCCTGACGGGAACGCTGGTGCTCGTCGCCATAGGGAAAGACCATTCCATGGCTCGTGGTGAGCAGGAGGGACGGCGTCTCGCTCCCTCCGAGGAGTCGCGAGAGCTGCTCCTTGTCGGCCTGCGGACCGACCAGGCGCGTCAGCCGCCAACCTTGCCGGTCCTCGGTGAGCGTCTGCGCCAGCGGCCGGATCAGTGCATCTTCCGCGCGCTCTGTCGCCCGGTCGCCCTGCTGGGAGACTCCGAAGAGGGTGATCTGCTTCGGCGGCAACTCGGTGCGCCTTGCCGCCGCGGCCTGTTCGGTCTCCACGACGTTCCGGGCGTAGGCGGCATAGGCGTCGATATCCTCCTGGCCGTCCTTGTCCGTGAAGTGGAGCCGTCCTACCGCGTATTGAACGTCAAGATCGTATTGGAAGGCGAAGGAGATCTCGGCCGGGTTGCCGACGATCAGAAGATAGTAGGGAAGCTTGCCGCCCTTCGGGTTCGCCGGGCCTGACCTGGTCTTGGTTTCTGTAAAGAAGGCTTCCTTGCTCGCAAGCCGGTTGAGGGGCAGGCGATAATTCCTGAAGTTTGCTCCCGCGACTTGTTGCCGGTGCCGCAGGAGCGGTTGCAGGGCACGCTCGACCTCGGGGGAAACGGAGGGGGCGAAGAGGACTCCCCATCCCGCCGAAGACAGATCCCGAGGATCGACGTCCTGGGCGGGGGCGCGCTTCGGATCGTCGGGCGCGTAGTTGGTAACCCACCATTTGTACTCGAGCAACTGGGCCGAAGTCAGGGGACTGCTGCGGATACGCCGGGCAAACTCCTCCTCGCTCGCCGGAGCTGTCAGGTACCTGCCCGTCCTGGCGTCGACGCCGTTGAAAATGCGCCCTCCGCTCATGAACCTTCCCTCCATCGAAAAGAAGACAGACCGCTCAGTCCAGATCCGGACAGGTCGGGATTCCGCCCGATCCCGGCGGCGGGTAGTCGTCGTCGGGAGTCGGCGGTGGCTGGCTGGGGGCCGCCAGCTTTTCGATGGGCGGCTCGCCGGGGCCGCCGCGGGTCTGCCAGTCCCCCTGGAAGATGAAGGGGGCCCAGAAGTACGGGGAGCTCCATTCCGGTCTGCGGCGCATGGAGATCTGGGCGCAGCGCAGGGCGGACGACGGCGGGAGGCCCTTTTCGATCATGGCGCGGTAGAAGCGCGTCATCAGCTCGGAGGTGGCGCGGTCGTTGACGTTCCAAAGGCTGACCACGACCTTGGGGACTCCGGCCTGCATGAAGCTCCGCGTCAGGTTGACCAGTCCCTCGCCGCGGACCTCGTCGCCGAGGCCCGTCTGGCAGGCGCTGAGGACGACCAGGTGCGCGCGCAGATCGAGGTTGCCGATCTCGTGCGCGAGGAGGAAGCCGTCGTCGCGCGGGTTGCCCTGCCGGTCCACCAGGGAGAGGACGAGCCCGGAGAGCTCGGGATGCCTGGAGTTGAGCAGTCCGTGAGTGGCGAAGTGCAGGATGCGGTAGCGCTTGAGCTCCTGGCTTTCGACGAGGTCGCGGCTGGCCTCGAAGTCGAGGGCCACGCGGGTGTGCTTGGGGACGAGCTGCTCGATCGCTTTGGCCTCGTCGCGGGTGAACGGCAGGCGGTCGAAGCTCTCGATCTCGAAGTCGGCGGCGGCGCGCGTGAGGTTGGAGCTCGCGGAGGAGCGCGGCCCTCCCGCGGCGGCGGTCTGCGCCTGGACGCGCGGATCGCGCGGCGAGAAGACCGGATCGGCCAGGACGGCGATCCAGGACGGCGGGGCCGCCCGCCGGCGGACGCGGCGCAGCGCCGCCAGGGTCGAAACCGAGGGCAGGTGGACGATCTCGTTGCGCAGGACGAGCGGCGGGGCGGTCTCGTCGTCGAGAGCCCGGGGATCGGGCAGGGCGGCGAAGGGGAGCGCTTCCAGGGCGCCGTCGGCGACGATCAGGAGGCGGCTCTCGCCCAACTCATCGGCCACGGGTCCAAGGATTTCGCGGCTGAGCCAGGCGGCCGAGCCGACGGCCTCGCGCTCGCCGTTCGGGCGGCCCCACTCGTCGCGGATCTTCCTCGCCGCCTGTTCCAGCTTTTCCCGCGGCGGCAGGGTGTAGCTGTGGAGCTGGCCGTCCGCCGCGAGGCTCCAGAGCCGGCTCCTCTCCTCGCCGAGGGAGTAGACGAGGAGCAGGCCCCAGGGGCCCACCAGGTTCTGGATTTCGGAGAGCTTCATGGGCTTGGGTTGAGCCGGCTCCGAGCTGACGCCGCGAATCCGGGCTTCCAGCTCCGCGAGTTGGAAGAGCCGTTCGCGTTGCTTTTCTTCCACCCTGGCGACCTCGGCTTCGTTCCCCTCTGCTCGGGCGAACTGGATTCCGGCCTCGGCGTTGTTGATCCGCCGCTGGAGCTCCTGGCGTTGGGCCAGCAACTCGGGATCCGCTTCGCTCTGCAGGCTTGGCTGGGCCTCGGCGAGGGTCTCCAGGAGCCCGCGCGCCCGCCGCCGATCGTTGAGCGCCAGGGCCTCGGCGTCGAAGCCGGCGCCGGGGTCCCGCTCGTGCAGGCTCATGAGGATGTCGATGTACAGCTCGAAGTAGTGCTGCTTGGTGGCGAAGTAGGAGCTTCGCAGGTCCAGGTTCTCGGACTCGGCCCGCAACATCTCGACGCCGTTGACGACCTGGTCGAGGCGTTGGCGGGCCGCCGCGAATTCGCCCAGGGCACGGAGGGCGCGGGCCGCGCCGTAGAGAGTCGAGACCTCGCCTCGCCGGGAGCCGATCTCCCGGAAGAGAACCGCGGCTTCGTCGTGGAGGCGCACGGCGTCGCGGTATTGGCCCGCGTAGAATTTCTGCCGGCCGAGGTTGAGCACCGAGAAAGCCTCGCCGAAGCGGTTGTCCGTGTTCCTCGCCTGGGTGAGGGCCCGGGTATAGATCTCGCCGGCTTTGGCCGTTTCGTTGCGGAGGAGGTGCAGGGTGCCCAGACTGCTGAGCGTCACGACCTCGCCCTCCTTGTCGACCAGCTGCTGCTTGAGGGCGAGGGCTTTCTCCAGTTTGGGCAAGGCGTCTTCGAGGCGGCCGAGACGCTGGTCGATCGCGGCCATGCGGCTGAGGACGTGAGCGGTGTCGGCCAGGTTCTTCAAATCGTCGTAGATATCGTGGGACTGGCGCAAGTGATCCATCGCCTCTTGGAGCTTCCCCTGGCTGAGCAGGACTTCGCCGATGCCGCGCAGAGCCGCAGCCTCTTCTTCGCGGAACCGGCGGGCGGCCCGCGCGCGCTCCAGACCCTTCCCGTAGGCGTCGAGGGCTTCCTGCGATTTTCCCGCGACATCGTAGGCGGCCCCCAGTCCGTTGAGCGCACCCGCTTCCGCTCCCGGCTGGCCGAGCTCGCGGAAGATCGCGGCGGCCTTGCCATGGAAGTCGATGGCTTCCGAAATCCGCCCGCTGCGTAACTCGAGCCGGCCGAGCTGGTTGAGCACGACCCCCTCGAGGTCGCGCTTGCCGATGTCCTGGAACAAGGGAAGGGCTTCCCGTGCCGCGCTGAGAGCCGCGTCACGATCCCTCAGCCGGTCCTGCTGGACCTGTGCGATCCGGAACAGGCTCTCGGCCTGCCACTCGCGGTCGCCGAGATCGCGCCAGACCTTCAGGGCCTCCTCGTACTTCGCGACGGCCTGCCCACCCGCGGTGGGATCTTCTTTCTTGCGGCGGAGGGCCTCGCCTTCCTGGAAGAGTTGGAAGGCCTGAACATGGCTCCGCTCGTTGTCATCTGGAGATTTCGCGGTGAGCTTCAGTTTGTAACCGCCCGCCGGCACGGACTCCTGCTCGCAGAAGACTTCCAACCGGAACAGGCCTGAAACCTGCGGGATCAAGAAGATCTGCTCCTGGCCCAACTCGCCTCGCGGGCTGTCGACCTTGAAAAGAGAGCTGTCCTCAGGCGCCCCGGGAGCCCGCAGGCGGAGCACCACGTCGATCCCGCGCTGGTCGGCGACGAGGTGCACGTACTGGTCCGCTTTGAGGTCGATCTCGTAGCGGTGTCCCTCCATTGCGCTCAGCTCCGCTTCGACCGGCTGCCCGGGCTCGAGCTTCCTGACGTCTCCCGTGAACTGGATCTCCGAGCTCACTCTCGCCTCCTTGGACCAGGGGGCCCACCAGAATCCGAGCGCGGCAAGCCCGGCCAGACCGGCAGAACCCAGCAGGACCCGCGTGCTCCTTGGAGACAAATGGATACCCCCGGCTTGACGTAGTTGCTGCTCAGCCGTAATTCTATGTCAGAAGTCGAAAAAGGGGCGGCCCGCTGTGTCGGGCTCGGGGTCGGTCAGGTCCGAGCCCACGGGCCGCCCGTGACGAGGAGGCCGGCGCCTGTCGGTGACCGGTCCCTGCCCTGAACGCGAAGACGGGGGCGGAAGCGGACCACTTCACCGGAAGTTCCTGATGAGCGCTTCTTTGGTACAATCTTGCTCTCTCATCATGTCGAGTCCCCAAACCGACGTCACGCAGCTGCTAAGGGACTGGGGTCAGGGGGATCCCTTGGCCCTGGAGAAGCTGATCCCCCTCGTGTTCCGAGACTTGAGGGAGATCGCCGGCCGCCTGTTCCGGCGGGAGAACGACGGGCACACCCTCCAGCCGACGGCCCTGGTCAACGAGGTCTTCATCCGCCTCACGGAACAGCGGAATGCCCACTGGGCCAACCGGGAGCAGTTCTTCGGGGTCGCGGCCCTGATGATGCGCCGTATCCTGGTGGACTACGCCAAGGGAAGACAGGCCGCGAAACGAGGGAGCGGCGCCATCAAACTGCCCCTGACCGAAGCCCTCGGCGTGGCCACCGTCCAGGAGAATGTCGACGTGGTGGCCCTCGATGACGCCCTGACCCGGCTGGCGCAGATCGACGAGCGCCAGAGCCGGATCGTCGATCTTCACTTCTTCGTGGGCCTTACGTACGAGGAGATCGCGGAGGTCCTGGGCGTCTCCGTGACGACGGTCAAGCGGGAGTGGCGGACGGCCAGGCTCTGGCTTTATCGCGAGCTTAAAAAATAGAACCGTTCCGCCGCCGTCTCTCGCGTTTCAGGAAGACGGATACATGGACAGGAGCCGTGGAGCTCCGGGGGAATGGTGACACCCGATCGGTGGCAGCAGGTCAAGGCCGTTCTGGAGGATGCGCTGGAGCGGCAGGGGGCCGAGAGAGAGGCTTTCCTTGCCGACGCCTGCCAGGGCGACGACGAATTACGGCGGGAGGTGGAGTCCCTTCTCGCCTCCGAGGACGAAATCGGCGATTTCATCGAGACGCCGGTCTTCCGGATCCGTCCGGAAGACGCGGAGCCTGTAGCCGCTGGGCAACGGATCGGCGCCTACCGGATCGTGCGCGAGATCGGGCGGGGCGGCATGGGCTCCGTCTATCTGGCGGAGCGGGCCGACGAGGAGTTCGAGCATCGAGTGGCCCTGAAGCTCGTCCGGCGCGGCATGGATACGGACGAGATCCTCAGCCGTTTCCGTTCCGAGCGTCAGATCCTCGCCCATCTGGATCATCCGAACATCGCCAAGCTTTTCGACGGCGGCAGCACCGAGGACGGGCGGCCATACTTCGTTATGGAGTATGTCGAAGGCCGCCCCATCGACGAGTACTGCAAAGAGCGGAAGCTGACGACCCGCGAGCGGCTGGAACTCTTCCGCAGCGTCTGCTCGGCCGTCCATTTCGCGCACCAGAACCTGATCGTTCACCGGGATCTGAAGCCCGGCAACATTCTGGTGACGGCGGGCTGTGTTCCGAAGTTGCTCGACTTCGGCATCGCCAAGCTCCTCAACCCGGACCAGGAGGGGCTCACCCAGATGGACGTGCGTCCCATGACGCCCGAGTACGCCAGTCCCGAGCAGGTCCGGGGGGAAGCGATCACTACGGCGAGCGACATCTACTCACTGGGCGTCCTTCTTTATGTCCTGCTGACCGGGCTCTCTCCCTACCGTCCGGCGACGCGGGAGCCGCAAGACCTGGCCAAGGCGATTTGCGAGACGGAGCCGTTGCGGCCCAGCAGCGCGGTCGGCAAAGCGGGCCGGGTGAGGGATGGGGAAGAGAAGACGCTGCGTCGCCACCTCGCCGGGGATCTGGACAACATCGTCCTTATGGCGATGCAGAAGGAGCCGAAACGGCGCTACGCGTCCGTGGACCAGCTTTCGAACGACATCAGCCGTCATCTCCAAGGCCTGCCGGTCATCGCCCGCAAGGACAGCTTGCGGTATCGGGCTGGGAAGTTCGTGGCCCGTCACAAGCTGGGCGTCTCTGTAGCGGCCTTGTTTCTCTTGCTGATCGTGGGTTTCAGCACATCCGTGACCGCCCTCTGGCGGCAAGCGATTCGCGAGCGGCAGATCGCGGTACTGGAACGTCAGAAGGCACAGACGGTTTCTGATTTTCTTATAAAGGTCTTCACCAGCTCCAATCCAGGAGAAGCTCGGGGTGACGAGATCACTGCCCGCGAGCTCCTTGAGAGCGGCGAGAAAAAGATCAATGAGAGCCTCGTGGACCAGCCGGAGCTACGTGCTGAGATGAAGCAGACCATTGGCAGGGTCTATCGCAGCCTGGGCTTCTTTGAGCCAGCGAAGAGGCTACTGGAAGAGTCGCTAGGCCTCTATCGCGAAACCTTGCCGGAGGATGATCCTCGGATAGCCAACAATCTCCACAATCTGGCAAATGTCTACAGAGATCTAGACGACGACGATACCGCCGAGAGGCTCATCCGGGAAGCGCTGGAGATCCAACGCCGAAGCGGGAATACCCAAAATCTTGACTATGCCTCGGGTCTAGCCAACCTCGGAGCCTATCTTGTAAAAAGGGAGAAGCTCGACGAAGCGGAAGCTCTGCTCAAAGAGTCTCTTGCCATAAAGAAGACGCTCCCGGATATCGAGCCTGCCGAAATGGCTGACAGCCTCAACAATCTCGGAATGCTCTCACAGACTCATGGGAACTATGAGGCCGCCGAGAGGTATCTTCAGGAAGCCCTGGAGATCCGCCGCAGGCTTGCCGGGGGCCGCCCCGACCCGAAGGTGATCACTACGATCAATAATCTGGCGTCTTTATGGGAGGATCAGGGCAAGCTTGCTGCCGCCGAGGATCTCTACCGGGAGTCGCTGGAGATGCGCCTCCAGCTTTATAAGGACGGTCCGAATGCGAGGGTGGCACGAGGCTACAATGCTCTAGGCCACGTCCGCCAATCCCGTGAGGATGTCTCGGGGGCTGAGAATCTCTACAGAAAGGCCTTGGAGATCGCTGACCAGACTCTTCCCGCTGATCATTCGGACCGTGCCATCTACCTCCGTAACCTCGGCTCTGCGCTGCTCGCACAGGGAAAAATGACCGAGGCCGAATCCAAGATCCGCGAGGCGCTGACCATCTTTCGGCAGGAACCCGAATCCTGGCGTGTGGCCGATGCCGGGAGCGTTCTCGGGAGTTGCTTAGCCGCACAGGGCCGTTTCCAGGAGGCCGAGCCCCTTCTCGTCAACAGTTATACCCGCCTGAAAAAGGATGACGGCGACGGCGCCAAGCAGGCTGACGCGGCCCGGCAGAGGATCGTCGAGCTCTATATGGCGTGGGGCCGGCCGGAGAAGGCGGCGGCGTACCGGAAGAATCCCTGAAACAGGATGGCGACCCCCGAGGCTCCCAAGGTCCGCATCGGCATCTCGGCCTGTCTGCTCGGCCAGGAGGTCCGGTACAACGGCGGACACAAGAAGGATTCTTTTCTGACCGACACGTTCGGGAAGTATGTGGAATGGGTGCCGGTCTGTCCCGAGGTGGAGCTGGGTATGGGCACGCCGCGGCCGCCCATCCGGCTGGAGCGGATCGGCGGCGATGTGCGGCTGATCATGCCCAGCACTGGACAGGACTACACCGAGGCCATGCGGGACTACGCCGAGCGCCGGGTGGCGGCCCTGGCTGATCTGGACCTGGACGGGTACGTCCTCAAGAAGGATTCGCCGAGCTGCGGCATGGAGCGGGTCAAGGTCTACGACGGTCCCTCTCCGTCGAAAGAAGGCCGGGGCCTCTTCGCGGAGGTCCTGATGTCGCGGCTGCCGGACCTGCCGGTGGAGGAGGAGGGGCGGCTCAACGATCCGCTGTTGCGGGAGAGCTTCGTGACCCGGGTGTTCGTGCATCACCGCTGGCGGGAGGGGGAGAGGGCGGGGTGGACGCGGGCGTCGCTGATGCGCTTCCACGAGCGCCACAAGTTCCTCCTGATGGCGCGGAACCAGGCCGGGATGCGCCGGCTGGGGCGTCTCCTGGGAGATGCGGACCGGAGCCGGCCGGTGGAGGAGCTGGCCGCCGCCTATCGGGAAGGGCTGACGCGGATCCTGCGCCGCCCCGCGACCCGGCGGGGGCATACCAACGTGCTCCATCACCTGGCGGGCTTCGTCTCGGACCGGATCGAAGGAGAAGACCGGGCGGAGCTGGCGGAGACGATCGAGCGCTACCGTCTCGGGCTGTTGCCTCTGGTGGTCCCCCTGACGCTGATCCGGCATTACGTGCGGCGGTTCGGGGTGCAGTATCTGCGGGATCAGGTGTATCTCGAGCCTCACCCGCACGAGCTGATGCTTCTGAATCACGTTTGAAGTGGGCCCAAGCTCCCTCCAATCCCCTCTGATATAACCTCTCCCGGAAGGGAGGGCACCGGGATGAGCGGACGAGCGGAACTACATCTGGGTCAGTATCAGGAAGCGGTTGATGCCCGGCTCGCGCGGTGGGACGGGGAAGATTTCGGACGGCGTCTGTGGGAGAAGGATCACCGGCTGTGGTCCCCCACGCCGATCCCGGAGCTGACGGACCGTCTGGGATGGCTGGAGCTTCCGGTTTCGATGCGGGGAGTCGCCGAGCGATTGACGCAGCTCGCGCGGGAGGCGGCCGCCGAGGGCATCCGGGACGCGGTGGTCCTGGGGATGGGCGGATCCAGCCTGGCTCCCGAGGTCTTCTCCCGCACTTTTGGGCACACGCTGGGCTTTCCGGCCCTGAGCGTCCTGGACAGCACCCATCCCGACGCGGTGCGCGCCCTGGCCGCCCGGCTGGACCTCTCCCGCAGCCTGTTCCTGGTGTCGAGCAAGTCCGGCACGACCACCGAGACCCTCTCCTTCTTCCGCTTCTTCTGGGAAGCCCTCGCGCCTGCTGGGGAAGCCCGCGGCCGCCATTTCATCGCCGTCACCGACCCCGGCACTCCCTTGCAGAAGCTGGCCGAGGAGCGGGGCTTCCGGGCGGTCGTCAACGCGCCGGAGGACGTGGGCGGGCGTTACAGCGCGCTGACGCCGTTCGGCCTCGCGCCGGCCGCCCTGCTGGGGCTGGACCTGAGCCGTCTGCTGGCGAGCGGGCAGGCGATGGCCGAGGCGTGCGGTCCGGCGGCGCGGACCGCGTCCAATCCGGGTCTGGTCCTGGGCGCCGCCCTGGGCGAGCTGGCCCGGGCGGGACGCGACAAGGTGACCTTCGTCACGTCCGCCTCGCTGGAGTCCTTCCCGGACTGGATCGAGCAGCTCATCGCGGAGAGCACCGGCAAAGCCGCTCTCGCCAGCGACGGCCACCGGGGCATCGTGCCGGTGGCGGGCGAGCCCCTGGGGACGCCCGAGGCCTACAACGACGACCGCTTCTTCGTGGCGCTGGTCCTGGACGGCGAGGAGCATCCGGAGCTGGAGAGCCACTTCGCGGCCCTCCAGGCGGCGGGCCATCCGGTGGCCCGGATCGTCCTGGCGGACCGCTACGACCTGGGCGGCGAGATGTTCCGCTGGGAGCTGGCGACCGCGGCGGCCGGGGCCGTCCTGGAGCTCAACCCGTTCGACCAGCCGGACGTGCAGCTCGCCAAGGAGCTGGCTGGCCAGGCCATGAAGGCGGCCGAGAGCGGGAGCAAGCCGTCCACGGCGGGTGAGGTGAGGGTGGAGGAGAACGGGACGGTCGGTCCCGCCCTGGCCGAGTGGGTGCGCGGCGCCCAGCCGGGCGACTATCTGGGGGTTCACGCCTATCTGGAACCCGCCCCGCGGACGACCGAGCTGCTGCGGGCCGTCCAGGCGGTCCTGCACGAGAGGACCCGCCTCGCCGTGACCCTCGGCTACGGTCCGCGCTTCCTCCACTCGACGGGGCAGCTCCACAAGGGCGGGCCGGACCGCTGCCGCTTCCTCCAACTGCTGGACGAGCCCGCCGAGGACGTGGCCGTGCCCGAGACCCACTACACCTTCGGCACGCTGATCCGCGCCCAGGCCGAGGGGGACCGGCAGGCCCTGGAGCAGCGCGGCCGGAAGGTCCTGCGGCTGCAACTGGGCCGGGATGAGCGGATGGCGCTCGACCGTCTCCTTCAGGACCTGGGTACCGCGCTCCCATGATCCTGGGAGGGGACGTCGGCGGCACCAAGACCAATCTCGGCCTCTTCGCGGTCGAGGACGGCGGGTTGCGGCTGATCCGCAGCGCGAAGTACCAGAGCGCGGACTTCCCCGGCCTCTCTTCGGTCGTCCAGGCGTTCCTGGCGGCGGGTTCGCCGGGGGGAGGAGAGATCCGCTCCGCCTGCTTCGGCATCCCGGGGCCGGTGATCGACAACCACGCGAGCACCCCCAACCTCGCCTGGCGGGTGGACGGCGCCCAGGTCGCGGCCGACATCCACGTGCCCGTGGTTTCCCTGATCAACGACCTGGTAGCCACGGCGGAGGGGATCCCCCTGCTGGAGGCGGACGAGATCGCGGTCCTCCAGACGGGGACGCCGGACGCGGACGGCAACCGCGCCCTGATCGCGGCCGGCACCGGCCTGGGGATGGCGCTGCTGCCGCGGATCGACGGCGGGTGGCGGGCGGCGGCTTCGGAGGGCGGCCACTCCGACTTCGCGCCGCGCAACGAGGACGAGGTCGGCCTGATGTTCTACCTCCGGGAGCGCTTCGGGCGGGTGAGCGTCGAGCGCGTCGTCTCGGGACCGGGGCTGTTCAACGTCTACAACTATCTCCGGGACGAGCGGCACATGGCGGAGAACCCTCAGGTTCGCGAGGCCTTGGCTCATGGAGAGGACCCGGCCCGGGTGATCTCCGAAGCCGCCCTGGCGCACGACGCCTGCGCCCTCTGCGACCGGGCGCTGGACCTGTTCGTCTCGGCCTACGGCGCCGTGGCCGGCAACCTGGCGCTGACGGGGACGGCCATGGGCGGCATCTACCTGGGCGGCGGCATCGCGCCGAAGATCCTGCCGCGTCTCCTGCGGGGGCCGTTCCTGTCCAGTTTCACGGCCAAGGGCCGCTTCGTGCCCTACCTGGAGAAGGTGCCCGTGCGGGTGATCCTGAACGACCGCGCGGCGCTCCTGGGAGCGGCCCGGCACGCGGCTGCCGTTTTGGCGAGGCGCGCCTGAACGGCGCGCCAGGGAAGCGCGAAGCCGTCTCCGAGGGTGAGGGGAATCCTGATGTTCCCGCGTTCTTGAGGCTGGCATCCTGCATGCATTATAGAAGGGTGCCGGCGGCCGAGAGGTCGCCGTTGACAGCCGGAACGCAACCCGCTCGGGGGATGGGCGCGAAACGGGGTGGTCACGAGCGGAAAAATATAGAAGGGGGAGCGGAGACGCTCCCCCTTCGGCTTTTCAGGGCTTCTGCGTCAACGCCGCCACGGCGGAGACCAGCTCCGCCGGCTCGACGGGCTTGGCGAGGTGGAGGTGGAAGCCGGCCTCCATGGCCCGGCGGCGGTCCGCTTCGCCGGCGTAGGCGGTGAGGGCGATGGCGGGCAGGTCGCGGACGCTGCCGGGCAGGGCGCGCACGCGGCCGATCAGGGAGTAGCCGTCCTCCTCCGGCATGCCGATGTCCGCCACCAGGACGTCGGCGCCCGCGCGCTGGAGCAGGGTCATCGCCTCGGCGGCCGAGGCGGCCACCGCGACGTGGGCGCCGAAGCGCTCCAGCACGGCCGGCATCACCTCCCGGGTGTCGGGCTCGTCGTCCACCAGCAGGATGTTCACGCCCTCCAGCTCCTGGGAAGCTCCCTCCGCGCCAGCGGCGCGGGCCGTCGGCGGCTCGGAGACGGACGTGGGGGACACCGCCGGCACCGGCAGCCGCACCAGGAACGTCGCCCCGCGGCCGTCGCCGTCGCTGCGGGCGTCCACCGTTCCGCCGTGCAGCTCCACCAGGTGCCGCACGATGGCGAGGCCCAGCCCCAGGCCGCCGTGGGAGCGGGTGGAGCTGCTGTCCGCCTGCCGGAAGCGGTCGAAGACGTGGGCCAGGAATGCCGGGGAGATCCCCATGCCGGTGTCGGTCACCCGGATCTCGTTCTGGGAGCACCAACGGGTCAGGCTGACCTCCACCCGGCCGCCGCGGGGGGTGAACTTGACGGCGTTCGAGAGCAGGTTCCAGACGATCTGCTGGAGCCGGTGGGGGTCCCCCTTGGCCTGGGCCGCGCCGTGATCGAGCCGGCGCTCGATGACGATCTCCTTGGCGTCGGCGGCGGGGCGGATCGAGTCCAGGGCCGCTTCGATGATCTGGATCAGGTCCACGGGCTCGACCTGGAGGCGCAGCTTGCCGGTGACGATGCGGGAGACGTCCAGCAGGTCGTCGATGATCTGGCTCTGGGAGCGGGCGTTGCGGTCGATGGTGGCGACGGCGCGGGCCTGCCTCTCGCCGTCGAGCTTGCCGTTGGAGAGCAGCCAGGTCCAGCCGAGGATGGCGTTCAGGGGCGTGCGCAGCTCGTGCGAGACGGTGCTCAGGAAATCGTCCTTGACCCGGTTGGCCTCCTCGGCCTTCTGGCGCAGCTCCTGCTCGCGGGCGTAGAGATCCCGCAATTCGCCGGTCTGCTCGGCCACCCGCTGCTCCAGCCGCTCGGCGTGGTCCCGCAACTCGGCCTCCTTGGCGGCCAGGGCCTCGGCCATGGCGTCGAAGGCCGCGGAAAGCTGCCCGATCTCGTCGCCCTGGCGCAGCCCGGTCCGGCGCGACATGTCGCCCGCGGCCAGCGCCTGGGCCGCGCGGCCGAAATGCCGCAGGGGGGTGGTGACCCACTCGGCGGCCAGCAACGCGGCGGCGACGGCGAGGACGGCGGTGACCACGGCGAGCAGCAGGTTGCGGACGGTCTGCCCCTGGACGGAGGCGAGGATGGCGTCCTCGGGGCTGAACAGTCCGTAGAGCCAGCGCTCGTTGCGCAGCGGGGCGATGGAGGCGTGGAGGATGCGGCCGCCGGAGCGGATGCGCAGGTGCGGATCGGCCCGCGGGTCGAAGAGGAGCCATTTCGAGCGCTCGACGATCCCCGGCAGGTGCGGCCCGCCGCCCGTCCGCGCCAGCGTGCCGGGGCCGAACCGGCCTTCCGCGGCCAGCCGGGCGGCCGCCTCGGGGTCGAGACGCTCGTAGGACCGCAGCCGCAGCTCCGGCTGCGTGGGATGGCTCAGGCGGATTCCGTCGGCGTCCCAGAGGACGCCGTACTCCCCGCGTCCGGCGAATCCCGTGTCGCCCTGGAGGATGCGGTCCAGGTCCTCCAGAGGGACGCGGCCGACCACGGCGCCCAGGATGCGCCCCTCGGGATCGAGCACGGGCGCCGAGGCGTGGATGAAGATCCGCCGGTCCTGGAAGTCGTACCGCGGCTCGTCGACGCCGGCGTTGCCCGCCAGGGCCTTGCGGACGAAGGGGACCGCGCGGTAGCTCCGGCCGAGAAAGCGGTCTTCCGTGGCGAGCCGCGTCCGGCCGGCGCCGTCGGTCAGGTAGACGGCGTCGAACCCGTGGGTCTCCCGCATCTGGTCGAAGGCGAGGCGCAGGTCGCTCTCCAGAGAAGGGCTGGCCGAGCCGGCGAGGAAGCGCCCTGTCTGCGGCGACAGGGCGAGCACGCGGACGTCGGCGCGCAACCCGTCGAGGTAGTCGTCGATCCCCTGGGCGGTGTTGCGGGCCTGCTGGAGGTTCTGCTCCAGGGTGTCGTCGATCAGCTCGGCCCGACTGGCGGCGGCGTTGTAGAGCGTCAGGATGGTCAGCGGCACGATGGCGAGCGCGCCGAGCAGGAGAGCGAGCTTGGCGGCCCAGGGCCAGTCCCGCCAGCGGCGCCGGATCACCGCCGGTCCTCCGCCACCGGCGAGGCTTCGCGCACGCGGACCAGACTGAAATCGAGATCGGTGACGAGCCCGCGGGCTTCGAGCCGGGGGAGGCCGGTCACGCCGCGCCGGCAGACGGTGACGCTGGCGCCGTCGGCGAGCGGGATCATGGGAAGGTCGCGGGCCAGGATCTCCTGGGCGCGGAAGTAGGCGCGGGCGCGCCGGGGCAGGTTCAGTGCGCGGGCGCCCTCGGCGACGGCGGCGTCGAACTCCGGATTGCTGTACCCCGTGGGCCGGACAGGGCTGCGCGAGCCGAAGCGCAGGTTGAGGATCTCCGGATCCGGGCCCAGGCTGCCTCCCATCAGCGCGACGTCGAAGTCGTGACTTCCCGTGGTCCTGGCGATCCACTCCCTCCCGGGCACGACCTCGACCTGGAGCTCGATGCCGGCGGCCGCGAGCTGGCTCGCCGCCACCCGGGCGACGTCGGCGAAGGGGGAGAGGGCCGGGGTGAGGAGCTGCGCCCGCAGGCGAACGCCCTGGTCGTCCGGCCGGAATCCCGCCTGTTCGAGAAGCGAACGGGCGCTGGCGAGATCGAGCTCCGGGGCGCGGGCGGCCGGGTTGAAGGCCCAGGCCACCGCCGGGGTGTAGAAGCCCGTGCCCGGGGTCCCGTAGCCGAAGAGAGCGCCGGCGAGCAGCGCCGGACGGTCGATGGCCCTGTTGAAGGCGCGGCGGACGCGCAGGTCCTGGAAGGGACGCCGCCGCAGGTTGAACAGCAGGGAATACTGGCCGTCGCCCGGGAACGTGGCCACCCGCACCTCGGGACTGCGGGCGAGGCGGGGGAGGGCGCTCAGGGGAGGGCGGCCCACCAGGTAGTCGGCCTCTCCTTCGATGAGCCGTTGCGGGCCGCGGTCGGGGTCGGGCTCGAACTCGTAGACCACCCGGTCGAGGAAGGGGCCGGTCCGGAAGTAGTCGTGGTTGGCGCCCAGCACGATCCGCCGTCCCTTCTCCCAGGCCTGGAGCTTGAACGGGCCGGTGCCGACGGGCCGCGGCCGCGGGATCTTCTCCGCGGGCGAGTGCGGCGGGTGGAGGATGAAGGCGCCGTAGCTCGCGATCATCGCCAGGAACGGCGACCAGGGCTCGCGCAGCCGCACCACGACCGTGCGCTCGTCCGGCGTCTCGACGGCGGCGATCCGCCGGTAGGCCTCCTCCCCGAAGGACTGCCGGTGGGCCTGGTGCTCCAGGGTCCAGCGAACGTCGGCGGCCCGGAAGGGGTGGCCGTCGTGCCAGCGCACGCCGTCCCGCAGGTGGAACGTGTACTCCAGACCGTTCGCGCCGACCTCCCAGCTCCCGGCGAGGTCGGGGAGGATGCGGGAGTCCGCGTCGATCATGACCAGCCGGTTGTACAGGTTGGGGGCCAGCAGGAGGCTGACCTCGTCCTGGATGCCGTTGGGATCGAGGTCGCGGGGCTCGGCGGGGAGCAGGACCCGCAGCTCGCCGCCTCCCCCCTTGCGCTCGGGCGCGCCGGAGCCCGCGCCGCCGCAGCCGGTCCAGAAGAGACACGCCGCGGACAGTGCGGCGGCGCCTCTCCAGGAGCTGGCGTTGGGGGTGAACATCGACTGCCTTCGAACGGACCGGAGGACGCGGGTGGTCGCGAGGCTTATATCATAGGCCCCGATGAAGATTTTCTTGAAATCCCTCGCCGCTCTGCTGTTCCTGGCGCTGGTCGTCTGGGCGATCCGTTCCGATTCCGCGCCCGACGACGGCGGGGTGAACGCCGCGCCCCTGGCGGCCTCCGCGCCCGCCGCGGGCGGCGACCCCTCCTGGCGCCGCTCGCCGCTGTGGGACGACGGCAAGGCCGAGTTCTGCGCCTACGACGTCACCTGGGCCCGCTACGGCCACCACTTCGACGGCCGGGCCCTGCTGGTCCTGGTCAAGGAGCCCTGGGCCCCGGACCTCGACGTCAAGGCCGACACCCCGCGCCAGGACGGCTTCGACGTGCTGAAGCTCAACCACATCCGGGACGTCCCCACCGGCGTCTACACCTACCACCAGATGGCCAGCGTCTATCTGCGGCGCGACTCCGGCGCCCTGCGCAAGATCGCCGCCACCTCCTCGGAGGCCTGCGGCGTCTCCACGGCCCACATGGTCAAGGGGCGGCTCGAGACCCGTTCGTATTTCGACGGCCAGGGCGACCGCTCGACGCCGTGGCCGTCCGGGGCGTCGCCCGAGGACGGCCTGCCGGCTTCGCTGCGGGATTACGTGGCGGGCCCGGCGCCCACGGCGGTCCGGGTTTTTCCTTCCCTGCTCGCCGGCCGCTTCCAGAAGCTGGAGCCGGCGGCCTACCGGCTGGAGAAGAAGGACGTGCCCGAGGGGGTGGAGATCCGCCTGACGAGCGGCCCCTCGGTCCTGACCTATACGTTCGAGAAGGAGCCGCCCCACCGCCTCGTCCGCTTCGAGCGCGAGGACGGCACGGTCTACCGGCTGGCCAAGTGCGAGCGCATCCCCTACTGGGAGATGCACGATCCGGGGGACGAGGCGTGGCTCCCCGGGGGCGTCCGCTAGGCCTACAGCGTCGTCAGCACCTTCTCCAGCCGCTCCACCGCCCAGTCGATCTCCTCCTTCTGGATCACCAGCGGCGGCGCGATGCGGATCACGTGGTCGTGGGTCTCCTTGCAGAGGAGCCCCTCCCCCTGCAGGGCCTCGCAGAAGCGGCGGGCGCCGCCGGCCTCACGGTGCAGCTCGATGCCGATCCACAGCCCCTTGCCCCGGATCTCCTTGACGTGCTTCGACTGGATCTTGCGGAGCTTCTCCATGAAGTAGGGGCCGAGCTCGGCGGAGCGCTCCACCATCTTCTCCTCCACCAGCACCCGCAGCGCCGCCTGCGCCACGGCGGCGGCCATGGGGTTGCCGCCGTACGTCGAGCCATGCTCGCCCGGCTTGAAGACGCCCATGACGGGGTCGTCGGCGAGGATGCCGGAGACCGGGTAGAAGCCGCCGGAGAGGGCCTTGCCCACCACCACGACGTCGGGCCGGATGCCCTCGTGCTCGAAGGCGAACAGCTTGCCCGTGCGGCCGAGGCCGGACTGGATCTCGTCGCAGATCAGCAGGGAGTTGTGGCGCTCGGTGATCTCCCGCAGCCGCTTCAGATAGCCGGCGGGCGGGACGACGATGCCCGCCTCGCCCTGGATGGGCTCGACCAGGACCGCCGCCACGTTCGGGTTCATGGCGGCCTCGACCGCCTCGGCGTCGCCGTAGGGGAGGACGCGGAAGCCCGGGGTGAAGGGCCCGAAGCCCTGGCGGTAGGCCTCCTCCGTGGAGAAGGAGACGATGGTGATCGTGCGGCCGTGGAAGTTGTTGCTGAAGGCGATGATCTCGGCCTGGCCGTCCGGCACGCCCTTGACCGTGTAGGCCCACTTGCGGGCCGTCTTGAGCGCCGTCTCCACGGCCTCGGCGCCGCTGTTCATGGGCAGGAACCGCTGGAAGCCGGTCATCTCGCAGATCTGGCGGTACAGGGGGCCGAGCTGGTCGCTGCGGAAGGCCCGCGAGGTGAGCGTGACCTTGCGGGCCTGCTCCAGCATCGCCTTCAGGATCTCGGGATGGCAGTGGCCCTGGTTGACGGCGGAGTAGGCGGCCAGGAAGTCGAGGTATCTGCGGCCCTCGACGTCCCAGACCCAGACGCCTTCGGCGCGGCTCACCACCACGTCGAGGGGATGGTAGTTGTGGGCTCCGAATCGTTCTTCCAGTTGGATGTAGTCGGCGGCCTTCGCGGCTTTCTCTTCCAGCGCGGTGGTGCTCATGAATTCCTCCGGGGGATGCGCCTTTTTACCATAATCGCGCCGGACGCTGCTATGATTCCGGCTCGAAAACCAGGACAGGAGCTCCATGGTCGACTACTCGAACATTCCGCGCGATTCGCGGCGCGTGCCCCTGGAAACGCGCGTCCAGTTCAAATTTGACCGTTTCAGCGGATTCATCAGCGAGTACTCGGCGAACATCTCGCCGGGCGGGATGTTCATCCGTACCCGGGCGCCGCAGCCGCCGGGGACGGTGCTGGACCTGGAGTTCCGCCTGGGGGACGGCTTCGAGCTGATCAAGGGGCGCGCCGAGGTCGTGTGGGTCCGGGCGGAGGACGAGGGGAGCATGCGTCCGGCCGGGATGGGGCTCCGCTTCCAGGAGCTGGCGCCGGGGAGCAAGGAGCTGATCTACCGGATCGTGGACGAGCACATCGCCCAGGGGGGGACTCCCTTCGACGTGACCAAGCGGCCCCCGGATCTGATCCCCTCGTTGGGATCGCCGGCCGCGCCGCTGCCGCCGCCGCTCGCCGCCGGCCGGGACTGGCCGCCGGCCGCCCCGCCACCCCCGGCCAAGGGGGACGTCTTCGACCTCCCGGATCTGGCGCCCCTGGCTCCGGTCGCCACCCAGCGGGAGCCGGACCTGGGGGCGTCCGCCTCCTCCTGGCTGCCGCCGGCCGGGGAGCCGGAGCCCTACCGGCCGGCGGGTGAGCCGTTCCCCGACCTGTTCGAGCCGCCCGCGCCGGAGCCCCCGGTCAGCGCTCCCAGCCCGATGTTCGCCTCGACCTTCGGCGGCGCCGCGGCCGCGCCGCGCAAGCCGCGCCGGATCCTGCCGCTGGCGGTCCTGGCCGCGGTCCTGCTGCTGGCCGTGGGGCTCTTCCTCTTCCAGGACACCCTGATGGAGATGACCGGGCTCGGCGGCGGCGAGGAGGTCGTCCAGACGGGCCCGCCGGCGACCCGGCCCGCTCCCCGGCCGCGGCCCCCGGCGTCTCCGGCCGCGGAGACCGCGCCCGCCACGTCGGAGCCCGAGACGACGCCGGCCGCTCCGCCGGCCGTGGTCGAGGACGTCACGGCTCCCGCGCCGGCGGTTCCCGAGCCGGCTCCGGCCCCGGCCGCCGGTCCGGCGCTGGGCGCCCTGGAGAACATCACCACCGAGGAGGTCCCCGGCGGCACGGACGTCATCCTGTGGGGCGACGGCGCCATCCGCGCGGACGTCTACAGCCGCACCCGCATCGACGGCAACCCGCCGCGGGAGCTGTTCCGGCTCTCCGGCATCCGCCGCCCGTTCAGCCGCAGCCGCGTCGTCGCCGGCTCCGCGGAGCTCCTGCAGATCCGCGTCGGCTATCACCCCGGCAACCAGCTCCACGTCGTGCTCGACCTCGCCCATCCCACGGTGCAGGTCGCGGGCGTGGAGGAGGGGCCGAAACAACTGCGCATCCATCTCAAACGGCGGTAATTAGGAGGCGGAGGCTGTAGTAGAATGTTGTGCCTGTTTCCGCTGGACGAAGTACGCCATTGAAGCCGTTCCCCTCTCCCCGGGTCCCGACGCGGATGGCCAACAAAGACCGCCTCAAGCGCCAGATCCTGCGCGACGTGGTCACCGAGAACGTCGACCTGCGCGAGGGCCGGCTGCCGCGCCCCCTGATCCGGGCCCGGCGCTGGCGGGCGGCGATGCGGATCTCCACCCTGGCGCTGGTGCCGCTGGCGCTGCTGGTCTCCGCGCGCATGCTCTTCACGCTGGGCGATCCGCCGCCGGCCCGGGCCGCCGCGGTCCCGCCGCCGGTCCAACCGGCCCTGGCCGCCGCCGTTCCCAAGGCCGCTCCCGCCGGGGCGCTGTTCGCGGACCCCCGGCCGGTGGACGCCTCGGTCTTCCCCCTGGAGGTGCGGAAGATCGTCATCGATCCCGGCCACGGCGGCGACAGCCTCGGCACGCGCGCCCCCCTGGGATTGGTGGAGAAGGAGCTGACGCTGGACATCGCCGGGCGCCTGCGGCGCATCCTGGAGAAGGAGTCGTTCCAGGTGCTGATGACCCGGGAGGCCGACGGCGAGATCTCCCTGGAGCAACGGGGCCGCCTCGCCAACCAGGCCCAGGCGGACATCTTCGTGTCGATCCACGTCAACTGGATCGAGAACCGGCGCTCGCGGGGCGTCGAGACCTACTATCTCGGCCCGACCAACGATCCGTACCTGACCCGGCTGGCGGCGTCCGAGAACCGGGAGTCCGGGTACTCCATGGCGGACATGCGCCAACTGCTGAACCGGCTCTACGCCGGCGTGCGGCAGGAGAAGTCGCGCAAGCTGGCCGAGACGGTCCAGAGCTCGCTGTATCAGGCGCTGGGCAAGGTGAGCCCGGAGATCGAGGACCGGGGCGTGAAAGCCGCCCCCTTCATCGTGCTGCTCACCACCGAGATGCCTGCCATCCTGGCCGAGGTCGCCTCCCTCTCCAACGAGGAGGAGGCCCGGCTGCTGACCAAACCACTGTACCGGCAGTACATCGCCGAGGCTCTCGCGGAGGGGATTCGCGGCTACGCGAAGTCCGTCGCGGGGAGCCCCGAGGCGGCGGCCGGCGAGAAAGGAAAAGCCGATCCATGAGCGATAGAAAAGAGGTCCTCCACGTGGGGATCGATCTCGGCACGTCGAGGAGCTCCATCTCGGCGTCGAACGGTCAGCGTCACGTGATCGAGAGCTACGTCGGTTGGCCGCTCGACATGGTGGCGCGCAAGGTGCTGAAGAAGAGCGTCCTGATCGGGCGCGAAGCCCTGGAGAAGCGTTCCATGCTCGACCTCTACCGGCCGCTGGAGCAGGGGCTCATCAAGGACGGCTCGGAGAAGGACGAGATGGCGGTGCGCGAGCTGCTCCGCCACCTGCTCTCTCTGGTCGGGGTCAACCCCGAGTCCCGCAACGGCGTCCGGGTGCGGGCCGTGGTGGGCGTGCCGGCGGAGGCCCTGCGGGTCAGCAAGCAGCAGGTGCGCAAGGCGCTCCAGGGGGCGGTGGACAACCTGATGATCGTCACCGAGCCCTTCGCCGTAGCCTATGGCCTGGAAGAGCTGCTGCACACGATGATCATCGACATGGGCGCCGGCACCAGCGACCTGTGCGTCATGAACGGCCGCCTGCCCAAGGAAGAGGACCAGCGCACCCTCACCCAGGCCGGCGACTACATCGACGAGCAGCTCGGCCGGCTGGTCCGCGAACGCCACCCGGAGGCGAAGTTCTCTTCCTACATGGTCCGCGAGTGGAAGGAGCAGGCGAGCTTCGTCGGCCATCCCAAGAACCCGGTCATCGTCACCGTCCCGGTCAACGGCAAGCCGACGCAGATCGACATCACCAACGAGATGCGGCTGGCCTGTGAGAGCATCCTGCCGGCGCTGGTGGAGTCGATGCTGGACCTCCTCTCCCGCGTCCAGCCCGAGTACCAGGAGCGGGTCCGCAACAACGTCGTCCTCTCCGGCGGCACCGGGCTGATTCGCGGGCTGGGGCAGCGACTGGAACAGGAGCTGCAAGCCGTGGGCGGCGGCAAGGTGCGGGTCGTCAAGGACCCGATCTTCGTCGGCTCGGACGGCGGTCTCGCCATCGCCGTCGACGCGCCGGATTCCGACTGGGAGCGGTTGTCGGCTTGAGCCTGAGCCCTTTTCCCTTCTTCACGTCCCCCTCTCCCGGAGAGGGGGGCGCGGGCGGTTTTCCGCCGTGGTAAGATGAAGCAGAAGCAATCCTTAGCAATGGCTATACATCCTGAAGAGCGCCGCATCGCCGGCCTGCTGCGAGAGCTCATTGTCCAGAGCGGTACGAGCCTGGACAGGATCGAGCAGCGTCTGGGCTGGGGGGAGGGACGGCTCCTGGACCTGCTCGACGGGCGCCTGCGCCTTTCCTTCGAGGACGTGCTGGAGATCCTCCCGCTGCTGAACACCACGCCGACCGATTTCTTCGCCTGGCTGTACGGGTTCGAGCCCAGGGAGGAGACCGCCGCCGTCGGTGCCCCCACGGGCGGGGCCTCCGCGCCCGCGCAGCGCGCCATCGAGCGCCGGTTCGAGACCAGCCTGCGGGTGGTCCGCGACGCCGTCAGCCGGCGGGCCGCCTGGAAGCGCGAGCGGAGCGGCGAGCCCTAGTAGGGTCCGTGACCCTCGACCGGCTTCCTGGACAGCGGCTGGATGCGGGCGTTGAGGGAGCGGATGAGCTCCAGCGCCTGCTGTTCCTGATCGGCCATCTGCTGGAGCTGCATGAGCGCGGCCAGGGTCTCGAGCTCGACCCGCAGGGCGCGGAAGATGGGCACCGTCGCGGTGACCGTCTCCTTGAGCTCCCGCACCAGGCCCAGCTTGACGTAGATGGAGGCCAGGTCGAGGGAGACGAGGGCGACCTCGTACGAGAGCTCCCGTTCCAGGTAGCCCTTCCGTGAGCGCAGCAGGGCCGCCTCGGCCGCGCGCAGGTGGCCGAGGTCGCGCAGCAGCAGCCCTTCCTGCCAGGAGACCCGCAGCAGGATCAGTGGATCGTCGAACTCCTGATAGATCCCGCGCGCCTCGGAGTAGATCTGCAGGGCCTGGTCCGGCCGCCCGAGGTCGATGTAGCAGCGGATCAGGTTCTGGCAGGCGGCGAGGAGCAGGTGGGGATCCTCCTCGTAGTCGATGAGGGGGATCGTCTGGTTCAGGATGCGAACCGCGCTTGCCGCCTCGCCGGCGTAGATCAGGGCGATGGCCTTGTGCACCATCGTGCTGGCGAGCTGGTGGTTCTCGCCGACCTCGCGGTAGACCTCCCCCGCCTCGTCGCAGAGGGCGACGGCCTGATCGAACCGCCCATGGAAGATGGCGAGCGAGATCGTCTTCTCGATCAGCCAGGCGCGCAGGACCGGGTCTCCCGTGCCGGCCTCGCGGTAGCTGCGGGCGACGGCGAACGCCCATTCCGCCTCGCGCGGCTTGCTGTTGACGCGCAGCGCGTTGCCGTACTGCCCCCAGGCCCGCGCCCGCAGGTCGGCCAGCCGCAGCTCGCCGCCGGCCGGGCCGGTCTCGCAGGCCTCGGCGCAGAGCCGCGCCAGGTTGGCGTGGTGGAGCATCTCCTCCGCGTTGCGGAAGCGGACGGCGTGGCTGCGGTCGATCAGGGCCCGCGCCACGGCGGGGTTGGCGAACGCGCCGACGCCGGTGACGCGCTGGGCCTGCTCCTTCGGGGGCAGGGCGTTGAGCTCCTCCAGCAGGGTCTCGACAGAGATTTCCCGGAGAGGCTCCTCCGGCGTCAGGAAAGCCATGAGCGACCGCTCGGCGGCCTCGAACGCGCGGCTGTAGTCATAGCCGCCGGCGGTCTCCTCCCGCCTCCCTTCCCGCTCGGCCGCGGGGCGGAGCAGGCGGGCCAGGCGCTGGGAGCTCCAGCCCATGGCCTGGAGGCGCTCGCGGCAGTCCGGGCACTCCGTCAGCAGATGGCGCATGACCTGCGCGTTGCGCCGTTGGCGGTCGGGCAGGGAGACGCCACGCAAAAATCCTTCGAAGTCCTCAACGCTCGGATGGCTCTCGAACATAGTCACCTCCCTGAACGAGACCTCAGATCAAAGGAACCGCGGCTCTCTAGCCGCCGGAGCACCAGGGGCGGGTAACACCATTCGGATCGATGCAGGTGCCGCCCATCGTGGTCGCGCCGCCGGTGCCGCCGGAGAGGCTGCCGCCGGAGGTGTCCTCCTTGGTGGTGGACGATCCAGTCCGGGGAGCGGGACGGCGCAGGCCCAACGCCTGCTCCAGCCACTGCAAGGCGGCACTCATCCAGCCCGCCTCGACGCCGGCAGCAGGCCGCTGCGATCCCAGACCCCGGGCTTCGGCGGCGGGGGCCGCCAGGAGCGCGGTCAGGGCTGCGAGGACGAGAAACAGACGGATACCGGGGGTGCGGTTCATGGCAACTCTTCTCCTTCCCAATCAACGCGGATCCGGCATAGTCGGAACGACCGGCGGACCGCGAAAGAAGACCCTCATTGAATACGGCTCTATAGATTGTTGTGTGTCCCGGCCGTAAAACGTGACACGAAAGGGAGCCTTCGCCAGGTTGAGGGTTCAGGAAGGACATCTCGGCTGAAGGGTGCCAGGGCGGCGCCGGCCCGGGGGCCGGCGCCGCACGGTTCGTCAACGGACGTTGCCGTTCTTGGAAACGGGGTCGATCCGCGCGTTGAGGAAGCGGATCAACTCCAGAGCCTGTTGTTCCTGGTCCGCCACCTGCTGGAGTTGGAGCAGCGAGGCCAGGGCTTCGCGGTCCACATGCAGGGCGCGGAAGATCGGGACCGTGGCCGCCACCGTCTGCCGCAGGTCGTCGGTGGACCGCAGCTTGGCATAGAGGGCTGTCAGATCGAGCGACACGACCGCCGCCTCGTACATCAGGCCGCGTTCGATGAAACCCTCCCGCGCCCGCAGCAGGGCCGTCTCGGCGGCCCGCAGGTGGCCGAGGTCCCGCAGGAGCTGGCCTTCCTGCCAACCGGCGCGGAGGAGGATCAGGCTGTCGCTGAACTCCTTGTAGAGGTCCCGCGTCTCCGAGTAGAGGGAGAGCGCGAGCTCCGGCTGATCGAGGTCGATATAGCACCGGATCAGGTTGTGGCAGGCCGCCATCAGGAGGTGCGGATCGCCCTCCTGGTCGATCAGGGGGATCGCCTGGTTGAGCAGGCTGACCGCGGCATCGGCGCCGCCGGCATAGAGGCAGGCGATCGCCTGCTGGACGAGGGTCCGGGCCAGGGCGTGCCCCTCGCCGAGATGGAGGTATACCTCCGCGGCATCCTCGAGCTTCGTGACGGCTTCGTCGAACCGGCGCTGGAAGGTGTAGAGCGAAGCGACCTGCTCCCAGACGCGGGCCCGCAGGACGGGATCGCCGGTGCCGGTCTCCAGGTGCGCTTGCGCGGTGATCAGGACCTCCTCGGCTTCCCGCATCCTGCCGGCGACGCGCAGTGCGTTGCCGTACTGGCCCCAGGCCCGGGCCCGCATATCCGCCAGCCGGGCCGCATTGGCGGCCGTCTCCGGGGAGACGCGTTGCGCGAGATCCCGCGCCATCCTGGCCCAGAGCAGCATCTCCTCAGGGTCGGAGTAGCGGGAAGCGTGGCTGCGCTCGATCAACAGCGTCACCAGGCGCGGGCAGGCGAAGCGATGGTCCTGGATCAGTGCGGCCCACCGGTCCCGAGGCGCCCGATCCAACTCCTCCAGGAGGAAGTCCGGCTCGTAGGGCGGCTGCGGAGCCTCGGCCAGGAAATCGGCCACGGCCTCTTCCGTCCGCGCGAAGGCCTGGCTGTAGTCGTACCCGTTCGCCTGTTCGGCCGAGCGGGCCCTCTCGCCTCCAGGGAGGTAGACGAGCCGCACCAGCCGGTCGCCTGGCCATCCCATCGCCTGCAGACGGTCGCGACAGACCGTGCAGGAGGCCAGGAGGTGCCTCAGGATCTTCGCGTTGCGAGCGGTGTGGCCCGGGCGGGAAGGGGATCGGAGAAAGCCCTCCCAATCTTGGACGCTCGGATGGTCTGGATGCATCGCAGCTACCTCCGAAGAAAACAGATCAAAGGAATCCAACCTTTTACCTACCAGAGGGGCGGCTTCCGCCGCCCCTCCAGCACACCTTCTACTTACCGCCGTTGCTGTTGCCGTTGCCGCGATCCACCACGATACAGCCGTTGGGATCGATGCATGAACCGGTCAAGCCACCGCCGGTGGTCGTGCTGCTGCCGATGCCTGTCGACGCCTTCTCCTTCGAGATCTGGGCGCCGGACGTCTGGAGGCCCAGGAACTGGCTCAGCCAGGTCAGGGCGGCTCCGAACCAGCTCCCGTCTGCGGCGTTGCCTGGAGGAACCTTCCCCAGGGGAAGCGCCTGCGCGGCGGGCGCGGCGATGGCCAATAAGGTCACTGACAACAGGATGGCGGCGAAATTGCGGGTCAGGCGACTCATAAGCTACTCTCCTCTCCAAAAAAATCAGTGGAACACAGGATGGAACGTCCAAGGGTTTGCTCCCCGGCGGCCCACCGTCATCTCAATCTTCAACTTCGGAACCGGTTCTGACCATAGAGTGTGACGCCGATCCAGAACCGTGACAAGCATGTGGCGGGTTTTGCTCACCATTTGGGCAACTCCCGGCCGGAGTCGCCCTTTTGCTGCGCACCCGAAGGTCGGGAACGGGTTTCCGAGCGTCTCCACCCTCTCCGTGGCATGTCCTCTCGACAGGACGATTCCTCGCTTCCCAGATCCCATCAGGATGGCCCCTTGGGGGAGCTAACTATCAGGTGTCAAGGGCTTTATGTCCATTCGCTATCCTCGATAAGCCCCCATGGCATAGCCCTTGCCCTATAGGGTTGCCGGAAGCCGTCGAGCGCGGCTTCCTGAAGGAGAAGCGAGATGATCAGAACCAAGAGGCAGCGCGCAATCATCGCCGTGACCCTGCTGGCGTCCCTGACGTATGGGACGGCGGCGATTGAAGCTCAGCGGGTGACCCGGCGCGACCGCACCTGGAAGGGGGCCGGCATCGGCGCGGTGATCGGCGCCGCCGGCGCCTACGCCAAGGGCAAGCGGGAAGCCGACGAGATCCTGGCGGGCGCGGCCATCGGCGGCGTGGTCGGCGGCGCCATCGGCGCCTACATGGACCGGCAGCAGGAGCGCCTGGCCCATATCCCCGGCACCACGGTCGAGCGGCTGGACGAGGACACCCTCCTCGTCCACTTCGACTCGGACGTCCTGTTCGACACGGGCTCGTCCCGTCTCGACGGCGACGGCCGGTCCACCCTGTCCGACGTGGCGGAGGTGATCAACGAGTACCGGAAGACGGCCGTGGTGGTCCAGGGCCATACGGACTCTCAGGGCAGCGAGGAGTCCAACTACGACCTCTCCGAGCGGCGCGCCCGTTCGGTGGAGGGTTACCTGATCGGCCGCGGCATCGATCCGCAGCGCATCACCGCCATCGGCTTCGGCGAAAACGCCCCGGTCGCGAGCAACGGCTCGTCCTACGGCCGGGCGCAGAACCGGCGGGTGGACGTCCTCTTGAAGGGCAAGTCCGGCCCGTTGCGCCGGGGTTAACAAGGAACGTTCGTGAAAGGAGATGTAGAGATGTTCAGCATGGTCAGACAACGAGGCTTCGTGGTCCTCATCCTGATGGGGTTCCTGCTCTTCGGCGCGGTAGCGGCCGAAGCCCGGGACCGCCATGACACCAACGGTTCCGACCGCCTGGTGAAGGGCATCGCCATCGGCGCCGCCGCGGGCGCCGTCACCCAGGTAGTCCGTGGCCGGACCCAGGGCAAGGAGCTCCTGAAGGGCGCGGCCGTCGGCGGCGCCGTCGGTGGCGCGATCGGCGCCTACAGCGACTACAAGCAGGAGAAGGCGGCGCGCGAGGACGCCGAGCGCCGGGCGGATTACCGCTCCTACCGCGGTGGCGACCGTTACTACCGCGGCGGCGATTACTACCGGGGCGCCCGTTACTATGACAACGGGCGTGCCTATCGCGGCAACGGCCGCGCCCGCCGGCACCGGTGACGTAGGCGAGGGGCGGGGGCGCGGCATGCCGCGCCCCCTTTCCTCCCGTCCCTTTCATATTTCGTCCCAGGGACCTTCACCTCTCGGCCTTTCCTCTCCCGCTCCCGGCCTCTCTTGCCGTGCTCTCCTCTCCCGGTCAGACAGGGAAGGGCGGGAGAGGGGGGCCGGGGTGGTGAGGGCCCCTGGCACGTCCCTTGATTGGAAGGGTAGACAGTCCCTCCAGATCGGGACGACCGAAAGGAGATCGACATGTTCAACCTTCGATTCAAGAAAAGCCTCGGAAGCCTGACGGCCTCCGTTCTCATCCTCTCGCTGTTCGCGGGTTGCGCCTCGGCGCCGCCCTCCGAGCGCCCGGAGCGGGTCACCAAGCGCGACCGGACCGTCAAGGGCGCGGGCATTGGCGCGGCGGCCGGCGCCGCGGCGGCGGTCCTCAAGGGCGAGCGGGAAGCCGACGAGATCCTGGCCGGCGCCGCCATTGGCGCGGTGATCGGCGGCGGCATCGGCGCCTACATGGACGCCCAGCAGGAGAAGCTGGCGCGCATCCCCGGCACCTCCGTCGAGCGGGTAGACGACGACACCCTGCTGGTCCACTTCGACTCGGACATCCTCTTCGGCGTGGACTCCGCCACGGTCGACGCGGACGGCCGCAGCACTCTGGAAGACGTGGCGTCGGTCCTGAACGAGTATCCCAAGACCGCGGTGGTGGTCCAGGGCCACACCGATTCGACGGGCAGCGAGGAGCACAACCAGAACCTCTCGGAGCGGCGGGCCAGCTCCGTCCGTGGCTACCTGGTGAGCCGCGGAGTGGACGCGGACCGCCTGGCCGCCGTCGGCATGGGCGAGGGCTACCCGGTGGCCAGCAACGACTCCGAGTCCGGCCGGCAGCAGAACCGGCGCGTGGACATCCTCCTCAAGGCCGCGGCCGGCCCGCTGCGCAGCGGGCGCTGAGCCCTTTTACCTTCCGGGGATCGAGATATGATCCCCGGAAGGTACCGCGTGGTCTCTGAAGCACGGCATTTGTGGCACATTTATTGTAGACAGCATCGTCGGAGGCGACGATGCGTACCGAAATCCATCCCCCGGCGCAGGAATTCATCCCCGAACGTCCCACGATCCCCAAGCTCTGGGAAGCGGCCCAGGGATGCAGGGCATGCGACCTCTACAAGAACGCGACGCAGGCGGTCCTCGGCGTCGGTCCCCGGGAGGCGGCGGCTTGCTTCGTCGGCGAGCAGCCGGGCGACCAGGAGGATCTGGCGGGAAAGCCCTTCGTGGGCCCCGCCGGCCGGCTGCTGGACGAGGCTCTGGTGGCGGCGGAGATCCCGCGCGAAGCGGTCTACGTCACCAATGCCGTCAAGCACTTCAAGTGGGAGCCGCGGGGCAAGCGGCGCATCCACGCGAAGCCCACACTGGGGGAGATCCGGGCCTGCCGTCCCTGGCTGGAGACCGAGTTGGAGATCGTCAAACCGGAGGTGATCGTCTGCCTGGGGGCCACGGCCGCCCAGACCCTGATGGGCCCCAAGTTCAAGATCACGGTCGAGAGGGGCAAGTTCTTCGAGACCTCCTGGGCCCCCTGGCTCACCGCCACGATCCACCCCTCGGCGATCCTCAGGATGCCGGACGAGGCCGCGCGCCGCGAAGCGAGGGAGATGTTCGTGGAGGATCTGCGGCGGGTGGCGAAGAAGCTGGCGGCGGTGGCGAAGTGATCTCGCTCAGTAGTGGAAACGAGCCTGAACGAAGTCGATCTTGTCCTCACTGACCAGATACACGATTCGATGCTCCTGAGTGAGACGCCGGGACCACGCTCCGGACAGCAGGTGCTTCAACGGTTCGGGCTTGCCAATTCCGGTAAAGGGATCGCGAAGTATCGCTTCTACGAGGGAAAGGGCACGAAGGGCGGTTTTCCGATCGGTTTCGACCCAATAGCGAAGATCCTCACGGAACTCCAGCCAGAAGATCGCGGCCCGCTCGCGCCGGATTCCAGAGGAGTCAATCTTTGGCAAGACCGAGCTCTCGCCGCAGTTCCTCTACCGTCTGAGGCTTCTCGGTAGCGGTCCTCGCCCTTTCAATGGCTCGCAGCAGGCGCTCCGCATTTTTGGGAGAACGCAGCAGATGAGCTGTTTCCGCAAGACCAGCCAGCTCGGAGGCTGCAACCAAGGCAACATCCTCGGCGCCTCGCCGGCTGACGATGATGATCTCTCGGTTATCCGTCACTTCGTCCATGAGTTTCGCGAGGTTCGCTCGCGCTTGGGTATAGGTCGTTCGGATCGCCATACTTAGCCTCTTCCTGTACAGGAATACGGTACAGAATCAGGGAGGGCGATGTCAATGCTATAAGCTCCGCGAATGCAAGCCCAGAACATCGACGACGTCCTCCGGATTCTCGACGGCATCATCGCCGACTGCAAGGCGAAGCGCGATCCGCTGGGGTACTTCCCGGCCCTGTACCGGCAGGTGACCCTCAAGGTGAAGCAGGGGATCGCGGCCGGGTTCTTCACGAATGGGCCGCGGATGGACCGCTTCGATGCCCTGTTCGCCAGCCGCTATTTCACCGCCTATGACGCCTTCCGGTCCGGCGGGCAGCCCACCAAGAGCTGGCAACTGGCCTTCCAGTCCACACAGTCCGGGGACCTCATCATCCTCCAGGACCTCCTGGTGGGGATCAACGCCCACATCAACCTGGATCTGGGTGTGGTCGCGGGAGAGACCTTCCAGGGGCAGGCTCTGCAGGATTTCCACGGCGATTTCAACAAGATCAACGACATCCTGTCCGGCCTGCTGCCGATCGTCGAGACCACGGTCTGCGAGTTTTCGCCGTTTCTGGGCCTCCTCGCCAAGATCGGCGGGAAAGACGCCATCGAGGTGCTCGACTTCAGCATGGACGCGGCCCGGGACGACGCCTGGATGCACGCACTTCTCCTTTCGCTCCAGCCGCCGGCCGCCTGGCCCCTGACCGTCCAGGCCCTGGACGACAAGGTGGCTTTCCTCGGCAAAGTGGTGACCCAGCCGTCCGGCCTGGTCGCCAAGGTCGTCGACCTCATCCGGGATACCGAGAGCAAGGACGTGCCGGCGATCATCGACGCCCTGAATTCGATCGTGCCGGCCGGATGACCTCCCTGAAACAATTCATGGGATAATGTCATAAGAATTTGTAGGTCGAACATCTTCTTCCCGGAGGGAGGATTCATGAAGCTTGTCCGCGTCCTGACGGCTCTGCTGCTGACCGCCGCCTGGTTTGACGCCCCGCACGCCTACGCCCAGGCCGGTCCAGGATCTCCGCCGGTGCCGTACACCGAAACCGAGCTCAGGTCTCCGTCTCCCAGCCCCGGAGACCTCTTTGGAACAGGAGTCTCGCTCTCGGACGATGGCACCAGGGCTCTTGTCCGGTCCATCAGCGGCGTATCCGTCTTCGTCCGCAGCGGACTGGCCTGGACGCTGGAGGCGACGCTCCCCGGAACCACCGGAGAGGTGACCGATCCCATCGCTCTCTCCGGAGACGGAATGGTCGCTCTGGTCGCGGACACGAGGGCCGTCTGTCTCGGATTCGGCCTTTGCGGCCTGGTGCAGGTCTACGTCCGCAACGGCTCCGTGTGGACGTTCGCGCAGAACATCCTGCCGCCTTCCCTCTTCGACTTCGATTTCAATTTCGGCAACGCGCTGGCTCTTTCGGCCGACGGCTCCACCGTGCTCGTCGGCCGGAAGTTCACCGGCTGCGGCCTCTGTCCGGGGGCCGCTTACGTCTACACGCGAAACGGCTCGGGAGTCTGGATGTTCGATGAAGGGATCACCGCCCCCGAGCCCGGTGGAGAGCAGTTCGGCCTTTCGGTGGCGCTCACCCCGGACGGCCAGACCGCGCTGATCAGCTCCATCTTCAAAAGCTGCCCCGGCGGCGGTCAATGCGGGGTCGCCTACGTCCTGCGCCAGAGCGGTGGAACCTGGGTGTCCCAGGGCAGGCTCACCCCCTCCCAGAACGTGGGGCCGCTCGCCGTGGCCCTCTCCGCGACCGGCGGCACCGCCCTCCTGGGCGGAGTGGAAACCGCTGAAATCCGGGGAGCGGTTTTCGTCTTCGAGCTGGTGGGGGGAGTGTGGACCGAGAGGATCGGCTTCCCGGGAGCCATGAGCGGAGACCGGCTCGGAAGCAGCGTGGACCTCTCCGCCAACGGCAGGATCGGGATCGTCTCCGCCCCCGGGCGGGATTGCTCGGCGGGTCTGGACTGCGGGATTTTCCACTGGGTCTGGCGCGATGCCGGTGGGGTCTGGCATCTGACGGACGCCAATCCGCTCGCCTATCCATGGACAGGCCCCCTCGCGAACATCCCGGTGGCGCTCGCGGCGGACGCCCGGACGGCCCTGGTGGGAATCCCGCAAGCCCCCTGCGTGGGCGGCGGAGACAATTGCGGGCTGGTCCTGGTTCTCACTGCGGCGGCCCTGGCGGCGGAGATCCCCACACTGGGCGATTTCGGCCGGATCCTTCTGGTCCTGCTCCTGGCGGGCGGCGGAACCTGGATTCTTGCCCGGCGGCGGCTCTTTACAAGTCGCTCAATGGCGGAGTAGCATATAGATAGTCGTCAACGTGCCAGTCGAGGCGCGGCGATCGTTGAAGGGAGTTGGATCATGGCGGCCCAGATTTCCGAGTTTGCTCTTCCCCTCCTGGCCCTGGTCCTGGTCCTGATCGGCTCCCGGGCGATTTCGCGGCGCGGCCGGAAGCTCTGAATTCCGCCGGCTACGCCGCCTGCTCCGTCAGCCACCCCACGGCCTCGCGCCACAGGGTCTCCTTGAAGCGTTCCCTGAAGAATCCGAAGTGCCCGATGGTCCTGGTCCCCAGCTTCTGGGGAGCGATGTGCCGGTGCGTGATCCGCGCGTTCCGGTAGGTCTCCAGCAGGCTCTCCACGGCACGGCGGGGAGCGTAGTCGTCGTCCTCGAAGCTGTAGGCCAGGATGGGCTTCTCGAAGCTCTCGAAGCCCCAGCGCCTCTCCTCGTTGCCCTGGAACATGAAGCCCGGCCGGCGGCACCAGGCGGCCCACTCCCGGGCGACGCCGTCGGGGAGATCCTCCTTGGCGCCGAGCCAGCCGGGGACGTAGCCGAAGATCCGGCTCACCACCGGCACGGTGTGCCAGCGCAGGGCCAGCCAGTACCGCTTGGGGGAGGGCCAGTTCCCCCAATAGCCGTTCTGGGCCGCCACCCCCAGCATGCCGCTGATCCGCGAGTTGTTGTCCGCCAGCCCCACGATCTGGCCGCCGACGCTGTGGCCCACTACCAGGAGCCTGGCGGGATGGAGATGGCGGGCGATCCAGTCGAGGACCCCCTCCTGATCGTCCTCGGCCCACTGGTGCATCCACGCCCGGAACCCGACGAGGCTCCGGGGGCGCGAATCCCCGATCCCCCGATAGTCGTAGGTCAGCACCGCGAAGCCCTCGCCGGCCAGGAAGCGGGCGAAGGCGTCGTAGTAGCGGCGCCGGACGGCGGTAGCGGAGTTGATCAGCACGACCTTGTCCGTCCCCGCCGCGGGCTCGTACCAGGTGGCGGCGAGACGGAAACCGTCCAGCGCCGGGATGCGGAAGCCGTCTTCGATCCGGAGGCTCATGGCGTTCTCCTTGAGAAGTCGGACTGCGTTCAGATCCTCTCGCGTCAGATCCTTTCGATGATCGTGGCGATCCCCTGGCCACCGCCGATGCAGAGGGTGATCAGGGCGGTGCCGAGGCCGCGCCGTTCGAGCTCATCCAGGGCCGTGCCCAGCAGAATCGCGCCGGTGGCGCCCAGCGGATGCCCGAGGGCGATGGCGCCGCCGTTGACGTTGACCCGCTCGGGGTCGATGCCGAGGTTGCGGATGGTCTGCATCGGCACCACCGCGAAGGCCTCGTTGATCTCCCAGAGGTCGATGTCGCCCGGCCGCATGCCGGCCCGGTCGAGGGCCTTGCGCGAGGCCGGGGTGGGGGCGGTGAGCATGATCACCGGCTCGGAGCCGGCCGTGGCCATGGCGCGGATGCGCGCCCGCGGCTTCAGGCCGCGCGTCTCCACGTAGTCCCGGGAGGCCAGCAGCACGGCCGCCGCGCCGTCCACGATGCCGCTGGAGTTGCCGGCGGTGTGGACGTGGCGGATCTCCGAGACTTCGGGGTAGGCCTGAAGGGCGAGCGGGTCGTAGGTCTCGCCCATCTTCACGAAGGATGGCACCAGGGAGGAGAGTCCTTCCAGCGTCGTGTCCGCCCGCGGGTGCTCGTCCTTCTCCAGGAGCACCTCGCCGGTCGCGGGGTCTTTGACGGGGAAGAGGGAGCGCCCGAAGTGGCAGCTCTGCTGGGCGATTCCCGCCTTGCGCTGGGACTCCAGAGCGAAGGCGTCCACGTCCTCCCGGGAGAAGCCCTCCAGGGTGGCGATGAGGTCGGCGCTGATTCCCTGCGGGACTTGCGGATAGCGGGCGCGGAGGTTCAAGTTGCCGCCGTCCTGCCCGCCGCCGTCCGCGCCGATCGGCACCCGCGACATGCTCTCGACGCCCCCGGCCACCACGAGGCCCTGGACGCCGGCCATGACGCCCATGGCCGCAAAGTTGACGGCCTGGAGGCCCGAGCCGCAGAAGCGGTTGACGGAGGTCGCCGTGACCTCGATCGGCCAACCCGCCGCGAGCACGGCGTTGCGGGCGATGTTCGCCCCCTGCTCGCCGACCTGGCCGACGCAGCCGGCGACGACGTCGTCCACCTCCGCGGGGTCGAAGCCGGTGCGGGCGGCGAGCTGGTTCAGGGTCTGGGCGAACAGCTCCTGAGGATGGACGTTGGACAGGGCGCCCTTGCCCGCCTTGCCGCGGCCCCGCGGCGTGCGGACGGCGTCGAGAATGAAGGCTTCGCTCATGGTTCCGGTCTCCTGGACGTACGAACGGTCGTTCTATTTTCAAGGTATGGGTACACGGGTGGCGTCCTCTTCCGGGATCTCCGTCTCAAATCCGGCTGTCGGCGAGGAGGCGCTCGAAGTTGGCGCGGGCATGCTCGCGGGCCTTGCGGTCGCGGAGCATGCGATGAGCGTAGTGGTAGCCGAGGAGGACGGCGTTGACGTCGAAGGCGAACTGGTCGGTGTCGAGATCGGGCCGGAAGTGGCCTGCTTCGATGGCGATCCGGGCAGCCTTGACGATGAAGTCGTAGCGCCGCTGATGCGAGTGGACCAGGTAGTCCCGGAGCGGCCCGGGCCGGTCGTCGAACTCGACCGAGGCGGCGACGATCAGGCAGCCTCCGGGCATGTCGGGGTTGTCCTCCCAGGTGAGCCAGTGCTCCATCAGGGCCCGCAGGCGGGGCTCGCCCCGAGGGGCTGCCAGGGCGGGGCGGATGACGTTCTGCTCGAAGCGCTCGACCGCCGCTTGGAGGACCTGGAGCTGGAGCTCGTCCTTGGACCCGAAGTGGGCGAAGAGGCCGCTCTTGGAGAGGCCGAGCTCCGAGGAGAGGGTGCCGATGGTCAGCCCTTCCAGGCCATCGCGGCTGGCCAGGCGCACGGCCTGGTCGAGGATGCGTTCGCGGGTCTCGGCTCCCTTGCCCATGCACGGAATTATACGAACGGTCGTACTATTTTGCAAGGCCCCAAAAACGAAAACCCCCGGTCGCCTCGCGGCGCCGGGGGTTTAAGGGTCCGTCTAGGTGGCGTTGGGTTCCCTCTCGAGGGTCACCCTCCCTGTGCCACGGACACGTGGAGGATCCTCTTACGAGGACGCCACCTCCATCGAACCGTGTTTACCTTCAATCACTGGACCACCTCCTTCCTGGGCGTGACCATCATTGGCGGGTCCCAGCCCGCCCGGCTCCTTGGGCCGCCCAAGCCTCATCAGAGCCGCCGCGTCACCCCGAAGGAGGCGCGGACCCTTGAACACGAAGAGTATTGTCGATGAACAAGGCGGAAATGTCAACGGCGAAGCCGGTTTACCTGCCGTTTGTTAAGTCCCTGCTACATCCTCGGGCGTGTGGTAGTGTTCGCCGATATCTTGCCCTCACCGGGAGGAATGGGACCCATGAAAAAAATAGGCATCCTTTTCGGCCAGGAGGACACGTTCCCCCAGGCCTTCATCGAGCGGGTCAACGCGAAGGGCGTGGACGGGGTGGTCGCCGAGCCGGTCCGTATCGACAAGCTGATCCAGGGCGAGCCCTCCGGCTACGACGTCATCATCGACCGGATCTCGCAGGACGTACCCTTCTACCGCGCCTACCTGAAGAACGCGGCGCTCAACGGCACGGCGGTGATCAACAACCCGTTCTGGTGGAGCGCCGACGAGAAGTTCTTCAACAACTGCCTGGCGACCAAGATCGGCGTGGCCGTGCCGAAGACGGTGCTGCTGCCGTCGCACCAGCCGCCGCCGGACACCGGCCCGAAGTCGTTCCGCAATCTGGCCTACCCCCTGGACTGGGAGGGGATCTTCAACTACGTGGGCTTCCCGGCCTACTTCAAGCCCTTCGCCGGCGGCGGCTGGAAGAACGTCTACCGGCTGGAGAACCCCGACCAGTTCTTCCGCGCCTACAGCGAGACCGGCCAGCTCGTGATGATGCTCCAGGAGGAGATCGTCTTCACCGAGTACTTCCGCTGCTACGCCCTGGACTGCCGGGACATCCACATCATGCAGTACGACCCGCGGCAGCCCTTCCACCTCCGCTATGTGCGCAACGGCCCGCCGGTGGATCCCGCGCTGCTGCAGAAGGTCTACGACGGCGTGATGGCCCTCAACGTCTGGCTGGGCTACGACTTCAACACCGTGGAGATGGCGGTGCGGGACGGCGTTCCCTACGCCATCGACTTCTGCAACCCGGCCCCGGACGCCGACGTCCACTCGATCGGCGAGGACAACTTCGGCTGGATCGTCGAGGCGGCGGCCAATATGGCGATCCGCAGGGCGCAGGCTCACGTGGAGGGTGGCGACAACCTGCGCTGGGGCCGGTACGTCCAGCGCGCCGCCGCGGCGTCGCCCGGCGCGGCGGCTCCGGTCCTGGAGGCGGCCAGCAAGGAGTAGTAAAAAAGGGGGAGGGTCGATGGAAGCCAGGCTGTTCACGCTCGGCATCGAGGAGGAGTTCCAGATCATCGATCCCGAGACGCGCGATCTGCGGTCGCACGTGCAGCACCTCCTGGACGACGAGCACACGCTCCAGGACCAGTTGAAGCCCGAGCTCCACCAGTCGGTCATCGAGGTGGGGACGAACATCTGCCAGGACGTCAAGGAGGCGCGCCGCGAGGTGACGCGCCTCCGCGGCGACCTGGCGAAGCTGGCGCGGCGCAACGGCCTGACCATCGCCGCCTCCGGCACCCACCCGTTCGCCCACTGGAAGGACCAGCTCATCACGGACAACCCGCGCTACGAGGAGATCGTCGAGGACCTGCAGCAGATCGCCCGGGCGAACCTGATCTTCGGCCTCCACGTCCACGTGGGCATCGAGGACCGCGAGACGGCGATCCACGTCATGAACGCCGCCCGCTACTTCCTGCCGCATATCTTCGCCCTGTCCACCAACTCGCCGTTCTGGCAGGGGCAGAACACCGGCCTGAAGTCCTACCGCAGCAAGGTTTTCGACCGCTTCCCCCGCACCGGCATCCCGGACCACTTCCAGAGCCTGGGGGAGTACGAGAGCTACATCAAGCTGCTGATCAAGACGGGGTGCATCGACAACGCCAAGAAGATCTGGTGGGACATCCGCATGCATCCGTTCTTCAACACCCTGGAGTACCGCATCTGCGACGTGCCCCTGCGAGTGGACGAGACCATCACGCTGGCGGCGCTGATCCAGGCGGTCACCGTGCGGCTCTACAAGCTGATCCGGCAGAACATGGGGTTCCGCCTCTACCGCCGCCTGCTGATCAACGAGAACAAGTGGCGGGCGGCGCGCCACGGCATCAGCGGCAAGCTGATCGACTTCGGCAAGCAGGCGGAGGTGGACTGTGTGGCGCTCATCCACGAGCTGCTCGAGTTCATCGACCCGGTGGTGGACGAGCTGGGGAGCCGGGAGGAGATCGGGTACATCCACGAGATCCTCCGCTCGGGCACAGGCGCGGACCGCCAGCTCGCGGCGTACGCCCGGTCCGGCAACGACATCAAGGCCGTGGTCGACTTCATCGTCCAGGAGACCCACCATGGCTTGGATTCCGGGTAGAAGACTCCGTCTCCTCCTCTTCGTCTCGCTTCTGCTCTTCAAGGGGATGCCGGCGGGGGCGGCGGGGGGCGAGGCCGGGCCGTTCGACGACAGGATCATCTACCACGTCATGGTGAGCATGTTCGCCAACGGCAACCCAGGCAACGACGGCGAGATCACCGGCTGGAAGCACCCCAACTACACCGGCGGCGACCTCCAGGGCGTTCTGGAGCGGGCGGCGCACATCCAGTCGCTGGGAGTCAACACCGTCTGGCTCTCGCCGGTCTTCGCGGCCCGCACCTCCCACGGCTACGACGTGCTGAACTATTACAAGATCGGCCCGGCGGTGGGCGTGCCCAACGATCCGGCGGCGTCCCTCGACCTCTTCCGCCGGCTGGTGAAGGACCTCCATGGGCGGGGCATCAAGGTCATTCTCGACCTCCCCCTCAACCACGCCAACGCCGCCTACGATCGGGGCGAGGGAGATCCCGACAAGCTCAATCCCCGCGCCACGGCAGCCCGGCAGGAGGCCGAAAAGGTCTGGGAGGGCTGGAACTCGGGCCTGCGCTACTGGAACTTCGATCACCAACCCACCCGCCGGTTCCTGAAGAACGTGGCCCTCTACTGGCTGACCAAGGAGGACGTGGACGGTTTGCGCCTCGACTACGTCCGCGGCGTGCCGCACGACTTCTGGGCCGAGCTCAACGCGGAGGTCAAGAAGGCGAAGCCGGGCGCCTTCCTGGTGGGCGAGGCCTGGATCGACAGCCAGGGCGAGGAGGCGAACGCGAAGGACATCGCCACCTACTTCGAGAAGGTCGGCGGGCAGCCGCAGTTCGACTCTCTCTTCGACTTCCCCCTGCAGATCGCGATGACCGAGGTCTTCGGCAAGGGCGCTCCGGCGACCGGTCTGGAGGAGCGGCTGCGGCGCACCGAGACCCTGTACGGTCCCGGGGCGCGGCCCACCCGCTTCCTGGACAACCACGACCTGGCCCGCTTCCTCTCCTGGTCGCAGAAGCCCGAGCGCCTGACGGCCGCCCTAGGGTTCCTGGCGAGCCTCAGTGGACCGATCGCCATCTTCTACGGCACCGAAACGGGGCTTTCCCACGGCGGCCCGAAGACCGGCTTCACGGACGTGGGGCGCATCCCCATGCCGTGGAAGAGTCTCGACGAGGGGCTGATCGCCCAGGTCCGGCGCATCCTCCAGACCCGCCGCGAGCACCCGGCGCTCTTCCGGGGCGGGCGGGTCCCCCTGCTGGCTGCCCGGGACCATCTCGTGATGGCCAAGGTGACTCCGGAGGAGACGGTTTTCGTGGGGGTGAACCTGGCGGGGGAGCCCCGGGAGGTGGCGGTGGATGCGGCCGGCCTCCTGGCTTCCGGCACCGCTCTCCGGCCGCTCCTGGGGGAGAGCGCCGCGACCTACGACGCGGAGAAGGGGCAGCTCCGCTGGAAGCTGCCGGCGCTCAGCACGGTGATGGTGTCCGCCGGGGGTACGGCGCCGGCTCCCTAGGGTGCCCTTCCCAAACCCGGCCGAGTCAGGTATGATCCCCGTCCATGGTCTTTCTCCTTTTTTGGGGTTAAGGCGGCGTCGCTGATCCCGCAGCGGCGCCGCCTTGATTGTTAGCCTTCCCGAGACCTGAAGTTTCCCTTCTGTTTCTCCTTCAAAAAATTGAGATCTCTGACAGCGGCGTAGCCATGTCCTGCCAATCGCACGCGTGCGATTACGACAGTTTCATAATCGCACGCCGTGCGATTAGCGGCGCAAATCCGGAGTATTTCCTTTTATTTTCTGTGCTTTAGCCTTCCGCCTGCCGTGCGATTCCGTGCGATTAGGGTTCATCCGCGGAGTCGTAACGGGTGGACCGTCCCCGGCCGCCGGAGGACTTGAGCAACCCATGTTCCACCAGGCGGCGCAGAAGCCGATAGGCTTGGGGTTCGGTGATGCGGCACAGGTCGGCTGCTTCGGACCGGGAGATCGAGCCGTGTGTCTGCACATACTGAAGAACCATCTGATCCTGCTGGATCGACTCGAAACCTCTCTGCCGGACGTAGGCGGCCTTCTCTCCCAATTTCCGGTAGGCCGAGGCGGAGAGGTGATACGCCCGGCGGAGCAGGCCCACCATCACCTCAGCCTCACGGTTACGGGCGCGGAAACGGGAGAGAAGCTCTTCCATCACCCGGAGAAGTGGCCAGCGGAGGAACTCGTTGACCTCCACTTCGAGCCCCGAGAAGACCTGAAATGCCACTTCGTGGGTTGGCAGGAACTTCCGGAGCGCCTCTTCCCTGCCAAAGAGAAGGAGACCCAGCACGCGAACAGCGCTGACTTCGTGGTTTGCCGCCACGGCGCCAAGGGCCTTCGCCAACTCGGTATCGGGGAGATCGAGGAGCGCTCCGTCGCCCAGAGACCGGTTTTCCCGAACGCTGCGGCGGAAGCGCTCGAATTCCAGAGGATCCAGGTCTTCCCACTTGGCTTCAGGGACGCTCAATGCAGAGTAGTCCAGAGAGCCCCGGTCGGCCTGCTGAGCCTGCATTTCATGGAAGTGGTAGGGGAGGCACTCAGGGGTGCCCCGGCCTCCCAGAGCGCGGCGTAGATACAGCCCTTCGGTCGTCCCAACCGGAGTTCGCGAGACAGGAACCTCGATGGCCAGAACCTCTCGGCCCTGGATTTCCACCAACTCGGCCCGGCACGTCAGCGCCGGCCTCGTGCGGTTGGCAATGAGAGCCTGCACACGCCGAGGATCCGTCCTGCCTCCTTCATGCCGGGGGCCGAGCTCCCGTGATCTGCCCATCGTCCTCTATACCCACGAGGAGCCACCCGCTGGACTCGCCGGGGCGGTTCGCCAGGCAGACGACGACCTCGATGAGAGCCCGGTCTCCCAGAGGCGAGGACTTCTCGCCCTTGAATTCGACGTTGAGCGTCTCTCCGGCGGCGATCAGCTCTGCGAGCCTTTCGGGAGTCATTGGCTGGAGATATTAGACGCTTAGCCCCGCGACCACGTAATATGGTCAGAGCAGAGCTTGAAATCCGTCCGTCTTCTCTGGATCGACCGAGTTTGCGTATGAGCAGGTTCCGCATCGCCCTCTTCTTCTGTGCCCTCCTCCTCCCGGGCGCCCTCGCCTACGGGGCCCCTTCCAACGCCCGGCAGCTCGTCCACACGGCGGACTCGGCTCTGGAGGGCGTGGCCGCCGCGCTGGAGGACCCGGCGAGCGGGTTCCACCGCGGGGACACCGAAGACGTCGTCTTCCTGGCCAACCTCAGCGCCATGCGCGCCCGCCTGGATCTCATCCGGGCCGCTCTCTCGGCGCGCGACGAGCGCCTGTTCGATCTTCTCGACCTGGGGAGCGCCGACCTCGGGGCGCTGCGCGTCTCCTGGGCGCGGACGGGCCACCGGGACGAGCGGGTCGCCCAAGGGCTGCGGATCACCTCGTCCTCCTACCGGCTCCTGCGGTCCAACTACGGCCGTGAAGGGCTCCGCAACCGCCAGGGCGGCGGGTTGACCCAAGCCGAGAAGCGCCAGTTCCAGCGCCTCCAGCGCGCCCAGGCCCGGCTCGCCGAGAGCCTCCGCGTCCTGCGCGACCAGTCCCGGCGGCGGGGGGACGAGACCACGGCGGCCGAGATGGAGCGTCTGCGCAAGGAGGCGGAGCGGATCGCCTTGGCTTCCCTCGACCTCACGTCCTACCTCAACTCCCTGATCACCGTCAGCGAGGTCCGCGGCGAGTGGAGCGCCAACGCCCGCTACGTGCGGCAGACCGCCGAGCCCGAGGACTACGCCGTCGCCAATGAGACGGTGGAGGACCTCTACGTGGACTCGGACATCGGCCACGTCTTCACCGTCGACCTCGGCGCGGTCGGCGGCTGGAGCTACACGGATGAGGAGACGGAAGCCCAGGCGGTCGAGGTCCTCCAGTCTGGCCAGGGCGAGATCGCGGACGAGCCGGCGACGGTCGAGATCATCCAGTCCGCCCCGGCAGTCGAGGTCCTCGACGGGCCGGCCGTGGAGCCCATTGCCGAGGACGAGGCGGTCGAGGAGACGGCGGTTTCTGAAGAGGAGCCCGCCGCGCTGGAGGAGCCCGCGGCCGTGGAGCCGGCCCCCGAGATCGTGGTCGAGGACCTCTCCGTCGAAGAGCAGCCCGCGGCCGAGCCCACCCCGGACAAGAAGCCGGAAACCGAACCGCGAAAGCCCCCCATTTCCGCTCCAGTCAGCTAAGATTGCCTCCCTTTCCCGCCGGGCAATCACGGCTCACTGGAGGCAGCACCATGGGACTTCTGAGCGGAACCGTCGCCGTCACCCGTTTCAACGTCGCCGTCCCCCCCGAGGGGCCGGACTTCGAACGCATCCGCTTCTGGGAGATCGAGCCCGGTTCCGAGGTGCGGGAGCGCATCGGCGCCGTGCCGTTCGAGCTGGACGCGACCTACGAGGTCGCCCAGGGGCGCTACGCCTTCCGGGTACGGATCGACCGCATCCGGCCCGACGCCACGGCGGTCAAGGAGCGGCTCCGCGAGCTGGTCAAGACCGAGATGGAGACGACCGGCAAGACCTTCGTGGGCTCCAAGACGCGCAAGAAGCTCCGCGAGCTGGCCGAGGCCGAGTCGGCCATGCGCCAGGCCCCTCGCACCCGCATCGTCGAGTGTTGCATCGACGGCTCCATCCTCTACGTCGCCAGCACGGCCAAGACCTGGCTCGGCACGGTGCTGACCCTGTTGCGGGCGGCCGGCGTCGAGGGGGACTTCAAGGCCCCCTGGCTGGACGAGGCCCCCGAGATGGAGGAGCTGAGCGAGGTGGTGATCCCCAAGGAGCCGGGGCAGTCGGTCCTGGGCTGCCGCTTCCTCAGGGTCCTCCTGGAGGAGCCGGACGTCATGGTGGAGCCCGAGGCGGGCAGCGTCCGCCTGGCCACCCGCGAGGCCAAGGTGAGCCTCACGGGCGCCGTGCTCAACGACCTCTACCGGTATCTGGAGGAAGGCGCCGAGATCCTCTCGGCCAAGATCCACGTCGGGGCCGTGCCTATGCGCTTCGACGCCCTCGCCTACCGCCTCAACGGCCTGAAGCTGGAGCCGGTCAAGAACGAGCACTGGACGATCGACCTCGATCAGCGGCTGGAGCAGATCGCCGGCGTCTTCGAGACCCTGGACGGCAAGTACGCGGCGCTCAAGGAGAAGATGAACGGCGAGGTCAGCGCGCCGGTCCCCATGGGCGGGAACGGGACCGGCGCTGATCTGGCTCCGATGGAGGCCTGACCTCGTTACCGCTCAGATCAGCAGATGATCTGGTGGTTCGGGCAGAACTGGCATGAGTAGTAGTTCCCGTCACAACTGAAGTAGAACTCGTTCCGCTCGTAGCTCCAGCCGCTGTCGCACTGGCCTTGATAGCTGGTGCATTGGCCGAACGAGGGATTGTTGGGACACTCTGCCGTGCAGGGCACTGTACAGTAGATCCGCGACCCGCCGTCGCACTGTACCCAGTCGGAGCCACTGTCGCAGGTAGACCAAGCGTAACAGCTTACGGATCCGCCCCCGGGACAGTAGTGTGTACAGAGGGTCGACGCCGCCGCGACCCCGGGCTGCATCGTCAGGGTGACGACGAACGTCAGTGCCAGAACCAGCGTCAGTTTCCTCATCTCAATCCTCCTCTCTAAAGTACAAGAGTGCTTCAAAGAGGGAAGGAGTGACAAGCCTCGATACTCCGCCATGTCAGAGCGGGCACTGGATCGGCACGCCGTCGCAGAGGATGTAGTCGTACGCGCCGTAGTAGTAATGGCAATCCCCGCTCTGGCTGGAGCACTTCACCTCCGGGGCGTACTCGCAGGCGATCCGGCAGGACTGTCCCGCCTCGCCGATCTTCCAGGACGCGTCGACGCCCAGGGAGAGGAGCAGGACGGGCAGCGTGAAGAGCAGCTTCTTGCGCATTGAATCTCCTTCCAGCCTTCTCCTAGAAAGGTGCTTCGGCCCGCCGATCAGGAGACCTGGATGGGTTTTTCGATCAGCTCCGCCTGGATCTTGCAGCCGTCCGGGTCGAACCAGGGCTGGCCGTTCTGGGCCGCCGGGTTGAGCTTCCACTTCTTACAGACCTCCCGCACGCCGACAGGATAGATCGTCAGCCGGCCCGTGGCGTCGATGTGCAGGCGCAGGAAGTTCTTGTAGTCGGCGATCCGCTGGCTGGAGAAGACCTCGTTGGTGTGCATGCGGGCCAGGACACTGCAGAGGAGGAAGTAGAGCGCCATCAGCACGCCGCCCAGGAAGCCGCCAATCACGAGCATTTCGGCAATGAAGAGGAGCACCTGGAGAGGCCTGTCGATTCCCATTTCCAGCCGGTGCACGTTGATCACGGCGAAAGTCCACATCAGGGCGAGGTTCAGGAAGACATGGGCAAGCCCGTGGGCGATGCCGATGGCGGCTTTCGCCGCCGGCCGCTTCGCGTCGCAGAAGGCGTACAGCGCGCCGATGATCACAGCGGTGAAGACGACGCTGGCGGGACTGTGGGCGAGCACCTTGATGAACATCTTCAGGAAGTCCCAACAGCTTTCCAGGGATGGAGTCAGGCCGCTGAGGAAGCCCAGGAGGGATTTCTTGTCGGCGGGCAGATCCGCGAACAGCTCGGGCCGCACCTTGCTGGCGCTCTGCACGACCCAGGCGTAGAGCGAGTACAGGACCGCGAGGAAGAGGCCGAACCGCCAACTGCGCCATGGCAGCCGGAGGGTGCCGAAGGCGATCCGGCTGGAGGTCGCCTCGTCGGGGAACGCCTTCTTGTTCTTGTACTTCACGGTCCGGGCGGTCTCCCGGAAGCCTTCCTGGAGATCAATTTCCTCCGGCATCTGGTGGGTGGCGTAGAGATAGGCCCCGCCGCCTCCGGCGGTGATCCGCTGGACGCTGCCGTCCGCGGATTCGTAGCGGACATAATGGTGCAGGTCGCCCGTGAGGATCACCCGCGGATCGCTCTTGCAGTCCTTGCGGATGGTCTTGTCTTCCAGGAACCCGAGGGAGCGGAAGGCATCCGGACCTTTGGTCACCGCATAGACCCAATCCGGCTGCGCGGTGCAGACAATGACCTTGTCGCCCTCTTCCATTTTCCCGGCGTGGGCGCGGAAGAAGTCAATCTGTGCCTGGTCGATGTAGCCCTCGAGCTGGATGTCGATCCCCCACAGCCACCAGCGGTGAGGCAGCTTGAGGGCGAAATAGCTGCGGCGCTGCAGCGTCTTCCAGCCGCCGATCCACCGCCGCTGGCAGAAGATGCGGGTGAAGTTCGAGAGGCCGTCGTACCAGTCGTGGTTTCCGGGCACCACGAAGAGGCGGGGCTCGTCCCCCTGGACGCAGGGGAGGGCGGCCGTGTAGGGCTGCAACAGCCGGTTCCAGTATTCCTGGAAACTGGCGGTGGGGTAGACCTGATCGCCGCCCATGACCAGGATCTTCCCGCGCCGCGTCTCATAGGTGGTGGCTCCATCGCTCAGAGAAAGAGTCTCCTGGGCGACCAGGCGGCCCATCGTATAGGTGGCGTCGAATCCATCCCCGAGGTCGGCGATGTAGTCGACCCAGATCTCTTCCCGGTCGCCATAGTCCTCCTCATCCTTCTTGAAATCAGGCACGGGATGCAGGGCGGCCATGACCTCGCGCTTGTCCGCGTAGGCGCCGAAGATGCCCGAGAGAACCGATTTGAGGCCGGTGGCCATGAGTTGGGCCGGCGCCAGCCAGTCCACCATGGATTGGGGCTCGAAACCGAGGTCCTCGGGCTTGTCGGATTTGGGAGTCGGGGGGCAGGAGCGTAGATCCGCCATCGTCATCCTCCTCAGAAAAGATGAAGGGAGTCTCTTCTTAAGAGTTGCCGCCGGCGCGGCTTGCGGGACAAGCCGGCCGGCGGCGGCGGGGATCAGAATCGCAAGTTGAGGCCCAGGCGGAAGTTGCGGGCCGGCAGGCGGTAGTACTGAGCGTCGCCGAGCTCGCTCTCTGCCACCGGATCGCGCTCGTCGGTCAGGTTCTCGCCGTCCAGACGGAGCTCCCAGGTCCCGAAGCGGTAGCCGAGGCCGGCGGCCAGGGTGGTGTAGTCCGGGGCCAGGGCGGTGTTGCGCTTGTTGAGGAAGCGCTCGCCCACGTAGTTCGCCACAACGGAGCCGGCGAAGCCCCGGGCCGGCGTCCACAGCAGGCCGGCCGAGGCGAGGTGCTTCGCCGACATCTCCAGGCGGTTGCCGTCGAGCTGGGTGGGCACGCCGTCGAACTCCTGGAGGTAATCCTTGAACCGGGCGTCGTGCCGGGCGTAGGTGGCGTGCCAGAGGAGGTTGGAGACGGCGCGGCCCTGCAGGTCCAGCTCCACCCCGCGGAAGCGCTCCGCGCCGGCGTTGACCAGCCGCGGCAGGCCGTTGATCACCTGCGAGACGACGAGGTTCTCGAAGTCCATCCGGAAGGCGGAGATCTCCCACTCGAAGCGGCCGCCCCGGAGGCGGCTCTTGGCGCCGATCTCATAGCTCTCGGAGTCCTCGGGCTTGAGGATCTCCGGCTCCGCCTCCGGGCCGAAGTCGATGGCCGCGGGCTTGAACGAGTTGCGGTAGTCGGCGAAGAGCCAGAGGCCGGAGTCGGCGTCCCCCCAGGCGAGAACGCTCACGCCCAGCATGCCTGAGCCCTTGGTGACCGTGCGGCTGTCGCTCCCTTCCTCCTCTTCCTCGCCGGGCTCCTCGCCGCCGCTGAGCTCCTCCTCGCCCCCCTCGCGGTCCTCGGACGTGTGGTTGAGGCGCCCGCCGATCAGGACGTTCCAGCGCGGGGTCGGATTCCATTCCGCCTGGGCATAGAGGCCGGAGAAGTTCCGCTCGTCCTCCACCTCGAAGCCCATCTCCCGGGTGAGACCCGAGCTGGAGGGCGGATTGGAGCCGTCGAGGGGGACGAAGTAGCTGAAGGTCTCGGCCTCTCCTTCCGCCCGGCCGAAGAGGTGGTCGACGCCGGCGATGAGCTGGAAATCCGGCCGCAGGCGCCAGGCCACATGGCTGTCGAAGTAGAGGTCGTCGATCGCGAGGTCCTGCTCGTAGCCGCGGGCGTTGGGCGCGGTGTTGGAGATGCGGCTCAGGAAGCCGCGGATGGTGTCGCGCTCCGAGCGGGTGAGGGAGAGGGTGGTGGACCAGTCGCCGTGCGCCAGGCTGCGGTCGTAGCCGGTCACAAAGTGCAGGCGGTCCTCGTCGATCTTGGCGTCGCTGGGGTTGTGGTTGGAGTCCAGGGGAACGAGCGGCGAAAGGACGGTGCCCTGGCGCGGATGGGGGCTCGCCGGGTCCTGGTTCACGACCGAGCCGTCGAAGTCGAAGCGGAAGACGCCGCCGGCCGCGTCGAGAGTGGCGCGATAGAGGACGTGGCCGCGGTCGAATCCGCTGCGGTCGTCCTTGAAGCCCTGGCGCTGGCCGTCGACGGTGAACGAATGCTTCAACCGGCCGGAGCTGGGGAGAGCCGAGGAGTAGGAGGCGGCGCCGCTGCTATAGCTGCCCCCCCAGAGCTCGGCCGTGCGGCCGGAGGATCCGGCCTGGCGATGCAGGACGTGGATGACGCCCACGAAGGAGGTGGCGCCGTACATTACCGGCGCGGCCCCGCGGAGGACCTCGATCCGTTCGACGTTGTTGAGGTTGAGGCTGGGCAGGGCCGGGTTGAAGGCGCCGCCCCAGGGCACCCCGTCCACGACGAGGAGGAAGGCGTCGAACTCCCGGAGACCCCAGAGCTCGGGGACGGAGGCGGCCGGGCCGCCGTCGCCTCCCGGCGCGACGGAGACGCCGGCGGCCAGCGCCAGGGCGGAGGGCAGGTCGGTGACGCCCCGGGCTTCCAGCTCCTCGCCGCTGATGACGGTGACGGAGGCCGGGACGGTCTCGACGTCCTCGGGCGTGCGGGTGGCGGTGACCTGGATGGTTTCAGTGACGGTGCCGGTCTCCTCCTCCTCGGGAGGAGTCTGGGCGGCGGCGGGGAGAGCGGCTCCCAGGAGCATGACGAAGAGCGCGGGCAAGGCGAGCCCGCGGAAAAAAGCGAAGGACATGACGACTCCTTGATCCAGCAAAACGGTCCATTCCTCTCGGGCCGCGGCGCGGCCCGGCTTCGGCACGGGGGGAGGACGGTCTTGGTCTATTCGTTCCGGCGCTGGATCAGGAGGAGGATGTCGGAGGATCTTCCCGGGGCCTGGAGGCGGCCGCGGTGCGGGTTCTGGAAACCCGCCAGGGGAGAGCTGGTCGCACGCGAGGCGAGCCGCCCGCTGGGATCGCGGGGGCCTTCCTCTTCCGAGTCGGCGAGCGCGGCCCCGGAATGCCCTTCAGGCAGGTGGAAGCCCGGGCGGAAGCAGAGCGTTTCCGCGACGACCTGCCGGAGGTCGCCGCCGCGCCGGTCCCCCTCCACCCAGGAGACCGTCCCCCGCTCTCCCGGGAGCGCGGGCTCGCCGGCGATCGGAGAGACGCGGGCGAGCAGCAGGTCGCGCTCCATGCCGGGGGAGGCCACGATGGAGAACCGCTGCGGCAGCCGGACGTAGGTCTCCCGGCGCTCGTCGCCGAAACGCAGGAGCAGGCGGACCTGCTTCGCGGGCACGGCGGGGACCCGCCAGTGGACGCGCTGGAGGTCCCGGTCCAAGTGAGGGGTGACGCGGACCGGGTAGGTGACGCCGTCGTCGAAGCTGAGGAACGCCTCCCATTCCTCGACTCCCGGGAGGGGGGCGAGAGGCTCCCACGCGATCTCCGCGCTGGAGCCGGCGGTCAGCACGGCCCCGGCCGCGGGCGCCAGGAGCCGGACGGGGACGTTCTCCTCCATGGCGAAGCCCGCCGGCGCGAGGAGCGTGGCGGCGAGGCAGGCCAGGGAGAAGAAACGGCGAAGGCGGCTCATGGGGATTCTCTACGATACAGGTGCGGGAAAGAGGGGGCAAGGAGTCCGGAAATCGAGATAGTCTTTTCCGGTCCGATGCGTTCTCCCCTCCTCCGTCTCCTGCTGGTCCGCCACGGCGAGGTCCTCTCGAACCGGGAGATGCGGTATGTGGGCTCGCGCGACGAGCCGCTGGCGGACTCCGGCGTCGAGCAGGCGGAGCGCCTGGCCGCGGCCCTGGCGCCCTTGCCCGTCCGGGCGGTCTACAGCAGCCCTCTCGCGCGCGCCCGGGAGACAGGCCGGCGGATCGCCGAATCGCGGGACCTCCCCCTGCGGCTGGAGCCGCGCCTGCGAGAGCAGTGCTTCGGCGAATGGGAAGGCCTGAGCCGGACCGAGGTGCTGGCGGCCGACGCCGACCGCCTCCGTCTCTGGGAAGCCGATCTCGGCGCCGCGCCGCCCGGCGGCGAGTCCCTGGAGTCGGTGCAGGCGCGCATGCTGGAGCTGGTGGGCGACCTCGCCCGGGATCACGCCGGCGACTGGGTGGTCCTGGTGAGCCACGTGGGCCCCATCAAGGCCCTCCTCTGCTCGGCCCTCGGCGCTCCCCTGGCCACGGCCCGCCGCATGTTCCTCGACCCTGGGACCTTGAGCGTCATCGACTGGAGCGACCGCCCGGTGGTGCGCCTGTTCAACGCCCACGGCCACCTGGGGTGGGAATCGGCGCGGTGGATGGCGGGCTAGAGATCGAACGTCGCCACCACCGGGACGTGGTCCGAGGGCGACTCTCCCTTCCGCTCGTCGCGGTGGATCTCCACCCCCGTGCACTTGTTGAGCATCGGCTTGGTACCCAGGATGAGGTCGATCCGCAGCCCGTCGTTCTTCTGGAAGGCGAGCTGGCGGTAATCCCACCAGGAGTAGAGCCCGCTTTCCTCATGGTGCTTGCGGAGGAGGTCGTACAGCCCCCAGGAGGTGATGCGGGCCAGGGCCTCGTGCTCCTTGGGGTGGAAGTGGATGTGGCCCCGCCATTTCTCGATGTAGCGGACGTCCCTCTCCTCGGGGGCGATGTTGAAGTCGCCCAGCAGGATCAGCTTGCCGGTCGGCTTCGCCGTCTCGTCCAGGTACTCCCGCAGGCGCGCCAGCCAGCCCATCTTGTAGACGAACTTCTCGCTCTCCGGCGACTGGCCGTTGGGCACGTAGACGTTGACGATGCGGACGCCGCCGACCGTGGCCGCGATCAGCCGCCGGGCCGCGTCGGGCTCCTCGCCGGGGAACCCGCGCTCGACCTTCTTCATCGGCTCGCGGGAGAGGATGGCCACGCCGTTGTACGTCTTCTGCCCGTAGGTCGCCACCTCGTAGCCGAGGTCCGTGAAGACCTGCAGGGGGAAGAGGTCGTCCGTGGTCTTGATCTCCTGGAAGCAGAGGACGTCCGGCAGCTCGCGGGCGGTCCAGGCGGCCACCCGTTCCACCCGCGAGCGGACGGAGTTCACGTTCCAGGTGGCGACTTTCACTTCTCCGTCCCCACGACGAGCTGGATGAGGCCGTTGATCGTCAGGTGCCGCTCGATCGGATGGCGGAGCGGCAGCCCGTCATGGATCTGATACCGATTCCGCCGCCCCTCCTTCGAGACGGTGAGATAGCCCTCGGATTCGAGGTCCGTCACGATCCGCTGGACCGCCCGCTCCGTGATCCCCACCCGCGCGGCGACGTCCCGGAGGCGGACCTCCGGATCCTGCGCGATGCAGAAGAGCACGTGAGCGTGGTTGGTCAGAAACGTCCATCCCGTGGTGGAGGAGGATGGCTTCGCGTCCGTGGATGCGCTCAAGGTCACCTCTTCATAGGAAAGGATTGTCGCGTCAGCCGGGTCGCAAGCCGCCGGCCGGGGGAGATGTTACTACGGGGGCTAAACACCTGGGGGACCCGGTCCGTATATGAGGATGGAGACGGAAGGACAGCTAGACAATCTCCTCTCCAACCTCCCTCCTCCAAAACCCCGCCGAAGCGGGGTCTTTTTTTGCGCCCAAGGAAAGGGAAGACTCAGACCAGGCCCATCTCCAGCCCCTTGAGGACGGCCCGGGTGCGGTCGCGCACGCCGAGCTTGGAGAGGATGCTGGAGATGTGGTTCTTGACCGTCCCCTCGGCCACCCCCAGGGCGTCGGCGATCTCGCGGTTGTTGTAGCCGCCGGTCATCAGGCGGAGGATCTCGACCTCGCGGTCGGTCAGCGGGTCGGGGGGATCGAGGCTGGGGAACTCGTAGCCGGCTTCCAGGGCGCCGCGGAGAATGCGCTCGGTGACGGCCGGCTGGATCAGCGTGCCGCCGTCCGCGACGGTCCGGATGGCCGCCGCCAGACGTTCCAGGGAGACGTCCTTGAGGAGGAAGCCCCGGGCGCCGCCGCGGATGGCTTCCAGGAAGAGGGCGTCTTCGTCGAAGGTGGTGAGGATGATCGTGGGCGGCAGCACGCCGGCTTCCCGCAGCCCGCGCAGCACGCCGAGGCCGTCGACGTCCGGCATCCGCAGGTCCAGGAGAAGGACGTCAGGCCGCAGCGACGGGACGAGGTCGAGCGCGGTCCGGCCGCCGTCCGCCTCCCCCGCGACCTCGATACCCTCCACGAAGCCGAGGAGGGTCCGGATGCCCTGGCGCACCAGCGTCTGGTCGTCCACGAGGCAGACGCGGATCACGGCAGCCAGGCCCTCACCTGGAAGCCGCCGCCGGGGGCGGACTCGAACGCCAGGCGTCCGCCGAGCTGCTCCAGGCGCTCGCGCATGCCGGTCAGGCCGTTGCCGGGCCGCACCGCGCGGGCGCCCCGGCCGTCGTCCCGGGCCCGCAGCTCCAGGCCGTCCGGCCCCTGGACCAGCTCCAGCCAGAGGTTGCGGGCCGCCGCGTGACGGACCGCGTTGGTGAGGATCTCCTGGGCGCAGCGCAGCAGGGCGTGGGCGCGCTCCGGGTCGTCGATACGCAGCCCCGCGGGAGAGGAGAGGTGGACCTGGGGGCGCTCGATCCCGGACGCCAGCTGGGCGAGCGCCCCGGCGAGGTCGATGGGGTCCCCCTCACGGAGCTTTCCCACGACGCCGCGGACCTCCTGAAGCATCCGCTTCGTCAATCCCTGGGCGGTCTCGACGTGCCGTGCCTTCTCCCCTTCGGGCGCGTGGCGGGCCGCCTCCAGGCTCAGGCTCAGGGCGGTGAGGTGGTGGCCCATGACGTCGTGGAGCTCGCGGGAGATGCGTACCCGCTCGGCGGCGCGGCTGCTGTCCTCCAGAAGCCTGCGGGTTGCCAGCAGCTCGGCATTGACGCGGGCCAGCGCCTCCCGGCCCTGGCGTTCCCGTAGCGTGGTCAGGGCGTGGTAGAGCGCGAAGACCTGGAATCCCGCGAAAGCGAGGCAGTTGATGAGGGCGTACCGGGGCTCCAGGTGCGTGCCATAGACCAGGACGCAGCCGACCGCCGCCGTCTGGAGGACGAGCCAGGTCAAGACGGCGCGCGACGGAAGCAACTCGGCGGCCTGCGCGACGATCACCACCAGCAGGACGCTCGTGAAGCCATTGTGCACGAACAATGTGAGCGTCACCGCCAGCAGCGACTGCACCGCCACCATAGCGATCCGCCACCCGGGCGCGAAGTCCCGCTCAGAGGAGACGATCCAGAACAGCAGTCCGAAGAGGATGATGCCGGCCAGGGTGATCCCGGTCGCGGGCCGGTACATCAGCTCCGGCCGCTCGGCCAGGTCCATGACGACCGGCAGGCCCACCACGAAGCAGGCCACGAGACCGGCGGCGCGAACCAGGAGATCCCCTTGGGTCTTCATGCTGCCGGCAGTATAGGAGTACCCGGGGGAAGGCGCCCCTGCCGAAAGTCATGCTCCGCGATCCCTGACGCCCGGCACATGCGCGGCGCCCCCGCGAAGGGCGACGATCCCTCCATGAACGCAACAACCCAGGAGGGAAAACCCATGACGCCTTTCAGACTGCTTGTCGTTGCTGTCCTTGCCGTGATGGCCACGGTCGGCGGCCTCGGTCTTACAGACGCGCAGGAGAAGAAGGGGAGGGCGCCGGTCGCCCTGATGGCGGAGAAGACCTTCTTCGAAAACTTCAACGGCGGCGGACCCGACCGCTCCTCCTCCCTGCGGCTCCTCATGGCGGCCTACGCCACCGATCCCAAGGACGCCCGGACCAACCTGCTGCTCGGCCTGAACCACCTGTGGATCGCCGCCGAGGGGGACCACTCCGACCCGCGGGTGATCGAGAACCTGATCCTCTCCGAGCGCTTCCTCGCCGAGGCAGAGCGCCTCGATCCGTCTGACCGGCGCATCCCGAGCTGGCTCGTGCCCGTCCGCGTCTCCCTGGCCCAGATCGCCCGCGATCCGGGGAAGAAAGAGGAGATCGTGCGCGACCTCCTCGCCGCCTACGCCGAGGACCCGACCTTCCACTCCTTCACGGTGGCGCTGATGGGGTTCGGCTCACCCCGGGAGTCCCAGGACTTCGCCCGCGGTCTGGAGGCGCTGCGTAAGGTGGAGCCGGGTTGCGAGGAGACGGACCCCTCGTGCCGCAACGAGCCCCGCTGGCCCCACAACCAGGAGGGATTCCTGACCTTCCAGGCCGACTACGAGCTCAAGGCCGGGCACGCGGACCGCGCCCGGGAGGTCCTGACAGAGATCCGGAGCCTGCCGGGCTACGCCTCCTGGAAGTTTCAGGGAGAGGTGGAGGACCGCCTGAAGAACCTGGATCAGTACGCGAAGCTCTACGCCGACGGCGAGCCCGGGAACGATCCGCGGACCCTGATGGCGGGAGGGAGCGGGATCTCCTGCCAGTCCTGCCACCGGAACTGAGCCCCTGAACGCAAACGGCCGGCTCCGGGGAGCCGGCCGGTTCGTTGCGGCGGGACAGGGGTTACCGCCCCGGCGGCGGCCCCCCGGCCGACGGTGCCGCACGGTCGTTCAACAGGCTGTGCCTGCGGCTGTAGCCGAAGTAGATGATGGCCCCGATCACCAGCCAGCCGATGAGCCGCAGCCAGTTGGTCCAACCCAGGCCGTAGATCATCGAGAGGCAGACCAGGATGCCGAGGGTCGCTACCACCGGCAGCGCGGGCACCTTGAAGGCGCGCGGGATGTCGGGCCGCTTGACGCGCATGATCCAGACGCCGGCGCAGACCAGGATGAACGCGAAGAGCGTTCCGATGCTGGTCATCTCACCGACGATGTCCCCGGGCACGAACGCCGCGAAGAGCGCCGTGAAGATGAAGAACAGCCAGTTCGACTTGAACGGCGTCTTGAAGCGCGGGTGCACCTCGGAGAAGACCTTCGGCACCAGACCGTCGCGGCTCATGGAGTAGAAGACGCGCGACTGGCCGAGGAGCATGACCAGGATCACCGACGAGAAGCCGGCGAGGATGGCGATGGTCACGAAGTTCGAGAGCCACTCATAGCCCGGCATGTACTTGGAGATCGCGAAGGCGACCGAGGCCTCGCGGCCGGTGGAGCGGAAGTCCTCGACCGTCGCGATGCCCGACAGCACGTACGAGAACAGCACGTAGAGCACCGTGCAGATGGCGAGCGAGCCGAGGATGCCGATCGGCATGTCGCGCTTCGGGTTCTTCGCCTCCTGCGCCGTGGTGGACACGGCGTCGAAGCCGATGAAGGCGAAGAACACCACGCCCGCCGCGCCCAGGATGCCCAAGATGCCGCCGTAGTTGTGGGTGATGCCGGTGTGCGTCACGTACTGGGTGGCCGGGGGGATGAAGGGAGTGTGGTTCGCCGGGTTGATGAAGCCCCAGCCGAGCACGATGACCATGAGCACGATCGCGACCTTCGTGATCACGATGATGTTGTTGACCCAGGCCGATTCCTGCGTGCCCCGCACCAGGAGGGCGGTGAGGACGAGCAGGATGCCTATCGCGGGCAGGTTCATGATGCCGCGCACACTCGGATCGGTCGCCATGCGCTCGAGCGGCGAGTGGCACCACTCGTAGGGGATGTTCAAGCCCACCATGTTGAGCACCCGGTTGAAGTACTCGCTCCAGGCGATCGCCACCGTGGAGGCGCCGACGGCGTATTCGAGGACGAGGTCCCAACCGATGATCCAGGCCGCGAGCTCGCCCATGGTGGCGTAGGAGTAGGTGTAGGCGCTGCCGGCGATCGGGATCATCGAGGCGAACTCGGCGTAGCACAGGCCGGCGAAGGCGCAGCCGATGCCCGCCACGATGAAGGCGATTACCACGGACGGACCGGCGCGGTCGGCGATCGCCGCGGCGGTTCGGACGAACAGACCGGCGCCGATGATGGCGCCGATGCCGAGCGCGATGAGCGCACCCGGGCCGAGGGTGCGCTTGAGCGTCCCCTCGCCGGTCGCCGCTCCTTCGGCGATCAGTTGGTCGATCGGTTTCGTTCGGGTCAGCGACATCCGGTTGATCCTCCGTGGAAGGTTAGCTGGACTTGGGGCGCCAAGCGAAATAAACAGGGATGCCCGTCAGCACGATGAACAAGCCCGGCCAACTGGTCGCCGGCTTGTAGACGAGCAGCACTAACGCGATCGTGGAAGCGGCCAGGATGTACAGAGCCGGGACCAGGGGATAGCCGAACGCCTTGTAGGGGCGCTCCGCGTCCGGCCGCTTGCGGCGCAGCACGAACAGGCCGGCGATGGTCAGCACGTAGAAGATCAGCACCGCGAAGACCACCCAGTCCAGGAGAACGCTGTAGACATTGCCGTAGGTGACGGCGCCGTCCGCGCCGACCGTGCGGGTGCGGGGGAGCACCAGCAGCGAGGCCCAGACGCACTGCAGGATCAGGCCGAACGCGGGAACGTGCCTGGCGTTCAGCAGCCCGGTCTTGCGGAAGAACAGCCCGTCCTGGGCCATGGCGTAGTAGACCCGCGCGCCCGCCAGGATCAGCCCGTTGTTGCAGCCGAAGGTGGAGATGATGATGGCGATGGCCATGATCACCGCCCCGGCGCTCCCGAAGATAGCGCTCAGGGTCGCCGTCGCCACCCGGTCGTCCGGAGCGGTCTGGATGGCGGAGAGGGGGAGAGTGCAGAGATAGGCCATGTTCGCCAGGATGTAGAGCCCGATCACCAGGGTGGTGCCGGCGGCGAGCGAAAGCGGGATGTTGCGCTTCGGGTCCTTGACCTCGCCCGCCGTGAAGGTGATGTTGTTCCAGGCGTCAGAGGAGAAGAGCGAGCCCACCTGGGCGACGCAGAAGGCGACGAACAGGCCGAAGGCTCCCATCGTGGCCGCGACGTCGGGCGTGATCGGCGAGACGTTGCGCGGCGTCCACATGTCGGTAAAGTTGGCCGTGATCGCGTCCGCGTTGCGCCCCATGAAGATTCCCAGCAGGATCAGGGCGATCAGGGACAGCGTCTTCGCCGAGGTGAAGGTGTTCTGGACGATCTTGCCGAGATGGATGCCGCGGGTGTTCAGCCAGGTCAGGAAGATGATCAGCAGGATGCCGACCAGTTGCTGGGTCGACAGGCTGATCGCGTAGCTGTCCGTCAGGTCGATGGGGGGGATGATCCAGGCCGTCGGCGAGATCGGCTCGTACAGCACGCCCAGGAAGCGGGCGAAGCCCACGGCCACGGCGGCGATGGTGCCGGTCTGGATCACCAGGAAGAGCGTCCAGCCGTAGAGGAAGCCCCAGAGCGGCGAGTAGGCCTCCCGCAGGTAGACGTACTGGCCGCCGGCCTTCGGCATCATGGCCGCCAGCTCGCCGTAGGAGAGGGCGGCGGCGACCGTCAGCAGGCCGGTCACCACCCAGACCATCAGCAGCCAGCCGGACGAGCCCACCTGGCGGGCGATATCGGCGGGGACGATGAAGATGCCCGAGCCGATCATGGAGCCGGCCACGATCATGGTCGAGTCCAGAAGGCCCAGCTCGCGGACGAACCCCGTGGTCGCCTGCTGCGTGCGGCTTGGCGTCGCGGCGATGCTTTCCGGCATACGGGTCCCCCAAAAAATTCGCCCAATCCTACAGGGGCAAGGACGGAATGTCACCAAACTGCCTGTGTCTGGATCTTTAGAGTGAAAGCTTGTCGAAAGCCTCCGCGCTCTTGCGGGCGGCTTCCCCGGTCACCGGCCCGCTCAGCGGCCGCGGCGGGCTGATCCAGTTCCCCTGGGCGAAGTCGACGCCCAGGGATCGCAGCCGCTCCACCACGGCGGAGCTGGTCACCCCTTCGGCTACGGTCTGGATGCCCATGACGTGCCCCACCTGGTTGATGGACTCCACCATGGCCCGGTCGAGGGGGTCGGTGACGATGTCCTTGATGAACTTGCCGTCGATCTTGAGGAAGCTCACCGGCAGCTCCTTGAGGTAGCTGTAGGAGGACATGCCGGTGCCGAAGTCGTCCAGCGAGAAGCGGATGCCGCGGGCTCCGAGCTGGGCCATCAGCTTCTGGGCCTGGGGGAGGTTCTCGATGGCCGCCGTCTCGGTGATCTCGAAGCAGAGCTTGCCGCCCGGCACCCCCGAGGACTCCAGCTCCCGCACGAGGAAGTCGAAGAAGCTCTCGTCCCCCAGGGAGACCGCCGAGAGGTTGATGGCGCACTTCTGGAGGATGTCCAGGAACGGCGGCGGCTGGGAGGTCAGGGTGCGGATGCAACTGCGGATCACCCAGCGGTCGATCGAGCGCATCAGCCCGTAGCGCTCGGCGGCGCGGATGAAGTCCGAGGGCAGGTGGATGCGGCCGTCGTCCTCCACCATGCGCAGCAGCACCTCGAAGTAGAGCCCCGGCGGCGCCTGGGGCGAGAGCGGCTGGATGGGCTGCGAGAAGAGCCGGAAACGGTCCTGCTCCAGGGTCTGCTGGATGCGCACCACCCAGTTCATCTCGCCGTGGCGGCGGATGAAGGTGGCGTCGTCCTCGTGGTAGACCTGGATGCGGTTGCGCCCCTTCTCCTTGGCGGCGTAGCAGGCGTGGTCCGCGGCCGAGAGGAGGTGGGCCACGGTGCGGAACTCGCGGGTGATGGGCACCAGGCCGATGCTCGCCCCGACGGCGAACGTCTTGTCCCGCCAGGTGAAGCGGAACGCCTGCAGGGCGGCGTGGAACTCGCGTACCCGGCGCTCCGCCTCGTCCAGTGAGCAGCGGGCCAGGAGGACGCCGAACTCGTCGCCGCCCAGGCGGGCCACCAGGTCGGTGTCGCGCATGGAGTCCTGGAGCAGGGCGGTGACGCGGCAGAGCAGCTCGTCGCCGGCCAGGTGGCCGCAGGTGTCGTTGACCAGCTTGAACTGGTCGAGGTCCATGTAGCAGAGGGCGTGGGTGTTGGAGAGCGTCCGGGCCTCCTCCAGGGCGCGCTGGAGGTGGCCGTCGAAGGCCTGGCGGTTGAGCAGGCCGGTCAGCTCGTCGTGGGTGGCCTGGTGGGCGAGCTGAAGGGCCATCAGGCGCTTGTCGGAGACGTCCTGGAAGACCAGCACGGCGCCGATGATGCGGCCGTCCTGGGCGCGGATGGGGGCGCAGGTGCTCTCGATGGCGTAGCGCCGGCCGTCGCGCCGTTCCAGGGTGATGCGCTCGGCCAGGCGGAAGCTCTGCCCCTCCTCCAGGCACTGGCGCAGCAGCCGCTCGATCTCGGACTCGCCCAGGGACTCGATCAGGCGGAAAATTTCGGGCAGCGGCCGGCCCAGGGCCTCGCCGCCTTGCCAGCCGGTGAGCTTTTCGGCCACCGGGTTCAGGTACTTGACCTTCCCCTCGTCGTCGGTCGCCAGCACGCCGTCGCCGATCGAGGCCAGCGTCACCTGCGCCAGCTCCTTCTCGGCGTGGAGCTCGCCCATCTGCCGCTCGTAGGCGCGCGTCGTCTGCGTCAGCAGGTTGCGGAGGATGGCGTTGTCCTGCTCGAGAGGACCGGTCAAGCGCCCACCTCCTGGAGGAGCACCAGGACGGCTGTCTGGTTGTAGTACGCCAGGTGGCCGAACGGCGTCGGGCCGATCTCCCCGAAGGTGAAGAAGCCCGACAGGGGGACCTCGCCCAGCGCCTTGTGGATCTTCTCCACCTCCTGGCCCGCCATGCCGCCCAGCACGGACTCGCGGCCCACGCAGGAGTAGAGGATGGCGGCGTCCGGAGTCGAGCCGGTGGCCAGCTCGGAGGCGGTGCTCACCAGGGACGCCTCGTTGCCCATCCCCAGCCGCACCCGGTCGCCGGTCTCGAAGTCCCCCCAGAAGGTCACGGCGCCGGGCGGATCGTCGAAGAAGCGCATGCTGCGGTAGAGCCCCTGGCGCTCCGGCCGCGGCCCCTCCACGATCAGGGGGAACCGGTAGGCCGACGCCGGCATGGGGGCGAGCTCGCCGTTGATGGTGAAGAACCTGCGGTACCAGTCGGTGGCGGACTCGCCGTCGATCTCCCGCACCACGCTCCCCTCGGCGTGCGTTACGGTGTAGACCGGGGAGGCCGGGGTCCAGCCGCGCAGCACCTCGATCCGCATGGCGACGCCGTGCAGGGTCACGGCCAGGCAGGCGGAGGGGAGGATGCGCTCGCCGCAGAAGACCCGGGCGCCGGCGTGGGTCACCGGCTCGCGCTGCGAGGCGAGCCCGCCGGCGACCATGGGCGGCAGGCCCACCAGGGTCCGCCGCAGCTCGGACAGGAACTTCTCGGCGGGGAAGCGGAGGCCGTCCACCAGCAGCAGGACGCCGTCGGCCGAGGCGATCCGCCGCGCCACCGTCTCCACCCGCCGGGGCGACGGCGGCTCGCCATGGGTGCCGGGGATCACCTCCACGGCGGCGTGATGGCGCCGCGGGTCGTCCAGCCAGAAGAGCTGCACGGCGCCGGCGGTGGTCATGTCCGCGTCGGCGAACTGGGTCACCGCCTCGCAGCCGAAGCGGAGGGAGTCGGGCCACAGGGAAGTCAGGGTGGCCAGGGTCTCCCGCAGGGTCTCCTCCGGCGGCAGGAAGGCGAGGACGAAATCGGGCGGACGCTCCGCGTCCCGCGCCGCCGCGAGCAGCGCGTCCCGGGGACGGGTGTCCCCTGACAGATGGACGGTTCGGCTCCGCATCGTGGACTGGAGACCGCCCGGCTGAGACGCCGGCTTGCGCCCCCCTCAGCCTCTGATTAAAGCATGGGCTCGTGAATTCTACACGCCTTGGAAGACGTCCGGAAACCGTCCCCTCACTCCAGTCCCGCCTCCCGGTACTCTCCGTAGACCTCGCGCAGGGCGTCCGAGATCTCGCCCAGAGTGACTTCGGCGCGTACACAGTCGAGGATGGGCGGCAGGAGGTTGCGGTCCTCCCGCGCGGCGGCGGTCAGCTCGCGGACGGCGGCGGCGGCGTGCTCGCGGTCCCGGCGGTCGCGCAGGGCGCGGACCCTCTCCACCTGCTCGCGCTCGGCGGCGGGATCGATCTTCAGGATCTCCGTGGGCGCTTCCGCCTCCTGCTGGAAGGCGTTCATCCCCACCACGACCTCCCGCTTCTCCTCGACCGCCATCTGGTAGCGGTAGGCGGCCTCGGCGATCTCGCGCTGCTGGAAGCCCCGCTCGATGCCCGCCAGCGCTCCGCCCATTTCGTCGATCCTGCGGATGTAGTCGCGGGCGCGCTGGACGATCTCCTCGGTCCACGCCTCCACGACGTAGGAGCCCCCCAGGGGATCGGCCACGTCGGCCACGCCGCTCTCGTGGGCGATGATCTGCTGGGTGCGCAGGGCGAGCCGGACCGCCTCCTGGGTGGGGAGGCCGAGGGCCTCGTCCAGGGAGTTGGTGTGCAGAGACTGGGTGCCGCCGCAGACCGCCGCCAGGGCCTGGAGGGCCACCCGCACGACGTTGTTCATCGGCTGCTGGGCGGTGAGGGTCGAGCCCGCCGTCTGGGTGTGGAAGCGCAGCCAGAGCGAGCGCGGGTCCCTGGGGGCGAAGCGCTCCTGGACCAGCTCGGCCCACAGCCGCCGGGCGGCGCGGAACTTCGCCACCTCCTCCAGGAAGTTGTTGTGGGCGTTGAAGAAGAAGGAGAGACGCGGCGCGAAGTCGTCGATGGGCAGGCCGCGGTCCAGGGCCGCCTGCACGTAGGCCAGGCCGTTGGCGAGGGTGAAGGCCACCTCCTGCACGGCGGTGCAGCCGGCCTCCCGCATGTGGTAGCCGGAGATGGAGATGGTGTTCCACTTCGGCACCCGGTCGGCGCAGAAGGCGATGATGTCCGTCACCAGCTTCATGGACGGCTTGGGCGGATAGATGTAGGTGCCGCGGGCGGCGTACTCCTTGAGGATGTCGTTCTGCACCGTGCCGCCCACCTTGTCCCAGGAGACCCCCTGCTCCTCGGCCACCGCCAGGTAGAGGGAGAGCAGGATGGCGGCCGTGGCGTTGATGGTCATCGAGGTCGTCACCTGGTCGAGGGGGATGCCGTCGAAGAGGCGGCGCATGTCCTCGATGGAGTCGATGGCGACGCCCACCCGGCCCACCTCGCCGCGGGCCATGGGGGAATCGGAGTCGTAGCCGATCTGGGTGGGGAGGTCGAAGGCGACCGAGAGGCCCGTGGTGCCCTGGGAGAGGAGATAGCGGTACCGCCGGTTGGATTCGGTGGCGGAGGAATACCCCGCGTACTGGCGCATGGTCCAGTGCCGCTTGCGGTACATGTCCGCGTAGAGGCCGCGGGTGTAGGGGGGCTTCCCCGGATCGCCGATCCGTTCCGCGTAGGAGACCCCCGCCACGTCCTCCGGCCGGTAGAAGCGCCGGACGGGGATCTCGGAGGATGTCCGCCGCTCGTCCTCGGCGGCGGGGGAGGCGGGTGCGGGCTTGGTTTCGGTGGCCATGGGGGGATTCTATCCAGATCGGGAGAGGCCACCCCCGTCAGGAAAGGTAGGCTGCGCCTACCCGGTCAGAGGTTCGGTTCCTTTGAAAGGACCTAAAGGACCCAAACGACAAAGGACGTTGTCGTCCTTTGAGTCCTTTAGGTCGTTTATGTCCTTTAGGTCCTTGCTTCCAGCCTACCGCCCCTGCCGCCCCTCCACCTCCTGGAACACCAGCGTCCGCTGGGTCTTGGGATCGCTGAAGCGGATCGTTTTCGGCAGGATCTCCACCTGCCACTGGCCCGTGGCGCCGGCGATGGCCCGCGCGCAGGTGCCCGTGCCCGGAGGACGCCCCGCCCAGCCTTCGTCGTAGGGCGTGAGGAACAGGGTGCAGGCAGACTGGATCTCCCCCTGCGAGATCTGCTCTGCGTCCGGAGAGAGCTGGGTCACCGGCTCGCCGAACCTGGGAATGATGGTCATCATCACGTCCGGGCCTTCAGTCTCCAGCCGGATGGTGCTCTGCTCGCTGACGCTGCGCCCGTCGAGCCGGCCCGACGCGGTCGCCAGCAGGCTGAAGGAGCTGCCCACGCCGCTCGTGCTGCTGATGTCGAGCCGCAGGTCCGAATTTCCCTCCTGGAGCCGGTAGGTACCGTTGAGCAGAGAGGCCACGTCCGACGCCGGACCGGACCCTCGGGTGGCGTACTGTGCTCCGCCCCGCGTCGCGCATCCGAACGCGGTCAGGGAAAGGATCGTCAGGAGAACGAATGCGGGAAGGGACTGGTTGAACTGCTTCATGACTACACCTCCAAACCTTACCTGACCCTGCGAGAAACGTTCCAGCGTGGAAGATCCCGAACCTTTTTACCGCTATCCTCGTACTCTGCCGGCAGCCGGCGTGTTTCCAGCTCCGGATAAGAAAAGGGGAGGTCGTCATGGCAATTCGTTGTTCTTCTCGGATAATGATCCTCGCTACAGCTTCGGTTCTCGTCGCCGGTTCGCTCCAGGCGGCGACGCTGCTCGTGGCCAACAAGGCCGAAGCCACGGTCTCGCTGGTGGACCTCGCGTCCTCCAAAGTAGTAGCGACCCTGCCCGTCGGCACCGGGCCGCACGAGATCGCCGTCTCGCCCTCGGGCAAGCTGGCGCTGGTCGCCAACTACGGGACCGCCGGGCAGCCGGGCTCCAGCCTGACCCTTCTGGACGTGCCCGCCGCCAAGGTGGTGAAGACGATCGACCTCGGCGAAAACCGCCGCCCGCACGGCATGACCTTCCTCGACGAGAAGCGCGCCCTGATCACCGTCGAGGCCAACAAGGCGGTCCTCGAGGTGGACGTCGAGGCCGGCAAGGTGACCCGGTCGATCGTCACCGGGCAGGAGGTCTCCCACATGGTGGTGGCGACGCCGGACGGCTCGCGGGCCTTCGTGGCCAACATCGGCTCCGGGTCCATCACCGCGCTCGACCTCAAGGAAGGCAAGGCGCTGGGGAACGTCGCGACCGGCAAGGGAGCCGAGGGGATCGACGTCACCCCCGACGGCCGGCAGGTCTGGGTGACCAACCGCGAGGCGGACACCGTCACCGTCGTCGACGCCAGGACCCTGGCGGTCGTGGGATCGGTCGAATCGGCGAAGTTCCCCATCCGCGCCAAGGCGACGCCGGACGGCAAGCACGTCCTGGTGAGCAACGCCCAGTCCGGCGACCTCTCCGTGCTCAGCGTCGCGGACCGCAAGGTGGCCCGCCGGGTGCCGTTGCCGGTCGAGACCGCCGCCGACAAGGAGGGGCGGCTGATGGCGGCCGGCCCCTTCGGCGACAGCTCGCTCCCCATCGGCATCCTCGTCGAGCCGGGCGGCCGGCGCGCCTTCGTGGCCCACGCCAACGGCGACGCCATCTCCATCGTGGACCTCGCGGAGTGGAAGAAGGTCGGCGTCCTCACCGCCGGCAAGGAGCCGGACGGGATGGGGTATTCGAAGCTGACGGTGAAGAAGTAGCTCGCGTGCTACGATCCGCCGCGATGACGGGAGCGATGCGGCGAGCGGTGCTCATTCTCACGGTCTGCGCGGTGATCGGATGCCGGGGCGGACGGGAGCACACGTTCCGCGCCGAGGTGAAGCAGGTCCCCTTACCCGGCAACAGCGAGCTGTTCCTCCACCACGAGGCCATCGACGACTGGACGAGCCGCGACGGCGAGGTCATGGGGATGGATTCCATGACCATGGGCTTCGCGGTGGCGGACGGCGTCTCCCTGGAGGGCATCCAGCCCGGCGACAAGGTGGAGGCCACGCTGCGCGTCGACTGGACGGCTCGAATGCCGGTGGAGATCACCGCCCTCCGCGAGCTCCCGCCGGACACCAGGCTCGTGTTCCGCGAGGCCCGGCCGCCGCGGAATCCATAGGATTTTCTGATCGAGAGGAGGAACCATGCCGATTCGCAAAGCCAACGCGGTCTGGGAAGGAAGTCTCAAGGACGGGCAGGGGACGGTATCGCTGGGAAGCGGCGCCTTCGAGGGCCGCTATTCCTTCGGCTCGCGTTTCGAGGAGGCCGGGGGCACCAACCCCGAGGAGTTGATCGGCGCGGCCCACGCCGGCTGTTTCTCCATGGCCCTCTCCGCCGGCCTCGGCCGCGCCGGGTTCACGCCCACGCGAGTCGCCACGTCCGCCAAGGTGCATCTGGAGAAGGTCGGAGAAGGTTTCAAGATCACCCGCATCGAGCTCGACAACGAGTCTACGGTGCCCGGGATCGACGAGGCCGCTTTCCAGGAGCAGGCCCGCAAGGCCAAGGAGGGATGCCCCGTCTCCCAGGCCCTCGGCGGCGTCGAGATCACACTCAACGCGCGCCTGGCGAGCTGATTTTTCGCGTCTCCGGGGCGTCCCTGACCGGCGCCCCGGGCGCGTCTTCCGGCGTCTTATATAGCCGGAAATCTATTTTCACCTTGACTTCCGGGCTTCGCCCTCATACCCTCCTTTTTGCTCGCTCCAAAATTTGTACAGAAGGAGAAGTTTCATGGTTTGGAAGAAGAGTGACGACCCGCCGTCCCAGAACCCCACCCCTGCCCCGACGAACCCCCCGCGCCCGGCCGCTCCGGCTCCGGCGCCCGGCCCCGCTCCCGTCTCCAGCGCTTCCAGCGAGGCGCCGCGCCAGACCGGACGCGCCACCATCGGGCCTTCCATCTTCATCAAGGGCGACCTCAGCGGCGAGGAGGACCTCGTGATCGAGGGCCGCGTCGAGGGCAAGGTGGATCTGAAACAGAACAACGTCACGGTCGGCAAGAACGGCAAGGTCCGCGCCGACGTCTTCGGACGGGTGGTCACCATCGAGGGCGAGGTGAGCGGCAACGTCTTCGCCCGCGAGCAGGCGATCCTGCGGCAGTCGGGCGAGATCCGGGGCAACATCACGGCGCCCCGCGTGGTGCTGGAGGACGGCTCGCGCTTCAAGGGCAGCATCGACATGGAAGCGCCCAAGGAGAACGCGAGCTCTGCGAGCTCCTCCCGGTCGTTCGAGAAGTCCTCGGACCGGTCCAACGACCGGGACAGGTCCGCGGAGCCCAGGCCTGAAACCGCCGGAGTGAAGGCCACCGCCTGATGGGCTGGTTTTCATCCCGCGGCTCCGGCCCCCGCAAGGAAGCGGGCCGGACCCAGGCGACCGGTGGCACGGCCGTCGCCGAGCCCGACGTCCACAAATCCCTGGCGCTCTCGGCACTCTTCGAGCAGATCCGCGGGCGCAAGGTGCAGGTGCTGGACCTCGGCCCGGCCGTGGGCTCCAACGTCGAGTTCCTCTCGCAGTTCGGCTGCAAGCTGTTCATCGAGGATCTCTACGCGGCGCTCTCGGCCCGCACGTCCTCGGGCGAGGGCGAGCTGGCGGGACCGGAGTTCTTCTCCGAGTTCCTGGCCCTGCCGGAGGACACCTGCTTCGACGTCATCCTCGCCTGGGACCTGTTGAACTATCTCCACCGCAAGGAGCTGCCGCTCCTGGGGGAGCAGCTCCGCCGCTACAGCCGGCCGGGGACGCTCCTCCTGGCGCTGGTCTCCTACCACAAGCAGATCCCGGCCCAGCCGTACCGCTTCAAGATCAAGGACGAGCAGCACCTGGTCTACGAGCGGCGCACGGCGGCCGAGCGGCCCTCGCCCCGCGTGGCGCCGGCTGAGGTCACCAACGTGCTCAAAGGGTTCCGCGTCGACAGGTCGTTCCTGCTGAAGCACGGGATTCAGGAGTACTTGTTGGTCAGGGAGTAGGGAAGACACGGACGAGCAAGGACAGACAGGGACGGAGCACGGCGTTCTCTCCCTGTCGTCCTTGTATGTCTTTGCCTGTCCCTGTCCGTCCGTGTTCCCCTACCGCCCGTAGATCCCGTCCACCACCTCGCTCACCCGCACGCTCCGCTCGATCTCCGGGTCGAACCGGTTGGACTCGCCCAGCCGCCGCGCCCAGTCGAGCGCCGCCCGGCCCAGCCAGTCGCGGGACTCGCGGACGACCACCTCCTCCGAGCGGCCGGAGAAGCGCGCCAGCTCGAAGTCGTAGAAGCTGCCGCCGACGTTGCGGAATTCGGCCCCGCCGCCGGTGCCGAAGAGGGCGGCGCGGATCACGCAGTCCTGGCCCGCGTGGGCGTTCCAGCTCACCGCCAGCGAGGCCACCGTGTCCCCCTCCTGGAGATCGATCCAGCCGCTGGCGAAGTCGTCCACGCATTCCTCCCCCCTGGGGGTGAGCCGTCCCAGGGAGAGCCGCTCGCCCTGGCGGAAGACGCCCCCCCGCACGCGGCGGACCGGCGGGTCGCCCAGCAGCCAGAAGGCGAGGTCGATCAGGTGGACTCCCAGGTCCATCAGCGCGCCGCCGCCCGAGAGGCGGGGATCGAAGCACCAGGGCTTGTCCGGCCCGTAGGCGTTGTGGAACACCAGCTCCAGGCTGAAGATCCGCCCCAGCTCGCCGGCCTGGATCCTACGGCGCAGCTCGCGGGCGCCGTCGGTGAAGCGGTAGGAGTAGTCCACCCCCAGCAGGCGGTCGGCGTCGCGCGCCGCGTCCACCATCTTCTCGGCCTCGCGGGCGCTCAGGGCCAGGGGCTTCTGGCAGAAGACGGCGAGCCCGCGCTCGAGGGCCGCGATGGATTGCGGCGCGTGGAGCACGTTGGGGGTGGCGATCACCACGCCGTCGAGCTCCAGCTCCTCGGCCCGTTCGAGCATTCCCTCGTAGTCGGAGAAGCGGGCGGCTTTGGGGTGGGCGGCGCCCGCCTCGGCCAGCCGGTCGGGGACCGACTCGCAGAGCGCCGCCACCTGCGCGCCCCCCGCCTCCGCCAGGGCCTGGAGCCGCATGGCCCCGATCCAGCCGAGGCCGACGAATCCCAGACGCGGCGCCTTCATGACCGCTCTCCCGGCAGCACCACCGACTTGATGAACCCTTCCGGCCGCTCTTCCGCCGTGGCGAAGGCGCGGTTGATCTCGGCGAGCGGGAAGGTGTGGGTGATCAGCGGCGCGAGGTCCAGCCCGCCCTCGGCCAGCAGCCGCACACCTTCCTCCATGCCGCGCTTGTAGATCCGCGGGTCCCGCTCGTGGGCGTTGATGACGTCGAGCCCGCGCCAGTTCCAGAGCTGCATGTTGACGGTGCGCGGGCCGTCCTGATGATAGCCGGCCACCACCAGCCGCCCGCGCTCGCGGGTCAGCTCGGCGCCGAGGTCCAGGGGCCGCTGGTGGCCCGTGGCCTCGACCACCACGTCCGCCATCCGCCCGCCGGTCGCCGCGGCCACCCGGCCATGGACGTCGTCCTCGTAGGCGAGGGCCTCGTCCACGCCCAGCCGCCCGGCCATCTCCGGGGAGAGCCGGCGGCGGGAGACCGTGAAGATCCGCGCCGGCTTCGGGGAGCCGGGCGTGCGCAGGATCTGGAGCAGCAGGGAGCTCAGGAAGCCCGTGCCGAGCAGGACCACCACGTCCCCCTCGGCCACCCCGGCGCGGCGGGACACGTTGACGGCGCACGACATCGGCTCGCCGAGCACCACGCGGCCGGCGAGGGAGGCGGGGAGCGGGACCGCGTCCTCGGCCCGCGCGACATCGTACTCGGAGTAGGCTTGGTAGGAGAGCGCCGTCACCGGATCGCCGGGCTTGAGCCCCTCGACGCCCGTCCCCACGGCCTCCACGGCGCCGAACACCTCGTGCCCGGGCGCCCCGGACCGCAGCGGGTACTCCAGCCCCTGGAGCCCCTTCCACGGCCCCATGTCGGAGCCGCACACCCCGCAGCCGAGGACCTTGAGGAGGATCTCCCCCTCGCCCGGCGCGGGCGTTGCCATCGAATCTACAGTGAACCTGCGGGGTTCCTGCAGAACAGCGGATCGCATCGTCGGTTTTTGTCTCCTGAGAACGGGAAAAGGAACTGCGTGCGGGGATGAGGGGAATGCAGGATTCAGGCCGGGATGGGTGACTGGGGCGGGGTGCCCTTCGAGACCTCACCTCCCGGCCTCCTCTCCCGCCCCCCCCTCCCACCCACACCGGGAGAGGAGGAGCAGTTAGTCAAAAGAAGCCAGAAACCAGACTCATCCGGACAAACCCTTCCCCCTCTCCCGGTGTGGGTGGGAGGGAGGGGGCGGGAGAGGGGGTTAGGGGGCATAGGCGCTAACTTACCGTTCATCGGGCACCAGGTTCTATAATCTGGTGCCCATGAGCTTCTTACCCATCCTTGGTGACCAGTGGAAATCACTTCGTGCCATGCTCCCTCGCGGGTTCGATCTTGAGAAGACGGTAC
>DASVAS010000059.1:0-45922 GCA_036376245.1 Thermoanaerobaculia bacterium | reverse complement strand
CCGAGCGCTCGCGACGCTGCCGCCCAGGAACTCGGGCGCGCTCAGGTAGAACTTGATCAGATCCTCGCGGGCGCGCACGTTCTTCGGATCGAGCCGGACCGCCTTTTCGAGGGCCACCCTGGCTTCCCGGGCGTAGGTGTTCCGCGCCACGGGATTGGCCTTGCTCGCGGCCACGCCATAGGCGCGGGCGAGCCAGACGTGCAGCTCGGAGTTCTCGCGGTCGAGATCGATCGCTTTTTCCAGCCAGTCCGCGGCGGTCTCGCCCTCGCCCATCTCCAGGTAGACCCGCCCCAGGTAGAACGCGGCCGGAGCGGAGCCGGGATGGCTGGCCAGATAGGTCTCGAAGAAGGCCTTGGCCTTCTCCAGCCGGCCCTCGCCCATGCGGCGGGTGCTGAGCAGCTCGACCCCCGGCGCGAGCTCGGCGGCGGGATCCGCGGGAGGAGAGGCCTGGAGGAACAGCAGGGCGAGGGCCAGGGCTTTCATGCCCCGATTTTACTCTTCCCCCTGCTCCAGGCTCTGGACGATCTGGGTGACTTCGACCTCGGCCTTGCGGATCTTGCCGCGGCAGAGGTCGAGGAGCTGGGCGGCCCGGCGCAGCTCGGCGGCGAGGCGGTCGATGTCGATCTCCTCGCCCTCGATGCGCTCCAGGATGCCCTCCAGCTCGTCCATGGCGGCGCGGAAGCTCAGGGCGTCGGCATTGGTTGTCGGTTCGCTCATTCTGTCTCCACTCGGCTCTTGAAATCTCCCCCGGTCACCCGGGTGGTCACCAGGTCCCCCGGCCGCACCTGGTCCGGCTGGCGGACGATCCGGCCCTCGGCGTCGCGGGTCAGGCTGAAGCCCCGCTCCAGGGTCCGCTCCGGGGCCAGTTGCACGCAGAGCCGCTCCAGTCCCTGGAGGCGGGCGTCCGCCGCCCGCAGGTGACCCCGGGAAGCGCCGGCGATCCTCTCGCCCAGGCGGACGCGCTCGCGCCCGGCGGCGGCGAGACGGCGCGGCGCGAGATCCGCCAGCCGCCCCCGCAGGGCGTCCTGCCGGCGCTCCGCCTCCCGCAGCGCGCTCCGCCCCACCCGGCTCAGGGCGCGGGCGTGCTCCTCGATGCGCGCGCCGGCGGCGGTGAGGCGCATGCGCGCCAGGCTCACGCCCCGCTCGGCCCGTCCCAGCGCCTCGCGGCCGGCCCGCAGAGGCTCCAGGGCCTCCCGCAGCAGGGCCTGCCGCAGGCCTTCCAGCTCGCCATCGGCGCGGGCGATCCTCTCCACCAGGAACTCGGCAACCTTGGTGGGGGTCTTGAACGCGGTGTGGGCCGTCAGGTCGGCGATGGCGCGGTCGATCTCGTGCCCGAGCCCGGTGAGCACCGGGAACGGCGCCAGGGCGATGGCCTCGGCGATGGCCCGGCTGTCGAAGGCCGCGAGGTCGGTGCGCGAGCCGCCGCCCCGGATCAGCACGGCGCAATCCACGGCGAGGCCGCGCAGCGACGCCAGGGCCGAGACCACTTCCCGCTCCGCCTCCCGCCCCTGCATGGCGGCGTGGACGAAGAGCACCCGGAAGCCGAAGCCGCTCTCCATCAATCCCGAGAGGAAGTCGTGGTAGGCCGCGCTGCCGTGGGAAGTGATGAGGGCGAGGGTCAGCGGCAGGTCCGCCAGCGGCAGGCCGCGGTTCTTCTCCAGCAGTCCGGCGGCGCTGAGGGCGGCCAGTGTCTCCCGCCGCCGCCGCTCCAGCAGGCCGAGGGTGAAGGAGGGGTCCACCTCACGCACGCAGAGCTGCAGCCGCCCGCCGGGGGCGTAGAAGTCCAGGCTTCCCCGGCAGCGCACCTGCACGCCGTCCGTGAGCCGCTGCTCGGAGGCGGAGAGGAGGCGCTGGACGCGGAGGAAGTCCCCCTTCCAGATCACGGCGTCCAGCTTGCCCACGATCTCGTCGTGCTCGCCCTTCTCCACCAGCTCGAAGTAGACGTGCCCGCGGGCGCTGGGGCGGACGCGCTGCGCCTCCCCGACCACCCACACCGAGGAGAACGCCTCGCCGAGGATGTCGCGCACCTCCCCGCAGAGCTGGGAGACGCTATAGGTGGGCTCGAGGACGGGGAAGACGGTCAATGGTAGGACTTCAGCTCCTTGCTGGACGCCAGGGGGATCGACTCCGCCCACTCCACCGCCTTCTTCTCGCCGGCGGTCAGCTTGCCCAGGAAGTCCACGGCCTCGTCGCGCTCGCGGAACAGGCGCCAGATGAAGGTGTGCCCGGCGGGCGCCGTGAAGTAGGTGTAGGCCTTGGCGCCGTTCGAGAGGTCGAAGCCCAGGTTGCTCTCGCCGTTGACGCCCACGCAGGCGACGGCGATGGCCCGGTAGGCCAGGGCGAGGGCCTTGACGGCGTCCTCGTAGTCCCCCAGCTCTTCCTTCGACAGCGGCGAGTGGTAGACGGAGATCTTGGCCCCGTCCTCCTCCGCCAGCAGGTTGTACGGGATGTCGTGGCGGTCCAGCGCGTCCTTGGTCTCGCTGGTCGTCACGAAGACGTCCTCGGTCCCGGCCACCTTGTAGGTGATCGCGTAGACCTCTTTTTCCAATTGCGCGAACGCCTCCGCGAGCATGCTCTCGTCTTCGATCGTGAAGTAGTAGAGGCGGTTCATCATGCGTCGTGCGGCCATCAGGCGGTATCCTCCAAACGAGTCATCTTACCAGACCCCTATACCGAGTCCGGGTCTCCGGAATTCCCGGCCGGCAGATATCGGGGGCGCGGCCGCAGGACCAGGCCGAGCAGGAACCCGGCCGCGCAGCCCCCCAGGTGGGCGGCGTTGTCGATGCCCGGCACCGAGAAGCCGAGGAAGACGTTGATGGCCGCCCATCCCACGAGCTGCATGAGCAGCGACTTGCCCCACTGGTTGAGCCGATCCCGGTGGCGCAGCAGGAAGGCGATCAGCGCTCCCAGCAGCCCGAAGATGGCCCCCGAAGCGCCGACGCTGGGACCGGTGGTCCACATCACGGAAGCGAGGGAGCCGGCGACGCCGGTGAGGAAGTACGTCAAGAGCAGCCGGCTCGAGCCCATCCAGATCTCGAACAGGGCGCCGAGCTGGTACAGGGCCCAGGCGTTGACGAGCAGATGCACGATCCCGCCGTGCAGGAACATGCTGGTGACCAGCCGCCAATACTCGCCCGCTTCGACCGCCGGCCGGTAGTTGGCCCCGGCCTGGGTGGCCGTCCCGCCGGACAGGAGCTGAAACGCGAAGCCGATCGCGATCAAGACGAGGATGAGAGTGGTGACGGGAGTCCGGCGGCCGAGCAGCATGACGGCCCGGATCGTATCACCGGGGCGTTCGACCGGCGTCTAGGGGGAAATCCCGCGCGAAACCCGCGCCTTCAGGCCCCGCTTCACCTTGACCTCCACGTCCCGCAGGCCGGCCTTGTCCGCCGGCCGCTCCGAGTAGTAGGCCAGGAAGTAGCGGCTGCGCAGCTCCTCCTCGATGCGGTCGTAGACGCCCGCGAGCTCGGCGGCGCGCTCGATGAAGAACGCCCGGCCGCCCGTGGCCTCGGCCAGCGCGATCAGCTTGGACCGCCCCGCTCCCCCGATGTTGGCGAGGCCGATCGTGTAGACCGCCACGCCGCTCCGACGGGCGTACTCCAGGGCGTCCTCCCAGGAGGAGCCGCTGGTGGTGTCCTCGCCGTCGGTCAGCAGCACCAGGGCGCGCTGCCCCTTCTGGGCGCGGAAGTAGTAGAGGGAGGCCAGGATGCCGTCGTAGAGGGCGGTGCGGCCGAAGGCCCCCAGGCCGTCCAGGTGGAGGGCCACGGCCTCGGCGTCGTCCACCGGCGGCAGCAGCAGCTCGGGCCGGCCGCCGAAGGAGAGGACGAAGCAGCGGTCCCGCGGCGTCAGCAGGTTGCGGGCGAAACCGGCGGCCGCCCGCTCCGCCTCGCTCAGGGAGGAGCCCATGGAGAAGGAGGTGTCGATGGCGATCCCCAGGCTGAGCGGGAGGTTGTCCACCGCTTCGAAGCGGGCGACCTTCTGCGGCTTGCCGCCTTCGAGGACGGTGAAGTCCGCGGCGTCGAGCCCCTGCACCGGATGGCCCGAGCCGTCGAGGGCGGTGGCGAACAGCTCGACCAGCTCCACCCGCACCTGCTCCAGGTTCGCCGGCGCCCGCAGGAAGCGCACGTCCTCCGCCGTGCTGCCGTCGTCGAGCCGCGCCGCCACCGTCAGATAGACCAGGTCCTCGAGCGGCACCGGGACCTCGTGCTGCCAGGGGCCTTGCGTGAGCGTGGCGACCTTGCGGTCGTTGATCCGGAATTCGACCTCCTCGATGCGGCGGTCCTCCGGCACGGTCACCTCGGCCCGGGCGAGCACGGAGCCCGCGGCGCGCCGCCCCCGGGCAGGATCGGTGATCAGGACACGGAAGCCGCCCCGGGCCTGGTTGAGCACGATCTGGTCCCAGGAGACCAGCTCGCCGCCGGCGTCGTACCCCTCGGCCCGCACCACCCGCTCCCGCGGGGGCGCGTCGAGCCGGATCTCCGCCGAGTACGGCGGCCGGGTGCGCGTGAGCTGGGGCTGGCCGTCCAGCAGGAAGACCACCTTGGCGATGCGGGTCCCCGCGACCACGGCGTCCGCCCGCCAGACGTTCAGCACCACCTCCTCGGGAGGGGGCATCAGCAGGAGGTTGTCCGGACCCGCCGGCCGCTCGAAGCCGGTGGCCTCGCCGATCGTGGCCGCCGCCGCCGTCTCCCGGGCCAGGCGCACCTCGGGCTCGCCCGGGACGCGGAAGCCCCGGGCCACCCTGGCCATGGCGCCGCTCGTCTCGTCCTTGATCCGCAGCCGGAGGACGAAGCTCTCCCCGGGCCGCAGGGTCCGCTCCAGGAGCAGGGCCCCCGGAGCTTCCGGCAGGGGCGGCGCGATGTGGTAGCGCATCCGGAAGGTCTCGAAGACGTTGCCCGCGCGCTCGACGACGCCGTCCACCGTGAGCCTCGCCTGCCCCTCCGTGATCTCCAGGCCGGCGGCGGCAGAGATGGGGATCAGGGCGCGGGCCACCAGGCGCTGCTTGTGGCGGCGGGGGAAGTCCAGGTCCACGGCGCCGATCTCCAGCCGCCGCGGCTCGGGAGACAGCGGAGTCGCCACCGCCTCCCGCGCCCAGGCGGCGAGGCTGGGCGGACCCCAGAGGCGCGGCACGCGGTCCTCGGGAACGATCCAGCGGAGGGGGGCGGGGCGGTCTTCCTTTTGATCCTTGTCCTTGCGGCCGTCCGGAATCCCCAGCCCGTCAATGCCGCTGGCGCTGTCCACCCGTTCGGAGTCCGGACAGAAGAAACGGTCGATCCGCTGGCCCCGCATCTTCTCGATCCCCCACTGGGCGAGCCAGAACGCCATCTCGGAGGTGTACAGGTCGCGCTTGGAGTCGGCGGGGAGCCAGAGGCGGAAGGGCTCGTCCGTGGACGGGCGGTAGAGGATCAGGTCCTTGCGGGTCCCCCCCGCGGGATAGGTCCAGATCTCCGTCGGCTTGAAGGCGACGTCGCAATCGATGACCTTCCGCTCCACGGGCCGGCCGCGCAGGAACAGGAGCTGGGCGCGGGCGTCGCCGAACGAGGTCAGCTCCTCCTCCAGGAGCCGCCGGCGCCGATCGACGCCGATCCGCAGCTCGTTCTCGGGGGTCTCGGGAATCGGGTCCCGGTCGAGGAATTCGCGGATGAGCCGCTCGCGGCCGGCCTCGTCGGCGGTCAGGAGCTCCAGCCGCTGCTCGGGCCTCAGCAGGATGGCCGGGCCGTCCTGGAAGAAGGCGCGCTGCGGCTCGGGCCACAGCGCGGGATCGGAAGTGGTGGTCTGGGAAGAGACGGGGACGGCGGCGAAGAGGACGACCAGGAAGAAGACGGCCGAAGCCGGGCTCCTCACTGGTAGTACCCCCTCGCCGTCCGCGCCTTCACCCCGCCACGCTTGACCTTGACCTCGACCGGGCGGAAGCCGGACTGCCCCCCGACCTCCGTGGAGCTGTAGGCCACCAGGTAGCGGCTCCGCAGCTCGTTCTCGATCTGCTTGTAGGCGGCGGCCAACTGTTCCGGCTTGTCGCTCCAGAAGGCCCGGCCGCCGGTGGCCTCGGCCAGCTCGCTCAGCTTGCCGCGCAGGCCCGTGTCGAACATCGAGATGTTGAGGCCGATGGCGTAGATCGCCACCCCGCTCCGCCGGGCGTACTCCAGGGCCTCCTCGTACTTCACATAGCTCGCGTTGTCGTCGCCGTCCGAGAGCAGCACCAGGGCGCGCTGCCCCTGGAGGCCGCGGAAGTAGTAGAGGCTGTGCACCAGGGCGTCGTGCAGCGCCGTGTCGCCGATGGCCGGCAGGCCGTTGATGGCCTGGATCACCGCGTCCACGTCGTCCGTGGGCGGCATCTCCAGCCGCGGCCGGCGGGCGAAGCTCACGGCGAAGCTGCGGTCCCGCGGGGTCACGACGCTCCGGAGGAAGTCCGACGCCGCCTTCTGCGTATCGACCATCGCGCCGGCCATGGAACCGGAGGTGTCGAGCAGCACCCCCACCACCAGGGGGAGGTTCTGCACCAGCTCGAACTTGACGATCTCCTGCTTCTTGCCCCCCTCGTAGACCTCGAAGTCATCCTGCTTCAGGTCGCGGATGAGGTTCCCCGAGCGGTCGGTCGCCGCCACGTACAGCTCCACCAGGTTGACCTCGACTTCGGAGACGTACTCCGGCGAGCGGAGATACCGCACGGCCTCGGCCCGGCTGCCGTCGTCGAGGGTCGCCACCGCCGTGAGATAGACCAGGTCGCCCTCGGGGACGTCGATCTGGGCTTCAAAGGGCGGCTTGGTCATGGAGGTGACCGGCTCGTCGTTGATCCGGAGCTCCACGCTCTGGATCTTGCGGCCGTCGGGCACCACGACCTCGGCCCGCGCCCGCGCGCTCTTCCCCACCTTGGCCCCCTTGGCCGGCGAGGTGATGCGCACGCTGAGGGCGCCGCGGGGCTGGTTGAGGATCACCTCGTCGGCGGCCACGAGCTTGCCTTCGGCGTCGTAGCCTTCGGCGCGCACCGTCTGCTCGGTGGGGAAGCGTTCCAGCCGCACCTCGGCCGAGAAAGGCTTCTTGGTCGAGGAGAGCTGGGCCTTGCCGTCCACCAGGAAGACCACCTTCTTGATGCGCTCGCCGGTGACCAGGGCCTCGGTGCGCCAGAGCCCCATCAATACCTCGTCCGGCGGCGGCAGCAGCAGCAGGCTGTCGGGTCCCGCGGCGGCGGTCACCGGCACCAGCTCGCCGCCCTGGGCTCCGGGAGGCAGCGGCTCCGGCGTCGGCTCCATCGGTACCCGGAAGCCGCGCGCGAGCTTGGCCTCGGCTCCGCTCCCCTCGTCCCGGATCCGCAGGCGGAGGACGTAGTTGGTCTTGGGCCGCAGGAGGCGGTCCACCGCCAGGACCAGCGGCTCCGGATCGTTGGGATTGGGGATCTTGAGGACGAAGCGGACCCGGAACTCCTCGAACGGCTTGCCCTCCTGCTCCACCAGGCCCTCGACGACCAGGCGCACCGACGGCGCGGTGTCCTGCACCGGCTGGAAGCCGGCGTCCGGCGGCACCGTCAACACGGCCCGGGCGACCAGGCGCTGCCCTTCACGGGACGGGAACTTGAGGTCGGCCGCGGCGATCTTCAGCGGCGGAGCGCTGGCGGGGACCTCGGTCTGCGCGGCTTCGCGCGCCCAGCGGGCGAGATCGGCCGGCGGCGCCAGGAGATCCGAGGCGTCCTTGGGGCGGATCCGGTAGTTGCCGCTGGGCATGGCGCCGGTCAGCCCGGGGATGCCCGTGACCTCGTCCACCCTCCTCGCCTCCTTGCAGTTCTGGATGTCGAACCGCACCGCGGTGATGTAACCCCGCAGCTCCTCCCACTGCTCCAGCCAGTACTCGATCTGCTCCTTGTAGAGCGGCCGCTTCGCGTCGGCGGGCGTCCACAGCTTGTAGGTCTCCCCGGGACCGGGCAGATAGACCAGGAGCTGGCGCTCCAGGGGCTTGCCGTCCGGACCGGTGTGGCCGAGCCGGTAGGTCCAGATCTCCATCGGCACGAACACGCTCCCGCAGTCGACGATCAGCCGGTCGTACGGCATCCCCAGCAGGAAGAGGAGCTGCGCCCGGCCGTCCTGCGGACTGGTGAACTGATCCCGCACCAGCAGGCGCCGCCGCTCGATCCCCTCCTTCAGCTCGTTGACGGGGGTCTCGGGGATCGGGTCCTTCTCCAGGAACCCGTGGATCCAGGCCGCCCGCGCCTCGGGGTTGAAGCTCCGCAGCTCGGTGCGCTGCTCGGGGGTCAGAAGGAGCCCCGGGCCGTCCTGATAGAAGGCGCGCTCCTCCTCGGGCCAGATGGCCGGATCGTTCTGCTGCAGGCTCTGGGCGGCCAGGGTGGAGAACGGCAGGAACAGGGAGAGGGTCAGGAGGAGGAAGAGTCGTCTGCGGAGTGTCACGAGCGGCCTCGTTGCATGCGTGGTGCCATGGGGAAAGACGCCGGAAGCGCCGGGGTGTGTCCGGTATGGAAAACCCGGCGGCTTGGCACAGACTTCCCCGACAGACTACTATGAGGACGCCGCCATGCCGAAAGTCGTGCGCAACGCTCCGATCCGCTCCTGGGAAGCCGGCGACAACGTCCAGGGCTTCGCGCTCCTGGTCAAGAAGGAGCTGCGCCAGGACCGCAACGGCAAGAGTTATCTGGACATGGAGCTGGCCGACTCCAGCGGCTCCATCGTCGCCAAGATCTGGTCGGACAGCCCCGCCCTCAACGCCAGCGTCGAGCCGCACCAGTTCATCGCCTTCCGCGGCTCGGTGAAGAACTACCGCGACCAGCTCCAGCTCACCATCGACGACTGCCGCGAGGCCAACGAGGGGGACCGCTACTACGGGTTCGACGAGTCCAAGCTCGTGCCGTCCACGCGGGAGGACATCGACGATCTCTGGAGGCGACTGGAACGGCTCCTCCTGGAAGAGGTGGAGCGCCCGGTGATGCGCCGGCTGGCGGCGGAGGCCCTGGCGGTCCACGGCAAGGCGCTGCGCGAGCACCCGGCCGCCAAGGCCATGCACCACGCCTACCGCGGCGGCCTGCTGGAGCACGTCGTCTCCATGGCCGAGCTGGCCCTGCTCGTCTGCGGCCACTACCGGGAGCTGGACCGCGACCTGATGCTCCTCGGCGTGCTCTTCCACGACCTCGGCAAGCTGCGGGAGCTGGGCGCCATGCCGGCCAACGACTACACCCTGGAAGGGCGGCTGGTCGGCCATGTGGTGATCGGCCGCGACCTGCTGATCGAGCGCTGCGCCGCCATCGAGGGCTTCCCGGACGACCTGCGGCTGCTGCTGGAGCACATGATCCTCTCCCACCAGGGCAAGAAGGAATTCGCCTCGCCGGTCGAGCCCATGACCCCCGAGGCCCTGGCCCTCCACTTCGTGGACGACCTCGACTCCAAGATCAACCAGCTCCGCGCCTCCCGCGAGGCCGCGACCCCGAACGGCATGCAGTTCCACCGCGGCCTGGGCCGCTACGTCTACCTCCCCGCCCTGCCGCCGCCAAAGTCCGACGAGACGACCGAGATCGAGATGATCTCCGCCGAGCCCCACGCCCTCGAAGCCGCCGAGATGGACCTGCCGCCGGACAACGGCCTCGACACCGGTCCCGAAACCGGCCCGGTGCCGATCGAGAGCGGCGAAGAGGTGCAGGCGCCGCTGTTTCAGGCGGAGTAGGCGTTCAGAGCTTCCTTGCTTCCTGGGGCGGTCCGCCCTTCGAGACCTCACCCTCGGTCCCTCTCCCATCTCCCTGCCGCCCGCCCCCGGGAGAGGGAGGGCCCTGCGATCCAAGGTGTCGAGCTCGGCAAGATCGCTGAATCATCGTTCCCCCTCTCCCGGTCGGCCGGGAGGCGGCGGGAGAGGGGGCCAGGGGGTGAGGCCTCGCAGGGCACCCCGCCCCAGAAAGCCATACTCTCCTGAAGACCCCTCTGTAAAAACTGCCCGCGGCATTTTTTCTGCCGCACCGCGTCTCCATATATTTCAACAACTTAGACTATGGCTCGCTTCCTGCATTCTCGCTTTTTGCCGCACTGCGGTATATCATGGTTCCAGACCAACCCAAGGAGGAGCAAGACCCATGTCTGAGCCAGTCCAGGTTGAACGAATCGCCGAAGCTTGGCAGAGCGACCCGCGGTGGAAAGGGATCGTGCGGACCTACGGCGCGGAGGACGTCGACCGTCTGCGCGGCACCGTGCGGATCGAGCACACCCTGGCCCGCATGGGCGCCGAGCGGCTCTGGAACCTTCTCCACAGTGAAGACTACGTAGCTGCGCTGGGCGCCCTGACCGGCAACCAGGCCATCCAGCAGGTGCAGGCCGGACTGCTGGGCATCTACGTCAGCGGCTGGCAGGTGGCCGGCGACGCCAACGAGGCCGGCGAGATGTATCCCGACCAGAGCCTCTATCCCGCCGACTCCGTCCCCAAGCTCGTCAAGCGCATCAACAACGCCCTGATGCGGGCCGACCAGATCCAGCACGCCGAGAAGCACGAGGGACCGTACTGGTTCGCTCCCATCGTGGCCGACGCCGAGGCCGGCTTCGGCGGCAACCTCAACGCCTTCGAGCTGATGAAGGCCATGATCGAGGCCGGCGCGGCCGGCGTCCATTTCGAGGACCAGCTCTCCTCGGCCAAGAAGTGCGGCCACATGGGCGGCAAAGTCCTGGTGCCCACCGCCGAGTTCGAGCAGAAGCTCGTGGCGGCCCGCCTCGCCGCCGACGTCCTGGACGTGCCGACGCTCCTGGTCGCCCGCACGGACGCCAACAGCGCCAAGCTCATCACCAGCGACGTGGACCCCCGCGACCGCGAGTTCATCGCCGAGGGGCGGACGCCCGAGGGCTTCTTCGTCTTCCGCGGCGGCATCGAGGCCGCCATCGCCCGCGGCCTGGCTTTCGCGCCCTACGCCGACATGCTCTGGTGCGAGACCTCCAAGCCCGACATCGAGGAAGCGCGGCAGTTCGCCGAAGCCGTCCACGCGAAGTTCCCCGGCAAGCTCCTGGCCTACAACTGCTCGCCCTCCTTCAACTGGAAGCAGAAGCTCGACGCCGCCACCATCGCCAAGTTCCAGCGCGAGCTCGGCGCCATGGGCTACAAGTTCCAGTTCGTGACCCTGGCGGGCTTCCACTCCCTGAACCTCAGCATGTTCGAGCTGGCCCGGGCCTACAAGGAGAGCGGCATGACCGCCTACTCCCGGCTCCAGGAGCGCGAGTTCGAGAACGAGCGCCTGGCCGGCTACCGCGCCGTCAAGCACCAGGGCTTCGTCGGCACCGGCTACTTCGACGAGATCGCCAAGGTCGTCGGCAACACCTCCACGGTGGCCCTCGCCGGCTCCACCGAGGAGGAGCAGTTCGAAGTGGCCGCGGGCTAGAGAAAGGGAGGAGAGCATGACCATCCAGGCGACACGGATCCGAGTGGAGGGGCCGGGGTCCGCCCAGGCCGAGCGCGTCCTCACCCAGGAGGCGCTGGAGTTCGTGGCCGAATTGCAGGATCAGGTCGGCATCGCGCGGGACGATCTGCTGCAGCGGCGCGTCCAGCGCCAGCAAGTCCTCGACAGCGGCGGCGTCCTCGACTTTTCCGAGGATACGCGGGACATCCGCGCCGCCGACTGGTCGGTCGCGCCCGCCCCGGCCGATCTCCAGGACCGGCGGGTGGAGATCACCGGCCCGGTCGACCGCAAGATGATAATCAACGCCCTCAACTCGGGGGCGAGCGTCTTCATGGCGGACTTCGAGGACTCCCTCTCCCCCGCCTGGGCCAACGTCGTCGAAGGCCAGGCGAACCTGATCGACGCCGTGCGGCGGGACCTCTCCTTCCGCAGCCCCGAAGGCAAGGAGTACCGGCTCAACGACCGCACCGCGACCCTGCTCGTGCGCCCCCGGGGCTGGCACCTCCTCGAGCGCCACGTGACGCTCAACGACACGCCCGTCTCGGCCAGCCTCTTCGACTTCGGCCTCTACTTCTTCCACAACGCCGCCGAGCTGCTGCGGCGGGGCTCCGGCCCCTACTTCTATCTCCCGAAACTGGAGAGCCACCTGGAGGCCCAGCTCTGGAACCGGACCTTCGTCGCGGCGCAAGACCTGCTGGGCATCCCCCGCGGGACCATCCGGGCCACGGTTCTCATCGAGACCATCAGCGCCGCCTTCGAGATGGACGAGATCCTCTGGGAGCTGCGGGAGCACGCCGCCGGCCTCAACGCCGGCCGCTGGGACTACATCTTCAGCATCATCCGCAAGCTCCCCTACCGGGCCGTGCTGCCCGACCGCTCGCAGGTCACCATGACGGCGCCCTTCATGCGCGCCTACACCGACCTGCTGGTCCGCACCTGTCACCGCCGGGGCGCCCACGCCATCGGCGGCATGGCCGCCTACATCCCCAGCCGGCGCGACGAGGAAGTCAACCGCGTCGCCCTCGACCGCGTCCGTCAGGACAAGGAACGGGAGGCGGGCCAGGGCTTCGACGGCACCTGGGTCGCCCATCCGGACCTGGTGCCGGTGGCGAAGGAGTCCTTCGACCGCGTCCTCGGCGACCGCCCGCACCAGAAGCACATCCTGAGGGAGGACGTGGCCGTCACCGCCGCCGATCTGACCGACTTCCGGGTCGAGGGAGGGAGAATTACGGAAGGCGGCGTGCGCACGAACATCGAGGTCGCTCTCCTGTACCTGGACTCCTGGCTCCAGGGCATGGGCGCCGCCGCCATCCACAACCTGATGGAGGACACCGCCACGGCCGAGATCTCGCGAGCCCAGCTCTGGCAGTGGCTCCACAACGGCGTCAAGCTGGACGACGGCCGGCAGGTCACCCCCGAGCTCTACCGGGAGCTTCGCGACGAGGAGCTCCGCAAGCTGGGAGGCCCCGAAGGGGGCCGGCTGCGGGATGCGGTGGAGATCCTCGATGAGCTGGTGCTCAGCCGGGATTTCGTGCCGTTCCTGACGGTGGCGGCGTATGAGCGGTTGGATTAGGGCAGGTGATCTGCCTAGCCATATAGAGCAACGTAATGGGATAGAAAAATTTTTCAACATAAACCGTCTTTATTATTTAGACGGCGCTGTCTTGTTTGCGAAGGGGGACAAAATGTTGGAAAAGTTCGTTCTCGTCTTTACCGCTATTGTCCTACTTTTGAAGGAACTACCTGAAATTGTCGACCGCTGGAAAAGCCTTCTAAGGTGGCTTCGGAGCTTCATAGGTCAGAATTCGAAAAGACAAAAGGCTCGAGGAAAGCGGCGGCCCTCTGGGCGATTGGTTAACCGATCTTCTCGAAGAACCTCTCGGCTGCCCAAAAGCGGAATCAAGCCCGCAACTCTGCGGCGAGGGCGTCGTCGTCGAGACTACTGACATCCACAGGGCGACGATCGCGTTCCATCGCTCGCGGCGCGGCGTCTTGGAGCCTCTAATAAAACCGGCCCAACGGGTCGGGAGAAATAGCCCAGGGCCGAGGCCGGAGGCCGACGCCCTGGGTCAGGAGAGACCATCCTCAACCCTGCGGCCTGAAAGGTCGCGAGAGCCTACCTTGCCAGGCCGGCGGATCGAATTTGGGCTCGCCGGCGCCATGGGCTCAATCCCTCTCCAAAATCTACGCTCATTCATTTTCCCGACGAAACAGAGAGCTCTCGCGGCCCTTCAGGCCGCATAGTTTGTGGGGATTCCCTGACCCAGGGCGTCGGCCTTCGGCCTCGGCCCTGGGCTATTTCTCCCGGCCCGTTGGGCCGGCTTTATTGAAGGGATTACGTATGCCTACTTCCCGGCCTCGGTCGCGGCATAGAGGTTGGCGACTGTGTACAGCCGCCGCTCGCCGGACTGTGCGGCATTGAGGTCTGCACTGAATACCGGCACCAGGATGCGCTGATACTCCGGGCCTTCGAAGCGGTCCAGGTTGAACCAGGCTGTCGCTAACAACGGCGCGGTCAACACCTGAACCGCCACGGCGGGGCCTCCGACCCGGGGACGGAACGCGGGATAACCCAGGACCGCTCCCCACCCCACTGGAAATAAATCCCCCTCGATCAGACCGTCTGTCCACTCTCCCCCCAGCGGCTCGACGATGTGATGATTGGGTTGGCCTGGAGCGAGCGTACCGTAGACCGCCAACTTGTGGCTGGTTCCAAAGAAAGCATCGAGCCGCCGCCCGGCAGCAAAGCCTCCTGATTCCACCACGCTACCTGGTGCATCGCCCGGCCAACGTACCGCATTGGCTGCGTCCACTAAACGCCTCACTTCGGGCAGTGACAAATCATCCATAGCTATAGGACCTGCCGGACTTCCCACCGTCCTTCAGGTCCTTTATGTCGTTTAGGTCCTTTATGTCCTTTCCGTACCACTCTCAGCCGCCGGAATCGCCGCCGGCTCAACCTCCGGAACCGTATCAACCCAACCCTTGAAGATCTCGTACGCAAGCGCCAGCACCGTCGCGCCCACGAACATCCCGAGAATTCCTCCGCTCGCCATGCCGCCCAACGCGCCGAACAGGATCACCGGCATCGGAACATCCACGCCGCGGCCGAGCATCAGCGGCTTCAGAACGTTGTCCGCCAAGCCGGCAAGCAGGAGGAGGATTGTATTTGTGATCGCTGCCGGGTTGCTGTAATCGCCGCTCGACCAGATGTAGAGGATGACCGGGAGTATGACGACCAGCGCCGGCACCTGGGCGATACCCAGGACAAGCGCGATGATCGACAGCACGCCCGCAGCGGGTACGCCGGCGAGCAGCAGCACCAACCCGATGACGATCGCCTGGATGAAGGCGACGCCGAGTACGCCCAGCGCGACGGCGCGGATGGTTGCCGTCGACAGTCTGGTGAGCGCCTCGCCTCTCGTCGGGCCGGCGACCCGGTGGAAGATCGCCCGGCTGGTGCGCGCGCCGGATTCACCATAGGCCATGACGATATTGGCGATGATGAAGGAGCCCAGAAACAGCAACAGGCCGCTGCCAACGCTTGCGACGACGGCAAGCGCTTTATGGGCCAACTCGCCGATCTTCGGCTGCAGGCTCTGCACGAGCCCAGGCAGGTCGGCATCGGCTTTCGACCAGAGGTCGTAGATCCTCTCGCCGACGATCGGCAATTTCTGTACTCCCTCCGAGGGGGCAGGTATCTCCAGAGTGTTGCTTCTCACGGCGGCGATGAACCCACGAACGGAGTCGGCAAACGAATTCAGCAGCAGCCCTGTCGGGATGACGATCAACAGCATGCCGATGATGAACAGAGTGGTCGAGGCGAGCCATTGCCTCCCGCCGAAACTGCGGGCCAGCCGTCGATGCAACGGGTACATCGTGACCGCCAGGATGATGGACCAGGTCATCAACGCCAGGAAGGGCGAAAAGACCTGGTAGCACAGCACCGCCATGACGGCGATCAAACCAGCGCGGATCAATACATCCAGCAGTCGGGAGAATGATACGCGCTGCTCGGCTTCGGTATCTGACTGCGAGATCGGATTCATGGGTCTTCTCCCATACCAGAAGACTTCAGTAATGGCTGATCATGGATCGATCCGGCTGAAGATCGCGAACATGGTCACTCTCCAAGAGCCCCGGAGACGTCCACGACTGACAAGAAGTATCTGCGCGATACAGGATTTTACACGATCGCCTGGAAGAATCCTTCGGCCGACCAGAAGCGGAACCAGGCCCGCAGCTCCGTGGCGAGCGCGTCATCTTCGAGATCGCTGGCTTCGGCGGCGGCGGCGATCGCTTCGCCCACCGTGGCGCCGTCCAGGATCTTCTCCAGCAAGGCGTGCTGCGGCGCCGTCAGCGGATAACGCCGCACCACGAAGTCGCGGCGGGTGAGGGCGACCCGCTCGGCCGCGGGCTCGGGGAGCGGGATCTCTTCCTCATCCTCCGCCTTGCGCGCCGCCGTGTACCAGGCGTTCACGGGATAGCGGAAGGAAAGCGCCCGCAGACAGGGCACCGGCGCCAGCCGCGCCTCCGCGAAGCGCTCGGCCGGGAAGGACTGGAGCGCTTCCGGCGTCAGCAGGGGCTGGAACTCGACGCCGGGACCGTCGAAGACCCGCGCGATGTTCCACTCCAGGGTCGCCAGGTCGATCAGGAAGTCCGGCCAGCTCGATCCGTCGTCGGGCCGGGCCTCCTCCAGGAACCGCGCGAAATGGTCCCCCAGGTGGTCCAGGGTGTAGCTGCCGGAGGGGTGACGCTGGAGGTACTCGAAGGCGAAGTCGTGGAAGATCTCCTCCCCCAGGGCGCGCTTCAGCACCGGGTAGTACGCCTCCAGGCACTCCAGCAGACGGGCGTAGTAGGCGCTGGCGTAGATCGACATCCGCTCGGCCGCCGTGAGGTTGCGCGAGCGCCCGACCACCGCCTCCAGCTCGCCGTGGTTCAGCCGGATCAGCTCCTGCGCCGCCTCCGATCCCACGCCGCCTTCCACGCCGCCGGGGTGCGTGACCACGGCCTGGAACCAGCGCTGGACCACGTCCAGGGAGCGCGGTCCGCTCACTCCACCTCCGGGCGGATGGTGTGCAACGGGTGGAAGACGCCCGCGCCGGCTTCCACCAGGACCGGCTCGTCCTCCTCGGCCTCCGCCAGGTGCTCGCCCATGAAGCGCTTGGCCTTGAGCACCTCCTCGTGGACCACCGGGAAGGGCGGGATGTTGGCGTCCCACTCCAGCAGGGTCGAGACGCCGCCGGTGAGCTGGTGCGCGGTGCGATAGAGGTCCCAGACGGGATCGGTCACGTGGTTGTCGTGGGTGTCCACGATGTGGGTGTCGTACCGGGTGTGCCCCGCCAGGTGGAACTGCACGATGCGCTCGTGCGGCAGGGAGCGGATGAAGCGGTCCGGGTCCATGTCGTGGTTGAAGCTCGACACATAGACGTTGTTGACGTCCAGCAGCAGGCCGCAGTCCGCCTCCTCGGCCATGCGGGAGACGAACTCCCATTCGTCCATGGTCGAGTCCTGCCAGGTGATGTACGAGCTGGGGTTCTCCAGCACGAAGGGTCGCTCGAGGAAGTCCTGGACGGTGCGCACCCGCTCCACCACGTGGCGCAGGGTCTCTTCGGTGAACGGCACCGGCAGCAGGTCGTGGGTGTTCCGCCCGAGGACGCCGGTCCAGCACAGGTGGTCGGAGATCCAGCGGGCGCCGACCTCCCTGGCCAGCCGCTTGAGCTTGCCGAGGTATTCGAAGTCCAGGGGATCGGTGGAGCCGATCGAGAGCGAGACGCCGTGCATCACGACCGGGTAGCGCTCGGCGATCTGCTGGAGCACGTAGCGGGGCCGGCCCTGGGAGTCGACGTAGTTCTCGCTGATGATCTCGAACCAGTCCACCTCGGGATGGTTCTGGAGGATGTGGTCGAAGTGGACGGACCGCAACCCGACTCCGAGGCCGAGGTTGTCGTGTCCGAGGCGGGGGAGGGGCATGGCCTTCCTTTCGCGGATGCGCGGGGGCGGCCCTGGCGGGCCGCCCCTGCTGTTACTACTTGCCGCAGCTCGCCGGGGCGTCGCCGAACTTCTTGCCGGCCTTGGTCATGGCGGCTTCGAAGTTCTTGCGGGCCGTTTTCCAGTCGTCGCCCTTGATCGGGACGGCGCAGGTGCCCTTGCCCTTGCAGTCGTTGATGCCCTGACCGCCCTGGTTCTTGCAGGCGTTGGCGCCATGGCAGCCGTGGGCCTCGGTGGTGGAGCAGTTGCCCATGCCGGCGCAGTCGTTCTTGCCGTCCGCGCCCTGGCCCTTGCAGGCGTTGAGGCCGCAGCAGGCGTGAGCCTCCTTGGCCATCTCCTTCTTCTCGTCCGCCGAGAGAAGGCTTCCGCCCAGCGCCGAGCCGGCCAGCACGCCGCCGAAGGCGGCCAGGGCCAGCTTTCCGAAGTCCCTCCTGCTGACATCCTCTTTCTTCATCGGTTTTCCTCCAAATGAGGTCGTTGAGTCTACTACTTAATACGCGGTGAGAGCGGGGAAGGATGGGTCACCACGTCATCCTATACAGCATCCAGTACACGACGACCCCCGTCACCGAGACGTACAGCCAGATCGGCAGGGTCCAGCGGGCGATCTTCATGTGCTGGGGGTAGCGCTTGCGCCAGGCGCGGACGACGGTGATGCCTGCGAGGAACGGCACGATCGCCGCCAGCACGGTGTGGGTCAGGAGGATGGTCAGGTAGAAGGTGCGGGCACCGCCGGTCCCCGGGAAGCGGCGGGACCCCACCTCGGCGTGGTAGACGAGGTAGGAGATCAGGAACAGGACCGAACAGACCAGCGCCGCCGTCATGACGTTCCGGTGGGCGACCAGCTTCCGCCGCCGGATCAGGATGTAGCCGATCACCAGCAGCACGGCCGCGAGAGCGTTGAGGCTGGCGTTGACAGTCGGTAGAGCTTGATAGTCGAACATGGCGAGACGGGATTCTAGAGGAGAATCCGGCACAGGCAGCGGGCCAGCCGGAACCTTCCGACAGCCTGAAAGCCGCCGCGGAGCTTAAAAAACCGCGCCGGAAGCTTAAAACTCGTTTTTCAGGCTTAAAAACGGGTTTTAGTCTTCCGGCGCGGCTTTTAAGCTTCCGGCGTAGCTTTTATTCTTCCGGCGCGGCGTTTAGTCTTCCGGCGAGGTTTTTAGTCCTCCGGTGCAGTTTTTAGTCTTCCGGCGAGGTTTTTTAAGCTCCGCCAGAGTTTTTAATGCTCCGGCAAAGTTTTTTAAGCTCCGCGGCCGTTTTTCAGCCCTCGATGGCCCGCAGATCCTTCTCCAGCTTCTTCAGATCCTCGTCGGAGAAGGCGTTGTAGTACCCGCGGATCTGTCCCGCGCCGTCCACCAGCACGATGCGCGTGCTGTGGAGGATCGGTTCTGTGGGCGGCTCGCCGGGAGCGGGAGGCGGAGGGTTGTCGTCGATCCCCAGCTTGAAGCCTTCCTTGGAGAGGCGGTGGATCTCGTCCCGGTCTCCCGTGAGGAAGAGCCAGCGGTCCGGAGCCTTGAACGATTCCGCGTAGCGCCGCAGGACCTCCGGGGTGTCGTGCTCCGGATCGACGCTGATGGAGACGAGACGGAAGTCCACCCCCTCCAGGTCCTCGTTCAGCCGCGCCATCCGGGTGGTCATGATCGGGCAGGAGGCGGGGCAACGGGTGAAGATGAAGTCGGCGATCCAGGGCTTTCCCGCCAGATCGGAGGATCGGACGGTCCTGCCGTCCCGGTTGGTAAGCTCGAACTCGGGCGCCGGGCCGAAGGCGAGCGGCGGCTCGGTGCGGTCCATCTTTTGGAAGAGGGCGGCCCCCGCCACCGCGAGCAGGGTCACCACCAGCAGGCCCCAGATCAGGCCCCGGCGCAGCTTGACGCGGGAATCGGTCATTCCACTCTCCCGCCGCGCGTCACCAGGAGGCCGGCGGCGAAGGCCACGATCCCCAACCCGAGGGTGACCGCCACCGCGAGCGGCGCGGGCGTCTCGTAGAGGGCTCCCCGAAAGGCTTCCACCCCGTGGGTCAAGGGGTTCACCCGCATGACCGCCGAGAGCCAGGCCGGGGCGCCGGACCGCGGGAACAGCGATCCCGAGAGGAGCCACATGGGCATGAGGAGGGTGTTCATGATGGCGTGGAATCCCTGCACGGAATCCAGCACCCAGGCGAAGGCGAAGCCCACGGCGGTCAGGGCGACGGCCAGGAGCGCCAGGACCCCGGCGGCTCCGAGGAAGGACGCCGGAGTCAGGCGGATGCCCGTCAGCGGCGCCAGCGCCAGGAAGGCGAGCGCCTGCACCCAGGCCAGGAACGCGCCGCCCAGCACCTTGCCGGCCACGATGACCCAGCGCGGCACCGGCGCCACCAGCACGCCTTGCAGGAAGCCCTCGCGGCGGTCCTCGATGACCGAGATGTTCGAGAAGATGGCGGCGAAGAGCAGCACCAGGACGATGGAGCCCGGGAAGAAGTACTCCAGGTAGCCGACCCCCTCCGGCGCGCCGGGCATGCGGAACGAGCCCGAGAAGCCGCTGCCGATCAGCAGCCAGAAGAGGAGCGGGGTGACGGCCGCGCCGATGATGCGGCTCGGCTGGCGGAAGAACCGCGTCAGCTCCCGGCGGCAGAGGCTGAGGACGGCCCGGAACATCACGCCTCCTCCCCGCCATAGAGACGGTGGCCCGTGCGGCGGAGGAAGACGTCCTCCAGGGTGGGACGCGACACGGTGACGGAGTCGATCCGTCCCGGGAACGCTTCGGCCAGCCGGGCCGCCAGCTCGTGCCCCCGCTCCCGCTCCAGACGCACGACGCCGTCCCGAACCACGGGAGACAGCTCGGGATAGCGGACCGCGAGGTCGCCGGCGAGAGCCTCGGGATCCCGCGCCGCCAGGGTGACCACGTCGCCGCCGATCTCGCGCTTGAGGTCCGCGGGCGACCCTTCGGCCACGATGGCGCCGCGGTCCAGCAGCACCAGCCGGTCGCAGCGGTCCGCCTCTTCCATGAAGTGGGTGGTGAGGAGCACGGTCACGCCGGCCTGCCGCAGATCTTCGAGGGTGGTCCAGAGGTCGCGCCGGGCGCCGGGGTCGAGACCCGTGCTGGGCTCGTCGAGAAGGAGCAGCCGGGGCTCGTGCAGAAGGGCCTTGGCGATCTCGGCCCGGCGGCGGAGGCCGCCCGAGAGCTCCTTGGCGCGCTGCTCCGCCCGCTCGGTCAAGCCGAACCGCTCCAGGCCGGCGCCGATCCGCGCCGCCAGGTCCCGGCCGCTCAAGCCGTAGAGATGTCCCTGGTGGACGAGGTTCTCCCGGACGGTGAGCTGCAGGTCCAGGCTGGGATATTGGAAGACGACGCCGAGCCGGCGGCGGATCTCCCGCGCCTGCCGCGCCAGGCTGGCGCCGAAGACGCGGATCTCGCCGGCTTCGGGACGGGCCAGGGTAGCGAGGATGCGGAACAGGGTCGTCTTGCCGCCGCCGTTGGGACCCAGGAAGCCGAAGACGCTCCCCGCCGGGACGTCGAAGTCGAGCCCCGCCAGCGCCGGCCGGGAAGGGGCGCCTCGCCGTTGGCGATAGGAGAACCGGATTCCCCGCGCCTCGACGGCGGAGCCCTCGCCGCCAGCCTCTCTCCCGGCCTCCCCCACGTCCCTCCGGGAGAGGGGAGCCATGAGCTGCGTGGTCACTTTCTCAGGAGACCACCCGGTCCAGCAGCATGATCAGCAGCAGGGCCGGGAAATACAGGAGCGAGGCCAGCATCAGGCGGCGCGCCCCGGGGTTGGAGCGGGCCTGGGAGAAGCCGAAGGAGAATCCCAGGTAGACCAGGCCGAACGCCAGGGCGCCCACGAAGTAGAGGGTGCCCATCAGGCCCAGCAGGGACGGCATCAGGCTCAGCGGCACCAGCGCGGCGCCGTAGAGCACCGCCTGCCGGCCCGTGCGGATTCCTTCCGGATCGAGCACCGGCAGCATGGGGAACCCGCCCTTGGCGTAGTCCTCGCGGCAGAGCCAGGCGATGGCCAGGAAGTGCGGCATCTGCCAGAAGAAGAGGATGCCGAAGAGCACCCAGGCGGCGAGGTCCAGGTCGTTCCGCACGGCGCTCCACCCCATCATGGGCGGGATGGCACCGGGGACGGCCCCGATCACCGTGGCGAGGGAGCTGACCCGCTTCAGGGGCGTGTAGACGAAGACGTATCCCGCGAGGGCTACGGCGCCGAGGAGGGCCGTCAGCAGGTTCACCCACAGGGCGAGCTCGAGGATGCCGCAGACCGCCAGCACGACGCCGAAGAACAGGGCCACGTCGGGGTCCGTGCGGCCCGTGGGCAGGGGACGGTTGGCGGTGCGCTGCATGAGCGCGTCCGTATCCCGCTCCAGGACGTGGTTGAGGACCGAGGCGCCGGCGGAGACGAGGCCGGTGCCCAGGAGGGTATGGACCAGCAGGAGGAACGAGAACCCGCCCTGCTCCGCGAGCAGGAAGCCCAGGCCGGCGGTGAGCACCACCATGAGGGTGATGCCGGGCTTGGTCATCTCCCAGAAGTCCGCCAGGCGGACCGAGAGGGGGAGGTTCCGCTCCTCGCTCAACGTAACTGACTCTGTGGATTGGCTCATGAGGATTCGCTGCGCGGGCGTGCCATGACGCCGCGCGGCAAGTCTATCGCGAACGGATGGGGGATTGCACGTTCAGGGGGGCGGTGCCCTTCGAGCGGCATGCCCTTCGAAGCCTCACCCCCTGGCCCCCTCTCCCAGCGCCCACCCCCCGACCGGGAGAGGGGGAACGATGAGTCAACGATCTTGCCGAGATCAAGAAGACCCCCAATCGCAGGGCCCTCCCTCTCCCGGGGGCGGGCGGCAGGGAGATGGGAGAGGGATCGAGGGTGAGGTCTCGAAGGGCATGCTCTCGCGGCGGCCACGCCCTAAAGAACCTCCACCCTCCCCCGCCCCCCGTCCAGCCGCAGCCGGTCTCCATCGGAGACCGCCCGCCAGATCCCCGCGCAGTTGACGATCGCCGGGCGGCGGGCTTCGCGGAGGAGGATCGAGGCGTGGCTCAGCTCGCCGCCGATCTCCGCCACCACGCCCGCGACCCGGGGAAAGACCACCGCCCAGGACGGCTCCAGGGCGGGGACGACCAGGATCGTCTCCGGCCCCAGGCTGTCCCGGGCGAGCAGGGAAACCAGGTCGTCGGCCTTCACGGCGGTCCCCTCGACGACCTGCGGCCCGAGCGCGATTCCGGGGAACACCTTCCGGCCCGACGCTTCCGCCTGGGTCTGCTCGGCGCGGGCGATCACCCGTTCGATCTCCTCGCGGGAGGCAGTCAGCGGCAGATCCAGAGAGGTGGCCCGGGCGATCCTCTCCCGGCCGGCCGCGACGGCCTCGCGAAGAGGACGCCCGAGATCCTCACCTCTGAGCCAGAAAACATCCTCAGGCACGTCCAACTCGCCGGCCGCCACGAGGCGCTGTCCCTCTGCCAGCATCGCCGCCCGCAGCGACTGCCAGCGCCGCATCAGCTCGCCCCGGAAGCGCTCCCGGATCTCGTCGATTCGATAAAAGGGACGGAGGAGCTTGGAGGGTCCGCGAGCAGGTGTCGCCGCGGGAGCAGCCGGCCGGGCGAGATCCCGTAGCAGCACCTCCCGCAACTCGGCGAAGCGGGGACGGGCCGGATCGCTCTCCAGCGGTCCCCGGTGGCCGTAGCGGTCGAGCCAGCGGTCCAACGCCGCCTCCTGATCAGAAGAGCCCGCGAGGCGGCTGTACTCCTCCATCATCTCCCGCGTCGTCACCCGGCCCGCTCCCCGGATCGCCAGGAGCCGCCGCACACGGGAGACGCCCGAGAGGACGCCGTTGATGGCGAAGTTGGTGCGGATCGCCAGAGACAGGGCCTCGATATTGACCTGATAGAGATCCTGGAGACCCGACGCGGCGGCGATCCGGCGATCGAGACGGGCCAGCTCTCTATCAGCCTTGCGGATCGTGGCGAGGTTCCGGAGTTGGAGACGGACGAGGCGCGGCGCGCTGCGGACAAACCTCCTGAAGATCAGCCGCCGGTCCGCCGGCCCGCCTCCCTCGCCGCCGACACCTTCGGTCACGAACGAGCGCGGCAATCCCCATCGGTCCATCAGGCGGAAGAAGAAGGAGAAGTTCATCCAGGGCCGCTCCGCCAAGTCCACGGAGTAGGCCTCCTCCCATCGGTCCACCTCGGAATCCACCGCCGCGAAGAACGAGAGGACCTCGCGGCCGGCCGCGCAGACGACCGAGACGATCCACGGGCTGGGCGGGTCCCCCAGGATCTCCTTGTGGTTCGCCAGCGAGAGGGTCTCGTTGCGGGCGACCGGGAAGAGCGCGGGCCGGACCTGGAGGAGGACGTAGCCCGCTCCGTCCCTGGCGAATTCGACGTCGATCCGGGGCGACTCCCGGCGGAAGGGCTCGTGAACGGCGGTCAGCCAGTCCGACCAGGAATCGTCTCGCGCCAGATGGCCCCGCGTCACCTTCCCTCGCTCCTGGCCCGAGGTCAGGCCCTCGTTGCCGCCGGACGCCAGCGTCCGCTCGTAGTAGAAGCCGTCGAAGAACGCGACGCCAGCTTCCTCCGCCTGGATCAGCGGCTGGGCGAAGACCGCCCCCTCGCGCGGCATCGCCGCCACGACCCGGGCCAGCGCGTCAGGAAATCCCGCGGAATCACGCACCGCGAGGGAGAGGAGCTGGCCGGCGTTGGAGGTGGCGTGGGTATCCTCGGTCGGAGAGCCGGAGCGGACGATCAGCGGGCGGCCCGCCAGCGCGGCCGGGATGGGCGCCCCCTTCTCCGCCTCGGACGCGGGCATCCACCACGTCTCGGGGACGCGCAGGCCGGCCGCCGCCGCGCGCCGGAGGTTGTCCAGCTTGGGGACCGACGGGTCCCTAAACCGCGCCAGCTTCCGCCACGGCACGGCGCAGCTCCCCGGCCCAACCTGTGGGATCGTCGATCATGGGATAGTGACCCCAATCGGGGAACACGCGGAGGGGCCAGCGGTCCCCCAGCGCCAGCGCCTCCTTCGTCCACTCCAGCTCCTGAAGAGTGACCACCCGGTCCTTGCCGCCCCACCAGATCCGGATGCCGTCGAGCGCTTCCGGCCGGAGGGCCAGATCCCGCTCCAGGGACCGGAGCAGCCTGGGGTTGAGCCAGGCGAAGAAGTCGGGCGCCGCCGAGCACCGGGAGTAGCCGTCGAAGAAGGCCGCCAGCGTGGCGGGCGAAGGGGGATGCGTGAAGTACTTCCGCGCGAACCGCCGCTGGAAACCGGGCGTTGCGAAAAGCCGCAGGAGCAGAGCCTGCGCGAGGCCGAGCCGCATGAGGCGCGGCATCCATCGCCGCTCCAGCCCCCAGAGGATCGGTCCCTGCATCAGGAGGGGAGTCCCGGCCAGCTCGCCCCGCGCGCGCAGGCAGAGGGCGATCAGGCCGCCGATGCCCATGGCGTAGACCAGGGGAGCGGAGACGGCACGGAGATGGCCGGAGACCACGTCGAGGAAATCGTCGAGGCTCCTGGCGCGGGGACGGTCCTCGAAACCGGGATAGGGCACGTCATAAAGCTCGATCCCCTCGACCCTCGCCAGCCGAGCGGCGCAGTGACCATTCCCTCCGAGGAACGCGACAGGGGCCATCGAGCGCGATCATAGCCGCATCGTTATACTCCCCAGCACCTGATGCCCTCCTCGCGCCTCCTCCCCGCGCTCGCCTGGGGGAACGTCGTCCTCCATGGCGCCGGCCTCGTTCTGGCCTGGTTCGGCATGCGGCCCGGCAGCGTCGTCGTCCCCCTCGCCGAGCGCATGGCCTGGCTCGCCGATCAGCCGGCGGGATGGACCTGGGGCTGGGGCGTCTTCATGCTCTGCACGCTCCTGCTCGTCGCCTACATGACGGCGTTGCGGTCCCGGATTCCGGGGCAGCCGATCACGGCCCTCCTCGCCGTGATCTTCACCGCCGCGGGCATGGCGGTGGACCTTCTCTGCGACGTCCTCCAGATGCACGCGCTCCCCCTGGCGGCGCAGGCGGGACCTTCGGACCCGGGTCTCTTCCTGGTCCTCGAACGGATCGCCCTCACGGGAGGCGCCACCGTCGCCAACGGGCTGTACACGACCGGCGTGCTGTTGATGACCCTCTGTCTGCGCGGCCTCGCGGGCGCTCCGGCGCGCTTCGCCGGATGGGCCACCGCCGTCTCCGGCTACGCCATGGTCCTCGCCGGCCTTCTCCCCTCGCCGGAGCTGCTCCTGATCACCACGGGGCCCACCCTCGGCTTCTACAGCCTGTGGACGGTGCTGGTCGCCCGGGACCTCTCCCGATGATCACGGTCTTCGGCGGGTACGGCACCTTCGGCGTCCGCGTGGCCCGGAGCCTCGCCGGGTCGGGCGTACCCCTGCGGATCGCCGGACGCGACGCGGCGAGGGCGGCGGGCTTCGCCGGCGAGTTGGGGAGCCACGAGGGGATCGCCGCCGACGTCAACGATCCCTCCTCCTGCGCCCGCGCCCTGGCCGGCGCCCGGGTGGCGGTCAACTGCGCCGGACCGTTCAACACCATGGCGCCGGTGCTGCCGGAGGCCTGCCTCGCCGCGGGGATCCACTACGTGGACATCGCGGACGACCGGGCCTGGTTCGCGCGGGTGATCGAGATGGACGGCCGCTTTCGCAAGCGGGGCCTCCTCGCCGCTCCCGGCTGCTCCTCCCTGCCGGGGATCTCCGGCGCCCTGGCGCTGACCGCCGCCGCGCGGCTCCCCGCCGTCGACCGCGCCCGGATCACGCTCTTCATCGGCAACCGGAACCCCAAGGGAGAGGCCGCCGTGCGGTCCGCCTCGGCGCAGCTCGGCCGTCCCTTCCAGGCTCCCCAGGGGAAGCTCATCGGGCTCCGGGGGCCTGAGAGCGTCGAGATCCCGCCCCCCTTCGGCCGCCGGACGGTCCACGACCTCGACAGCCCGGAGTACGACCTGTTCCCGGATCTGATCGGCGCCCGCGAGATCCGCGTCAAGGTGGGATTCGAGGCGCGCATGGCGTCGGCCTCCTTCGCGGTCCTGGCTCGCCTGGGCCCCGGGATCGGCGGCGCGCTCACCCGCGCCATCACGCCCTTCGCGCGGCTCGCCTCCGGCTTCGGCCACTCGGGAGGAGCCGTCCTCGTCGAGCTGTTCGCGCCGGACGGCGCCCGCGCCGCGGCCTCGATCGGCGGTCCACACGAAGGCCAGCGCATGGCGGCGCTGCCCGCCGCCTTCGTGGCCCACGATCTCTATCGGGCGACTCTGGAGCAACGGGGCGCGAGGACCGCCTACGAGGCTTTGGGGGCCGAGCCCCTCCTCCGGCGGCTGGCGGCGGAGGGGTTCGAGCTGGCGATGGCCTGACCGGCCTTTACCATCCCATCTTGTCGATCGAATACGGGAGCATCTTCCGCCACCAGGGCCAGTCGTGGGAGACGTCGTGGCCCCACATTTCCAGCAGATGGGGGATGCCCTTGCGGTCCAGCATCTCGGAGAGGTTGCGGGAGGCGTGCGGAGCCTCGTAGGCGCCCTGGCCGGTCAGGATGTGGATCTTGCAGGACGTCTGCAGCAGGTGGAGGGGATGCCCTTCCAGGTTCGGCAGGTACGACGCCGGGTTGTTGAAGTAGACGTTGTCGTCGCCGTAGCCGTGGAGGTAATCCGGCCCCAGATCGTAGAAGCCGCTCATGGCGATGGCGGCGTCGAACAGGTCCGGCCGCCGGAACAGGGTGTTGGCGGCGTGGAAGGCCCCGAAGCTCGCCCCCGAAGTGGCGATGCGGATGTCCGGCGTCTGGCAGACGTTGCGGATGAAGGGGACGACCTCCTCCTCCACGTAGCGGGCGTAGAGGGCCTGCCGGCGGGCCTGCTCCGGCACGGGAAGGGTGTTGTCCATCCAGGCCTGGTTGTTGATGCTGTTGATCGAGAAGACCCGCACCCGGCCGGCGTCGATCGCCGGCTGGACGGACCCGATCAGCCCGAAGCGCTCGTTCTCCAGGAAGTCCGCCGCGGCCGTGGGGAAGAGCAGCAGCGGATGCCCCCAATGGCCATAGGAGACGATGGGCATGTCCTGCCCAAGGATTGGACTGTGCCAGCCTGTGATCTCCCGATGGTCGCCGTTTCCCATCCTTGCCCCCTGATGAAGTTTCGGCGGGAGGATAGCATCACTTGCCACGGCGGACGGGCCGGTGTCACAGTCCGGGGCCACCGAGGAGGAGCGCGCTTCATGGAGAGGATCCCGATCGTCGAGGACGGCCGCGAGGTCTCCCACCTCGCCGTCCGTTTCGACCCCGCGCCGGACAACGGAGAGGTCCGGCCCTGCTTCCTCTATCTCCACGGCTTCGGCTCCGACCAGTCGGGTGAGAAGGCGGACTTCTTCCGCGCCCAGGCCCTCGACGCGGGATTCGGCTTCTGCTCCTTCGACTTCCAGGGTCACGGCGCGTCCGGCGGCCAGATCGGAAACGTCACCCTGACCCGGAACCTCCAGGACGTCGCCCGGGTTCACGCCCTCCTGCGGAGCCGGGGACACGACCGCCTGATCCTCCTCGGCTCCTCCATGGGAGGGGGATCGGCCCTCTGGTACTCCGCGCTCCATCCGGAGGAAATCGTGGCGGGCCTCCACATCGCGCCCGCCCTGGAGATGGACCAGGGCCTCCTCACCTGGGCCGGTCCGGAGAGGGCGCGGATCTGGGAGGAGACCGGCACGATCCTTTTCCAGAACGACTTCGTCTCCTGCGAACTGGGCTGGGCTCTGATCGAGGACCTGCGGGCGCATCCTCTGGACACCCTGCTCGCCCGGTACCGCACCCCCTGTCTCCTGCTCCAGGGCAAGAATGATGCATCGGTTTCCTGGCGGAGTGTGGCCGATTTCGTCGTCGGCTGCACCTTTGAAGATATAGAGCTCCACCTCTTCGCCGACGGCGACCACCGCCTCACGGACCGCAAGGCCCGTCTCTGGGAGCTGATGCTGGAGTTTCTGGGCGGGCGGGGATTGATCTAGATCAAAGGTTATATCCGGAGACCTCCCGGCAACGCTCGAAGCACATTTTTGTTGGAATTTTCACGCCAGCGTCTGTACATCGACTCGCCGGAAGGCAAAATAATCACCTTTAGGGAGAGTGGCCCCTGGGGTAGCTGAAGTGGCCGCCTCTTGTGGGCCGCTAACGGAGAGGAGATATGTCTATGTCTCGCACCCGCGTCATTGCTGCTGGACTCCTATGGTTCGCCCTGGGATTCAGCGCCCGGCAGGCCCTGCCGTCCGATCTCCGTCCATATGAGATGCCACGCGCAGAGCCTGTGAACCTCGTCAAAGCTGTCCAGGAGTGGTTCGTGTCGATCTTTGTGCCGCGTCCGGAGCCGGCTGACGACAAACCGTCCGCGGTGCGGTCAAAGGAAGGGAGCCAACTCGACCCCGACGGTCACGACTAGCAGGCCCTTCTTAGCAGTCCGGAATCAAGGGAGGGTGGTCGGGACATGCCTCCCCGCCCTCCCGAAGAAGTTGGTACTTTTTTCCGGACCCCTCTTTGTCCCGTTTTGATGGCCAGAAGCAACCACTTCTACTGAAGAGGTAATTTTTCTTCCCATCGTTTGGGATGTGAGGGCCCGATGAGGATTCACCCCCATGACCTGCTGCTTCAGGACTTCGCTACTGGAGATCTGGAGGACTACGAAGAGCTCCTGAACCACCTCGTCCTCTGCGAGGACTGCCGGAGGCGGCTTCATCTCCTGCTTCCTTCCCGGCTGGCGGCGAGTCACAACGTGGTCGACCTCAGCCAGCGGCAGGATCTCCTGGGGAACTACGAACCCTTCCTGCGTCGGGCAACATCGCACTTGCGGGGCCTGGAGACCGCCTACTACCGAGAGAGGGCGGAGGCCAGGCTGCTCATGGTGGAGCTGCTGGAGCATCCGGCCGAGAGGCGGACCCTCATCGTGCGGAACTCGCCCCGGTTCCAGACCTGGGGCCTCTGCGAGCTTCTTTTGAAGCGCAGCCGCGAGCAGAACTTCAAGGATGCGGTGCTGGGCGAAGGTCTGGCCCGGCTCTCCCTCGAAATCCTGGACTGCCTCGACATCTCCTATTACGGGACCGAGCCCGTCGAGGATCTCAGGGCACGGGCCTGGGGCTACATCGCCAACTCGCGCCGCATCAAGTCAGACCTGAGGGGATCCCAGGACGCCTTCGCCCTGGCGTTTTCGGCTCTCGAACGCGGGACCGGCGAACCGATGGAGAAGGCTGTCCTGCTGGACCTCCGGGCCTCCCTGAAGAGGGCTCAGCGGCGTCTGGACGAGGCTCAACGGCTCCTGCGGCGGGCTATCCAGATCTTTCTGGAGGTTGGAGAACGGCACCGGGCAGGCCGATGCCTGGTCAAGATGTCCAGCGTCCACCATTTCTCCGGCGAGCCCGAGAGGGCCATTCCGGTCCTCTACAAGGCTCTGGAGCTGATCGACCCGCAGCGCGAGCCTCGCCTCCTTCTGGTCGGCTGGCACAACCTCATCGACGACCTCGCCGAGACCGGGCAATTCATGCAGGCCCAGAAGCTGCTCGTGAAGGCCCGGCCCCTCTACCAGCAATTCTCCCAGCCATGGTCCCAGAACCCCCGCAGATGGGTGGAAGGCAAGATAGCCCGGGGTCTGCGCCAGCACGCGCAAGCGGAGACGCTCCTGGTCAAGGCCCGGAACGGGTTCCTCGCCGAGGGCACTCCCTACGACGTGGCGCTCGTCTCCCTCGACCTTGCCTCCCTCTATGCCGAACAGGGCCGCTTCCCGGAGCTCAAGCGGGTCGCCGAGGAGATGGTCCCCATCTTTTCCTCCCGGCAAATCCACCGCGAAGCCCTGGCGGCTCTCTCTTACTGGCGGCAGGCGGTCGAGGCGGAGAAGGCTTGCCTGTCCCTGGTCACCCGGGTCGCGTCGTTCCTCAAGCGCGCCCGGCACAACCCGACCCTGCGGTTCCAGGAAGCGGAAAAGTAAGCGGCCTCTCCCGAAGAAGGGTTCGGGTCCCCCTCCTTCGACGCACTCCGAACTATCCGGCCGGGTAGCGCTCTGAAGGCCGTCTTCGAGCGATCCTTTCTTCAGACAAGAGGGAGGGCCGGACGGCCGGGCTCAAGCCGATACCCAGGAGCCAAGGACGCCCGCGAGCGAGCTGAAAAGTTCCCCGGGGCGCTACACCGTCCAGCGGTCTCAGATCCGGCAGAGCCTGCCGCGAACGTCTGGCCGCCCTCTTCAATTTTTGGTCCCCCCGGGAGAGGCCCCTTCCTGACCTCTTCCTGTTCGATAGCGGGCGGCGTCCAAGAAACGCCGCCCGCACACCCTTTTCCCTCACTGGATGTAGCCCAACGACTTCAGCGTCTCGAGTTGCTCCGAGCTGAGCGTGCCCTCCTTGGACCGGGTGAAGCGTCTGCCCAGGGCCACGTGCTCCCGGAACTGCCGCTCGAGGCGCTGCCGGTAATCCTTCGCCAGCTTCGGCCGCTCCGCGTGCAGGCTCTTCTGGGTGTAGGGGTCCTCCCACAGGTCGTAGAGCAGCAGCCGGGGACCGGCGTCCTCGCCGCCGATGGCCAGGGAGGCGCCCCAGCGCCCGTCGATCATCTCGATCACGCCTGTCATCTCGCCGGTCTTGGAGTCGGTCACGAACTCGTCGATGACCACCGGCCGCGGCTTCCAGCCGGACCGGCCCAGGAGCAGAGGGGCGAGGGACTGACCCTGGAACACTTCCGGGGGTGGCTGGCCGGTGACTTCCAGGACCGTCGGCAGGAGGTCGAGCAGCGACACCGGATCGCGGAAACGCCTCCCCGGCGCGATGCGTCCCGGCCAGACCACGACGAGGGGCACGCGGGTCAGGTAGGGATTGAGGTACGGCACCCGGGCCGCGGGATCGTAGGTGTCGAAGAGACCCAGGCCGGGCCAGTCGCCGTGGTCGGCGGTGACGATGAGCAGGGTGTTCTCCCACTCGCCGCGCGACTTCAGGCGGTCCACCAGACGGCCGAGCTGGTAGTCGTTGTGGGCCAGAGCCTCGTCATAGGCGCCGCGGACGAGGTCGAAGTAGGCCTTGCGGTCGAGGCCCGCCCGCTGGAACAGCTCGGGCGAGGACCGGAGCCCCCAGCCGCGGCCGAGCTCCCCCTTGGCTTCGCCCAGCCGCCGCTCCATGTCCTCCAGCTCCTTCCTCTGGCCCGGGCTCAGGAAAGAACCCGCGATCGGGGGCACCGGGGACCAGGGCCAGTGGACGTCCGTGGTCTGGAAGTGGACCCAGAAGGGCTCTCCGGGAAAAGCCTCCCGCCATCGCCAGAAGGACTCCTGCACGGCCCGGGAGGAGACCGAGTTGTCCCCGGGGACGGTCTCGCGCAGGGCGTCCACCCCCCGCTCCAGGCTGCTCATGGTCCCGCACCAGGTGTTCGAGGTGAACACGCCGGTCTGGTACCCGCTCCCATGGAGGCGCTGGGCCATGGTCAGGGCCTGATCGGGCAGAGGATCCGCGGGAGTCCGGTACCCGCCCAGCACGCTGTGTTGGAGCGAGGTCATGAACGACATCGTCGACGGCTTGGACCAGCTGGAGTTGCTGTAGGCGCGCTCGAAGAGCGCCCCTTCGGCCGCGAGCCGTTCCAGGTTCGGCGTCGTCCGCCGGTGATAGCCGTAGGCGCTCGAATACTCGGCGCCGGCCGCGTCCATGACGTACAGGATGACGTTCGGAGCGCGGTCTTGCCGCGGGCCGCTCAGGGTGGGCGCCCCCCAGAGCCCGACCGTGCCCGGCCGACTGGAGCCCGTCTCGAGACCCAGCGTGACGGTCTGGCCCGCCAGGGAGGCCAGGTCGACCGAGCGCTGCCCCCAATGCTCGCGGTGGGCGTAGCTCTCCTCGAAGAGCACCCGCGGCTTCTCCCCCGTCCCGGCCGTCACCCGGAAGGTGACCGGCGAATCGGAGCGCAGGACGCCGAGGCTGAAGTCCAGCCGCCCGCTTTCCGGGACCCGCACGCGGTACTCCAGCCGCGCCGGCGCGTGGGCGTAGAGGCTGCGGCGGTAGATCTGCTCGCGATGGTCCGTGATCACTCCCACCGGGGCCTCGGCGAAGCGGGCCTCCTTGGGGACGACCGCCACCGACAGGATCTCGAACCGGGCGGGCTCCCGGGAGTCGAACATCAGACCGAGTTGCCGCCAGCTCCCTTCGGTGGCCCAGGCGGACCAGTCGGGACGGAGCAGATAGGTATGGACGCCGCCGTCCCCGACGAGTTGGGCCGTCTCGCCCCGGAAGAGGAACGGCTCGCTCTCATAACCCATGGCGCCCATCTTTTCGCGCAGGTTGGAGAACAGCGTCATCCGGCCCGAGCCCGAGTTGCGGACCCGCACCGCCACGAAGGCCCAGTCGTCCCAGCTCCAGTCCGGCAGATCGACGTACACGCCGCCGCGGAACGCCTGGCGCTGGCGATTGGCCTCTCCGAGGGAGACTTGCAGGGCGTCCCCTTCCTGGAGGACCGCGGCCGGCTTCAAGGTAGGGATCAGGGGGACGACGGCCTTCCAGGCCGGGCGCGGCTGGTCGAACTTCCATTCGACGGCGGCGGGTAGGCCTTTCGACACTTCGGAGCCCGTGACGCGGGCGGCGGCGACGTGGTCTTCCAGGTGGAGGGGGTGGTCCGCCGCGAGCGGGCCGGCATCCTCCGATCCCCCGCGGCAGCCGAGGATCAACAGGGAAGCCAGGACGGCTCCAGCGCGGAGCAAGCTTCGGGTGTGGGGCGTCATCCGTTCTTCCTCACCCGCCTGACAACCAGTCCCGAGGCCGGAGGAAGTCCTCGTAGAGACGGGCCTCGGGAGTGCCCGGCTGTGGCCGCCAGTTGTGGCGCCAGCGGACGAGCGGCGGCAGGGACATCAGGATGGATTCCGTCCGGCCTCCGGATTGGAGGCCGAACAGGGTGCCGCGGTCCCAGACCAGGTTGAACTCGACGTAGCGGCCCCGGCGGTAGAGTTGGAAATCGCGCTCGCGCTCGCCGTACGGCATGTCCTTGCGGCGGCGGAGGATCGGCAGGTAAGCGTCCAGGAAGTGGTCGCCCACGCCGCGGAGGAGCGCGAAGCAGCGGTCGAAGCCCCATTCGTTCAGGTCGTCGAAGAAGATCCCCCCGATCCCTCGCGTCTCTCCCCGGTGGCGGAGGAAGAAGTACTCGTCGCACTGCTTCTTGAAGCGGGGGTACACCTCGGGGCCGAACGGCTCGCAGGCCTCGCGGGCGACGCTGTGGAAATGGACGGCGTCCTCCTCAAAGCCATAGTAGGGGGTGAGGTCGAAGCCGCCGCCGAACCACCACACCGGCTCGCTCCCTGGTTTTTCGGCCAGGAAGAAGCGCACGTTCATGTGCGTCGTGGGGGCGTAGGGATTACGGGGATGGAAGACCAGGGAGACGCCCAGCGCCTCGAACGATCGTCCCGCCAGCTCCGGGCGCTGCGCCGAGGCCGAGGGAGGGAGCCCCGGACCGAACACATGGGAGTAGCCGACCCCGGCCTGCTCGAAGACCGCCCCCTCCGAGAGCACCCGCGTCCGCCCACCCCCGCCCTCCGGCCGCTCCCAGCTCTCCTCCTGAAATCGCTCCGCTCCGTCCTCAGCCTCGATGGCGGAGGAGATGCGGTCCTGGAGATCGCGGAGATAGGCGCGGACGGGTGAGACGTCCATCCCTACTCTGGCTCACCAAAATAGAAGTCATTGACTACTGGATCCAAGGCGATCCGAAGCCTCTCCAGGAAACCTGTATAGCCTAGAAAAGTTCTACCGCTCCATTCTCGCGAAATCAGAAACGTCGTCTCCACCTCTAAAGGTTCCCCTTCGTCCGCGATCAGGACAAGAGAGACACGTTCCAAGTGTCCTTTGATGATGCCGTGACGAGTATGGACTTGAGCGGGCTCTCCGTCTCCGTCTAGCAGGCCAAGAGATTGGGCCACCTCAACATCGAGCATCGAATAGGCTGCCCCCGAGTCAAGCTGGGCCAACCAATTACCCTCCAAGCCAGGAAACTTGACCTTCACAAAAATCTTGGCTGTAAGCTCCTGTGCTCCTGGAGCTTGATCACTGAACTTGGCACGAGCCGAGGTGAAGATCCTCCCACGCAGCGATAACATAGTCAGATGAGGTGATGGATCAGCGGCTCTACAGGTGGAGGGCTTGCCCTGAGCTCAACCAGGAGATCAGCAAGAGTCGCAGCCGATGCGAACAGACCATCGTCTGTTAGAGCCACCCACTGTCCTTGATACCTAGCGTTGTTCTCTCGAAGCCAGCGGAACTCATTGCTCCGATCGACGCCCAGTTGATCACTCTTCTTGATCCGCGGCGGCGCCAAGACCTTCAGAAGCTTGGAGTCGGGAGGAATAACATCCCTCGCGAACTCCAGAAGGTTTTTTGCATCAAGAATACGACCTTGAGCAAGGTGTTCACGGATCAGATCTATATAGGGGAACGTCTTTACATCGCCTCTCAACGATCCTTGACCGTGCTGCAAGCTCGACTCTGTGCGCCGTGAAATCTCTTCGTTCCGAGGCATCGGACCTCCTGGATCTGACCTCATTATTCCAGAACCAAGATTATTGAAAATCCATTCGGAGCTCAAGTGCGCCATATCACTACCTCGACAGTCCAATTCGCCCACAGATCGTTTTGAATTCAGAACGCGCCGATTCTTGGATTTTTCGTGGCGGCATCTTGGAAGCATCGTACAATGTGACATACTGCACGAAGACACCGCCATCCACGGTTCTTGAAAAATCGAGAGTCACTGAGGAAGCGAGACGCTCATCTTCCGAGCCAAAATAGAATGCCAAGCCGGCCCCCAAAGCCGGCCCCAAGCCTTCCGGAACGACAGATACAAATTGGGCAAAAAAATCCTTTCGGGACTGCCCGACAAGCGCTCCGTGAGCCTCTTGGGTTACTGAATAGGCTCGGAACTTCACATCTCCAACGTACTCGGCGATAGTGCTCAGTACGTCGGCGACCAAGTCCCTATTCTCAAACCCAAGAAACTGGAGATAACTAGAGTCGAGCTCGACCCGATCTAGAAAGATCCGAGCCTCAGCGAGAGAAGGCCAAGATAATCTCAGGCAAACATCACCGAGGCTCCCGGACCCAGTCTCGAACCGCAGATCTGTCAGGCGGAGACCATAGTGCGGGCCCAGGGCGGAGAAGATCTGGCGAGAAAAACTTGGGAGATCCTGAAAGAGATTAAAAACAGGAGCCAGGAACTGAGCCTGAAGGCCAAATCGCTCCTGGCGAACATCGAAGTTCTTCTCAGCGGCAACGTCCATACGTCCATTCTACTCCCCCTCCGCCCGGATCGGAAACAGCACCGCCTGGCGCCCGTCGCTCGGAGACAGGGGCACGCGGTAGTCGCCCGTCCAGCAGGCGTTGCAGTAGCTGTCGCGGGGACCGGTGACGGCGGAGAGCATGCCGTCCAGGGAGAGGTAGGCCAGGCTGTCCGCCTCGATGAACTCGCGGATCTCCTCGACGGTGTGGCGCGCGGCGATCAGCTCGCCCCGGGTGGGGGTGTCGATGCCGTAGTGGCAGGGCCACTGGGTCGGCGGCGCCGAGATGCGGACGTGGACCTCGGCGGCTCCACCCTCGCGCACCATGCGGACGATCTTCCGCGAGGTCGTGCCGCGCACGATCGAGTCGTCCACCAGCACCACCCGCCGGCCCTCCAGCAGCTCCCTGACCGGATTGAGCTTGATCTTCACGCCGAAATTCCGGATCGACTGCTTGGGCTCGATGAAGGTGCGGCCCACGTAGTGGTTGCGGGTGAGGCCGAACTCGAGGGGCAGGCCCGACTCCCGGCTGTAGCCCATGGCCGCGTAGAGGCCGCTGTCCGGCACCGGGACCACGATGTCCGCCGGCGCCGGGGCTTCCCGGGACAGGCGCGCGCCCATCCGCAGCCGCGTCTGCGCCACGGAGTCGCCGAAGACCTTGCTGTCCGGACGGGCGAAGTAGACGTGCTCGAAGATGCAGCGGGTCGGCTCGACGTGCTGCGGCAGGTGATAGGTCTCGATCTCGCCGTTGCGCGAAACCACCACCTCCCCCGGCGCCAGCTCGCGCACCTTGGTGGCGCCCAGCAGGTCGAAGGCGCAGCTCTCCGAGGCGAAACAGGGCTGGCCGTCCAGCTCGCCCATGACCAGCGGACGGAAGCCGTGCGGGTCCCGCGCCGCGATCAGGGCGTCCTGGGTGACCAGCAGCAGCGAGTACGCCCCCCGGACCTCGTTCAGCGCCACCATGAAGGACTCCACGATGTCCAGGCGCGGATTGCGCGCCATCAGGTGGAGGATGACCTCGGTGTCGCTGGTGGTCTGGAAGATGGAGCCGTCCGCCTCCAGGCGCTCGCGGATCTCGTTCGGGTTGACCAGGTTGCCGTTGTGGACGATCCCGATCGCGCCCATGGAGGTCTTGACCACGATCGGCTGCGCGTTGGCCATCACGCTCGATCCCGCGGTCGAGTAGCGGGTGTGGCCGATGGCCCTGCGGCCCGGCATGCGGGCGATGACCTTCTCGCGGAAGATGTCCGAGACGTGCCCCATCCCCCGCTCCACGTGGAGCTGGGCGCCGTCCCAGGAGACCATGCCGGCGCTCTCCTGCCCGCGGTGCTGCAGGGCGTAGAGCCCCAGGTAGGTCAGGTTGGCCGCGTCGTCCGAGCCGTCGATTCCGAAGATTCCACACATAGCGAGCGTCGTCCCTGATGTGAAAAGGCGAAAGGCCGGTCCTCCCCGGAACCGGCCGCGCACCCCGGTCAACGAAAAAGAGCTCTACGAAATTCTCGCTACAGCCCCAGCGCCTTCGGCAGCGCCGTGGACCAGACCTCGTGCAACCCGGCGACCGGAGCGCGCAAAACGCCGCCGCCGGCCCGGACCTCCAGCGTGTCGCCGCCGACCTCGCCGATCTCGCGGGCGGGCACGCCCGCCTCCTCCGCCGCCCGCAGGACCCGGTCGAGGGAGGCGCCGGCGCAGGCGACGATCGCCCGGCCCTGCGTCTCCGAGAACAGGCCGGCCCCCTCCAGCGGGACCTCCAGCCGGGCGCCCAGGCGCCTGCGGCCGAAGCAGGCCTCGGCGAGGGCGATCAGGAAGCCCCCCTCGGAGAGGTCGTGCGCGGTGCGGAGCAGGTTCCGTCCGATCAGCGAGCGCAGCAGGCCCGCCAGCCGCAGCTCCGCGCCGAGGTCCACCTCCGGCGGCCGCCCCTGCTCGATGCCGTACAGCAGCCGCAGGTAGGCCGAGCAACCGAATTCGGAACGGTCCTCGCCCAGCAGGACGATGCGGTCCCCCTCGCGCTCGAACCAGGGCGAGGGCAGGCCGGCGAGGTTCGGGATCACGCCCACCATGGCGATGGCCGGCGTGGGATAGATCGAGGTCCCCTCGGTCTCGTTGTAGAAGGAGACGTTGCCGGAGATGACCGGCACGCCCAGCGCCCGGCAGGCCTCGGACATGCCGAGGACGCACTCGCGGAACTGCCAGGAGATCTCCGGCCGCTCCGGATTGCCGAAGTTGAGGCAGTCGGTGAGCCCCACGGGCTCGGCCCCCACGCACGCCAGGTTCCGCACCGCCTCGGCCACCGCCTGGGCGCCGCCCCGCCGGGGATCGAAATAGCAGTAGACCGGATTGACGTCGCAGGTCATGCCGAGGCCGGCCGGCGTCCCCTTGAGCAGCAGGACCGCCGCGTCGCCGCCCGGCCCCTGCACCGTGTTGGTGCGCACGGTGTGGTCGTACTGGCTCCAGATCCAGGCCTTGCTGGCGAATTCGGGCGTGGCGAGGAGCTTCTCCAGCGTCCCCCCGAGGTCGTCCGGCTGCGGGACCTCGGGAGCCCGCCAGCGCGCTGTCAGGTCGGCGGGCTCCGCCACCGGCCGGTGGTAGACGGGCGCTTCCTCGGTCAGCGGGCGGATCGGGATGTCCGCCGCCTTCTCGCCGCGCCAGTGGAGCACGGCGCGGCCGGTGTTGGTGACCTCGCCGATGTTGGCCACTTCCAGGCCCCAGCGGCGGAAGACCTTCTCCAGCTCCTCTTCCCGGCCCTTCTTGGCCACCAGGACCATGCGCTCCTGGGACTCGGAGAGCATCATCTCGTAGGGGGTGAGACCCGGCTCGCGCAGCGGCACCCGGTCGAGCTCCAGACGGAGACCCGTGCCGCCGCGGCCCGCCATCTCGAAGGTCGAGCTGGTGAGCCCCGCAGCGCCCATGTCCTGGATGGCCACGATGGCGCCCGTGCGCATGGCCTCCAGGCAGGCCTCCAGGAGGACCTTCTCCGTGAACGGATCGCCCACCTGCACGGTCGGCCGCTTCTGCTCGCTCTCCTTGTCGAAGGACTCGGACGCCATGGTGGCGCCGTGGATGCCGTCGCGGCCCGTGCGGCTGCCCACGTAGAGCAGCGGATTGCCGGCGCCGCTCGCCCGGGCGCGGAAGATGCGGTCGCGCCGCGCCACTCCCAGCGCGAAGGCGTTGACCAGGATGTTGCCGTTGTAGCAGCGGTGGAACTGCGTCTCGCCGCCCACGGTGGGGATGCCCACGCAGTTGCCGTAGTCGCCGATGCCGCGCACCACGCCGTCGATCAGGAAGCGCATGCGCGGCGCGTCGATCTCACCGAAGCGCAGGGCGTCCATGCAGGCGATGGGGCGGGCGCCCATGGTGAAGATGTCGCGCAGGATGCCGCCGACGCCGGTCATCGATCCCTGGTAGGGCTCGATGTAGCTCGGGTGGTTGTGCGACTCCATCTTGAAGACCGCCACCCAGCCGTGGCCGATGTCCACCACGCCGGCGTTCTCGCCCGGACCCTGGAGCACGTGCGGCCCCTCGGTCGGGAACTCCTTGAGGTAGATCTTGGAGGACTTGTAGGAGCAGTGCTCGCTCCACAGCGCCGAGGTGATGCCCAGCTCCGTCCAGTTGGGATCACGGCCGAGGATCTTGCGCAGCCTTTCGAATTCCTCTTCGGTCAGGCCGATCGAACGGGCGTTCTCGGCGTTGACCGTCGGCTCCTGGAGCACCGTCATCGCGCCGCCCCCGCCCGCAGCAGGTCCCGGGTCGCGGACCGGACGACGCCGGCGAACAGCTCGAGGCCGTCCGTGTTGCCCAGGATCGGCTCGGAGCAGCGCTCCGGGTGGGGCATCATGCCGAGGACGTTGCCGCCCGCGTTGACGATGCCGGCGATGGCCCGCGCCGCGCCGTTCGGATTCCACTGCGGATCGTCATCCGCCCGCGCGCCCTCCGGCGTCACGTAGCGGAAGACGACCTGGCGGTTCGCCTCCAGGGCGTCCAGCCGGCCCGCCTCGTCCTCGTAGTTCCCCTCGGCGTGGGCGATGGGCATGCGCAGCACCTGCCCCTCGCGGAAGTTGCGGGTGAACGGCAGGTCGGTCCGCTCCACCCGCAGGTGGACGTCGCGGCACAGGAAGCGGAGGTTCTGGTTGCGCCGCATGGCGCCGGGGAGCAGGCCGGCCTCGAGGAGGATCTGGAAGCCGTTGCAGACCCCGAGCACCAGCCCGCCGGCCTCGGCGTGGCGCTTGACCGCGCCCATCACCGGCGAGAGCGAGGCGAGGGCGCCGGCCCGCAGGTAGTCGCCGTAGGAGAAGCCGCCGGGGAGCACCACCAGCTCGCAGCCCTTGAGGGTGTCGTCCTGGTGCCAGAGGAAAGTGACGTCCTGCTCCAGGACGTGCTTGAGCACGTGGTAGACGTCGTGGTCGCAGTTGCTGCCGGGGAAGACGACGACGCCGCACCTCATGGATGCACCCCCGCGCCTCCCAGGATCTCCACGGAGTAGTCCTCCACCACGGTGTTGGCGAGGAGCTTTTCGCACATTTCGCGGAGCTGGCGTTCAGCGGTCCCGGGATCGTCGGTCCCCAGGGAGATCTCGAAGCTCTTGCCGGCGCGGACGTCCTCGACGCCCGGGAAGCCGACGCGGGAGAGCGCGTCGCGGATCGCCTTGCCCTGCGGGTCCAGGATCTCGCGCCGCGGATAGACCGTCACTCGTGCCTTCACTCAGGTCACCTCCAGCCAGGGGGTCGGATGGTCCTGCTCGGTGACCGCCATCTGCGCGGAGCAGCCCTCCCGGTCGAGCGTCTCGCCGACCGCCGCGGCGGCCAGGGCGGGCAGGTTGTTCGTGCGGGAGAGGTGGTAGAGGACCACCCAGCGCAGCCGGTCGCCGACCAGCTCGGGGAGGCCTTCGGCGGCCTCCCGGTTCGAAAGGTGGCCGTGCCTGCCGGCCACCCGCTGCTTCAGGCTCCAAGGATAAGGGCCGTTGCGCAGCATGTCGAGGTCGTGGTTCGTCTCCAGGATCAGGACGTCGAGGTCGCGCAGCCGGCCCCAGGCCAGGCTCGTCCGGCAGCCGAGGTCGGCCACCAGGCCCACCCGCCGGCCGCAGGGATCCTCGACGATCAGCCCCACGGGCTCGGCGGCGTCGTGCGGGATCAGGAAGGACTCGACGACGAAGCCCGCCAGCTCCTGCGGCTCGCCGGAGCGGATGTAGCCGCCGCCGGATTTCATCGAGTCCGAGATCATGCCGGCGCCCGCCAGCGTGCCACGGGTGCCGTAGACCGGAAGCTTGAGCTTCTTCGCGAGCTGCCGCGCGCCCTTGCAGTGGTCCTGGTGCTCGTGGGTGAGGACCAGGGCTCCCAGGGATTTGGGATCGCAGTCCAGCGTCTTCAGCCGCTTGACGATCTCGCGGCAGGAGAAGCCGGCGTCGAGCATCAGGCGGTGCGGCCCATGCTCGACCACCACGGCGTTGCCGCCGCTCCCCGAGCCCAGGACGCCGATCCGCAGGGGCGGGCCGGCCCGCCGCGGCGCCGGGGCCACGGCCGGAGACCAGAAGTCGAAAGCGAACTGTATGTTGTTGTCCAAGGGGGGTACCACCGCAAGGGCTAGGGTACCACATCCTCAACGTCTCCCCCTCTCCCGGTGAGGGAGGGAGGGGTCGGGAGAGGGGGCCGGGGGGTGAGGACCCTAGAAGCTGTATTCCTTGCCCTGCTCCAGGAACTCGAGGTCGGGGTTCTTCAGCGCCTCGACCTCCTCGCGGATGCGCTGCACGCATGGCGGCTTCAGGTGGTGCAGCAGGACCGGCACGCGCTTATGGAGCTTGCGCAGCTCGGCCTCCAGGGTCCGCGGCGTCAGATGGAGGGAGACGTCCGCCACCTGCTGGAGGGCGTTGTCGAAGCTGGTGTCGATGCACAGGGCCTTGAGGTTGGGAGTGCGGTTGGCGATCTCCCAGAAGCGGTGGGTCGGCCCGGTGTCGCTGGACCACAGGATCGCCGCGCCCTCCTGCTCGATCAGGAAGCCGTGGGTGGGGACGAGGTGGTCCACCGGGATGGGGGTGAACTTCACGCCGTCGATGACCACCGGCACCTCGCTCTCGAACTCGTGGAAGCGCACCGCCGGCACCAGGTGGTTGGGCAGGCGGGTGAAGTCCGGCCAGGTGGCGTTGTTGAACAGGTACTTGCGCAGCGCGTAGACCGTCGCCGGGGAGGCGTAGATGTCGATCGCCCCTTCGCTCTTGCCGTAGACGTTCTCGATGAAGAACGGCAGCGAGTTGGTGTGGTCCATGTGGGAGTGGGTGAGCAGGATCGACTGCACCTTCACCTGCTCCTCGATGGACAGGGCCTGCGAGAGCGAGCCGGCGTCCAGCGCGATCGTGCCGTTGATCCGCAGGCACGTCATACGGCAGTCCAGGCTCTCGCCGCCATACCCGCCTAGCACTTGGACGCGCATATATAGAAAGGATTGTATCGTTCCTGGAACCCGGGCGACAAGCAAGGAGCTGTCCTGGACAGCCACTCTACTATGAAGCGGTTTCGGAAATGAAGGAGAGGAGCGGGGAGGCCGGGCTCCGGCCTCCCCGCGGGGTCTTCAGAAGCGGGTGCCGATCCAGAAGACGGTCTCGAACGAGCCGTTCTCATCCTCGTCGCTGGACCGGAATCTCTTGGCGAAGTCCCAGTTGAGGTCGAATCCGAGGAAGCGGGCGGTGACGCCCCAGCCGTAGACGGCGATGCCGTCCTCGAACCGGTCGGTGTCCTCGTCGTAGAAGTCGAAGTCCTCGAAGTCGTCGTACCAGGCGCCGCCGACGTCGGCGAAGATCACGCCGCGGACCCCCTGGAAGGCGATGATCGGCGTGGCCACCAGGTCGATCAGCGGGAACCGGTACTCCAGGTTGAGGAAGAAGCCGTGGTCGCCTTCGATCGAGCGGAAGTCGACGCCCCGGATCGTGTCGAGGCCGCCGAAGAAGTAGATCGACGGCTGGTTGCCTTCCGAGATGCCGCCGAAGAACCGGAAGGCGAAGTTGCTCCGCTGGGTGACCTGGATGTACTGCCGGACCTCCAGCTCGGCGGCCGTGAAAAGCGTGCCGCTGTCATCGAAATCGGGCGCGTAGGCGAGGTCGAACCGCCAGAGGCGGCCGTTGACCGGTCCGTAGTTGGCGTACGTCGCCGAGTCGCCCACCAGCGCGCCCTGCAGGACCGGGAAGTCGTCCTGGAAAGGCAGATATTCGGCGAACGTCTCCCCCGTGAAGGGGTCCTGGAAGACGACCGGGTAGTTGTACTTGCGGTAGAGATAGCCGAGGCCGAGCTCGGCGCGCTGGTAGAAGGTGAACGGGAAGGAGATCGCGCCGATCGCGCCGGTCACCTGGTATTCGAGCTGGCCGCGCACGCCCCGGTCGACGTCCAGGGAGTTGTCGGAATAGTAGAACGACCGGGAGTCGAACACCCGCCCGTACCAGAACCAGCGGCGGGAGTAGTCCGCGTAGAGGATGTCGAAGTTCGAGAGGCTGTCGACGGAGCTGATGGCGGCGAAGATCCGCCGGTCCCCCAGGTAGTCGGAGAAGGTGAACAGGATCTGGCCGAGGTAGCTCTGGTCGGAGTTGACGCCGAGGACCGTCTGGGCGTCTTCCAGGAAGAACTTGAAGCCGCGGTAGCCGTCCTTGTTGGCGTCGTCGATGTTGACCTGGATGTCGGGCTCGAAGCCCGGCAGGTCGGCCTCGCCGGCGGGCTCCGCCGGGATCTGGACCGTCTGCGGCTCGGTCACCGGCTCGTCGGTGTTCGCCACGTAGAGGTCGAAGGAACCCTTCCAGAAACCGGTGTAGACCACCCGCTCCTGCCCGTCGGGCTCGCGCAGCACGGTGGGCATGAAGGCGCCGGTGACCACGTTGGTGTACTGCCGGAGCTCGCCCTTGGCGAGGTCGAGGCTGAAGATGTTCTCCGGGCCGTTGCGGTCCGACGTGAAGTAGAGCCGCTGGCCGTCGGGCGAATAGACGGGATCGTTCTCGTTCGACTCGCCGGTAGTGACCGCGAACCGAGAGCCCGGCCGGCCGAGATCGAGGCGGAAGATCTTCTGGAAGCCCTCGCCGATCGAGGAGATGAACGCCACGGACTTGCCGTCGGGCGAGTAGACCGGAGCGCCGTCGTAGATCTCGTCGTTGGTGAGGTTCGCGATCGACCGCGACTCCAGGTCCATCTGGAAGATGTCGAACTGGCCGCCGCGCCAGGCGGAGAAGGCGACCGACCGGCCGTCGGGCGCCCAGGCCGGCGCGGACTGCTGCTGGAGGTCCGGCATGTCGATGATCTCGCGCAGGTCGCCGCTCAGGACGTCGATCATCAGCAGGCTGCGTCCGCTCTCGCGCTTGGCGAAGACGGCGAGGGTGTTGCCGTCCGGCGAGAAGGCGACGTCGCGCCCCGTCTTGCGGCCCAGCGCCAGCTCCTGGGCCACCAGGTACTGGTACTCGTTCGACAGGCCGTTGGTCAGGTTGCGCAGCAGCCGGCGGTTCCTGGCGTCGTAGAGCACGACGTCGATGTCGTCCTTGTAGGAGGTCAGCGCGGCCACCAGGTCGCCGGACGGCGACGCCGCCGGCGAGAGCGAGGCGCTGCCGCCCCGCGCGGCCTCGATGCGGAAGAGGCGGCCGAAGTCGGAGGGCTCGCCGGTCTCCACGAGCTGCGGCAGGTACTTCCGGCGCAGCCAGCGCCGGAACTCGAGGTCGAAGTCCTCCGGCTGCATCTTGAAGGCGCGCAGGACCGCGCGGTCCACCCGCGAGCCGATGGTGTTGCGCACCTCGTCGATGAAGTCGAGGAAGCCCTGCTTGCCCCAGCGCTCCTCGATGAAGTCGAACACCGCGTGGCCGAAGCGGTAGGCGAAGAAGCCGCCGAAGTTGGTCTGCGTCACCGAGGGGATGCGGTCGTTGACCACCGCGTCGCGCAGGTACATCTTGTCGCGCTCGGTCTCGTCCTTCGCCATGTAGCTCGCCATGCCTTCCATGAACCAGGTCGGCGGGGAGGTCCGCACCGCCTTGGCCAGGCTCCCCTGGAAGAGCATGTGGTACTGGAAGATGTGGGTCAGCTCGTGGAGGAGCAGCTCGTACAGCTCGCCGTCCGGCATGTCGATCGGCAGCACCATGCGGAACCGCACCGGGCTGGCGAACGCGCCGACCCCCTCGGGGATGAAGTTGGGGATGATGTTGTTCTGCTCGAACTGCGAGTGGGTGGCGTAGTAGATGAGCGGGATCGGGTCCTTGATCTGGAAGTTGAAGCCGCGCGAGAGCTGGTCGTAGGCGCTCTCGGCGAACGAGACCACCTTCTGCAGCGACGCCTCCTCCGCGGAATAGTAGTGGACGTTGAAGTGGGGCGAGCGGTAGATCTTCCAGTCGAAATCGCGGTACTGGATCTTGTTCTTGCCGAAGCCCTCGCCGTACCACTGGGGCGCGGCCTGGGTCTGGCCGAGGGCCGGGCGGAGCGGAAGCAGCGCCGCGGCCAGGGCCAGCCCGGCGACGAAGAGTCGGTTCATGCGGCTCAAGAGAGCTCCTTTGCGCCCTATTGGGTGAACAGGAGGCGCGAGGCCTCGACCTCTTTCTGGGTGAACACGTTGAGGATGCGGTCCTCGAGCGACAGCAGGTTTTCGAACATGCCGGCGAGGGGATCGGTGCCTTCCCCTTCAAAGCTCTGGAAGTCCTTGAAATTGTCCTGGTACAGGAGGTCGCCGGTCTTGCCGTCGTAGACCTGCATCAGGATGTCGTACTCGAAGCCGGTCTGTTCGACCAGGACCTGGCGGTAGTAGGTGCGGCCGTTGAACGGCGACACGTACTCCTGCATCTGGTAGCCGGAGCGGTCCTGGATGTCGAAGTCGAGGCCGCCCGCCAGGATGAGGTCGGCGGGGATGCGCTCGCCCAGAGCGCGCCAGAATTCCTGCTGCTTGGCCAGTTGGGCGAAGTCGTAGACGGGGTAATCGACGGGGCCGGGCTCCATGACCTTGAGCTCGGTCTCGCGGCGCAGGATCTTGAGCAGGTAGCGCTCGAACTCCTTCTGCACGTCGATGTCGCGGCCCTGCAGACGGTCGGCGCCTTCCTGGGTGACGACCAGGAAGGGAGCGACCGCGATCGAGCTCTTGCCCTGCAGGTTGAGGCGGGCGCGCTGGGGAAGCTGGAGCTTCACCTCGACGCTGGCCGCAAAAGAAGGCAAGGCGACGAGGGTTGCCAGCGCCAGGAGGGCCCAGGAGCGGCGATGGTGCTTCATCTTCGAACCTCCAAAAGATCGGGACCGAGCGATGAGCCGGAACGCCCCTGGCTTGTCAGGCAGGGGGCCGGACCTCTTCCTCTTCGGGAGGAGGAGGGGTCTCTACCGCGTCCGGCGGGGGTGCCGGAACGGCGGCCGCGGCCGGCTGGGCGCCGGTCCCTTTGTCCTTGCCCTCCT
>DASVAS010000097.1:0-68549 GCA_036376245.1 Thermoanaerobaculia bacterium | reverse complement strand
GCCGTCGCCCGTCGTGGCTTGGATTGCACCACCGGTGCAGGTGGCCGCCGACGTGCAGGAGCCGCCATTCCCCTTGACCATCAAACTGCCGTTTGAACCGGTGCTGTTGAGGATGATTCCGTTCGACGCGCCGTTCGCACTGATGCTCCGGAACTCCAGGTTGTTCGAGCTGATCGTCGTGTTCGCCACGTTCAGCGCCGTGCCCGTCGTGGTTGTGATCGTATTGACCAGACCGCCGGTAGCCGCTCCGTTGCACGGGTTCTCGTCGCAGACGGAGATGGTCCCGCCACCCGTAGCCGCAAAACCTGCATTGGCTCCGGTTGACAAAGACAGGCCACCGCTGAAGCTGACCGTCGCGCCGGTGTTGTTGGTGAGCGACACGCCTTGCCCGGTGTCGGTCACCGAGCCCGAGAAGGAGGCCGACGAGCCGCTGTCCGCGTTGTTGATAAGAACGGAACGGGCTGTACCCGAGGTGTTGCTGATGGTGCCGTCGTAGACCGACGTCAGCACGGTTGTTCCGGCAGTGCTGTTGTCGATCCGGAATGCCGTGCCGGGGCCGCTCGTCTTGTTGATGGAGCTTCCCGTAGGCGCCCGGAACTGGCCGGCGACATTGGCGAAGTCAACGCCGGACGTGGAGAACGTCGTGGGTGTGCTGGTCAGCCCGGCGAGCCGCAGATCTACCGTCGCGTTGCTGATGGCAACCGCCGCACCGTCATTGGCAACCATCGTAGAGGTACCGGTGTTATCCGGAGGTGCGGGGGTCACCTGAATGCTCATGCCCGTGGCACCGGTGAATGGGCCCGTGCCTACGACGGCCAGACCGAAGCCGGCGGCATAGATGTCGAGGTCGGTAAAGGTCAGTGAACCCGAGACCGGGTCCATCCACAGGCCCCCGTTGTTGAGGTTCGTGCCGGCCGGATTGCCAGGGGCCCCGATGACCGTGGTTCCACCGTTCACGGCGTCCAGGGTGCCGCCCGGAACGCTGTCGAAGATCGCGTTCGAAATGAAGATGCCCGAGCCACCGGTGTTGCCGCTCACGACGTTGTCGTCGAAGGCGGTGATCGTGAGCGCTCCCGTCCCGGTCTCTTGGATATCAAGGCCTGTGCCGGTCGCGGTCAGGTTGTTGTCGTGGAAGGCCAGACGCGTCGCGCCCGTGCCAGCGAGGTTGATGTCCACACCTTCGTTCGTCGCGGAACGGATCACGTTGTCGCGGATGATGAACTCGCCAGTACCGGCAAAGGCCGCAGTGGTCGTCCAGTCGATGCCGTTGACGTTGCCCGCCAGGCTCATGCCGGTGATCTCGGCCGGGATCACGTCCCGCGCCGCGACGCCTTCGAACGCGTCCACTACGGTGTCGTCCAGGAGCGGACGGTTGCCGGCCACCGCGGTGACGAGGTTCGTCGGGGCGCCGTTACCGTTGAGGTTGACGTTCAGGCTCAGGCCAGCGTGCTGGCCGATCAGGTGCTGATTGTTCTCCAGCACGAGGCCGCCAGCCTGGTTGGCGGTCGTTCCCGTCCCGAAGTATACGAAGATGTAGTCGCCAGCCGAATCGAGGTCGTCCGTCAGGTCGCCGTCACCGAAGTTGTCGCTCAGGTTGGCGGCGGTGATGGAGTTGAACGGCGAGGCCGAGGTGCCGTTGCCGCCCGCGGGAGCGTCGTTCTTAACGTACCAGACGCGCTCGAAGCGGGTGAGCGTCACCGTCCCGATCGCGCTTGCGGGAGCCGGGAGACCGTCGTCCGTCAAGGTGTACTGGAAGGTCTCCGTAGCCCCGGCGTCGCCAGGGGCCGGCGTGAAGATGAAGCGGCCGTTCGACTGCATCTGGACACGGCCCACCGCCGGGTCGGAGCAGTCCAGCGGCGCGCTCGAATCCACACAGATTCCAACGGTGATCGACGTGACCGAGATCGCGTTGTTCTCGACCGGATCGCTGTCGCCGTCGACCACGCCAAAGGTCGAGGGCGTGGTCTCCAGAGCGTGCGGAGTCGCCAGCGCGGCCTGGTCCACCACCAGGTCGGTGTTGCCGATGAAGTCGAACATGTCGGGATCGGCCACCGGCGGGTCGTTGACGCAGGTCACGGTCATCGTCACCGTCGCCGTCGGCGTCGCGCTGGCCGGCGTCAGGGTATAGGTGAACGTGTCCAGGGGCCCCGACAGGCTGTTGCAGTAGTTCGCGTTCGGTTGATATGTCAGGCCCGTGCCGCCGCCGGTGATCACCACCGTGCCGTTCGCCGGCTGCGTCACCGAGGTGATGCTGATCGGACCGCCGTCCGGATCGGTGTCGTTCGCGAGGACGGGAATCGCGGTAGCGGGCGCATCCTCGGTAACCGTCGCGCTGTCCGCCACCGCCACCGGCGGGTCGTCGACGCAGGTCACAGTCACCGTCACCGTGGTGGACGAGCCGCCCGGCGTCAGCGTGTAGGTGAAGGTGTCCAGCGTCGTGCCCGGAGGCGCGTTGCAGTAGTTCGGGTTCGGCGTGTAGCTCACGCCCGTGCCGCCACCCGTGATCACCACCGCGCCGTTCGTCGGCTGCGTCACCGAGGTGATGCTGATCGCGCCGCCGTCCACGTCGGTGTCGTTCGCCAGGACGTTGATGGCGTTGTTGGACGAGTCCTCGATGACCGTGGCCGCGTCAGCCACCGCCACCGGGTTGTCATCCACACAGGTCACCGTCACCGAGACCGTCGCCGTCGAGCCGCCCGGCGTCAGGGTGTAGGTGAAGCTGTCCGAGCCGCAGTAGTTCGCGTTCGGCTGGTAGGTCAGGCCCGTGCCACCGCCCGTGATCACCACCGTGCCGTTCGCTCCCTGCGTCACCGAGGTGATGCTGATCGGACCACCGTCGGCGTCCGTGTCGTTCGCCAGCACCGGGATGGCCGTGGCACCCGAGTCCTCGGCGACCGTCGCCGCGTCGTTGACCGCCACCGGGTTGTCGTCGACGCAGGTCACCGTCACCGAGACCGTCGCCGTCGAGCCGCCCGGCGTCAGGGTGTAGGTGAAGCTGTCCGAGCCGCAGAAGTTCGCGTTCGGCGTGTATGTCACGCCCGTTCCACCGCCGGTGATCGCCACCGAGCCGTTCGCGCCCTGCGTGACCGAGGTGACGCTCTTCGTGCCGCCGTCCGGATCGGTGTCGTTCGCCAGCACGTCGATCGGGTTCGCGCCCGAGTCCTCGTTGACCGTCGCCGCGTCGTTGACCGCCGTCGGGTTGGTGTCCACCGACACGACGGTCACCGTGGAGACGGCCGTGTTGCCGTTGGTCGTCCCATCGTTGGCCACGAAGTTGATCACGCGCGGCGTGCTGTTGGGAGCGTTGCTGGTGTTCAGATACGTCACCTTGCGGAGCACGGTCTGGAAGTTGGCCAGCGTGTCCGGACCGGTCAGGGTCAGGGTGCCCGTACCCGGGGCCACCGCGTAGTTGGCGACGATCGACGTGCCCGTCACATCCGTGGCCAGCGTCTCGTTGCCCGTATCCAGCAGGTTGGTGAGCGTCACCGTCAGCGAAGCCAGCGTCGTGTTGTCGACGTCGGTGACGGTCGCGTCCACCGGGTCTTCGATCAGCGTCGCCGGGTTGCCTTCCGTGTAGGTGGTCGCGAAGTCGCTGCCGCCAGTGCCCTTGTCGTCGTCCGCGTCGAGATCGATGACCGGCCCGTCGTTGAGGCAGGTCACCGTCACCGTAACGGTCGCGGTCGAGCCGCCCGGCGTCAGCGTGTAGGTGAAGCTGTCCGCACCGCAGTAGTCCGCGTTCGGCGTGTAGGTCAGATCCGCGCCGCCGTTGGTGATCGCCACTGAGCCGTTCGTGCCCTGGGTCACCGCCGTGATGCTGATCGGTCCGGCGTCCACGTCGATGTCGTTCGCCAGCACGTTGATCGTGTTCGCGCCCGAGTCCTCGTTGACCGTCGCCGCGTCCGCCACCGCCGCCGGGAAGTCGTCCACGCAGGTCACCGTCACCGTGACGGTCGCGGAGGAGCCGCCCGGCGTCAGCGTGTAGGTGAAGGAGTCCGCGCCGCAGTAGTTCGGGTTCGGCGTGTAGGTCACGCCCGTGCCGCCGCCGGTGATCGCCACCGAGCCGTTCGCCCCCTGCGTGACCGAGGTGACGCTGATCGCGCCGCCGTCCGGATCGGTGTCGTTCGCCAGCACGTCGATGGCGTTGGCGCCCGAATCCTCGTTGACCGTCGCGGCATCCGCCACAGCCGTGGGGTCGTCGTCCACGCAGGTCACCGTCACCGTCACCGTCGTCGACGAGCCACCCGGCGTCAGCGTGTAGGTGAAGGTGTCCGGCACGCCCGAGACGCTGTTGCAGTAGTTGGCGTTCGGCGCGTAGGTCAGGTCCGCGCCGCCGTTGGTGATCACCACCGTGCCGTTCGTCGGCTGCGTCACCGAGGTGATGCTGATCGGGCCGCCGTCAGGATCGGTGTCGTTCGCCAGCACGTTGATCGTGCTGGCCCCCGAGTCTTCCATGACCGTCGCGGAATCCGCGACCGCCGTCGGGGGGTCGTCGTCGCAGGTCACGGTCACCGTCACCGTCGCCGTCGGCGTTGCACTGGCCGGCGTCAGGGTGTAGGTGAACGTCTCCAGCGTCGTGCCCGGTGGGTTGTTGCAGTAGTTCGCGTTCGGTTGATAGGTCAGACCCGTGCCGCCGCCCGTGATCACCACCGTGCCGTTCGCAGGCTGCGTCACCGACGTGATGCTGATCGGGCCGCCGTCAGGATCGGTGTCGTTCGCCAGCACGTTGATGGCGTTCGCGCCTGAGTCCTCGGCCACCGTCGCGGAATCATCGACCGCCACCGGCGGATCGTCGCTGCAGGTCACAGTCATCGTCACCGTCGCCGTCGAGCTGCCCGGCGTCAGCGTATAGGTGAAGGTGTCCGTGCCACAGAAGTCCGCGTCCGGCTGGTAGGTAAGACCTGTGCCGCCGCCCGTGATCACCACCGTACCGTTCGTGGGCTGCACCACCGATCCGATGGTGAAGGGATCGTTTTCGACATCGCTGTCGTTCGCCAGCACGTCGACCGCGGTCGCGCCGGAGTCCTCGGCCACGGTCGCGGCGTCAGCGACCGCCACCGGATCGTCGTTCACGCAGGTCACCGTCACCGTCACCGTCGTGGACGAGCTGCCCGGCGTCAGCGTGTAGGTGAAGGTATCCAGCGTCGTGCCCGGAGGGTTGTTGCAGTAGTTGGCGTTCGGCGCGTAGGTCAGGTCCGTGCCGTTGTTGGTCACCGTACCGTTCGTGGGCTGCGTCACCGAGGCGATGCTGATCGGGCCGCCGTCGATGTCCGTATCGTTCGCCAGCACGTTGATCGTGGTCGCGCCCGAGTCTTCTATGATCGTCGCCGTGTCGGCGACCGCCACCGGCGGGTTGTCGAAGCAGGTCACCGTCATCGTCACCGTGGCCGACGAACCGCCGTTCAGGGTGTAGGTGAAGGTGTCGAGCGTCGTGCCCGGAGGCGTGTTGCAATAGTTGGCGTTCGGCTGGTAGGTCAGGCCCGTGCCGCCGCCCGTGATCACCACCGCGCCGTTGGCCGGCTGCGTCACCGCAGTGATGCTGATCGGGCCGGCGTCGATGTCCGTGTCGTTCGCCAGGACGGGGACCGCCGTGGCCGGGGCGTCCTCCGGCACCGTGGCGGAATCGTTCACGGCCGTGGGCGGATCGTCCACGCAGGTCACCGTCACCGACACCGTGGCCGTGAAGCCGCCCGGCGTGACCGTGTAGGTAAAGGTATCCGGGGTGGTTCCCGGAGGCGCGTTGCAGTAGTTGGCGTTCGGGGTGTAGGTGAGGTCCGCGCCGGCGTTGGTGATCGCCACCGTGCCGTTCGCCGGCTGCGTCACCGACTGGATGGTGAACGGACCGCCGATGTCGTTCGCCAGGACGTTGATGGTGGTCGCGCCCGAGTCCTCGGCGACCGTCGTCGTGTCGTTGATGGCGCCGCTGTACTGCAGCACCGCGTCGATGCGGAAGCAGATCGCGTTCAGCACCGAGCAGCGGTAGCCGAAGAGGGCGCGGATGTCCGTGCCCGCGGGGGCGTCGGCGCCCGCTTCGGCGAAGGTCTCGGTGGCGAGCGGAGCTCCCCACTCGTCGATCGTATTGCCGTCCAGGTCGCCGGCGATGGCCCAGGCCGCGCCCGCCAGGCCGAGGAGCAGGAGGGCGACCAGGAAAGCCGTGGCCGTGCGGCGGCGCAGCGTCATCATCGCCGCGGCGAACAGCGCCAGGCCCAGCAGGATCAGGGCCCACTCGGAGAGGGTCGGGATGTCCGGCACCCCCAGGGCCTGGATGAGGATCGGCGGACCCTGTCCCGGGGTCACCCGGGCCGTCAGCATCTCGTCCTCGACCGTGCTGTTCGCCAGGCCCAGGACGCCGAGGCGGATCACCGGGATGTGCTGCACGGTCGACAGGCTCAACGGGTAGTAGGTCTCGATGACGCTCGAGCCGTCCGTGCCGTTGCTCACCCCCACCGGCCAGGGCAGCGGCCGGCCCGGAGGCGCCGCGACGGCCGAAGGCGGGCCGAAGGTGTTGCTGGCCGGGTTGGTGCAGTTCTGGATCTGCAGCGCCGTCACCTGCGCCGCCGAGGAGCCGATCGTGTCCACCGTGGTGGTCAGGATCTGCTCGACCCCGTCGAACGTGCCCGTCAGGGTGGGCACGTCGCACCCGGTGTTCTGGTTGTTATCCAGGTTCAACAGGATCTGAAACTGGGAGGTCGCCGCCGACGCCGCGGGGACGAGCCCCAGGGTCAGCAGCACAAAGACGAAGGCGATCCTGGCTAGGCCGGATTTCTGAACATGCATAGCAAGACTCCTCGGCAGGAACATCCCGCGCACAACCTCCCCCTGGAGGCCAGACCACAACAGACGACAAGAGCAGAAGTGACAGACCGCATCAGCAGACATACACCCGGACCCTACCCGCAATCGGGCAAAGACCTTGAAGGATTCGGATCACCGTACCTTACCACAGCCGGAGCACCAGACGACGATCCTCAAGTAAATTTCAAGAGTGACGCAAAGGTGGAACTCTTGAGAGGAAGGCCGTCTGTTATGCTCCCCTGAGACCCTCCGAGCCGCCCCGATGTCCCAACGCCCCGCGCCCGCTCAGCCTCTCGACGCGCTGCTCGCCACCAAGCTCTACATCCCGGCGCCGCGCCCCAACCGGGTGCCCCGGCCGCGGTTGACCCAGCGCCTGGAGACGGGGGCTTCAGGACCCTTCACGCTCGTCTCGGCCCCGGCCGGCTTCGGCAAGTCCACCCTGCTGGCGGAATGGATCCAGACCAGCGGCCGTACAGTCGCCTGGGTCTCTCTCGACGAGGGGGACAACGACCTCCTCCGCTTCCTCTGCTATACGGTGACCGCCCTCCAGAAGCCGTGCCCCGGGCTGGGGGACGACACCCTGACGACGCTCCGCCACGCCCAGAGCCCGGAGGCCGTGGCGCTGGAGCCGGTCCTGACCGGGCTCCTCAACGAGATCCACGCCCTCGATCAGGACCTCGTGCTGGTCCTCGACGACTACCACGCGATCGAGACGCCGGAGATCCATCAGGCCGTCCAGTTCCTGCTCGACCGCCTGCCGTCGCGCATGCACGTGGTGATCGCCACCCGGGTCGATCCCCCCCTCCAGTTGTCGCGCCTGCGCGCCCGGGGGCAGCTCACCGAGCTGCGGGCGCGGGACCTCCGGTTCACCTCGCAGGAGGCCGCCGACTTCCTGAACCAGGCCATGGGGCTCGCCCTGTCCGCCGAGGACGTGGAAGCCCTGGAGCAGCGCACCGAGGGCTGGGCCGTGGGTCTCCAGATGGCGGCGCTCTCCCTCCAGGGCCGGGCGGACGTGGAAGGGTTCATCGGCGATTTCACCGGCAGCCACCGGTTCGTCCTCGACTACCTCACGGAGGAGGTGCTCTCCCGCCAGCCGGAGCCGGTGCGCGAGTTCCTGCTGCGGTCGTCGGTTCTGACCCGCCTCTCGGCGCCGCTGTGCGAGGCCGTGACCGGACGCGAGGACGCCCAGGCGATCCTGGAGCGGCTGGACGCCACCAACCTCTTCCTGATCCCGCTGGACGACACCCGCACCTGGTATCGCTACCACCACCTCTTCGGCACCCTGCTGCGGCACCAGTTGGAGCGCCAGGAGGGACGGCCGGCGCTGGTGACGCTGCACGAGCGGGCGAGCCAGTGGTACTCCGACCACGGCCATCCCGAGGACGCGCTGGAGCACGCTCTGGCCGCCGGGGCCATGGACCGCGCCACCGAGCTGGTGACCGAGCACGCCCTGCCCCGTCTGATGCGGGCCGACGCCGGCACGGTGATCCGCTGGATCCGCTCCCTGCCCGCCGAGTGGCTGGAGCGGCGGCCCAAGCTGCGCCTGTCCTACGCCTGGGCGCTGGTCTCCCAGCTCGAGCTCAAGGCGGCGGCGGAGCAGGTCGACGCCGCCGAGCGCGCCCTGGAGGCGGCGCCGGACCCCGAGCTCTTCGGGCACGTCGAGGTGCTGCGCGGGATGCTCACCCGCACCGCGGGCCACAACCGCGAGGCCATCGCTCTCTACCAGGACGCCCTGGACTGGCTGCCCGAGGACGCCTACTTCGTCCGCGGCGTCCTGCTCCTGGAAACCGGCACGGCCTGGCTCGGGCTGGACGACCTGGAGGCGGCCGGAGAGGCCTTCGAGCTGGCCCGCATCGAGTGCGCGCGCAGCGGCAACACCTTCTGCGTCCTGCTGGCCGAGTGGCATCTGGCCGAGCTGCACCTCGCCCAGGGCCGCCTGCACAAGGCCGCCGACCTCGCCCGCGGCTCCCTGCGGATCGCGGAAGGACGGGACGGCCAGGCGATCCCCGCCGCCGCCATGGCCCGCGGCATCCTGGCCGACGTCCGGCGCGAGTGGGACGACCTGCCCGGCGCCGTCGAGGAGGCGGCCAGGGCCTGGGAGCTGGGCAAGCGCGGCGAGATCGCCAGCGGCCTGCTCTCGGGAAGCCTGTCCATGAGCCGGGTGCTGAGCTCACTGGGGGATTTCCCCGGCGCTCTGGCGGCGCTCGGCCGCGCCGAGGAGGTGATCCGCCGGACGGGCCAGCCCCACTGGCTGGAGGCCATCCACTCTTTCCGGGCCGGGGTCCAGCTCCGCCAGGCCCGGATGGAAGGGAACGCCGAAGCCCTGGAGGCGGCTGCACGCTGGGCGCGGGACTCCGGCCTCCTCGGGAGCTGGCGGAAGGGTCCCGTGTCCGCCGCGTTCAACGACATCCACCGGCGGGACTTCGCGCACCTGGTGATCGCCCGGCTGCTGCTGGCCCGGGACGAGACCGACCAGGCGCTGGAGCTCCTCTCGGCCCTGCTCGCCATGGCGGAAGAGACCGGCCGCGTTCACTCCGTGATCGAGGTCCTGGCGCTCCAGGCCCTGACGCGGAACCTCCAGGGAGACCGGCAGGGCGCGGTGGCTCTGCTCGGCCGCGCCCTGGCACTGGCGGAGCCGGAAGGCTACGTGCGCCTCTTCGCCGACGAGGATCCCGCCCTGGCCGGATTGATCGCGGAGGCCGCGCCGGACGCCGTCTCCCCGGAGTACGCCCGCAGGCTCCTGAATGCATTTGGAGTGGAAAGGCCGGCGCGGGTGGAGCTATCGCCGCCCTCGCCGGCCGTCGGGCAGGACCGTCAGGAGGCCGGAATGGCCGAGCCGCTCTCGGAGCGCGAGGTGGAGGTGCTGCGGCTGATCGCCACCGGCCTCTCGAACGCCGACACCGGCCGCAAGCTGTACATCGCGCCGAGCACGGTCAAGAAGCACCTGGAGAACATCTACGCCAAGCTGGGGACCCGCAACCGCACCCAGGCCATCGCCCGGGCGCGGGAAATCGGGGTGTTGTAAGCCTGCAAAACCCAGGAGCCGGGGGTGGTGAGGAGTCGCGCTACCGGACTTCCTGGGCCACGCCGCTGCGGATGGCCTGGGCCATCAGGGCCTGCATGTCCTTCTCGGCCTTGGCGCTGGCGGCCTCCATCCGACGGCCGAGATCCTCCATCTGGCGCCCAAGCGCCTCCATCTCGCCCCCCAGATCCTCCATCTCGCGGCTGAGCTGGTCCATGTCCTTCTCGATCTCGCGCTGGCGCTTCTCGATCTCGCGCTCGTCCGCCTCGCTGCCGCGGCGCACCCGCTCGGCCGCCAGGGTTCCCTGCTGCGCGCCCAGGGCACCCTGCTTGGCGCCCAGCGCTCCCTGCTTGCCGCCGAGCGCGCCCTGCTGGGCTCCCAGCTCGCCCTGCTTGGCGCCCAGCTCGCCGATCGGTTCCCAGATCTTCTCGACCTGCGCCAGGGTGGCCGCGTCGCGGACCACGTAGGCCTTGCCGTCGCGGCGGAACCAGAAGATGTCCTCCCCGCCCTTGCGGAGCTGGCGGACCTTCTCGATGTCCCGGGTCGAGCCGTTCATGATGGTGTTGTTCTCACCCTTGAGGATGATCCACGAGTTGCCGTTGTCGTTGTAGGAGTAGGAGTAACCGTGCTTCCCCTCCTTCGGCGGCTTGGGCGGCACGGGCGGCTTCGGGGGCCTGGGCGGAGCGGGAGGCGGCGGCGTCACACCCTGGTATTCCCGAGCGCCCGCCGCGCGGGGAGCCGGAGCGGGCGTGCCGTAGGCCCTGGCCACCGGCGGAGCGCTCGGAACCGGGGCCAGGGCGGGACGCGGATGCCTCCCGGGAGCGGCCTTGGGAGCCCGGGCCGGAACCGGAGCGCCGGGGACCGGAGCGACGCCGGGAACCGGATGAGCGCCGGGAGTCGGGTGGACGCCGGGAGTCGGATGAGCGCCCGCCGCCGGCGCAGGAGCCCCCACGACCGGGGCCGCATAGGCGGCCGGAGGAGCGGGCGTGCCCGGAGCCAGGCGCGCCGGGGGGACGGGTGAAACCGCCTTTGGAGCCCGTGGAGCCCGGGCCGGCACCGGGACGCCCGGCGGAGGCGGCAACGGAGTCGGCGCCTGGGCGACCGCCGGCAATCCGGACAACGGCTCCACAGGCTCGGGCGTCTCGCTCAACGGCTCGACCGGCTCGACCGGCTCGACGGCCTCGACCGGGGCCGCAATCTCCGCTGGTTCGGCAAGCTCGGCCTCGGGGGCGTCCGCGAGGACGGGCTCGACCGCGTCGACGGGAGCCAGGGGAGCAACCGCCTCCACCGCCTCCTCGGCCTGCGGAGCGTCTTCTCTTTCCTGCGCCACGATCTGGATGGGAACCATACCTACAAGAACCGCCGCCCCGGCCAGCCACCACCAGAGGGCGGAGCGCTTCCTGCTATCGGAAGTCTGCTGCAGCATCTGAAGTCTCCTTTTAAGGTTCTGCGCAGAGGGCGAAGCTCCCGCGGCGGCGAGACCGGTCTCTCGCGGGGCCACACCCCATCGGAGGAGAAGGCGTCCATAGGCCTGGGGCGCCGACCCCAGGACGTGGATCACCTCCGCGTCGCACGCGGCTTCGCGGGCGAGCGCGTATTCACGGGCGGCCAGCGCCGCCAACGGATGAAAGAAGAACAGCCGCTGCGCCAGGGCCGGCACCCAGCCGAGCCAGAGGTCGCGGCGCCGGAGGTGGACCAGCTCGTGGCACAGCGTCATCGACATCTCGGCGGGAGTCAGCCGCGCGAGGCCGGATTCCGGGATCAACACGACCGGCCGCAGCAGACCGGTCACCTGGGGCGTCCCCACCTCGCCCGAGCCCCGCAGCTCCGGAGCCCGGCGGAGGGACAGCCGCGCGCACAATTCGAGGAACGCCGTCCGCACCCAACTATCCCGCAGCGGTTCCGCGGACCGCAGGATGCGCCGCGTCTGCCGGAGGCCCAGAATCATCCTTACAGAAAGGACGAACAGGCCCAGGAACCAGATAGCTACCAGAGCGCTCTCCCAAGACAAACTCCTCCCCTCTCCCGGTGAGGGAGGGAGGGAGGGGTCGGGCCCAGGAGGGATCAATTGGTTGGGGGTGAGGGCCCGGGAGGGGACCGCCTCCACATTCCTTATATATAAGGTCGCCGCCTGCACCGCCGGTCCCGCCGTCGTCTCCGCCGGCAGCAGAGCGAGCGGCACGGGCGCGATCCAGACGAGATCCAGCAGCAGCTTCAGGCAGGCGGCCCACCAGAGGCCGCACCGCATTCCAGCGGGCAGGCGCGGGAACAGGCGGCAGACCGCCCAGACGGCGGCGATGAACAGCCCGCCATAGAGGGACGCGCGGAGCAACGCATCCAGGACCGGTTCGAAGGCGCTCATGCCTCCTCCTTCCGCTTCGACTGGAGCTTGGCCACCAGCTCTTCCAACTCGGCCAGATCGGAGTCCGAGACCTTGGCCTCCTCGGTGAGGTAGGTCACGAAGGGCGCCACGGAGCCGCCGAGCGTCTTCTCGACGAAGGAACGCACCACGTCGCGCAGCACCTCGCCGGCCGGAGCCGGGGAGAAATACTGGTAGACGCCCCCCACCTGCCGGCGGTCCAGGTGTCCCTTCTGACGCAGGCGCTCCATCATGGTCAACACGGTGGAACGGGCGAGCCCGCGCGGCGCGCCGAACCCTTCCGCCGCCTGTCCGACGGAGGCGCCCCCCTGCTCCTCGACGTACTGCAGAAGCGCCAGCTCCTGGTCTCCGATCGATTTCGGTTTCATACGGTCCCTCGAGTTGACTACAACCGTCGTCATGGTACGCCTGACGACATCTGTCGTCAAGAGGTTCTACGCCGGGATGGAAGGAAGGTTTCAGGGGAGCTGACAAGCTCGCGAAAGCGCCCCTTCAGCACCCCTACTTATTAGAAGGGAACAGAACGTCCTCCCCCCTCGGAGCGACGGACAGCGGGGCCTGACGGGCGATTCTGGATGCGGCGGGTCTCCCTTCTCGCCGTGGGATCGCCCGTCAGGCCAGCTTGAGCCATCAAAGGAGAAAAGGGCATGAGCACTGTGAAGAGACTGTCTCTGAAGGGCGCGGCTCTGCTTCTGGTGATCGCCATCATGGTGCTGGCCGGCCAGGCATCCTTCCCGCAGCCGGCCTACGCCTATTGCCTGTGGGGGGTCACCATCACCGACTACTACTCGACCGGCGGCGTCTGCTACACCGACTGCCCCAACACCCGGGTCTGCTATGGGGACACGTCGGGCTACATCTACGATTCCCAGATGGGCGAGTGCTGGTACTGCATGTGACGACCTCCAGGCCTCCGGGAGGGGATCGCGGGTAGGATAGACGCGACCGTCCCCGGAGGCTTTATGTTCGACTACGACGTTTCCGCCCCCCTGGACATCAAAGAGGCCGGCGCCGAGAAGCGCAGGGACGTCCGCGTCCTGGACCTCACCTACGCGAGCCCGATGGGAGGACGGGTCCCGGCCTACCTCATCCTGCCGCCCGGAGAGGGGAATCGCCCGGCCGTCCTCTTCCTCCATCCGGGCCAGGGAAACCGCTCGACGTTCGTGGACGAGGCCGTAGAGCTCGCGAGGGACCACGACATCGTCTCGCTGACGATCGACGCGCCCTTCCTCCGATCCGAGAATCAGGAGCGCCGGACCCAGGCGGGTCCCTTCAACGCGGAGTTGGACCGGCGGGAGACGATCCAGACGATCGTGGACCTGCGCCGCGGCCTCGACCTCCTGGCCGCCCGTCCCGAGGTGGACCCGACGCGCCTGGTCTACGTGGGCCACAGCCTGGGCGCGACGCTCGGCGGAATCCTGGCCGGGATCGAGAAGCGGCCGGTCGCGTACGTTCTGATGGCCGGCTTCCCATCCATGACCCGCTCCTACACGCATGGAGAGAACCAGATCGCCGCCGCCTTCAAGAAGCTTCTATCCAGCGAGCGGCAGGAGGCGTACGTGCAGGCCATGGCGCCGCTGGACGCTGTCCACTACATCGGACAGGCGGCCCCAGCGAAGATCTTCTTCCAGTTCGCGAGCCAGGACGAGCTCCTCACCCCATCGGACGCCGAGGCCTACATTCAGGCCGCGAGCGAGCCGAAGGAGGTGCGGTGGTACGAGACGGGGCACTCCTTCGACGAGGTGGCGCGGTGGGACCGGGTGGGGTGGATTGTGCGGGTCCTCACCGCCACGCAAACACCGGCTGCTCATACCCGTCCACCCGCGTCTCCCGCCCGAGCACACCCACCTCGGCGAACTGGTGGAGGATCGCCGCCGTCGGGGTGTAGATGAGGGTGCCCAGGATCGAGAGGGCCAGGACCGGTCGGTCGCTCTGGGGGATCGAGTGGAGTACGAGGTTGCCCGGGTCCAGGAGGTCGGCGACCGGTACGAGGTAGACTCCCGCTACCTCGCGGGGATCCGGACGGAGCGTCGCGTCCGGGGCTCCCCAGAGCACGACGGGGGTGATCACGAAGCCCGAGCGGGTCGGAAAATCGTCGAGGCGGCCCAGGACCTGCTCGGGCGTCAGGACGAGCCCGAGCTCTTCTTCGAGCTCGCGGAGCGCGGCATCCTCCGCGGATTCTCCAGGATCGAGACGGCCTCCCGGCAAAGCCCACTGGCCGCCGTGACGCTTCAGTCCAGCCGCCCGGCGCGTGAGAAGAAGGGAGGCGTTCCCTCTCTGATCCGGCTGGACGACCAGCGCCACCGCCGCGGGCCGGCGTTCCGCCAGCGGCGCGCTCCTCCTTTCGAAGCGCGTCAAGTTTTCCCGCAGCAGCGAACGCCATTCTTCGTCGAAACTTGGCGTTTTCACCTTGCGACAACCCCCTTCAGGCTCATCTCGTCCCTCTTTCCGACGCCGTGAAGCCGGGGGAATGTTGCATTCCCTGCTTTCTCCCCGTCATTGAGCCCTCTACCCGTCGCAACTCGCCCCCTGAATGTCGCAGCCAGCCCTTCGCATGAGACAACCCGCAACAACTTCGCGACACTCAAGGCGATTATCGCGACAGAAAAGAGACACACCGCAACAGAAAGAGACGTTGTCGCAACACAACACTCGCGGAATGCAACACTCCGCGACGCTTCGCCCTCAAGACGTCCATATTGTGCGACATCCAAAGAGGACTTCGTCTTCCGAAGACGAGGGGACGTTGCAACTCGTCGGGGGAATGCAACGTTCCCCGGAACGCTCGCAACAGAAAAGGCGGGGAATGTCGCAGACAAAGGAATTTCCGCAACATTTTTTCTCTTTGCTGAAGGTTCAACAGCGAGAGTCGCGACACCGTGAGCCAGAGTTGCGACAGAGCCGTCACTCCCGCGGCTTGAAATTCCTCTGGGCCTTGTGGATGACCTTCAGCTTCTGCTTCTCGCGGATGCGCGCGATCTCGTCCTGCCGGATCTCGAGCTGCCTCAGCTCCTTCTGGAGCTTGCGGTAGCTCTCCAGGCGCTCGGCCGGCAGCTCGCCGGTCCGCTCCGCCTCCTCCACGGCGCAGCCGGGCTCTCCCCCGTGGCGGCAGTCGCGGAAGCGGCAGCTCTCCGCCAGTTCCTCGATGTCCGGAAAGGCGGATTCGATCCCCTGGTCCCCTTCCCAGAGCTGGATCTCCCGCAAGCCGGGGGTGTCGATGAGGAGCGCGCCGTCCGGAGCCTGGAACAGCTCGCGGTGGGTGGTGGTGTGCTTGCCCCGGTCGTCGCTCTCGCGCACATCGCCCGTGCGCTGCTTCTCCCGCCCCAGGAGGCGGTTGATGAGGGTGGACTTGCCGGCGCCCGAAGAGCCCAGGAAGCTGACGGTCTGCCCCGGCCCCAGGTAGGCCCGCAGCTCGTCGACGTTCTCGCCCGTTTTGGCGCTCACCCGGTGGACGGGCACGCCCATGGCCACGGCCTCGGCTTCCAGGAGGCAGCCGTCCGGGTTGTCGCAGCGGTCCACCTTGTTGAGGACGACCACGGGCCGGGCGCCGCTGTCCCAGGCGGCGGTGAGGTAGCGCTCGATGCGCCGCGGATTGAAATCGCCGTCGAGACCGGTGACGAGGAAGATGGTGTCGACGTTGGCGGCCACCACCTGCTCCTCGGTGCGGTGGCCGGCGGTCTTCCGCGAGAACTTGGACTTGCGCGGCAGGACGGCGTGGATCATGGCCCGTCCTTCGCCGGTCGGCGGCCGCAGCGCGACCCAGTCCCCCACCGCCGGATAGCCCGCCGCCCCGCCGGGTCCCTTCAGCTCGTGCTTCATCTTGCCGGCGATGTCGGCGAAGTGCTCGGCGTCGCCGGTGGAGACCTGGACCAGCCCCTTCTGGGCCATCACGCGGGCGGGGACCATCCCCTGCTCCGCCCAGGGGGCGAAAGCCGCCGCGAAATGGTCGTTCCAGCCGAGGTCTTCGAGGGTCAAGGGGAGTGTCTCCGCTGGGAGTATACAGACGAAAGCCGTTCCACCCGGGAACTGGTCGTGGTAGAAGTAAACATTATCTGTCCTGCACGTAAACTCTGAACCAACGACATGAGGTGGACCATGGCGGCGGAAGAGAAGACAGAACAGAAAAAAGGGTCCGAGGAGGGCGGCGGCAATGGCGGAGGCGGCGGACTCCCGGAACCGCAGACCACTCCGCTGGAGGGCAAGACCACTCTCGACGAGGACGTGACGCTCGAAAGCGCTATCCTGGCGTACGACTCGGTCAGCAGGATCGCGGGGGAGATCGCCAGGCTGCTGAAGAACGACAATGTCGAGGAGGTCATGATCCTCGATCCAGCGGACGGCGCCGGTCTGCAGGAGCTCCGATGGGTCTCAGCGCGAATCCAGGCTCTCCAGGCGGCGTTCGATTCCATCAAGCCGGAAAAGCCCGCCACAAAGGTGTTTGTCGCGGAAGCCATAACGGCGATTTCAACGGCGACCGTCCTGGTCAAGTCCGCGCTGGACCTCGTCGCGCTGTTCCGGTCGAACGTGGATATCAAGTCCTCCGAGATCACTCTCGAAGACACGGCCCTGGTGGCCGATCTGGCCCGGCAGCTCCGAGGACACGCGAGGGTGTTCTACCCGCGGATCCTGCCTTTCGACTTTGTTTCGACTGCCCAGGACAGCCGGATCATGGCCGGTCTTGAAAGTCTCTACGCGGCTCAGGTAAAAGCGGAAGGGCTGACGCTCAAGGAACAAGAGGACAAGGCTCGTCTCGAAGAGGCCAGCAAAGCGTTCCAGGCCTTCAGAGAGGATCTCCTCAAGGGCGATGCCGCCTCTGGCACACTGCTGGCCCGGGTGCTCCGCGCAGAGACCCTGGAAAGAAAGCTGGCCGGCGAAAAGAGTCGTCTGCTGTATCTGAAGATCCTGAAGGCTGGAGGAGGCCAACAGACCGTCCACAAACTGACTCGCTTACGGGACTCGCTCGCCTTCAGCGGCGGCGCCATCGTGACCTACATCCTCTTCGCCAAGGATGGCTCGGTCGAGTCAAGCAAGACGCTGTACTTCCACTCCGGATTCCGGCCCTTCGCTCAGGGAGATGAGGAGGAGGTCCCGCTGGAGAACTTCACTTAGGCGGCGAGGGGCGGACGTCACCGCCGGCGTCCGCCCTCCCGCTCAGTGCGGCTCGAAGGTCCCCGCGTTCAGCTTCTCCACCCGCTCCTTCGCGACCGCCAGAGGCGGCACGCCCCACTTCGCCCGCTCCTCGTCGGTGATGGAGGGGTCCACCTCCCAGAGGATCCACTTGCCGTCGACCTTCCTGAACTGGGTGCCGTAGAGCTGCGGCTGGCCCCGCCACATCAGGGCGCGGTCCTTGGAAGCGGCGGCGAGCCAGCGGGCTCCCTTGAGATCGGGCTCCAGCTCCAGGGCCTTCACGCACCAGGCGTGGGCGCGGTCGTGGTCCTCGGGCTGGATGCTGTGCTGGAAGACCATGGCCGCGTGGTAGTAATCGGCGGCCACCCGGGCTCCGCCCTTCTCCATGATCTCCAGCACCTGCCGGCGCCGCTCAGCGTCCCGCTTCTCCACCGCCGCCCAGTCGGTGTCCTTGAGGGTGCCCGCCCTGTCGGCCTGATCCTCCTCGTAGAGCTTGGCCAGGTCGGTGTTGGGACCGGCCGCGGGCGCGGGCGTCTGCGCCACGGCGATCCCGGCGAGAATCAGGAGGGTGAGGACGTACAGCCGGACGGTTCGTTGCCGCATGGGGGTCTCCATGGATAGGTCCTGGAGGAATGATACGCCGCGAAATCCGCCGTTCGGCGAATGGAGACTACGCCTCCCCCCTTCCTATCTTTAGCCTGCATGGAAAGGAGTCGGGAGGTCCCAATGACATTCGACAACAAGCTCCGCGGGAGGACGGCGGGCATCGCCCTCGTCCTCTCGCTGTTTTCTTCATTTCCCGCGGCCTACGCCCAGGAGCCGGCGGCGGCGCCGACCCTGACGTTTCAGGAGGCTCTGCGGCGGGCGCTGGAGGCCAATCCGAACACCGCGCGCGCCCGCTCCGACGTGAGCGTGGCCGAGGCGCAGCTCCGGCAGCTCCGCTCGGCGATCCTGCCGCGCGTGGAGCTCAACGGCTCGGCCACCCGCAACAGCGACGAGGTGACCTTCGACGCCAACGGTTTCGAGGCGACCATCCTGCCGGAGAACGACTGGCGCTACGACGTGACCCTGAGCCAGCCCATTTACGCGGGCGGCCGGGAGCTCAAGGCCCTCCGCCAGGGGCGGCTCAACACGAGCAGCGCCCAGCAGGGGGTGGTCCAGAGCGAGGAGCAGGTGCTCCTCGGCACCGCCACCTTCTATCTGGCGGTCGTCCAGGGGGATGAGTTGCTGGCCGTGGAGCGCCAGAACCTGGAGCTGGCCGAGCGGCGGCGCGCGCAGGCGCAGGCGTTCTATGAAGCCGGCGAGGTGACGCGGGTGGACGTGCTGAGCGCCGACGCGGACACCAAGGCCGCGCAGCGGGCCATCGCCTCCGCCGAGCAGGTCCGCGGGACCGCGGTGAGCCGGCTGCGCGAGGCCCTGGCCCTGGATCTGGCGCCGGGCGGCTCGTTCCAGGTGCAGGACCCGAAGCTGACCTTCCCCAGGCTGCCGGACGCCGAGACGCTGGTGCGCGAGGCCCAGGCCAACCGCCCCGAGGTCCGGCAGGCGGAGCTCACGGTGGAGATCAACCGGCTCGAAGTCGCCAAGCAGAAGGCGGCGCGGCTGCCCACGGTGCGCGGCGAGCTGAGCTTCTTCAACCAAGCCTCGAACTTCCCCGCCGAGAGGTATGGCGCCTTCACGGTGAACCTGACGCTGCCGATCTGGGACAGCGGCGAGATCGCCTCCCGGGTCCGCACGGCCGAGGAGCGGCGGCGGCAGGCGGAGATCACCCTGGAGGAGAACAAGCGGGCGGTGCGGGAGGATGTCCTCGAGGCGCTGCTCGACCTGCAGACCGCCGAGACGAGCCTGGCCCTGGCGCGCGATCAGCTCGCCGCCGCCGAGGCCGAGCACCAGCAGACCTTCGAGCTGTACCGCGCGCAGGAGGCCACGTCGCTCGACCTGCAGGCCGCCGAGAGCTCGCTGGTGGCGGCGCGGCGCGCCGTGGTCACCGAGAGCCTGAGCCGCGACCTGGCGGAGCTGAGCGTCTGGTCGGCGACCGGAACTTTGAAAAATACGATCCTCTCCGAGGAGGTGAAGCCATGAACGCCAGAATGCTGGCGCTCGCCGCGGCCCTGATGATCGCCGCCGCCTGCGCGCAGGACAAACCCGCCGAGAAGACCACCGCCAAGGCGCCCGCCCCCGAGCCGCCGGCGGACGTGGCGCACCTCGTCAGCGAGGAATCGGCGGCCCAGCCCGCCCCAGCCGCCCAGGAAGCGGCTCCCCAGATCAAGGAGAGCCGGAGCCTGGCCGACCTCGAGCCCACGGGCGAGTTCATCTCGCCGTCGCGCTCCGAGGTCGCGCCCAAGATGCCGGGCCGCGTGGCCGCCGTCTACGTGGACGAGGGCTCGCGGGTCGGCCGCGGCCAGACGCTGCTCACGATGGAGACGGACTACGCCCGGCTCGACATTCAGCGCGCCGAGGCGGAGCTGACCCGGGCCAAGGCCGCCGAGGCGGACGCCCAGCGCGACTTCGACCGCAAGAAGGGGCTGCTGGCCAACGAGTCGATCCCGCAGGCGACGTACGACCGCTCGCAGGGGGTCTACGACCAGGCGCGGGCGGCGCGCGAGTCCGCCGAGGTCGCCCTGCGGACGGCGAAGCAGAAGCTGGCCGATTCGGTGATCCGCTCGCCCATGACCGGCGTGGTGGCCGAGCGGCGGACGGACGTAGGCGAGCACCTGGGCGAGGCGGGCGTGGCGTTCGTGATCGTCCAGACCTCGCCGCTCAAGCTCCGCTTCAGCGTCCCCGAGCGCTACCTCGGCGAGGTGCAGCGGGGCCAGCGCGTCTCGGCCACGGTCGACCCCTATCCGGGCGAGACCTTCACCGGGACCATCAAGACGGTGGGCGGGGTGATCGATCCGGCCAACCGCACGTTTTTCGCCGAAGCCGAATTCGCCAATTCGGACGGCCGGCTGCGCCCCGGGCTCTTCGCGCGGGTGAAGCTGGGGAGTTGACGACATGCAAAAACTGGCAGAGCTCTGCGTACGGCGCCCGGTCTTCGCGACGGTGCTGATCCTCGCCTTCGTGGTGGTGGGCGCCTTTTCCTACAACCTGCTCGGGGTGGACCGCTTTCCGGACGTGGACTTCCCCTTCGTGACCATCACCACCGTCCTTCCCGGCGCGGCTCCCGAAGAGGTGGAGACCGAGATCACGGACAAGATCGAGGAGGTGGTCAACACCATCAGCGGCATCGAGGAGATGATCTCGACCTCCTCGGAGAACGTGTCGCTGATCCAGATGCAGTTCGCCCTGGAGAAGAACGGCGACGTGGCGGCCCAGGAGGTGCGCGACAAGGTCAACTCGATCCTCGCCGATCTGCCCCAGGACGCCGATCCGCCGATCATCGAGAAGATCGACGCCGACTCCGACCCGGTGATCTCCATCGCTTTATCGGGCCCGGCCAGCCAGCGCGAGATCTCCGAGTTCGCCGACGAGGTCCTCAAGCGCCGCCTGGAGACGGTCAGCGGCGTGGGTCAGGTGAGGCTGGTGGGCGAGCGGCTGCGGCAGATCAACGTCATCGCCGATCCGGCCAGGCTCTCCAGCCTCGGCCTGACCTCGGCGGACGTGGTGGCGGCCCTCGGCACCCAGAACGTGCAGATCCCCGGCGGCCGCGTCGAGCAGACCCGTCGCGACCTGACGCTGCGCACCTATGGCCGCGTCGGCTCGCCGCAGGAGCTCGGCGCGCTGCCGATCACCACCCGCCAGGGCTACCCGGTGCGCGTGCGCGACGTCGCCCGCATCGAGGACGGCATGGAGGACGAGGAGACCGTCGCCACGGTGGACGGCCAGCCGGCCGTCGTGCTCCAGGTGCGCAAGCAGTCGGGCACCAACACCATCGCCGTGGTGGAGGCCATCAAGGAGCGCTTCGAAGAGCTCAAGGCCGAGATCCCCAAGGGCTGGAAGGCCGAGATCGTCCGCGACCAGTCGACTTTCGTGGTCGCGGCCGTGGAGGCGGTGAAGGAGCATCTGATCCTGGGCTCGATCTTCGCGGCCGGCATCGTGTTCCTCTTCCTGCGCCGCTTCCGGCCGACGCTGATCTCGGCGGTGGCCATCCCCAGCTCGCTGATCGCCACCTTCGCGGCCATGGAGTACATGGGCTTCACGCTCAACGTCATCACCCTGCTCGCCCTGACGCTGGCGGTGGGCATCGTGATCGACGACGCCGTGGTGGTGCTCGAAAACATCTTCCGCTACATGGAAGAGAAGAAGATGTCGCCCATGCAGGCGGCGGTCGAAGGCACCCGCGAGGTGGGCCTCGCCGTGCTCGCGACGTCGCTCTCGCTGATCGCCGTGTTCCTGCCGGTGGCCTTCATGGGCGGCATCGTGGGCCGGTTCATGAACTCCTTCGGCGTGACCATGGCGTTCGCCATCGCGATCTCCCTGCTCGTCTCCTTCACGCTCACGCCCATGCTGTCGTCCCGCTGGTTGTCACGCAAGGACACCGGCGGTCATGACACGGGCAACGCGCCCCGCAAGGGCTTCTACGGCGTCATCGAGCGGAGCTACCTCGGCCTGCTGCGCTGGTCCCTGGCGCACCGCTGGGTCGTGGTGGTGCTGATGATCCTGGTGTTCGCCTCCACCGTTCCGCTGTTCGTGGCGGTGGACAAGAACTTCCTGCCCAACGACGACGAAGCGCAGTTCCAGGTCGTGGTGCGGGCGCCGGAAGGGGCGAACCTCGACACCACCAAGGCGATTCTCGAATCGATCGCGAAACAGGTCCGCCAGATCGAAGGCGTGGTGACCACGGTGGTGACCATCGGCGACGATCCCCAGCGGACGCTGAACCTGGGCTCGGTCTACGTCCAGCTCACGCCTCCCGAGGAGCGCAAGGGCAAAGGCACGGACCAGTTCGCGCTGATGGACCGCGTGCGCACGGAGATCCTGCCGCAGTACCAGAAGCTGAACGTGCGCGCCCAGGTGGCGCAGGTTTCGGCCTTCGGCGGCGGCGTGGACAACGACATCCAGTTCTGGATCGGCGGCCCCGACCTCGGGAAGCTGGACGAGTACTCCAAGGTGCTGAAGACCGAGCTGGCGAAGGTGCCGGGCGTCACCGACGTGGACACCAACTACATCGTCGGCAAGCCGGAGATGGGCGTGCGCATCGACCGCGAGAAGGCGGCCGACCTCGGCGTGCGCGTGCAGGACATCGCCGCCTCTCTCAACGTGCTGGTGGGCGGCCAGAAGGCCACCTCCTATTACGAAGGAGGCAAGGAGTACGAGGTCCACGTCCGCGCTGAAGAGGCGGACCGCAACAACGCCGCCAGCATCGCGTCGATGGAGGTCCCCTCGGTTACGCTCGGCACGGTGCCGCTGCGCGACCTGGTGAGCCTGAACGAGGGCGAAGGCCCGTCGCTGATCAACCGTCTGAACCGGCGCCGGCAGGTGATGGTCACCGCCAACATGCTGCCCGGCTTCTCGGCGCAGGTGGCGCTCGACAATCTGAACAAGACGGCGGCCGATCTCAAGATGCCGGCGGGCTTCTCGTACGGCCTCACCGGCCGGTCGCGCGAGCAGGGCAAGGCGTTCGCTTCGTTCATGCTGGCGTTCCTGCTGTCGATCGTCTTCATGTACCTGATCCTGGCGGCGCAGTTCGAGAGCTGGGTCCACCCGATCACGATCCTGCTGTCGCTGCCGCTGACGGTGCCGTTCGCGCTGTTGTCGCTGGTGCTGCTGAACCAGTCGATCAACATCTTCTCGATGCTGGGCATCCTGGTGTTGTTCGGCATCGTGAAGAAGAACAGCATCCTGCAGGTCGACCACGCGAACGGTCTGCGGGCGAAGGGGATGCCGCGCTACGAGGCGATCCTGGAAGCCAACCGCGACCGTCTGCGGCCGATCCTGATGACCACGCTGGCCTTCGTGGCGGGCATGATCCCGCTGGTGGCGTCGAGCGGCACGGGCGCCGGCACCAACCGGGCGATCGGCTCGGTGATCATCGGCGGCCAGATGCTCGTGCTGCTGCTGACCCTGATCGGCACCCCGGTCACCTACAGCATCTTCGACGACTGGCAGGAGGCCCGGATCTTCTCGCGGATCGGGAAACTGTTCCGGCGCGGAAAGAAGGAAGAGAAGCTGGTGGGCGAGCCCGCGACGGTCGCGGATTGACGGTCAGGCAGCGGTTTCAGGAAGCCGGGCCGGGTGACCGGTCCGGCTTTTTGTTTCCCGCCCTACTCATCCAAAGGATGGCATCCCATAGCCCTTAATCGGACAAGCGTCTCGCCGTCGATATCCATTTCGATCTGTCCGGCATGGGAGAGGATGCGGTCAAGCTGACGCCTTCTGAGCGCTTTGGGATCTTCGTGAACGGAACGTGTTCCCTCACGAAACTTACGGGTGCCCCTTTGGTTCGCCATCTCTAATTGCGCAGGTTCTTTGATTTCAGGTTGAAGTACTGGGCGGCTTTGTCGAAGTGCGAGTCAACATGGTAAAGGACCACGTCAGTGCGGATGGCAGAGGCAGCGATGATGAGATCAGTAGGAGGAAGTGTGACACCCTTCCTCCTTAGAAAAAATCCCATCTCAGTAGCAAGATCAAAATCGGCATCGGTGAGTGTGATCCAGTTATAGGCCTTGAAGTCAGCCAACATCTGCGCCAGATTGGATCCAGCGGCGTAACCCAAGATCTCGACCTGAATCACTCCGTTAACTGCACAGAGATCGTCAGCAATCACTCGGGCGACTGCCTCGGTGACATCCCGTAAACCTGTAGTGCGGTAGTACTCCACCCAAGCGGAGCTATCGACCAGGATCATTGCATCCAACGCAGCTTGGCCAACGACTCCTGGTCCAGGTCCAATTCGAACTTGTTCTGATGGGAGAGAGCCTCTTCGAGTTGCTTCCGCCTCAAAGTCTTGGGATCTTCCGCAGGTTCCTCAGAGGTCCCCGGGTTGCTGTCCGGCTCCTCTTCACGCAAGCTTCTGATGGCTTTCCGGCTCATGGCGTCTCCTGACAAGCCTTAGTATAGTCCAGACGTACCGCCTGAGTCTACGAGACGCAATTACGCCCCAGGAGTTCTCACAGTCCGCAACTTGGATGTTTGCGGCAACCCTGCTGACTCCTATCCCCCCACCCTCAAAGTAACCCCCTCATATCGTGCCCGGCCGTGGATGCCGATGAAATAGGTCCCCGCCCTGGGCGCCGCGACGGTCACCTGTTCCAGGTTCTCCGCATTCACCGACGCCGCGTCGTTCTGCGTTTCCGTCGGCAGCGATCCGAAGCGCACATAGAGGTCCACATCCCCGTTGCCCAACTCCGTGGAGATCGTCAGCGGCGGCGCACCGGTCCCGATCTCGACCCGCCAGTAGACCCAGGCGCCGGTCCGCCGGTCGGCGAGGCTGCCCAGAGTGGTCCCGATCTCTACGAGAGCGGCGGGAAGTTGGGAGCTGATCCAGTCGCCTCCCACCTGCTTTTCGTTCAGGAAGACCAGCAGGCCGGCCTCGGTGTCCGTCGCCAGGGCGTTCCCCCGGAGATCGAGCCCGGCATTGTCCACCAGCTCGGACAGATTCCCCAGGTGGAAGGGTACGGGGCCGGTGAGGCGGTTCCCGCCCAGCCAGAGGATGGCCAGGTTCGGGAGGTTTCCCAACGCGGTGGGGATGTTCCCGGACAACCGGTTCCCGGTCAGCAGCAGCCCCTCCAGGGAGGTCGCGCTCCCCAGACGCGCCGGGATCAAACCGGAAAGCTGGTTCCGCTCCAGATCCAGATAGGCCAGCCGCGCGAGGCCCCCGAGCTCGGGCGGAATGCGGCCGGTGAGCTGGTTGTCGCTGAGGCCGAGCTGCTCCAGGACCGCGAGACCGCCCAGCGCCCTGGGGATCCCGCCCGTGAGCTGATTCCCACCGAGGTAGAGGGAGACCAGCCCGGTCAGACGCCCCAGTTCCGCCGGGATCGCGCCCGTGAGCCGGTTGGCGGAGAGGTCCAGGAACTGGAGGCTCCGCAGGTTCCCGATTTGCAGCGGCAGGGCCCCTGTCAGCGTGTTCCGCGAGAGGTCCAGGACCACGAGGTTGGCGAGACGGCCCAGATCCGCCGGGATCGCGCCGGAGAGCTTGTTGAAGGCCAGCGACAGGCTCTCCATGTTCGTCAGGTTTCCCAGCTCCCTGGGGATCGTTCCCGAGAGCTGGTTCAGACCGAGTTGGAGAGAGCGCAGGTTCCGCAGGCGGCCCAGGTCCTTGGGGATGGCGCCGTTGAGGGCGTTGCTCTCCAGGTCCAGGGTCTGGAGGTTCGGCAGGTTCCCCAGCTTCGCGGGCAGCTTGCCGGTCAGCCCGTTTTCGGCGAGGAAGATCTCCTCGACGGTCGTGCGGGCTTCGTTGCAGCGGATTCCGTACCAGTCGCACTCGCTGCCGGCGGGACGGCCCCAGCCTTCGCGGTTCACCCAGCGCGCTCCGCCGGTCCCGCTGTAGAGAGCCAGGAGGGCCTTGCGCTCCGCCGCGGGAACGGCGGCGCGGGAGGGGGCGGCGAGCCCCGGACCGAGAGACAGAAAGGCCAATACGGCCAGGACTTTCCAGCGACTCGCCGGACGGAGAACGACTGCGTTCACGACAAAACCTCCAATACGCCTTGAAAATCCGCCTTTCGGCGAATGGCCGGATCGTTGCCTCCATCGTACCCTGACCGCGAGATGAAGGAAACGGAGTCCATCATGCCCGATCCGACGGAATCTTCGGGAGATTGTTACGAGATCCGGCTCCAGGGCTGCCTCGACGAGCACTGGTCGAGCTGGTTCGGCGGCATGACGCTCACGGTGGAGCCCTGCGGCGAGACGGTCCTCCTCGGACAGGTGCCGGACCAGTCCGCCCTCCAGTGCCTGCTGCGCAAGGCCCACGAGCTCGGGCTGGCGCTGATCTCGGTCCGGCGGTGCCGGGCGGATCAGATTCCCTCTTCCAAATAAGCGCTTGACCTCTACCGCGCACCCGCGACAGAGTCGGCGGGTGAATATCGTTGCGGTCCACTACGCTCCGGGACAGGGTGAGGCCATGGTGGAGACCCTGGCCGGGGCTCTCGACAAGACGCTCTACGAGGCGCGGGCGCGGCTCCGCTCTCCGGAAGGGGGGCCGGTCGTGGTCGCCAGCTTCGCCGAGATCGAGCCCGCCTGGGCCTTCGCCGGCCGCCTGCGCGTCAACGGCATCCGTCCCATCCTGCTGACGCCGGACGACATCGAGTCGGACGCGCAACGCTTCCTGGTCCGCGGCTTCGAGCTGAACGAACGGGGCCTCACGGCGGTCTCGCGCCGGGGGGAGAGCGCCGAGATCGCCCTGGGGAGTGTCGACCTCGTCCTCCGGGGCACGCGGATCGCGAAGAAGGTGGAGACGGAGGATACGGGCGTCTTCCAGATGACCCGGGCGCGGCGGAAGTCCCGGCAGGTGACCCGGGAGGAACGGGACGACTTCTTCCATCTCTACTCCATGGGCCATCCCCCTCTCGTCTTCCGGGCGAACGACCTCGACTACCGCTCCCTGGGGTCCGCCCTGCACCCCTCCGTCACCGAGAACTTCAACATCCTCCTCGCGGAGCTGCGGCGGCTCCTCCCCCACGCCCGCTACGACGAGCGCCTCGCCAGCCGGTTGTCCCGCGCCCGTTTGCTCGGCCCCTCCCTCACCGAGGACCACCTGGACATCGCCGTCTCCTTGATGGCCCGGGTCCTGCGCGGCTGATAAGGTTGTAGCGATCGAGAATGGAGGAACTGCAAAGATGAGGCGGATCGCGGTTCTGACGAGCGGTGGGGACGCCCCGGGGATGAACGCCGCCATCCGGGCGGTGGCGCGCGCCGGCATCCACGAAGGTTGGCAGACCTACGGGGTGCGGCGGGGCTTCAGCGGGCTGATCGCCGGCAACTTCGTCCACCTGGAGGCGCGGGACGTGGGCGGCATCCTGCAGCAGGCGGGCACCATGCTGGGCAGCGCCCGCTGTCCGGAATACCGCACTGAGGACGGCCGGGTGGAAGCCCTGCGCCAGCTCGGGCAGCACGGCATCGACGCCCTCGTGGTCATCGGCGGCAACGGCTCGCAGACCGGGGCGCATCTGCTCTCCGCGATGGGCTTCCCCGTCGTGGGCGTGGCCTCGACGATCGACAACGACCTCTACGGCTCCGAGATCACCATCGGGGTGGACACGGCGCTCAACATCGCCCTGGAGGCGATCGACCGCCTGAAGGTGACGGCCTCCTCGCACCAGCGGGCCTTCCTGGTGGAGGTGATGGGCCGCGACTGCGGCTATCTCGCGCTGGCGGCGGGACTGGCGGGCGGCGCCGAGGCGGTGATCATTCCGGAGGTCGACACGGACCCGGACACCCTGGGCGCCGAGCTCCGGGACGCCTATCGGCGGGGCAAGCCGCACGCCCTGATCGTGGTGGCCGAGGGGGCGAAGTACAACGCCGACCGGCTGATCCACCATTTTTCCGCGAACCGGCAGAAGTTCGGCTTCGAGCTGCGGGCCACCATACTGGGGCACGTCCAGCGCGGCGGCACTCCCGGCGCCTTCGACCGCCTCCTCGCCACCCGGCTCGGGGCCGCGGCGGTGAAGAGCCTGGCCCGGGGCGAGCACGGCGTGCTGATGGGGCTGAACAAGGGCGAGATCACCTCGATGCCCCTGGCCGAGGTGGTGACGAACCAGAAGCCGCTGGATCTCGGGATGCTGGAGCTGACGCGGGTGCTGGCGCGGTAGGCGGGCGTCCAGGATTTCTTGTCCGGCGGGCGTCCTGCCCTTCGAGACCTCACCCCCTGGCCCCCCCTGGCCCCCTCTCCCACCACCTCCCGCCACCCGGGAGAGGGGGAACGATGAGTCAACGATCTTGCCGAGATCGAAAACCTGGATCGCAGGGCCCTCCCTCTCCTGGTCGGGGGGAGGGTGACAGGAGAGGGACCGAGGGTGAGGTCTCGAAGGGCTGAGCGCCCCAGCAGGCAACCTACAGAGAGGGCGGCGGACTCTTCGGCTTCTCCTTCTCTTCCGGGCCCGCCTTGCCGTCCTTGCCGAAGAAATACTCGAAGGCGTCCGTGGGAGCTTTCTTCTCTTCCGCCTTCACTTCGATAGGTGGCGTGGCGCGGCCGAAGAAGTACTGGAAGGCGTCCGCCTTGGGTTCCTCCGCCTTCGGCGCCTCAACGACGGGAGCGGCGACGGGCGGCGCGGGCTTGGGCTGAGCGGGGGCCGCGGGAGCCGGTTCAGGAGGAGCGAGAGTAGGCTCGGGCCTGGGAGCGGGCGCCGGCGGCGCGGGCTCAGGAGCGACCTCCGGCTCGGGCGCGGCAGGCTCCGGAGCGGCGGGCGTCTCGGCGGGCTCCGGCTCGGGCGCCGCGACGGGCTCCGGCTCCGCGGGCTCCTCGGCCGGCGCGGGGGCCTCTTCCTTCGCGGGCTCCGCTTTTTTCTCCTCTTTCTTCTCCTCCCGCTTCTTGCCGAAGAAGTACTGGAAGGCGTCCGGCTTGGGCTCCGGCTTCTTCTCCGGCTCCTGGGGGCGGAGGCCGGCCGGCATGAGAGCGGCGGCGAGAATGAGGATCAGCAGTCGGCGCGGCATCAGGTTCCTCCAGAACGGTATTCTACTCCCATGACGAACCCCGACCGCCGCATCAAGGAAGTCATGGCCGAAGTCCTCGAGATCGACCCCGCCGTCATCAGGGAAGGCTTTCACCGGGACGACGCGCCGGCCTGGGATTCCCTGAACCATCTCCGGATGGTCACCGCCCTGGAGGAGGCGTTCGGCATCCGGTTCACCATGAAGGAGGTCGGCGAGATGGAACGCTTCGACACCATCCGCCGGCTGGTCTCCGAACGGCTCCCGGCATGAAGACCGGCACCCTGGTCCGGCGGTTCCTCACCCCCGGCTTCCTCGTCACCTTCCGCGCCTGGCGCAAGTACGGGTGCAGGATCAGCCCGAAAGCGGAAGTGGAGATCACCCCCCACCTGACGATCGGCCGCGATTCGATCATCGGCTCGTTCACCAAGGTCAAGGCCACGGACGGCCCGCTGACGATCGGTTCCAACGTCGAGATCGCCACCGGCTGCGTCATCACCTCCCATGCCGGCGGGGTCGAGATCGGCGACGACTGCATGATCGGCCCCAACGTTTCGATCCTCGGCAACAACTACCGGTACGACCGCCTGGACGTCCCCATGCGCCTCCAGGAGAAGGTCTCCCCCAAGGGCATCCGGATCGGCCGCGACGTCTGGATCGGCGCCGGCTGCGTCCTGCTCGACGGGGCGCACATCGGCGACGGCTCGATCGTCACCCCGAACTCCGTGGTCTCCGGTCCCCTGCCCGAGCGCTCGATCGCCCAGGGCAATCCCGCCAGGGTCATCTTCACCCGCCGCTAGCTGTCACGCCGGCGCCCACGCTCTGTCACAGGAATGGCGCGGGAATCGGAGTAAACTCCAAAGACGAAAGGATTCCCGATCCCATGGAACGACACTTTGACCAAGAGCTGGAGCGGGTGCGGCAGACCCTGCTCAAGATGGGCGGCATGGTGGAGGCCATGGTCGCCAAGGCGACCCAGGCGCTGCTCGACCGCGACAACAAGCTCTGCCAGGAGGTGATCCAGGCGGACAATGAAGTCGATCGCACCGAGATGGAGATCGACGAGATCTGCCACGTCCTCCTCAGCCGCCGGCAGCCGGTCTCGGTCGACCTCCGGTTCCTGGTGGCGGTGATGAAGATCAACAGCGACCTGGAGCGGATCGGCGACTCGGCGGTGAACATCGCGCAGTCGGTCGAGCAGGTGAACCAGCAGCCGCCGCTCAAGCCCTATATCGATCTGCCGCACCTCTCGCAGCTCGTGCAGGCGATGGTCCGCAAGGCCCTGGACGCCTTCGTCCGGCGCGACTCCGCGATGGCCAACGAGGTCTGCCAGTCGGACGACGACGTCGACGGCCTCTACAAGCAGATCTTCCGCGAGCTGCTGACCTACATGATCGAAGACCCCAAGACGGTCAGCCGGGCTCTCCACCTGCTCCTGATCTCGCGCAACCTGGAGCGCATCGCGGATCACGCCACGAACATCGCCGAGGACGTCATCTATTACGTGGAGGGCCGCGACATCCGCCACCGCTTCTCGGCGGGGATGGCTTCCGGCGGGGCGTCCTGAATGCCGTACAAGGTCCTGTTCCTGTGCACCGGCAACTCGGCCCGCAGCATCCTCTCCGAGTACTTCCTGCGCAAGGCGGATCCCCGGCGCTTCGAGTCGTTCAGCGCCGGCTCCGATCCCAAGGGCGAGGTCAATCCCCTGGCCCTGCGCCTGCTGCGGGAGGTCTACCAGATCGACGCGAGCGACGCCCGCAGCAAGTCCTGGGAAGAATTCAAGGGCGTCCGGTTCGACTTCGTGATCACGGTCTGCGACAACGCGAAGGAGTCCTGCCCGGTCTTCCCCGGCCAGCCCATCGCCGCCCACTGGGGCGTGCCCGATCCCATCGGCTATGACGACTTCAAGGAGGCGGGCCGCGTGCTCGCCCGCCGCGTCGAGCTGTTCGTGAACCTCCCGATCGAGAAGCTGGACCGGCTGCGGCTGGAGGAGCTGGCGCGGGAGATCGGGGAGACGGCCGCCTACCCGAACCGCCCCGTGATGTAGTCCTCGGTCTGCTTCTTGATCGGATTGATGAAGATCTTCTCGGTGGAGCCGTACTCCACCAGCTCTCCCAGGTAGAGGAAGGCCGTGTAGTCCGACACGCGGGAGGCCTGCTGCATGTTGTGGGTCACGATCACCTGCGTGTACTTGCTCTTCAGGTCCTGCATCAGCTCCTCGATGCGCGCGGTGGCGATGGGGTCGAGGGCCGAGCAGGGCTCGTCGAGGAGGATCACCTCGGGCTCGACGGCGATGGCCCGGGCGATGCAGAGGCGCTGCTGCTGGCCGCCCGACAGGCCCAGGGCGCTGTCGTCGAGACGGTCCTTGACCTCGTTCCACAGGGCCGCGCCCTGCAGGCTCCGCTCGACGATCTCGTCGAGGTCCCGCTTGCGGTTGATGCCCTGGATGCGCGGGCCGTAGGCGACGTTTTCGTAGATCGACTTGGGGAAGGGGTTGGACTTCTGGAAAACCATTCCAATCCGCTTGCGCAGGGCGTTGATGTCGATCCTGGGATCGTAGACGCTGCCGTCGCCGAAGCGGATGTCCCCTTCGATCCGGACGTCGTCGATCAGGTCGTTCAGCCGGTTGATGCAGCGCAGCAGCGTCGACTTGCCGCAACCGGACGGGCCGATGAAGGCGGTGATCTGCTTCTCCGGGATCTTCAGCGAGATGCCGTTCAGCGCCTGCTTGGCGCCGTACCAGAGCGACAGATCTTCGATCCGCAGGATCGGGTTCTCGATCTTCGGATTGATCGCCGGGTCGTCCGCGTGGGAGACCTGCGCGCGGGCGGGGGCTGTGGTTTCACCGATCATGCTTCGTATCTCCAGCCGCGGAGCTAGACGGCGCTCCCGGCGTACTTGCGGCGCAAATGATTCCGGAGCGTGATCGCCACCAGGTTCATCACCGTCACCACCAGGATCAGCAGCAGGGCGGTCGCGAACACGAGCGGCGTGGTGGCCTCGACGTTCGGGCTCTGGAAGCCGACGTCGTAGATGTGGAAGCCGAGGTGCATGAATTTCCGTTCCAGATGGACGAAGGGCGGATTGCCGTCCACCGGCAGCGCCGGCGCCAGCTTCACCATGCCGACGATCATCAGCGGCGCCACCTCGCCGGCGGCGCGCGCCATGGCCAGGATCATGCCGGTGAGGATGCCCGGGGCCGCCGCCGGCACGACCACGCGCCGGATGGTCTCGAACTTGGTGGCGCCCAGGGCCAGCGAGCCTTCGCGCACGATGCGCGGCACGGCCGCCAGCCCCTCCTCGGCCGCCACGATCACCACCGGCACGGTGAGCAGCGCCAGCGTCAGCGCGGCCCAGAAGATGCCGCCGGTGCCGAAGGTCGGCGCCGGCAGGGACTCCGGGTAGAGGAGCTGGTCGATGGAGCCGCCGATCAGGTAGACGAAGAAGCCGAGGCCGAAGACGCCGAAGACGATCGACGGCACGCCCGCCAGGTTGTTGACGGCGATGCGGACCATGCGCACCAGCGGCCCCTGCTTGGCGTACTCGCGCAGGTAGAGGGCCGCCAGCACTCCCAGGGGCGCCACGGCGAAGGCCATGAGGAAGACCATCATCACGGTGCCGAAGATGGCCGGGAAGATGCCGCCCTCGGTGTTCGACTCGCGCGGGTCGCCGCTGACGAACTCCCAGATCCGCGAGACGTAGAGCCCGAGCTTCTCCGGCCCGCTCAGGGCGTTGGGCTGGATGGCGTGGACGACCGTGCCCAGCGGCATCTCCTTGACGTCGCCGTTGACCGTGGCCATCACCAGGGTCTCGGCCTCGTACTCCTCCCGCATCCGGCCGAGCCGGGCGGCGAGCTCTTCGTACTCGGCCTGGCGGGCGGCGAGCTCCTTCTCGATCTCCGCGCCGCGGCGCCGGCGCTCGGGCTCCGGCATCTCCTCCAGGTCCAGCCGCCGCTGGTCGAGCCGGAGCCGCTCGATGGCGTAGTTGACGTCGCCGATCTCGCCCTTCTCCAGCTCCTCGATGCGCTCGAGCTGCTCGCGCTTCTTCTCGTGCAGCGGCTGGAACGCCCGCCAGGCCGCCGCCGGGCCGCTGGCGATCACCCGGTCGCCGCGGCGGATCTCCCGCATGGCGCCGTAGAAGTTGCCCCACTCCAGGCGCTCCAGCATCACCACATCCGCGGGGCGCGACTGCGCGGCGACGTCCTTGCGGTCGATCCAGGCGAAGTCGAGCCCCTCGACGTCGCGGTTGCCGATCTTCACGCGGATGCGGTCGATGGCCGCCGACCCGGGCTGCGCCGCGGCGGCGGGCGCCTGTTCGACCTCCCAGACCTCGCCCAGCACCTTGCGGCCGTCCTTGAGGTCGAGCAGCACCAGGTCCTTCTGCCAGAAGTAGCTCAGGCCGTTCCAGGCCAGCAGGAGCAGGATGGCGATCACCAGCAGGAGGTTGAAGGCGAGGGCGCCGCCGCAGAGCCAGGTCAGGGCCTGGCCGAGCGCGCCGGAGCGCCGCCGCCGGCCGCCGAAGATCGCCGCCGGCCGCGACCCGGCGCGCGGCTCCGGGACCGCGCGGTCCGCCACGGCCACCTGGGACGACTGCGAAGGGGTGGGAGTCATAGCTGCGAGTACCTCTCGCGCAGCCGTTGACGGACGAGCTCCGCCACGGTGTTGATGACGAACGTGATGACGAACAGCAGCAGGGCGGCCAGGAACAGGGTGCGGAAGAGCGTGCCCCCCACCGGCGCCTCCGGGATCTCGACGGCGATGTTGGCCGACAGGGTCCGGAAGCCGTTGAAGGGGTTCCACGACATGATCGGCGTGTTGCCGGTCGCCATCAGCACGATCATGGTCTCGCCCACCGCGCGGCCGAAGCCGATCATGATGGCCGAGAAGATGCCCGGCGAGGCCGTGGGCAGCACCACCCGGGTGACCGTCTGCCAGCGGTCCGCGCCCAGGGCCAGGGAGCCGGCCACCAGGTTGCGCGGCACGTTCGAGAAGGCGTCCTCGGCGATGGCGAAGATGATCGGGATGACGGCGAAGCCCATGGCCAGGCCGACCACCACGGCGTTGCGCTGGTCGTAGCCGAGGCCCGTGGTCGCCAGCAGCCAGGACTGGAAGTTGCCGCCGAAAGCCAGGCGCTCGAAGGGCTGCGACACCTGGAAGCAGAGCCAGATCCCCGCCGCCAGCACGAAGACGAAGAGGATCGCCTCCGTGCCCACGTGGAAGCGGCCGCGGAAGGTCCGCGGCAGCAGGTTCCACAGGTATCCTGCCAGCAGGACCAGCAGCGGCAGCACCAGCAGCATCAACAGCAGGGCCGGCATGGCCTTCTCGATGCGCGGCGCCAGCCAGAGGCCGGCCAGGAAGCCGAGCACCACGCTGGGCAGCGAGGCCATGATCTCGATCATCGGCTTGAGGTACCGCTTGTACGTCGGGTGCATGAACTGCGACGTGTACATCGCCCCCAGCACCCCCAGCGGGATCGCCAGCAGCAGGGAGTAGAACGTCCCCTTGAGCGTGCCCACCAGCAGCGGCGTCAGCGAGAGCTTGGGCTCGAAGTCGTCGGTGCCGCCGCTCGACTGCCAGACGTGCTCCGGCTTCTCGTAGCCCTCGTACCAGACCTTCCCGAACAGCGACTTCCAGGTCACCTCGGGGTGGGGGTTGCGGATGTCGATGGCCGCCACCTGGCCGGCGCCGCCCACGAAGGCGCCGTCGGACTTCGGAGCGTAGGCCAGGGAGGCGGGGTTCGCCAGCGGGGACGGGCCGGTCCACAGGGTCCGCTCGGAGGTGGAGAAGTACAGCCCCATCCGGCCGCCGCCCAGGGCCAGGAACCCCTTGTCCCGCAGGGAGGGGACGATCCGGCCGATGGCGCCCGGCAGGGCCGGGAAGTCGTGGATGCGCGTCAGCTTGGCGCTCGCGTCGTCGTCCGCCTCCCGGACGGGGAACCAGACGGACAGCGCGCCGCTCTCCTGGCCCACCGCCAGCGACCGGCCGCCGAGCAGCAGGTTCAGCGCCGTCACCGGCGCGCCGGCGGAGACCGTGCGCAGCTCGCCGGGCTGGCCGTCGGCCAGAGCCCACCAGAGCAGGTCGCCGCTGGCGGTGCCCGCGAACAGGTTCCGCTGGTCGGGGTCGATCACCATCGCGGTGATCCGGCCCGGGGCCTCGGCCTCGGCCCGGGAGAGGGTCTCGGCGGCCTCGCCGGTGATCGCGTTCTCCTCCACCCCGCGCCGCACCACCGCGAGCCGGCCGCCGGCCAGCACCGCCGCCGCCGTGGCGGTCCCGTCCTCCGAGTCGAGCTGCGCCGCGAAGGCGCCCAGGGGCCGGCCCTCGGGGTCGAGCCGGAGACTGGCCGGCGGCTGGGTGTCCGGCGTCACCACCCGCCGGTCCCCTTCGAAGGTGACCTCGAACGCCATGCGCTTGAGCAGCACCCGGCCGTCGTCGGTGGCCGCCGCGAACGCCCGGCTCTCGGGCGGCACCTTGGCGCCGAGCAGCTTGACGCCGGCGGCGCCTTCGAGGATGTCGGAGGAGTAGACCACCCGGCCGTCGTCCAGGCGGACGACCCGCACCCGCCCACGCTCGTCCAGGGTGGCCACGTGGGTGCGGTGCTCGTCGGCGAGCAGCGCGTCGATCCGGCCGGCGCCCTGCACCGCCACCCGCCGCGCCGGCTTCACCTCGGCGGCGTAGGTCAGCGGCAGGACCTCGATCAGGATGTAGAGCAGGATTCCCAGGATGCTGGCGATGATGGCGATGCCGCCCGCCGACACCGTCCAGCGCGCCGCCTTGTCCAGGAGCAGCCGTTTCCGGGGAGTCTCCCAGGAGCTGTTCCTCGCGCGGAGCTTGTCCGGTTTCTCCATGGCTATGGGAGCTCTCCCGATCGTGACGGCTGCAAGGGATTCGAAGACCGGCCCGGCGGCGCAGCGCAGCGCCGCCGGGCCTTGCGGATGTACCCCGATCTTACTGAAGCTTCGCCATCTCTTCCTGGACGATCCTGGCCGTCACAGGAATGTAACCGTCCTTGACCACCACCTGCTGGCCTTCCTGCGACAGCATGTACTTCACGAACTCGCGGACGAGCGGGTCGGCCGGCTTGTTCGGAGCCTTGTTGACGTAGACGTACAGGAAGCGCGACAGCGGGTACTTGCCCGACAGGATGTTCTCCGGGCTGTCCTCGATGCACTGGCCGCCCGGCTTGGCCGACAGGGCCACCGCCCGCACGCCGGAGGTCTTGTAGCCGATGCCGCTGTAGCCGATGGCGAACCTGTCCTCCGTCACGCCCTGGACCACCGACGCCGAGCCCGGCTGCTCCTTCACGGTGTCCTTGTAGTCGCCCTTGCAGAGGGCGAATTCCTTGAAGTAGCCGTAGGTGCCCGAGGCGGAGTTGCGGCCGTAGAGGCTGAGCGGCTGGTTGCCCCAGCCCGCCTGGCTCACGCCGGCCTGGCCCCAGTTGGCGACCGGCTTGCCGCCGCAGGCCCGGCCCTTGGAGAAGATGGCGTCCACCTGCTGCATGGACAGGCACTTGATCGGGTTGTCCTTGTGCACGAACACGCCGAGGCCGTCCACCGCCACGCGGATCGCGGTCGGCTTGTAGCCGTACTTCTTCTCGAAGTCGTCGATCTCGTTCGACTTCATCACCCGGCTCATGGGGCCGAGCTGCGCCGTGCCCTGGATCAGCGCCGGCGGCGCCGTCGAGGAGCCCTTGCCCTCGATCTGGATGCGGACGTTGGGATACTGCTTGCGGAAGCCCTCGGCCCACAGCGTCATCAGGTTGTTGAGGGTGTCCGAGCCCACCGAGCTCACGTTGCCGGAGACGCCGCTGGTCTTCTGGTAGCCCTTGATCCCCGCGTCCACCTTCACCGCCTGCGCCGTCAGGACAGCGCCGCCGCACAAGGCCAGAGCCATGGCGAACGGAGCCACCATGCGATTCCGATTCATTGCGATCTCCTTATACTCAGGGTTGAACGTGCACACTTTTTGGGGGCGGACACGCGACCGGTCCCGCCAGGCAGACTTTCGCAAAAGGGTTTGTCAGCGACCCTACCGTCCTGTTACAGCGGCGTGACAAGGCCGCTGTCGCAGGGCTGTCACAATTCCGTCGCTGCGTCGCTCTCGATGCTTCCTAAGCTGCCGCCAACTCGAATGAGCCCTAAACTGAATCGATCAAGATAAAGGAGAGCAGGATGCTCAGATCGGCTACTTTCAAGGCTGCCTTCTTCGCGCTCGTCTTGGCGCTGACGGCCGCCTCCGTCGCCACGGCGCAGGTGACGGGCTTGTATTACCAGGAGGTCGAGAAGGACGGCCGGATCTACGTCTTCAACACGCCGGAGAAGTATCAGACCTGGCAGCAGACCGGCGACATGGGCGTCGCCATCACCCTGATCGGCCGCGGCCCCAACGGCGAGACCGTCGTGGCCGAGAACGAGACCGCCGCCGACCTCTACTTCTTCAAGCACAACCTGCCGGGCTACGAACGGCCCACGCCCAAGCCGGCCGCTCCCGCCTTCGACGTGAGCTGGAAGGACGGCAAGACCACCATCAAGAGCAAGAACGCCGAGCTCAGCCTCTCCAACCGCGTCCAGATCCGCTTCACCGAGCAGATGCCGGAGGTCGGCGACGACAAGGGCTCCTTCCGCATCCGCCGCGCCAAGACCAAGTTAGAGGGCTGGGTCTACACCAAGGACCTCACCTACGAGCTGCAGCTCAACTGGGCGGACAGCGCCAACGTCCTCGAAGACGCCACCATCAACTACGACTTCACCAAGGGCAAGAAGGAATTCCAGCTCAGGGCCGGCCAGTTCAAGGTGCCCTTCGGCCGCCAGGAGCTGACCTCCTCGGGTTCGCAGCAGTTCGTCGACCGGTCCCTGGTCTCCAACACCTTTGCCCGCGGCCGCGACATCGGCTTCCAGCTCTGGGGCACGCCGCTCGCCGGCAAGCTCGACTGGCGCGTCGGCGTGTTCAACGGCAACGGCCGCACGGTCTCCGCCAACGACAACGACAAGTACCAGTACAACGCCCGCGTCACCTTCCAGCCCTTCGGCGACGTGAAGTACTCCGAAAGCGACTTCGAGAGCACCGACCGGCCGCTCTTCGCCATCGCCGGCGAGTACGAATCCAACGACCGCCAGGGCGCCACCACCAGCAACGATTTCGACCGCGAGATCGTGGGCGGCGACGTGGTCTTCAAGTTCAAGGGCTTCTCCCTCTTCGGCGAGCTCTTCGAGGCCACCGACGACCCCGAGACGGGCGCCGACCGCGACCTCAGCGGCTTCAACGTCCAGGCCGGCTATTTCCTGATCCGCAACAAGCTCGAGATCGCCGCCCGCCTCGGCGAGCTCGACCTCAACAAGGATGTGGACGACGACGAGCAGGAAGAGCGGGGAATCGCCCTCAACTACTTCTGGAACAAGCACGCCCACAAGCTCCAGCTCGACTACCGCCAGCTCGAGAACAACGCCACGGGCCGCGAGGACGACGAAATCCGGCTCCAGTACCAGATCATCTTCTAGAGCCTGCCCGCCTCCACGTTTGGTTCTCAAAAGGCCGTCCCGCCTCGGGGGCGGCCTCTTTCTTTCGGGATCGCTTTCCTCCCTTGTCCCTCTCCAGGCCGCGGCGGCAACTTACCTGTACACAGCTGTCACTTGTGAGAGGAGGGAGGTCTCATGGTTCAAAGCCGTAGAGGTAACTCCGGAAATCGGCAGCGGCTGTTCAAGATCGTCCTGGGCCTGCTGCTCCTGGCGCTCCTGCCGCACGCCGCCGCCGGCCAGACCTGCCCCGCGCCGCAGAGCCCTGTCGCATGTCAGGAGACCAGCACCGTCAACCAGTGGCGATGCTGGCAGAAGACCCTGCGCTCCACCGGTTACGCCGGCGCCAACGCCTACCGCGACCTGGAGATCACGGTCGAATTCCGCAACGCCTCCACCAACGCCCTCGTCCGCTCCGGCTGGGGGTTCTGGGACTGCACCGAGACTACCGGCCAGGAAGCCTTCCGCATCCGCACCGCCCTGCCGGCCGGCGCCGGTGGCGCCGCCGCCACCTATAAATGGGACGTCCGGTGCCGCAAACGCGCCGGCGCTCCCGCCTCGGTGAAGGACTGCGCCACCGACCCAAACCTGAACAGCTCCTCGTACCTGGCCGGAGGCCTCGCCACCGGCACCTTCACCGTCAATGCGGCTACCGTGGCCAACGACCGCTACGACCGCGGCTTCCTCCAGATCGCCCCCAGCAACCGCCGCTTCCTCAAGCAGGGCTCCACAAGCGTCCCCTTCTTCTGGCTGGCGGACACCGCCTGGGCAGCCGGCAAGAAAGCCACTCGTTCCGGCGACTGGGCGACCTATCTGGACAGCCGGAAGAAGCAGGGCTTCTCCGTCATCCTGCTGGGCACCACCCCACACTTCGCCGGCATCACCGAAGCCGAAGCGTTCCAGCAACTCACGGGATGCACCTCGGACGGCACCGTGGTGCCCAACAACTGCTCGCGCTGGAACCCGCCCTACTGGCAGCAGCTCGAGGCCAAGATCCAAGATGCCAACGCCAAGGGGTTGGTGGTCGCGATGGCCGGCGTCATGGAGCCGTTCGCCTATCCCAGCCCGACGCTCGGCAGCCCTACCTGGCTCAGCATCTTCGCCCGCAACCTCGCCGCGCGCCTGGCGGGGCACCACGTGATCCTCTCCCCGGGCTTTGATCACGCCTTGACCAGCCAGAGCCAGACCCTGGCCAACAGTGTGGGGGCCGCCATGGACCAGGCGGCGCCGGCGCATCTGGTCACGCATCACGCGGGCGGCAAGTCCACCTGCGCGGACTACACCATCCCCCTGCAGGCTCAGACCTGGCACGACTTCCACCTCTTCCAGAGCGGTCACTGCAAGAACCTGCGGATCCAGATCCAGCCCGGCCAGGAGCAGCCGTGCGATCCCCGCCGGGACTATCCGCCATTCAACCAACCGGACAACCCCGGCCCCGAGGATGAGACGGCGGTCCATTGCGTGACCCGGCGGGCCCGGACGATGTCCGAGGATCTTTTCAAGGCCACCGCGCCGACCAAACCCGTAGCCAACGGCGAAGCGGTGTATGACGGGAACCCTGCCAGTCCCGGCTCCGCGACGCCACCGGACAGCCGTCCCTATGTGCGCCAGACGGCCTACCTGAGCGCGCTCTCCGGCTCCTTCGGGTTTACCTATGGAGCGGACTACTTCACTTTGTGGAACGTTACGTCCTCCACCCTCTCCACCAATCTGGGGCCGGTGCCCACGACAGTGGGGACTGTGCCAACTGTCCAGGCCCACTCGGCTTGGGACATGCAAAAGATGGCTTCCCTTTTCAAGATGAGGCCGTGGAAGGATTTTTCGCCGGACCCCGCCAAGATCCTTAATCAGCAAACGGCGGAAGACAAGAAGATGGTATTCGCCCGCTCCAGCAACTTCTTCTTCAATATGGCTTATCTGCCGAATAACAGCGGCGACCGTATCAGACTCAACTTGAGCAGCCTTGTACCCGCTTTTACTTGTGGGAGCCTGGACTGGACACCTACTTGGATCAACCCGTTGAACAACGTAACGGAACCGGCAAAATCACCATCTTGCCAATCTATAGGATCTGGCGTGTATGAGTTTACAAAGCCTGGGAGTTGCTGCGAGTGGGTGCTCGTCATAGACAAAACAGGAGCCAAAGTGAACGAAGAAGGAGAGATTACCGCTGTCAATGCTCTTCAAGTATGGCCGGAGCTGACTGCAGAGGACACTCTTGTTCGAGGGCAGGCTCTGACGGCCAATGGTGAATTGTTGGGACCTCCCGTAAATCTCAACGATCCTTCAGATGGCTTCTTCCGAAAGCAGCCCTTCGTTGCCCGTGGCCCTGGTGGGAGCTTCCTTGTCGTGTGGGAGTCGGAGCACCAGGATGGCTCGATGTGGGGGATCTTCGGCCGCCGTTTCGATAATCAGGGTCGGTCCCTCGGCAGTGAATTCCAGGTCAACACTCACATACAACACGACCAGGCGGAACCCGCTGCTGCGGCCTCTCCATCCGGAGCATCCGTGGTGGTTTGGATGAGCTTTGATCAGGACGGCGATTTCGGGGGTATCTTCGCTCAACGGTACGACCACAACGGAAATCCTGATGGCGCCGAGTTTCAGGTCAACTCTCTGATTGAAGGCCACCAGAGCTCACCCCTCGCGGGAATGTCGAAGCGGGGTGACTTTGTCGTGGCATGGGAAAGCGCGGGACAAGAGGGTGAACCCGTCAGGGTCTTTGCTCGCCGTTTCGACCGGCTAGGCCTCCCCCTGGGCCCCGAATTCGCTGTGGATGAAAACGGACAAGAGAGCCAAACGCTTGCTCATCTCGAGGTGCAGCCCAACGGCGAATTTGAGATCGTCTGGTATGAATATGATGCAGCAGGAACCCTGCTAAGATCTTCCTCTCGCCGGTTCTTGAACCGACGCTGAGCCATAGGAGCAAAGACAGGGTGAAGACCAAGCCTCGACCTTCCCTTTTGGTATTGATCTTGAGCTGTCTGGCCTGTTCGGTATCTGTCCAGGCCCAAAGTCCGATCGAAGGAGAGCGTGTCCTTCATCCTGCAACTGACAGCGGCTCTGAGCCTCGGGTGGCTTTTTACCCTGATGGTCATTTCCTTTTCGGCTTCCGCACGGGCGATGAAGCGGTAGACAACCTTCAGGTCAAGAGCTTCTCTCAACTCGGGGAGCCTCTTGGCTCTGAGATCCTGGTCCGGCAGGCCTTCACCGCCCAGCGGGAGAGTGCCTCCCGCTTAGTTCCAGTGCCAACGGATGAAGATGGTTTCTGGGCGGTCTGGTACGATCTGGGCGAACCAGTTGGCAATGTAGCCCGCCGCTACTCTGCCACAGGCGCGCCAAGCGCTGACCCCGTTCATCTCGGCACCCATCCCTTGTTCCGACACCAGCAGGTTACAGTCCTGGACGAGGAGCACCTGATCGTCCTGGGCACCAAGCTGGGAGAGAACGCCGCCCGACCTTATTTCGTCTCGGTCTCCACCTTCGACTCTACGACCGGGGCTGAGATTCGCGAGTTCCGACCGGATGCGGAACCTGGGAGGGACTTGCAGGCTATCAGCATGAGTCGGATTGGATCTGAGGTCCTGTCTGTGTCCTGGGCTTCCTGCGGGGATATCTTCATCGACTGCGATCTCTTCGAGCAGCGCTTCGCCTTGCAGGGAGCCCCCCTCAGCCCGCGGGTGCGCTTCAACCGCGCCCGGACGCCGGCCGACAGGAGCTTCGCCGCCTCGGTGGCCGTAGACGGCCAGGGGAATTCCATTGCTGTCTGGGAAGGCAAGGACGTCAACGGTCCTTTCCAGGATATCTACGCTCAGCGGGCGTCCGGCACCGGAGAGAAGATTGGCCGGATGTTCGTGGTCAACCCCATCCGCCTTTCCGCCCAGCGCTACCCCAGCGTGGCGGCGGACCGGCACGGTAACTTCGTCATCGCCTGGCAGAGCTTCGATCCCACCCAGGGGCAGTTCTTCGGCTGGCACGTGCGGGCGCAACTCTTCCGCAAGGACGGCCGCCGTGTCGGGCCGGAGATCGTCATCGCAGATCCGCTCAGTCAGAACGACCAGTGGGAGCCCACCGTCGTGTTCGGACCGAACGGAACGTTCCTTCTCCATTACATAGAGACCGGACCGGTCCTGTTCCGGCGCTACGCCGCCTCCCCGGCGGATGAGCCCTGTGTGTGGTCTGGCGCCGAGGTCCGCTGCGACACCGGGCGGACCGGCGGCGAGGCCGAGTTGCCGCTGGCGATGCGGCTCTATCCCGGCGATGTGCCCCTGTTCGGCGACGTGGACGGCGACGGACGCGCGGACCCCTGTCTGCGGCGGGGCCGCGCGCTGCTCTGCGACACGGATCACGAAGGCGGCGCCATGGAATTCTCGGTCCGCTTCGGACGACCCGACGAGACGCCTCTGCTGGGCGACGTCAACGGCGATGGACGCGCCGATCCCTGCGTCCGCTCGGGCCGGTTCTTCCTCTGTGACACCAAGCGGGACGGCGGACGCGCGGAATGGTCCCTCGCCTTCGGTGACCCGGGCGACCTCCCGCTGCTGGGTGATCTCGACGGCGATGGCCGCGACGATCCGTGCGTCTTCCGCGGCTCGCGTCTGCTCTGCGACACGGCTCATGACGGCGGGGCCGCGGAGGTGGTCCTCGATCTCCCAACCCTCCGTGGAGACCTGCCCGTCCTGGGCGACTTCGACGGCGACGGACGCGACGATGCCTGCCTGCTCCGCGTCGGCCGTTTCCTCTGCGATACAGCCCACGACGGCGGACGCCTGGAAGCTGAACTGTCCTTCGGACATGCGGGCGACCGTCCGCTCCTGGGAAATCTCGACGGACTGTAGAGGCGGACGAGCCGCCAGCCGCGGCGGAGGAGCGCGCGGCTGGCGTCATCATCACGAAATGGAAGGCGGACGGGCCGGCGAGCGTCAGTGGACGAACGTCACCACCGGCTCTTCCGAGACCTGCGAGCAGGTCTTGTCCAGGAGCTGGCAGAGATCGACCCGGCGGCGTTCGATGTCGCCGAAATTGTGGTTCCGGCCGCACATGTCGACGGCCGAGCCGCCGGTCAGGAAGGTGGAGAGAGCCGATGGAGCCCCCGGGAGCCGCGGCTCGACGTGCTTGAAGACGGTCGCCGTCTCGTCGCCGTGGCAGCCGCTGCAGGTGTCGAGCGAGAAGGCGTGGCGCGCCTCGGGATTGACGATCGAGGTGCAGACCGGCGGCGGGCCGTCCCAGCCGAGGTCGAGGCTGTGCGGCGAAGCGCCGCCCCGGAACGGCGCGGCGGCCCAGACCAGCGGCACGACGTGGGTGTGCGCCAGGATCGACGGCTCGTTGGCGTTGACGTAGGTCGAGATCGCCGCCGTCTGCTGGAGGCTCCTGGCCGGCGTCTGCGCCACCGTGAACGGCGACAGGGGCGACGGCACGACCAGCACCTTGGCGTTCAGCTTGAACTCCCGCAGCTCCCAGGGTCGCAGCAGGTGGAAGTCGTTGGTGCGCACCTGGTTGATGGCGCTGCCGTTGGGCTTGCCCGGCGAGGCGCCGATGGTGGCGAAACGGTCCGTCACCGACTGCAGCGCCGCGTTGTAGCTCGGGCCGAAAGCGAAGGAGCCCAGCCCGTGCCAGGCCTTGGCCCAGTCGAGGACCGAGAAGCAGTCCCTGGCGTCCAGACCGTACTCGAAGATGACCAGGAACTGCGTCGGGTTGCCGCCCGCGTCCAGCAGGTTGTAGACGAACCGGCCTTCGCCCGCCGTGTTGCCGCCCGAGTAGCCCGCGTTCTGCCGCAGGTCGAGCCGCGCCACGATGGCCAGCAGCCGGAACGGCGCCTTCTTCATGTCGAGGGTCGTGCCGCCGCTGGCGGCCATCCAGGGATTGATGATCAGCGTCTGCACGTCGGGCCGCGCCGGCACCGGGTCGCTGTTGATGGTCTGGTTGACCGACCAGGTGTTGAGCCACTGGAGGGTGAAGTTCGAGAGGGTGGCCGGGTTGTTCGTGCCCGCCACCGCGGCCATGTTGGCGCCGAACGTCCAGGCGCCCTGCGTGGCCGGCAACACCGGCGCCGGGCCCAGGCAGGGACCCCAGGTGGTGCGGATGCAGTCGTCCACCACCGAGACGTCGGTGATGAACAGCTCTTTTGCGGGGATCACCGGGCACGCGGAGCGGAGCGGCAGCAGCGAAGTCTCGCGGCTCGTCCGCACGGCGGTCTGCTGCTGGGTGGTCCCGAGCTCGGTCTGCGTCTGGGTGCTGGTGCTGGTCGCCGCGAAGGCGAAGAGCGAAGCCCCCAGGGTCAGGACGAACAGGAGGACGATCAGACGGGGGCTCAGGTGGGAACGGAGACGGCTCATGCACTCTCCTTTCGAGGAAGGCACCGGAGAGAAGAATCCCGGGGACCGCGAAGGCGATCCATACCTCTACTAAAATATGAGGGTGCTAGCTAAAGCTAAAACGAGTCAGGCATAGCCCTTTTTCAGGAGTATGCGGGCGCTCCCCTCGTAGACCTTCCGCGTCGGCAGCCGGAAGCCGAGGGCGTCGGCCATGCGGTTGATGATGTTGAAATTGGCGCAGATGTGGATGGCGTCCTCGATCTCCTCGTCCGTGAGGCCCGCGGCCCGCAGGGGCTCCATGTCCCCGGGGCCGACCTCGGCCGGGCGAAGGGTCAGCTTCTCCAGGAAGGCGAGCATCGCCCGCATCTTCTCCGGGATGGGGGCCGTCCGGTAGTTCTCCAGGACCGCCCCGACCACCGCATCGTCACCGCTGGACATCGACGCGACCGCGCCGTGCTGCTCCCTTCAGAACACGCATTGGTTGCAGCTCGACGTGAAGGCGGCGAACAGCTCCCTTTCCCAGACGCTCCACTTCGAGGGTCCGCGGAGGATCTGCTGGATCCAGGCGTTGTAGGCCTTGCCGAAGACCTCGGGCCGGTACATCAGGGTGCGCACCACGTCCGGCACCCGGGCGCCGAGCTTCAAGGGCAGGATGGGAAAAGCCAGCCGCAGGATCCCCTCCCCGCGCTCGACCTTCTTGAGCCTCATCGCCTTTCTCCTTTCAGCGCGGCGAGCCCGCGCTCCAGCCGCTCCATCCCCGCCCCCACGGACGCGGCGGCGAAGATCTCGAAGAGGTCGTTCTCCGAGTAGCCGGCCCGGAGGAGGGCCTGGACGTCCTCGTCCGTAATCCTGTAGGCGTGCCGGGACACGGTGTCGACCGTCTCGCGGAGGTTGTCCGGGATGGCGGCGACGTCCGCCGGCGGTCCTCCCGCCAGCTCCTCGGCCCGGGCCTCGATCGCCCGCCGCAGGGCGGCGTCCGTCTTCCCCTGGGGTCCCAGGATGGACTCCTTCAGACGTTGCGGCAGACCGGCGTGTCGCTCCATGGGCTCCTCCTCAGGATTCGCGCGATTGTACTCCTGCCTCCTTCGGTCATGGTACGCTCCCTCGCCGCGTGTTTCTGTTCACCAAACCCGACCCGAAGCGAATGGAGCGGTTCCTGGCCGCCCAGCGCAACCGCACGTTCTCGTACCGCGAGGTCGGCCATTCCTTGCGCGGCGCGCCCACCGGCTACCAGATCGACCACAACCGCGTCCAGATCGGCGAGGGCCGGGCGGCCTTCGCGCGCGCCGTCGAGGCGATCCGGAGCTGGAAGCATCTCGACCTGGGCTGGGTCTCGTCCTATCCCACCAGCGCTCCCATCGAGCCCGGCACCACGGTCGCCGTGCGGGCGCGGCACTTCGGCTTCTGGTCCCTCAGCGCCTGCCGGATCGTCTACACGATCGACGAGGAAGGCCCGGTGGTCCGCTTCGGCTTCGCCTACGGCACCTTGCCGGAGCACGCCGAGCGGGGCGAGGAGCGCTTCTCGGTCGAGTGGCACCACGAGGACGGCTCGGTCTGGTACGACATCTTCGCCTTCTCGCGGCCGAACGCTCCCATGGCGCGCCTGGGGAGCCCCCTCGCCCGGATGCTCCAGCGCCGGTTCGCCCGCGACTCGAAGCGGGTGATGGCCAAAGCCGCCGCCGCTCCATGGCCTGTCATGCCGGCCCGGAGCTCGCGGTGAGCCTCGCCTGGCGCACCGAAGACAGCCACCCCCTCCTCGACGCCTTCGGCTTCTCCACCGGCCGCTTCGCCCGGTTGAACCGGAACGTCCACGCCGGGGACGAGATGCTGATCCATTACGGGAACATCCATCCCGGGGACTCCGGCCGGGCGCTCGCGCTCTACTTCGACTCGGGCCGCCGGATCTGGGAAGCCCTGTGGACCGTCCTGCGCTGGCGCTTCGGCGAGCCCGGCCCGGATTTCCGGATGCTCGACTTCGCCAGCGGCTATGGAAGGGTGACCCGGTTCGCGGTGCTGGATATCCCGCCGGAGCGGATCCGGGTTTCGGACATCTCCCGCGAGGGAGTCCGTTTTCAGGAGGAGCAATTCGGGGTCCGCGGGATCGTCTCCCATGCCGAGCCGGAGCGGTTCGATCCGGGCGAGACGTTCGACGCCATCCTGGTCTCCTCCCTGTTCACGCACCTTCCAGAGGATTCCTTCCTGGCCTGGCTCCGCCGGCTCGGGGGCCTGCTCCGGCCGGGAGGGATGCTGGTCTTCAGCGTCCATGGCGAGGAGGTCGTCCTCCCGGGCCGGGAGATGCCGGCCTCGGGATTCCTCTTTGATCCGAAGAGCGAGATCGACGCGCTGCCGGGCGAGCAGTACGGCACGTCCTGGGTCGGCGAGGATTTCGTCCGCCGCGCTCTCCCCCGGGGCTCCGCGCACCGCATCCCCCGGGGGCTCCTGCTGTTCCAGGACTTGTGGGTGGCCGTGCCGGAATCAGGATGCGACTTCTCCGGCCTGAAGCTGGATCTCGAACCGGAGAGCTTCGTGGAGCACTGCTCGGTCCTGGGAAACACGCTGAGGATCTCCGGCTGGGTGGTGGACCGGGTCCGCCGCGAGCCGCCCCAAGAGGTACGGCTGACCGTGGGGGACGACCGGCACGTCCTGCGGGACCTGCCGGCGAGGGAGGACGTGGCCGCCCTCTTTCCCTATGAAAAGGTGGATGCGAGAGGCTGGCGCTTCGAGGTCCCCCTTGGGGAAGGCGACTTGATCGTGGAAGCTGGAACCTGGCGCCTGTACGCCGACACCGTCCCCGGAGCCCTCCTCCGCTCGGCCCGCCTCGACCTCCACGACGCCCTCCGCCGCGCCGCCGATACGGAGGCCCGCCGTCAGCGGGAGACGGCGGAGCTCGAGCGGGTGATCCACGTCCTCGAAGCCCGCATCGCCGGCATGGAGGCCAGCCGGTTCTGGAAAGTGCGGGAGGTGTGGTTCAGGATCAAGGAGAGGTGGGGAGGAAGGACCTAAAGGACATAAAAGACCTAAACGACCAAAGGACAACAACTTGAAAGTCCTTTAGGTCCTTTAGGTCCCTTGGGTCCTTTAGGTCCTTGCTTCCGCAACCGCCCCCGCCCCCCGCTCCCGCCGCAGCTTCACCAGCGCCGAGAACGCCAGGTAGAGCGCCAGCAGGATCAGCAGCATCGACGCCACGCCGTTCAGCAGCTCGACGTCGAAGCCCTGGGTCGCCTGGAGGTTCGCCCAGGCCAGCTTGACCAGGGCCCAGAGGGTGATCGTCAGCACGAAGCACATGGGGAGGAGGGTGAAGGCGATGCGGCGGCGGGCCTGGTAGAGCCAGACGGTCACGGCGAGCAGGGTCAGCGCCGCCAGGAGCTGGTTCGAGGCGCCGAAGAGGGTCCAGAACTTCTGCCACATCCCCTCGCCCGCGAAGAAGAGGAGCAGGCCGGGCGCCACCACCGTCGCCAGCGTCCCCGCCCACGCGCCCGCCTTCCCCTTCCAGCCCAGCAGCTCCTGGAGCAGGTAGCGGCCCAGCCGGGTCGAGACGTCGATGGTGTCGAAGACGAAGGTCGAGAACGCCATGGCGCCGAAGGTGACCGCGAAGGGCAGGTTGTCGCGGCCGATCAGCAGCGTCAGGAACTCGCCGATGCCGTTGCCGTAGATCGTTCCCGGCGCCAGCCCCTTGAGGTCGGCCGGGGCCACGATCATCACCGTCACCAGCGCGATCAGGGCCACGAAGCCCTCGGCCAGCATGGCCCCGTAGCCCACCGGCTGGAGGTGCGACTCGCGGTCAACCTGCTTGGAAGTGGTCCCCGAGCAGACCAGGCCGTGGAAGCCCGAGCAGGCGCCGCAGGCGATGGTCACGAAGAGGAAGGGGAAGAGCGTGCCGGTCATCCCCCCGAAGTCCCAGGTCTTGAAGGCCGGCTGCTGGACCTCGTAGCCGCCGAAGAAGACGCCGATCACCCCCAGCGCCAGGGCCGAATAGAGGATGAATCCACCCAGATAGCCGCGCGGCTGGAGCAGCGACCAGACCGGCACCACCGAGGCCAAGGCGCAGTAGGCCAGGATCAGCACGCCCCAGGTCTGGGCGTCCAGCACGAAGACATGGGACATCTTCGTGCCCGCCCAGGCGCAGGCGAAGGCCGCCGGGACGAAAATGACCGTGACCAGCCACAGCGGCGGCTTGAGGAACCTCTGGACCAGCCCGAGGACCACCGACAGGGCCAGGTAGAGGATGCTCGCCGCCGCCACCGCGCCGCCCGGGTTGAAGGTCGCGCCGCCGGCCTGCAGCTCCTCGGTGCCGACGACGAAGCTGCGGGCCGTGATGTCGGTGAAGGCGACGATGACGTAGACCAGGGCGATCCAGATGAAGGCCATCATGGCGAGGCCGGCCTTGCGGCCCAGGTGCTCGCCGGTGATCTCGGCGATGGAGCTGGCGCCGTGCCGCACCGAGGCGGTGAGGCTGGAGAAGTCGTGGACGGCGCCGATCAGCACCACCCCGAGGCCGATCCACAGCATGCAGGGCAGCCAGCCGAAATTCATGCAGGCGAGGATGGGGCCCGCGATGGGCCCCGCCGCCGCGATGGCCGAGAAGTGCTGGGCGAAGAGGTAGAACGGCCGCGTGGGCACGAAGTCCACGCCGTCCTCGTAGCGGTGGGCCGGCGTGGTCCGGCTGTCGTCCAGCGCGAACTGGCGCGCCACCCAGCCGCCGTAGAGGCGGTAGGCGGTGACCAGGAGGATCAGAAAGCCCGAGGCGAGCAGGGCGAGGCTCATACCGTTCTACCTTCTACGCCCCGCCACCGCCCCCACCCCAACAGCCAGGATTCCCACCACGATCAGCGCCAGACCGATCAAGGCCCGGACGTGATCGTCCGCGCTCGCGGTCATCGCCTCCTCGATCAGGCGGGGCAGCCCGGCGTCGTGCGGGATGGTGAACAGCCCCGCGCCCGCCAGCAGGAAACCCAGGGCCGCGAGGCTCTGTCCCGGCGACTTCGCGGGCCGGCCGGTCTCCTTCCCCACCACGCTGTGGGTGTAGCCGTAGTAGAAGTAGACGGCCATCCCGAGCACCAGCCAGCCGATGAACCGCCACCAGGACGACGGCGGCAGGTAGACCATCAGGAAGATGCAGAAGCCGGCGCCCAGCATGGGGACGACCCACGGCCCCAGCGGCACCCGGAAGCCCCGCGGCCGGCCGGGGTCCTTGTAGCGCAGCACGGTGACGCCGATGCAGACCAGGAGGAACGCGAACAGCGTCCCGATGTTGGTCAGCTCCACGACCTCGTTGATGTTGGCGATGCCCGCGAAGACGGCCACCAGGATGCCCGTCAGCCACGTCGTGATGTGGGGCGTGCGGTATTTCGGATGGACCCTGGCCGCCCACTGGGGGAGCAGGCCGTCGCGGGCCATGGAGAAGAAGATGCGGGGCTGGCCGAGTTGGAAGACCAGCAGCACCGAGGTGGTGGCGAAGACGGCGCCGAGGGCGATGATGATCGTCGGCCAGAGCATGCCGCGGGCCGAGAAGGCGGTGGCCAGGGGCTCCGCCGTGCCGAGCTGGGTGTAGGGCAGCATGCCGGTGAGGACCAGCGCCACCACGATGTAGATCAGGGTGCAGACCACCAGGCTGGCGATGATGGCGACCGGCATGTCCCGCCTTGGGTTCTTGCTCTCCTCGGCGGCGGTCGAGACGGCGTCGAAGCCGATGTAGGCGAAGAAGATGATGGCCGCCGCCGTGAAGATGCTCGGCAGGCCGTTGGGCGCGAAGGGGGTCCAGTTCGCTTTGTCGACGTAGAAGAACCCCAGGACGATGAAGAAGCCGATGATCGCCAGCTTCAACACCACCATGGCCGAGTTGAACCAGGCGCTCTCGCGGATGCCGATCACCAGGACGACGGTGATCAGCATGACGATGGCGAAGGCCGGGAGGTTGAAGACGATGGGGAAGCCGAAGAGCCGCGGCGCGTCGGCCAGGGCCTGGGCGGCGCGCTCGACCACCACCCCCAGGGATTCGAGGTCGGTGCCCGCCGCCCGCGCCTCCGCCACCCGGGCGGCGGCCTGGGCGGCGCTGCGGTAGTCGGTGCCGAGCCAGTAGGGGAAGTTGATCCCGACGCTGCGGAGCAGCTCCTGGAAGTAGCCGGACCAGGAGATGGCCACCGCCACGTTGCCCACCGCGTACTCGATGATGAGGTCCCAGCCGATGATCCAGCCGACCAGCTCGCCGAGGGTGGCGTAGGAGTAGGTGTAGGCCGAGCCGGAGACCGGCACCATGGAGGCGAACTCCGCGTAGCAGAGAGCCGCGAAGCCGCAGGTGACGGCGGTCAGGATGAAGGAGACGACGAGAGCCGGTCCGGCCCCCGCGTGGTCGGCCCCGCCGGCGGCGGCCGTGCCGACCGTGGAGAAGATGCCCGCGCCGATGATGGCGCCGATCCCGAGCAGCGTGAGCTGGACCGCGCCGAGGGAACGCCGGAGCTGGGACTCCGGCGCCTCGGCGGAGGCCAGGATCGCGTTCAGGGACTTGGTGCGAAAGATACCCTGGAGCAAACAGTCCTCCCCGCGAGCTCCGGCCAGCCGCTCGCTCTAGATAAGAAATGCGGCAGGGAGCATGACATGGGCCGGGGCGGGGGTGCAAGAAGCTGAGGCCGCCGCCACCCTCGCCAGATCTTTTACAGAAATTTACAGCCCATAAGGTAGACAAAATTTAAAAATCTATGGCATGATCCTCCTGTTCGTTAACAAAAGGAGGCTCGATCACATGAAGACTGTCCGCATCCCCACCCTGGTCAAGTTCGGTTTCGCCCTGCTGGTCCTCGTCGCCTCGTTCGTGACCTTGCCGGCGCCGGCGGAGGCCGACTGCAGCCAGACCGCTCCGACCATCTGGTACTACTACGATTCGGCGAAGACCCAGTTCTGCGGCCAGTGCATTTACTGGTGCGACGGCACCGTCGATTGCTCGGGCAACCTCAACGAGTGCCGGTATTGGAAGAACGGCAAGCCGGTCTATTGCCCCTGCTGAGGAATCGGCGGTCCAGGGCCGCTCGCCTTCCGGGGCGGCCCGCCCTTGCGAGACCTCACCCTCGGTCCCTCTCCCATCTCCCTGCCGCCCGCCCCAGGGAGAGGGAGGGCCCTGCGATCCAGGTCTTCCTGGACTTGGCAAGAGCACTTGCTCATCGTTCCCCCTCTCCCGGCAGGGCGGGAGGTGGTGGGAGAGGGGGCCAGGGGGTGAGGTCTCGGAGGGCATGCCGCCCCGGCCGTCAACGCCGCCCTGAGCCCCCGATTTGTATTCCTCCCCCTTTTTCCTCTAGGATTCCGCCCCGCCTCTATGGCCAGGAAGAAACTGCCGCTCCACACCAAGATCCTGATCGGCGGACTCCTCGGAATCCTCGCCGGGATCGCCGCTCACTTCGCGCTGGGCGACTCGCCGGGGCTGGCGAATTTCATCAAGTACGTCACCGCGCCGCTCGGGCAGATCTTCCTGCGCCTCCTCTTCATGCTGGTCCTGCCGTTGATCTTCTCGGCGCTGGTGCTGGGCGTCGCCGGCATGGGCGACCCCCGCTCCCTGGGCAGGATCGGCCTCAAGTCCCTCCTTTACACCGTGGTGGTCTCCGCCATCGCCGTCTTCATCGGCGTCACCCTGGTCAACCTGATCCGGCCCGGCGAGGGGATTCCGCCCGAGGTCCGCACCCGGCTGCAGCAGAACGCCCCGCCGGCCGCGGCGCCGGCGGCCCCCGCCGCGGGAGCCGCGGCCACGGCCGCCGAGAAGAGCCCCATCGACCTGATCGTCGAGATCGTCCCCCGCAACCCGGTCAAGTCCGCCGCCGACGGCGACTTCCTGGGGATCATGTTCTTCTCGCTGATGATCGGCCTCGGCGTGGCCCTCCTCCGCACGCCCGCCGTCCACCGCTTCCAGGAGGCGGTCGAGGGGCTGCTCGACGTCAGCATGCGGCTGATCGACCTGGTGCTGGCGTTCGCGCCTCTCGGGGTGTTCGCGCTGCTCTTCAACCTGACGGCGCAGCTCGGCTACGAGATCCTGGGGCAGCTCGCCCAGTACGTGGGGACGGTGCTGCTGGCCCTGTTGATCCACCAGTTCATCGTCTACTCGCTGGCGGTGCGGGTGCTCGGCGGCATGAGCCCGGTGCGGTTCTTCCGCGGCATCCAGGAGGCGATGGTCACCGCCTTCTCCACCTCGTCGAGCAACGCCACCCTGCCGACGGCCCTGCGGGTGGCGGAGGACGAGCTGCGGCTGCCGCCCAGCGTCAGCCGGTTCGTGCTGACCATCGGCGCGACGATGAACCAGAACGGGACCGCCCTCTTCGAAGGGGTGACGGTGCTCTTCCTGGCCCAGTTCTACGGCATCGACCTCAGCCTGACGCAGCAGCTCACGGTGGTGATCATCTGCATCCTGGGCGGCATCGGCACGGCGGGGGTCCCCTCGGGATCGATCCCGGTCATCGCCATGATCCTCGGGCTGGTGGGCATCCCGCCGGAAGGGATCGGCCTGATCCTGGGGGTCGACCGGTTCCTCGACATGTGCAGGACGGTGTTGAACGTGAGCGGCGATCTGGCTGCCGCGGTGGTGGTGTCGCGCGGCGAAGGGGCTCCCCCGGCGCCGTCCGAAGCTTGACGAATCACTGAAGTCGGAATTCCAGAAGTCGGTACGGCTGTTGCATTCGGTCCATTGACGGGGGGGTCGGTCGCAGGCGGACAAACCCCTCCGATCCCCTCGTCAATCGGGCCGAATTTTTCGGGAACTCTTTTCGAGCTCCCCCCATCTAAGTGGTGGAGAGGTGACTATGCAGAGAACTTTGATCCTTCCCGTCGCAGCCCTCCTGGTGGCCCTGCCGGCGGTAGGCTGTGGCAAGGTCCAGGCCCGGGCGGAGCTCAAGAAAGGCAACTCCTACTACCAGCAGGAGCAATATTCCAAGGCGCTGGACTACTACCAGAAGGGTCTGGAGCTGGATCCGGACGCCACCTTCGCCTGGCGGTCCCTGGGACTGTCCGCCCTCGCCCTGTACCGCCCGGGAGACGAGAGCCCCAAGAACCGGGGATACGCTGACACCGCGATCGACGCTTTCGAGAAGTACCTGGCCGACTATCCGGACGACGAGAAGGTCCACGAGTACCTGATGTCGATGTACGTCAACGACAAGAAGTACGACGACGCCCTCGCCTACGTCGAGCAGCAGCAGGCGGCGAATCCGGAGCAGGCCGGCAAGTTCACGCAGTACAAGATCAACATCCTGACCCAGGCGGGCCGGCTCAAGCAGGCCTACCAGATGGCGCAGCAGCTCCCGGGCAGCGAGGAGCGCGCCGCCGCCTTCCTCTCGGTCGGCCAGCGCGTGTGGGAGAAATCGTTCCGCGATCCGGGCACGATGACGATCGAGGACAGGACCGCGCTGATCGACATGGGCCTCGACGCGCTCAAGAAGGCGAACGACCTGAAGAAGGACTACTTCGAGGGCCTGGTCTACTACGGCCTGGTCCTGCGCGAGAAGGCCAAGGTCGAAACCGACGAAGCCAAGAAGGCGGAGCTGATCCAGACCGCGGGCGAGTACCAGAAGAGGGCACTCGAGGCCCGCAAGAAAGCCACGGCGCAGCAGACCGCTGCCAACACCTAACGGAACAGGTGGTGAGACCATGTTCGAGAACTCTCTGATCGATCTGGACAAGAGCCACAAGCGCGGCCTGCGCTGGTGGGTCATGCCGGTCGCCCTGGCGATCCACGTCGTAGCCGGCGGCGCCCTGCTGTTTGCGCAGTACTGGAACGTACCCGCGGTGGAGGAGCCGCCGATCAACGTGGTGTTCATCAGCGCCGCGCCGCCGCCTCCCCCGCCGCCGCCTCCCCCGCCGCCGCCGCCGGCCCCCAGCACGCCGAAGCCGGAGGTGCCGAAGGAGGTCCCGAAGATCCAGATCACCGAGCCGGTGCAGCCTGTCGAGGTGCCGGAGGAAGTGCCCGAGCCGACGACTGAGTCCTCGGCCGACGTCGGCGTCGAGGGCGGCGTCGAGGGCGGCGTGGTCGGCGGTGTCGTCGGCGGCGTCGTCGGCGGCGTCGTCGGCGGCACCCCGGGCGGCACTCTCGGCGGCGTCCCGGGCGGCGTCCCGGACGACGCGCCGCTGCGCGTCGGCGGCAACGTCAGCCGGCCGGAGATCATCAACCAGGTGAAGCCGGTCTACACCGAGCTGGCCCGCCGGGCCCGCGTCACCGGCACGGTGATCGTGGAAGCGATCATCGACACCCAGGGCAACGTCACCAACGTGCGCGTCTTGAAGGGCCTGCCGATGGGTCTCGACCGCGCGGCCGTGGAGGCGGTGCAGAGGTGGAAGTTCAAGCCGGCCATGCTCGAAGGACGGCCGGTCAAGGTCTATTACGTTCTGACGGTAAACTTCCAGGTGCAGTGAGCGCCTAGATCTTAGGAGAAAAGGAGAAGCGCATGGATCTGAATCCTCTTGTATTGTGGGAACAGATGACGATCCTCAACAAGATCGTCATCGTGTCTCTGATCCTGATGTCGATCTGGTCGCTCTACGTCTGCGTGGAGCGCACGATCGCGTTCCGCAAGGCGCGCAAGCAGTCGCTGCTGTTCGCCCGCCAGGCGACCGAGCACCTCAAGAACGACCGCCCGCAGGCCGCCATCGACGCCGCCACCAAGTACCCCCAGAGCCACCTGGCCCGGGTCGTCTCGGCCGGCTTGCAGTCCTTCCAGTATGAGAACCAGACCAGCCCCCTCTCCGAGGTGGAGATCGTGGAAGCCGCGACCCGCGCCGTCGAGCGCGCCACCCTGCTAACCACCTCCGACCTCAAGCGGGGCATCGGCTCGCTGGCCACCATCGCCACCATGACGCCCTTCATCGGTCTGTTCGGCACCGTGATCGGCATCATCAACGCGTTCCACGGCATGGCCCTCACCGGCTCGGGCGGCATCGGCGCGGTGTCGGCCGGTATCGCCGAGGCGCTCGTCGCCACGGCGTTCGGTCTCGGCGTCGCCATTCCCGCGGGCTGGATGTTCAACCACTTCACCAACCAGCTGGAGCGGCTTCAGATCGAGATGTCCAACTCCTCCTCGGAGCTGGTCGACTTCTTCATGAAGCGCCAGAGGAGCAAGAATGCGGCCTAAGCATCAGAAGCTCAGCCTCATCAAGGGCGTCCGGAGCGACATCAACGTCACTCCCCTGGTCGACGTCTGCCTGGTGCTGCTGATCATCTTCATGGTGGTTACGCCGATGCTGCAGAACGGGGTCGACGTCGCCCTGCCGGAGACGCCGTCCCCGGAGAAGATGCCCGAGAACCAGAAGCAGCTCAACGTGGCCATCAAGTTCGATCCGTCCAACGAAGACGGCGGACAGGTGTTCGTCAGCCAGAACTGGGTGCCGGACGAGAACATCGCGTCGGCCCTGGAAACGGTCTACAACGAGACCCCGGACAAGGACGTGATCATCAAGGCCGACCGGCGGCTGAAGTACAAGCGGGTCCGGCAGGTCATGCAGATGATCAACGAGGCCGGATTCAGCAAGGTGGGCGTGGTGACCGAGAAGGACAAGTCGGCGGGCGGCTCCGCCTAGCGGCGGGCGCCCCCTCCGGAGAGGAGTCAGACAGCCATGGCAATGCAGTTTGGCAGCGGATCGAGCAGCATCCGGAGCGAAATCAACATCACGCCTCTCGTCGACGTGGTGCTGGTCCTGCTCATCATCTTCATGGTGACGGTGCCCCTGCTGCAGATGGGTTACAAGGTCCAGGTGCCGCCCAAGGTGGAGACCCAGGTGACCCCGCCGATGCAGGAAGACCAGATCATCGTGCGGATGGACGCCCAGGGCCAGATGTACATCAACAAGCAGGTGATCCCGAAGAGCGAGTTCCCCGGCCGGCTCAAGCAGGCGCTCACCGGCCGCCAGAGCAAGGTGGTCTTCTTCGCCGCTGACGGCGAGCTTCAGTACGACCGGGTCGCCGACTTCATGGACGTGGTCCGCGACAACGGCGCCGAGAACCTCGGCATCGTGTTCGACGACCTGCGGGGCGGACCTCCCGGCGCCGCCGCCGCTCCCTCGGGCGCTCCGTAGAGCCCGCGGCGGGGATCGCGCTTTCTCCCGTCCCCTTCGCCCGCTCCCGGGCGAGGGGGACTTCCATTTTCAGCGGCGGTCCTAGCGGTTGTCGCCGCCGCCGCGCAGGGCGTGCCGGAGCCGGCCCAGCCACTGGTTCAGGAAGTGGGCGCGGTCCAGGAAGGGGAGCACCGGCTGCTTCCGGATGCCCATCTCCTTGTACATGACGAGGAGCTGCTTGTTGTTGCGGTCGACCTTCAGGCCGTCCCGGACCGCGCGGACGGCCCCCTTGCGGTCCCGGGCCAGCAGGCAGGTACGGGCCAGGTTCACGTAGTTCTCCCCCTGGTAGAACTCCACCTGGATGGCGTGCTTGCAGAGCTTGAGCCCCTCGCGGACGCGCCTGTCCCGCATGGCGATGCCATACCCCAGGTAGGAGTAGAAGACCCCCGGCAGCGACCCCGCCGACTCCCCCTTCTCCGCGATCTGCCCCAGGTAGCGGAGCCCCTGGTTCCAGTCCCCCCTCCGGCAGCAGTCGACCCCGATCCTCAGCGTCTCGGCGATCTCCTCGCTTACGGCCATGTCGAAAGCACCTCCCCGGCCGGGTGGACCGGGTTTCAGTTCAGATGAAGCGGTTCTTCCCGGGAATCATAGCGGAATCAACATAGAAGCACCTACAGGCCGACGGGCCGCCCTCCATGCTACACTCTCGGTCCTTGCCTGTTACAGAAGGAAGCGTGCATGAGCGATTCGCCGAGCTCCTCCCAGGAGGTTCGAGAGCTGACGGGACTGGCCCAGCGGTTCAGCGAGGGCGGCCGCTATGAGGAGGCCGCCGACCTTCTCCTGCTGGCCCTGCGGATAGACTCCAAGGATCTGAGCGTCAAGCTGGCGCTGGCCGAGATCCGCAAGCTGCAGCAGCAGAACCGGGGCGGCGGCGCCTCGCGCAGCCTGCGAGACATCATGCGCGAGGGGTTCCGGCGCAACGCCATCGACGCCGCCCACTTCCTCGGGCTGGCCCACCTCTACGCCGAGAAGGGGGAAAACGCGCGGGCCATCGAGTGCCTGGAGGTGGCCAAGGCCAAGGACCTGGCGAACCCGGCCAACCACAAGCTGCACGGCAAGCTGCTCTTCCGCCGCCGGGACTTCGACGGCGCCGCCGAGGAGTTCGGGCGCGCCCTGCGCTTCAACCCCTTCGACCGCGAGACCGCCGAGAGCCTGGGCCGGGCCGAGTACGAGCGCAAGCGGTTCGAGGACTCCCTGGGCGCCACCGTCCACGCCTTCCTGCTGCTGAACGAGGGGGACGAGGAAGGGGTGCGCCGGCTGCGGCGCCGCATCCAGACCCTGAAGCAGATCCTGGGCTGGGGCAACCGCGAGCTGTCGCGGATCTTCAAGGAGCGCCAGGAGATGGTGCACACGGCGTTCGACCGCCTGGAGTGGCACCGCGAGCGCTTCCTGGCCCAGGGCGGCCTCCCCGGCGCCCACCTGCCCCTCACCTCGCCGCCGCAGCCGAAGCGCCCCGAGGCCAACGGGCAGCTCGACCTCGCCTCGCGCCTGCGCCGCCTGCGGCCCCTGGCCCACTTCTCCGACGAGCAGATCTTCCGCTTCACCCAGGCCGTCCGCGAGGAGATCCACGACGCCGGCAGCCTGATCTTCGGCCACCGCGCCAAGGGGCGCGACCTCTACGTCCTGGAGCGCGGGGAGATCGCCGTCCAGCGCACCACCGGCTACGGCACCTTCGGGCTCGGCGTGGTGGAGTCGGGGGACTTCTTCGGGGAGGCCAGCTTCATCACCGGCCAGGAGCGGAGCTCGGACGCCCTCGCCGCCGCCCCCAGCCAGGTCTTCCGTGTCGACTCCCAGCACCTCGAGACGCTCATCGAGGGCTCGCCGGAGCTGGGCGTCCAGGTCTACTGGACCCTCTGGCACAGCCTGGCCCGCAAGCTGCGGGGGACCAACGAGCAGCTCAAGACCTTCTTCTCCTCGGAGTCGATGCCGGAGAACTTCCTGCGCCTGCGCAAGCAGACGGCCGGCGGGGCGGCGGGAGCGGTCAAGGTGGAGCCCTCGGACAAGATCCGCCTGTTCCGCGAGCAGGGGTTGTCGCGCCGCGAGCTGATGACCCTCGCCACCTTCTCCCGCGAGAAGCGCTTCGCCTCCGGGGCGTCGCTGTTCCAGGAGGGGGACGAGGGCTCGGAAATGTACATCATCCTGGAAGGGCGGGCGATGATCTCCAAGTTCATCCCCGGCGCCGGCGAGGAGGCCCTGGCCATCCTGGAGCGCGGCGACTTCTTCGGCGAGATGTCGCTGATCGACGGCGAGCCCCGCTCGGCCGACGCCCGCGCCCATGGCGGCCCGCTGACCGTGCTGGCCCTGGACCAGGGCACCGTCCGGGAGGTCCTGGCCATGGACCCCCACGCCGCCCTGGAGTTCCTCCAGCTCCTCTGCCGCCTCGTCGCCAACCGTCTCCGCGAGATCGACGACAAGGTCATCGGCTGGCGGATCATGTCCGGCGAGCGCAACGAGAGCGTGTCCGCGTAGGGGTGGGGGTGGGGCCCCCCGCCCGCCCGGACGGACACGGACGACTTCACGGACCGACACGGACTCCTGACGTCCGGAGCTGCCGTGCCCGTCCGTGCGGTGTCCGTGGCTGTCCGTGTTCTTCCTCCCCTACTCGTACCGCAGCGCCGACGACGGGTCCACCCGCGCCGCCCTCCAGGCGGGGGCGAAGCAGGCGAGCAGGGTCACCACCAGGGCGAAGCCGACCACGGCCAGCAGGTCCTGCGCCTCCACCCGGAAGGGGACGGAGTCGATGAAGTAGATGGCCGCCACCTCGGAGTCGAAGCGCACCAGCTCGAAGGTCGTCAGCACCCAGCAGATCCCCGCTCCGAAGAGCACGCCCAGCAGCGTCCCCACCGCCCCCAGGCAGCCGCCGTAGACCAGGAAGACCAGCCGCAACGCGCCCGGACGCAGACCCAGCGCCCCCAGCAGGCCGATGTCGCGCATCCGTTCCCGCACCAGCACCACCAGGGTCGAGGCCACGTTGAAGGTGGAGACGAGCACGATCAAACCCAGCACCAGGAAGAGGGCGATCTGCTGGAGCTGGAGGGCGGTGAACAGCTCCTTGTTGAGCTGCCGCCAGTCGGTGACCACGAAGTCCGGCGCCAGGACCTTCGTGGCGGCCTCGGCGATGCGCGGCGCCTCCTGCGGATCGTCCACCGTGAACTCCAGGAGCGTCACCGCCGCCTCGCCGCCCATCAGCCGCTCGACGTGGGCGCGGTCCAGCAGCACCCAGCTGCGGTCGAACTCGGCGAAGCCGGTCGAGAACGTGCCCGAGACCTCCAGGCTCTGGTAGCGGAACCGCGGCCGGCCCTCCTGGAAGCCGAGGGCCACCAGCCGGAGGACGTCGCCCTTCTTCGCGGCGAGCCGCTCGGCCAGATCCTTGCCCAGCACGGCGGAGGGGATGCCCTGCTCCGTGGCGCGGAGCTGCTCGGCCGAGGCCGCGAGCTGGCCGCCGCCGGGATCCACCCCGCGCAGGATCACCTCGAGCCCCTGCGGGCGCTCGCCGCTGGAGAGCGAGCCCTGCCCGTAAGCCACGCGGCCGAGCTGCTGGACGCCGGGGATGGCCAGCAGCGCCTGCCGCTTGTCCGGCGCGAGCGCTCCCGTCTCGCCTCCCACCGGATAGGCGATCACCGCCGCGTTGCCCCGCACCAGCTTGCCTTGCAGGTCTTCCCGGTAGCCGGTCATCAGCGCCATGGCGATGACCATGGCCGTGACGCCCAGGGCGGTGGAGAGCAGGGCCGCCCGCGCCGTGCCGTCCAGGAGACGGCTGCGCCGCCCGCGCAGGAAACGCCAGGCGATGACCCAGGGAAGGGGGCCGGCGAGGGAGGGCTCGTGCGGGGCCGGGCTCACTTCCGCGCCGTGGCGTCCAGGAAGCGGTCGAAGAGCTGGGACGCGTCGTGGGGCCCGGGGGCGGCCTCGGGGTGGTACTGCACCGACCAGACGGGCTTGTCCGCCACCGCGAAGCCCTCGACCGTGCCGTCGTTGAGGTTCAGCTCGGTGACCGTGCAGTTGGCCGGGAGCGAGTCAGGGTCCACCGCGAAGCCGTGGTTCTGGCTGGTGATGGCGACCTTGCCCGTGGTCATGTCGCGCACCGGCTGGTTGCCGCCATGGTGGCCGAACGGCAGCTTGAAGGTCCGCCCGCCCAGGGCGAGGCCGAGGAGCTGGTGCCCCAGGCAGATCCCGAAGACCGGCATCTCGGCGGCGACGATCTCGCGGACGTTCTCGATGATCCCGGTCAGCGGCTCGGGGTCCCCCGGGCCGTTGGAGAGCACGACGCCGTCGACGGGCAGGGCCAGCACCTCGCTGGCCGGCGTGCGGGCGGGGACGACCGTCAGCCGCGCCCCCCGCTCGGCCAGCTCGCGCAGGATGTTCGACTTCACCCCGAAGTCGTAGACCGCCAGGTGCCGCCGCTCCTCCCCCACGGCCGGGATCTCGTACGCCGCCGGGCAGGTGACCTCGTCCACCAGCGCCCGCCCCGCCATCGTAGGGAAGTCGGCCAGCTCGGCGGCCAGTTGGTCGACGTCCGAGCGCTCGGTGGTCAGCACGCCCCGCAGGGCGCCGCGGTCGCGCAGGCGCCGCACCACCGCCCGCGTGTCGAGCCCCTGGAGGGCCGGCACGCCGTGGCGCCGCAGGTAGGAGACCAGGCTCTCGTCCCCGGAGTGGCCCGAGAAGCGGACCGTGAACTGCCGGGCGATGAACCCTTCGACCCAGGGCTGGAGCGACTCGGCGACCTCGGGCGTGGTGCCGTAGTTGCCGATGTGCGGCTGGGTCATGACCACGATCTGGCCGCGGTAGGAGGGGTCGGTGAGCACCTCCTGGTACCCGGTCATGGAGGTGTTGAACACCACCTCGCCGAAGCGGGTGCCGGGCGAGACGGCCTCGCCCTCGAAAGTGCTGCCGTCCTCGAGCAGGAGAAGGCCGGTGGAAGGGGCTGAGCTTTTCAAGTTCGTCGTTCTCGTCGTTCCTCGAAACCGCGCGAAAGGGTATCATGGGGGGGCTTTTTCAGGAGGAAACACTGTATGCGGCACCCGCGCGTCCCGCGCCCGGCGATCCTGGCGGCCCTCGCCCTGTTCCTCGCGGCTACCGTCCTGGCCGCCTCCGGCTACGTGGTCGTCCTCAAGGGCGGCAAGACCATCGCCGCCAAGGAGAAGTACCGCGTCGCGAACGGGCGCGCCATCATCACGCTGCCCAACGGCACCCAGACCTTCGTGCCGGCGGACCAGATCGACGTCGCCAAGACGGAGGAGGTGAACCGGGCCGGCTACGGCACCGCCGTCATCCTGCCCGGAGACCCCCAGGAGCTCAATCCTGCCGCCGTCCAGCCGCCCAAGGAGAAGACCCTCAAGGACCTGATCGCTTCCCGGGAGGCCGTCCCCCGCGACCTGCCGGTGAACCGGCGCGAGAAGACGGAAGCCCCCGGCAAGATGCTCAAGACCAAAGCGGGCTACAACGACCTCGCCACCTTCCCCCGCCGCACGTTTGCCAGCGCGGAGGTCACCGCCGAGCTCCAGCGCTTCTTCCGCGGCCAGGGGATCGAGGAGGTGCAGATCTACCAGGGCACCCAGGGGGACCGCCCCCTCCTCGAGATCACCGCCGCCTCCGAGGGGTCCGTGTTCAAGGCCCTGACCACCGCCGCCAACGCGCTGCTGAACGTCCGCGACCTCCATCCCGGCCGCGTCGCGGCCTTCGAGCTGCTGCTGACCACTCCGGCGCGGGAGCGGGCCGGGCAGTTCCTGCTGACCCCCGAGATGGCCGCCGACCTGGCCGCCAAGAAGGTGGAAGTCACCTCCTTCTTCGTCCGCAACGTCCAGTTCTAGCCGGCGGTCGCCGAGGACGCCCGGGCCTCCCCGCCCGGGCGTCGGTGAGGAGGATCGATGAGCAAGCTCAAATTGATCGCTCTGGGGGCCGTGACCTGGACGGTGTCCATCGGCCTGCTGCACGGGTGGCTGAACCTGGGGTTCAACCCGTTCAGCCGGAAGCGGGAGGTGGCGGAGGAGACCCGGTTCCGGGTCGGCTTCCTCCCCGTGACCTGACACCTCACGTGCCCCGTCACCGACTGGATCAACAAGAACATGGTCGGCGAGGGGTTCTACGAACCCGTGAGGTTCAACGGCTTTCCGGAAATCAAGGAGTCCCTCATCGCCGGCTACCTGCCGGCCACCTTCATGCTGGCTCCCATGGCCATGGCGTTGAAGGAACAGGGGGTGCCGATCAAGATCGTCTACCTGGGCCACCGGGACGGCACCGCGCTGATGGTCCACAAGGACTCGGGGATCCTCGGCATCAAGGACCTGAAGGGCAAGCGGGTGGCGATTCCCAACCGCTTTTCCAACCAGCACCTGCTGCTGCGCAAGGCGCTGGCGGACAACGGCATGACCGTCAAGGACATCGAGATGCTGGAGATGCCGCCGCCGGACATGCCGGCGGCGCTCTATGCGAAGGCGGTGGACGGCATCAGCTCGGGCGAGCCGTTCATGGCCCAGACCGAGATGGACGGCTACGGCCGGGTGCTCTATCAGGCCAAGGAGATCTGGCCGGACTTCATCTCCTGCGTGCTGGTGGTGTCGCAGAAGACCATCGACGAGAACCCGGAGTGGGTGCAGCGGATCGTGGACGGCATCGCCAGCAGCGGCCTGTGGCTGGAGAAGGGCATGGACCACCGGATGTCCGCCGCCCAGTCGGTGGCCACCCACTATTACAACCAGGATCCCCGGCTCCTCCGCTTCGTGCTGAGCAAGCCGCCGGACCGCGTGAAGTACTCCAACCTCCGCCTGGCCCGGAAGGACTTCGACCAGATCGCCGATATGGCCTTCGAGGCCGGCATCCTGACCCGGCGGATACCGTTCGAGGAGTATGCCGATCCCCGTTTCTCGGAAAAGACGGCGGGAGTCGGTCCTTATGATTGGGACGGGAGATGAAACCCAGACTGAAATCCGTCCTGCTGCCGCTCGCCGTCGCGGTCCTCTTCGTGGCCGGATGGCACCTCGCGGTGAAGGGCACGGGGAGCGACATCTTCCCCACTCCCGGCCAGGTGGTGACCGGCACCGTCGAGCTCGCCCGCAAGGGCGTCCTTTTCAAGTACGTCGTCGCCTCGCTGTTCCGGGTCAGCGTGGGCTACCTGCTGGCGGTGTTCATCGGCATCCCGGCCGGCCTCCTCATGGGCTGGTTCACGCCCGCCCGCCTGGCCTTCAACCCGGCCATCCAGGTGCTGCGGCCCATCTCGCCCATCGCCTGGATCCCGGTCGCCATCCTCTGGTTCGGCGTCAGCGACCTCGCCCCCATCTTCCTGATCTTCCTGGCCAGCCTGTTCCCCATCACCACCGCGGCCATGGCGGCGGTGCAGAACATCCAGCTCAACTACATCCGGGCGGCCCGCAACTTCGGCATCGGCGGCCTCGAGCTGTTCAGGAAGATCGTCTTCCCGGCCTCCCTGCCGCAGATCCTCACCGGCCTGCGCCTCGCCCTGGGCGTCGCCTGGCTGGTCGTGGTGGCGGCCGAGATGATCGCCGTCAACTCCGGGCTCGGCTACCTCATCATCGACGCCCGCAACGCCGGCAAGCGCTACGACCTCGTCGTGGCCGGCATGGCGATGATCGGCCTCATCGGCCTGGGGCTCGACTTCCTGATGCGCCTCATGGAGCGTCTGGACGAGGTGCGCTGGGGGCTCACCCGTCAATAGAGCGGCTATGATGGGGACAAATGAGCGAAAACGAGCGGGCCAAGATCGTCGTACGCGACCTCTGGATGACCTTCAAGGGCAAGGACAGGAACGCGCCGCCCATCCACGTGCTGGAGGACATCAACCTGGAGGTCCAGGACGGCGAATTCGTCTGCATCGTCGGCCCCTCGGGGTGCGGCAAGACCACCCTGCTCAACATCGCCGGCGGCTTCCTACAGACCAGTAAAGGCGAGATCCGCATCGACGACAAGCCGGTGACCGAGCCCGATCCCCGGCACATCTTCATCTTCCAGGAGAACGCCGTCTTCCCCTGGCTCTCGGTGGAGGACAACGTCGGCTTCGGCGTCAAGCGGGCCACCCCCGCCGAGCGGAAGCGGGTCGTCGACCACTACATCGAGATGGTCAACCTGACGGGCTTCGGCAAGGCCTTCCCCCGCGAGCTCTCGGGCGGCATGCGCCAGCGGGTGGAGATCGCCCGCGCCTTCGCCGCCGAGCCGGACGTGCTGTTCATGGACGAGCCCTTCGGCGCCCTCGACTACCTGACCCGCATGAAGCTGCGCCATGAGCTGACCCAGATCTGGCAGCGCGAACGCAAGACCGTCATGTTCGTCACCCACGACGTCGAGGAGGCCGTGCAGCTCTCCGACCGCATCGTGGTCATGGGCAAGCGCCCGGCGCGTATCCGCGACATCGTGACCGTGGACGTCCCCCGGCCGCGCGATCTGGACGATCCCGCCTGCCGGCGCCTGCGCGACCACATCTTCAGGGTCATGGGGCTCGACCACTCCGGCGTCAGCATGGAGGACGACGACTCGCGGGTCCTCCCGATCACCGCCGGGCGGCGGTAGGAAGCCTCACCTCCCCGGCCCTCCTCTCCCGCCTTGCAGCCCCCTCCCCGGGAGAGGAGGGAGAAAAGCAAGACCGCCTCATGTGCGTTCCCCCTCTCCCGGGGAGGGGGGCGGAAGACGGGAGAGGGGGCCAGGGGGTGAGGGTCTCAGGAAGGCACTTCGTCGCTCCCCTCTCCTTCCTCCCCCATCCCCAGGAAGCGCTCCACGGGCACGCCGACCCGCTTCTCGAACCTCTGGCGGTAGCTCTCCACCATCCCCACGGCCTCGTCGAGGAAGATCCGCTCCACGCGGAAGAGGGGGACGAACATCGTGGAGAGACCCAGGGACTGGTCCTCCTGCCGGCTGGCCTGCGCCATCCAGTCGTCGAAGCTGGAGACGTTGATCCCCCGCAGCATCACCCCCGCCACGCCCAGCTCCTGGAGCACGCCCCAGAACTTCTCGGTCGGGTTGACCAGGTGGACGATGACGAGGGAGCCGGGGCGGATCATGAGTGCTCGCCTTCCGACAATTCCAGCAGCACGCCTCCGGCGCTCTTGGGGTGGACGAACTGCACCCAGCAGCCGCCGGCGCCGCGGGTGGGCTCGGGGCGCAGCACCTGGTACCCCGCCGCCCGCAGCTTCGCGTCGTCGCCCCGGACGTCGCCGCTGCCCAGGCACAGGTGGTGGATGCCCGGGCCGCGCTTCTCCAGGAACCTGGCGATGGGCGAGTCCTCCGTCGTCGGCTCCAGCAGCTCGATGCGTGACTCGCCGCAGGGGATCAGCGCCACCCGCACCCCCTCGTGCGGCACCTCCTCGATGGCCTCGATGCTGAGCCCCAGGGTCTCATAGAACCCCCGGGCCTCCTCGATGGACCGGACCGCGATCCCCACGTGGTCGATGCGCTCGATCATGCCATGCGCTCCTCGGTCAGCCCCGCCGGCCCCGCCTCGGCGGCTTCCACCTCACCCTCCTCGCGGGCGTCCTCCAGCACGCCGGCGAACAGCCGGTCCGCCACCCGGTAGGGATCGATCCGCTCCGCGTGGCCGCGCTCCACCTCGCGGTCCACCCCCAGCACGCGGTCGGCGGCGGCCACCACCCGCTCCTTGAGGATGGTCTCCACCCGCAGCCGCAGGTGGGAGCGCCGCCGCAGCTCGATCTCGCCGCTGCTGGCGAGGAACTCCCGGTGCCGCTCGATCTCGGCCAGCACCCGGTCGACCCCCTCCTCGCGGGACGCCACCGTCTTCACGATCGGCGGCAGCCAGGCGCCGTGCTCGCCGATCGACAACATCATCTCCAGGTCCTTGGCCGCGCGCTCCACCCCCTCGCGGTCCGCCTTGTTGATCACGAACACGTCCGCGATCTCCAGGATGCCGGCCTTGATGGCCTGGATGTCGTCCCCCAGCCCCGGCACGGTCACCACCGCCACCGAGTCCACGGTGCGCACCACGTCCACCTCGTCCTGCCCCACGCCCACGGTCTCCACCAGCACCCAGTCGAAGCCGGCGGCGTCGAGGAGGTCGACCGCGTCGCGCGAGGCGCGGGCCAGCCCGCCCATGGCGCCGCGGGTGGCCATGGAGCGGATGAACACGCCGGGATCGGTGTAGAGGGACTGCATGCGGATGCGGTCGCCCAGCAGCGCGCCGCCGGTGAACGGGCTGGTGGGATCGACCGCCAGGATGCCCACCGTCTGCCCCCGTTGCCGGCACAGGCGCGCCAGGCGGTCCACCAGGGTGCTCTTGCCGGCGCCCGGCGGGCCGGTGATACCCACCACGCGGGCCTTCCCGGTCTGGGAATAGAGCCGCCGGATCAGCTCCCGCTGGCCCTCGCCGCCGTCCTCCAGGATGGAGATCCCCCGCCCCAGGGCCCGGGGGTTCCGCTGGAGGATGCGGGGGACCAGATCGTCGAGAGCGGCGGCGAGGTCGCCGGCGTGGCGGGGGCGGTAGATCACGGGCAGCCTCCCGAAGCCCTCACCCCCTGGCCCCCTCTCCCGCCTTCCGCCCCCCTCCCCGGAAGAGGGGGAAAACGGCAGGAGAGGTCTTGCTTTTCTCCCTCCTCTCCCGGGGAGGGGGGCGGAAGGCGGGAGAGGAGGGCCGGGGAGGTGAGGGTCCCCATCAGTTGCCTTTGAAGAGCTGGCGCGCGATCACCAGCCGCTGGATCTCGCTGGTGCCCTCGCCGATGGTGCAGATCTTGGCGTCGCGGAAGTACTTCTCCGCCCGGTAGTCCTTCACCAGGCCATAACCGCCATGGATCTGCACGCCGCGCTCCGAGCAGAACACCGCCGCCTCGCCCGCGTAGAGCTTGGCCTCGGCCGCCAGCCGCGAGATCTTCCGCCCGTTGTCCATGGCCTCGGCGGCGGCGAACGTCAGCGCCTCGGCGGCGGCGATGCGCGTCGCCATCTCCGCCAGGGCGAACTGGATCGCCTGGAACTGGGCGATGGGCTTGCCGAACTGCTCGCGCTGCTTGGCGTAGGCCACGGACGTGTCGAAGGCGCCGATCGCCGTGCCCAGGCCCAGCGCCGCGATGGAGATGCGGCCGCCGTCCAGGATCTGCAGGGCCTGGATGAAGCCCTCGCCGATGTCGCCCAGCAGCCGGTCCTCGGAGACGAAGCAGTTCTCCATCACCACCTCGGCCGTGTCCGAAGCCCGGATGCCCAGCTTGTTCTCCTTCTTGCCGGGCCGGAACCCCTCCATGCCCTTGTCGAGCACGAAGGCGGAGACATTGTGGTGGCGCGGCCCCTGGGGATCGGCGGCGAAGACCACGCACACGTCGCCCACGCTGCCGTGGGTGGTGAAGGTCTTGGAGCCGTTGAGGATCCAGCCGCCGTCGACCTTGTCGGCGCGGGTGCGGGTGCCGGCGGCGTCGGACCCGGCGCCGGGCTCGGTGAGGCTCCAGGCGCCGATCTTCTCGCCCTTGGCGAGAGGGATCAGCCAGCGGCGCCGCTGCTCCTCGCTGCCGAACTTGTAGATGTGATTGCTGCACAACGAGTTGTGGGCCGCCACGCTGATGCCGACCGAGGGGTCGACCTTGGACAGCTCGGTGACGACGAGAACGTATTCGACATAGCCGAGCCCGGCGCCGCCGTACTCCGCGGGGAAGATGATGCCGAGGAAGCCGAGCTCGCCCGCCTTGGCCATCACCTGGCGGGGGAACTTCTGGCTCTCGTCGATCTCGTCGACGATCGGATCGACCTCGCGGCGGGCGAAATCCCGCGCGGTCTCCTGGATGGCGCGCTGCTCGTCGGTCAGGGAAAAATCCACGTAATCTTCCTCCGTAGCCTCCGGCGGCCTCCGTTCGACCTTCCAAGGGCCGG
>DASVAS010000092.1:0-89773 GCA_036376245.1 Thermoanaerobaculia bacterium | reverse complement strand
AGCAGCCAGACCTTGAAGAGCTGGTAACCGGATCGCATGCGGGAAGAGCCTATCAGAAGGCCCCCGCCCGGGCCCTCACCCCCTGGCCCCCTCTCCCGACCCCTCCCTCCCACCCACACCGGGAGAGGGGGAAGAGTTTGTCCGGGTTTGCCCCAAGCCCCTGTCCTTGAGGTCCCTGGTGTCGTTGGTGTCCGTGGTGTCCTTGACTAACCTCTCCTCCTCTCCCGGTGTGGGCGGGAGGGAGGGGTCGGGAGAGGAGGCCGGGAGGTGAGGGCCCTCCGGTGCCGCGCCACCGGGATCGCCTGCCGCACCCGGGCCACCCGGTCGAGATCGATCTCGGCCATGGCCAGGCCGGGGCCGTCCGGCGCGGTGGCGGCGGGGATCCCCCAGGGGTCCACGATCATCGCGTGCCCCCAGGTCTGCTGGAGGCCGCCGTCGTCGTGGCGGCCGTGCTGGGCCGGGGCGATCACCCAGCACTGGGTCTCGATCGCCCGCGCCCGGATCAGCGGCTCCCAGTGATCCTTGCCCGTGGCGAGCGTGAAGGCGGAGGGGATCGTCAGCACGTCCGCCCCCTGGTCCACCAGCGCCCGGTACAGCTCGCCGAAGCGCAGGTCGTAGCAGATCGTCAGGCCGAAGCGGGCGAGCGGCGTCTCCACCACCGCCGTGGCCTCGCCCGGCTTGCAGGTGGCCGACTCGGCGAAGCGCACGCCGCCCGGCACGTCGACGTCGAACAGGTGGATCTTCCGGTAGGTCCCCAGGATCTCCCCGTCCGGCGAGAACAGCACGCTGGTGTTGTAGCAGCGGCCCGGCTCGTCGCTGCGCTCGTTGAACGATCCCAGCAGCAGATGGATGCCCAGCCGCCGGGCCAGATCGGCGAAGCGGGAGCAGGTCCGGCCGTCCAGGGGCTCGGCGCGGCGCGTCTTTTCCTCGTGGGGACCCAAATAATTGGTATTCTCAGGAGTGGCGACAAACCGGGCCCCGTGACCGGCGGCGCGCTCGATCAGCGACCGGGCGCTCTCCCAGTTGGCCTCTTCATCGGACGTGGACGTGAGCTGGACGGCGGCGGCGAGGAACATGCCGCTTCTTGTAGCACACTCCTGACGCCCGCGTGACCCGGCCGTCACCCGTGGTTGAGACCCTTGAAGCGAAGGTGAGGATCGCTTGGACACGGTCACATACCTGCTCGCCGCGCTCGCCGGGATCTCCCTGTTCGTCACCCTTCTGGCCACGGGGGGCGCCCTGCTGTTCCTGCGCCATCGGCCGGCCCGCTCCGAGCGCCTGCCCCCGCTCTCCGTCCTCAAGCCCCTCTGCGGCGTGGACGAAGGCCTCTACGAGAACCTCGCCTCCCTGGCGGCGCAGGACTACCCCGATTTCGAGCTGATCCTCGGCGCCGAGGTCGCGGACGATCCCGCCCTGGAGGTCGCCGAGCGCCTGCGCCGCGACTTCCCCGCCGCGCGGATCGTGATCGTCCGCGGCGCCCCGCCGCTGGGCTGGAACCCCAAGGTCCGCAACCTGGCCGAGATGGCCCGGCACGCCCGGCACGACCTGCTGCTGATCTCCGACTCCAACGTCCGCGCCCGGGCCGGCTACCTCCGCGCCCTCGCGGCCGAGATGGATGGCGAGAAGGTGGGCCTGGTCTCCAACCTCCTCGCCGGCGTCGGCGAGGCGAGCCTGGGCGCCCTGTTCGACAACCTGCACTTCAACTCCTTCGTGGCCGCCTCCGTGGCCTCGGCCCAGCTCTGGGGCCATCCCGTGGTGGTGGGCAAGTCCATGCTCTTCCGGCGCAGCGACTTCGAGCGGCTGGGGGGCTGGGAGGAGGTCAAGGACGTCCTCGCCGAGGATTACGTCCTGGGCCAGCGCTTCACCCGCGCCGGCTTCCGGGTGGCCCTCTCGAACCACGTCCTGCCCGCCGTGCACGAGCGCAAGCGGGTCTCGCAATTCGCCGAGCGCCACCTGCGCTGGGCGCAGATGCGGCGCCGCCTTCACCCGGCCTACTTCGGCGAGCCGCTGCTCAACCCGGTCCCCTTCCTGCTGGCCCTGCTCGCCCTGGCCCTGGCCGGCGGCACGCCGGACGGCCGGCTCTGGGGGAGCGCCGCCCTGGTGGGGATCGGCCTCAAGCTCACCGCCGACGCCTGGCTGGCCCGCCGCCTGCGGGGCGAAGCCCTGCCGCTACGCTCGCTGCTCTGGATCCCGGTCAAGGACCTGATCATCGCCGGCCTCTGGGCCGTGGGCCTCTTCCGCCGCACCATCTGCTGGCGCGGCCACCGGCTGCGGGTCAACGCCGGCAGCGTGCTCACTCCGGCCGACGAGCCGCCCGCCGTCGCTCCGGACGGGCTGGGGAGGGTGGTCTGATGTGGCAGCGGCTCCTCGCCTACGACCAGCGCGTGCTGCTGAGCGTGCGCCGCCTGGAGTCGCGCCTGATGACGCGCCTGATGCGGTCGCTGACCCGCCTGGGCGACCCCGGCAGTTGGATCATCATGGGGCTCCTCCTGGGCTTCGCGGGCGGCGAGGGGCCGCGCTACTGCGCCCTGCTGGGCACTGCGGCGGGCCTGGCCCTGGCGGTCTCGCTGCCCCTGAAGCGGCTCTGCTGCCGCAAGCGGCCCGACTGCGGCATCGGCGGCTTCGCGGCGCTGGCCGAGAACCCGGACGCCTTCTCCTTCCCCTCAGGCCACACGGCGGTGGCCTTCGCCGTCGCGGCGGCCTTCGCGGGCCCGGGCAGCGCCCTGGGGACCCTGGTGCTGATCCTCGCCGCGGGCATCGCCGTCTCCCGCGTCTACCTCGGCGCCCACTACCCCCTGGACGTGGCCGCCGGCGTGCTGGTGGGCACCCTCACGGGGGCCATGGCCCGGCTGCTGGTCCTCCAGTTCCCGCTGATCGAATTGGTGGGATACGCCTCGCTGGCGTCGGCGCTTTAATCCTTGATGAGACCGCCCCGGCCCGAGCCGCATCCGGCGCCGCATCCGCAGCCCGTGATCGCCTCCGTGGAGATGGGCTACGGCCATCTGCGCGCCGCGCACGCCATCGCCTCGGCCCTGGGCGCCGAGATCCTCCACGTCGACCGGCCGCCGCTGGTCTCCCCCGAAGAGCTGCGCCTCTGGCGGGCCTCCCGGCGCCTCTACGAGGTGACCTCGCGGGCCTCGCAGATCCCCTTCCTGGGCGCTCCCCTGCGCTCGGCCCTGGACACCCTGACGGACATCCCGCACCTCCATCCGGCGCGGGACCTCTCGGCGCCCAACTTCCAGGTGCGCTCGCTGCACCGGCTGATCGAGAAGGGCCTGGGGCGCGGCCTGGCGGACCATCTCAAGGCCACCGGCCTTCCCCTGCTCACCACCTTCTTCGCGCCCGCCGTCAGCTCGGACCACCACGGCTGTGATCAGATCTACTGCCTGGTCACGGACGCGGACATCAACCGCGCCTGGGTGCCGCTGCGTCCGGAGCGCTCGAAGATCTTCTACCTGACCCCGAGCTACCGGGCCATCCACCGCCTGCAGTCTTACGGGATCGCGCGCGACCAGATCGAGTTCACCGGCTTTCCGCTGCCCCACGAGCTGGTGGGCGGCCCGGACCTGACCGTGCTGCGCCGGAACCTTCTGGGCCGCCTCGTGCGTCTGGACCGCAAGGGGGTCTTCCGGGACCAGGCCCGAGGCGAGATCCACCACTTTCTCGGCGACCTCCCCGAGGACCAGGAGGGCCGGCCGCCGCGCCTGACCTTCACCGTGGGAGGCGCCGGCGCCCAGGCCGACCTGGCGCGGGACCTCCTGAAGGGAGTCCGCACCCTGATCGAAGAAGACCGTCTGCGCCTCTCCCTGGTGGCCGGAGCCCGGCCCGGGATCGCCGCGAAGTTCCATCAGTGGGTGAGAGAAACCGGGCTGGAAGGCAGGGTTGACATCTTTCTCGCGTCGGGTCTCGACGACTACTTCCCCCGTTTCAACGCCCTGCTGGCCGAGACCGACATCCTCTGGACCAAGCCCAGCGAGATGACCTTCTTCTCCGCCCTGGGGCTGCCGCTGATCTTTTCCCCGCCGGTAGGAGTCCACGAGCGCTACAACCGCCGCTGGGCCATCGAGAATGGTCCGGGGCTGAAGCAGCGCGACCCGCTGCACGCCGAGTACTGGCTGCGTGAGTGGCTGAACGAGGGGACGCTGGCCGCGGCGGCTTTCTATGGATTCTTGCGGATGCCGAAGTTCGGGTTGTATCAGGTGATCGAGACGGTGACGGGGCGGGCGTTCGATTCGCCGGCGTTGCTCCACCGCTCCCAGAAGGCGTAGCTCAGCCGACCCTGATCTTCGCGGCCTGCATGATCTTCAGTAGTTCCTGCTGCCATTCTCCGTAGGGATCGATCTCCCGATAGCGCACGCCTTTGTAGTTCGAGGGTTCCTCGACAGGCTCTCCCGCCTTCATCAACGCCACAACGCGCTCGCGGCCGAGCTTCGCCAACAGAAAGCCCAGCTCGAAGATGACGTTCTGCCGGGCCCGGGGCTTCCACTTGGCATCTCCTTTGACTCGCCCCTGGTCGTCCGGGGTCATCAGGATGATCGCGAACTGGACATTGGCATACTTTTCGAACGCTTCGATGATCGTCTGACTGGCCAGCGGCTGCTCCTTCAACACGACGGGATGAGCGCCGACATGCTCCAGGAAATTGACGACCGCGGCCGTAGCCTTGGGATCATGGCCATGGGAGACGAAGACCTTGGGCTCGATGGCCTTCTGCGCTTCCTCCAGCAGGACTTTCGGCCCGTCCTTCTTCTGTACGAACGCCACGGCAGGAGAGTAGCGGCCGTCCTGCTTGAGCGCCGCGACAGCGTCCTCGAGCTCCGGCAAGGACGTCCACATGATGATCGGCACCTTCTCGCGATAGAGCCTGGCCAGGTTCAAGCCGCTCTTATCGGTCGGGTCCATCTCCCTTTCCATATGAAGATCAAGAATGGCCAGATCGAACTCCTCGTTCATAAGCCGGCTCTGGGTCTCGGCGACAGAGGACGCCTTGGCCACTTCATACCCGGCATCCTTCAACACCTCGGCCCATGTATCGAGCTGCTCCGGATCGTTGTCCGCCAGCAGGACCTTCTCTTTCATTCCGGCCTCCCGGTGTCCGCTTCCGGCGGACCGCCCTGAATTTCCATCGGCAATGAGATCACCATGACCGTGCCCTGGGGCTTCCGGTCCTCGAAGCGGATCGACCCTCCGTAGCTCCGGACCACTTCCTGCGCGATCAGCAAGCCGGTTCCCAAGCCTTTGGAGCCCTCGCGGATCGGCTCGCGAAGGAGCCGGTCGCGGACCGGCTCGGGGATGCCTTTCCCGTCGTCCGCCACGTAGATCTCGACCCAGAGCTCTTCCTGGCCGGGGCGGCTCCCCAGGATGATGTTCCTGGCCGCGGCCTGCGCGGCGTTGTTCACCAGGATGTCGAGCACGCGGGAAAGCCAGTCGAGATTGGCACGGATCCGGACCTTTGGATCGAGATCGCATTGCGTTGTGAACATCTGCCTCCAGCCGCGATGGCTCTCCAGGAAGCGATGATGGAAGGCATCGATCAGCTCCTCGTTGACGAGGATCGAGGAGAGCTCCTCGTTCGCCTGCCCCGCGGGCCGATCGAGGCTGAAGCGCCGGAGCCTCCGCTCGATGTCGGCCAGGAGCTCCTCGGCCCTTCCAGGCGATGGGTTGTCGGCATCCAGAGCCCTTTCCAGCAGATGGAGCTTGCCCAGAACGAGACCGATCTGGCCCTCAAGCTCATGGCGTCCCACGGCGTTGCCGAGCCCCATCCAGGCGAGGGTGGTCTGGGTACGGAGCGCCTCGAACCGGCGGGAGTTCTGGATGGCGATCACCGCCAGCTCCGCCAGAGTCTGCAGGGCCTCCTGGTCTTCCTTGTCAAAGGCATAGGTCTGATCGCTCTCCACGTTGAGAACGCCGATCACCTTGCCGAGATCGCGATCGATCAGGGGGACGGCCAGCTCGGAGAGATTCGCCGGGGAGAACTCGATATATTCGTCGTTCTTTCTCACGTCGGGAACGAGTTGCGGCACGCCGTCGATCACCGTCCGCCCTGAGATCCCGACCTTCTCGCCGCGGGCGATGCGGGAGCGGAGGGGCCGGCGCTCACCGAGCCGTTCCACCAGGAGCTGGTAGCTCTCGGGGGGATAGACGCTTTCGAGAACCAGCTCGTCGCTGGTTTCATCATAGAGCTGGATCGTTCCCAGAGTGGCGCGCGGCCCTTGCAGCCCGACGATTTTCTCCATCGCCGGCTGGATGATCTGCTCCATGATCTGCCGCCGCTCCAGGCTGAACTGGGCCGTGATCGCCTTGCTCACCTCGTAGAGAGCCGCGAGATAGGAGCTCTTCCGCTGACTGGCCTCGAACTGCTGCGCCCTCTCCAGGGCGATGGCGGTCTGATTGGCGATCAGGCTCAGCAGGAGGCCGTCATCCTCGTTGAACCGGCGGGGCTTGCGAGTGTGGACCAGCATGGCTCCCACGATCTCTCCCCCGCGGAACATCGGCGCGCTCAACCCCGATTGGAGGTTGTACTCGAAGACGACCGCAGGCACCTTGAATCTCGTCTCCTTGCTGAAATCGTAGGCCGCCACCGGTTTTCTTTGCTGGATGGTGTAACCCGTCTGGCCCTCGCCCGGTTCGAGCACGAATTTTCCCACCATCTCCTGGTCCCAACCCACGGCGGCGCTGAAGCGGAGCCGCCCTTCGCGGTCGGGAAGGACGATGTTGGAAAGCTCGGTGTCGAGGGTCCTGGCCGCGTACTCCACCGCCCGGTCCATCGTCTCCTGGACAGACGAGGCTCCAAGCAGTTTCTTGGACAGACCGGCCAGCGTCTCCTGCTCCGCCAGCTTGGACCCCAGCTCGTCGAAAAGCTGCATGTTGCGGACCGCCACCGCCGCCTGATTGGCGAACAGCTCCATGGCGGACACGTCGTCGGGCGTGAACCGGCGCGGGTTCCGGTAGTTGACGAACATGACGCCCACCTTGCGGTCCGCGGCTTTCAGCGGGATGGCGACACAGGACTTGATGCCCTGATGTTTCGTGAAGGGGCTCTCTCTGAATCGGTCGTCGCGGTTTACGTCCGGCACGATGTACGGGGTATCGAGCTCCGTCATGGCTAGGACCAGCGTCTGATCCTCGATGGGGTCGATGGGCTGAGCGACGCCGGCCATGGCCGGCGGGAGGATCAGGTTCCCCGACTCCTGGTCGTATTTGAACAGGACCACCGCGCCGCATTCCAGGGCTTCCCGGATCTCCTGGACGATCGATTGCAGGCTGGCTTTCTGATCCTCCAGCAACGTCAGTCTCGTCACCACCTCCGCCGTTTTCCGCGCCCGCTGGAGCTGCTGGACAAGCTTGGACTTCTTGAGGAACAGCGCGGCGCGGTTGGCGAACGCCAGCGTAGTCTCCTCCTCCTGATCGTCGAATTGAAACGGTTTGGTATAGATGGCATACAGCACGCCGAGCCTCTCCCGGCCCGTCTTCAGCGTGACTCCCAGGAACCCGCGTCCCCTCACCGCGTCGACGAATTCACGAGTGTTCGGCCCCAGAACCTCCTCCTCGCCGAGAGCCTGCACGTCGTCGACCAGCAGCCATCCCTTCGCCAGCACCTTGAGAGCGGTTCCTTGCGGCCGGGGGCTCTTCCGTTGGAACTCGCCCCAGGCGGCGAGGTGGTCGCCGGCGTGGACCGACACCTCGGGAATGAAGCTCTCCGCCGGCTCGTCGTAGAGCAACAAAACAGCCGTGTCCGCCTTCAGCACCTGACGCGCACCGTCCACGATCTGTTGCAGGACGCCCCCCATGTCGTCCGCCTCGGCGAGGATGTTGGAGAATTCCCGCAGGTCTTCGAGCCTGGTGAGGCGGCGGGCGCTGTCATGGGCGATCGCGGCCTGGTTCACATAGAGCTGGAGAGCCGCCACTTCGGAGTCGGGAAAGCGGCGCGGCTCGTCATAATGGATCCACATCACCCCGATGCGCTTCCCCGGCAGCGACAACGGCAGGCAGATGGCCGCCCGCACCGACCTGCTCATCAGGTCGCGGTTGATCCGGTGCCGCATCTTGTCGACGTTCTCGATCCGGAAGGCTTCGCCCGTCCGCATGACCTCCATGGAGATGCCCTGCCGACGAATAGGGAGCGAATCCATCGGCTCCAGCGAGAACCGGTGGCCGGTCTTGATCGGGCTGAAGGCGCGGCCGGCCTCGTCGATCAGGATGACGCTCACCCAGGAGGCGCCGGCGGCGACCTTGGTCTGCTCGACCACTTTCCGGAGGATCTCGCGAGGCTCCTGCAAAGTGATCAGCTCCTGGCTCAGCTTGTAGAAGTCGAGGAGCTTGTTGGCCGCGCTACGCGTCTGATCGAAGAGCCGCCGGTTGTCGATGGCCACGGCGGCGGTGGCGGCGAAGGTCATCAACTGGTTGCAAGCGTCATCGCTGATCGGCGCCTGATTGAACTTGTTGTCCACCGCCAGAATGCCGATCACCTGTTCCTTCGCCCGCAGGGGAACGACGGCGAGAGGCGTAGTCACGTTGAAGGTGTCCAGGAACTCTCGCGGAACCTTTTCGAGCTCCTCGATGCCGATCCGCCGGAACGTCTGGGAAGCAAGCACCTCCGCGAACAGGTGGTCCCCCTGGGCCGGGATGCACAGACCGCGGATCTTCCTGCCGACCGTCGTCGTCGTCGGCACGATTTCCCCCGCCTCCAGCCGGCGGCGGAAATGTTCGAAGTCCTTGGCGCCCTTCGCCTGGTCGCCCTTCCAGCCGGCCCGGGCCTCATGCTCCTCCAGCTCGCCGATTCCCATCTCTCCCACGAGCTGTTCCCCCGTCTCGTCCAGCAGCATCAGCATCGCCCGGTTGAAGCCCAGGCCGAAGCTGGCGGTGACGCCAGTCAGCACCGTGAGGAGAATCCTTTCCAACTGGTCCGCCGCCTGGATGTAGTCGCTGATGCGGTGCAGGATCGCGAGCTGGCTGAAGAAACGCTGCTCCTGCCCCATGAGCCGGGACGTGCGCAAGGCGATGGCCGCCTGGGTTGCGAAGTCCTCCAGAACCTCGCGGTCGGTGCGGCCGAACCGCACCTCGGCTTCCGGATCGCCCACGAACAGGACGGCCTCCACCTCCCCCGCGGATCCCTTCAACGCCACCGCCGCGATCGTCCGCAGGCTGACGGAGCGGAAGAGCTCGAAGTCCGGCGGCCCGGTATGGACCCCGGTCTCCCCCTGGCGCGCCGCCTGTCCCAGCAAGCCGCCGGCGCTGGAGAGGGTCTGTCCCAGCAGGCCCTCGGGCAGCCCGTACACCGCCGCCAGCTCGAGCTGGCCGATGTAGGAACGATGGAGGAACAGACCTCCCACCTTGCACTCCACCAGCTCCGCCGCCTGCCCCACGATCCCCTGGAGCAGAGATCCCATCTCCATCTCGCCGCGGATGTAGACGGAGGAATTCACCAGCGCCTTGAAGAGCTTCTCCTTCCGGGTCCGCTTCTCCAGCAGCTCCATGCGGTCCACCAGGACCGTGATCTGCGCGGCGATGGCGGAGACAAGCCCGATCTCATGCGAAGAGAAGGCGGTCTTCGCGTCCTCGCGCAGGTCGCCCAGGTCGAGCTGTCCCACCACCCGCTCACCGATCTTGAGCGGGACGATCAGGAGCGAACGGATCTCCTCTCCGGGACCCAACCCCAGGGCGTCCGCGAGCTTCTCCAGGCTCGGACGGGCCTTCGGATTGCTCCATTCCCGGGTCGTCGGGATCCCATCCTTCAAGAGCTTCGGCAGGCCCGACCACGCCACGGGATCGATCCGTTGCCGGCCGGGGTTCCATTCCGGATCGCCGCTCCGGCTCGCCGCCCGCAGAACCAGATAGTCGCCGTCCTCCTCCATGATCAGGATGCAGCAGAACGACCGTCCGAGGAGCTCCACCATCATCTCGGACAGGCGTTGCAGCCCCTTGTCCAGGATCTCCTCGCGGGCCACCACGTTGCCCGCGTGCAGCAGCAGGCTCTCGCGCCGCTCCAGCGCCTTCTGCTCGCGCAGGTCCTCGAAATAGCCGACGCTGCCGACCCGTTCCCCTTCGGCGTTGAACAGCCACGTCGAGGCATGCCGGATCGGAATGCGCTCCCCCGCCTTGCTGCGGACCGCCGTTTCGTAACCGCTCACCTCATGCTCCGGCGACTCGTGCAGCATGCGGCCGATCCGCCGCGGCTCCTCCTCCTCGAAGTAGAGCCGCGAAACGGGCCGCCCCAGAACCTCCTCCCGCGTGTAGCCAAGGACTTCCTCGGCCCGCTGGTTGAACTCCGTCACCAGGCCCTGGCGATCGACGGAGATGATCCCGTCCGGGGAGCTGGAGATCAGCCGCTCCTGGAACTCCCGCTGCTCCTTGAGGCGGTTCACCAGCTCGGCGCTCTCGATGGCGATCACCGCCGCCTCGGCGAAGATGGTCAGGATCCTTTCGTCTTCCTGATTGAAGGGAACAGGGCCCTGACCTCCTTGAATCTGCTTGTTGTCGGCACGGATCAGCCCGATCACCTCTTCCTTCTCTCCCACTTTCCTCTTCAGCGGGATCGCCAGCAGGGAATAACACCCTCCAGAAGGCGCATGCGGCGTGGAACCGACCGCCACCGCGCGATGGCTCTTCAAAATCTCGCCATGCTGGTTGAACAGCTCTCCGTGATAGGCGATCCATCCAGTCAGGCCGCCATGATCCTCGTTGTGGATCCGCAGCTTCACCGTGCCGGGCTCGAGCTCCTCCCGCTGGCCATGGCCGGCTTCGAGCACGAGATGCCCCTCGCGGACGCGGAAGACCCCCGTGGTCTCCGCCTCCAGAACCTCGGCCGCCGACCGCGCAATCATGTCCAGCCGCTTGCGCCAGGACATCACGTCCAGGTTCCCCATCATTTCCTGGGTTACCCGCGCGAGGCGTTCCAGCCGCTGGAGCTTCTGGGCGTCCTTGGCGAAGAGAGCCGTCTGGGTCAGGCAGATGGCCGCCTGGTCCGCGAACAGTCCCAGGAGGCGGGCCTCGGTTTCGGAGAAGGTCCGGCCGGCCTCGTCGTCCACGTAGAGCACGCCGATGACGTTCCCCTCCCACACCAGGGGCACCTCCAGCACGGCGCCGAACTTCCGGGAGCCGCCGAAGACCTCGGCTCGTCCTTCCCAGGCGTTGTAATCGGGCTCGGTCATGAAACGCTGACCGCTGGCGACCAGCTTGCCCGCCATCCCCTCCCCGATCTTGAGGGTGCTCCCCAGCAACGACTCCTCGCGGTTGTAGTCGGCGATGATGGTGAGCTCGCCCTGGTCCGGCCGGTACTCGTACAAGCCGCCGCTCTTGGCGTTGAGGAGCCTCACCGATTGCTCGACGATGGCCTCCAGCAGCTCGTTCCGGTCCCGCACCGAGGTAATGGCGAGCGTCGTCTGCTGGAGATTCTCCAGGGATTCCGCCCACGATCTCCTCTCGTCGCTGAGCAGGGCATGGGCCAGGGCCGCCTGATTCGCGAAGGGGACGATCTCGTCCAGTTCTTTCGGATCGAGAGGACGCCGGCTCGTCTCGTTGTCCACCGAGATCTTGCCCACCGGTTTTCCGCGCAGCAGGACTGGAACGCAGCCGCGCGTGTGGGGCTCGGTGAAGATCTGGGGATGGGTCTTCCGGCGGAACCGCGGCAGATCCGGATCTGCCGCCACGGGGATCCGTCCCCCGTCGCATCCTCCGCCGCGGCAGGCCACCGGCTCGACGAAAGCTCCGTCCACGGAGAGCAGATCGAGCCGGACGCGGTCGAATCCGAGGAGCGCAATCCCATCGACGATCCTGGTGAAGACCGCCGCGCGCGGCAGACCTTCAGCGATGATCGCGCTGATCGCCCTCAGGCGGGAATGAACCGTCTGGTTCTCCGTCAACGCCGTTCCACCTCTTCCGGTGGTTGAGGGTTCTGGAAAAATGGCCACGCACCGTCCTCTGTGAGTCGCCCTCGGCAGACACACGCTGTCGGCTTTCGACAATTTTACCGCAAATGCGGAGAGGGAAGGCAACCTACGCGCCTCCCTGCTATGGAGTAGGACACCGTGGTGGCGGGAAGAGGGGAGAAGAGACTTGATGATATTTTTGCAAGTCCAAATATTTGACGAGCAACAGCTTCTGCTCCGAACTTCAGAGATCTAGGTTCACCTCTCAGGACAACTTGTTCTACATCAACTCTAGTTTTATTCCTGCTGCGTTCATGCTTTCAGCCAAGCGTAGGCGCCAACTTCCTCCAGGACTCATCTCCAAGTACTGAATGCCCGACCAATAAGGCCACTCAATGGGCTCATCTTCTTGCTTCACGAGCGCCACAACTCGGTTATGGCCAAGTTTACCCAACAGGAATCCAAGCTCAAAGACCACGTTCTGCCGGGCACGAGGCCGAAGGGTCTCGCCCTTGCGGGCCCCGACATCGTCAGGCGTAATGAGGACCACGGCTAACTGAACAGCGGAATACTCTTCAAAGCTCTCAAATATAGACTGGCGAGCGACGGGTTGTTTATGGAGCCCAATTACGTGAACCCCTCCTGACTCAAGAAGTTCAGACAGTTCCATGAAGGCAATATTATCATGACCATAGGAAAGGAAGACCTTGGGCTTGATAGCTTTCCGTACGGCATCAAGAAGCGGCTTCGGTCCGTCGGACTTACCAATCAGCGCAACGGCAGGAGATGACCGTCCTCGCCTTCGCAGAGCTCGGACAGCAATATCAACTGTCGGAATTCCGGTTAATATAATGACCGGCACCGAACTGCCATAGAGCTCCGCCAGCCTAAGACCGCTGACGTCTGTTTCGTCTTCGTCTCTCTCTAGACGGAGATCGAGGATGGCCAGATCAAACCCGTTCTGATTCAGGAGGCTTTGCGCTGCCGCAGACGAGGGGGCCATGATTACTTCATAGCCTTCTTCACGCAGTAATGCACCCCAAATATTAATCTGCTGTTGATTGTTGTCTGCCAGGAGAATCTTGGCTGTCGCCTTTTCCTTCCTCTCGGGTCTCCGTGGCTCTAGCCTAGATTGTGAAACAACCCGTCGCATATCTTGAATACGGTTAGCCAGCTTACCCCGAACAACGCGGGCGTAAGAACCCCCAAGCCGACTGAGCACAGTAGCGGTTTCTCGCGCCGTGGAGCTCGCCTCGGGATCCAGCCTTCCGGCCACTGCTTCAGGATTAGAGAGCAGAAGCTCAAAGAAGGGAGCTTCGAGCCCCGGGCTCTCGGCCAAGTTGGCGGTCCGCTCTATCACTCGGAGCACGTCACTCGCTGTAGCATTGTCAAGGAATAGAGGGCGAACATCTTTGAGGAATTCGATCTCAACCCCTTCCGAATCGAGGGGGCTTGCCCCATCGGCCATCCGTACTCGCAAAATCCCTCCGAGAAGTACCTCCGCCTCTTGAACCGGGCTCGCCTCCGGCAAGAGATCGCGCCTCAGCAAGCGCAGGACCCCTAGACTCAAGACTGGGGAGGCAGCGAGCAGAGAAGCCAGCCGAACTGCTTGCGAGGAAGAGGATGCAATAAAGCGGCTTACCCGCTCGGCTGCGTTAAGCTCCGAGGGAACAGCAATCGCCTCTTTTTCTGCTGGAAAGAAAAGGAATCCCGGAACCGACCTCTGACCATCGCCGGCAATCATCTTCATCAGGAGATGGAGGGCCGTGGGATCCAAAGTCGCCACCGGCATAAGGAGTGCGTCCTCCGCGGTTAGCCAGGGGTCCGGCAGTTCCGCCACCCAGTGCAGGTGTTTATTGATCTGAAGCTCGGCTGCAGAACGCAGCCGCACCCTCACCTTACCTCCTAAAGCGGTACGCGGCCACATGCGTTCAGGCAGTGTCTGGAGAAGGGCGACAGATGCCTTGCGTGACCATAAGGCCAGCACTGACAATATCCGGCTATCGTACCATCCCTCTGACACGCAGTCAGAAAGGATAAGCACGAGAGTACGCTGTCCGGAGCCTGGAACCTCAGATAGACTCCGGGCACCAGTCTCTCGTAAAACATCTTCACGGCGGATATAGACTTTGACCTCGGGGCCTTCGGCATCCAGCCACCATACGCGAATATCACGGAAAATACCGGAACCGCGGAGAGCCTTGTGAAGCTCGCGTACGGTGCTATAGAAAACGGTCATTGAGAGGGACCTCTCCACCACGAGGGCGAGGTTCAACCAGCGTTCAGGAAGAGGGCGGAGTGCCGGAACCCATACATCTTCTTCTGCCGCTCGCCGGATTGTCTCCTCCAAGTCCAGAGAGAGCTTCGTAGGGGAAGACGTCTTTCGCCGTAGGGGCCAGAAGGCCCTAGTCAATGTGCGGTTTCCGGGAAAGGATGATGGTGCGTTCAAGCGCCTTCGCAGTCCTGGGACACTGCCAGAGGGATCGCTTTGGCCCCGGGTTGCCCTCAAATCACTTCGAGATCTCCCCTCACTTTCGGATTCCCGATGCCATTCATCCCTACTGAATCTACGTAAGCCCGATTTGCTGGCACGGCGAGGGATTGGAGGTGCCTCCCGCTCAGCAATCCGAAGCGCAAGCCAAAGTGCATCACGCGTCCCCTCGACATCCAGGGAAATCCCCGCTGCCCGCAAGACACCTAGTAGGTTGCTCAGCGGCTCGCTCATCGGACATCAAGCTCCCGGAGAAGGACTTGCTCAATGAGATCTCTATCCTTGGCGGACATGCTGCGGCCTTGGGCAAGCATATAGAAAGCGTTCAGCAGTTGATCGGTCGCCAGGACCATGCCCTGCTGGCGCCGCTTCTCGAACTTACTCAGAAGTTCTTCAAGCTTCGCCTCATCGGACATACCAAGGTGCCTCTGAACAATCTTCCGAAGCTCGTCGGGATTCGGATGGGGAAGATCGATCCGCAGGCATCTCCGTAGGAAGGCAGGCGGTAGATCCCTCTCGCGATTGCTTGTAATGATGATAAAAGGGAACATGCAGCAACGCACGTGACCCCGCTCGATGCGTTGCCGACCTGCGCCCGGATCACTCACCGTAACTTCGACCTCGGGAGTCTCCTCGGATATCCGCGTGAGCTCCGGAATCTCAAAATCCCCGTTCTCTAATACGTGCAAGAGGTCGTTGGGCAGATCGACATCACTTTTGTCGATTTCGTCGATCAGTACTACTCGCGGGCGGTCCCGAGCGAGGAAGGCGGTGCCGAGTGGCCCGAGTTTGATATAGCGGCCGAGATCTTCGGAGAGAAGATTTTCCTGGTGTGCTTGGCCATCTCCTGACGTCCTAGCCCGTTCGATGCTGGCCTGTCTTAGCCGGGCAAGGGCGTCATACTGATAAAGACCATCTATTAAGGTGGAGCGAGAGTTGATCGGCCAAAATAGCACCTCGCCCAAGTCCAGTTCGTGCGCTACGGCATAGGCGAGCGACGACTTGCCGGTCCCTGGATCGCCAGTAACCAGAATGGGGCGACGTAGGTACAGCGCAGCGTTCACCACTTCGACAACACCGTGGGGAGGCAGGAAGGTTTTGGCTCGGCTCTCAGAAAGGAAATTGAAATTCCGCCAGGGCGGAGGCTCCGGGAGGCCCCTGATCCGGTCGGGGGTGGGTACGCCATCTCCGTGATAGATCTTCCAATCGCTCATCGTTTCTCCTCAGCTACGCTGCACCACGGCAGGGTAATTGGGGTCTTGATCCGGGGGAAGGTGCTCCGGATCGTCCCAAAGTACAGTCAGGCATCGTCCTGGATGGCTAGGGTCGCCGTCATCAGCAGCTTCCCGGCGATGGTTACGTACCTGCTCCGCTAGTCTCTGGACCGGAACGTGGGCCAACAACTTCTCGAAGTTGGCACGTGTCTGGATGAGATCTCGCCCGATGGGATCACGTGCCCAAAGTATGACCGGGACACCGGCTTGGAGGACGGCATTAAACAAGTCGCGCATTGGCTCAACAGGCGCGGCCGGCGGGGATCCGGCGAGAACGGCACAAACTACCTTCCCTTTCAAATCGCTAACAATACCGGGGAGGCTACCATCGTCGGGAGAAAGCCAAACGGCGCGAGGGCTTGGTGAGCCCTTTAAAGCCGTGAGATCTCCAATAGATAAGGACACATTTCTAACCTTCTGGAGGCTCTTCCATTTCTGGCGTAGCCGACTCATGGAACGCTTATTCAAGAGCCGATCCAGTGAGCGTACGCTCACCCTGTGCGATGCACCGATCGGCAGTTCGGCCACAAGCTCTGAAGGCTGCCACTGGTCCACGGCCTCTACAAGAAGGCAACGCGGAAGGAGGAAAGCAAGCATTGAGCGCTCGGGCTCGATATCCAATGCCTCAAGAGGAACAAGGATGTCATTCACCAAAATGCCGAAATCTGGCCGCGCATAGTAGCGTTCATCTGGAAAGACCTTGTATGGTGTCGCGGAATCGAAGAGCCAAGCCTGCGCGCGGAAGCGCCCAGAAGCTTCCTCTGCGAGACGCACGAGTACATAAGGATCTCTTGCCACTGGGGGGGGCCTCTTCGAGAAACCTTTGTTTAATCGCTTCCACTCCTTTTCGTCACTGACGAGGCCGAGATCGAAGGCCGCCTTCTTGCGCCAAACCCTTAATTGTTTGCGAATTACCATTGGGCAGAGAGGTTCTATTCCACGCACGAACTCCAATAGAGGAAAAGGAACGTCTCCGCCCTGCCGTATAGCAGCTCCTAGGTGAGCGATAGAATAGGCGAGGAACCGCCAGCCGTCACCTGAAAGAGGCAAGGCGTCCCAATGGGGCGGCTTGGTAGCATTGAATATATAGGCCAGACGAGCCGGTTCTAGTACGACATTTCGCAGGATAGCCTCCAGCTCTGGAACCAGTACAGCCATGTCTGGCGAAGGCTCTGGCCCAATCCTAGTAAAATACTGCCCTCTCCAAGCAGCGCGTCCGATCTCGATCAATCTTTCGGCCATGAGGCTGCCAAAATCTTCGAAGTCAATCCGCTGGACATTGTACCTAGATAGGAATGACTGATCTTGAACCTCATTCTTGTGGAGTAGTACATAGCTGACCGGGCTCGCCTGAGAGGTCATTTCAAGAACCTCACTCATCTGCTGCAGCACGAAAGCATCTTGGAGGCTGAAGCCTACAAAGAGGAGAGGACGCACAGCGAGGAGGTTTTGCAACTGGCGTAGAGCGAACTTGTATGACTTGTACTGCCTTGAAGATTTCTTGTAAAATTGTAGATACTGAGCCTGAGTGAGGATTAGACTGTCGGGCTCCTTGACTGAGCCATGCAGATGCCAGATGAAGGCGTGATTTCTAGAGGAAACTAAACGCGTCAGGAGCGACCGATTCTCGTTATGAACTAGGGTAACACCGGTTCCCCAAGGCCCCATTAAGGGCCATTCGAGTACCGAATCGTAGTTAGTGGTAATCACCAATCGGGGCTGTAAGCGCCATAACGCCTCTACCGAGGAAAGATCGGCACCCGGGGGCCTTGCCCTCCCGAAGGCTTTCTCCATCTCATCAATGAAGCGATTTTTCTTGAGCGCGATGAAAGCTTCTTCGGCGGCTTTTTGGAGTTCTCCGCTGCTACAAAGCTCCCGGACGCTGTCGGCGTTATCGGACAGCCCCTCACTCTCAAGGCGGCGCACAAAGTTGTCCTGGATTAACGTCTTCCAACTCGGGAAGACATCACGACCGACGCTGAGGCTCAGGCCGGCTCCTACGAAAGGAACTAACTCCCCATTTCGAATTGCATCGATAAGACCGCTAGGGATAGGGCTCATAATCTTACATTCGATTAAAGGTGGGCTAATTTAACACCGGCACTAGTCATGTCTCTTGCCAACTCAAGCTGCCAGCCACCCTCAGGGTCGATATCCCTATACAGGACACCCTGATAGTTGGATGGCATCTCAATGACCGCACCCTGCCTACAGAGCACTATAACACGCTTGCGACCGAGCTTCGCCAGAAGAAAGCCCAGTTCAAATATAGCGCTCTGTCGAGCCCGAGGGCGGAGAGCTTCGCCTTTAAGCCCACCTTCATCGTCAGGAGCTAGAATCACAACCGCAAACTGAATGTTCGAATGGTGCTCGAATATTTCAAAGATTGTCTCTTGTGATTGAGACTGCTCTATTGATTCAACAATCCTGGCACCGCTCTTCCGAAGAAAATCCTTAACTTCCTGGGCCATATCGCTGTATCCACGAGAAACTAAAACTTTGGGCGTAATCGCTTCACGCGCAGCCCTGAGCAGTTGCTCCGGTCCGTCCTCGAGCTTGCGTACCACGGCTACGGCGGGAGAAGATAGTCCATCCTTGCGGAGAGCCTCTATGGTTGTACCAACTGTTGGCATGGCCGTTAATAGAATAATGGGCACTCTATCGCGGTAGTGCTTAGCTAGCTGCAGGCCACTGTCGTCCATAGCATCATTGTCCCCCTCCATGTGAAGATCAAGGACAGCTAGATCTAATCCACCGCTGCTGAGAAGCTCATGCGTCTCAGAAACAGACGAAGCCGTTGTCACCTGATAGCCTGCGTTCTTCAGCACTTCGGCCCAAGTACTGAGATGGTTTGGATTGTTGTCCGCCAGAAGAACCTGCTCCATAGAAATCTCCGTGGCCCGCGCTCGGCGGACGCCCTATTGGATCAGCTCCCGGTCGCTGGGGGTCGATGACATCTCCAAAGGCAGGCTCAGCACCATCATCGTGCCCTTCGGCTCTCGCTCCTCGAAGCGGATCGATCCTCCATAGATTCTGACGACTTCCTGAGCGATCAGCAGACCCGTACCCAAGCCCTTTGAACCCTCGCGGATAGGCTCGCGAAGGAGCCTTTCACGAACCGCCTCAGGAATACCTTTTCCGTCGTCAGCCACGTATACCTCAGCCCAGAGATCATCCTGGCCAGAACGGCTGCCGAAGACAATGTTCCGCGCCCCAGCCTGCATCGCATTGCTGGCCAGGATGTCGAGCACTCGGAAGAGCCATTCGCGGTTGACATGGATCCGGGCGCTAGGATCAAGCTCGCAGAAAGTTGTGCATCTTTGCTTCCAGCCTGGATGAATCTCGACGAAGCGCGCGTGGAAAGCCGAAACTAATTCCTCGTTGACCAGCAGCGAGGAGAGGCTCTCGTTGGCGTGAGGCAACCTTTCCAGGCTGAAGCTCTTGAGCTGGCTGTCGATGTCGGCCAATAGGGCTTCCACCTTCTGGAGCATGGGCCTGTCAGCCTTTAATGCCTGCTCGGCCAGAAAGATCTTGGCTTTTATGGCACCCATCTCCCCCGCCAGTTCGTGGCGTCCAATTGCGTTACCGAGGCCCATCCAAGCCAGAGTGGTCTGCGTGCGGAGCGCCTCCATTCTGCGGGCGTTCTGAATAGCGATCACCACCAGCTCAGCCAACGTCTGCAAGGCCTCTTGGTCCTCCTTGTCAAAGGCGTTGATCTGATCACTCTCTACGTTGAGAGCGCCGATCACCTTACCGAGATCGCGATCGATCAGGGGGACGGCTAACTCGGAGTGAGTCGCTGGGAAGATCTCGATATATTCGTCGTACTTCCTTACATCCGGTACGAGTTGCGGCTCGCCGTCGATCACCGTACGCCCTGAGATCCCGACCCCCTCGCCCCGGGTAATACGGGAGCGGAGAGACTGGCGCTCACCGAGCCGCTCCACCAAGAACTCGTAGCTCTCCGGCGGATAGACACTTTCGAGAACCAGCTCGTCCCGGGCCTCGTCGTAGAGCTGGATCCATCCAATGATGGCCCGCGGCCCCTGGAGTCCGATGATTCTCGTCATGGCGGGCTGAATGATCTGCGCCAGGATCTGCCGCCGTTCCAGGCCGAACTGGGCCGTGATCGCCTTGCTCACCTCGTAGAGGGTCACGAGGTAGGAACTCTTCCGCTGACTGGTCTCGTACTCCCGCGCCCTCTCCAGAGCGAGAGCGGTCTGGTTGGCGATCAGGCTCAGCAGGACGCCATCGTCCTCGCTGAACCTGCGGGTCTTGCAAGTATGGACCAGCATGGCTCCCACGAACCTTCCCTCGCGAAACATGGGTACGCTCAACCCTGAGTGGAGCTCATATTCGAAGACGATGGGCGGCACCTTGAATCTCGTCTCCTTGCTGAAATCGTAGACCGCCACCGGTTTCCGTTGCGCGATGGTGTAACCCGTCTGGCCCTCGCCCGGTTCGAGCACGAAATTCCCCACCATCTCCAGTTCCCATCCCGTGACGGCGCTGAAGCGGAGCCGCCCTTCGCGGTCGGGAAGGACGATGCTGGAGAACTCAGTATCCAGAGTCCTGGCCGCGTACTCCACCGCCCGATCCATCGTCTCCTGGACGGAGCTGACCCCGAGCAGTTCCTTGGACAGGCCGGCCAGGGTTCCCTGCTCCGCCAGCTTGGACTCGAGCTCGCCGAAAAGCTGGGCGTTGCGGATGGCCACCGCCGCCTGATTGGCGAACAGTTCCATGGTGGTCACGTCGTCCTTGGTGAACCGCCGCGGGTTCCGGTAGTTGACGAACATGACCCCCACTTTGCGATCAGCCGCCTTGAGAGGGAAGGCCACAAAGGACTTGATCCTATGCAGCCGGGCGAACGAGCTGTCTCTGAAGAGCTCGTCTTCTGAGACGTCCTGCACGATTTTACGTTCGTCCCTCTCCACGATAGCCAGAACACGTTGATAGTTCGACTTGTACTCCGGGACCGGATCCACTCCCGCCATCGCGGGAGGAAGCACAAGCCCTCCAAGTTCCTGGTCGTACTTATAAAGAGTCACCGCCCCACAATCGAGGGCCTTGCGGATCTCACGAGCAATCGATTTCAGGGTGTCTTTCCGGTCTTCACGGAGGATGAGGCTCGCGACGAGCTCTGCGGCCCCCTGGACTCTCTGGACTTGATGGAACAGCTTGGACTTCTTCAGGAACAACGCCGCGCGGTTGGCGAACGACAGCGTCTTCTCCTGCTCCTGGTCATCGAACTGAAAGGGCTTGGCATAGACGGCGTAGAGGACGCCCAGCCTTTCTCGTCCCATCCTCAGCGTCACCCCCAGGAAACCGCGTCCGCCGACCGCGTCCACGAACTCGCGGGTGTTCGGATCGAGAACGCCTTTCTGAGCCTCCTCCTGCACGTCGTCGACCAGCAGCCACTCCTGGGTCATCACCCACTGGGCGGTATCCTGGGGGCGCGGTCCTTTCCGTCGCAGCTCGTCCCAGGCCGCCAGATGGTCGCCAGCGTGAACCGAGGCTTCGGGGATGAAGCTCTCGGCCGGCTCGTCGTAGACCAGGAGCACCGCCGTGTCCGCCTTCAGAACCTGCCGCGCGCCCTCGACGATCTCGCGGAGGACGCTCTTCATGTCGTCCGCCTCGGCGAGAGCGTTGGAAAACTCCCGTAGGTCTTCGGTTCTTTCGAAGCGGCGCGCGCTGTCGTAAGCGATGGCGGCTTGGTTGACGTAGAGTTGGAGCGCTGCCACTTCGGAATCCGGGAAATGGCGCGGCTCGTCATAGTGAATCCACATCACTCCAATTCGGCGCCACGGCAGCGAAAGAGGCAGGCAGATGGCCGCCCGCATCGAGGGGCTCATCAGGTCAGAGTTGATCCGGTGCCGCATCTTGTCGGCGTTCTCGATCCGGATAGCCTCGCCGGTCCGCATCACTTCCATGGAGAGGCCCTCCGGACGAATAGGGAGAGAGCCCATAGAGCCGAGCGACAAACGGTGACCGGTCTGGATGGGACTGAACGCGCGGCCGGCCTCGTCAATCAGAAGGATGCTCACCCAGGACGAACCGGCTGCGGTCCTGGTCTGCTCGACGACTTTCCGGAGAATCTGACGGGGCTCCCACAAAGCGATGAGCTCCTCGCTCATCTTATAGAAGTCGAGGAGCTTGTTGGCCGCGCTGCGGGTCTGATCGAAGAGCCGCCTGTTGTCGATGGCCACAGCGGCCGTCGCAGCGAAGGTCATCAACTGATTGCCGGACTCGTCGCTGATCGGCGCCTGACTGAACTTGTTATCCGCTACCAGTATGCCGATCACCTGTCCTTTCACTATCAAGGGGACGACAGCGAAAGGCGTTGTCACACGGAAGGTAGCGAGGAACTCCTGCGGAACTCTCGCGAATTCCTCGATACCGATCCGCCGGAAATCCTTGGATGCGATCACCTCGGCAAACAGGTGATCCCCATGGGCTGGGATGCGCAGACCTCCGATTTTCTTGCCCACTGTCGTTGTCTGCGGGCCGATCTCACCGCTGTCCAGCAGGCGCCGAAAATGCTCGAAGTTAACGGCACCTCTTTTCTCGTCCGCTTCCCAGACAGCTCTGGCCTTTCGCTCCTCCAACTCGCCAACCCCCATCTCTCCCACGAGTTGTTCCCCGGTTTCGTCCACCAGCATCAGCATCGCCCGGTTGAAACCCAGACCGAAACTGGCAGTGACTCCGGTCAGTACAGTGAGGAGAATCCATTCCAGTTTGTCCGCCGCTTGAATGTAGTCGCTGATGCGATAGAGGATCGCGAGCTGATTGAGCAGGCGGGTCCGTTTCTCCAGCAACTCCATGCGATCCACAAGGACTGTGATCTGCGCAGCGATAGAGGAAATCAGCTCGACCTCCTGGACCGGGAAGGCGGCCTTCGCTTCCTGGCGTAGATCGCCCAGATTGAGCTGTCCCACTACCCGATCGCCGATCTTGAGCGGGACGATCAGGAGCGAACGAATCTCCTCCTCAGGGTCCAGCCCCAAGACGCCCGCGAGCTTCTCCAGGCTCGGCCGGGCCTTTGGATTGCTCCATTCGCGGATCGTCGGGATCCCCTCCTTCAAGAGCTGCGGCAGGCCCAGCCAGTCCGCGGGATCGATCCGTTGCCGCCCAGGATTCCATTCCGGATCTCCCCTCCGGCTCGCCGCTCTCAGGATTAAGGAATTGCCATCCTCCTCCATGATCCCAATGAAGCAGAACGACCGCCCGAGGAGTTCCACCATCATGTCGGCCAGGCGCTGCAACCCTTTGTCCAGAACCTCCTCGCGGGCCACCACGTTGCTTGCCCGCAGCAGCAGGCTCTCGCGCCGCTCCAGTGCCTTCAGTTCGCGCAGATCTTCAAAGTATCCGACGCTACCGACCCGCTCTCCCTCAGCATTGGACAGCCAAGTAGAGGCGTGCAGGATCGGGATACGCTCCCCCGCCTTACTGCGGACCGCCGTCTCGTAACCGCTCACCCTATGATCCGCCGACTCGTGCGACATGCGGCCGATCCGCCGAGGGTCACTGGAGTCGATATAGAGCAGCGAGACGGGCTGCCCCAGAACCTCCTCCCGCGTATATCCGAGGATCTCCTCCGCTCGTTGGTTGAACTCGGTAACCAATCCTTTTCGATCGACGGCAATGATCCCGTCCGGAGAACTGGAGATCAGCCTCTCCTGGAATTCCCTCTGCTCCTTGAGCTGATTCACCAGCTCCGCGCTCTCGATGGCGATCACCGCGGCGTCGGCGAAGATCGTCAGGATCTGCTCGTCTTCATAGGTGAAGACGACAGGACTCTGACCTTCATAACTTTGCTTGTTGTCGGCGCGGATCAGCCCGATCACCTCTTCCTTCCCCCCCACCCTCCTCTTGAGCGGGATCGCCAACAGGGAGTAGCACTCACTCGAAGGCCCGTGCGGCATAGAAGCTATCGCCACCGCACGGTGGCGCTTCAGAGCCTCGCCATGCTGATTGAACAGCTCGCCATGGTAGGCAATCCAGCCCGTCAAGCCGCCATGATTTTCATTGTGGATCCTCATCCTCACCGTGCCGGGCTCAAGCTCCTCACGCTGGCCATAGCTGGCTTCAAGCACGAGATCTCCCTCGCTGACGCGGAATACGCCAGTCGTCTCCGCTTCCAGAACCTCGGCCGCCGACCTCGCGATCACATCCAGCCGCTTGCGCCAAGACATCACGTCCAGGTTCCCCATCATCTCCTGGGTCACCCGTGCCAGGCGTTCGAGCCGCCGTAGCTTCTGGGCGTCCTGGGCGAGGAGAGCCGACTGGTTCAGGCCGATGGCCGCTTGGTCCGCGAATAGACCGAGGAGACGGGCTTCGGTCTCGGAGAAGGTCCGGCCGGCCTCATCGTCCACGTAAAGGACGCCGAGAACGTTTCCTTCCCAGACCAGAGGCACTTCCAATACGGCGCCGAACTTCTGGGGGCCAAGGATCTCGGCCTGTCCCGCCCAAGCGTTGTAATCGGGCGTGGCCATGAAGCGCTGGCCGCTGGCGATCAACTGGCCCGCCATCCCTTCTCCGATCTTGAGAGCTCGCCCCACCTGTTCCGGGCGGTTATAGTCGGCGATGACAGTCAGCTCGCCCTGTTCCGGCCGATACTCATAGAGTCCCCCGCTCTTAGCCCCCAGGAGCTTTACAGCCTGCTCGACAATGGCCCGGAGGAGCTCGCCCCGGTCCCTCACCGAGGCGATGGCGAGGGTCGTCCTCTGGAGTGTTTCCAGGGAATCGGCCCACGAACTTTTTTCTTGCTGCGCCAGGACCAGCGCAGCCTGCTGCGCGAAGGCGAACACGTCCTCAAGACTTTCACCATCCCCGGCAGGGTCCACACAGAGCTTGCCCACCACCCGTCCCCGCAGCAGAACGGGAACGCAGCCCCTCCCCTCCGCAAGAACATGAGGACGGGGATCGCTGGACAGGAAGAGCAGATCCTCATCCTCCACCGCTGAGACCGGCTCTCCCAGGCCATCCCCATCAAAGCCGCGGGAAGCTACCGGCTCTAGAAGGTGTCCGTCCACCGACAGCAGGTCCAGCCGGACACGGCCGAAGCCCAGTTCCTGGACCGCATCCACGATCCTGGTGAAGACCGCCTCCCGTGGCACGCCCTCAGCGATGATCGCGTTGATCGCCTGGAGTCGAAGTCGGATCTGCTTTTCCTGCAACGTCGGCCACCCTCCGGGCCTTTGACAGGCGGGAATGTCGCGTTTGGGGAAATCTTACCGCAGCTCGATCCCCGCCGCCTTCATGATCGCGGTCAGCTTCTCCTGCCACTTTCCCCAGCGGTCCAGCTCCTGGTAGAGGAAGCCGCTGTAGTTGGAGGGGACCTCGACCGGCTCGCCCTCCTTCATGAACGCCACCACCCGGTGGCGGCCGAGCTTGGCAAGGAAAAAACCCAACTCGAAGACCACGTTCTGCCGGGCCCGCGGCTCCCAGGGCTTCTTGCCCTTGAGCCGGCCCTCGTCGTCCGGGGTCAGGAGGATGATCGCGAACTGGACGTTCGACTGCTCTTCAAAGGCCTGGATGATGGTCTGACTCGCCAGCGGCTGCTCCTTCAGGACCACCGCCTGGACGCCGCTTCGCCGCAAGAAGCTGACGACCGCTTCGGTGGCCTCGTCGTCATGCCCGTGCGCGACGAAAACCTTGGGCACGATCGCCTGCTGGACAGCCTTGAGCAATCCCTCCAGGCCGTCTTCGAGCTTCCGTACGAAAGCCACCGCCGGCGAGGACCGTCCGTCGCGCTGCAACGCCTTGATCGCCAGATCCGTCGTCGGCTTGCCGGTGTACATCACGATGGGAAGGTTGTCACGGAAGGCCCGCGCGAGCCGCAATCCGCTGTCGTCGGCTTCGTCGTCGCTCTCCATGTGGAGGTCCAGCACGGCCAGGTCGAAGCCGCCGCGCACCAGATGGTCCTGCGCCTCCGCCACCGAAGAGGCCCGCGTCACGTCATAACCCTCGTCTTCCAGGGCGGTCGACCACGCCTGGAGCGACTTCGCGTCATTGTCCGCCAGAAGGATCTTAGCCACGGTCGTGTCTCCTTAGTTCGGGTCGATCGCCAGAAAACCCATCTCCAGGATTTCATCTTGCGAAACTTCCACCTCCAGGGGGAAGGAAACCAACATCCTCGTTCCCGTCCTCTCCCCGTCCGCGAGGTCTCTCCAGTCCAGCTTGCCACCATACTTCTGCACGATCGTCTTCGCGATCAGCGCTCCCGTCCCCAGGCCCTTGGTGCCGCGGATCGTCTTGACCAGAAACGCCTGTTGAATTTCGGGCGGGATTCCCGGCCCGTCGTCCTCCACATAGACCTCGACCATCGAGTCTTCTCCCAGCCGGCTGCCGATGACGACGGTCTTGGCGGAGGCCCGGATGGCGTTGTGGACCAGGATGTCGAGGACCTTGAACAGCCATTCGACATTGCCACGGATACGGGCGGACGAGAACAGGCCAAGCTCCACTTTCAGGTGGCTCGCCCAGTTGGGATGCCGATCGATGAAAGAGTCTTGATAGGCCACGATCAGGTCGTCGTTCACCAGGATGCGGGACACCTGCTCGTCCGCCTCGGCCTGCGGCCGGCTGACGCCGAGATTGCCCAGATCGGAGATGGCGGTTTGCAGGGTATCGTCAATGAACTCCGAGGTCGCGATCTTGAGCCTGCACCGCCTGGCCAGCGTCTTGAGACTCGTGCTGATGGTGGAGAGACGGTTGTTCAGCTCGTGCTGGCTCCAGGCGTTCCCCAGACCGATGAGCGCCAGGTCCGTCTGGGTCCTCATCTCTTCCACCCGCCGCGCGTTCTGGATCGCGATCACCGCCAGCTCGGCCAGGGTCTTCAACGCCTCCACGTCCTCTTCGTCGAAGGCGTTGGGTTGATCGCTCTCGGCGTTCAGGACGCCGACCACCCGCTTGTAGTCGCGGTCCCACAGGGGGACCGCCAGCTCCGACCGGGTGTCCGGGGAGCCTTCCCGATAGTCCGGATCCAGCGTGACGTCGGGAACCAGTTGCGGCTCGCCCGTCTTCACCGCCCGACCGGTGACGCCGGGATCGGCCGTCAGGTTCCAGCGGTCGCCGATGGCATGGACCAGGCTTCCGCGCCGCTCCTCCGGATAAACGCTGTCCAGGATCAACTCGTCCCGAGCCTGGTCGTACAGCAGGATGGTCCCCAGAATGGCGCTCGGTCCCTGGATCCCGACCATCTTCTTCATCGTCGGCTGGACGATCTTCTCCAGGAGCTGACGCCGGTCCATGCCGAGGCTGGCGGTGATGGTCTTGTTCGCCTCGTTCAGGGCCTTCAGGTAGTCGCTCTGCCGCTGGCTCTTCTCGTACTGTTCCGCCCGCTCCAGGGCCAGGGCGGTCTGGTCCGCGATCAGCCCCATCAGCAATTCGTCTTCTTCCGTGAACCGGCGCGGCCGCGTGGTGTGGACGAGAATCGCCCCGATGACCTTCCCTTCCCGGAACATCGGCGCGCTCATGCCCGATTGCACCCCTTTTTCGCCGACGATCGGCAGGATCGCGAACCTCTTCTCCTTGCTGTAGTCGTGCACGACGACCGTCTTTTCCTCCTGGATCGTGAACCCCGTCTGGGATCCCGTTCCCGGAGCGAACACATGATCGCCCATCCCCTCCCAGCCGACGACGGCGCGGGACCTCAGCCGCCTTTCCCGGTCGGGCAGGACCAGGTTGCAGTACTCGACGTTGAAAAACCTGGCGGTGTACGCCACGGCCCCGTCCATCGTCGCCTGGACCGAGCTGACGCCCAGCAGCTCCTTGGAGAGCCCGGCCAGGAGCTCCTGCTGCGCGAGCTTGGCGGATAGCCCTCCGAAGAGCTGTTCGTTGTGGATCGCCACCGCGGCCTGATTGGCGAAGAGCTCCATGGTGGCCAGCTCTTCCGCGGTGAAGCGGTGGCGGTGGCGGTAGCTGACGAACAGCACGCCCACTTTTCTTCTCGCCGCTTTCAAGGGGATGGCGACGCAGGCCTTGATCCCCTGGACCCTGGTGAAGGGACTCGCCTGGAACAGCGGGTCCTTCTCGACGTCGGCGACGATGTGGGGCGCGTCATGCTCCAGCATGGCGAAGACGAGCGGCCGGTCGGATCCCTCCTCGTAGGACCGGATCTCGCCGGCGATCGTGGTCGGGCGGATCAGGTCTCTCGCGTCCTGATCGAATCTGAACAGGACCACCAGGCTGCAGTCCAGGGCGTCCCGGATCTCGCTGGCGATCGCCATCAGGGCATGGGTGTGATCCTCCTTCAGGGTGACCCTGGCGACCATGTCCGCGGCCTCGCGGACGCGCTGGACCTGCTGGAAGAGCTTGGCCTTTTTCAGCGCCAGGGCCGCGTGATAGGCGAAGGCGCGCGCCGTGTCGCGCTCCTCTTCGTCGAGCAGGCAGGGTTCGGCGTAGATGGCGTAAAGGGCGCCGAGCTTCTCCCTGCCGACCTTCAGGGCCACACCCTGGAACCCGCGGCCCGCGACTTCCTGCAGGAACTCCCGGGTGTTCGTTCCGATGGCCTGGCTCCGCTCGGGAATTTCGACGTCTTCCACGCAAAGCCATTCCTTGGTCATGACCTGAGCGGCCGTGCCGGCGGGGCGAGGGCCCTTCGCCTGGAATCTCTTCCACGCCTCTTCGTGAGGACCGAAGTAGCCCGAGTCCTCGGGCAGGAAGGAGTTGGTGGTCTTCTCGAACGCCCAGAAGACCACATGGTCCGCCTTCAGGACCTGCTGCGCCCCCGTGAGAAGCTTCCGCAGGACGCTGCTCGCGTCTTCAGCCTCCGCCAGGTCCTCGAACACGGTCCGCAGCTTTTCCAGTTTTTCCAGCCGCCGCGCGCTGTCGTAGGCGGTCGCCGCCTGGTTGACGTAGAGCTGCAGGGCCGCGACGTCCGACTCCGGGAACAGCCGCGGTTCCGAGTAGTGGATCCACATGACGCCGATGCGTTTTCCCGGCAGGGCCAGGGGCAGGCAGATCGCCGCCTTGGCGCCCCGCTCCAACAGGGTCGGATTCGGCGGGATGTCCGCGTTCCGCTCCCGTTCGACGTTCTCGAAGAAGAGAGCGTGGCCCTCGGCCATCACCTTCATGGAAATGCCGTCCGGGCGCACCCGCACAGGCCCCTTGGGGCTTTCCGAGACCTGGGGGCCCGAGCGCACCGGATTCATGACCCGGCCCGCCCCGTCGATCAGGAGGACGCTCACCCAGGAGGCTCCAGCCACTTCGACCGTGTAGTCGGAGATGCGGCTGAGGATCTCCTTCGGATCCTGCACCGGCACCAGCTTGCCGCTCATCTGATAGAAGGCCGAGAGCCTTTCGGCGTTGCTCCGCGTCTGCTCGAAGACCCGCCGGTTCTCGATCGCCACCGCGGCGGTGGCCGCGAAGGCCATCAGGGCGTCCGCCAGCTTGCTGCCGATCGGCATCTGCGTGAACTTGTTGTCCGCGACCAGGAGGCCGATGGCGTCGCCTTTTCCCACCAGGGGAGCGACGGCCAGCGGCGTCGTCACCTGAAACCGGTCCCGGAACGGCCGGGGGACGCGGGGCAGGTCGTCGACATCCACCTTCCTGAAGGCCTTGGACTCCAGGATCTCGGAGAAGACGCCGCCGTCGTCGATGGGCAGGGAAAAACCCTGCAACTTCCGTCCTACCGTCGAGGCGCTGACGCCGACCGTGTTGAGATGGTCGAGGTAATTCGCGAAGTTGTCGAGGCCGTGCTCGGCGTCCCGCCGCCAGGACTCCGTGGCCTTGCTCCTCTCCACTTCCCCGATGCCCAACTCTCCGACCAGCCGTTCCTCGCTCTTGTCCACCAGCAGCAGCATGGCGCGGTTGAAACCCAGGCCGTAGCCGGCGGTGACGCCGGTCAGCACCGCGTGGAGAATCAGGTCCAACCGCTCCGTCTCCTGGACATAGCGCCCGATCCGCTGCAGCACCGCGATCTGGCTGAGATAGAGGGCCTCCTGATCGATGAGCCCCGCCGTCCGCAGCGCGATGGTGGCCTGGGTGGCGAAAGACTCCAGAATGTCGAGATCGATACGGCGCCAGGTCGAATCGCCCACGAACAGCACGGCTTCGACGTCGCCGGTGCCGCTCACACAGGGCACGATGGCCACGGACTCCAGCTCCATCCCGAGAAAGAGGTCGTCCGTCAGCGGGTTGGGATGGACGCGCGCCTCGCCGTCCTGGGCGACCTGGCCGAGCAGCCCGTCCTTGTCGGTCAGGTATTCAGCCATCAGGTCCTCGGGGACTCCGAACGCCGCCGCCCGGTCGAGCTGGCCGAGGTGGCGGCGGTGGAGATAAAGCCCGCCCACCCGGCAGTCGACGAGCCCGGCCGCCAGCCGCACGATGGACTGCGCCAGCGCCGGCAGCTCCGTCTCCGCGCGGATGTGCTTGGAGGCCTCCACCAGGGCCGTCAGGAGCTTCTCCCGGCGGGCCAGAAGCTGGAAGCGGTGGATGAGGGACGTGACCTGGGAGGCGATGGCGGAGACCAGCTCGATCTCCTCCTTGCTGAAAGCCGCCGCGCCGGTCTCCTTGAGCTCCCCCAGATCCAGTTGCCCGATCACCTGGTCTCCCAGCTTGAGGGGCACGACCAGCAGGGAGTAGATCTTCTGATCGAAGCCCAGGACCCTGGCCAGATCGTCCAGGACCTTCGGAAAGCGGGGATCGCTCCTGGCCACCTCGTACGCGTCCCCGCGCTTGAGCCGGGCGCCCAGACCGCGCCATTGTTTCAATTCGATCCGCTGGTCCTTCGACCGCCACTCCGGGTTTCCCGCCAGGCTTTCCGCGCGCAGCTTGAGCGCATTCTCCTCTTCGTTCATCAGCAGGATGCCGCAGAAGGAGCGGCCCAGCTTGGCCACGATGAGCTGCACCAGGCTCTGGAGCCCGTGATCGAGATCCTCGGCGTCGGCCAGGACCTTCATCGCTTCCACCAGGAGGCTCTCGCGCCTCTCCATCGCCTTCTGCTTGCGGAGGTCCTCGAAGTAGCCGACGCTGCCGACCCGCTCTCCCTGCGAATTGAAGAGCCAGGTGGAGGAGTGCAGGATGGGGATCTCTTCTCCGGACTTGCTCCTCAGCAGCGTCTCATAGCCGCGCAGGTAATGGTCCTCCGATTCGCGGAGCCGCTGGCCGATCCAGAAAGGCACTTCCGGCGTGTGGTAGAGCTGCCCCACCCACATGTTCTTGACCTCTTCCAGGGAATAGCCAAGGATTTCCTGCGCCAGTCTGTTGAAGTCCGTCACCCGGCCCTGGCGATCCACCGCGATGATGCCGTCCGGCGAGCTGGAGATCAGCCGCTCTTGAGAATCCCTCTGTTCCTTGAGCCGGTCCACCAGCTCGGCGCTCTCGATCGCGATCGCCGCGGCGTCAGCGAAGATGGTCAGGATCTCCTCGTCCTCCTGCGTAAACCTGAGATCGGAGTAGGGACGACCGTCCGCTCCCTTCTTGTTGTCGGCCCGCAGGAGACCGATCAGCTCCTCCTCCTTTCCCTCCTGACGTCTCTTGAGGGGAATCGCCAGCAGCGAGTAACAGAAACCCGACGGCGCGTGAGGCTCGGAGGACTCTCTCACCGCGTAGTGATTCTTGAGCCTGGCGCCATAGTCGTTGAACAGCTTGCCGGAATGGGCGATCCAGCCCGTGAGACCGCCTCCCGGCTCGTTGTGGATTCTCAGTTGGACCGTCCCGGGCTCGAACTCCCCCTGATGCCCGACGCTGGCCTCCAGCACGAGATCGTTGCCGCGCACTCGAAAAACACCCGAGGTCTCCGCCTCCAGCACGTCCGCGGCGGACCGGGCGATCGTCTCCAGACGCTTGCGCCAGGACATGGCGTCGAGATCCCCGACCATCTCCTGCGTGACCTGCGCCAGCAGGCCCAGCCGGCGGAGCTTGCGCTGATCTTTTTCAACCAGCCCGGAATGGGTCAGACAGATCGCCGCCTGATCGGCGAAGAGCCGCAGCAGGCGGATGTCCATCTCCGAGAACCCGCGCCCGGCCATGTCGTCCACGTACAGGGCGCCGATCTCTTCGCCTTCAGAAATGAGCAGCACCACCAGGACCGCCCCGAACGTGCTCTCGGCGTACGTCTCCGCCCGATCGGGGCAGGTCCTGTAGTCCCGGGTCCATCGCGAGGTCTCGCCACTGCCGAGGAGCTTTCCGGCCAGGCCCTCGCCGCGCTTGAGCGTCTTGTTCAGATGGTGCGGACGGTTGAAGTCGGCGATGACGGTCAGCTCGTCCCACTCGGGCCGGTACTCATAAAGCCCCCCGCTCCTGGCGCCCAGCAGCTTGACCGACTGCTCGACGATGGTCCGCAGCAGGGCGTCGCGGTTGCGCACCGCGATGATGGCCCGCGTGGTCTCCTGCAGCGTTTCCAGAGAACCGGCCCAGAAGACCACCCGGGCCAGCGACGCCAGATGCGCGAAGGGCATCACGCGGCCCAGACGCTCGGGATCGAGAGAGGACCCGGCCGCGGAAGCCTCGACCGTCACCTTGCCGATGACCTGCCCCTGGAGCAGAACGGGGACGCAGCCGCGTGGCACCGGAGCGGGAAAAACCTGCGGAACCGGATGGGCCCGGAGGGCCTGAAAGTCAGGATCGGAGTGGGCCGGCGCCGGCTCGCCCGAACCTTCAGACTCGAAGCCTCGCAAGGCTTCAGGGACCAGGGTCTTGCCATCCGCCGTCAGCAGATCCAGGCGGACGCGACCAAAGCCGAGCCCGTGGATCGCGCCAACGATCCTCTGCAGGACGTTCTCCCGAGACCGTCCTTCCGCGATCTCGGCACTGATCGCTTCAAGCTGACGAAGCATCTGGCCTTCTGGCATCCCCATCCGCCTCCTTGGCTTGGGCACCACACGGGAATGGTTTGCACCACGAATCCCTGGGCAGGGTCCTTCCAGCAAAGCCGCTTGTCGACTTTCGACAATTCTACCGCAAGCCCGCGGCGGCAGGACAAGCCGGATACAGGATCAGGAAACCGTCAGCGGGCGAGCGGGGGGGAGCGGACGAGCCTCCGGGCGGGAGGATTGCCCCCTTCCCGCCACCCGGCGTACAATTCCCCTCGCCTTACAGACGCGAAAAAGGGCGACCCGCGAGGGGCACTCGCGAATCGCCCGGTTGTGCTTCGGTTGTCAGGATTCAGGGGGCGCGTCCGGCCAAGACGCGCTCCCGCGTCACTCCTCCGGCTTCGGCGGTTCCGTCTTCGCCGGCTCACCTCCTTCCTGCGGCGGCGGCTTCAACTCCGACTTCTTCCGGCTCCGCTTCCGCAACGGCGCGATCCCGAACTGCCACAGGTGCTCGCTCTTCGAGCCCAGACGGATCATCACGAAGGCCTGAAGCTTGCGCTTCGATTCCCGGCCGTCTTCGATCCTCTGCTGCAGCTTCTGCGTCGCCGCCATCCGCTTCCCCTCCAGATCCTCCTGGAGGAGCTTCATCTCCCTGGCTTCCTGAAGAATCGCCGTCAGCTCGTCCCGGAAAGGTCCGATGTCCGGCAGCAATCCCTCGTTCCGCACACAGGCACCGAGGATGGCCTCCCAATCTCGAAACACGTCCGCGTAGGCAGTCAGTACGGGCATGGTCTCTCTTCTCCTTGCTCGCCCGGCCGCATCAGCCGAGCAGCTCCGCGAAGTCGAGCAGACCTTCGGTGAACTCCGCCTGACCTCCCTTGCGGCGGCGCGCCCGCAGCGTCACGAGCACGCCGTCCTCCGCCAGCTCCACGCCCACCGGGATGCCGGCCTTGCCGGCGAGCCAGAGGACGTAGATCCCGTACAGAGAGGCCGCCTCCACCGAGGGGAACATCCGGGCGCGGTCGATGATCCCGCCCTTCTTCTCCCATCCCGGCATCGGCCGAAGCCTCTCCTCCACCCGCTCCGCCTTGAGCCGCATCTCCAGCCGGCTCCGCTCGATGATCGGCTTCTTCCGGATCTTCTCGAGGGTCTGAGGCTGGAGAGGCTCCTGCACTACCACTTCCTGAATCTCCTGCATTGCTTCCATTCGAACCTCCTTGGTTCGTTCATCCGCACGTCTCCGTGACGCCGGAACTCAATTTCTGTAAGGCTGGCGGGCAACCTGGCATGCGCCGCCGTCTGTCGTTTACTTCGCCGTCGATGGTGCTGAAATCATACCCATGATTTTGGTCGTGTCAAGACCGCAGCCATATGAAATTGTTCGCCTTGATTTCACGGCAAATCGTTACAAAGCGCCGGGAGGATGCGACGCGTACCGCCCGGCGTAATCGCACGCGGCGTTAAGGGATCGTTCCGCCGCTCTTCGACCGATTTGCGTTCCCGTTTGCCGCAACGCTGGAGTAGACTTGATGATGCTGGACTGGCATTCCCGGCGGTCGCGTGCGAGAATGGCCCGGCTTTCCTGCCACACTGCACATCTCGAAGCGGCTTGAGTCGCGGAAGCGAGGTCACTGGAGGCCTTTTGCGATACCGCGGTGGAGGAGAGAGTGCAATGCGTCGGTACGGTCTTGTGCGCGTCCTGACCGTCGTGGCCCTGATGGCCACTCTGTTGATGGCAAGCGCCGCTCCGGCGAGCGCGATGGAGCGGCCACAGGCAGGGAAAGTCTGGGGTTGGCTGGAGACGCTCTGGCGGGCGGGGGTTGGCGTGTGGGCGCCTTGGGGGCCGAGGAAGTCGGAGGCCCCCACAGTCCGCGAAAAGGGAGGGCCGTGTGTTGATCCGAACGGCTGCGCGACCCCAGAAGCGGCGACGACGTCAACGAGTAAGCCCACCTGTACTGCTGCTGAGGGAGGACCTTGCGTAGATCCGAATGGGTAGAGGGAAGCGCTTGGGGGAGGGCAACCTCCCCATTGATCTTAAATATGACTTGTGAAGCTACACCGATCTAAGGAGAGACCTTGATACAGCATCTCACCTGGGAGGAGTGGGAGAGCTTTCTCCGTGGGCAACTCCCATCACAAAGGAAGACTGAGATGCTTCAGCATCTCGTGGCGGGATGCTGTGAATGCCGTAAGGTGGCGGGCAGAGGGTTCTACTTCGGACAGGGAATCCTCGCACGAGAAGAGGACTACGACGAAGTAACGGAGTTGGCGATTGCGGAGGCTCTACGCGTGGAGAGACGCCGCAGGGATCTGGAACAGCGGGACAGAGCTTTGGCCCTTCTGGCGACAGGAGATGGCCTATCTGCGCTGATAGGAAAAGGAAACATGCCACTGGAAGGCCTTGGAGTTATGGAGGCTTTATTAGAGAGATGTTGGGCCGTGCGTCACGATAGTCCAAAGGAAATGAAGCAACTTGCCTACGGAGCTGTCCAAGCAGCCCTGAGCCTGGCCGCAAAGGAGTACGGCGAGCAAAGAGTCATGGACTACAAGGCGGAGGCCTACGGTCAGCTAGGTAACGCACTTCGCGTTTCGGAGGAATACGATGAAGCCGCTCGGCAATTCGGAAATGCCTTCCGATGCCAGCGGCAGGGAACCGGTGACGAGTTGCTGAAGGCTCGCCTCCATGATCTACATGCCTCTCTCTTAGGCACTCTGCGCAAGTATGAGCATGCGATTTATGCCCTCGAAGTTGTCTACGAAATCTACCTTACAAAAGGCGATTTACATCTAGCGGGCCGCACGTTAATCACTAAGGCAGTCTATGTATTCTATAACGGTCGTGCCGAGGAAGCCCTCAAGATCAATCACAAGGGGCGCATCATGATTGATCCCCAGAGAGATTCTGAGCCCCTTGTCACAGCCCTACACAACGATCTCCTCTTCCTTGAAGGCTGCGGCCGCTTCTCTGAGGCAAAGAATCTCCTCTTCAAAAACAGAGACATCCTAAGCCGCACCGGAAAGATCACCCGCCTCAAGCTGCGGTGGGCCGAAGCTCGCATCGAGCTCGCCATGGACAACCTGATCTCCGCAGAACAAGGCTTCATCGAAGTCCGCGAGGGAATGATCGCGGCGTCCCTCGGCTTCAACGCGAGCCTGGCGAGCCTCGAGCTGGCTTTGACCTGGATGCGCCAGGGCCGAGCCGAAGAGACTGAGGAGATCGTTTACGAGGCGGCGGAGCACTTCTACTCCCTTGGATTGCACCTTGAGGTCCTGGGGGCGGTCCAGCTCCTGGTCGACGCGTTTCAATTCAAGAAGGCCAGCGTCCCCCTGATGCAGCGCACGGTTTCTTTCATTCGAGAGTGGGAGATCAACCCGGACGCCCGCTTCCTGCCCAATCCGGACGCCTGAAGTACCGGAGAACGGACCTAAGGGACATAAAGGACCTAAAGGACTCAAAGGACGGTAACTTTACTGTCGTTTAGGTCTTTTAGGTCCTTTATGTCCCTTAGGTCCTTCTGAACCGAAGCGGAGTTGATCCCAACACGAAATTCTTGCGGCCCTTCAGGCCGCTGGAATGCGCGGGGGTTACTGACCCAGGGCATCGGCCTCCGGCCTCAGCCCCGGGCTATTTCTCCCGGCCCGTTGGGCCGGCCTGCTGATCGCTCAAGCCGACCGCTGGAGATCCCGGAACACCTGCCGGAGCGCGTCCTGGATCCGGCGCTCCACCTCTTCGGCGGTGATCGCCGGCTCGGGCTTCGGCGGCGGCTCCGGACGGGTGGGCTGCAGCGTCTGCAGGACGTTGCGGATGCGCTGGTAGGCCTCGCTGGGGTCCAGCGGCCCCTCCGGGTAGGCGAAAGCGAAGAACTCCGCCGGCTTCAGCCCGAGAGCCCGGGAAATCCCCAGGATGTGCTCGAGCTTGACCTCCAGGTATCCCCCGAAGAGACGGCTCAGGTAGCTCGGCGACAGCTTGAGCCGGCGCTCCACTTCCCGGTTGGACAACCCGCTGATGCGGATCAACATGCGGAGAAGATCCAGAATCCTCTGGATCTCAGTCTTGTCGTCTTCATGCATAGCGACAGCTTACCACAGGATTCTTCCTGATGCCAAGTGGTTTTTTCTTCCACCGATGTTGACGGAAACTCCCCATCTCGTGTAGAAAGAACGGGTGATGCGGCAGGCGAGGAAAGGGCGGCTTCTCGGTCGTCACCGACGATGACGAAACCCATGGAGGGATCATCCAATGTCGCGTAAGTCTGTCAGCCCCAATGCTTTCACTCCCGAATTCCTGGAGGCTCTGCGGGAGAGGGATGAGACGGAGGCCGGCGCGGAGCTGGAGAGCAGGAGCCCGCTGGTGCTGCGGGAGAGGGACGGGACGTTCGCCCTGTTCCGCCCGTGGAAGAGCTTCGAGGCCGGGGATTCGCCGGAGGCGGCGTTCAACGATCGCGAGGACGCGCTCCGCTTCCTGGCGGCGAGAGGGGCGCAGAGCCGGCCCCGGCTGTACGAGATCGGGAACGCGGTGGAAGGGATGGCGGACGGATTCCCCCTGACGAAGGCGGGCCGGGAGTCGGGCTGGCTGCGCACCTTCGATCCGGACTGGGTGTTCGGGGCGAATCTGCTGGCCTCGACCGCGCGGTCGCCGGAAGACCTGGCGGCGGTGGTGAGCACGGCCGGTCCGGAGCGGCAGCGGGAGCTGGGAGAGATCCTCGGCCGCCAGGGGCGGGACGCGGATCCTGGCGGCGGCACGGAAGCCCCCCAGCGGGGCGAGGCCGAGGAACCATGATTCCCGAGGAAATCCTCCTGCGGCTTCGGACGCATCGGCGGGAAGCTCTGACGCTTCTCGAGCAGCTCGTCGCGACAGCGAAATCGCACGCCGGCTCAGGCCTGGCGGACGCCCTGTCTCACGTGGCGCGAGCCCACGCGACGCTGGCGGAAGAGCTGGAGATCGCGGCGGAAGAGGCGCGAGCGCGGGCGGACGAGCTGGCCTCGTAGGCGGTTGCCCGCGCGAGGCCGGCGGACGGGCCGCCTCTCTGGGCGCCTCGTCGGCCAAGGCTCGCGCGCCGTCCGCCAGCCTTGCGGGCTCATCCACAAGCCTTGGCGGATGAGCCGCCGTCCCCGGCGCGTCGGCCGCCGCCGCAGGCGGTTCATCCGCCGAGGTTGGCGGGTGAACCGCGAAGGCTGGCGGATGACGCGCGAAGCTTCACGGGAGAGCCGCCAAGGTTGGCGGACGGCGCGCCGGGGTCGGCGGATGGCTCGCCGCTCGAGGCGGGAGAGCCGCCGGCGACGGCGAACGAGCCGCCGGAGCAGGCGGGCCGTCCGTTCCGGCCGGCGGGCCGCTCCCCCCCGCCGGCGGACGAGCCGCCAGCCCCGGCGCGCCGGCCGCCGCCGCAGGCGGCTCGTCCGCCGGGCCTGGGGGATGAACCGTGAAGGTAGAGAGACGACGCGCGAAGCTTCACCGGAGAGCCGCAAAGCTTGAGGGACGGCGCGCGGGGGGCGGCGGATGGCCCGCCGCTCGAGGCGGGAGAGCCGCCGGCGACGGCGAACGAGCCGCCGGAGCAGGCGGACCGTCCGTTCCGGCCCGCGGGCCATTCCCCCACGCCGGCGGACGAGCCGCCGGCTCCGGCGCGTCACCCGCCGCCGAAGGCGGCTCATCCGCCGGGCCTGGCGGATGAACCGTGAAGGTTGACGCGTCGTTCCCCAACCTTGGCGGCTCTCCCGTGAAGCTTCGCGCGTCGTCCGCCGGGGACGGCGGATGGCTCGCCGTTCGCGGCGGGAGAGCCGCCGGCCTCGGCGGTTCATTCGCCGGCCTCGGCGGACGAGCCGCCGGAGCAGGCGGGCCGTCCGTTCCGGCCGGCGGGCCATTCCCCCACGCCGGCGAACTGGCCGCCGGCCGTGGCGCGCCGTCCGACAAGGCTGGCGGGCGAACCGCCAAGGTCGACTATACTCATCTAAGACGAATCTGATGGCGCCAGATGGCGGAAGGGACGGCCGGTATCGTGGAAAGCCAGCCCCGAAGCCGCTCTTTTCTACGCGGTATGGCTTTTCACCGTGCGGCGATCTGTTCGCGCTCCGAAAGGTTGGGAGAAAGAACATGGATCGTAAAGCGATTCCTCGCCCGGCCCTTCCACCGAAGAGCGTGGCATCTCACGTCAAGGACGCCATGTCAGTGGCTCAGCCGAAGAAGCTGGAAATCCGGCAACCCGCGCCTCATGTCCGGACCGCGCTCGCGGCGGCTCAGGCGAAGTTGGACAGCACTGGCGTCCTGCAACGTGCTTGGGGAGGGGCGGCCCACCAGAAGACCCTGGCAGACTCCAAAGCCGCGGCGGCGGCCGAGGCCGCAGCCGCGACAGCAGCCGCCGCAGCAGCCGCAGCCGCCGCAGCAGCAGCCGCAGCAGCAGCCGCCGCCGCAGCAGCCGCAGCACGTGCAGCCGATCCTTTCTGCCAATATAAAGCCGCCTGGTACGCGGCGAACCCCCAGATCGTCACACATGCTGGTGCCAGATCGATCCGGACGATCGTCGATCACATCGCAGGTCACGCCGCCGCCGCTCACGCCTCAGAGTTCAAGCCGAGCACTGTTGCTTTCCTCGCACTGGGCTGCGCCGCTGGCGGCGCAGACACCGATACATTCAAAGCAATCACCGCCTATACCATCGAGCACAACAGCGCCAACAAGACGGCTGCCGGACGCTCCTTGTGGTGGAATGACACTATGGGTGCGATCGCTATCTACAATACGACCACCCCGGCGAACAGCACATGCTTCCGTCCCGGCACGGGCAGGGCCTACTATGACGCGCAGTAGGATGGGAGAGGAGCAGGAGTAATCCTCAGAAAGTAATCCTTACGAAATCCGCAGATCCCCCTGGAAGACCACCAGGATCAGGACGATGTCCAGCAGCGCCACGAAGGGCAGGAAGAACGGCGCGACGCCAGGGATCAGGTAACCCAGCCCCAGGGCCGCCAGCCAAAGGAGAGCGAAGGTCCACGTCCACTTCGGACGCAGGTTGTACTGGCCGTAGTAGAGGAGGCCCCAGAAGACGAGGCCGACGACCCAGCCCAGGCAGCCTATGTAGCCCATGATCCTTTTACGGATCAGGGGCGATTCGCGATGGGGCAAGAAAAGCCGGACCCGGAGACCGGGCCCGGCAGGGATCAGGAAGACACACGGATCCTGGGAAATCTCCGCGGAGCGAAGATTCCGGTCAGGGCCTCAATAGAAAGATTCAGATCAGATCGGGCACTGGATGCCGCGGGGGTCCGGAGTGCAGACGTAGATGTACTCCTGGTACACGTCCGTCGCGCCGTCGTCGTCGGTGACCGTCAAGGTGACCTGGTAGAGGCCATCCTGCGAGTAGCTGTGAGTGGGGTAGGCTCCAGTCGATGTCGTGCCGTCTCCGAAGTTCCAGTGGTAGCTGACGATCGAGCCGTCGGAATCGGAGCTGCACAAGGCGTCGAAGTACACGTAGTCGTATCTCTCGGGGTTGAAGGGGGAGTAGGTGAAGCAGGCGTTCGGCGGCTGGTTCGGGGTCTCCGAGGACGGGCAGGTGATGGAGGACGACGCCGGGCTGGCCGTCGTGCTCAGCACGAAGCAGACCCGCGTGACGCCCGTGCCGTTGCGGTAGGCGTCCGCGTAGGTGCGGTTGATGCCCGCGTACCAGTAGTTGGCGTCGTTGCCGTACGGGTCCTCGCCGTCCGACTCGTTGTACGGCGCCAGCTCATGCAGGCCCAGCGACTGGACGGTCTGGAGGGCGGCGTCGGCCGTGTTGCCGTCGTCGTCGAAGTCGACCCGGCTCTCCTGGACGGTGTACTGCACGGTGCGGCAGATGTTCGAGGCCACCAGGTTGGGCACGGTGACGATGGGATCGAGCGCGTTCTGGCTGTAGTTGAAGGTGCCGATCGTGTAGAAGGTGGTGCCGGTGAAGTAGGTCTCGGCGTCATGGTCGGTCTGCAGTCCGTCGCCGCCGCCGCCGTCGTTGCCCGGCGAGTCGCCGAAGTGGATCCACCAGCCGGTGGGGTTGCAGACCTCGATCAGGGCGTCCAGGCGGGCGTAGCCCGAGGTGTTGATGCGGAAGGTGCGCTGGTCGTCGGTGTTGCCGCCCGAGACCGCCGTGATCGGGCCGCCGGTGCAGGAGCTGGTGTTGGCGGCGAGGTTGACGTCGCACTTGTACTGGGCCGCCGCCGGCAGGGCGGCGACGAAAAACGCAAAGGCCAGGGTCAAACTGCTACGAGAAAAGACACGAGGCATAGCGAATCTCCTTGTAGAGAGCAGACTCCAATTCGACAAATGTACTGGGCTCAAAGTTAATCGAAGAATATTTTTTACGGCTTCCTCCTTTCGATTCGTTGCAGGCAACGAGGAATATACGGAGGCGCCGGAGGCTTGTCAATAGTTAAGAAATGCTGAAGTGCAGATTGTCTGAGATGGAGCGTTCTTGGCCTGCGACCTCATCCCCTGTCCCCTTCTCCTAAAGGAGAAGGGGGACGTGACTGAGGCGGTCTTGCTTTTTTTCAGCCCCGTACGTGCAGGAAGGTCTGAAGGAACGGCAAGAGCGCTTCCTGTGGGTCCCCCTTCTCCTTTAGGAGAAGGGGACAGGGGATGAGGTCGCGGGCCACCAGGCCCGGTTTAGGAAAGGGGCGAACCGGCCAGCCGCCCCCGCACTCCGCCTTCCGCGAGGCCGGTCAGCTCGACTTCGGAGAAGCGGTTCCAGAGGGCGGCGCCTTCGGGGCTGAGGACGCGGAGGTAGTTGTCGGTCAGGCCGTGGCCCATGCCGTCGCGGGGCTTCTCCCAGAGGACGCTCTGGCGGGTGCCGAGGTGGGCGCTCTGGAAGGCCCGCTCGGCGCGGGCGGCGGCGTCCAGCATCCTCTCCATCCGTTCCTTGCGGATCTCAGGCGGGACGGCGCCGGGCATCCTCTCGGCCTCGGTGCCGGGGCGCGGGGAGTAGGGGAAGACGTGGACCTTGGCGAAGCCGGCGGCTTCGACGGTCCCCAGGCTTTCCTCGAACTCGTCGTCCGTCTCGCCGGGAAAGCCGACGATGACGTCCGTGGTGACGGCGACGCCGGGGATGGCGGCGCGGACGCGGGTCAGGAGATCCAGGTAGCCCTCGGCCGTGTAGGGCCGGCGCATGCGGCGCAGGGTGGCGGTGGCGCCGCTCTGGAGGGAGAGGTGGAGGTGGCGGCAGAGGCGGCGGTCGCTCCAGAGGTCGAGGAGGCGGCCGTCGAGGTCCCAGGGGGCGATGGAGGTCAGGCGCAGGCGGGGGACATCGGTCTCCGCCAGGAGGGCGCGGGTCAGTCCGGCGAGGCGGAGCCCTTCCCAGCGCCAGGCGGAGATCTGGACGCCGGTGACGACGATCTCCCGGTAGCCGCGGCGGACGAGGCCGCGCACCTCCTCCACCACTTCGGGCACGGGCCGGCTCCGCTGCGGGCCGCGGGTGAAGGGGATGATGCAGAAGGCGCAGCGCATGTTGCAGCCGTCCTCGACCTTGACCAGGGCGCGGGTGTGCCCGAAGGGCATGGGGACGTAGGGGACGGGGACGCCGGACGCGTCCGGCGCGGCGTCGGGCAAGGCCTCGTGGACGCGGGCGAGCAGGCGGTCCTTCTCGGCGTTGGGAACGACGAGGTCCACCCCGGCGAGGCGGGCGGCTTCGTCCGGCCGCTCGGTGGCGTAGCAGCCGGTGAGCACGGTGCGCACGGGAAGCCCGGAGCGGCGGGCGCGGCCGGCCTCCTTGCGGGAGCCCCGGGCGGCCACGTGGGTGACGGTGCAGGAGTTGATGACGTGGAGGTCCGCCTCGGCGAGGGAGGCCACGACTTCATGGCCGGCGGCGGTGAACTCGCGGGCCAGGCGCTCGATCTCCGCCTGGTTCAATTTGCAGCCGAGATTGGTAAAGTGGACCCGCACGGGGGGAGTGTAGTACGGCGGCCCCTCGGAGCGGGCCCGCGGGCTGGGGCGTCCTGCCCTTCGAAACCTCACCCTCGGTCCCTCTCCCATCTCCCTGCCCCCCGCCCCCGGGAGAGGGAGGGCTCTACGATCGAGGTCTTCTTGATCTCGGCAAGATCGCGACTCAGCGTTCCCCCTCTCCCGGTCGGGGGGTGGGCGCTGGGAGAGGGGGCCAGGGGGTGAGGTCTCGAAGGGCAGGCCGCTCCGGACTCCGACGCCGAGGGAGAGGGAGGGGCCCTGCGATGGAGGTCTTCTTGATCTCGGCAAGATCGCTGACTCATCGTTCCCCCTCTCCCGGTCGGGGGATGGGCGCCGGGAGAGGGGGCCAGGGGGTGAGGCCTCGAAGGGCATACCGCTCCGGACTCCGACGCCGACCGGGGGGTGCTTGGCGGTAAATTTCATGTAAATCTTCCGGACCCCAGGAATTCCAGCCCCCCTCCCCGGGTTGGGACCGGGCGTCCGGCACGCCGGATCTCCATGAAAGCGTCCAGAACAGCGCTTCCCGTCGCAGCCCTTTTCCTGGCGCTCCTCGCGCCGAGGCCGGCGCTGGGCGCGGCCAGCGAGTGGTCCAAGAATCCGCAGTCGAGCGTGCGGCTGGTCACGCCCTGGCTCGCGGCTCCCCGCGAGGGCGAGCTGTGGATGGGGCTCCACTTCAAGCTCTCCCCCGGCTGGCACGTCTACTGGAAGAACAGCGGCGACGCCGGCTTCCCCCCGGCGGTGACGTTCAAGCCGGCCGAGGTCCTCGGCAAGCCCGAGCTGCTCTGGCCCACCCCGCACCGTTTCGATCTCCCCGGCGACCTCGTGGCGTTCGGCTATGAGAAGGAAGTGGTCTATCCGGTGCGGGCGGACATCGTCAACGCGGCGGCGCGGCCTCTGCCCGCTCCCTCGGACGCTCCGGAAGGCGCGGCGCCCGCCGGCGACTCGCTGTGGATCACGGCCGAGCTCGACTATCTGGTCTGCGAGGTCGACTGCATCCCCTACCGCTACACGCTGACCGTGGAGCAGCCGCTCGGCGACGTGCCGGTGGCCGATCCGGAGATCTCGCCGCTGATGGAGGCCTGGGTGGACCGGCTGCCGCGCACGCTCGCCGAGGTGCCCGGGGTGACCACCGGCGCGGTGCTCGACGCCAGCAAGCCGGACCAGCCGAGCCTGGAGGTCCGTGTCCTCGGGGCCAAGGGCGTGCCGGGCCGGACCGAGCTGTTCCTGGAGTCCCACGAGGCGCTGGACGCCGAGCGGCCCCGGATGCGGACCACGCCGGACGGCGTGGTCTTCCACGTCCCGATGACGAAGCTGGACGCCAACAAGGCCCTTCCCGACCAGACGCCGATCGCCTGGACGGTCTCCAACCTGACCGGTCCGGACGGCAAGCCGCTGAACCTGGAGGCGAAGCGCGACGTCCAGGTCTGGAAGGAGGCCGGGACGCCGCCGGACCCGCTGGCGCGGGAGGCCGCGAAGGCCGCCGCGGACAAGATGCCGCGCATGCTGCTCTGGGCGTTCCTGGGCGGCGCGCTGTTGATCCTGATGCCCACCGTGCTCGCCCTGCTGGCCGGCGAGGCGTTCGCCCTGCGGAGCGCCGAGGCCGAGGGGGGCCGGAGCCGGGTGCGCGAGGGGGCGGCCGCCGCGGCGTGCGGCGTCGTGGGCGGCTCCTGGGCGGTGGCGGCGCTCTCGCTGGCCGCGGGCCGGGCGGGATGGCCGGCCGGATGGGGCGCGCAGCTCCAGGAGCCGGTCGTGGGGGCGCTGTTCACGGTGGCCTCGGTGGTGCTGGCGCTGAATCTCTGGGGATTGGTCGAGGCGCCCCTGCCCGCGCCGGGCCGGGCGAGCGGCACGGGCCGGCACCTCCTCGCCGGCCTCTTCACGGTCCCCCTGGCGCTGGTCTGGCCGGTGCCGCCGCTGCAGGAGCCGGTCGGCTTCGCCTTCGAGCGCGGGCCGGCGGCGGTGAGCGCCGTCTTCGCGCTGATCGGCTTCGGTCTCGCCCTCCCGTATCTGCTGCTGGCGGCGGCTCCGGGGATGGTCCGCCTGCTGCCGGCGCCGGGTTCCTGGCTGCCGCGCCTGCGCGAGGGGCTGGGGTTCCTGGCCGCGGGGGGCGTCTTCTGGCTGCTCTACGCCCTCTCCCGGCAGGTGACGCCGGAAGGCCTCGCCTGGATCCAGCTCGCCCTGCTCGCCATGGCGCTGCTGGCCTGGCTGCGCCATCGGGAGGGCACCCGCAAGCTCTCGAAAGTCGTGCTGGCCCTGGGGCTGGCCCTCTGCGCCGCCGGAGCCCTCTGGCTGGCGGACCAGAACCGGTTGACCCCGCGGCTGGAAGATTCCAACAACGGGCCCCCGCGGACCGCGCGGGAGTCCAGATCGTCACTGACTCCAGGAGGTTGAACATGCGCACGATCCGTACGACGCTTCTCGGCCTGGCCGCCCTGTCGCTGGCGGCCCTGCCCGCCCTCGCCGCCGGCGCGGTGGGCGAGACCGCTCCCGCTTTCTCGCTCAAGGGAGCGGACGGCAAGACCTACTCCCTCGCCGACTTCAAGGGCAAGACCGTGGTGCTCGAGTGGGTGAACCCCAACTGCCCGTTCTCGGACCGTCATGCCCGGGAGAAGACCATGAGCACGCTGGCCAAGCGGTATGGCGGCGAGGTGGTCTGGCTCGGGATCAACAGCACCAACGCCGAGCACCGGGACTTCCTGAAGCCGGCCGACCACATCGCGTGGAGCCAGAAGAACGGCGTCAACTACCCCATCCTCTACGATGAGACCGGCAAGGTCGGCCACGCCTATGACGCCAAGACTACGCCGCACATGTTCATCATCGACAAGGCCGGCAAGATCGCCTACAACGGCGCGATCGACGACGATCCCCAGGGCCGCAACGAGATGGCGAAGCGGCTCAACTACGTGAACGCCGGCCTCACCTCCGAGAAGTCGGGCAAGAACCCGGACCCGGCGTCGACGAAGCCGTATGGTTGCAGCGTGAAGTATTGATCGATCGCCATCGATCATGGAAAGGCCCGGAAGCAAAAGCTTTCGGGCCTTTTCACGTTACGGGGCCGCCTTGACGTTGCCTTTGCCGCCCACCTAGAATCATAGGGACCGCAAAAAACTTTTGCATGTATTGCTATTCACCGCGCGCGGGCGGTCATTTTCTGTCAACGTCTCGATTTGGAGGGATGTCATGGCTGAAAACAAGGATGTCTTGATGATGCGAGCGTTCCGGGCCTTCTCCCAGGGGTGCGGGAACGTCGACCTGAGCGATGAGGCTTGCGCTTGGTTCCACGATCGGTATTATGACTGGATTACTACGCGGAGGCCCGTCGGAACCACCCCTGAGGAGGTCTGGGGCCAGCACGGCGGAAACTTCCTCGCCAAGTTCAGGGAGATCGGGGAAAGGGCGGTGGGCGCGGGGAGCCTGAGCACGGAGTCGCTGACGACGACCGCCGATGCGGTGGAGCGCGCATCCGACTGCGACTGGTGCCCTGTGAAGTAAGGCCCTGACGCGTAGCGACAAAAAGGGCGGTCGAGCCTTGAAGAGCAGTCCCTGGATACGACTTCTGCTGGCGTTGACCGCCCTCAAGCTACTGGGGGGAGTGATCGGTTTCTCCCTGGGCGAGATCGCGGCGGCGGCAAACGGCTCAACGGTCTTTCCACCGTTCTTCCGTTGCCTCATCCTGCTGGCTTTCGCGGGCTCCGGGCTCTTCCTCCTCACTTCGGAACACAACGACGATCGCGCCGTCGCTCTGGGCTCGTTCTTCTTCGTCCTGGCGACGGCGTTTGCCAACCGGCCTCTGATCTCGCTGGCAGAGCACGCCTCCCCGCAACTGGCCTGGCCGGCGCTGATCCTCTACCTTCTGTCGCCGGACGCCTTCCTGCCTTATCTCTTCTGGAGGTTCGCCCACGAGTTCCCGGACAGCGTCTCCTCCTTCAAGACCCAGCGGCTCCTGCTCTGGGGGCGCAAGGTGTCTCTGGGAGCCGGCGTTCTCGGCTTCGCGTGGCAGTTCGTCCGGCTGATCCGGCATGCCGCGGCCGGGATCACGGGATCGATCGTTCCGGCGAAGCCCAGCTACGAGTACTACGGCCCTCTGCTGCTGCTGGTGCTCCTGGCTTTCGCCATGCTGCTCTGGCGGACATGGAGAGCCAGCGGGGACGAGGGACGGCGCGCGCGGTTGTTCGTCACAGGCCTCGTGGCAGGGTTCGCGCCGCTGTTCCTGGAGATCGTTCTGGAGGGACTCATTCCTCCTTACGGGGCCTTCATGGCGGGAGGCAAACGGAAAACGATCATGGGCATCGCTCTGATCGTTCCGGCGCTGACCTCGGCCTTGGGCATCACCGCCTACTCCGTCCTGGTCACCCACGTGCTCCAGGTCAAGCTGATCGCCCGCAAGGCGTTGCAGTACGCCCTGGCCCGCGGCTCGGCCCTGCTCCTCGCCGCGGTGCCTGTGGCAGCCCTGGTGCTCTTCCTCTACCAGAGACGGGAACAGGAGCTTCAAGAGATCTTCGCCGGCGGCCAACTGCCGCTCCTCCTGGCGTCCATCGGTGTCGGCATCGGGGCCCTGAGCTACCGGAAGAGGCTGATGGATTCCATCGACCGGCACTTCTTCCGCGAGCAGTACGACGCCCGCCAGACCCTGACCCTGCTGGTGGAACGCATCCGCGCCGCCCACAGCGTGAACGATCTCGCGAACCTCCTGAGCCGGGAGGTGGACATGGCGCTGCATCCCGAGAGCGTCTCGCTGATGGCCTTCGAGCCGGGCCTGGGCCTGCTGGCCGATCCCAAGGTGCGCAGCCGGCGGCTGGACACCTCTTCGCAACTCGCCACCCTCATCGCCAGCTCCAGCGATCCTCTGACGGTGGACCTGGAGGACGCTCGCTCGCCGCTGCTCAAGCTGCCGGAAAAAGAACGCCACTGGCTGGTGGACAGCGGCTTCCGCCTGCTGGTGCCGATCCTGGCCCGCGACGGCTCGCTGCTGGGACTGGTCGGGCTGGGGGAGAAGAAGAGCGGCCTGCCTTTCCTCAAGGAGGACCGGCAGCTCCTGCGGACCATCGCCAGCAGCGTCGCCTGGGTGCTGGAGCTGGAGCAGGGCCGCTCCACGGGCTCCTCGGGCAGGATCTCGCAGGGGTCGGCGGACGGCGAAGCCACTCTCCCCTTCCCGGACCCGGCCAACGCCGAGCTGGCCAAGGAGTGCCCCCAGTGCGGCCGGCTGTACGCCTCGTACACCGTCTTCTGCACCACCTGCAGCCGGCGCCTGGAGCCTTCGCATGTGCCGTACCTGCTGCCGGGGAAGTTCCGTTTCGAGCGCCGCATCGGCATCGGCGGCATGGGCGTGGTCTACCGCGGCACGGACCTCGCGCTGGGCCGGCCGGTGGCGGTCAAGACCCTGCGACGGGTCTCGCCCGAGGACGCCATGCGGCTGCGCCGGGAGGCGCGCACGGCGGCGGCGGTCTCGCACTCGCATCTGGCGCCGGTCTACGGCATGGAGACCTGGCAGGGGACGCCCATGCTGGTCATGGAGCTGCTCGAAGGGGGCACGCTCTCGCAGCGGATCGAGAAGGGGCGGCTCGACGCGGCGGAGACCCTCGCGCTGGGGATCGCCATGTCCGACGCGCTGGAGCACCTGCACGCGTCGGACATCCTGCACCGCGACATCAAGCCGAGCAACATCGGCTACACCCGCGACGGCACTCCCAAGCTGATGGACTTCGGGATCGCCCGCGTGATGTTCGACCTGCGGCGGGACCTCGATCCGGGCACGGCGGACGATCCGGAAGAGGACTCGGGCCTGCCGCCGACCTCGCTGTGGAACCGCACCCCGTCGGCCGTGACCGTCTCGAAGCAGCTCGTGGGAACCCTGGCCTATCTCTCCCCCGAGGCCCTGAACGGCGAGCCGGCGGACACCTCCTTCGACCTCTGGGGCCTGGCCATCGTGCTCTACGAGTGCCTGCTGGGCCGGCGGGTGTTCAGCGGCGGCGACATCCACCAGCTCATGAACCGCATCCGCAACGGGCGGGTCCCCGACTTCTCCCAGGTCTGCCCGGAGCACGAGGAGCTGCTGGGCGACTTCTTCCGCTCGGCCCTGCACAAGACCGTCAGCCGCCGCCCGGCCAGCGCCCGGGAGCTCAAGGAGCGGCTCGCCTCGGTGCGTTCCTAGACGCTTACAGAAGCTTGACGGCCCCGAAACCCGGGGCCTAGAATTGTTGCTACTGCTACATTGTTGGCCTGCAGTTCATTCCGTCGCGGTCACACCCGGTCTGAAGGGCGCGGACCTCGGCGGTGGGCGTTCCACGCCCTCATGGAGGAGGAGAGCTGATGGCTTACACGCAGGAAGGGATCATGGCCCAGATCTGGATCGCGTTCGGTCAGGGCGCCGGCGCCATCCGCGTCACCCAGGATGCGGCGATGGAGCTCCGCCGCTGGTACTATGACGCGATCACGCCGGAGGTGGTCGAAGAGCAATGGGAGACCAACGCGCTCCAGGTCCTGGACCGTATCCGGGCGATCGGAAGCCTCGCCGCCATGAAGGCGACGAGCATCGGCGCCACGGCGATCACGCCCCAGGACGTCTACGACTCGGCCTCGCAGGTGCAGGACACCTCGAGCACCGCCCTCTGCCCGGACAAACCGCCGGGCCTGGCCTGATGAGCGCCGAGGCGTGCTGACGCGATCCCTTCCGGTGCGGCTGATCCCGCCGCTGGCCGGCTACAAGCTGCTCCTGGGATTGATCGCGTTCGCCGTCACCTGGAAGGAGGCCGGAGGAGGGGACCCCAGATTTCCTTTCCCGCTCTTTGGCCTGCTCCAGGCGGCGTTCGGGGCCACGGCGGCGCTGCTCCTGCTGGGCGGCCGGGAGGACCGCCGGGCCCTGGCCCTGGGAGGCTTCTTCCTGGTCACGGCGACCTCCTGGAGCAACGGGCCGCTGGACCAGTTCATCGCTCTGTATCCCGACGCCTGGCTCTTCGCGCTCGCCGACGCCGTGGAGACGCACGCCTTCCTGGCCTTCTACCTGTGGATCTTCGTGCGTGACTTCCCGGCCCCGCCGTCGCTCGCCTGGCGCCGCCGCCTCCAGCTCGTGGCGCGGCTGAGCGCAATCCTGGGCGGCGTCTTCTTCGGTCTCAGCCTGCTGCTCCACCTGGCCCAGCAGGCCAGGGGCGAAGCCTGGGCCGCGGCCCTGGACGTCAAGGCGGCCGAGAGTTGGAACGAGACCTTCTATCATGCGGTCCTGACCCTCACGATCCTGGCGTTCCCGGCGCTCTACTGGAAAGTCCGCGCCGGCCAGAAGAAAGAGGAGCAGGCCCAGGTCCGCCGCTTCCTGCGGAACCTCTTCCTCGCCTTCGCGCTCGTGCTGCCCGCGCTCGCGCTCGAGATCTTCGTAGGGCCTTTCCGCCGTCTCATGGAAACCGACGACCGGTTCTGCGGGATGGTGGTGATCATCACGCTGCTGCCGACGCTCACGCTGCCCTTCACCGTGCCGCACGCCGTGCTCGTCCACCGGGTGATGCACGTGAGGCTGGCCGCCCGGCAGGCGCTGCGGTACACCCTGGCCCGCTGGTCGGCCCTGACGCTGGTGACGGTGCCCCTGGCGACGTTGATCGTCTATCTGTACACCCACCAGGAGTACCAACTGAACCAGCTCTTCTCAGGGGTCCGCTCCCTGCTCCTGATCGCGACGGTGGCGGTCGGCGTGGCGGCCCTGCGCTACCGCCGGATGCTGCTGGACGCCATCGACCGGCGCTACTTCCGGGAGCAGTACGACGCCCGGCAGATCCTGACGCTGCTGGTGGAGCGCATCCGCTCCATCCGGGACTCGGCCACCCTGGCCGATCTGGTCTCGCGGGAAATCGACCTCGCCCTGCATCTCGAGAAAGCGGCGCTGCTCGCCCTCGATCCCCGCTCGGGGACGCTCGCCGATCCCCGCGGCCGGACGCGCAAGCTGGACGCCTCCTCGCCGCTGGCCCTCACCCTCTCCAACGCCAGCGATCCCCTGGCGATCGACCTGGAGAACCCGCAATCGCCCCTGCTGCGGCTGCCGGAGAAGGACCGCCAGTGGATGGCGGAGAGCGGCTTCCGGCTCCTGGTGCCGATCCTGGCGCGGGACGGCTCGCTGCTGGGGCTGATCGGCCTCGGGCCCAGACGGAGCGGCCTGCCGTTCCTGCGCGAGGACCGCCAGCTCCTCCACGCGATCGCCAGCAGCGCCGCCTGGGTGGTGGAGCTGGAGCTGGAGGCGAAGGCTCTTTCGGGGGTGGGCGACGACGTCCCGGACCTGGACGACACCACGCCGTTGGCCGGCCCCATCGCCGCCGGGCACGCCAAGGAATGCCCGCTCTGCCACACGGTCCATCCGTCCTACACCGTCCTGTGCTCCGCGGACAGCCGCCGGCTGGATCGCTCCCGCGTGCCGTACGTGCTGCATGGCAAGTTCCGCTTCGAGAAGCGGATCGGCGTGGGCGGCATGGGAGTCGTCTACGCGGGCTCGGACCTCTCCCTGGGCCGCAAGGTGGCCATCAAGACCCTGCGCCAGATGTCGCCGGAAGATGCCATGCGGCTGCGGCGCGAGGCGAAGACGGCGGCGGCGGTGGGGCACCGGCACCTGGCCGCGGTGTTCGGCTTCGAGACCTGGAAGGGCATGCCGATGCTCGTCATGGAGCTGCTGGAGGGGGGCACCCTGGCCGACAGGATCGCCGGCAAGCTCTCGCCGCGGGAGACCGTGGACCTGGGGATCCGCATGGCCGACGCGCTGGCCCATCTGCACCTGGCGCAGATCCTCCACCGGGACATCAAGCCGAGCAACATCGGCTACACCCGCGACGGGGTCCCCAAGCTGATGGACTTCGGCATCGCCGGCGTGATCTTCGAGCTGCGCCAGGAGGAGGCGGAGATGGACGCCATGAAGGACCGGGAGGAGAGCGACGATCCGCCGCTCATCCCCAATGTCGCGGTGTGGGAGACGGGCTCCGGCTCCGACGTCCGGCACCGGTTCGCCGGCACGCTGTCGTATCTGTCCCCCGAGGCCGTGCGCGGCCATCCGGCGGACGCCTCCTTCGACCTCTGGAGCCTGTCGATCGTGCTCTACGAGTGCCTGCTGGGACGGAAGATCTTCACCGGCGCCCCCGGGCAGATCGTGGAGCGCATCCGCGCCGGCCGGGTGCCGGACTTCTCCCAGATCTGCCCCGAGCACGGCGAAGCGCTGGCGGATCTGTTCCTTGACGCCCTCCACCCCGTCCTCTCCCGCCGGCCCGCCACGGCGGAGGAATTGAAGGAACGGCTGGAGGAGGTGCGGGAGGAACTGGCCTAGAACGGCCCGCCCATCTCCAGGATCGTGGGCTTGATCTTGGTCGCGATCCCCACGCCGTCGCCCAGGGGAAGGACGAGAGCCTGGAGCTGCGGGTACATCATCAGGTAGGCGTTGAAGGCGCGGAGGGCGTCGGCGTTCTGGTCGTCCTCGTCCTCTTCCTCGGGCGGCGCGGCCACGTGCCCCTTCCAGAGCAGGTTGTCCAGCACCACCATCCCGCCCACCCGCAGCTTGGGGACCAGGAGGTCGAGATAGCGCCGGTACTCCGTCTTGACCGCGTCGACGTAGGCGAGGTCGACCGGCCCTTGCAGATGGGGGAGGACTTCCAGGGCCGCCCCCTGGACCAGCTCGACGCGGTCCGCCACGCCGGCGCGCTCCAGGAACCCGCGCGCGGTGGCCAGGCGCTCCGGATCGGTGTCGATGGTGACGACGTGGGCTTCCGGGGCGCCCCGGGCGAGGCACAGGGCGCCGTAGCCGATGGCGGTGCCGATCTCCACGATGAGCCGGGCGCCGGTGGCGCGGGCCAGGATGGCCAGCAGGCGGCCCACTTCCGGGTCGGAGATGGGGACGTCGTCGCGGGCGGCGAGGTCTTCCATCTCGCGGAGGAGCGGGTCCCGGGGCGGCAGCAGCCGCTCCAGGTAGCTCTCCTGCTCGGGATGAAGGATCGGCGCGCCCGGGTGTTTCATTCGGGCGCCGTCGCCGCGGCGGGCTCCTTGGCGCCCGCCGCCCTGGCTCCTCCCGCCCGCTTGCCTTTCCGGCCGCCGCCGCGGGGAATCCAGGCGACGTTCTCGACCGACACGGAGCGCTTGCGGCCCTCGGGTCCGGCGGAGGGGACGGTGGGCTGCAGGGTGAAGTTCGAGCTCAGGAGGACGCGGCAGAAGCCGTTGGGGGGCGGCGGCTCGATGGCCAGCTCCACCTCGTGGAGCCCGGGGCCCGTGAGGTTCGACTCCGAGCCGCCGCAGTTGGCGGCCACCCGCACCGAGGGCGAGCTGGCGCCCGGGTCGAGGGCCAGCTTGTAGTCCGGAGAGTCCGACGGCGGGATGTGGACCACCATCCAGACCGTCCCCGGCGCCCGCTGGTGGAGCAGGCGGATCGTCGCCCGGTCGGCCATCCAGCGGCGGGCCAGCACCTGGCGGTCGCCGCCGGCCTCGACGGGCAGCCAGGTGGGCGAGAAGGCGAACCGCAGGCTGGGAGTCTGGGACGGGACCTCCACCTCCGCGGCCACGTACTCGTTCCGCGCCATCGGCTCGCCGAGCCCTTCGAGCGCCCAGCGGTCCCCCTCCTTGCCGTAGAGCCCCAGGGTCAGGCGGTACTTGCCCGGCGGCAGCGGGGGCGCCAGGGTCGACTGGTAGAGCTTGATGTCGTAGGAGATCGGCGCGCCTTCGCGCCAGCGCTGCGGCAGGGCGTGGTCGAAGGTGCGGACCACCTGCCCCTCGCGGTCCAGCAGGTGAATGAACACCGTGGGCTGCTCCTGCAGGGCGGCCGAGGGGGTCCAGGTGAGCTGGAGCGGCTGCGCCTGGCTGAACGGCAGCCGCACCTGGCGCGGCTGGACCTCGACCCGGGCAACCGGCGTGTCCTCTCCGCCGCAGCCGGCGGCCAGGGAGACGGCGATGAGCGCGATGGGGAGATGAATTCTTTTCATGAGTAACGGGACGCTAGCTAGCTCCGGGGGGGCCTGTCAAGAAAGCGGTCAGGGACGGTACGTGGCCGAGGCGTCCGGCCCCTCCCAGACGGTCACCTCCAGCAGCGGCGCCCCCGGCAGCCTCTCGGCGAGGCCGGCGAAGAACCAGGCGGCGATCCGCTCGGTGGTGGGGCTCGTGCGGTCGAACGGGGGGACGGTGTTGATGTCGCGGTGGTCGAGCCGGGACGCGAGGTCCCGCAGCGCGGCCTGGATCTCGACGAAGTCCCAGGCCATGCCGTCGGCGTCCAGGTCCGGGGTGGCCAGCGCGGCCTCCACCGTCCAGGAGTGGCCGTGGTTGGGCTCGGGCGCGCCGCGGTAGGAGGTCAGGTGGTGCGCCGCCTCGAAGCGGGCCCTGACCCTCACGAGATAGGACGGCACGGGTCAGGCTCCCCCTCGCAGGAGCTGCTGCACGTGGGCCACGACCATCTCCAGCGCCACCCGGTTCTCGCCCCCTTCCGGGATGATGATGTCGGCCCAGCGCTTGGAGGGCTCGACGAACTCCAGGTGCATGGGGCGGACCGTCTCCACGTACTGGCGCAGGACGTCCTGCACGGTGCGTCCGCGCTCGGCCATGTCGCGGCCCAGGCGGCGGATCAGCCGCAGGTCGGCGTCGGTGTCGACGTAGATCTTGAGGTCGAGGAGGTCGCGCAGGCTGGGCTCCACGAAGATCAGGATGCCCTCGACGATGACCACCGGCTGCGGCTCCACCCGCCGGGTGCGGTTGGTGCGCCGGTGGCGGACGAAGTCGTAGACCGGCACCTCCACCGGGTGCCCGGCCTTGAGGGCCGCGACGTGGGCCACCAGCAGCTCGTTGTCGATGGCGGAGGGATGGTCGAAATTGTGGTGCAGCAGCTCGGCCTCGTTCCGCCAGTCGACGTCGCGGTAATAGTTGTCCTGCTCGATCAGGGTGATCCGCTGCTCGCCCACGGCGTCGAGGATGGCGCGGGCGACGGTGGTCTTGCCCGACCCGGTCCCTCCCGCCAGCCCCAGCACGCAAGGCTTGAATCTCAACTGCGACAGCAGAGGGTCCAGCATGGGGACGGTGTCGATCATGGGTCTTCGGGCTCCGTTCAGCCGGGTAGGAGGTGGGCTACGGGGGGATTCTATCCGTCCCGCTTCATCTCTGGCAGCCGGAACAGTAGAACGTGCTCCTTCCGGCCTGGACGATCCGCCGCACCGGCCGCCCGCAGGTCAGGCAGGGCTGGTCCTCGCGATCGTAGACCGAGAGGGAGACCTGGAAGTAGCCGCTCCTCCCCTCGCCGTCGGCGAAGTCGTTGAGAGTCGTGCCGCCCTGGGCGATAGCCTGCCGCAGGACCGCCATCACCGACCCGGCGACGCGGTCCCAGCGCGCCCGGGAGATCCGCGACACCGAGCGGGCCGGGTGGACGCCCGAGCGGTGGAGCGACTCGGAGGCGTAGATGTTGCCGACCCCGACCACGACTCCGGCGTCCATCAGGAAGGCCTTGACCGGACCCCGCCGGCCCGCGGCCGCCTGGGCCAGGGTCTCGCCGGAGAACCCCGGCTCCAGGGGCTCGACGCCCAGGTGCGCGAAGTGCGGGTCCTCCGCCATCTTCGCGGTCGGGAAGGAGAAGACGAGCCCGAACCGGCGCGGATCGCGCAGCCGCAGCCGGCGGCCGGAGCGCAGATGGAAGGCCACGTGCTCGTGCGGCTCCCGGGGCGCGTCGCCGGGGACGATGGTGAGCTGACCGCTCATCCCGAGATGGACCACCAGCGTCCGCCCGCCGTCGAGGTCGATCAGCAGGTACTTCGACCGCCGCCGCAGGCCGGTGACCTCCCGGCCCCGGACGTCCCGGCGCAGGCGCGCCACGTCCACCGGTTCCCGTAAAGAAGGATTGAGCACCTCGACCCGCTCGATGCGGTCTCCTATGAGGTGGGGCTCCAGGCTGCGGCGCAGGACCTCGACTTCGGGTAATTCGGGCATGGCGGAGAGGATTCTATTTTGGATTTTCGATTTTGGATTTTGGATTGGGGGAGAGGCGGAAACAGGGCGTTGACAGCGGCGGCGGAGATGGCGTAAAAAGGGCGTAGCATGATTCGCCAAGCTACCCTCCCGCTGATCTTCGCCCTCTCCCCCACGCTGTCGGACGAGGAGGCGGCGCTGGAGCGCGAGCTCCGCCGCGCCGTCGCCCGCAAGGAGCCCATCGTCATCGGATCGGCGGCCGATCCCTACGACCCCGCGGTCCAGGGGACGGCCCGCTCGCTGCTGGAGATCTTCCTGCGCCAGGACGGTCTCGAGATCTCGATCGTGACGCACAGCCCCCGCGTCGAGAACGACCGCGAGCTGTTCGTGGAGCTGGACAAGCGCCACGCAATCACCCTCCGGATGGTGGTGGATATCGCGGAAGCCGCCGATCCGGCGCCCCGGATGCGCGCCGCCCGCGCCCTGGCCTCCGAGGGGATCACGACGGTGCTGCTCTGCTGCCCGGCGTCGGCCGGGACCGATGAAGGCGAGGCGGGCCTCCGGCCTCTCCTGGAAGAGGCCCGCGAGTCCGGGGTCTTCGACGTGGAGATCGAGGCCGCCGCCCTGCCGCGCGCCGAGCGCCCCGGCGTCCTCGCCACCTTCCGGCGGTTACGGCTCGAATACGGGTTCCCGCTGAACGTGCCCGGGCGGGGCTAGAACAGGCGTCGCCGGTCCTCGCCAGTTGATGCGGGAGGGTGGAGCATAGCCGATTGCCCTCCGAAGCGGCATGCCCTCCGAGACCTCACCCTCGGTCCCTCTCCCATCTCCCTGCCGCCCGCCCCCGGGAGAGGGAGGGCCCTACGATCCAGGATTTCTTGAACCCGGCAAGATCGCTGACTCATCGTTCCCCCTCTCCCGGTCGGGGGGAAGGCGGTGGGAGAGGGGGCCGGGGGGTGAGGTCTCGGAGGGCAGACCGCCGGCCTGGCAATCGATCCTGAACGCCGCTACCGTCGTCCCGCTTGCGTCAGCCGGGCCACGAAGCGGGCCAGGGCCACGTCGGCCTCGCCGCTCTCGCCTTTGAGCCGCAGCTCGGTCTCCAGGAGGTCGGAGGGGAGCTTGGCCAGGAACGGCTCGGGGAGGCGGCCGGCGGCGAGGTAGAGCTTCTGCAGGCGGAAGGGGTGCATCCCCGAGAGCGGGTTCTTGCCGCCGGTGGGGATCTCCGATTGGAGGGCCGGCGCGTGCTGGCTCTGGAAGCGGGAGTAGTTCTTCTCGCCGGCCGGGACGCGGGCCACCCGCATCATGCCCCGCACGGCCACGAGCTGCCGGCAGAACGAGGAGAGCAGCGACCAGAAGGTGAGCCGCGCCGCCAGCGGATCCTCGGACGAAGCGATCAGCCGGCGCAGGCGGTCCAGCGCCTCGCCGCCGCGCCCCTCGCCGATGGCGTCCAGGAGCTGCCAGACGTCCTCCTCCCCGCGGTCCTCCACGGCCTGCTCCACCAGCTTGCGGTCGATCTTCCCCGTGGCCGTCAGGTTGGCCAGCTTGCGGTACTCGGCGGCGAAGCGGGCCGTGGAGTCGGCCTCGACCCGGGAGTCCTTCCGCCCCCGGTCGTCCCCCTCCTGCCGGAGGGTGCGGCGGGCCAGCTCGTTCAGGGCGTCCGGCGAGATGGGCACGCCGGTCTCCTCCGCCAGCGAGCCGGCGATGAGGTTGAGGCCCTCCCATTCCTGGCCCCGCTTGGACTTGACGATCTGGCCCACACCGAGGACGGCCCCGCGCTCTTCCAGGAGCCGGACGAGGGGATGATCCATGGCCACCGAGGCCTCGGCCAGCACCAGGGCGTGACCCTGGGGCAGGCCGCCGCGGACGGCCTCCGTCAGCTCGGAGAGGTCGCTGTCCCCCATGCCCTGAAGGCCCTCGCGACGGGCGGCCTCCAGCAGTCCGGCGAGCGACGCCCGGAGCTCCTCCACCTGCTTCTTGCCCCGCCCCTTGCCGCCGCCCCGCTTCGCCTTGCCCCCCTCCAGCACCCAGGCCGGCAGCTCGCCGAGCGTCCTTTCGGCCGGGCCGGCGTAGGGATCGACGTCGAAGAGGTGAAGGGCCTGGAGCAGGCGCGACGCTCCCTGGCGCTCGCGGGGCGAGAGCGAGCGGTCCTCGCCGCCGCCGAGCGGGACGACCTCGGCGGCATCGTCGATCAGCTCGCCGGCGGCGTTGCGGTCCGCGAAGACGGCGCTGTCGGTCGCGAGCAGCACCTTGCCGGGCGAGAAGAGCGAATAGGTCCGGAGGTCCTGGAGGAGAGGGGACATCGAGGAGGGACGCCGGTGGACCTCCACCGCCCCCGGGGCCAGGCCGGCGGCCTGGGCGAGGGCTTCAGCGATCCGCTGGGCGGCGGGCTCAGCCATCACCAGGTCGCCGTGGACGAGGCAGACCTGGAGCGTCTGTCCGCTCTTGGAGAGGCGGGTGAGGAAGGTCTCGACGGAGGAGCTCATCCCCCTGGGGTCTTACGAAGCTTCTTCCAGGAGGCCCTTCTCGGCCAGCTCCTGGCAGTCGATGCAGAAACGCGCCCAAGGTACCGCCTCGAGCCGCAGGATGTTGATCTGCTGCCCGCAGTTGGCGCAACGGCCGTAGCCGCCCTCGTCCATCCGCCGCAACGCGTTCTCGATCTGGAGCAGCGTCTGCCGCTCGGTGTCCGACAGCGAGAACATCAGCTCCCGGTTGTAGGCGTTGTTGGCGCGATCGACGATGTCCTCGGTCCCATCGTCCGCCGACTCCTGCCCTGCCCGGACGTCCTGCTTGTACATGTTGACGATCTCCGCACGCTGGTTCTGCAACCGCTCGCGCAGAGCCTCGTAACGGTCCTGGGGCACTTCGGCGGCCGGCTTGGCCTTGTCTGTCTTGGCCACGCTTCCTTCTCCTTTCAACAGGTGCCTGAAAGGCGCCCATGATACAGCGATAAAGCCTAAACGGGCTCGCGATGATAGCTCATTCCCGCTTCAATCGTGAGCGCGCGGTAGAGTTGCTCATATAGCACGACACGTGCCAGCTCGTGGGTGAGCGTCAGCGGGCCGAAAGAGAGCGTAAAACGGGCCGCGTCGAGAACGGCGCGGTCCAGTCCCAGGTCGGAGCCGATCACGAAGGCGACGGGATGGGGCCATTCCTCGCGCAGGCGGGCCAGCCGCTCGGCGAATTGCTCCGAGCTGAGCGCCTCGCCGCGGCTGTCGAGGGCGAAGGTCCAGGCGGACGGCGGGATCGCCGCCAGCAGGGCCTGCCCCTCGGACTTGAGCCGCTGGGGGTCGTCGGGGCCGACCCGGGCGCGGACGGGCACGTCGCGCACCGGGGCCATGCGGGCGATGCGCTTCCGGTAGGACTCGCAGATCTCTTCCCAGTTGGAGCGCTGGTGGCGTCCTGCCCAGAGGACGACGAGCTCCCGGCCCACCTCAGCCGACCGCGGTCTCGTCGAGATCCTGGTGGGAGCGGCCCACGAGGTAGTCCTCCCACTCCTCGAAGAAGGCCAGGGAGCGGAGGTCGCGCATCCGGTCGAGGAAGACCACGCCGTTCAGGTGGTCGTACTCGTGCTGGACGATGCGGGCCTCGAAGCCGTGGGCGGAATAGTCGAGGGGGCGGCCTTCGCGGTCCAGCGCCTGGACCCGGACGGCCGGATGCCGCGGCACCAGGCCGCGCAGGTCGGGGATCGAGAGACATCCCTCCCAGTCGTAGACCAGCTCCCGCGCCTGCGGCGTGATCAGGGGGTTGATGATCACGTGCAGGGGGATCTCCGGCGGGCCGGCCGCCTGGTAGACGAAGAGCTGGATGTCCTCGCCGATCTGGGGAGCGGCGAGCCCCACGCCGCGGGCGTCGTGCATCGTCTCGACCATGTCGTCGATGAGGGCCTGGAAGTCGGGCTCGGTGATCAGGGCCGGCGGAATGGGGCGCGCCGGGGTGCGCAGGGCGGGGTGACCGAGCCGTACGATGGGGCGGACAGGCATGGGGGCTCCGTTCCTCCAGAAAGAAAAGATTATAGCTTGGCGGGCCGGAACGGCCGCAAATGGTATCCTCCGGGCTCATGGTGCGAGGAACCGGGAGATCCCTGGAGAGTTATCGTAAGCGTCGGCTGATCCGGAACTTGGCGCTGGCCGGCGCGGCCGTGGGAGTGCCGCTGGCGGCGGCCGCCCTGCTCCGGCGCCGCGCCGAGCCGCCGTCGCCGCCCCGCTGGGGGCGGGCCCACCGCTACGCCGGCCGCTGGAGCGAGATCGTCTTCCAGGAACTGGGCAGCGGCCCGCCTCTCCTCCTCCTCCACGCCTTCGGACCGGGGTATGGCCATCACCAGTGGCGGACCGCGGCGGAAGTCCTGGCGGCAAGCCATCGCGTCTATGTCCCCGACCTCCCCGGCTGGGGCCGGACCCGGGCGTTGCAGGGCGGGCGTCTCCAGGAGCGGTACGTCGACCTGATCGAGGACTTCCTGGCCGGCGTGGTGCGCGAGAAGGCGGTCATCGTGGCGGCCGGCCTCTCGGCGGCCTACGCCGTGCGCGCCGCGGCGGACCATCCCGGGCGGGTGAAGGCCCTGGCGCTGGTCTCTCCTCAGGGCCTGGGGGAGTGCGACGGGGCGCAGCCCGGAGGGCCCGTGGTGGCGAATTTCCTCCGCCTGCCGGTCGCGAGCCAACTGGCGCTCGACCTCCTGACCAGCCGCTCGGCCCTGGACCACCACCTCCGGCGCGAAGTCTACGCCGCCCCGGAGCGCGTGGACGCGGCGCTGCTGGACCACCACTACCGCAACAGCCACACCTCCCAGGCGCGGGCCGCCTTCGCCGCCTACCTGCGGGGGGATCTCTGGCTGGACGTCACCGAAGACCTTTCCGAGTTGGGGATTCCGGTCTGGCTGGCCTGGGGCCGGCAGTCGAAGAACCCGCCGGTGGATCATGCGGATCTCTGGCTCCGCCATCTGCCCGAGGCGGACCTGGAGGTCTTCCAGGGCGCCGGCGCCCTCCCCCACGCCGAGACCCCGGCTCTCTTCTGCCGGGCGCTGGAGCGGTTCCTGGCGGGTTTGCCGGATTAGGGCGGAAAGAAAAAGGACACCAGGGACACCAAGGACACCAGGGACGAAAAGGACGGACGAATCATCCTTGCTGTCCTTGAGGTCCCTGGTGTCCCTGGTGTCCTTTTGGTCCTTGAAGCAGGAATAGGGTAGGTCCGCTACAATACCCCCTCTTTGCCGCCCCCCGTCTCGGGGAACGCGGCGCGCGAGGTTTTCCCGATGAGCGAGAAGCGCTTTCCCGACGTCCCGGGTGGATATCCCTTTCCCCAGCTAGAAGAGAAGGTGCTGGCGGAGTGGAACCGGCTGGATGTCTTCAAGAAAAGCCTGGAGCGGCCGGCGCCCAAGGGCGAGTTCGTGTTCTTCGAAGGTCCCCCCACGGCCAACAACGTGCCGCACGTGGGCCACGTCGTCACCCGCGTGGTGAAGGACCTCTTTCCCCGCTACCGCACCATGCGCGGCCATCACGTGGCCCGCAAGGCCGGCTGGGACACCCACGGCCTGCCCGTCGAGATCGAGGTCGAGAAGCGGCTCGGCTTCTCCGGCAAGCAGCAGATCGAGGCCTACGGCATCGCCGAGTTCAACAAGGCCTGCCTGGAGAGCGTCCACACCTACGAGCGCCAGTGGCGCGCCATGAGCGAGCGCGTCGGCTACTGGCTCGACATGGACCACCCCTATCTCACCTACACCAACCAGTACATCGAGTCGGTGTGGTGGGCGCTGGCCGAGCTCGCCGCGCGGGGACTGCTCAACGAGGGCTACAAGATCCAGCCCTACTGCGCCCGCTGCGGCACCACCCTCTCCAGCCACGAGGTCGCCCAGAACTACAAGGACGCGGACGATCCCTCCATCTGGACCCTGTTCCACGCCCGGCCCGGGCAGACCGTCAAGACGGCCGACGGGCAGGACTGGACGACCGGCGAGCGGCTCTTCCTGGTGGCCTGGACCACCACGCCCTGGACCACCCTCGCCAACGTCGGCCTCGCCGTGCACCCTGACCTCACCTACAAGGTCATCGAGCATCCGGCGAAACCCGGCGACCTCATCCTGCTGGGCGAGGACCTCGGCACGGCCGTCCCCCTGGTGATCGAGGAGGACGGCAAGCGGAAGCAGATCGATCTGCGCGAGCGTCCGGCCGTCGCCACGTTCCGGGGGCGCGACCTCGAGAACCTGCTCTACGACCGGCTGTTCACCTTCTTCGAGCCCGATGTCCCCGGCCGGGTCGTCCTCGGCGACTACGTCACGGCCACCGACGGAACCGGGCTTGTGCACACGGCGCCGCCGTTCGGCGAGGACGACTACCAGACGGGCCGGCGCTACGGACTGCCGCTGATCCTCTCCGTGGACGGCGAGGGCAAGATCATCCAAGGCGCGGGCGCCTTCGCCGGCATGTGGTTCAAGGACGCCGACGCCGAGATCATCAAGGATCTCAAGGGCCGCGGCCTGATGCTGCATTCGGACCGCTACCGCCACAGTTATCCCTTCTGCTGGCGGTGCGACCGGCCGCTCCTCTACTACGCCACCACGAGCTGGTTCATCCGCACCACGGAGAAGAAGGACGCGCTGGTGGCGAAGAACCGCGAGATCCACTGGCACCCGGAGCACGTGGGCGAAGGCCGCTTCGGCAACTGGCTGGAGAACGTGGTGGACTGGGCTCTCTCGCGCCGCCGCTACTGGGGCACGCCGCTGCCGGTCTGGCGCTGCCGCGAGTGCGGCAACCAGGACGTGATCGGCTCCTATGAGGACCTGTTCGCGAAAGCGGGCCGGGAGAAGCCGGCGGACCTCTACGATCCGGCGCAGTTCAACCCCCACCGGCCCTACGTCGACGAGATCACCTGGAGCTGCCCGCAGTGCCACAAGGGGGTCATGAAGCGGGTCGAGGAGGTCATCGACGCCTGGTTCGACTCGGGCGCCATGCCTTTCGCCCAGCATCATTACCCGTTCGAGAACCGCGAGCTGATCGACAAGCGGATCCAGTTCCCCGCCGACTTTATCTCCGAGGCCGTGGACCAGACGCGGGGCTGGTTCTACACCCTGCACGCCCTGGGCGTGCTGCTCTTCGACTCGGTGACGTACCGGAACTGCATCGTCCTCGGCCACGTCAACGACGAGCAGGGGCGGAAGATGTCGAAGCGCCTCGGCAACGTCGTCGATCCCATGAAGGTGATCGAGGAGACCGGGGCGGACGCCCTGCGCTGGTACTTCTGCGTCAACAACCCCGAGGTGCCGTCGCGCTTCTCGGCGCGGCTGGTGCGCGAGGCGGCGCAGGGTTTCCTGCTGCCGCTGTGGAACGCGCTGTCGTTCTTCACCATCTACGCCAACCTCGACGGCTGGCGGCCGGGGCGGGACGGCGTGCCGCCCTTCGCCGAGCGGCCGGCGCTGGACCGCTGGGTCCTCCTCCGCCTCGACCGGCTGGCGGCGGACACGACGGCCCATCTGGATCAGTATTCGGTGACCGACGCGGCGCGGGACATCGAGGAGTTCCTGGACGACCTGACGAACTGGTACATCCGCCGCAGCCGGTCCCGCTTCTGGGCCGCGGACGGCGAGGGGGACGCCGCCGGCAAGGCCAGCGCCTACGCGGCCCTGTACGAGGTGCTCACCACCCTCGCGCGGCTGATCGCGCCGTTCACGCCGTTCGTGGCCGACGTGCTCCACCGCCACCTCGTCCGCGGCCAGCGGGAGGACGCCGCCGAGAGCGTCCACCTGGAGGACTGGCCCGAGCCGCCGGGGGACCGGGTGGACGAGCCGCTGGAGAAGGGCATGGCCGCCGTGCAGCGCATCGTGCGGCTCGGCCACGCGGCGCGCAACACCCACAGCCTCAAGACCCGGCAGCCGCTGGCGGCGGTGACCCTGGTGACGGCGGATCCGTCGCTCCGCCCGCTGGTGGAGACCTACGCCGACCTCCTGCGCGACGAGCTGAACGTCAAGGAGATCCGCTGGGCCGCGGACCGCACGCAGTACGTCCACCACGAGGTCAAGCCGATCTTCCCCAAGACCGGCCCGCGCTTCGGCAAGAAGATGCCGGAGGTGAAGAAGGCGCTCGATTCAGCCGACGGCGACGCGCTCGCCGCCGAGCTGGAGCGGACGGGGAAGATCACCATCCAGATCTCGGACGGCCCCGCCGACCTCTCCGCTGAGGAGGTGGAGGTGCGGCTGGTCGAGCGGGCGGGCACGGCCACGCAGGGGGACCGCGAGCTGCTGGTGGCCCTGGAGACCGAGCTCAGCCCCGAGCTGGTGGCCGAGGGCCTGGCCCGGGAGCTCGTGCACTGGGTGCAGCAGGAGCGCAAGAAGCAGGAGCTGGATTATGCGGACCGCATCCGGGTGACTGTCAGGGTCGATCCGGAAATGGCGGCCGCCATCGAAGCTCATCGGGATTGGATCCAGGGAGAGACGCTGGCCGTGGAGCTGCGCGCCGAGACCGGCGGCTCACCGGAGCCCAGCCTTCAGATCGAGAAAGCTTGAGAGAGGGGAACCATGGCGGGAATCTTCAAAGCCTATGACGTGCGGGGGATCGTCCCCACGCAGCTCAACGAGGAGATCGCGTACCAGATCGGCCTCGCCTTCCAGTTCGTGCTCGATGACGACGACCGCGCCCTCGGCAACACGGTCGTGGTCAGCCGCGACATGCGCGAGCACAGCCCGGGGATCGAGAAGGCCCTCACCCGGGGCCTGACCGACGCCGGGCTCGACGTGATCGACATCGGCCTCGCCACCACGCCGATGAACTACTTCGCCATCAGCCACCTGAAAGCGGCCGGCGGCGTCCAGGTCACGGCCAGCCACAACCCGGCGCAGTACAACGGCCTGAAGTTCAGCCGCCACGGCGCCCTGCCCGTCTCGGGCGACGGCGGCATCAAGGTCATGGAGCAGAAGGTGGCGGCGGGCGACCTGCCGAAGGCGGCGAAGCCCGGGACCGTCTCCAAGGCCGACATCTACGCTGACTACCAGCAGCACATCCTCTCCTTCCTGCGCCACGCCGACAGACCGCTGAAGGTGGCGGTGGACGCCGCCAACGGCATGGGGACGATCGACAAGGAGACGCTGGAGAAGATGGGGATCGACCTCGTCCCCCTCTACTTCGAGCTGGACGGCCGCTTCCCCAACCACGAGGCCAACCCGCTCAAGGAGGAAAACCTCCACGACCTCATGAAGCTGGTGCGGGAGAGCGGCGCCGACCTCGGCGTGGCCTTCGACGGCGACTCCGACCGCGCCGCCTTCATCGACGAGACGGGCGAGCCCATCGGCAGCGACCTGATGACCGCGCTGATCGCCGGCGAGTTGCTGGACCGCGAGCCGGGCAAGGCCGTGATCTACGACCTGCGCTCGTCGCGGGCCGTCCCCGAGTACATCCAGGAGCACGGCGGCGTGGCGCGCCGCGAGCGGGTGGGCCACTCCTTCATGAAGGCCACCCTGCGGCAGCTCAACGGCATCTTCGGCGGCGAGCTGGCCGGGCACTACTACTTCCGCGACCACTCCTACGCCGACGCGCCGCTGTTGTCCGTGGTGGAGGTGCTGAACCTGCTGCGCGAGACCGACAAGCCCCTCTCGGAGCTGGTGCGGCCGCTCAAGCGCTACGCCAAGAGCCCGGAGATCAACTTCGAGGTCGAGGAGAAGCAGGAGAAGATGGACGAGCTGGCGCGGCGCTACTCCGACGCCGAGATCGACTACCTCGACGGCATCACCTTCAGCTATCCCGACTGGTGGGCGAACGTCCGTCCGTCCAACACCGAGCCCTTCCTGCGGCTGGTGCTGGAGGCGAAGACGCCGGAGATGCTGGAGGAGAAGAAGCGGGAGCTGTTCGAGATCCTGGGCGAGCCCGCGGAGTAACCCCGAGGGCAATGAAAAAGGGGCGCGGCATTGCCGCGCCCCCTACATTCCCAGCCTTCCGGCAAGCTTAGTTGCGGCTCATCGAGCTGGCCCGCAGCAGGTAGTAGAGCAGGGTCATCAGCGTCGAGACCACCGCGGCCACATAGGTCATCGCCGCGGCGTTCAGGACCTTGTCCATCCCTTCCCGCTCCTGCGGCAGCACGATCCCGTTCTCGACCGCCAGCCGCTTGGCCCGCGCCGTGGCGTCGAACTCCACCGGCAGCGTCACGACCTGGAACAGCAGCACGGCCGAGAACAGCAGGGCGCCGAAGTAGATGGCGTTCGCCGACTGGAACATCAGGCCGCCGATCATCACGATGTAGCCCATCGAGGAGCCGATGTTGGCCGTCGGCACCAGCGCCGAGCGGAGCCACATGGGCTTGTAGCCCTGCGCGTGCTGGATGGCATGCCCCGCCTCATGGCAGGCGACGCCCACCGCCGCCACCGAGTTGGACGCATAGGTCGCCTCGGAAAGCGCCAGCGTCTTGTTCACCGGGTTGTAGTGGTCCGACAGGAAGCCGTGCGTCGGCACCACCTGCACGTCGGAGATCCCGGCGCCGCGCAGCATCTCCTGGGCGGCCTGGGCGCCGGTCAGCCCCCGCAGGGTCCGCACCTTGGAGAACTTGTTGAAGGCGGATTTGGTCTTCCAGCTCGCCCAGAGCGACAGCGCCAGGGCGGGAAGGATGAACAACAGGTATACCGGATCAAAGATCATGGATCCTTACCCCTTTCGTCACCCTCTAACAGGTGAACTCTGCTTCGTATTTCCAACTGGAGCCGATTGATACATTACCCCAGAAGGGAGGTCAGGATGACAGGAGGCACTGGAAAGACCGCAATCGTGACCGGGGGGAGCCGCGGCATCGGCCGGGGCGTCGTGGAGGCGCTGCTGGAGGCGGGCTGGCGGGTCCGCTTCTGCAGCCGCAGCCCGGAGTCGGTGGAGCGGGCTCAGGGAGAGTTCGCGGCGAGGTTCGGCGACGCGGTTCAAGGACGCGCGGTGGACGTCCGCAACCAGGAGGAGGTGGACGCCTTCGTCGGGCAGGAAAGCCGGATCGACTGTCTGGTCAACAATGCGGGCCTGGGCGTCTTCGCCCCCGTGGACGAGCTGACCGGCGACCAGTGGCGGGAGGTGATCGAGACGAACCTCTCCGGCTGCTTCTACTTCCTCCGGGCCGTGGCCCCCGCCATGAAGCGGCAGGGCTCGGGGTGGATCTTCAACGTCGCCTCGCTGGCGGGCAAGCACGCCATGCCCGGGGGCGCCGCCTACAACGCCAGCAAGTTCGGCCTGATCGGGATGTCGGAAGCGGCCATGCTCGACCTGCGCCCGCACGGCGTGCGGGTCGCCGCCATTCTGCCCGGCAGCGTGAACACCGAGTTCGGCTGGGGAGGCGACGGAAGCTGGAAGCTGCAGCCGGGGGATATCGCGTCGATGATCCTCCACCTGCTTTCCTACCCGCCCAACGCGCTGCCCAGCCTGGTGGAGATGCGCCCGGCGAAGCCGCCGGGCAAGAGCTAGGTGATCGGGTAGACCGCCGCCGCGCGCAGGACCGGCGGACCCGTGGGCGCCGCGACGTCGGTGCTGTCCTCCAGGGTGACCAGCACGCCGTTGGTGCCGACCGGCATGGTTTCGGAGGAGAGGTCCTCCGGCTCTCCGGTCTTGCCGGAGAAGTGGCCGGAGCGCACAGGCCCCTGGGGCGTCTCGAACCAGAGCGTGTAGGTCTTTCCCTGGACGGCGGGCTGGAGGTTGCGCACCCGGAGATACCAGTGCTGGTGGTCGGCAGCGACGAAAAGGATGCCGCTGGCGTTCGGCTGGAGCGGAGCCTCGCCGACCGGCCGCATGGGGCTGACCTCCACGGCGTGCGAGGTCACCAGTTGGAACTTCTGCCGCAGGTCGAGGGAGTCGGACTTGACGCGCTCGACCTCCGCCTCGGCCGCGGCGGCGCGGGCGCGCTCGGTCTTCACTTCATCTTCCAGGCGGGCAATCGTCTCCCGCAGCGTTCCCACCTGAGTGAACAGCCAGAGGGAAAGGCCGAGGAGCGCCAGGGCGAGCGCCGCCGCCAGGGCCAGGGGCCAGCGGCTGCCGCGCCGGGAAACGGCGTAGGAGCCGGTCGCCGGACGCGGGGCGCGCGTCTCCTGCGCCGGGCGCAGGGGCGCGACCGGAGCCGGAGCGACGGCCCGCGCGGGCGCGGCGGCCGGCTCGGCCGCCGGCGGAGTCTCGCCGCCCTGGATCAGAGCCATCAGCCGGGCCTTGGATCCGGCCGAGGGAGTCACCGGTTCTGTCTCGAAAGGGACCAGTCCAAGCACTTCGGTATAGAGACGGGTCAACGTCTCGGTGGTCTCGTCGGCGCGGGGTCCGCGAGGGGAATCGATCCCCCGCTCCAGCGCCTCGAGAGCCGCCAGGATCGTCAGATCGTCAGAGTGAGTATTATCCGTGTTCACAACAATTGCCGAATCTCGTCGCGCAATGCGCCGCGTAATTTCTTCATCGCCAGCAGCGTGCGCGTCTTGACCGTCCCCAGGGGCAGGTCGGACCTGGCCGCGATCTCGCTCTGACTGAGGCCCTCGTAGAAAGCCATCTCGAGGACTTGCTTCTGCTCCGGCGGGAGCTTTTCCATCTCGCTCTGTACCCGATCCCGCCGTTCACGGAGAAATACGTTTTCCACCCCTTCAGGGGATGCATCCTCGGGCGGGTTTTCCTGCACCGAGGTCTCGTGAGTGCGCTCGACGACCTTGCGGGTGCGCAGGCGGTCGATGGCCCGGCTGCGGGTGATGAGGATCAGCCAGGTGGACACCGACGACCGGCCGGCGTCGTAACGGTCGGCATGGTTCCAGACATGCAGGAAGACTTCCTGAAGCACCTCTTCAGCGTCCGGGAGGCTGCCGAGGATGCGCTTGCCCAATCCCAAAAGGGTGGCGGCATAGCGATCGTACAGCGCTCCCAGCGCCTGTGGCTGGCGTTCCGCGACCTGACGCAACAGGGTCACGTCGCTCGTAGAGTCCATCGGGGCGGGCGAAGAGGTGACGGGGCTCATGCCTGAGTCAATTCAGGGGACTGCGACAGGACCGGTAGGATAGCATGAAGCCCCCCGGAGGCCAGACCCGGCCGGAAAGGACCGAGACACCGCATGGACGACTCTCTGACGAACCGCGACGCGGGACCGCGCCAGCCGGCGATCCGCGTCGTCCTGATGCCGAAGGACACCAACGCCCTGGGCACCATCTTCGGGGGCATCATCCTCTCCTACATCGACCAGGCGGGCGCCGTGGAGGGCCACCGCCACGTCCCCCTGCCGGGCCGGCTGGTGACGGTGGCCATGCGGGAGGTGGTCTTCCACTCCCCGGTCTTCGTGGGCGACCTGGTGAGCTTCTACACCGAGACCCTGCGGGTGGGCCGGACCTCAGTGACGGTGAAAGTGACGGTCGAAGCCGAGCGCAGCAACGGCACCGGCCGGGTCAAGGTCACCGAGGCGGAGGTGGTCTACGTGCATGTCGATCGGAGCAACCAGCCGAAGCCGATCGCCGAGGTGAGCGTCACGGCGTGAACGGCTCGTAGCAGAGGCGGCAGCGGGCTTCGTAGGACTCGGTGTCCCCCACCTGGAGCTGCTCGCCGCCGCCGGCGATGCGCTGGCTGTAGTGGGCGGGCGCGCCGCAGCGCATGCAGACGGCGTGGACCTTGTCGACGTATTCCGCGATGGAGAGGATGCTGGGCATGGGCCCGAAGGGGCGGCGGAGGAAGTCGAGGTCGAGGCCGGCGACGATCACCCGCACCCCCGAGTCGGCCAGCTCGCAGACGAGGTCCACCAGCCCGTCGTCGAAGAACTGGGCCTCGTCGATCCCCACCACCTGGACTTCGGGGAGGAGCTTCTGGCGCAGCTCGCAGCTGCAGGCGACGCTCACCGCTTCCAGCTCCCGCTTGTCGCGGGTGATCAGCCGCTGGGGGTCGTGCCGGGTGTCGGCGGCGGGCTTGAAGACCTGGACGACCTGACGGGCCAGGGAGGCGCGGCGGAGGCGGCGCACCAGCTCCTCGCTCTTGCCCGAGAACATGCCGCCGGCGATGGCCTCGATGCGACCCTCCCGGGAGCGCTCGACGATCGGGTCCAGAGCGTTCACTGCCCCGGAAATCTAGCATGGTACGATCCGTGGTTCCATGGCCAGGAAGCTCATCAACAAGCGGATCTTCACCTACGACGAAGCCCTCGAGACCTTTCCGCTGGTCCGCGACCTGACGGCGGCGGCGGTGCGGCGGCTCGACGCGCTGGAGAGCAACGCCGGCCCGGACGAGGTCGAAGAGGCGCGCGAGAAGGTCTTCCGCGCCTGGGCCCAGGAGATCCTCGCCCTCGGCTGCGAGGTCAAGGGGCTCTGGCTGGTCGACTGGGACATGGGCGACGGCTACTACTGCTGGCGCCACCCCGAGCAGGCCATCTCCTTCTTCCACACCTACGACGAAGGCTTCGCGGGGCGGATTCCCATCAACTGACAGACACGGACGAGCACGGACGGCCAACACGGACGACCACTTCTTCGTCCGTACCTGTCCCTGGCTGTCGTGTTCGTCCGTGCTAGCGCCGGCTCAGCTCGGAGTAGAGCCGCTCCAGCCGCTCGGGGGTGATCTCCTGCAGGCTCGCCGCCACGGCGTCCGCCATCTTCAGGTGGCCGGCCGGGCGGGAGTGGGCGATCGCCAGGGTGGCGAGCCCCACTTCGGCGGCGGCGGCGATCCCGGCGGGACTGTCCTCGACGGCCAGCACCTCGTGCGGATGGAGCAGCCGCTCCGGCAGCGGCGGCACGGAATTGAGGGCCTCGAGGGCGCGTTGGTACCCCTGCGGGTCCGGCTTGCTCTCTGTCACGTCCTCCGCCGCGACCAGCACCTTGAAGGCATTGAGGAGGCCGGCCTGGCGCAGCGCCCCTTCGACCTCGTCCCGCAGGGCGCCGCTCACCACGCCGAGCATCGTCCCGCGGGCGGCCAGCGCCCGGACCAGCTCCGCCGCGCCGGGGAAGAACGGATAACCGCCCCGGCGGATGCGCTCCTGGTAGTAGCTCGACTTGCGGGCGATCAGGCGCATCAGGCGGGGCACGGTGGCCGGCTCGCCGGCCGCCGCCAGCACGGCCGCGAAACAGGCGCGGTCGTCGAGCCCGAGGTAGCGGGCGTAGTACTCCTCCCCGGTGAGGGAGATCCCCTCCTCGGCGAGAACCTTCTGGATCGTTTCCAGATGGATGGGTTCGTCGTCCACCAGGACGCCGTTGAAATCGAAAAGGACGGCCCGCAGCACGGGGCGATCATATCCCGGCGCGGCCCGCGGCCGATTTGACAATCCCGGGGTCGGCCGGTATCTTGGGAAATGCTCCGGACCGTCGGAGCAAGGAGCAATCCACATGGAGAATATCGAGCAGACCACGTCCCAGGGCTTCAACGAGCCTCCGCAGGAGGAGTATCCCGTCACGCTGACCCCCAAGGCGGTGGAGATGGTGAAGATCACCCGCGACCAGGAGGGGATCGATCCGTCGCACGGACTCCGCATCGCGGTGCGGGGCGGCGGCTGCAGCGGCTTCGAATACGCCCTCGACTTCGAGAGCGAAACCCGGGACAACGACTGGGTCTACGAGCAGAACGGCCTGACGGTCTACATCGACGCCGTCAGCGCGCGGTACCTGCAGGGGACCAACATCGACTACGTCCTCGGCACCGCCGGCGCGGGGTTCAAGTTCAACAATCCCCAGGCCCGCGGCACCTGCGGCTGCGGCTCGTCGTTCGCGGTCTGACGTTCAACCCCTCACCTCAGCCATCCCACCGTCTGGCAGCTCGAGCCGGGTCCCCGGCTCGGCGGCCCGGCGGTGGAGAATCGCGAGCCCCACGGGACCCAGAGCCGGAGATTGGACGACGGTGCCCACCTTCCCGGCCTCCCGGCCGTCGTGGAGGAGCGGCGTTCCCGTCTCCGGCGCTCTCCCCGCGAAGGTCAGGCTGCGCAGGACCTTCTGGACCCCGCCCCGGTAGTGGATGCGCGCCACCACCTCCTGGCCGAGGTAGCAGCCCTTGGTGTAGCTGACCGCCTCCTCGGCCCCTGTCTCCTGGGGAAAGTTGTCGGGGCCGAAGTCGGGGCCGAAGCGGGGGATGCCCGCCTCGGTCCGCAGGACCTCCAGGGCTTCGAGGCCGACGGGCGTGACCCCGGGGACCTCGCGCAGGCTCTCCATCAGGTGACGCGCGATCGAGGCCGAGACCCAGAGGATCCAGGCTTCGGCTCCGAGACGCCCGGCGCGCTGCAGCTCCACCTCGGTCCCGTGGACCCTGGCCCGCAAGTGGCGCCAGTCGCCGGGAGGCGGCAATTCGGCGCCGCCGAGAGCCTCGGTGGCCCGCGGCCCGATCAGGCCGACCGGCATCATGTCTTCGAGAGAGCGCAGCTCGACCCGGTCGGCGAGGATGTACTTCTTCAGGTGATCGGAGACCGCCCGCTCCTCCCCCGCCGGGACCTGGAGCCAGAGCCGGTCCTCGAAGGCGAGCACGACCAGGTCCGCGAGGATGCGCCCCTGGTGGCTGGTGAGGAATCCATAGGCCCCTTCTCCGGGGGCGAGGGTCTTGACCTCGCAGGTCACGTAGGCGTTCAGGAACCGGAGGCGGTCCGGGCCGAGCATCTCGATCCGCCCCGCCCTGGGAGAGAGGTCGACGAGGCCGCAGCCCTCCCGCAGGGCGCGGATCTCTTCTTCCAGTGAGATCTTGGTCGTCATGGGTCCAGTCTACAATCGGCCGTCATGAGCGAGACGGTCCCATTCACTCTCGACAACAACGGCACTCCTCTGCACGGTCTGGCTCATCTGCCGGATCTCCCCGGCGAGCGGCCGGCGGTCGTGATCTGCCATGGCTTCAAGGGCTTCATGGAGTGGGGCTTCTTCCCCTGCCTCGCGGACCTGCTGGCGGAGCGGGGGTACGTGGCCGTCCGCTTCAACCTCTCGGGCACGGGGATGCGCCCGGGGGACGAGCTGGTGACCGACCCGGAAGCCTTCCGGGCGAACACCTACGGCCGCGAGCTCTCGGACCTGCTGGCGGTGCTCGCGGCCACGGGGGAGACCATCGCGCCCGGACGGGTGGACCGCCGGCGCCTGGGTCTCTTCGGCCACAGCCGGGGCGGGGGGAACGCCGTCCTCGCCGCCGCCCGCTCCCCGTGGCGCGAGAGGGTGCGCGCCCTGGTCACCTGGGCCGCCATCGCGGACGTCGACCGCTTCACCCCCGGACAGAAGGAGGAGTGGCGCCGCGCCGGCGGGATGCCGGTGGTCAACGCCCGCACCGGCCAGCGGCTCGCCCTCGGGCGGGAGATGCTGGAAGAGATCGAGGCCCGGAAGCCGGATCTCGACATCCAGGCCGCCGCGGCCGCTCGCCTCGCCCCGTGGCTGATCGTGCACGGCGAGGAGGATGAGAGCGTGCCCGCCGCCGAGGCCCGCCGCCTCGCGGAGCGGGCCACGGGAGAGACCGAGCTGCTGCTCATCCCCGGCGCGAACCATACCTTCGGCGGCCGCCATCCCTTCGCCGGCCCCACGCCGCAACTCGTCCAGGCCCTCAACGCCACCCAGCGCTGGTTCCGGGCGCACCTGTAACGCCCTGGCCCGCCGGTTCCGGCTTCCGGAGATCGGAAAAAGAAGAGGCCACTTTTTCTTGTCCTGAATTTCCGCCCACCGGCAACCATACTTTTGAGGGGTTGCTGTGATTCCCGAATCTTTTTTGGGGGAGGGTATGGCATGGCGGACGATCATTTCTCGCGAGAGACCGTAGAGCGATTTCTGCGGTCGGAGCTCTCCCGGGACGAGAACCGGGATTTTGTTCGGCACTTGCTACGGCAATGCAGGCTCTGCTCCCCCCTGCTGCGCGACGTGACCACAAGGCAAGACTTCCAATTCTTGATTCGAGGACTCGAAGACGCGGCTTTCCGCTTCGATCCGAATTTCTACGACCGGGTCTTCGAGAAGCTGGATGGACAGCGGGAAGAGACGGAGGTCCGGACCGGGCAGGAGGTGGAGCCGGAAGCGGCGGGCGGTTAGACCTCTAGGCCAGCCAGTCCACGCGCGCAGGAGCGGCCCGCAGGTCCGGGATCACCCAGTCGGCGCCGGCGGCCCGCAACCTTTCGGCCGGCGTGCGGCCGGTGGCCACCGCGAGGACGGGGATGTCGTGGGCCCGCCCGCAGGACACGTCGTGAACGCTGTCCCCCACGATCAGCGTCTCCGCGGGCCGGAAGCGGATGCCCAGGTGGCTCTCCGCCCGCTCCAGGGCCACGGGCGGCAGATCACAGCGGTCGATCCCGTCGCAGCCGAAAGCTCCGAAATCGAAGAACCGGTTGAGGCCGAAGCGGGAGAGCTTGGCGCGGGCGCCCGGCTCCCAGTTGCCGGTCAGCAGGGCGAGCGCGACGTCCTCGCGGGCGGCGAGGCGCTCCAGGATCTCCTCCACGCCGGGCAGCAGACGCATGCCGCTCCGCTCCAGCCCCCGGTCCAGCCGCTCCACGTAGATCTCCCGCACCCGCGGCATCTCCCGGTGGACCTCATCGCTCGGGATCCCGGCCCCGGTCACCAGATCCAGCACGAGGCTGGGGTCCGTGCGGCCGGCGAAGTCGCAGCCGTCGAGGTCCCCCGCCGTGCCGAAGACGTCGATCAGGGCCGAGGCGAAGAGGGGCCGCACCTGCGGACCGCAGTCCAGCAGGGTGCCGTCGATGTCGAAGAGGACGAGCTTCATCTCCACTTCGGGGGCTTCTTGGTTTCGAGGAACGTGGCGATTCCGTGCTTGCAGTCGGTGGTGGCCCGGGAGGCGGCGTTGACCTCGGCGGCGTGGCCGAGGGCGTCCCCCAGCGGCCGGCCGAGGACCTCGAGGATCAACCGCTTGGTGCGGGCGATCGATTCCGAGCTGCCGGTCTCCAGGATCTGCGCCGCCAGGGCCTCCCCCACGCCCGCCAGATCCGCGGCCGGGCAGACCCGGTTCACCAGGCCGATCTCCAGGGCCTTGCGGGCGTCTACGAGCTGCGGGTTCAGCAGCAGCTCGCGGATGTCCGAGCCGCGCAGGCGCAGCGGCAGATAGGTGGCGACCAGGGCCGCCACGAAGCCGATGCGCACCTCGCTGTAGAGGAACCTGGCGTCGTCCGCCGCCACCACGAAGTCATGGGCGGTGGCGAGGCCGCAGCCGCCGGCCACGCAGGCGCCGTGGACCAGGGCGAGGGTCAGCGCGTCCTGCCGCAGCACCGACTCGAAGAGGTCGCGGAGGCGCTGCGAGTCGCGCAGGTTCTCCTCCGGCCCGGCGTCGCGCAGCGAGCGCAGGTGCTCCAGGTCCGCTCCCGCCGAGAAGTTCTTCCCCGCGCCGGAGAGCAGGATGGCCCGCACCCCCTCCTCGCGCCAGGGGCGGCGGTAGAGGTCGGTGATCTCGCCGATCATGGCGGGCGACAGGGCGTTGGCGCGCTCCGGGTCGTTGAGGGTGACCCACAGCAGGTCCCCGTCGCGGACGACCTGCAGGCTCATCCCTGTCTCCCGGCCAGGGCGTCCGGCACCTCGATCTCCATCTGCAGGAGCCCCTGGGCGTGGGTCTTCCCCTGGGCGTCGTTCTTCAGGCTCTCGGTGCCGCCGCCGCCCAGCGAGTCGTGGAGGATGAAGTTGAGGGCCAGGATGTTCGGCAGCTCGTACCTCTGCACCGGCCCCCGGCAGACCTCCCGGAAGTGCTCCTTCACCCGCTCCGCCGTCACCTGCCGGCGGAGCACCTCGTACAGCTCGGGCGTGCCGGCGATCAGGCCGACGTTGGAGGCGTCCCCCTTGTCGCCCGAGCGGGCGTGCGCGATCTCCGCGAGCTTGATCCTCATGCGCTTTCTCTCGTCCTCCAGGGAGTCAGGGCCAGCCCCGCCAATCCCAGCACTCCCGCCACGATCGCCGCCGTCAGGGGTTGCGTCGCGACCGGATGGTAAACGGCGGGGAACACGGCGCGGAACCCCAGGTCCAGAATCTCATGGTGCCGGGATTCCAGCAGCGCGAAGACGGCCAGCCCCAAAGCCAGCAGCAGGGCCAGGGCTCCAAGGAGCCGCCCCCGCCGCCATCCCGCGGCCAGGCCATGGCGGAGGACAGCGATCCAACAGACCCCCAGAGCCAGCGCCCAGAGGGCGAAGACCGTGCGGTCGGCCAGGACGCTGTAGATGAATCCGAGGAGCAGGACCGGCAGCAGTCCTCCCAGGACGCCGCCGTACCAGGGCAGGAGGTCTGACCGCCGGGGCCTCACACCTCCTCCACGTTGACCTCGATCCGGCTCTCCACCTCTTCCCGGGCGAGCAGAGCCGGCCAGTAGGCCACGATCTCCTGCGGCTTGGGACGGCCGCCGGCGAAGCCCGTCACCCCCGGCGGCCCGGCGGTAACCAGCGGCGCGATCTCCTTGCCGAAGCGCTCCACCGGGGCGGACTCCGTGTGCCGCACGCCCAGCCGGAGCACCACCTCCGGCAGGTCGTCCGGAACCGGCAGGATCCCCGGCAGGCAGGCGCCGGTACCCATCAGCTCCACCTCGCGGTCCTCGGGCGGGAAGGTCAGGCCGGCGCGCTCCAGGCGCTTCCAGACGATCTCGGCCGCGAGCTTCGCCTTGTCGACCGCCCGCGGGCCCGAGAGGGTGATCTGCCCCGACGCCTTGTAGCCCGCCAGGTACGAGGCCGAGACCTTGAGGAACGGCGTGTTGGGCCGGCCCTGGATGCCGGAGACCTCCACCCGGTCCTTGCCGTCCTGGCGCAGGCGGATGGAGGTGAAGTCGGCCGTCACGTCCGGCGTGATGTAGCCCGCCGGATCGCCCATCTCGTAGACGAGCTGCTCGGCCACCGTGTCGACGGTCACCATGCCGCCCGTCCCCGGATTCTTGGTGATGACGAACGAGCCGTCCTCCCGCGCCTCGACGACCGGATAGCCCACGTTCCAGAGGTCCGGGACCTCCCACCAGCGGCTGAAGTTGCCGCCCGTGCACTGGGCGCCGCACTCGATGATGTGGCCGGCGATGGTCCCGGCGGACATCAGGTTCCAGTCGTCGAAGCTCCAGCCGAACTCGTGGATCATCGGCGCCAGGCCCATGGCCGTGTCGGTGATGCGGCCGCAGAGCACGATGTGGGCCCCCTGTTCCAGGGCCTCCACCACCGGCCGGGCGCCAAGGTAGGCGTTGGCGCTCATCACCTTGTCGACGACCGGCTCCAGGGGCTGGTCGGTGTCCATGTTCTTGAGGGAGTGCCCGGCGGCGATGAGATCGCGCAGGCGCGGCAGCAGGTCGTCCCCCTCCACCACGCCCACCCGCAGACCGGTGACGCCCAGGTCGCGGGCCACCTCGAAGATCCGGTTCCGGCACGCCCGCGGGTTCAAGCCCCCGGCGTTGGTGAGGATGCGGACGTTGCGCTCCTTGATCTCCGGCAGCACCCGGCGGATGAAGCCGATGAAATCGGTGGCATAGCCGAGCTTCGGATTGCGGAGCTTCTGCCGCATCATGATCGACAGCGTCACCTCGGCCAGATAATCCATGCCGATGTAGTCGATGGGCCCCCCGCGGAGCAGCTCCACCGGAGCGTCTACGTTGTCTCCCCAGAAACCCTGGCCGTTGCCGATGCGGATCGTCCTCATAGAGGGTGCAGAGATTAGCACGGGTGTATGCTGGTCCCGTCCAGGACCGGGCGGTCGGAAACTTGCATAAGACCGCTCGGGAGGAGAGTGAAACAGAGGAGGGTCCAATGGCCAAGAAAGACGGCATCCTAGGCAGGAAGAAGTCCAAAGATAGCGAAGCGGCGGGCAACGGAGGCGGCGGCGACGCCCAGGTCTCCCACGATCAGTTCCTCGAAGGATTGAACGTGGATCTGGCCCATGAGTACGGCGCGGTCATCCTGTACCGCACCTACGCCAGCCAGGTGCAGGGTCAGTGGCGGATGGAGCTGCGCCAGTTCTTCGAGGCGGAGATCCCTGACGAGCTCGGGCACGCCCAGATCCTCGCCGACAAGATCGTGGCCCTGGGCGGCGTCCCCACGACCATGCCTTCCAAGGTCAAGCCGGCGAAGGACGCCAAGGAGATGCTCCGCAACGCGCTGGAGGACGAGATCGAGACCATTCAGCGCTACGTCCTGCGCCGCAAGCAGGCCGAGGCCCTGGGCCATTACGGTCTGGCGGTGGAGTTCGACGACCTGATCCGCGACGAGAGCACCCACCGCGACGAGATCCAGTTGATCCTGAAGCGGTGGGATACGGGGTAGGAAAAAAGGACACCAGGGACACCAAAGACACCAAGGACGAAAAAACTTGTCCTTGAGGTCCTTGGTGTCCCTGGTGTCCTTCAGGTTTGCAACACCCCCGTCTTGAACTCCGGAATCTCCGGGTTCATCGCCGCGCAGGCCAGAGACCTCCCGATCACCTGACGGGTCTCCGCCGGATCGATGATCGCGTCCACCCACAGGCGGGCGGCGGCGTAGCGGGGGTCCATGGCGGCGGTGTAGCGGGCCTGGATCTCGCGCAGTAGATTGTTCTTCTCTTCCTCGGTCACGTCCTCGCCCCGGTTCTTGAGCTGGATGGAGAGCAGCGTCTTGCTGGCCTGCTCGCCCCCCATCACCGAGATCGAGGCCGACGGCCAGGCGTAGACGAACCGCGGGCCGTAGGCCTTGCCGCACATGGCGTAGTTGCCGGCGCCGTAGGAGTTGCCCACGAACAGGGTGATCTTCGGCACCGTCGAGTTGGCGACCGCGTTCACCATCTTGGCGCCGTCCTTGATGATGCCGCCCCGCTCGGCGCGGCTCCCCACCATGAAGCCGGTGACGTCCTGGAGGAAGAGAAGAGGGATCTTCTTCTGGTTGCACAGCTCGACGAAGCGCGCTCCCTTGTCCGCCGAGTCGGAGTAGATGACGCCGCCGATCTGCAGCTCGCGGTCGCCTGAGCCGGTGCCCGTCTTGCGCGGCACGATGGAGCGCTGGTTGGCGACGATCCCCACCGCCTGGCCCTCGATCCATCCCGTGCCGCAGATCAGGGTCTGGCCGTAGGTGGCCTTGTACTCGTCGAATTCGCTGCCGTCGAGCAGCCGCGCCAGCAGCTCGTGCGCGTCGTACGGCCGCGAGCGGTCGATGGGCATGATCCCGTAGAGGTCTTCGGCGGGATAGAGGGGCTCGACGGGATCGCGGCGGGCGAACGGCGCCCGGGGCTGATCGGCGAGCTGGGCGAACTGGCTGCGGATCTTCTGGAGACAGGAGAGGTCGTCCGGATGCCGGTGGTCCACCACGCCGGAGATGTCGCACTGGACGAGGGCGCCGCCCAGCTCCTCGTTGTCGATCTTCTCGCCGATGGCGGCCTGGACGAGGTGGGACCCGGCGAGGAAGATGGAGCCCGTCCCCTCCACGATGTGGGCCTCGTCGCTCATGATCGGCAGGTAGGCGCCGCCGGCCACGCACGGGCCCATGATGGCCGCCATCTGGAAGATGCCCTCGGCCGAGAGCCGGGCGTTGTTGTAGAAGGCCCTGCCGAAATGCTCACGATCGGGGAAGATCTCGTCCTGGAGCGGCAGGAAGACGCCCGCCGAGTCCACCAGGTAGACGATGGGCAGCCGGTTCTCCAGGGCGATCTCCTGCGCCCGCAGGACCTTCTTGCACGTCAGGGGGAACCAGGCGCCGGCCTTGACGGTGGCGTCGTTGGAGACCACGACGATATCGCGGCCGTGGATCTTGCCGATTCCGACGACGACCCCGGCGGACGGCGCGCCGCCGTACTCCTTGTAAAAGCCCTCGGCCACCCAGAGGCCCAGCTCCAGGAAGGGAGCGCCCGGATCGCAGAGGGTCTCGACGCGCTCGCGGGCGGTCATCTTGCCCTGGGCGCGCTGCTTGTCCTGGGCCTTGAGCCCGCCGCCGAGCCGGATGCGCTCCTCCGCCGCGCGGATTTCCTCCACCTGCCGCCGCCAATGCTCCGCCTGGCGCTCGAACGCTTCGTTATGGTTGACCTTGCTCTCCAGAATCGCCACCGAGTCCTCCCTTTGGAGGGGGGATTATATGGGCCGGTGCTACGATCCGCCCATGAAGATCCACCTCCTCGCCTTCGCCAGCGCCGGGGACGCCCTGGGGGCCACTGAGACGGAGATCGAGATGCCCGACGGCAGCCGCGTCTCCGACCTGCGGGAGCGGCTCGACCGGGACCATCCGGCGATCATCCCCCTCTGGCCGCGCCTGGCCCTCGCCGTGGACGGCCGCATCGTGTCCCCGGACACCCCCCTGGAGGAGGGCTGCGAGGTCGCCCTGCTGCCGCCGGTCTCCGGGGGGAGCGGCGAGGATCTCCGGGCGGATCTGGTGGACGGGCCGATCGACACCGGCCGGGTCGTGGCCGCCGTATCAGGTCCGGGACGCGGCGCGGTGGTGATCTTCCTCGGCACGGTACGGGACCACCACGCCGGACGGACGGTCGAGAAATTGACCTACAGCGCCTACCGTCCCATGGCTCTGGAAGGGCTGCGGAAGATCGTGGCGGACCTGGAGGCGGGCGCCCCGGGACTGCGGGCGGCAATCGTCCACCGCCTGGGCGAGGTGCCGGTGGGCGAGGCGAGCGTGGTCATCGCGGTCAGCTCGCCCCATCGCGCCGCCGCCTACGAGGCCAGCCGCACCGCCCTGGAGCGGCTCAAGGCGGAGATCCCCATCTGGAAGCGGGAGCACTACTCGGACGGCGAGGCGACCTGGCGGGAGGAAGAGCCGCTGAGCGCCGTCCTGCCAACGGCTCCTGTGAACGAGCCGTTGAAGGTTTGAAACGAGACGTTTCAAGGTCTCGACGAGGCGTTGAGAGTCTGCAACGGCCCGTTGAAGGTTTGAAACGGCACGTTCACGACTGTGAACGGCCCGTTGAAGGTTTGAAACGGGACGTTTCAAGGTCTCAACGAGGCGTTGAGAGTCTGCAACGGCTCGTTGAAGGTTTGAAACGGCACGTTCACGGCTGTGAACGGGACGTTGAAGGCATGAAACGGGACGTTTCAAGGTCTCAACGAGGCGTTGAGAGTCTGCAACGGCCCGTTCAAGGCCCGCAACGCCCCGTCGAGAACCGGCAACGGGACGTTTTCTCCTGAGAACGAGCCGTTCAAACTCGCCCTACCTCGCCACCGCCGCCGCGATGAACCCCGCCACATCCCGCTTAAGCTGCTCGCGGTCCACTTTGCGGACGTACATCATGTGGCCGGCCTCGTAATACTTCATCGTCACCCGGCGCTTGTAGTCGGGGTCGAAGCCGATGTGGTCGAAAGTGTACTCGGTGGCGAAGAACGGGGTCGCGAGGTCGTAGTAGCCGTTCCCCACAAAGACTTTCAGGGAGGGGTTCTGGGACATGGCCTGGCGCAGGTCCTCGGCCACGTTCACGTAGGAACCCGCGAACTCGCTGAAGCTCCAGGGCCGGACGCGGTCCGTGAGGATCTCGTACGGGAGATCGCTCTGGAACCCGAGCTCGCGGCGCACATAGTCGTTGAGCACGGAGGTGTACACGCCCTGGATCGCCGCGTAGCTGGGATCGAAATCGAACCCCTCGCCGGCGGCGTCGCGGTCCAATCCCTTGAAGCGGCTGTCGAGCCGCCCCACGGTGGTGCGCTGGTCGCGCAGCAGCTCCTTGACGAACTGGAAGATCGGCGGCCGCAGGTTGGTCCGCTCGACGAACTGCGGCGAGAGGCCGGTGTAGCGGGCTACCTTGGCGGCGGTGTCCCGCCAAGCCTCCGGCGAGAGGTTGTTGCCCTGCATGAGCGCCTGGGAGTACTCGCCCAGGGCGAACTTCCGGGCCTCGTCCACCGCCTTGTCCACCCCCGCGGCCTGGAGGTCCTGCGGCAGCCGCTTGTGGTACCAGGCCGTGGCCGTGTAGGTCGGCAGGAAGAGCGGGTACGGCAGGTCGTTGCCAGGATCGAAGCGGGCGGTCTGGAAATTGAGGATCGAGGAGATGAGGATCACCCCGTTGAGGTACATGCCGTGGTCGTCCTGGAGGATCCGCGAGAGGCGGGCCGACCGGGTGGTGCCGTAGCTCTCGCCGGACAGGAACTTGGGGCTGGACCAGCGCTCGAAGCGGGTGGTCCACAGCCGGATGAACGCCGCCACGGTCTCGGCGTCCTCCTTGACGCCGTAGAACTTCTTGGCCTCTTCCTGGGGGATGGCCCGGCTGTAGCCGGTGGTGACCGGGTCGATGAACACGAGATCGGTGACGTCGAGGAGCGACTCGCCGTTGTCCACCATCGTGAAGGGGGGCACCGGGGCCATGCCTTCGTCGTCGCGCATCTCCACGCGGCGGGGGCCGAAGGCGCCCATGTGGAGCCAGACGGAGGAGGAGCCGGGGCCGCCGTTGTAGGTGAAGGTGACGGGCCGCTTACCTCGGTCCTGGACACCGTCCCGGGTGTAGGCCGTGAAGAAGATGCTGGCCAGGGGCTTGCCCTCCTCCTCCCGGAGCACCAGGGTGCCGGCCGTGGCCGTGTAGCGGATCTCCTTGCCACCGATCATGGCGCTGTGCTGGGTGGAGACGATGTTGTCGTCCACCTTGGGCCAGTCCGCGGCGGTCTCCTTCTTCTTGTCCTTCTCCTTCATGTCGTCCCCGGACTCCTGCGCGAGCGCGGGCACGGCGCAGAGCAGGGCGAGAACGATGGCGAGCCAGCGGGTCTTCTCGATCAACGTCGTCTCCTTGGGTACGGGTCCATTCACGGTGGGGGATTATCTCCGAACCCGTCCGGAGTTACGACTTGTCTGGCAAGGGCACAATCCACGCAGTACGAGTCTCATCGCCCCAGATTTCATCTTGAGGTAACCCGTCTGCCAAGGTCACATCCCAGAGTCTGAGCTCATCTTGATAGGCCTTCCACGCTTCCGGGTTCTTCTGTAACGCCAAGAATGAGGCGTTTAGATCCTCCATGAAGCACCTTCGCCGCTCCTGCTCCTCTTCGGTCATCTCACCCATGATTCCTCCTTCGAGGAGAAATTATAGAACGAGGGAATGAAAAGGCCCGGAGCCGAAGCCCCGGGCCTGGACGGGATCGTCGAGAGGATGCCCCCTACTGGCAGGCGAACGCTTCGGTGTCCGTCACCGGGGCGAACGTCTTGCCCAGGGGGTTGAAGTACTGCCGGCTGCGGCCGGTCTCGGTGTCGGTCACCGTCAGCAGGACCTCGACGTCGGTCAGGCCGCTGGCGAAGACCCAGTACCTCTGGTTGGTGCCGCAGCCGTCCAGCACCTTCACGACCAGCTCGATGTTGTCGTCGTTGAAGAAGAAGAACTGGCCGGAGTCGCCGGCCTGCGAGAGCGCCTGGGCGGGGCCGTGGTCGGTCCTGGAGCGCCAGGCCGCCCGTACCTGGAAGCGGCCGCCGTTCAGGCAGAGGGTCGTGGCGTTGGCGACGCACGTCGAGGGCGCCACCACCGGGGTCAGGAAGTTGTAGAAGACGTGCTGGGCCAGGGCCCGGCCGCTGGCAAGGCCGATCTGGTTGTCGTACTGCCAGTGGATGCCGCCGTAGATCCGGCTCTGGCCCGCTTCCTCCGCCGCCTTGGAGAGGCTGGTGAAGGAACGCGTCACGCCGGGCAGGCCGTCCGAGGTGGTCGAGAAGGCGATGGCGTCGGTGCCGAAGAAGAGCTCCAGGATCTTGGCGGCCGAGGCGCTGAAGGTGCTGTGCCCCGACGTGTAGGCCGGGAAGGGCGGCGTGGCGATGAACGGCGTCCAGGTCTTGTCGGCGACCGTGTCGGGATTGCCGTCGATCTCGGCGTTCTGGATGGCGGTATAGGGCCGCCAGTGGTTGTACTGGTATTTGTGATCCCAGGCGACGATGGCCGCGTCCGCCACCGTGATGCCCAGGAGGGCGAAGAGGCGGGCGTTCTCGCTCAGCGACAGGTGCTTCTCCTTGGAGAGGCCGATAGCGATCTGGATCCAGTGGCCGGGGGGCGTCACGGTGCCGCCGCCGTCCGCCCAGAAGAGGGCGATCTGCGACTGCTCGGCGGTGCGGGAGGGACTGTTGGCGCGGCCGAGGCGCCGGACCTCGATGAAGGCCCTGGTGTATTCGGCGCTGCCCGGGGCCGGCGGCGGTCCGGAGCGGAACTGCGATCCGGAGGTCATGGTCCACGGCGTCACCGTCGGCCAGTTGGGCAGCAGGGCCGCCGCGAAGGCCGGAGGCGTCGGCGCCCACCAGGAGCCGCCGGTGGGGACGAAGTAGTCCACCGCATCCCCGGAGTGGTCGTCGGCCCGCCGGGTCAGGATGCGGTCCCCCACGACCAGGCCCCAGGTGGCGCCGTCGGACTTGGCCTGGCTGTTGGGGATGGCGTTGTAGAAGGCGTCGAAAGCCGCGTCGAAGGTCGGCGTCTGCGCCGGGAACAGCGTGACCAGCACCTTGCGGGCCGCCGCCGCGGCCGCGACGTCGGGGAGCGCCCCGGCCGGGGCCTCCGCCGCGTACAACATGGGCGTGTAGCCCCCGACCAGACCGTTGACGGCGTCGTAGATGGCCACATTCATGATGGCCATGGCGCGGCTCGCCTTGGGTGGCGCCGTCTTGTCCGTCCGAATGGCCTGAAGCAGGATCTCGTTCCAGTCCGTGATCACGTCGGCGCGCGCCGGGCCGGCCAGGCCCAGCAGGGCGGCGACGCAGAGTGTGATACCTATCAGCTTGCGAAACATCTGGATTCCCTCCATGACCGTGGCCGATCGGCCAACGGCGTTCGCGTAGAGTTGGGAGCTGCTGGCAGCGATTCTAGCGGAGGGGGAGGAGAGAAAGGACACCAGGGACCTCAAGGACACCAAGGACGTTGTCGTTGTCGTCCTTGAGGTCCTTGGTGTCCCTGGTGTCCTTTAGGTCTTTTTAATACCGCGGCACCGACAGATCCACCTGGAGGCTCCACTCGTCGATGCCGCCGGCGAGGTTGATCGCCCGCGAGAAGCCTCTCTGGCGCATGAGCTCCACGGCCCGGGCGGAGCGCGCGCCGTGGTGGCAGTGGGCCACGATGACCTCGGACGGATCGAGCTCGTTCAGACGGTTCGGCAGCTCGGGCAGGGGGATGAGCTTCGCGCCCTCGAGGCGGCAGACCTCGTACTCCGGGGGATTGCGCACGTCCAGAATGGTCACCTGCCGGCCTTCGTCGAGCCAGCGCTTCAGCTCCTGGACGGAAATCTCGAAATCCTCTTCCACGCTCTCCTCCCTGGGCGCGATGCCGCAGAGCTCCTGGTAGTCGATCAGCTCCCGCTGCGTCGGGTTCTCCGAGCAGATCGGGCACTCCTGGCTCTTCCGGAGCTTCAGCTCCCGGAACTTCAGCTTCAAGGCGTCGAAGAGGACCAGCCGGCCGATCAGCGGGTCGCCCGCGCCGACGATCAGCTTGATCACCTCGTTGGCCTGAAGCGAGCCGATGATACCGGGCAGCACGCCCAGCACGCCACCTTCGGCGCAGGAGGGGACGAGCCCCGGCGGCGGCGGCTCCGGGAACAGGCACCGGTAGCAGGGCCCGCGGGCACCCCAGAAGACCGAGACCTGCCCCTCGAAGCGGAAGATGGAGCCGTAGACGTTGGGCTTGCCCAGGAGCACGCAGGCGTCGTTGACCAGGTAGCGGGTCGGGAAGTTGTCCGTCCCGTCCACGACGAGGTCGTAGCCTTCCATCAGCTCGAAAGCGTTGCCGGAGTCCAGCCGCGTCTCGTGCGGCACGACCGCGATGTGGGGGTTGACGTCCCGCAGGCGCTCCACGGCGGCCTGGATCTTGGGCCGCCCCACGGCCGAGCGGCCGTAGAGGACCTGGCGGTGGAGGTTGCTCTCGTCGACGACGTCGAAGTCCACCAGGCCGAGGGTGCCGACGCCCGCCGCCGCGAGATAGAGCCCCAGCGGGGAGCCCAGACCGCCGGCGCCGACGATCAGCACCCGGGCGGCCTTGAGCTTCTTCTGTCCGCCGGTACCGACCTCGGGAAGGATCAGGTGGCGGCTGTAGTGGCGGATCTCGCCCGGCGAAAGCTCCGGCGGATCGGTAGGATTCAGGACGCCTCCTTGTGGACCCCGAACGGCCCGGAACGACCGGCCGTCTGCTCGATCGCCTCCTCCTCGAACTGCTCGCGGTCGGCGGAGAGGCGCCAGCTCCGCGCCTCGGTCACCCTGCCGCCCTGGATGGCGACGATGAGGTAGGAGACGTCCGGCCAGGCGTTCTCGCGGTCCAGCCCGCTGGGCACCGCCGGATGGTCCGGATGCGAATGATAGTAGCCCACGACCTGGAAGCCGAGCGCGCGGGCCTCCTTGTGGGCCGCGAGCACCGTCTCGGGGTGGATCAGATAGCGGTCGCGGCTGTCTCCGCGCTCGTTACCGACCGAAAGGACCCGCTCCACGATGGTCGTTCCCGCGCCGGAATGGCCGATCAGGACGCCACAGCATTCCTTCGGGTAGGTCATTGCGGCATGCCGGCTGATCGTCTGGAGATGACGGGGCGTGATGAGAAGACGGTTCATGGCTGTGTTCACAGGCGGTGCTCCCCTGCAATCCGAAGGCCATCCTTCTGTATCCTTCCAGGTGCGGCGGAATCGGAAGATCAGGACGCTTCGAGGGAGGGCAGGAAGCCATGGACGACAGCATCCGCACCGGGAAGGACCGGGTCCCCCCGGGTCAGTATGCCACCGACAAGTGGCCGGTCCTCACCTACGGGGACACGCCGGAGATCGAGCTGGAGGAATGGACCTTCGAGATCACCGGCCTGGTGAAAGAGAAGCGGATCTTCTCCTGGCGGGACTTCCAGGCCCTCCCCCGCGTGAAGGTCACCGCCGACTTCCATTGCGTGACCCGCTTCTCCACCCTGGACAACGGCTGGGAAGGAGTCGCCACCCGGGAGCTCCTGCGGCACGTCGAGGTGGACCCCGAGGCCTCGCACGTGCTGGTCCACTGCTTCGGCGGCTACACCACCAACCTGCCCCTGGAGGACTTCCTCTCGGAGCGGTCGCTGCTGGCCGACCGGCACAACGGCCGGCCGCTGCCGGTGGACCATGGCGGACCGGTGCGGCTGGTGGTGCCCCACCTCTACGCCTGGAAAAGCGCCAAATGGGTGAGCGGCGTCGAGCTGCTGCCCGAGGACCGGCGGGGGTTCTGGGAGGAGAACGGCTACCATACCTACGGCGACCCCTGGACGGAGCAGCGCTTCAGCCACCAGGAAACCCGGGAGGCCTACCAGGTGCGCCGGCGGGCCAAGGAACTGGGGCTGGTGCCCGGGAAGTAGGGTCTCAGCGTCCGGGGAGGGGTGGGACGGGCACGACCAACGACGCTACGATCGACGCCACGGTCAGGACCAGGCAGACGACCGCCAGGGCCAGGTCGTTCCCCCGCTCAGGGCGTCGGGGATCGAGGACCATGCCGGCCAGGAAGCCGCCGATGAAGCCGCCGATGTGGGCCCAGTTGTCCACGCCGCGCATAAGGAAGCCGAAGGCGATCATGAAGATGGCGTAGCTCCACGCCTGGCGTCCCACGATGGAGCTGCCGGTCCGCCGCCCATAGGCCACCATGGCGCCCAGGAGTCCCAGGATCGGCGCCGACGCCCCCACCGTGAGGAGTCCTCCCGAGAGGCCTGGCAGGTAGTACTGAAAGAAGCTGCTGGTCAGGAATCCCACGGCGGAGGAGAACGTATAGAGGATCACCATCCTGCCGGGACCGTAGAGCTCGGCGGTCTCGGGGGCGAGGGAGCGGACCCAGTAGAGGTTGAAGCCGATGTGGAGGAGCCCGCCATGGAGCCAGCCGGCGGAGAGGAGGGTCCACCAGCGGTCCAGCCCGAACACCGGGTAGGCCCCGGCGGCGCCAAACCGCAGCAGGGCCTCGGTGCTGGGCGCTCCAATGGACAGGAATCCGCCCATGCGAATGCCCTCGGGATCGACGACGAGCGTGGCCACATAGAGGAAGGCCGTCCCGATGATGACCGCCTGGACGAACCCCATGTCCTTCCCCAGGTTGCGGAGGACGGACGTGAACCCGAACATCCCCGGGTACTTGCGTCCGCAATAGGGGCACTCCTCCGCGGAGGCGCTGACCAGCTTGCCGCAGGAGGGGCAGATCACCGAGCCGGTACGCTGTCGTCCGAGCATCGGGGGGACTTTATCAGAGGGGTCACGCTTCCCGGACGACCCAGCAGTCCCTCAACGCAGTTTCATCGAGCGGAACGAAGCGGTCTGCAGCCTGCTGGAGGGCCATGGATCGTCCTTGATTGACGAATGCCACCTCGACATGCTTTCCGATGGCTTTGACGGCCTCAACGGCAGGTACGTAATCCGCGTCCCCGCTGACCAGAATCGCCGTGTCGTAGACATTGTTATGGGCCTGCCAGAGCATGTCGGTGGCGACCCGCACGTCGATCCCCTTCTCTACGACAGTGTTGCCGCGCCGCTCCAGGCGCCCAAGCCGGACATCAAGATAGGCAACCTGCCTCAGATGGTCCAGGAACCGCTGTTGGGCCTTGTACCGCTCCTCGCTGTCCTCTCTCCTGACCATGGCGTTGTAGTAGTACGTCCGGATTAGTCGCCGTCCAGCGCAGAGTCGCTCTCCAAGGCGCGAAAAATCCACGTCCGCTCTACCAAACTCCGACTTCAGGCAATGGTAGAAGTTACTTCCATCGACGAAGATGACCACCCTCTCGTCCGGCATAACCCTCCTGAATGGAAAAAGGGGTTGGAAGACCAACCCCTTCGAAGTAATCAGCCTGCCGTTGCTGTGCAAAGGCAGGGCGTTAATTGATGGCTAGGATAAAGGATGAAATCGCGCCTGTCAAGACACCGTGGAGGCGGATCTCGCTTTCAGAAGCGACCACCGGAAATCAGCTACCTCATTCCCAGAACCTGCATCGGCGGCTCCTGGGTGTCGGGATCGCGGCGCGGCGGCTCGTCCTCCGGCATCTCCTCGGGATCGTCCTCGGGGGGCTGCTCCAGCGGGGAGTCGTCCGGATCGTTCCAGGGCTCGTCGCGCTTTGGAGAGTCGTCCGGCTCACGGGGGTCGCGGTCACGGCGGGGGTCCAGGGGGTCCCAGGGCATAAATTCCTCCTCGCCTCCCTGGATGAGCAAGGATCGGGCCGGGGTTAGACAAGCTAGTCGACCAGTGATGCTAAACTGGTTTTCAAGTGCACTTGTAATTGCACTTGTCTATGCCATGAATAACCAGATACCCTATCCGTCTGAAGTTTTGTGGGCCCTTCAAAAGGAACCCGGGGAGTTCGAGGCCGAAGCCCGCCTCCTTCTCGCTCTAAAGCTCTACGAGACTGGAAAGCTGAGCACTGGTATGGCGGCCAAGCTGGCGGGGGTCCCCCGCGTGACCTTCTTCTTCTTGCTGGGTCAACACGGCCTGTCGCCCTTTGGGGAAGAGCCCGAAGAGCTTGAGCGGGATCTGGAGAATGCTCGACGGGCCCGTCGTCCTCAATAACACTCCACTGGTCGCTCTACAGGCGATCGGTCGGCTCGATCTCCTTCGAGACCTCTACCAGGAAGTACTCATTCCTCAGGATGTCGAGGACGAATTCCTGGCAACCGACGAGTCCACTCGCCGGCAAGCTCTCCAAAACGCCCCATGGGTGAAGACCGTCCAGCTCTCCAGCCCGCGCAGAGCCGTGGCTTATGTGGGGCTGGACCCCGGCGAGGCTGCTGTCCTCGCATTGGCAGAGGAGAGGGATGCTCGGCTCGTCATCATCGATGAAAAGAAGGCCCGGCGTTTTGCGGAGCGGATGGATATTCCCCTGACCGGGACTCTTGGCGTCCTGCTCTCGGCCAAAGAAGCAGGTCTCGTAGGCTCGGTTGCAGATCCTCTTATCCGATTACAGGAAGCAGGGTTGTTTTTGTCTGAGGATCTCGTCCGCCAAACTCTTCGTCGCGCGGGTGAGGAAATCTGAACGGCCCCTTTCTTGCACTATGCCCTCGGGCATGAATCCGCCGGACAGCTCCCAATGGATGCTCCAGCTCGTCTGGCTCTTCGTCCTCGCCATCCCCATCGCCTGCGTGGCCTGGACGGTCACCCATGAGGAGATCTTCCGGGAGCCCAGGGAGTACTGCGCCGAGCGCTCCAGGAACGCCCGTGCTCTGTTCACCCGCAAGTTCTTCTATCTCTTCACCTGCGAGTACTGCTTCAGCCACTGGGTCACGATCTTCTTCCTGATCGTCACCCGCTACCGCCTGCTCCTCGACGACTGGCGGGGGTACCTGATCTCCTTCTTCGCCGTGGTCGCCGTGGCCAACGTCTATCTCAGCTCCTTCGGCCGGCTGCGCCAGGAAGTGAAGTCCGAGAAGCTGGACGCGAAGAAGAAGGAAATCGAGTTGGAAGAGGTCGAGACCTCGCAGGAACAGACCTAGGCGGCACGGCCGTTGCACCTTTCCATGCCGGGAAAGGAGGGTCTATGAAAGCCAAGGCACGGCTGTTCGGACACCCCATTCATCAGATGCTGATCGTCTTCCCGCTCGGCCTCCTGGCCACGTCGCTCTTCTTCAAGACCGAGCACGCCGCCCCGGGCGCGGTGCCGGCGGGGCGGCGGTAGGGTTCATTCCGGGCAGGGCGGCCACCCGAACGGATGCATCCGTTCCGACCGATCCAGGAAGAAGACGTAGTCGTGGTCCCGGTGCGGCCTGAACTGGAAAACCCACGTGAGGTAGGTGCCACGCTCATCGGTGATCGCTTAAGGGGCCGATTTTACGGGTAGAGGGGCTTGCAAAGGACCATGGTTGCGTGTTTTCCTCCTGTTGGTCGAGAACAGAGAGGAGATGCCCCCATGGTCCGACGGAAGTCTACCCCCCTGCGTACAG
>DASVAS010000058.1:0-10000 GCA_036376245.1 Thermoanaerobaculia bacterium | reverse complement strand
TCACCTTGGGCAGCGAGCCGCCGTAGGTGATCAGCGTCAGGTCGCGCCCCGGCCGCCGCACGGCGGCGCGGTCGAGGTCCACCGGCCCGGCGTCCGCCGCCAGCTCGCCCTCCATGTTGTAGAGCATCACGTGCTCGAAGATCACCACCGGGTCGGGCTTGGTCAGCGCCGTGAGCAGCATGCCGCGGGCGTCTTCGAGCGTGGCCGGGGCCACCACGCGCAGACCGGGGATGTGGGCGTACCAGCCCTCCAGGCTGTGCGAGTGCTGGGCGGCGAGCTGCCGTCCCGCGCCGGTGGCCATGCGGATCACCAGGGGGACGTTGAGCTGCCCGCCGGACATGTGGAGGAGCGTGGCCGCGTTGTTGAGGATCTGGTCCAGGGCCAGGAGGCTGAAGTTGACCGTCATGATCTCCACGATGGGGCGCATGCCGCCCAGGGCCGCGCCGATGCCGGCGCCCACGAAGGCGGACTCGGAGAGCGGCGTGTCGCGGATCCGCTCGGGGCCGAATTCGTCGTAAAGGCCCCGGCTCACCGCGTAGCAGCCGCCGTAGCGGCCCACGTCCTCGCCCATGAGGAAAACCTTTTCGTTCGCGAGGAGCGCCTCACGGATCGCCTGCCGCACGGCCTCGCGGTAGGTCGTGCGGACCTTCCCTGCGGATACGGAGGGCGCGGTGGCGGCGACAGTGGCGACGGTCATGACACTCCCTCCTCGCGGTAGACGAAGCGGGTCAGCTCGGTGACCGGTTCCCAGGCGCCGGCTTCGGCGAAGGCCACGGCGGCGGCGACCTCCAGGGCGATCTCCTGTTCAAGATTCGCGAGATCGGCCTCGGCGAGCAGCCCGGCCTCCTTCAGGTTCCCGATGAAAATCGGGATCGGGTCGCGGGCCTTCCATTCCTCCACCTCGCCCTTGTCCCGGTAGAGCTGGGGGTCGAACATCGAATGGGCGCGGAAGCGGTAGGTGTGCAGCTCGAGGAAGCACGGGCCGCCGCCGTCGCGCACCAGGGCCACGGCCTTGCGGGCCGCCGCTTCCACCTCCAGCACGTCCATGCCGTCCACCGGCCAGGCCGGCACCTGATAACTCGCGGCTTTGAGGGACAGATCGAGCTGCGACTGGGCGCGGTGCAGGGCGGTGCCCATGGCGTAGAGGTTGTTCTCGCAGCAGAAGAGGACGGGCAGGCGCCAGAGGGCCGCGAGGTTCAGCGACTCATGGAACTCCCCCTCGGCCACCGCGCCGTCGCCGAAGAAGCAGGCGGTCACCCGGTTTCGGCCCTGCATCTTGTCGGCGAGGGCGAGCCCGACGGCGAGGGGCAGGCCGCCGCCCACGATGGCGTTGCCGCCGTAGAAGCGGGTCTCGGTATCGAAGAGGTGCATGGAGCCGCCGCGCCCGCGGCTGCACCCTTCGACCTTGCCGTACATCTCGGCCATCACGGCATTCATCGAGAGGCCGCGGGCGAGGGCCTGGCCATGCTCGCGGTAGGTGGCCACCACGGCGTCCTCGGGCGCGAGCGCCTGCATGACGCCCACGCCCACCGCCTCTTCGCCGATATAGAGATGGAGGAAGCCGCGGATCTTCTCAGCCTGATACAGCTCGGCGCATTTTTCCTCGAAGCGGCGGATGCGCAGCATCTCGCGGAGAAGACGGAGGGCGTGGTCGCGGTCTGGTTTGAGCACGGGCGGCCTCCTTCAGGACGGCAACGGGCTCTCCTCCTCGCCGGCGGCGGTCAGGGCTCCGTGCCAGTAGGCCTTCGCTTCCTCCTCCATCCTCGCCAGGCGCTGGTAGTAATCCGGGAATTCCTTGAGATGGGCGAGGGCGATCTTGCCGGTGAGCAGCAGGTCGTCGCCGGTGACGTCCGTGGCCGGGTCGCGCCGGCCATGCTCCAACTCCACCTCCATGCCGCGGCGGAGCTCTTCGAGATCGATGCGGGACCAGTCGACTCCCAGCTCTTCGCCGGTCTTGCGGGCCTTGCGCGCGCTGATCCCCCGCCGCGGCGTGCCGCGGTGCTTGTAAGCGTAGACCGCCGCGCCGATGGCCGCTGCGCCGCCGGCGAGACTGACGATCTGGGCTTTGGTGTTCTCTTTCATGGCATTCTCCCTTCCTGGTCTCCTGCGGTTCCATCAGTAGCGGTAGATGGCGGCGAGCGCGGCGCCTCCGGGCACTTCGCCGCGGTCCACTCCGTACACCGTGCCGCCGCGGCGCAGGCTGAAGACCGCCGCGGCGTTGAGCAGGTCCTCGTCTCCCGTTTCGGGAGCCGGATGGATCTCGATTTTCTCCAGCGGATCGAGCCGGCCCCACAGGTCGGCATCGCAAGCGAGGAACAGGGTCCCGACCCGGCCGTGAAGGGCGGCGGGCAGGATCTCCGTCACATCGCTTGACACCTGCCGGGTTCCCGTCAGATCGCCGAAGCGCTCGGCGGCCCGGCGGCGCGGCTCCTGGAACGCCGGCTCCAGGATCTGCCAGGCGCGGTCCCGCAGCTCCTCGTCGGACAACCGCTCGGAGTTGCCGGAGATCACTCGTCCGGCGAGGTTGGCGTAGCCGCTGATCTCCCGGTAGATGGAGACGAGAGGCTCCGCGCCGGCCAGCACGAGCGGCGCCTTGCGGCCCGCGAGGAACCTGCGCACCGCGGCCTCGACACGGCGGAGATAGCGGTGGAGCTCCTCCTTCACAGCCTCTTCGCCGACTCCCTGGCCGTGGTAAACAGCCGGACGCCCTCCAGCCCTGGTGGACGAGGCCGTGTGATATTGGAGGTTCTGGGCCGTCTTCTGCTCGCCCAGAGCCGCGGAAAGACTCGTGGGAAGGTCTCTCACCACAGGCCTGCCGACCTCCAGGCAGGTCGCTTCGAGCAGCCGCACCTCGTTCTCGCTCAGGGCCAGGACGTAGAAACGGTCGTCGCCGGCGGCAAGCGGCAGCAGAGGCTTGAGGAAGAAGTGGTCGCCGACCGTGCAGCGCTCCGGAAAGGCCGCGGGCAGGTGGAAGGCGCGGGTGAAACCGGGGGCCCGGAAGAGAGCGGTTCCTTCCTCCCGTGTATTCCAGAAGGAAGAATCGTGGAGCAGGTCCTCCAGCGGGCCCAGAAGGTCCCCGATCGCGGCGCCGTCAAGCCCTTCGGCAGCCAGCCGCGCGCCGGCCTGGCCCAGGAGATGCCGCAGACGGATGGGACCCTGCGGCCTCCGCACCGCTGCCGGCACGGTGGGAAGGTAGATGGATACACACGGCCCGGGGCGCTCTTCGAGCAGCTCCGCGAGATCGCTGGCTGGTAGCAGGTTCATGGGTTGCCTCCTTTTCAGATCCTCGGCCTGGCCGTCAGAACGAGCTCTGGCACCGGTCGCAGTGATGGGAGCCGTCGTGGCCCGCCGGACGGTCGCACGTGCCCTTCCAGGAGCTCGGGCAGTCTTCATGCTGGGCGCCGCACTCCGAGGCTGAATGCTCGACTTTTTCTTTCGCCTGTTTCTGGGCGTTCAAGATATCCCTCCAGTCTCGCCGGTCCTTCGCTCCTGTCTCAGGATCTCTCTCCGTGATCCCCAATGCGCCGCCCGGCCGGGCTGGAAAGGCTTCCCAACGGGGTGGGGCCGGCCGGATGAGGAAGACCGCCATCGCGGAGCGGCACATAGCCGCCGACCTTCCCGCGGGGGGACAGCACGATCTGCCAGAGCTGGTTGTAACGGGAGCGGAATCCGCCCGCGCAGGTCAGCAGATAGTACGTCCACAGCCGCCGGAACCGTTCTCCGTAACGGGGGGCGATCTCGTGCCAGCGGGCCGAAAACCTTGCGAACCAGGCCATCAACGTCGAGTCGTAGTCGGCGCCGAAGTTCTGCCAGTCTTCCACGACGAAGCGCCGTTCCGCGGCGGCCGCGATCTGGCGCATCGAAGGGATGTGCGAGTTGGGGAAGATGTGCTTCGCCAGCCAGGGGTCCCCCATGGCGCCGGTGACGGTGCTGCCGATGGTGTGGAGGAGGAAGAGCCCGTCCGGTTTCAGGCACCGGCGCGCGACGTCCATGAAAACCTTGTAGTTCCGGAACCCTACGTGCTCGAACATGCCGACCGATACGACGGCGTCGAAACGCTCGTCGAGATCGCGGTAGTCCTGAAGCCGGATCTCGACCGGCAATCCCGCGGCGCGGCGGCGCGCAAGCTCGACCTGCTCCTTGGAAATCGTGACGCCCACGACGCTCGCACCGTAGCGTTCGGCGGCGAAGACCGCCAGACCGCCCCAGCCGCAGCCGATGTCGAGCACGCGCATGCCGGGGCTCAGGTGGACTTTGCGGCAGATGAGGTCGAGCTTCGCCTCCTGCGCCTCGTCGAGCGAGGCCGCCCCCTGGTGCCAGAGGGCGCAACTGTAGACCATGCGCCGGTCGAGCATCCGTTCATAGAGATCGTTGCCGATGTCGTAGTGCCGCTCTCCGACCTCGAACGCCTTGGAACGGCGGCCCGGGTTCGTCAGCGCGGCGATGAGGAGGGCTTTCAGGGCGCCGGAGCCAGGGATCTTCTCGTGAAGGCCGGCGCGAAGCGCCCGATGGACCAGCTCGTCCAGGCGTTCGCAGTCCCACCAGCCATCGACCCAGGCCTCGCCGAGCCCGACCGAGCCCCCCCGCAGGACACGCGCGAAGAACCGCTCGTCCCGCACACGGAGATCCCAGGGGGCCGACCCGTCGAGCGTGATTCCAGAGCCGGCGAGAAGGGATTCGAAACGTTTGTGGAACAGGGATGAGGAAATCCCCCGCTCCTGCTCGACCGAGGCCTCTCGCAACATGAGCTCCTCCCGTCGGAGAGAGTAGGACTCATCAGCCGTTCGCGAGCAATTTCGAGTGAGCGCTATCGCTCTTTTTTATCTTGAGACGACTGCGCCGGCGTGTCAATACGCCGTCAAGCCGCCCCCGCCTCCAGCGTCGACAGATCCCCTTCCGGCAGCCCGAGCTCGCGGGCCTTCAGGAGACGGCGCAGGATCTTGCCGCTGCGGGTGCGCGGCAACTCGTCCAGGAAGGCGATCTCCTTGGGGGCCACGGCGGCGCCGAGGCGGCGGCGGGCGTGGGCCAGCACGTCGCGGCGCAACGCCTCGTCCGGCGTGATGCCGTGCTTCAGGGAAAGGAAGGCCTTGACGGTCTCGCCGGCCACCGGATCGGGCTTGCCGATCACTCCGGCCTCGGCCACGGCGGGGTGCTCCATCAGCACGCTCTCCACCTCGAAGGGGCCGATCAGGTGGCCGGAGGACTTGATGACGTCGTCCGAGCGGCCGACGAACCAGTAATAGCCCTCCTCGTCGCGCTGCGCCAGGTCGCCCGAGAGATACCAGCCGTCCGCGAAGCACTTGCGGTAGCGCTCCTCCTCGCCGAGGTAGCCGCGAAACATGGAGGGCCAGCCGGGCCGCAGCGCAAGCTCGCCGGTCGTGGAGGGCTGACGCACCTCTTCCACCCCTCCCTCCGCGGTACGGCGAACGATCCCCGCCTCCACCCCCGGCACCGGCCGGCCCATGGAGCCCGGCTTGACGTCCATCGCCGGGAAATTCGCGATCATGATGGCCCCGGTTTCGGTCTGCCACCAGTTGTCGTGGATCGGCAGGCCCAGGGCCTCCTGCCCCCACGCCACGGCTTCCGGGTTGAGCGGCTCGCCCACGCTGGCCACGTGGCGCAGGGTGCTCAGGTTGAATTTCTTCGGCAGCTCCGCGCCGACTTTCATGAGGACCCGGATGGCCGTGGGCGCCGTGTACCAGAGGGTGACCTTCTGGTCCTGCAGGATGCCGTACCAGCGCTCGGCGTCGAAGTCCCCCTCGTCCACGATCGAGGTGACGCCGTGGGTGAGAGGGGAGAGGATGCCGTAGGAGGTGCCGGTGACCCAGCCGGGGTCGGCCGTGCACCAGAAGACGTCGTCCGGGTGGAAGTCGAGCACGTAGCCGCCCGTGGCATGGTGCGCCACCACGGCGCCGTGGACGTGGACCGCCCCCTTGGGGCGCCCCGTGGTGCCGCTCGTGAAGTGGAGGAGCGCCATGTCGTCCGGACGGGTGGGCGGGATGGCGAAGCGGTCCGTGGCCGCCGCCAGCAGGGCGCCGAGGTTTTCGACCAGCAGGACGTGCCGGAGCCCCGGGAGGTCCTGGCGGATCTGCGCGACCTTCTTCTCGTAGAGGGTCCTGGTGGTGACGAGAACCCGGCCGTCGCCGAGGCTCAGCCGCTGCCGGATGGGCTCGGGACCGAAGGCCGGGAAGAGGGGAGAGAAGACGCTCCGGTTCTTCAACGTGCCCAGGGCGGCGATGTAGAGCTCGGGGACCCGCGGCAGCAGGGCGAAGACCCGCTCTCCCGATCCGACTCCCAGGCTGGCCAGGACGTTGGCGAAGCGGTTGGTGAGACCCTCCAGCCCGGCGTAGGTGACGTCGCGGACCTCCCCTTTACGGCCGATGCAGCGCAAGGCCGCGTGGGCGCTCCGGGGCCCCGCGGCGTGGCGGGTGACCGCCTCGTGAGCGATGTTGAGGCCCGCCCCGCCCGGCAAGCCGTCCAGCTCGCGGCGGGCGGCCTCCCAGGAGAAGGAAGCCCGGACCCGCTCGTAATCAGCGAGGTTCGGCGGCACCCGGAGCAAGGCGGGCGATTTGACGATCCTCTCCACAGATCCAACCTAGCCCATCCGCCGCGCCCAGGAGCCGCCCGGGAGGGCGGTCCGGCGCGCGTCCCGGGGTGGGGACGTCGCAGGCGCGCTTTTCCCGCCCGTTCGCGTTGCCCGGCCACCCGCTGGGGCGGTGGCGGCGCCGCGGCCGGTCGCTAAGCTGGCGTGGAGAATGTTGGAAACGTACCCAGGAGGCCCTTTATGAGCTTGATGAGAACCCTGAGCCTGCGGAACCCGATGGCGCGGGAGGTTGCGACCGTCCTGCCCGACACGGACACCGAGACGGCGTGGGACCTGATGTCCGACCGCCGGTTGCGCCAACTGGTCGTGGAGGACCGGGACGGTGAGCTGCTGGGAGTGGTGTCGCGCCGGGACATCCTGCGCCACGTGCTCATCGAGCGAGTCGAGCTGCCCAGCTACATCGAACGCGCGCGGCTCGCGCGCACGGCGGTGCGGGATGTGATGGTGTAGCCGGTGGTGGAAGGCGCCGCGTGAGCCAGCCGGCGCGGATGCGTGACCGTCTCGCGGAAGAGACTACGGCGCCTGGCCGCCTCCCCATCCTCCCTCGCGCCGGAAGAACCATCCTTTTGCCGCTTCGGACGCCATGGCGTAGGCCAGGGTGATGCCGGCGAGCACCAGGAGGAAGGGGAGAGGCAGGGGCTCCAGCTCGAAGAGACGGTTCACGGGCAGGTAGAGCAGGGCGACGCTGAGCACCGTCACGACGGCGGTCGAGATCTCCATGGCCAGGCTCGGCCGGCTGCGGAAGAAAGCCCGCCGGGTACGGATCACCAGCAGGATCAGCAGCTCGGTCAACACCGACTCCACAAACCAGCCGCTGCGGAACTGTCCGGGGGTGGCCCGCAGCAGCCAGAGCAGGGCGCCGAACGTCAGGAAGTCGAAGACCGAGCTGATGCCGCCGAAGACGATCATGAATTCGCGGATGAAGCGGAGGTTCCAGCGCAGGGGCCGGGCGACCAGCTCGGGATCCACCCGGTCGGTGGCGATGGTCATCGCCGGGAAGTCCGAGAGGAAGTTGTTGAGGAGGATCTGGGTGGGCAGGAGCGGCAGGAACGGCAGGAAGAGCGATGCCCCGGCCATGCTGACCATGTTGCCGAAGTTCGCGCTGGTCGTGATGAAGATGTATTTGAGCGTGTTGGCGAACGTCCGCCGGCCCTCCCGCACGCCTTCGATCAGGACTCCGAGGTCCCGCTCCAGGAGCACGATGTCGGCCGCTTCCTTGGCCACGTCCACGGCGGTGTCCACGGAGATGCCCACGTCGGCCGCGTGGAGGGCGGAGGCGTCGTTGATGCCGTCGCCCAGGAAGCCCACCACATGCCCGCTCTTGCGCAAGGCAAGGATGATGCGCTCCTTCTGGTTCGGCTCGACCTCCGCGAACACGTCCACCCGCTCGGCCCGCCGGGCGAGGGCGCGGTCGCTCATCGCGCGCAGCTCGCCGCCGGTGACCGTCACGGGCGCCGCGATCCCCACCTGGCTGGCCAGGTGCACGGCCACGCGGAGGTTGTCGCCGGTGATCACCTTGAACCCGACTCCCGCGGCGGTGATCCTGGCGAGAGTCTGATCGATCCCCGGCTTGGGCGGATCGAAGAAAGTGAGAAAGCCGAGGAAGGTCATCTCCGCTTCCAGGTCTTTGGTGGCCACGCCGGGCGCTTCCGCGGGGAGCGCGCGGACCGCGACGCCCAGGGTGCGGAGCCCCTCCTCGGAAAGCCCGGCGAACCGGCTCTCGATGGCGGACCGCACGGTCTCCAGGGGCACCTCTCCTTCAGCGCTCCGCGCCCGGGAGCAGACCGCGAGCACCTGGGCGAGCGCCCCCTTGGTCACCAGCAGCCGCTCGTCGTCCCGCTCGACCAGCACGCTCAGCCGTTTGCGGACGAAGTCGTAGGGGACCTCGTCGAGCTTGCGCCAGCCGGAGAGGTCGCAGCCCTGGGCGCGGATGGCCTGGTCGATGGGGTTGGCGAAGCCGCTCTCGAAGGCGGCGTTGAGGGCGCCGTGGAGCAGCACCCGCTCGCTCGCCGAGCCGTCCACGTCCAGAGCCGAGCAGAGCCGCACCTTCCCTTCGGTCAGGGTGCCGGTCTTGTCCGAGCAGAGCACGTCCATGCTGCCGAAGTTCTCGATCGCGGCCAGACGCTTGACAATCACTTTCGCCCGCGCCATCCGCCGGGCGCCGCGGGCGAGGTTGATGCTGACGATGACCGGCAGCAGCTCCGGCACCAGCCCCACGGCCAGGGCCAGGGAGAACATGAACGCCTCGATCGCCGGCCGGTCGAGGAACACGTTGACGCCGAAGATGATCAGGACCAGCGCGGCCGTGACCCGCAGAAGCAGGTAGCCGAAGCGCTGGATCCCCCGCTCGAAGTCCGACTCGGGAGGGCGCAGGGCGAGGCGCGACGAGACCTGGCCGAGCTCCGTGTGGCGGCCTGTTCGCGCCACCACGGCCCGTGCCGTGCCGGAGACGACGTGGGTCCCCAGGAAGAGGGCCGGCGTGCGTTGGGAGAGCGGCGTGTCGGCCGCAACCGCGCCCGGCCGCTTTTCCGCAGGGTAGGTCTCACCCGTCAGGGTGGCTTCATCGACGAAAAGGTTTTTGGACGCAAGCAGCAGGGCATCGGCGGGCACCAGCGCCCCGGCCGCGAGCGACACCACGTCTCCCGGAACGACCTCTTCGAGCGGCACCTCGCGTTCCTGCCCATCGCGCAGGACCTTCGTCCGCACCGCGACCCGGGCGAGGAGCTTCTGCACGGCGTCCGCCGCCCCTCTCTCCTGCCAGAATCCGAGGAGCCCGGTGGCGAAGACGATGATCAGGATGATGACGGCGTCCTGGCTCTCGTGGACGGCGAAGGACAGGACCGCGGCGACGGCCAGCATCAATATCAGCGGGCTCGCGAACTGCCGGACGAGGAGCTCAAGGGAGGAGGTCTCGCGGGCCGGATGCAGCCGGTTGGGGCCTCCGGAGGCGAGCCGCGACGCGGCCACGGCCGAGGAGAGGCCGCCCTCGCCCGTTGTCAGGCTCTGGAGGATCTCCTCGACGGGCCGGCTCCAGAACGCGACGGCGCCCCCCTCCTCGCTCCGGACGGGCAGATTCCGTGCTTTCAGCCGCACCTGGGCCTCCTCCCTCCGCTTGCAGGCTAATCGAGCGGGAACGCGCAGCGCACCACCCCGGCAGACGTTCCCTCCCCTCTCAACGGGTGGTTCCTCCCGTCGCGAGACCTGCCATCGTCAGGATCGGAGGAGAAGGCCATGAACAACCCCCGGGTTCTCTGGTTCGAAGAGCTGGGCGTCCAGGACGTTCCACGGGTCGGCGGCAAGAACGCCTCGCTGGGAGAGATGATCCGCGCCCTCTCCGGCGAGGGAATCCGCATCCCGGCGGGCTTCGCCACTACGGCGGAGGCCTACCGCGAGCTC
>DASVAS010000069.1:0-141086 GCA_036376245.1 Thermoanaerobaculia bacterium | reverse complement strand
GCTAACCAGACAAACCCTTCCCCCTCTCCCGGTGTGGGTGGGAGGGAGGGGTCGGGAGAGGGGGCCAGGGGGTGAGGCTTCGAAGGGCACCCCGCCGGCAGGGCAAGCGGCCGTGAACGCCGCCTACCCCCCCGCCTTGTCCGCCTGCTCGTACAGCCGGTTGATGACCTCCCCGTACTTCTCGTTGATCACCCGCCGCTTGACCTTCTGGGTCGGCGTCAGCTCGCCGGTCTCCAGCGTGAACTCGTTGGGGAGCAGCTCCCAGGCCACGATCTTCTCGAAGCCGGCGAGGTTGGCGTTCACCGCCTCCACCTCCGCGCGGATCAGCTCCCGCACCTGAGGATTGGCGATCAGCGCCTCGTTTCCCGTGTCGCCGACTCCGTGCTTCGGGGCCCAGCTCTTCAGCGCGTCGAAGTCCGGCACCAGCAGCGCGGAGAGGAACTTCTTCTTGTCGCCGATCACCACCGCCTGGCTGATGTAGCGGCTGCCCTTCAGCGAGTTCTCGATCGGCGCCGGCGCCACGTTCTTGCCGTAGGCGTTGATGATCAATTCCTTCTTGCGGTCGGTGATTCGCAGGAAGCCCTCGGCGTCGATCTCGCCGATGTCGCCGGTGTGGAACCAGCCCTCGGAGTCGATCACCTCCGCCGTCTCTTTCTCCATGCCCCAGTAGCCCTTCATGATGTTCGGGCCCTTGGCCAGGATCTCGCCGTCCGCCGCGATTATCAGCTCCACTCCCGGGATCGCCCGGCCTACCGCCCCCATCTTCACGTGCTCGCGGGTGTTCACCGTCAGCACCGGCGACGTCTCCGACAGGCCGTAGCCCTCGAAGATCGGCACCCCGGCGCCCCAGAAGAACTCGGCGAGATCGCGCGACAGCGGCGCGCCGCCCGAGATGGCGAACACGAACCGGCCGCCCAGACGCTCGTGGATCTTCTTGAACACCAGCTTGTCGGCGAGGCCGAGCTGGAAGCCGAGCATCCCCGGCGGCTTCTGCCGCTTCAGCCGGTACGGCAGCGCCTGGCGACCCAGCGCCACCGCCCAGTGGAACAGCTTCTGGCGGATCGGCGAGCCCTGCGACACCTGCTCGTACACCCGGGCGTGGAACTTCTCATAGACCCGCGGCACCGACACGAACACGTTCGGCTTCACCTCCTGCATGTTCTGCGGCACCGTGTTCACCGACTCGGCGTAGGCGATCGTGCAGCCGGTCAGGAAGTAGCAGTAGTCCACCGTCCGCTCGAACGAGTGCGACAGCGGCAGGAACGTCAGCACCGTGTATTTGGGATCCAGGTTCAGCACCGACAGCCCGGAGCTGACGTTCGACGCGATGTTCTCGTGCGTCAACATCACCCCCTTGGGCGTGCCCGTGGTGCCGCTGGTGTAGATGAACGTCGCGAGGTCTTCCGGCTTCACCGCCCGGGCGCGGGCCTCGAAGTCGGCGACATCGACCCCCGTCCCCTTCTCCAGCAGCGCCGCCAGGGTGGTCACCCGGGGATCCTTGGAATCTCCCTTGATGAGAACGAACTGCCGGACGTCCGGCATCTCGTCGGCATGGGACAGCAGGCCGTCCAGGTGGGCCGTCGTCTCGGCGAACACCACCTTGGCGCCGCAGTCCTTGGCGATGTAGGACGACTGATCGGGCAGCAGGGTGGGGTAGATCGGCACCAGCACCGCGCCGATGCAGAGCGTGGCGAAGTCCACCGTGGGCCAGTGGGGTCCGTTCTCGGACATCAGGGCCACCCGGTCGCCGGGTTCCACGCCCAGGTCGCGCAGCGCCTTGGACAGCCTGCGGACGCGGTCCACCAGCTCCGCCGTCGAGACCGGCTGGTAGGTGCCGCCTATCTTGGTCAGAAGGCAGTCCGGCTTGTTGTAGCTGGCCGCCTTCAGGAACAGCTCCGAGAGCGTCGAAACGGTGTGAGTAGCCGGCATGAGGGCCCCCTCCCCTGAGGTTAGACCCCGGATTGTATCGCAAGGAGGGGATCAGGCTTGGAGACCCTGCGGGGCGGTTCCGTTCCCGCCTCCGGGGGTGGGATGTCTGGATGGGATGTCCCGCTTCTTTCCATCTGAGGCAACATTCCTTATTTGGGAGACAGGCTCCGCCCGGCATGCCGCCGCGCTGAGATCTGTTCCCGAAAGGAATCTTTATGTATCGGAACTGCGTGCGTATCGCCCTTTGTGTCCTCCTGGTCTTCGGCCTCCTGGCCGCCGCTCCGCTCCAGGCGAAGCCCTCCCGGGTTGCCGCGAACGGAACGCCGGTCGTCTCCTTCGAAGTTTTCCTCTCGGGACTGTGGCAGCGCGCCGCGCGTCTCCTGGGAGTGCCGGTGGAGAAGGAGGGGACTTCGATCGATCCTGATGGCGCCACGAACCCGACGCCGACGCCCAACCCAGTCCCCGAAGGCACCTCGATCGATCCCAACGGTCGTTCGTAGCGTTCTCAGGGGCCGGATCTCCTCCGGCCCCTATCTTTCTCCCATTTCGATGTCACGAAATCCCGCGCTGCGGCTACTTAACCTATAGGAGAGTGTCTTTGTTTTCCCTATAAGGAGGAGAAGAGTGGAGGATTACCATCTTTCTCTGGAGACCCTGGCGAGATGGATCGCGGGGACCCTGGAGCATGACGAGGTGCTCCAGTTGGTGGTCCCGCATTTCCTGGAGAAGTGCCCGGTCTGCCGGGAACGGCGTGACGAGATCCGGCGCCTCCAGAAGGAGGTCGGCCACTGGAGCGAGGAAGTCGTCGTCCTTGAGGGGCTCCTGGCGCCCGAGCTGTGGGAGCGGCTGGAGGACCGCTCTTATCCCGAGCAGGTCCGGGAGGTGGAGGGGGACGAAGACCTCCACATCTGGGGACTCTGCCAACTCATCCTCGCCAAGAGCAGGGAAGCTGTCTTCAGCAATCCCGCCCGGGCTGTCGACCTGGCAAACCTGGCGCTCCAGGTCGTGCGCCATCTCGACGACGCCTACGATCCGAGCTGGATTCTAGATTTGAGAGCACGGTGCTTTGCCTATCTCGGCAACGCCCGGCGTGTTCTGGGTGAGCTGCGCAGCGCCGACGACGCTTTTGCGAAGGCCGATTCCTGTCTGGCGCGAGGCGGAACTGGCAATCGGGAAACCGAGGCCGAAATCCTGGATCTCAAGAGCTCGCTTCGTCGGGCTCAGCGCCGGTTTCCCGAAGCCTTGGCTCTCGCGGACCGCGCGCTTGTCCTCTACCAGGAGTCGGGAGACAGCCGCGGCGTTTGGAAGACATCCATCAAGAAGTCCAAGATCCTGGAGGAGGCGGGGGACTTCTCCGGCGCGATCGACCTCCTCCAGTTGGTTTCTCAAGAGATCGATCCAGACAGGGAACCGCGCTTCGTTCTCTACTCGAAGTTCAATCTCCTCAGTTGCCTGATTGCCGCCGAGCGGTTCGATGAAGCGGAGAAGCTGCTTCCGGAGATCCGCGCTCTGAGCGGCAGCCAGCCACAGCCTGTCGATCTGCTACGCCTGCATTGGATGGAGGGCCTCATCGATCTGAACGCCGGCCGCCTCGGACCCGCCGAGGCCGCCTTCCGCGACGTCCAGCGGGAGTTCCTGTCCCGCGGCATGGGCTACGACGCGGCGCTCGTCTCCCTCGATCTCGCCCGCCTCTACGCCCAGGAAGGCTGCACAGACGACCTCAAGAAGCTCGCCTCCGAGCTGATGCCCATCTTCGAGTCGCGGGACGTCCACCGCGAGGCCATCGTCGCCCTCCTCATGTTCCAGCGCGCCTGCGCAGAGGAGCGCACGACCGTGGAGATGATCCGCGAGATCGCCGCCTTCCTTCGGCGGGAGCGGAGAGGCAACGGCATGAGTTGAGACCCGCGACGCCTGGCCGTCTCCCTTCGTAGAACCCGCCGGGACCTTTTCACGAAAGGAGACGAGTCATGCCGAAGATTGCGCTGGCGGCCACGATGGAAGAGTGGACCTCCCTGCTGGCCGCGACGGACAACCCGGAGATCCTGGCGATTCCGGATGTGAAGGAGATGCGGGACGCGCTGGAGGTCATGGCGCGGACCACTTACGCGCTTGCCGCCGAGCAGGCCGCGCTCAAAGCCCGCCGCCAGGCGGTGACGCAGGAGATGCGGATCGCGCGGCGGCGCGGGCAGGATCTGGTCATCCAGATGCGGTCGATGATCCGGGGCAAATACGGCCACCGCTTCGAGGGACTGGTCCGGTACCGCATCCGGCCGGTCCGCTCCGGCCCCCATGAGTTTCGGGAAGATCGCGGGATCGCCGACATCGGCAGACAGGCGATGCTGGCCACCATCCCGGGAATCCCCTCGGAGGCGCTCGCCGCTCCTGAAGCTTTCCGGGAATCCGCCGTGCCGGAGGGCGCGGCGTCCACCCCCGCGGAGACCGCCGTCGATCCGATGGATACCCCCCTTGCCGCGGTCTGAGCCTTCTCCGCCGAGACCGCGGCGATCCCTCCACCATGGGCCCGCTCGGCCTGGACAGGGGCCGCATCAGCCTCTATATGGGGGCCGCCGCGGACCCGCCCGGGGCCGTCGCGGCCCCGATCCGGGGTGGGGAAGCCTCCCCGCCGGTCCAGGCCGGCCCGGAAGGAGGCCGTGACAGCCCTCCTTCGAGGCCGCGCGCGCCCGGTCCGGTGCCGTGACGGCCCGCCTCCGGGTTGCCGCGGCCGGAATGAGGGCGGCGGCCTGAAGTCGCTCAGACGTCTATCCCACGGCAGGCCGGCAGCGTCTAGAATGCTCGCCAGACTGGACAGAGGGGGGACTCCATGACGGCGGCAGGCGAAGGGCACCCGTACACACCCGGAGAAGAGATCGCCAACAGCTTGATTCACGGGCTGGGGATCATCCTCGCCATCGCCGGCCTCGGCGTGCTGACGGCGTTCTCCGCCCTCTACGGCACGGTGTGGCACATCGTGGGCTGCAGCGTCTTCGGCGCGACCCTGATCCTCCTCTACACCACCTCGACGCTCTACCACAGCATCCCCATCCAGCGGGCGAAGACGGTGCTGAGGGCGCTGGACCACTCCGCCATCTACCTCCTGATCGCGGGCACCTACACCCCCTTCAGCCTGGTGAACCTGCGAGGTCCCTGGGGCTGGTCGCTGCTGGGACTGATCTGGACCCTGGCGATCCTGGGCATCGTGACCCGGGTGCTGCTGGGCCGGAAGAAGACCTGGCTCTCGGTGGCTTTCTACATCGCCATGGGCTGGACCGTCCTGATCGCGATCAAGCCCCTGGTGGCGAACACCGCGCCGGGGGGGATCCGCCTGCTGGTGGCGGGCGGGGTGGTCTACACGGCGGGGACGGTGTTCTACATGTGGCGGAAGCTGCCGTACCACCATGCGATCTGGCATGTGTTCGTGCTCCTAGGGAGCATCTTCCATTTCTTCGCGATCCTGTTCTATGTGATCCCACTGGCGGAGCCGGTGTAGGGCTCTTAACGGGCTACGTCTTGCCAGAGGCGACGCATATGCTTGGTGACCTAGGCAGTTGTGTGACCTCAGGTCGAGCCACTATAACGCTGGGGAAAAGTGCTGGCTCCCAGCTCTATCATGAGCTCCGTGAGGCGAAGCGTTCTGTCCGGGTGATGTCACCGTATATCAAACGCCACTTGATTGAAATCCTCCTTCAGCTTCAACAAAAAGGGGTGACCGTCACAATCATTACCTCTGAAGATGTCACCAAGAGGAAGGATGTCGCGCGCTTGCTTGTTCGCCAGCAAAAGGTGAGAAACGCGGAGAGAGAAAGGTTGTCCCGTATTGGTCTTCTGGTAACCGTTCTCCTCCTATTTCTTGTATTGGGAGGCGCCTCCTACGACTTTTCCAAGGACGCGCGAATCTCTGGATATGTGTATCTGGTTGCGCCCCTTTTGAGCATTTCAGCGGCATACTTCGGAACTATGCGGCTGAACTCGTACTCCTACTCCTTTAGCATTCCTCGGCTCAAGGCGTTCGCGTCTCCCTATGTGTTCCCGATTGGAAGTGATCGAAGCCGCACGCTCACCCCGCATGCCAAGGTGTATATTATTGATGACGAAGTCGTATATGTGGGATCGGTCAATCTGACTCCAGAGGGGTTGTTCGATAACCTGGAAGTGAGTGTCCGAATAGATACACCGCAGGCAATCAAAGACTTGGCACAATACATTGATGGCTTGCTCATGGACGAGTACTGGATCAGCTATGAGCCGACCGCCTGGGGCAAAACGCTGTACCCAGAGCCTGCTCGGTAGAATCTAGCGAGGAACTCCTCACCCTGAAGAGGCGGGACGTTGCGGCGATGTCCGCGAAAAGCACCGCCCCGGGGCGGAGATGGAAATAGGGGACGCCTACCTGGCGCTCAAGCACCAGGCTAATCAAATTCCGCCCGTTCCGGGCGGGTCTGAGGACTGAGCGCTATGCCAGACTCGACCATCAAAACCAACCGCGACCTCTATCTCGCCGTCACCGACCTGACAGCCGCACAGAAACCCTGTCCCCGCAGCCTGGAAGAATATCTCCGGGCTCTCTGGGTGCTGGGACGCACCCGCCGTGAGCAACCATCCCTCTCCGGAAACGATCTCCTGGAGATGCTGTCGAGCGCCTTCAGCTCACCGATTCCCGACGTCGAAGATGATTGGCGGGCGCGCTACAACATCGACGACGAAGATCTCTCCGGCTATGAAGGCTGGGAAGCGCGCTTGCTGCGGCAGGTGGTCGATCTCCGCGAAATGGCGGAGCAGGGTCAGTTGGCGGACGAGTACAGGTATTTCGGCATCAGCGCCCCTCGCGGATCGCAATGGTACAACTTCGATCCCTGCACGTTCCTGGAGTGCGGGACCGTGGGCTGCTTCGGCGGTTGGGAGCCGGAGGACGAGACCGGCCGGACCTATGTGCCCGGTCCGGTCGCGGTGATGGACGAAAACGGCCAGATCGTCTCGGTCGATCCGCGGGACGTCCCCAATCCGGTTGTCTCGATCCTGGAGATCCGCTGGGAGGATTTCCGGGACTTTCTGGAGTATGGACAGACCTATGAGTAATCTGAAGAATCCCCCGAAACCGTTGGCTCCGCATGTCCAGAAGTGCCTCAACGGCCCGGCTGCTCAGGTGCAGGCCATGATGGTCCGGGGACACACGCCGGCTCCTCATGTGCAGGCGGCGATCCAGCGCTGTCAGAGTCCGGTTCCACAGGCCCGAAGGGGCGGGGTGGTGGCGCCGGCGTCTGTTCAGGCGCTCGCCCAGCCGTCACGCCACACCCGGGCGATCCAACGGGCAAGGTCGACTGTCATCCAGCGGTCGGAGTCCCAGGTGGTTTCTTTCGATATTACCGTCGCGAAGGGCGAGGACTCCCCTAATCTCTCTAGTACAGAGGTGAAGATGAACAACCAAGGAAATTGGGCGTATGCCCCTCTAGGTATCCACACCAAAGGGGTTCGCAATTGCGTGGCCTTGTGCATCTTTTCTTCTCAAGCTGTTAAACCACTTCCGAAGATTTATATGCACCACTCACCCTGGTATGAACTGATGCCGGACGAAGCATGGAAGGTGGTGAAGGACTGGGAGTCAGGGTTTAAAGGCTATATCATCGGAGGCAATGACATGGAGAGCTTCGCAACGAGTAAATTGGAACAGGAGGGATGGTCGAAGCTGAACATCGTAGGCGTGATGAGTCCGCTGACCCAAGAAGGACGTTTTGCCAACATTGAGGCCAAGGGCACTACAATCACTTATTGGGTTTATGACGACTAAGAGGGCATGGGGGTAATCATGCATAAGAGATTGAGGCGATGAGAACCAGAACGCACTCTCCCGACTCGGTTCCCGCGCCGGTTGGTAACTATTCGCTGGGACTCGAAATCCCCGCCGGATCGAGAATTCTGTTCATCAGTGGCCAGATCCCGGAGACCTTGAGCGGGGAGATCCCGCAAACCTTTGAAGACCAGTGCAACCTGGTGTGGAACCACATTCTCTCCATCCTTGGGGCCGCGGGCATGTCGGCCGCGAACCTTGTCAAGGTAACCACCTTCCTGGTTGATCGCGAGTATGCCGAAGCCAATAGCAGGATCCGGCGTGAGCGCCTGGGCTCCCACGCGCCAGCGCTCACCGTGATGGTTGCGCAGACCTTGGATGTACGCTGGCTGCTGGAAATCGAAGCGGTGGCGGCGGCGGAAGAAAGGACCTAAACGACCTAAAGGACCTAAAGGACAGAAAAGACACTAAGAACGTCCTTTGAGTCCTTTAGGTCCTTTGTGTCCCTTGGGTCCTTTTCTCCTCAGCCGAGGTTGTGGAAGACCTTCTGCACGTCGTCGTCCTGTTCGAGGCGGTCGACCAGGCTGAGGACTTCGGTGGCCTGGGTCTCGGGCAGCTCGACGGGGGTCAGGGGGATGTACTCCGACTCGGCGGAGAGGGGGGTGATGCCGCGGTCTTCCAGGGCCTTCTGCAGGTGGCCGAAGTCGTTGAACGCGCAGCGGATCACGAGCTGGGGCTCGTCCTTCTCGCCGGTGGTCTCGCCCATCTCCTCCAGCCCGGAGTCGATCAGCTCCAGCTCGAGCTCCTCCGGGTCGAGGCCGGCCGGGTTCAGGCGGAAGACGCCCATCCGCTTGAACAGGAAGCCGACGCTGCCCGAGTTCCCCAGCGTGCCGTTCCCCCGGTTGAAGTGGGCGCGCATGTTCGAGACGGTGCGGGTGGGGTTGTCGGTCGCGGTCTCGATCAGGATGGCGACGCCGTGGGGGGCGTAGCCTTCGTAGAGGATCTCCTGGAAGTCGTCTGCGTCCTTGCCGCTCCCGCGCTTGATCGCCGCCTCGATCTTGTCCTTCGGCATGTTGACCGTGCGGGCGTTCTGGATGACCCGGCGCAGGAGGGGGTTGGCCGCGGGCTCCGGTCCACCGGCCTTGACGGCGATGGTTATTTCCTTGCTGAGCCGGGCGAATTGCTTCGCCATCCGGTCCCAGCGGGCGAACATCGTGTGCTTCCTGGTTTCGAAAATGCGTCCCATAGTGGGCGTTAATCTAGCGTGAGCAAGGAGTTGGAGTAAAGGGCGGGGCCTCCTACCACCGCCGCGGGGCGTCCAGGATGACCCGCAGGGTGTCCCGCGCGATCAGCAGCTCCTCGTTGGTGGGGATGACGTAGAGGCGCAGGCGCGCCCCCTCGGCGCCGATCTCCCCCTCCTTGCCGCCGGTCAGGGCCTCGTTGCGGGCGGGATCGACGGCCACCCCCAGGAAGTCGAGGTCGGCGCAGATGCGGCGGCGGATCTCGGGGGAGTTCTCGCCGATGCCGCCGGTGAACACGAGGGCGTCGGCGCCGTTCATGCGCGCCAGGTAGGCGCCGATGTACTTGCGGATCCGCAGGCAGAAGACGTCGATCGCCAGGCGCGCCCGCCGGTCCTGGTTCTCGCGCTCCTCACCGAGCAGCTCGCGCATGTCGTTGGTGAGGCCCGAGATGCCGAGGAGGCCGGAGCGCTTGTTGAGCAGGTTGTCCAGCTCGTCGAAGCTCATCCCCTCCTTATGGTGGAGGAATTCGAGGACGGAGGGGTCGATGTCGCCGCTGCGGGTGCCCATGACCATCCCCTCGGTGGGAGTGAGGCCCATGGAGGTCTCCAGGGACTCGCCGCGGCGGATGGCGCAGGCCGAGCAGCCGTTTCCCAGGTGCAGGGTGATGATGTTGGTCTCCTCGTGGGAGAGGCCGGTGAGCTGGCGGTAGCGGTAGGCGACGTAGCGGTGCGAGGTGCCGTGGAAGCCGTAGCGCCGCACCCGGTGCCGGACGTAGAGCTGGTAGGGGATGGCGTAGAGGAACGACTCCGGCGGCATGGTGGTGTGGAACGAGGTGTCGAAGACGGCCGCCTGCGGCACCGCCGGGCCGAGAAGCTCGCGGGCGGCGGCGATCCCCTTGAGGTTGGCCGGGTTGTGCAGCGGGGCGAGGTCGATGCAGTCCTCGATCTGCTCGATGACGGCGTCGTCGATCTTGACCGAGCGGGTGAGCTTCTCGCCGCCGTGGACGACGCGGTGGCCCACCGCCTGGATGTCGGCGAGGGAGCCGAGGCCCGGAACGCCGGCTTCGGGCGAGACGAGCCAGCGCAGGACATGGTCCAGGGCCTGCCGGTGGTCGCGCAGGGGAGTGGCGAGGCGCTGGGCGGCCTTGCCCTCGACGCGCAGGGTGAGCAGCGCCTGGCTGCCGATGCGCTCGACCAGCCCGCGGGCCAGCTCGCGGTCGGCGTGGCGCTCGATGGCTTCGAGATCCGTGGCGATGAGCTGGAACTTGAGCGACGAGCTGCCGCAGTTGAGGACGAGGACGTTCATGGGAGGGCATCGTAGATCAGGGACACCAAGGACACCAGGGACACCAAGGACGATAAGGACAGCGCCTTCCTCGTCCTTGAGGTCCTTGGTGTCCCTGGTGTCCTTTAGACTATGCCGATGCCAAACACCCGTTTCCGCTGGCCCCTTCTCCTCCTCGTCCTCCTCCTCGCCGCGTCCCCCGTCCTGCGGGGGCACGACGAGGCCCCCGCCGGAGTCACCACGGTCGTGATCGTGCGCCACGCCGAGAAGGCGCAGGACGATCCCAAGGACCCGACGCTCAGCCCCGCGGGGCAGGCGCGGGCGGAGGCCCTGGCGTCCGCCCTGGATGCGGCCGGCGTCGGGGCGATCTACTCGACGCAGTACAAGCGCAACGTGCAGACGGCGGAGCCGCTGGCGAAGCGGCTGGGCCTCCAGGTCGTCCAGAAGCCCATCGCGGGGGAGGCGGCGAGCTACGCGAAGGAGCTGGCCCGCGAGGTGCTGGCCAGGGAGAAGGGGAAGACGGTGCTGGTCGTGGGACACAGCAACACCGTCCCGGACCTGGTCCAGGCCTTCAGCGGCTCCACCGTCGCGCCGTTGTCGGACGCGGATTACGACCGGATCTTCATCGTCGTCGTTCCGCCCTCCGGTCCCCCCCGGCTCTTCAAGACTCTCTATGGGAGCCTGAAGGAGGCCAGCCCGAGGTAGACGGTCAGGCCGGCGTCAGCACCCCGAGCCTGGCCTGCAGGATCTCGGTCAGATCGATCTCCTGCCGCAGTCCGGCCTTGTACTCGCGGGTGGAGGCATGATGAAGCTCGTGGAGCAGCTCGGTATGGCGCCGGGCGAGGAGCTTGGTGAGGTAGTCCCTTTCCTGGTCGTTCAAGGTGTTCATGACATTGCCTCCTGGTTGTCCGATTCCATTCTAGGTAAGCCGGACCGGGCGCGCCCCGGCTGGAAGGGCGGGGCAGCCCCGCCGCTTCGGGTAGACTCGGGAATCATGAATCCGTTCCAGGACAACGTGGTCGTCCTCACCGGGGCCTCGCGGGGGATCGGCCGGGAGCTGGCCCTGCAACTTGCCGGTCAGGGCGCCCGCCTCGCCCTGTCGGCCCGCGACGCCGCCGGGCTCGAAAGCGTGGCGGCGGAGTGCCGGGCGCGGGGCGGGCAGGCGGTCGCCATCCCCGCCGACGTGGCGGAGGAGCCGCAATGCGCGGCCCTGATCGCGCGGACGGTCGAGGCCTTCGGCCGGATCGACACGCTGATCAACAACGCGGGGATCAGCATGTGGGCCCTGTTCGAGGAGGTGGCCGACCTCTCGATCTTCGAGAAGATCCTGAAGGTCAACTATCTCGGCAGCGTCTACTGCACCGCCCACGCGCTGCCGTACCTCAAGAAGACGCGGGGGCGCATCGTGGCCGTCTCCAGCCTGACGGGCAAGACGGGCGTGCCGACCCGCAGCGGCTACGCCGCCAGCAAGCATGCCATGCACGGCTTCTTCGACACGCTGCGGATCGAGCTGGCCGGCAGCGGCGTCACGGTGACGATCGCCTGTCCGGACTTCGTGGCCACCGAGATCCGCGAGCGCGCCTTCGGTCCCGACGGCCGGCCGCTGGGCGAGAGCCCGGTCCACGAGTCGCGGGTGATGACGGCCGAGACCTGCGCCCGGCTGATCCTCCAGGGCGCCGCCCGCCGTGAGCGGGAGCTGATCCTTTCCGGGCGCGGCAAGCTCGGCCTCTGGCTCAAGCTCCTGGCCCCGTCCGTGGTCGACCGCATCGCCAGGAAGGCGATCGCGGCCGGCAGATAAATGTATTTAAAACTATAAATTCATCACGGACGGTCTGAGCCGCGCGGCTCGCTTTTTCATCCTGGCGCACTCCTTCTCTTAGAGGGGCCTCTTCAAGTTGGACCGAGCTTCCGTTCGAGAAGCTACACGAATTCTTTTCTCTCTGTGAGAAGGAGACTCTGCATGAGCAGGCTGTGGATTCGTTCCCTTGGAGTTACGGTCGTCTTTGCTTTCCTGGCTACCTCGGCTTATGCCGCGCCGGCCCTCTTCTCGCCCATCGACGAAGGCTCGTATGCGAAGGCGATGAACCTGGATTCTTCCTTCCGGGCCCTCACTGACAGTCCCGTCTCCCGCTCCATCCACCTCGTCCGCGCCGACGCGGCCGCGGTGAACGAGAAGGCGGCGTCGTTGACCCTCAATCTGGAGCGGGGGCTCGATCTGGTGGCGCACCAGGTCGATTCCTATCGGATGAAGTCCGGCTCGCTGGTGTGGTCGGGCATCATCGAGGATCCCGGATTCGTGCGGGTGCCGTTCGTCAACGGTGAGATCCAGTTCGACTCGATCAACACCGTGATGATGGTCAAGGACGGCGACACGATCACCGGCAACGTCCACTTCAACGGCGAGTGGTATCAGATCCGGCCGCTGAAGACTGGCGGTCACGCGATCGTGCTGGCGGAGATCGCCGCCATGCCGCCCGATCATCCGGCGGAGTACGCCAAGCTGCCGACGTATCGCATGCCGACGCGCGCGAGCTCGAACAAGGCGGACACCGTGTACACCGTCATGGTGCACTACACCTCGGCCGCGGCCTCGGCTTCGGGCAACATCAGCGCCCTCATCGATCTCGCGGTGGCGGAGACCAATCTAGGCTACACCAACAGCGGCGTTCTGATCGACGTCACGCTCGTTCACAAGTCGCAGGTCACCTACACCGAGAGCAGCAACTTCACCACCAACCTGACCCGCTATCGCTCGACCAGCGACGGCTACATGGACAGCATCCACACGACGCGGAACTCGGTGGCGGCGGACGTCGGTATCCTGATCGTCAACAACTCCGCCTATTGCGGCCTGGCCTCGGGCATCGGCTCGACGGCCTCGACGGCGTTCGCGGCGGTCTACTGGGGCTGCGCCACGGGCTATTATTCGTTCGCCCATGAGATCGGGCACCTGCAGTCGGCCCGCCATGATCCCTCGAACGATCCGACGACCACGCCCTACGCGTACGGCCACGGCTACCGGTACCTCGGCTCGCCGGACTGGCGCACCATCATGGCCTACGACTGCCCGGGCGGCTGCCCGCGGCTGAACTACTGGTCGAGCCCCCTCAAGACGTACAACGGCGTGCCGATGGGGACGTCGTCGCAGAGCGACAACGCCCGGGTGTTGAACAACACGCGGGCGACCATCGCGGCCTTCCGGTAGAGGTCCTTCGATAGGAAAGGGGCGCGGGATTTCCGCGCCCCTTCTCCAAATCCTTCCTGATTCAACGGAAATAGAGCTTCAACCCCGTCACCAGGTCCTTGACCGCCTGCTCCAGATCCTCTTTGGCCGACTTCTCGGCCAGGGGCGCGATGGCCTTCATCAGCTTGTCGAAGTCATCCTCGAGGGTATCCTTCAGATAGTTCCGGTGGACCTCGTCCAGGCCGTCGACCGAGACCACGATCCTGGCGGTCTCCTGGTACTGCTGGAGCAGCTCGTAGAGCTTTTTCGACTTGAGCTCGCGGATCGTGGATTCCCACTCGGGCTCGTGGGTGAGCATGTTCTCAATGGACGGCGAAACGGGGCCGAAGAACTTGGACTGGTGCTCCTTCACGAACTCCTCGAACCGGTCCTCCACCAGGTCGAGGAGGTCGTCGATCGGATCGACCACCTCCTTCTTGAGCAAGGCGAGATCGTCCTTCTGGCCGCGGGTCAGGCTGCCCGAGCCGATCAGCTCGTCGAAGCGGCGCAGCACCTGCTCGTAGGCCTTCTTGGCTTCCTCCAGGTTCCAATCCTTGAGGAACTTTTCGGTGTCCGCGCGGGTCTCCTTGAAGGTGACGAAGAGGCGGCTGAAGGCCGCGAAAGCCTTGCCGATCTCGGCCTTGCGGGTCTCCACCTTGCCGGCGGAGCTGAGCCACCAGTCCGCGGCCTTGCCGGCGATCTGCAGGATCGCGTCGACGGCGGCCTTGAAGGCGGGGAACACCGCCAGCGCGTCGGTCGGGGAGGCGCTGCCGTCCGGCTTGGATTCGTAGGTCTTGAGCGCGAAGGCGATCTTCTCCTGGAGCGTCTTGTTGTTCTCGGCGGCGAACTCGATGGCCTCCTGGATCACCTCGCGGATCTCGTCGGCGACGTCCATGGCCTTTTCGTTGAAGTCCTCGGCGTCGTCCAGGTCCTCCTCCCAGACGCTCTCCAGCGTGTCGCGCTTCTCGTCGAGGTTGTGGGCGATGGCGAGCATGCGGTCGATCAGGATCCCGAGGTCCTCCGACTTCCGGAGGTTGGCGTAGAAGCCCCCTTCGGCGGCGGTGAAGTCGAGGATCTCCAGGCGCAGGTAGGTGCTCATGTCCGGCTGCGGCGGCTTCTGGAATTGCGCGAGCTTGTCCGCGACCTGGCTGAGCCCCTTGTCCAGGGCGCTCTTCCACTCGGCGCCCTCCTGCGGGCGTTTGGGATCGAAGCTCTTGAGGACGTCCACGAGGCTGTTCAGCAGCTCGTCGCGGGCCTTGTCATATTGGTTGAGCGTAGAGACGAACCAGGTGTTCTCCCAGGTGCTCAGCCGGTCTTCCTTGACGGCGCCGAAGACCTCTCCATAACGGTTCCTGAAATCGGCCATGGCGTTTTCCTCGCTTCCTCAGAGACCGTTGACGTCGCGGATGCGCCAGGGGCCGTCCGCCATGGCTTGCAGCACCCAGACGCGGTGGAGGGGGTGGCGCAGGAACGAGCGGTGCTCGCCGTCGAATTGCCCGACGTGCTCGACCTCGATCCGGCACTCGCGGAACAGGGGCGCGCCGGTTTCGCGGTGGCGGAGCACGACCTCCTCCGGCCCCTTGCGGACGATCTTCACGTCGAGGACGTCCTTGAACAGCTCGCGCCGGGCGTTGTCCCACTGGTAGTAGACGTCGCGCTCGCTGGCGCCGCGAGTGGGCTCGACAATGCGGATGCCGGAGGCCGACTCGGTGAGCCGGAAGTTGGCGAACAGGGCGATCCAGAGGTCCTGCCGGCCCTGCTTGGCGGCTTCGAAGAAGACCCGCAGCACACTTTCCGGAGGAGCGTCGTCCGCCGGCATGGCGAGCGGCCCCTGGTCGAGCAGCTCGAAGCCGGCGAACGGCGCGCGCCCCTCCAGCCGGGTCAGGTCTACGAAGCAGGCGTCGCCGATGCTGGCGGCGAGCAGGCGGACCTTGAGGCCGGTGATCACCCGGCCGTCGAGCTTGGTGCGGCGGGGCTCGTCGAGCAGGGAGCAGTAGAACCGGTAGCGCTCCGGAAAGCTGTTGGAGACCCGTTTCGCGTATTCGTGCTGGGCGGCGAACAGGGCCCGGTTCTCGGGCGAGTGGCCGTCGAGGAAGTAGAAGCCGCTCTGCGGGTCGCCGGGGATGAACCAGGGGTGGCCGGCGTCGGAGCGCAGCGAGCGCATGGTGACGTTGTCGATCTTGACGATCCGCCCCGCATAGTCCTCGGGCCGGTCGCGCAGCGGGTCCGGGGCCGGGAAGGGGGCGGCGACGGCGGCGGCGAGGCCCGCCACGAACGCCAGCTCGGCCTGCCTGCCGGCTTCGGCGACGCGCTCGGCCAGGCGCTCCTGCTGCTGGCGGTAGCCGAGGTCGATGGATTCGGCCGGCCAGAGCGTGCCCTGGAGGAGCTCCTTCACAGCCTCCCAGTCGCGGCGGAGGGTCTCGGAGAAGAGGCCGGGGAACCGCTCGACCGCGAAGTCCACCCGCTCCCGCTCGGCCAGGTGCTCGGCGAGCGTCTGGCGGGTGTTGAAAGTCTGGCGCCAGCCCTTGTACAGGAGCCAGGACCAGTCCTTGACCTTGGTCTCGTACCAGCCCGCCCAGGGGCCGCTGAAGCCGTCGTTGGTCATCCTTTCGGGACCGCCGGGGGCCATGGCCCTGCGGCCTTCGGCCGTGTAGTAGAAGCTCTCGGCTCCCAGGGGCGCGGCGGCGACGAGGAACTCGCCGTCGCGCTCCGCCTCCAGCGTGACGGAGTCGCCCGGCCGCAGCCCCGCATCCGTCCAGGTCTTCGTCTCCTGAAGGCCGCCGGGAGCCCGGTCCGGATCGAGCTCCTCCTCCCCCTTGCCGACGCCTCCCTTGCCGACGCGCCTGCCGTTGACGGCGGTGAGGATGTCGCCCGGCCGCAGGGAAGTGGCCCGGAAGGGGCTGTCCCACTCGATCCAGGTGACCTCCAGGCCGGTTTCCGGGGAGTGGCGGGTCTGCAATCCGGATCTCGGGGTGTCGGTGGTTTTCGTCAGCTCCATGGGGGCGTCCCTCCGCGCATCAGGGAGGGAACGTAGGGATAGGGGAGAAGTCCTCAATGTGGAGTTGCCCTGGCGGCGGCATGCCCTGCGAGACCTCACCCCCTGGCCCCTCTCCTGACCCCTCCCGCCCTCCCTCCCCAGGAGAGGGGGAACGATGAGTCAGCGATCTTGCCGAGCTCTGAAAACCTGGATCGCAGGGCCCTCCCTCGCCCGGGGGCGGGCGGCAGGGAGATGGGAGAGGGACCGAGGGTGAGGTTTCGAAGGGCAGGACGCCCCAGCCTCCACCCCTCCCATGGGGCGGGTTCTCCACCTCTCCTTCCGCGTGTGGCGGTCCGCCGGGCTCCTCTTCAGAATCGGATCGTCGGTTCCTCAAAGGAGGGGGGCATGGACTTCGATCAGGATCTGGTTGCCTTCGGCCCGTCGGTGCTCCCGATGGGACTTCCCCAAACGTCCGCGGAGACTCCCTGGAGCGACCGCTTCGCCCTGCGCACGCAGGGGATGACGAGCTCGGCCATCCGCGAGCTGCTCAAGCTGACGGCGGACCCGGAGATCATCTCCTTCGCCGGCGGGCTGCCGGCTCCCGAGGTCTTCCCGCTGGACGAGATCCGGGCCGCCGCCGACCGGGTCGTCACCGAGCACGGCCGCAACGCTCTCCAGTACGGTCCCACCGAGGGCTATCTGCCCTTGCGGGAGCTGCTCTGCCGCCACATGGCCCGCTACGGGATCGAGGTCACGCCGGCCAACATCCTCATCACCTCGGGCTCGCAGCAGGGGCTCGATCTGCTCGGCAAGCTGTTCATCAACTCGGGCGACCGCATCCTCACCGAGCAGCCGACCTACATGGGAGCCCTCCAGGCGTTCACCGCCTACCAGGCCCGCTACATCACCGTGCCCATCGACGACGACGGCCTGCGCACCGACCTGCTGGAGGACGCGCTGCGGGCCGGTCCGAAGTTCATGTACATCCTGCCGAACTTCCAGAACCCGGCGGGGGTGACGCTCTCCCTGGAGCGGCGCTGGCGGCTGGTGGAGCTCGCCAGCCACTACGGCGTGCCCATCGTCGAGGACGATCCCTACGGTCAGCTCCGCTACGAGGGGGAGCACCTGCCGCCGCTGGTCAAGCTCGACGCCGTCTACCACGGCAACGAGACCGGCCGGCCCTTCCACGGCGACGTGATCTATCTCGGCACGCTCTCGAAGACGCTGGCGCCGGGCCTGCGCCTGGGTTGGGTCGTGGCGCCGGAGGAGGTGATGTTCCGGCTGGTGCAGATGAAGCAGGGGGCGGACCTCCACACCAGCACCTTCGGCCAGATGGTGGCCTACGAGGTGGCCCGGGGCGGCTTCCTGGACCGCCACGTGCGCCGCATCCGCACGGTCTACGGCGAGCGCCGGGACGCGATGCTGAAGGCCATGGACCGCTATTTCCCGCCGGACGTCCTGTGGACGCGTCCCAGCGGCGGGCTGTTCCTGTGGGCCACGCTGCCCGAGGGCATGGATTCCAAGGCCCTGCTGGCCGACGCGCTGAAGGAGAAGGTGGCGTTCGTGCCCGGCGATTCCTTCCACGCCAACGGCGGCGGAGCGCGCACGATGCGCCTGAACTTCTCCTACTGCACGCCGGAGCTGATCGAAGAGGGGATCCGGAGGCTGGGGATGGTGATCGGGAGGAAAGTGGCGGCCTGATCTCCCGCTCGTGTTCGAAAGGGGGTTTCAGATGGCTCAAAGCGTTCAATCCACGGAGCGGCCCATGCCCTTCGTCCTGCCGGAATACTGCAAGGGGTGCGGCCGCTGCATCGAAGCCTGTCCCAAGCACTGCATCTCGCTCGGCACGGAGATCAACCCGCTCACCGGGCTGATCCCCATCAGTCTCGATCTCGAGGCCTGCAACGGGTGCGGCCTCTGCATGACGGCCTGCCCGGAGCCGTACGGGCTCATGCCGGAGCCCGCCGACACGGATCTCCGCGATCCCGCCCACCTGTTCGGCGAGCGCCGCACCACGGCGCCCGTGCCGGTGGACATCCCGGACGAGATCCTGCCGCTGCCACGGTTCGAGCCGCTGGTGGTCAAGGGCAACTACGCCGCGGCCATCGGCGCGCTGCTCGCCGGGTGCCGGCACTTCTTCGGCTATCCGATCACGCCGTCCACCGAGGGCGCCGAGCTGATGGCGAAGCTCCTGCCCAAGCTCGACGGAGTGTTCCTCCAGGCGGTCTCCGAGGTGGCGACGGTCAACCACATCTACGGCTGCGGCGGCGCGGGGCTGCGGTGCATGACCTTCACCTCCTCGCCGGGCTTCAGCCTGATGCTGGAAGGCCTCTCCTACATGATCGGCGCCGAGCTGCCGGGGGTCTTCATCAACGTCATGCGCGGCGGGCCGGGACTCGGCAACATCGCGCCCGAGCAGACGGACATCAAGCTCGCCTGCCGCGGCCTCGGCCACGGCAACACCCACGCGATCGTCTTCGCGCCGTCGACGCCGCAGGAGATGCTGGATCTCACCATGGCGGCCTTCGACCTGGCGTTCAAGTACCGCAATCCGGTGGTGATCCTCGGCGACGGCTACCTGGGACAGATGACGGGCAAGGTCCAGCTCCCGCCCTTCCTGATCAAGCCCGGCCTGCCGGCCTGGGCCGTCTGGGGGGACCGCGAGCACCGCCGCAACCTGGTCTGCTCGATCTATCTCTCGGAGACCGACCTCGAAAACCACAACCTCCATCTGCTGGACAAGTACGGGCGGATGGCCGCGGCCGAGCAGCGGGCCGACCTCTTCCACATGGACGACGCCGAGACGGTGATCGTGGCCTGCAACACGCCGGCGCGGATGGCCAAGGGAGCCGTCGAGGTGCTGCGCGCCGAAGGGGCGAAGATCGGCCTGTTCCGGCCCGTCACCCTGTGGCCGTTCCCGATCAAGCTCCTCCAGCCCCATCTCGGCCACATCCGCCGGTTCGTGGTGGTGGAGGCCAGCGAGGGACAGCTCGAGGACGAGCTGCGGCTGGCGCTCTCCCGCTGCGGCGCCCACCCGCTGCCGGTGATCGAGGGCGTCCGCCACATGGGCGGCGTCCTGCCGCAGCAGGAGGAGATCATCGAACGCGTCTGCGCGTGCGAGGAGGTGACGGTATGAGCGCCACGGCTTTCTATGACCGCTTCGAGCGCCACGCCCAGGGCGAGGGCCTGAAGGGGCACTCGACCCACTACTGCCCGGGGTGCGGCCACGGCCTGGCCCACAAGTTCCTGGCCGAGGCCATCGACGAGCTGGGGATCCAGGACCGTACGGTGGCCGTCTCGCCCGTGGGGTGCGGCGTGTTCCTCTACTACTACTTCGACGTGGGAAACACCCAGGCGGCGCACGGCCGGGCCCCGGCGGTGGCGCTCGGCCACAAGCTGGCGAACCCGGATTCGATCGTCGTCAGCTATCAGGGGGACGGCGACCTCGCCTCGATCGGCCTCGCGGAGATCGTGAGCGCGGCGCAACTCGGCATCCCGATCACGGTGGTTTTCGTCAACAACGCCATCTACGGGATGACCGGCGGGCAGATGGCCCCGACCACGCTGATGGGGCAGAAGACAGCCACCTCGCCCTACGGCCGCGAGCCGATCATGGGCCAACCGCTGAAGATGGCGGAGCTGATCGCCGGCCTCGACTCGCCGGTCTACGTGGAACGGGTGGCGCTGTTCGACGCCAAGCAGCGCACGCGGGCGAAGAAGGCGATCCTCAAGGCCCTGCGGCTCCAGGTGGAGAACCGCGGCTTCGCGTTCGTGGAGGTGCTCTCGGAGTGTCCGACGCACCTGGGGATCTCCGCGGAGGAGGCCGAGCACTGGGTGCGGGACAACATGGTGCCGGTCTTCCCCCTGGGAGTGAAGAAGGACGTGGCCGCCGAGCCGCGGCCGCCGTTTCCGCATCCCACGTTCGACGTGGACCGGGTGATGGGGGCGATCGGCGGGGTGGAGGAGAAGGCGCCGCGTTTCTGCGCGGGCTTCCCTCGTCACGTGGCGCCGAGGGATATCGCCCTGAAGCTGGCGGGCGCGGGGGGAGACGGCGCGCAGACGGCGGCCATGCTGGTCACGCGGGCGGCGATCAACGAGGGGTTCGACTCGACGCACATCCCGAGCTATGGTCCGGAGTCGCGAGGCGGCACCTCCTACGCGGACGTGCACATCGCCGAGGACGAGGTGCTTTCGCCGGCCTCACCGGCGCCCAACGTGCTGGTGGCCTTCAACGCTCCGAGCCTGGCGAAATTCGGCCCCAGGGTCGCCCGCGGCGGCACGGTGATCTACGACAGCTCGGTGATCCACGACGTGCCGTCCCTGCCCCCGGGTGTGCGCTGCATCGGCGTGCCGTTCACGCAGATCGCCGCCGACCTCGGCAAGGTGGTGGTGAAGAACGTGGTGGCCCTGGGGGCCCTCCAGGCGGCCACCGACCTGTTCCCGAAGGAGACCTTCCTCACCGCCATCCGCCAGGCGCTGCGCGACAAGTGCGCGATGATCCCGCTGAATGAAGAGGCGTTCAACTGGGGCGCGCGCTCGGTCGAGGCCGGTCCCCTGATCTAGGTTCCCGGAGAGGAGTCCCCCCTTCCTCCTCTCCACCCGCCCGTCCCGCTATGCGGGGCGGGCGGGGTCTGCTTTGTCTTATCGAGTGGCTGCGAGTCCGACCTGAGCGAGGGATTCCGCCTTGAGGGCCTGTCCGAAGAGCCGCTCGAGCTTCCGGGGGCTGCTTACCGCTTCGAGGCTCCGCCGGATGTTGGACGGCAACGGACCAAAGCGCTCTTCCATGAGCCGGACGAGCATCCGGCGCATACCTTCGATGCGCCCTCTCCTCAAGAACTGCTTCTCCCACTCCAGGATCGTCTCTTCCAACATGGTTACGTCCTCCAGATCAAAGATTATACCCTCAAAAGAGACGCGGCGCACCTTCCTCCGTAGCCAGTTTGTAACGATCCGGCGCAACTCGGGATCTCTGTCGGAAAGAAGCTCCAGGACATGGTGAACGCGCCGGGGAAAGTCCTCCGGAGTCTCGCAGGTCTCTACCCTGAACACCGCCGCGGCGAGGTTGTCCGCCAGTTCCGGCCGGTCCAGGTCCATCCTCCGCTCGTCCAGGAGGATGTAGCGGAGTTGAGGGAGGAAGCGCTTGGCGAGGCTCGGGCGCGATCCGAAGAGGGAGACCACGTCGAGGGGAGCGCGCCACGAGGGCCTGCCAAGGTACAGGACCACCGGCAGCACCGTCGGCAGGACCCCGCGGGACTTCAGCGCGCCTTCCCGAATCAGTCTCTGAAGGAGAAGACCGGCGTAGGTGAACATCCGCACGGGCATGGACGGGTCCGGGGTGGACTGGAACTCCAGGAGGAGATAGGCGTCGCCTCCCCGCTTCCACCGCAGCTTCCAGATCAGGTCGCTACGGCGCTCCTGCTGGCCGTCGCTGACGAAATTTGTAGGCGCCATCTCCAGGGACGCGAAGTCGAGGCGCGCCGTCCAGCTCGCCGGGAGGAAGCCGCGGCAGAGCTCCTCCACCATCCCGGGATGGGAGAAGAGGAGCTTGTACCCGGAGTCGTGCTCCGTGCCGTTGCCCGGTCGCCTGGTCTTGCGTCCCACACCTATAAAAAGACGTAAAATCGGCGTCCAATCTGAAAAGTCCTAGAACCATGCGGGTTTGCTGAGGGGGTCCGGAGAAGTATTTCAGTGAGCGCAGAAGATGCTCTGCCTCCTCTTGACCCAGGACCCGCGAGACGCTATCCTCCCCGTCCTCGCGGTTGATCCCTCGGAAGGCCGCAGAATGTCGGGGCGTAGCTCAGCTTGGTAGAGCGCACGGTTCGGGACCGTGAGGCCGGAGGTTCAAATCCTCTCGCCCCGACCATCCCACTCTCGAAAACCCTCAGAAGAGATCTTCCCCTCCCTCGGAGGCGAACCATGACAGGACGCGGAGTTGCTGCAGGCATCCTCATGTTCCTCGCGGCCGGCGCCAGCGCCCTGGCGGCTGAACCGGCGGAGCCGGGCGTGCGCGACCGGGTGCGGGCGTACCGGACGGCGCACGAGAAGGAGATCGTGCGGGAGCTGAGCGACCTGCTCGCCCTGCCAAACGTGGCGAATCGCATGGCGGACATCGACCGCAACGCCGGCCATCTGGAGGCGAGCCTCCGCCGCCGGGGCTTCGAGATGCGCCGGCTCTCGGCCGGGGAGGGCACGCCGCCTTCCCTCTATGGCGAGCTGCGCGTGCCGGGCGCCCGGCGGACCGTCATGTTCTACGCCCATTACGACGGCCAGCCGGTCGACCAGAAGGGGTGGCTCTCCGATCCCTGGAAGCCGCTGCTGCGGACCGGCTCGATCGGTGAAGGGACGAAGGAGCTAGACCTCGCGTCCGTCCAGGGTCCCTTCGATCCCGAGTGGCGGCTCTATGCCCGCTCGGCCAGCGACGACAAGGGGCCCATCGTGGCGCTTCTGACGGCCCTGGACGCGCTGAAAGCCTCCGGGCTCCAGCCCTCGGTCAACGTCAAGCTGTTCCTGGAAGGGGAGGAAGAACAGGGCTCGCCGCACCTGACCGAGATCCTGCGGCGCCACCAGGACCTCCTCGCCGCCGACGTCTGGCTGCTCTGCGACGGTCCGGTCCACCAGACCCGGCGCATGCAGGTCTTCTTCGGCGCCCGCGGCGTCAGCGGCCTGGAGATCACGGTCTACGGGCCGGCGCGCCCGCTGCACAGCGGCCACTACGGCAACTGGGCGCCCAACCCGGCGGTGACGCTGGCCCATCTCGTGGCGAGCCTGCGGGACGAGGACGGGCGCATCCGCGTCCCCGGTTTCTACGACGACGTCCGGCCGTTGAACGAGGCGGAGAAGAGCGCCCTGGCCGCCATGCCGGCGGTGGAGGAGGGACTGGCGCGCGAGCTGGGCCTGGGGCGCGTGGAAGGGGGCGGCGCCCGGCTCCAGGACCGCTTGATGGATCCCGCCCTGAACGTGCGCGGCCTGCGCTCCGCCGAGGTGGGGGACGCGGCGGCCAACGCCATTCCCACCGAGGCGCAGGCCTCGATCGACTTCCGGCTGGTGCCGGACCAGACACCGGAGAAGGTGCGCGAGCGGGTGGAGGCGTTCCTCCGCGGCCAGGGCTGGTTCCTGGTCTCGGAGACACCGGACCTGGAGACGCGGCGGACCCATCCGAAGGTCGCCCGCCTCGCCTGGTCTCTCGACTATCCGGCCGCCCGCACGGACATGAGCCTGCCGGTCTCCAAGGCCGTCATCTCGGTCGTGGAGGAGGCGGCGGGCGGGCCGGTCGTGCGGGTGCCCATGCTGGGCGGCAGCGTGCCCATGTCCCTGTTCACCGAGACCCTGAAGGCGCCGATGATCGGCGTGCCCATGGTGAACCACGACAACAACCAGCACGGGGCCAACGAGAACCTGCGGCTGCAAAACCTGTGGGACGGGATCGAGGTCTACGCGGTGCTGATGGCGCGGCTCGGAGAGGTCCTCTAGGAGTCGGGATCGATCCCCCGCTCGATCCAGTCGAGAGCGGCCCTTTCCCAGTCGGATTGACTGGAGACGTCGACGGCGCGGACGGCGTCTTCGAGACCGGCGTCCCGCGCGACGCAGTGCGTCTGGAGCCGGACGATGGCGCTGTCCAGCAGGCAGACGGCCCTCTCCATGCCGGCTTCCCGGCAGTGCAGGAGGGCGAGCTTCAGGGCTTCCTGGGCGTCGGGGTGGAGGGTGGGGATCCGCCGGAGGTCGATGAGCAGGCCGCCCCGGGGGCGCAGGGTGGACTTCAGATCCGCGAGCATCGCGTCCGCCTCGTCGGGACCCAGGAAGCCCTGGATCCCCAGGCGATAGCCGTACGGAGTCTCCTCGATCCGGTGCATGGCAGCCGATAAAGAAAAGGGCGGGGGTGAAGCCCCCGCCCCACTCCAACTCATTTTACAGCAGCTTAAAGGTTGAACGAGAAGGCGACGAGGATGGATTCCATGGACATCTCGGTGGTCACCGAGGTGCCGGGCACCGGACCGATGGCGGGATTCACGAAGGGGCCGGTGATCCGGTTCTCGAACACCTTGTAGTAGCCCGCGTTCAGCTCCAGGGCCTCGTTGACGCGCAGGCCGACGCCGAGGGAGACGCGGTCCTCGAAGATGGCCGGCACCGACACGGTGAAGAAGGTCCTCTCCTCGGGGATCGGATTCTCGGCCACGTTGTAGCCGCCGCGCAGGGTGATGCGGTCGGTGGCCCGGTACTGCACGCCGATGTCATAGACCACGATGTCCTCGAAGCCCAGGACGTCGGCGAAGCCCTCGGTGTCCTCGTAGTTGATCATCTTGCCGTCGACGGCGATGGCCAGCCGGTCGGAGGGGGTGAAGGCGATCCCGCCCACGATGACCGACGGGTAGTTGAGCTGGAGCGTGATCTCACGGTTGGTGCCGAAGGTCGGCAGGTTCGGATTCGCCACCGCGGAGTTGAACTCGAAGTCCTCGAAATCGATCTCCGTACCGTAGGAGAGGCCGAGGGCCCACGCCGGGTTGATCTGGTAGTGGACGCCTACGGTGGCGCCGAAGCCCCAGGCGCTGTCCGAGTTGACGCGCGGGAAGAAGCAGGGGCCGGTGGGGCCGGAGCAGTCGGGCGTCGCGAAACCGGCGGGATCGGCGGTCAGCGTGCCGAGGGCGGCGTTGAACGACACGCCCAGGGAGAAGGAGTCGCTGAGCTGCCACGCCGCCACGAACGGGATCTTGATGAGCTGGTAGTTCGAATACACGCGGCCGAACCCGAAGGGCTGTGGCGCCAGCAGCGGGTTGGTGGGGTCCTGCGGATAGTCGACGCCGAACCCGGCGAGGCCGAGGACGCCCATGCCGTAACCCACCCGCGAGCCCGCCTTGTGGCGGGCCCAGCCGACGGCCGGGATGAGCACCGTGTCGCCGTCGTCCTCCGTGCGGCCGGAGAAGGGACCGACGCTGCTCTCGACGGCGTTGCCGGGGTTGTTGTACTCGACGCTGAACTCGAACTTGTGGCCTTCCATCCGCGCCAGCAGCGCGGGGTTGAGATTGAGCGCGCCGAGGGCGTCGTTGGGCAGCGCCACGCCGGCGCCGCCCATCGAGCTGTTGACGGCGCCGATGCCGTGGAGGACGTGCCCGTTGCCGGCCCAGGCCGCGGGCGTGGCGAGAGCGAATGAGAGGAGTACAACTGGAGCGAGGCCTTTCCGATTCATACAATCTCCCTGAACCTGCGTGAACAGTACGCGCACCCCCGGGCAGTCGAGGGCGAGCTCAAGCCAAAGCCCTTGCACATCTGAGGAGAAAGCGAAATTATTAGACATATTCTATAGCCCAATTCGTCCGGGCTTTCAACAGGGGGCCTGCGCAGTCCAGGGGCGGCGGCGCGCTTGCGGCAGGGGTGCGAATCCCCTATCCTACGGCGCACGTTCAGTTTGGAAAACGCCGGAAGTACGCCGCTCAGACCGTCGTGGTGGTGGCGGTTCGCTCTATCCGCCGGCGGGTCGACAGGAGAAATCTCGAGGATGGACGCAGAAGCGGATAGCGCGGTGACGGGTCCCACAGGCCGCCATACCGACAACGCCTGGCTGGGCATGATCCTCGTCGTCGGCCTGACGCTGGTGGGATTCCTCCTGCTGGCGCTGGGCGCCTCGTCGGGAGGGCCGGCATGGCCGCGGCTCGTCTTCTTGGCGCTGGGGCTGACCGGGCTGATCGCCTACTTCATCTGGGTCTTCCCCTACTTCCGCGACCTGGAGCGCCGTCTCCCCCAGACCCGCGAGCGTTGGGCCCGGCTGGAGCGCGAGCTGATCGCGGCCTTCGAGCAGCTCGGCGCCGGGGACCTGGTGCGCTCGATCGAGCACACCAAGGATTTTCCCGAGCGGCTGGCGAAGATGTCCGAGGCGGCCAGCGAGGCCCTGTCGCAGCTCGCGCAGCAGATCCAGGACAGCTCGATCGAGGTGGCCTCGGCCGCCGACGCGGTGAACGAGATCGCGTCGGAGCTGGCGGCGGGCTCCTCGCAGCAGGCGGCCTCGGTGGTGGAGATCACCGCCGCCATGGAGCAACTGGCGCGGACGGCGTCGCAGATCGCCGAGAACGCCACCCGGCAGGCCGAGCTGGCGTCGCGGGCCGAGATGAGCGGCGATGCCGGCTCGGCCGCCGTCTTCGAAGCGGTCACCGGCGTCGAGGAGGTGCAGAAGCGCATCAGCGCCATCGCCAACCGCGCCGACGCCCTCGGCACCCGCTCCAAGGAGATCTACCGGGTGCTCGACCTGATCACCGAGATCGCCCAGGAGACCCACATCCTGTCGCTGAACGCCGCCATCGAGGCGGCGGCGGCGGGCGCCGACGGCCGGCGCTTTTCGGTGGTGGCCGAGGAGGTGCGCCACCTCGCCCAGCGCTCGCAGGAGTCGGTGGAGTCGGTGCGCAACCTGCTCGACGAGTTCTCCAGCTCCATCCGCGCCACCATCGTCGCCACCGAGGAGGGGAGCAAGGAGGCGACGCGGGTGCTGGAGCGCTCGCGGGCGGCGGCCTCCGCCATCGAGGAGCTGCGCCGGGCGTCGAGCGACACCTCCACCGTAGCTCGCCAGATCTCCATGGCCACCCAGCAGCAGAACGCCGCCTCGGACGAGGTGGTGATGACCCTGCGCGAGGTGAGCATGGTCGTGCAGCGGATGACCGGCGGCCTCAAGAACCTTTCGAGCACGGCGGACCGCCTCAACACGCTGGGGCTGGAGATCCAGCTCCTGGCGCAGTCCTTCCACCTCGATTCCCCGCGCTCGCTCAAGCACCTGGTGGAGGACTGGGCGCGGCGGCTGGAGGGCCTGGAGTCCCTCCCCGAGAAGGAGAAGGCGCTCGAAGACCTGGTGCGCGAGGCGCCCTTCGTCGAGCTGGGCTACCTGATGGGCACCGACGGCGGCACGCAGGTGCTGAGCTTCAACCAGAACCTGCTCGACGAGCGGCAGCGCGCCCTGGCCGCCAAGGTGCGGGAGACGGACGTGCGCCACCGCCCGTGGTTCAAGGCGGTCTCCCGGCACTGGCGCACGACCCTCATCCCGCCCTACGAGTCGATGCAGAACTCGGAGGCCTGCTTCACCGTCTGCACGCCCTTGCGCGACGGCAACGGCACGATCACCGCCGTGCTGGGGATCGACATCAACGTCACCGGCTGGACGAGGATCTGAGCCGTGAGCGAGCCGGCGCAGGCCACGCGGCGGGAAGGCACGCACCTCCTGGTGCAGGCCGGGGAGTACACCTGCGCGCTGCCGCTGGCGGCGGTGCGGCGGGTGGTGCGCTCCCTCTCCGTGCACCCGCTGCCGGGCGCGGCGGGCGCGCTGGAAGGGCTGGCGGAGTTCGGCGGCGAGCCGCTCCCCGTGCTCAACCTGGCGCGGCTGGTCAGCTCGCCGCCGGGGCCGAACCCGTCCTATCCGGTGACGGTGGTGGTCTGGGTGGGCCCGGCCGAGGCGCGGGAGGCGGTGGGGCTCGCGGCGGACGCCGCCCTGGAAGTCGCCCATGTGCCGGCGGATTCCGTGGTGGCGGGCGACGGCGGCCTGTTGCTCGGCGAAGCGCCGGTCGGCGGCGCGGTCGTGCGCGTCCTCAACCTCGAGGCGCTGGGGAGGGAGGCGTGAGCGTCCCGGACGCCCGCGGCTTCCTGCTGCTGCGCCGCGCGGGCGGCGTCTGGGGGATCTCCAACGCCGCGGTCGAGGGGCTGGCCTGGGAGGACGGCCGCTACCGGCTCGAAGTGGGCGGCGCCGCGCTGGCCGCGGACGAGATCCTGGGGGTGGTGGAGGACCTGGTGGTCCGGCCGGCCCCGTTGTTGAGGCGGTTCTGGGCCGAGGAGCCGGCGGGGCTCGCCGTGCACGGCCAACTGCCGGTCGTGGTGGTGGACCCGGGACGCCTCCCGGCCGTTTTGCGGTCCCCTGGAGGAGATGGCCTCGATGAAGCGAGCGAGTGAAGCGTTCAATCCGGCGCTGACCGGGATGCTCATCCTGGGCGGCATCGCCCTCTCGGGGCTGGTGCTGCTGATGGTGACCGAAGCGGGCGGCTCCCATAACTGGCTGTTCAACGCCTTCATGCTGGTGGCCGTGGGCACGGTGGCGCTCTACCACCGGGTCATCTACCGGTCGCAGCAGTGGCTCCATCACCGGGTGGCGGGAGCCGAGAAGCGGCGGGAGGCGATCGAGGCGACCCTGGTGCAGGCTCTCGACCGCCTGCGCGACGGCGACCTGGTGAACTGCTCGGAGAGCGCGAGCTCCCTGCCCGGCCGCCTGGCGGTTTCGCTGGCGAACGCCACCAACGCCCTCGACGTGCTGGCGCAGCAGATCCAGGGCAGCTCGATCGAGGTGGCCTCGGCCGCCAACGCCGTCAACGAGATCGCCTCCGAGCTGGCCTCCGGCTCCTCCGAGCAGGCGGCTTCGGTGGTGGAGATCACGGCCGCCATGGAGGAGCTGGCGCGCACGGCGTCCCAGATCGCCGACAACGCCGCCGCCCAGGCCGATCTCGCGCAGGCGGCGGAGGAGAGCGGCAACAGCGGGCAGGGGGCCGTCGAGGAGGCCGTCGACGGCATCGAGGAGGTCAAGAAGCGGATCAGCGGCATCTCCAACCGCGCCGAGCACCTGGGCACGCGCTCGAAGGAGATCTACCGCGTCCTGGACCTCATCACCGACATCGCCCAGGAGACCCACATCCTCTCCCTGAACGCGGCCATCGAGGCCGCGGCGGCGGGCGGCCATGGCCGCCGCTTCTCCGTGGTGGCGGAGGAGGTGCGGCGCCTCGCCCAGCGTTCCCAGGAATCGGTCGACTCGGTGCGCAACCTGCTGGACGAGTTCGCCGGCTCCATCCGCGCCACGGTGGTCGCCACCGAGGAGGGGAGCAAGGAGGCGGGGCGGGTGCTGGAGCGGGCGCGGGCCGCGGCCTCGTCCATCGAGGATCTGCGGGGCGCCTCCAGCGACACCGCCCGGGTGGCGCGCGAGATCTCCCTCGCCACCCAGCAGCAGAACGCCGCCTCGGACGAGGTGGTGCTCACCCTCAAGGAGGTCAGCCAGGTCGTGCAACGGATGGCGGACGGCCTCAAGCACTTCACCGAGACCGCCGACCGGCTGAACCGCCTGGGGCTGGTCATCCAGATGCTCGCCCAGTCCTTCCATCTGGACTCGCCGCACTCGCTCAAGCATCTGGCCGAGGCCTGGAGCCGGGAGGTGCGGCGCCGGCTCGGCAACTGGGAGGCCATCGAGCGCCTGCTGGAGGAGCTGGTGCACAAGCAGCCTTACGTGGAGTGCCTCTACTTCTACGACGGCCGGCGGAACCAGAACGCCCTCACGGTCAACCGCCAGATCGTCGGCGACCGCGAGGTGCCGGCCGCCGTCCGGGTGGGGGACGGCTTCTCGGATCGGCCGTGGTACAAGGCGGCGGTGCGCGAAGGGCACACCATCATGACGCCCCTCTTCAACTCCCTCCTCTCGGGCCAGCCGATCTTCACCGCGGCCTCGCCAGTCTACGAGAACGGCCAGTTGGAGGGGGTCCTCGGGCTCGACGTGAACGTGGACAGTTGGACCAAGATCTGACGTTGGGGTCTTCTTGGATACGGAGTTCGCCGATCTCATCCCCCTCTTCGTCGAGGAAGCGCGCGACCGGCTGGAGCGGCTCGCCACCTGCGTGCCGCGTCTGGAGGCCGATCCCCAGGCGGTCATAGAGGCCAAGCGCGAGCTGCATACCCTCAAGGGCGCGGGGCGGATGATGCGGATCGGCGCCCTGGCCGAGCTGTGCCACGCGGCCGAGGAGGTGCTGCACGCCGCCCGCCCGGGGATGATCCAACTGCTGACGCGGGTGGTGGACGAGCTGACGGTCCTGGTGGAGACCGTCTCGCAGGGCCGGGAGCCGGTGGCGGACGCCGAGCTGCTCCAGAGCATGCACGACCACGTGGCCGCGGCGGAGAGCCCGCCCGAGCCGGCCGTGGAAGCACCGGCGGCTGTCGTGGCGGAAGCGGTTCCGGAGCCCGAACCGGCGCCGCGGCCTGAACCCGCTCCCCAGCCGGCCCCCGCGCCGTCCGCGAAGGCCGCCGCGCCCTCTTCCTCCGCCAACGACGTCCGGGTGGACGCCGCGGCGCTCGACGCCGTGGCCGAGCGGGCCACCCAGGTGCGCATCATGGCGGTGGCCGGCCGGCAGATCACCGAGCGCATCTACGACCTCGCCCGGCTGGCCGAGGACGGCCTGCACGAGCCGCAGCCCACGCAGGTGCTGGCCGTGCTCGCCACCATGCTGCGCCGCGTCGCCGTGGAGCTCGAGGGCGGGCAGCGCCGGCTGATCCGCTCGGCCGAGGAGCAGCTCGAAAAGATGCTCTCGCTCCAGCTCCAGCCGCTGCGGGGCTTCCTCCTCTCCTTCGCCCGCTACGCCCGCGAGCTGGCGCGCTCCCTCCACCGCGAGGTCGAGGTCGAGCTGGAAGGCGAGGAGACCCGCCTCGACCGCCGCATCGCCCGCGAGCTGGAGGAGGCGCTGCTCCACCTGCTGCGCAACGCCGTGGACCATGGCATCGAGCCGCCGGACGCGCGCGCGGCGCTCGGCAAGCCGCGGGCGGGACGCATCCGCATCAAGGCCCTTCCCGACGGTCCCAAGGTCCGCCTGATCATCGAGGACGACGGCGGCGGCATCGACGTCCAGCGGGTGATCCAGCAGGCCGTGGACGTGGGGCTGGTGGACGCCGCCAGCGCCCCGGGCCTGGGCAAGAAGGAGGCCCTGCGGCTCCTCTTCGCGCCGGGGTTCTCGACCCGCAAGCAGATCTCCGAGATCTCCGGCCGCGGCGTCGGGCTGGACGTGGTGGCCACGGCCGTCAACCGCCTGGGCGGCGAGGTCTTCGTGGAGACCGAGCCGCGCAAGGGCACGACCTTCATCGTCGAGGTGCCGGTCGCCCGCCGCGGCGAGTCCGTGATGCTGCTGCGGGTCGGGCAGCTCCGGATCGCCCTGCCCGGGTCGATCGTCCGCCGCGCCACGCGCCTCTCTCACGGCATGGTGGTGGAGCGGGACGGCCGCTCCCTGGCCTCCTTCCCCGACCGTCTCGTCCCCTTCGTGCCCCTGGCCCGGATCTACGGCCAGCCGGCCGCCGAGAGCCAGCTCCTCCTGGAGGGGATCGTCTCGGGCCAGCCCCTGGCGATCGCCGTGGACGACGTCGACGGGGAGGAGGAGGTGCTGGTGCGGCCCATCACCCGGCGCGCTCCCACCGACCGGCTGCTGGAGGGCGTCGCCCTGCTCGCCTCCGGCGAGCCCGTGGGGGTGCTGGCGCCGGCGGTCCTGGCCCAGCGCGAATACCTGCGGGCCCTGCCCGCGGCGCGCCAGCAGGCGGTGGCGCGCCGGGTGCGGGTGCTGCTGGTGGACGACTCCCTGGTCACCCGCGAGATGGAGCGCCGTCTCCTGGAGGACGCCGGCTTCGTGGTCTCTCCGGCCAGCGACGCCGAGGAGGCCCTCTCGCTGCTCGCCGAGGAGAGCTTCGACTGCGTGGTCACCGACATCGAGATGCCGCGCATGGACGGCTTCGAGCTTGCAGCGACTCTGCGCGGTATGGAGCACTTCTCCCAACTCCCCATCATCGTGGTCTCCACCCGCGACCGCCCCGAAGACCGCCTGCGTGGCCTCAAAGTGGGGGCGGACGCCTATCTGACCAAGCAGAGCCTGGACGCCGGCGAGCTCGTGGATCTCGTGCGCCGCCTCAGCGGGAGCGCGCGGTGAAGAGAAGAGGCCCGGCTTGATCCGCATCCTGCTGGTGGACGACTCGCCCTCGGTGAGGGCGGTGTTGCGGCGTTTCTTCTCCCGCACCCGGGACATCAAGGTGGCCGGCGAGGCCGCCGACGGCGCCCAGGCCCTGCAGGCGGTGATCGATCTGCAGCCGGACGTGGTGGTGATGGACCTCCAGATGCCGGTGATGGACGGCTACCAGGCGACGGAGAAGATCATGGCCACGCGGCCGACGCCCATCGTGGTCCTCTCCTCGCGGGCCAACCGCAACCAGATGCAGACGGCCTTCGAGGCCATGCGCCGGGGCGCCCTCGAGGTCCTTCCCAAGCCGGAGGACACGACGAGCTGGCAGCAGCTCGCGGAGAGCCTGCCGGAGACGGTCCGCACCGTGGCCAAGGCCCAGACCGCCCCGCGGGTGACGCGGCAGCGCGCCGTGGCGCCGCAGGAGCTGGCTACGGACGCGGTCGAGCTGCGCTGGGTCGCCATCGGCGCCTCCACCGGTGGTCCCGCGGCCATCCGCGAGCTGCTGGAGGAGGTGCCGGCCGATCCCCCGGTCGGGTTCCTGATCGTCCAGCACATCGCCTCCGGCTTCGAGCTGGCCTTCGCCGACTGGCTCAACAAGGAGCTTCCCCTCGACATCCGGCTGGCCCAGGACGGCGAAGCGCTGCGGCGCGGCGCCGTGCGCCTGGCGCCCGGCGGCTCCCACCTGCGGATGGAGCCCGACGGCGTGCTGCGCCTGGACTCCGAGACTCCGGCGCGCAAGGGCCACCGCCCGTCCGTGGACGAGATGTTCCTCTCCTGCGCCGCGTCCTGCCCCCACCAGGTGGCGGGAGTGCTGCTGACCGGCATGGGGGCCGACGGCGTCGAGGGGCTGCTCGCCCTGCGCCAGGCGGGGGGCGTCACCCTGGTGCAGGACGAGGCCAGCTCGGTCGTCTTCGGCATGCCCCGCGTGGCGCTGGAGCGGGGCGCGGCGGAGGTGGCGCTGCCGCCCCGGGATCTCGCCCGCACCCTGGCGCGGCTGTGGAAGGGAGGACGGTGAAGCGCCGGGTGCTGGTGGTGGACGATAGCGAGGTGACGCGGGCGATCCTCTCCCGCACCCTGCGCGGCGCCGGTTTCGACGTCCTGGAGGCGCGCGACGGCGCCGAGGGGGCGATGGCCGCCTTGCGGGAACAGCCGGCGGTGGTGATCACCGACCTCGAGATGCCCACCATGGACGGCTTCCCGCTGCTCCGGCTCCTCAAGGCGGATCCCGCCAGCTCCCACATCCCCGTTTTGATCCTCACCAGCCACGGCGAGGCCGCCTCCCGCTACTGGGGCCTGCGCACCGGCGCGGACGCCTACCTCACCAAGGACTTCCAGCCGGGCGATCTGGTCGCCACCGTCACCCGGCTCGCCGCGGCGGGCGCGGCCAGGCCCGCCGCCGGCGGCCCCGGCCTGGACCTCCAGGCCATGGGGCCCGTGGAGGTGCTCGCCCGGGTGGCGCGCCACCTTGACGCCTCGCTGCTCCAAGCCACGGTGGTCAACACGCTCCTGGAGCGCGGCATGGCCGCCAACGATTTCCACGAGGCGGCCGGCGGCGCCCTGGAGACCCTGGGCCAGGTCGTCGACGCCCAGTTCCTGGCCGTGGCGGTCTCCGAGCTGGATGCCGCCATGCTCCACATCCACCTCCAGGATCCGGTCCGCAACTCCGACGTCGAGACGCTGAAGGAGCTGCTCACGAAGACGCTGGACCCCTTGCCGAACACCCCTCTGGAGGTGAAGGTCACGGGAGAGCGGGGCGACGTGGCCATCGACCTGGAGGCCGCCGTCTGGTTCCCCCTGGCGTTGCGCGAAGCCGCGGGCGTCCTGGCGCTGCTGCCCCGGGACCCGCACGAGTTCGACGCCTCCACCGGCGCCCTCCTGGAAGGCATGACCGGGCATCTCGCCGTCGTGCTCGACAACGCCCGCCTCTCCCAGCGGCTGCACGAGCTCTCCATGATGGACGGCCTGACCCGGCAGCTCAACCACCGGACCATCTACGCCCGCCTGACCGAGGAGCTGGAGCGGGCCCGGCGCTATCGGTACCCCCTGAGCGTCGTGCTCTGCGACTTCGACCACTTCAAGGAGATCAACGACACCCACGGCCACCTGGTGGGCGACGCCGTGCTGCGGGAAGGGGCGGCCGCCCTGCGGCGGTGCCTGCGCGGCACCGACCTGCTCGGGCGCTACGGCGGCGAGGAGTTCCTGGTCGTGATGCCGCAGGTGGACCTCGACGCCGCCCGCCGGGCGGCCGAGCGGCTGCGCCTGGGGCTGGCCAGCCATGCCGTGCGCATCTCCGGCGGCGAGGTGCGGACCACGGCCTCCTTCGGCGTCGCGTCGCGGGACGAGCTGACGGGCTTCCAGAGCAGCGACCTCCTCGTCTCGCTGGCGGACCGCCGTCTGTATGAAGCCAAGGACGCCGGCCGGAACCTCGTGCGCCCATGAGCCATGCCGCGTCCTCCCCGGCGGTCCAGGAGCTCGCGGCGCTGATCCGCGAGGTCACGGGCAACGTCATCCCGTCCGCCCGGTACGGGTTCCTGGAGGAGGTGGCGCAACGGCGGGCGCACGTCAACCGGCTCCCCGGCCTCGCCGAGTACGTGCGGGCCCTTACCCGGCGGGAGCTCGAAGGCGAGTGGGGCAGCCTGATCGCCCTCGTCACCATCAAGGAGTCCTACTTCTTCCGGGCGCCGCAGCAGTTCGAGATCATCCGCCGGCACGTGCTGCCGATCCTCGTGCGGGCGCGGGCCGGGACGCGCCACCTGCGCATCTGGTCGGCGGCCTGCGCCCGCGGCGAGGAGCCGGCCACCCTGGCCATGCTGCTGGCCGACGAGCCCTCCCTCACCGGCTGGACCTGGAGCATCGTGGCCACGGATCTGGACGAGGAGGCTCTCGCCGGCGCGCGCCTCGGCCTCTACGGCGAGCGGGCGGTCTCCCAGGTGCCGCCGCCGATGCTGGAGCGCTGGTTCACCCGCCGGGGCAAGCTCTACGAGCTCGACGCCGGCCTGCGCTCGCGCATCCAGTACCAGCCGCTCAACCTCGCCCACACGCCCTTCCCGCTGCCGCAGCAGGAATGGGATCTGGTCCTGATGCGCAACGTCCTGATCTACTTCCGCCGGCCCCTGCAACGCCTGGTGATCTCGCAGGTGGCGCGGATGCTGGCGCCCCAGGGTTTCCTCTTCCTGGGCGCCTCGGAGACGCTGTGGCAGATCCAGGACGAGCTGGAGGCGGTGGATCTGGGACCCTGCTTCGCCTATCGCCATCGCGAGGCCGCGCCCGCCCCCGCGGCGCCGCCGCCGAAGCCCGTGCCCCGCCGCGCCCGGCCGGCCCCGGAGCCCGAGAAGCCGCGGGAGAGCTGGCTCGACCAGGAGCATCCGCGGGACTGGAGCGTCTCCCGCGCCGCCGCGGCGCCGCCCCCGGCGCCCGTCGCATCCGCGGGGGTTGAGGAGCCCGCGGCCGTCCAGCCCTGCGGCGTCTACGAGCTGCTCATGAACGCCTCCCGGGAGCTGGCGGCGAACCGCTTCGGCGAGGCCGGCAAGATGATCGCGCAGGCTCTGGCCGCCGATCCTTCGGAGCCGGCGGCGCACGCCCTGGAGGGATTCATTCACGACCTCTCCGGCCGCGCCGAGGAAGCCGTCACCTCCTACCGGGCGGCCCTCTACCTCGACCCTTCCCTCTTCCAGGTCCGCGTGCTGCTGGCCGACTGCCTGCTGCGTCTCGGCCACCGCGACCGCGCCGAGCACCAGTTCCGGGAAGTGTTGACGACCCTAGCGGGCGGGCGCGAGCGGACGCTGCTGCTGTTCGAGGGATTGCCCTTCCCCGACCGCGAGCGGGCCCAGCGGCGGTGCCGGCAGGTGTTGAAGGGTAAGTAGGTCTTCAGGGTCGCGGTGAGGGCTGGGACGGCATGCCCTTCGAGACCTCACCCCCTGGCCCCCTCTCCCGCCCCCCGCCCTCCTCCCGGGAGAGGGGGAACGATGAGTCAGCGATCTTGCCAAGCTCAGAATGACCTCAAGCGCAGAGACCTCCCTCTCCCGGGGGCGGGCGGCAGGGAGATGGGAGAGGGATCGAGGGTGAGGTCTCAAGGGCGGGCCGTGGGGAAAGCAATGCTACATTGGACCCGCCATGGCCACTGTCCGTCCCACCGCCGTCGCCGGCCTGTTCTACCCTGACGATCCCGCCGAGCTGACCTCCATGGTCGAGGGCTTCCTGGGCGCGGCGCCAGCCGACGGACCGGCTCCCAAGGCGGTCATCGCTCCCCATGCGGGATACGTCTACTCCGGCCCGATCGCCGGGAGCGCGTTCCGCGCCGTGGCGTCCGCCGCGGGGACGATCCGGCGCGTGATCCTCCTGGGCCCCTCCCACTTCGTGCCGATCCATGGGCTGGCGCTGCCGGGAGACGGGCGGTTCTCGACTCCTCTGGGCGAGATCCGCATCGAGCCCGAGGGGTGCCAGGCGGCCATCCGGCTGCCGCAGGTGCGGGTGATCCCGGAGGCCCACGCCCGCGAGCACGCGCTGGAGGTGGAGCTGCCGTTCCTGCAGACCCTGCTGGGAGAATTCGACCTCGTCCCGCTGGTCGTGGGGCAGGCGAGCGGGGAGGAGATCGCGGAGGTCCTGGACCGGCTGTGGGGCGGGCCGGAGACGCTGGTGGTGATCAGCTCCGACCTCTCCCACTATCTCTCGTACGAAGCGGCGCGGCGGGCGGACCGCGAGACGGCGGACGCCATCCTGGCCCTGAAGGGGCCGCTGCATTCCAGGCAGGCGTGCGGCGCGGCGCCCATCAACGGGCTGCTGACGGCGGCCCGGCGGCGCGGCATGAGGGCCGAGCTGCTGGATCTGCGCAACTCGGCGGACACCGCCGGAGATCCGTCCAGGGTCGTGGGGTATGGAGTCTTCGCCTTCCACGAGTGAGCCCTGGGATTCCGGGCGCGGCCGGACCCTCCTGCGGATCGCCCGCGAGAGCGTGGCGGAGGCCCTCGGCCTCGGCGCGTCCGGAACCTACGACGAGCCCTGGCTGCGGGAGCCCGGCGCCACGTTCGTGACCTTGCGGTGGCGGGGGAGCCTGCGGGGCTGCGTGGGCTCGATCCAGGCGTACCGGTCCCTTTTCGAGGACGTCTGGCGCAATGCCCGTGCCTCCGCCTTCCAGGACACGCGTTTCCGGCCGCTGGAGCGGGAGGAGTACGCCGGCCTCTCCATCGAGGTCTCTCTGCTGTCGTCCCCTGAGCCGCTGGCCTGCTCGTGCGAGGAGGAAGCGTTGGCGCTGCTGTGTCCCGGCATCGACGGCGTCATCCTGGAGTACGAGGAATGCCGCGGCACCTTCCTGCCGCAGGTCTGGGAGCAGCTCCCCGATCCCTACGAGTTCCTGGGCCAGTTGAAGAAAAAAGCCGGGCTCCGGCCCGGTTTCTGGGCGCCGGGCGTCCGGCTCAGCCGCTATACGGTTCTCAAGTGGGAGGAGGAGGAGTAGGCCTACTCCGCCCGCAGCGCTTCAATAGGGTCCAGCGCCGCCGCCCGGCGGGCGGGGAGGAGGCCGGAGAGCAGGCCGGTCGCCACGCTGACCGCCACCGCCAGCACCACGAAGAGGAGCGGCGTGTGCACGGGCAGCCCCGGTACCGCCAGCCGGAGCAGCGCCGCCATCCCCAGCCCGGCCAGGATGCCCAGCGCGCCGCCCGCCGTGGCCAGGGCCGCCGCCTCCGCCAGGAAGAGCAGGTGGATCTGCCGCCGGGTGGCCCCGATGGCGCGGGCGAGGCCGATCTCCGCCGTGCGCTCGCCCACGGCGATCCACATCATGGTCAGGATGCCGATCGCCCCCACCAGCAGGGAGATGCCGGCGATGGCCCCCACCGAGAGCGTCACCACGTTCATGACGTTGTCGAACACCGAGAGCATCGCCGCCTGGGTGGTGACGGTGAAGTCCTCCTCGCCGGCGTGGCGGTCGGTGAGGATGCGCGTCACCTCCCGCTGCACCATGTCCGCCAGCCCCGCGTGCGCGTAGACGAGGTCGATCTCCACCAGCTCGGTCATGTTGAACACCTTCATGGCGCTGGCCACCGGGATGTACGCCGAGTCGTCGATGTCGAAGCCGAGGAACTGCCCCTTGGACGACATGATGCCGATCACCCGGAAGCGGGTGCCGCCGATGCGCACGAAGCGGCCCAGGGCGTTCTCCTCGCCGAACAGCTCCTGCTTGAGCTTGGGACCGAGGACGGCGAGCTGCGCGCCCCGGTTGGGGTCCCCCGCCGGCCAGAACTGCCCCTGGCGGATATCGAACTTCCAGGCCCGCGGCACGTTGGGAGTGACGCCGTAGATGAAGACGCTGCGCCCGCGGCCGTTGCCCTCCACCCGGGCGGAGCCGAACGCCACCGGCACGACCTCCTCGACGCCGGCGATGCGTTCCAGGGCCACGGCGTCGTCGATGGTCAGCTTGCGGGTGGTGCCGCCCAGCGCGCCGGGCACCCCTGTGGTCTCGGACTTGCCCGGGTGGATCGCCATGATGTTGGTGCCGAACTGGGTGAACATGCCCACCAGGTAGCGCCGCGTCCCCTCGCCGATGGAGGTGAGGAGGATCACGGACGCGATGCCGATGCCGATCCCCAGCATCGACAGCGCCGAGCGCAGGCGGTGGCTGGTCAGGGCGCCGAAGGCGAGGCGGATCAGGTCGCGCACGGTTTTTATCTCCCCGCCAGCGCCGCCACGGGATCGAGGCGCGCCGCCCGGCGGGCCGGTAAGAGTCCGAACAGGACGCCGACGCTCAGGGACAATCCCAGGGCGGCGGCCACCGCCCACGGCGGCGGGCTCGCCGGCAGGGCGGGGAAGATCTCGACCAGCAGCCCCACCGCCGCCCAGCCCACGGCGAGGCCCAGCAGGCCGCCGGCCGCCGAGAGCAGGGCCGACTCGGTCAGGAAGACCGCCAGCACCTGCCCCCGCTTCACGCCCAGGGCGCGCAGCAGGCCCACCTCCCGGGTCCGCTCGGAGACCGAGACCAGCATGACGTTCATGATGCCGATGCCCGCCACCGTCAACGAGATCGCCGCGATGGCCCCCAGCGCCAGGGTCAGGGCGCCGAGGATCTGCGAGAACGTGGAGACCACCGCGTCCTGGGTCAGTACGGTGACGTCCTCCTCGCCGTCGTGCCGCTCGGTGAGCAGGCGGACGATCTTTCCCTTGGCGCCCTCCAGGTCGGCGCCTTCCCGGACCTGGACCATGACGCGGAACAGCGAGCGGCGGTCGAACAGCTTCATGGCGGTGGCCACGGGCACCAGAGCGACCTCGTCGATGTCGGCCCCGAGCTGCACGCCCTTGGGCTCCAGCACGCCGATGACCCGCATCCGCCAGTCGCCGACGCGCACGATGCGGCCCAGCGGCTCGTCGCCCGGGAAGAGCTCGCGGGCGGCCTTGATCCCCAGGATCACCACCGGCCGGCCCCGTCCCAGCTCTTCGGCGGGCAGGTTCTCGCCCTTGGAAAGGCCGATCCGGCGGACGCCGAGGAACTCGTGGGTCGAGCCGATGATGGCGATGCTCCGCCGCCTCGAGCCGTGCTCCACGAATTCGGTGCCGATGACCATCGGCGCCACCTTCTCGGCCTCCGGGACGCCGCGCCCGATCGCCCGCGAGTCGTCCAGGGTGAGGTCGTTCGCCGCCGCTATGGTCACGCCCGGCAGGCCCGTGGTCTCCGTCTTGCCCGGCACCACGATCAGCAGGTTCGAGCCGATGCTGGCGAACTGGTCGGTCACGTACCGCCGCGCCCCCTCGCCCAACGCGGTCAGCGTGATCACGGCGGCCACGCCGATGGCCATGCCGAGCAGCGAGAGGACGGTCCGCAGCCGGTGCCCCGAGAGCGCCTGGAGGGAGAAGCGGAGGAGGTCGGCGGCGGTCATGTAAGCTAAGGGGGTATGGATCTGAGTCTAGCCAAGAAGGTTCTTGAAGCCTTCGAGCGGGAAGGAGTGCGGTACGTCGTCTGCGGTGCGGTGGCCATCAACATTCTGGGCCTTCCTCGCGCCACGGAAGACCTCGACGTCTTCATAGAGCCGCAAGAAGAGAACGTCGAACGGGTCAAGGCGGCTTTGCGGTCCGTCTTCGCAGATCCCCTGATCGAAGAGATCTCGGCCGAGGATCTGCTGGGCGAGTATCCCGCCGTGCAGTACGTTCCGCCTGAAGGGTCCTTTCACGTCGACATCTTGACGCGGCTTGGAGAAGCCTTCAGATTTCAGGACCTCGAAGCGATTCGCGTCGAATTCGATGGCAAGCCCGTCTGGGTCACTTCTCCCAGGACCCTCTACCTCATGAAGAAGGATACCGTGCGGCCGAAGGACTGGGGCGACGCTGAGCTGGTCAAGCGCCGATTCCAACTGAAGGAGGAATGATGCCTGTCCGGAAATTCCGCAATCTGCAGGACATGGAGGATTCTTTATGGCGGGAGCCGGGGGACCCTCAACTTGGGAAGGCGATCGACTCTGTCTGGAGGTTTGCGGCCCAGATCTGCCCTCTGCATTTCCCTCCGGGCGTCTACAAGCACCGCTCCATCGAGGATGCTCAACGCCAACGTGACCTCTGGGAGCAGAAAAACTTCGAAGCCCACTGGAAGCGGCGCGGAATCGATCCGACGAGTCTTTCCTGAGCGGGTCGTTCACGGCTGATCCACCGGCGCGAACAGGTCCGCCAGGCCGGTGACCTCGGAGCCGGGGAGGCGGCGCGCCACGTGGCCGTCCACCAGCACGATCACCCGGTCCGCCCTCCGCGCCACGGAGGGATCGTGCGTCACCACCACCAGGGTGATCCCGTCGTCGTTCATGCGGTCCAGCAGCTCCAGGATCTGGCGGCCGGAGGTGGTGTCCAGGTTGCCGGTGGGCTCGTCGGCCAGCAGCACCCGCGGCCCCATGACGGTGGAGCGGGCGAGGGCCACCCGCTGGCGCTCGCCGCCGGAGAGCTGGTCCGGCCGGTGATCCATGCGGTCCGCCAGGCCCACCGCCCGCAGGGATTCCTCGACGCGCCGCCGCCGCTCGGACCGGGACACCCCGGCGAAGACCATGGGCAGCTCCACGTTCTCCGCCGCCGTCAGCCGCGGCACCAGGTGGAAGGACTGGAACACGAAGCCGATGAGGTTCCGCCGCACTTCGGTCAGCTCCTCGTCCGAGAGCTTGCCGACCTCGCGGCCGTCCAGCCAGTAGGTGCCGCCGTCCGGCCGGTCCAGGCAGCCCAGGACGTTGAGCAGCGTCGACTTCCCCGAGCCGGAGGGCCCCATGATGGCCACGTGCTCGCCGGCCTTGATGTGCTCGTCTATGTTGACGAGGGCGTGCACCGGCTGGCCGCCGAGCTGATAGGTGCGGGAGACGCGCTCGAGGCGGATCACGGCGCGGCGTTCCGGCGGACGGGCTTCACCTGCGCCCCCGCCTTGATTTCCGGCCGGTCCAGGGAGACCACGACCAGATCGCCCGGCGCGAGCCCGGAGAGCACCTCCGTCCAGTCCCAGTTCTTGAGGCCGACCTGGAGCTTGCGCTCCACCAGGACGCCGCCTGCCGCCACCAGGGCCTTGTTGCCTTCGATCAGCACCGACGTGGGGACGCGCAGCGCGCCCTCCTTGGCCTCCAGCAGGACCTCCACGTCCGCCGAGGTGCCGGGGAGGAGCCGCACGCCCGGTCCCGGATCCTGGAGGTCCACCTCGATCTCCACCGTGCGGTTCTGCTCCTCGCGGTCGAGCACGTAGGGGGCGATGCGCCGCACCGTGCCGGCGAACTGGCGGCCGGGGTAGGAATCGACCGTCACCCGCGCCGTCTGCCCCGGCTGGAGCCGCGCGGAGTCCACCTCGTCCATGGGAGCGCTGACGTAGATCGAGCCCGGGTCGAGCACGTCGAGGACCGGCGGGATCGGCATCCCGGGAGGCGACGGGGTGGTGTACTCGCCCACCTCGACCGAGAGGTCGGCGACGATGCCGTCGAAGGGCGCGCGGATGACCCGCAGCCCCTCTTCCCGGGACGCCAGCTCGATGGCCGCCCGCGCCTGCTCGACGCCGGCCCGGCTGGCGCGGCAGGCGGCCTCCGCCGTGCGGGCCGCGGTCTGCGCCTGGTCGTAGGCGTCGGTGGAGACGATGCCGTCGGCGGCCAGCTTGCGCAGGCGGTCGCGCTCGCGCTCGGCCCGCTCGGCGGACAGGCACGCCTGCTGGCGCTGCGCCTCGGCGGCCTGGAGCTCGCGCCGGGTGACGCTGATCCGCGCCGTGGACACGCTCGGGTCGAGCCGCAGCAGGACGTCCCCCTTGCGGACGGCGTCCCCTTCGCGGAAGGGCACGTCCACCACCCGGCCGCCGATCTCGGGCGAGATCTGGGCGCGGCGCCGGGCCTTCACCGTCCCCGCCCGGGAGTTGGTGACGGTCTGCTCCACCCGTCCCCGCGAGACCTCGTCCACGGTGACCTCGACCGGCTCGGGCTTGAACACGGTGGCCCGCAGGGCGAACGCCACCGCCACGATGCCGGCCAGCACCAGGAGACGCACGATCCATCGCCGCATAGCGGCACGACTCTAGCACCGCTGAGAGAGGGGCGAGCTACCCCGCCGGGTGGTTGACACGCCCGGGGGGGCTGGACATGATGACTCGCATGTACCGGAAGATCCTGGTCCCCGTCGACTTCACCGAAAAGAACCAGGCCGCCCTCGACAGCGCGGTCCAGATCGCCGGCACCACCGAGGGCGGCGAGATCATCCTGCTGCACGTCGTCGAGACCATCGAGCACATCGAGTTCGACGAGATGGCCGATTTCTACCGCGGCCTGGAGACCCGGGCCGCCGCCAAGCTCTTCGCGATGGAGGAGAAGCTCCGGGAGTCGGGCGCCGTCGTCCGCCACGACGTCCTCTTCGGCAAGCGGGCGGAGAGCATCCTGCGCTACGCCGAGGAGCACGGAACGGACCTGATGATCCTCTCCTCCCACAAGGTGGACCGCGAGCACCCCGCTCTGGGGTTGGGGACGATCAGCTACCGCATCGCCATCGTGGCCCGGTGCCCGGTGCTGCTGGTGAAGTAGGGCCTTATCGGGCCGACTGCGCCTCCCGGTAGAGCTCCTGCACGAACGCGGGCGGCTCCGGCTCCTTGGACCAGTCGATCTTCGCGCCCTTGCTGACCGCCCAGCGGTAGAGCCAGGAGACCCCCGCCCGGCCGGCGTAGGTGTCCGGCAGGCGGTAGGCCTCGTCCCGCAGCGCCTCCTCCAGCGTCACCACGCGGTAGCCCCGCCGCCGCATCAGGTCCAGCACCTCGTCGAACCAGTCGGCGTTGATCTCGTTGACGTGGAGGAGCAGGACGTGCTTCACGGGCCGGCCCAGCAGCTCCTGCGAGACCCCTTCCCAGAAGTCGAGCTGGGCCTCGGTGAAGCGGAGATACTCCTCGCCCAGCCGCCGCATCGTCTCCTGGTTGCCCTGGAGCTTCGCCCGGCTGTAGGCGGCGCTGAACATGTAGTCCGAATTCTCGACGGTCACCGGCGCCACCGTGTAGCCGCGGTCCGCCAGGAACTTCTCGAAGGCGGCGCGGACCTCCAGGCTCGGCCCGGTGCGCAGGAAGGGATGGCGGAACCAGCGCAGCTTCCGGCCGCGCTTCTCCAGCAGCCAGCGGGTGACGGTCTCGCCCCGCACCACGTCCTCCTGGAACGCGGCCAGGGGCGTGTCCTGGAAGGACGGATGGGAGAACGTGTGGTTGCCGAGCTCCGCTCCCGCCTCCAGCCACATCTCCAGCAGGGCGGTGCGCTCGTCGATCTCGCCCGGAACGTAGAGCTTGCTCTCGTTGACCAGACCCACGGCGGGCGTCTTCCCCTGCCGTAGCGTCGCCAGGATCGCCTCGTTGGCGGCGCGGGCGCGGGCGAGCGGGACGGCCGGGCCGCCGAAGGGCAGGTCGTCGAAGGTGACGGCGATCTCCCGCCGGGGCGTTTGGGCGAGCAGGGCGGGGGCCGCGAGGACGAGAAGGATGAGGACCGGAAGGGTGGCGCGACGTTTCATGATCTAGACTCCGGGCCGAGTCTATCAACCATGTTCCGCGTGATCGCCAACACCTACCGCGAAGCCTTCTCCGGTCTGGGCCGCCCGGTCTGGCTGCTGTCCATCGCCACTCTGGTCAACCGCGCCGGCACGATGGTGCTGCCGTTTCTCGCCCTCTACCTGACCCAGGAGCGGGGATTCAGCACGGCTCAGGCCGGCCAGGCGCTGGCCGCTTACGGGCTCGGCGGCGTGGCGGCTTCCTACGTGGGAGGCTGGCTCTGCGACCGCGTCAACCCCCTGTGGGTGATGAAGGCCAGCCTGGCGCTGACCGGGCTGGGGTTCGTGACGCTGGGCCAGGTCCGGGGACGCTTCGCGATCTTCGCCGTGATCCTGGTCCTGAGCTTCGTCGGCGAGATCTTCCGGCCGGCGAACATGGCGGCCCTGGCGGCGGCCAGCGATCCCGGCGAGCGCAGCCGCTCCTTCGCCCTGATGCGCCTGGCGGTCAACCTCGGCATGACCCTGGGCCCGACCATCGGCGGTTTCCTGGCCCTCTACGACTACGGCTGGCTGTTCGTCGCGGACGGCGCCACCTGCCTGCTGGCCGCGGGCCTGCTGCAGCTCACCTCCCGGGACATCGTGGTTCCGACGCCCGCGCCGGCTGCCCCGGGAGCTCCGCCGGTACGCGCCCGCTCGCCGTGGCGGGACGGACCCATGATGGTCGTCTTCGGGCTGATGTTCGTGCTCAACCTCGTGACCTTCCAGCTCACCAGCACCTTCGTCCTGGCCCTGCGCGACCTCTATGAGTTCTCCGAGGCGCGCATCGGCATCACCATGGCGGTGAACACCATCGTCATCGTGCTGTTCGAGATGGTCCTGGTCCACTCCCTGTCCCGCCGGGACCCGCTGAAGGTCTCGGGGGTGGGCGCGTTCTTCTTCTGCGCCGGCCTCGGGCTCCTGCCCTTCGGCTCCGGGTTCGCCTACGTGATCTTCACGGTCCTGGTCTGGACGGTGGGCGAGATGCTGGTCTTCCCGATCGTCTCCAGCGCCGTCGCCGACCGGGCGCCGGAGGCGAGCCGGGGGAGCTACATGGGGATGCTGAACCTCTCGTTCGCGGCGGCTTTCGTCGTGGCCCCGCTGATCGGCACCTGGGTCTACCAGGACCTGGGGCCGCAGACGTTGTGGTACGCCTGCGGCGCCCTGGGTTTCCTGCTGTGGGCGGGGTTCCACGCCGTGGCGGTCCTCACCCCCGCGTCGCCGTCTCCGGCGGTCCCGGAAAGCGCGGCGGCGGAAGGCTAGGCTTCCGGCTCCTCGTGCAGATGCAGCTTGCGGTAGCCCCGGTTCCAGTAGATCAGCGGCGGCGCCTCCTCCAGGGGCACGCGGCTGGCGTGGACCTCGCCGATGTAGACGGTGTGCGAGCCCGCGGGGTAGCGGGCGTGGATGCGGCAGTCCAGCCAGGCCAGGGCGTCCGTCAGGATCGGCGCGCCGGTCTCGGCCGTGGACCAGTCGCCCATGGCGAAGCGGTCCTCGTCCTTGACCCAGGCGAAGCGGTTCGAGAGCTCCGCCTGCTCCTCGCCCAGGATGTTGACCGCGAAGACCGCCTCCGGCTCCTGCAGCAGCCCGTAGGCCTTGTGGCGGTTCTCGATGATGATGGCGATGAGCGGCGGCTCGGCCGAGACCGAGGCGAACGCTGAAACGGTGAGGCCGTGGGTCCGGTCGCCCGCCTTGATGGTCACGATGGTGACGCCGGCCGGGAAGTGGCGCAGGGCTTTGCGAAAGTCTTCCGACGAGATCATTTGAGCTCCCCCTCAGAAAGTAAACAAAAAAATATCAGTGGCACTTGGCTTGCACAATCCATAGTGCAGACAGATGCCGGACCAGGGACACCCCCGGCCGGATTCGATATAGGAGGAACGTCCATGGCCAAGGCCAAGCTCGACAAGACCAACCTCAAGGCGAACGTCAAGGGAATCTTGAACCAGCGCGTCCGCATGGGCTTCTTCACGGTCCCCCTGTGGGTCGTGGGGGCCGTGTTCCTGGCGCGCAAGCTGCGGGACCGCCGCCGTCTCCGCTACGCCAGCTAGGAATCCTTCCGCAAGGCGCCGGAAGCCAAAAAATCGTCGCGGAGCGTCCGGCGGGGTTTTTAATGCTCCGGCGCCGTCTTTAAGCTTCCGCCGCCGTTTTTTAGGCTCCGGTGGAGTTTTTAATGGTCCGGCGGAGTTTTCAACGCTCCGGCTGGATTTTTAATGGTCTGGCGGAGTTTTTAATGGTCCGGCAGGGTTTTTAACGCTCCGGCGAGGTTTTTAACGGTCCGGCGGGGTTTTTAAAGCTCCGCGACGATTTTTCAAGCTGGTGGACCGCGTTTCCACAGGCTGACGAGGCGTTTTCCGGCTCCGCGGGTGTTGCGGAGGCGGCAGGAGCGCTCCCTTTACTGACAAGCCCCTACCGTCTAAGCTACCCGCAGTTTCTGGATTCCACGTCCATCCGATTCTCTCAGGGGAGGTTGCGCGCGCATGAGGGTGGGGAAACGCTGCGAGTGGAGCTCTGTCCTGCTGGCCTTCGTCCTGGCGGTCCCGGCATCCCCGATATGGGCCCAGGAACCGGAGGAACAGCCCGGGGAAGCCGCGGTGGAGGAGGAGGGCGGGGGGATGCGCCCGCGGCTGGATTTCGGGCTGGAGGCCAAGGCCCATTACCGCGACAGCGATCTGAACCGCTTCCCCGTGCGGTTCCCCTTCACTCCCGACATGCTCCCGGTCGGGCAGACCCAGGGGTTCGAGGAGACCGTCAACGCCGGGTCCCACTTCGAGGTGTCCACGGTGACCCTCTTCGTGAACGCCTCCTGGGGGGAGAGCCTCACCGGCCGCGTCAAGATCGACTTCATCGACCTCTACGACCGCAATCCCACGTCCGGGGACAGGACGGTGGACGTGGACGAGGCCTGGGTCCGCTTCGGCCGCGAGCCCGAGCCCGCCACCCTGGCGGACCATGGCGGGCTCTATCTGAAGATCGGCAAGATCCCGAAGTTCGAGCGCCAGGACGACCGCCACCTGGAGAGCTACGGCCTGGTCTCGACCGCCTTCAACCGCTTCGAGGACGCCGGCGCCGAGCTGGGGGCCCATCTGGGCCGCCATCTGTACTTCAAGGTCTCCGCCACCGCCGGCAACCCGGTGTTCCTCCGCGACCCCAACGCCCTGGCCGGCGACAACGGCATCGACGACCTCCTGCGGAAGAACCCGGACCCGGAGCTGAAGACGGGCGTCGTCATCCTCTACGACGCCGAGGTCGAGGATCTCGACGTCGACGGCGACCTGGAGCTGGGCGCCGGCCTGGGGGTGCGCTTCGCCGACGAGGCGGGCCGCAACGGGCTCGACCTGCTGGCCTGGGGCTTCGAGCGGACGCTGGCCGACACCGTCGAGCTGGAGGGCACCTTCTACGGCGGCGACCTCGACCTGCTGGACGGTCCGGGGGGCCTGACGCCGCTGCCGGTCACCGACGACAAGAAGCGCGAGGTGGGCGGCAACGTCTGGCTCTACCTGGGAGGCTTTTCCTTCTTCGGCCAGTACGTGGACCAGGAGATCGGCGGCCTGCCCCGCACCGGCATCGAGGGGGAGATCGCCTGGCGCTTCGACCTGCCCCTGGTCTGGGCCGTAGACGGCCGCCAGCTCTTCACCTTCATCGCGCCGGCCGTGCGCTACTCGAAGCTCGACAACGACTTCGAGTTCCTTCCATCCGGCCCCGGCTCCGGCCGCGTGCCGTCGCCGGCCCCCAGCCTGACCTGGGACTGGGAGAAGATCGACGCGGGCCTGCGCATCGGGATCTTCTCCGGCGTGGACCTCACGATCGAGTACGCGGACAACAAGTTCATCCTGGGCTCGGGGGCGGAGCGGGAGAACAACGAGCTCCTTTCGACCCTGCGCTGGAGGATCTAGATGCGTCCGCTGGCCGCCGCCCTGATCCTTCTCTGCTGTCTTCCCGCTCATGCCGAGGAGATCCGGGGCCGCGTCCAGCTCCTGGCCAAGGGCGGCAAGGGGCCGGCGCGGGGGAGCGACGTCCGCCAGGCGGTGGTCTACTACGAGCCCGAGAACGCCGTGACGGTCCAGTCGGGCGGTCGGCCGTTCGACATGATGACCAAGAAGAAGGAGTTCTCGCCGCGGGTGCTGGTGGTCCCCAGGGGAGCCCGGGTGCGCTTCCCCAACGAGGATCCCATCCTCCACAACGTCTTCTCCGTCTCCGCTCCCAACCAGTTCGACCTCGGCCTCTACCGCAAGGGGACCGGCAAGGAGAAGAAGTTCGACAGCCCCGGCGTGGTGCGCGTCTTCTGTAACATCCACCACGACATGGTGGCCTATGTCCTGGTGCTGGACACGCCCTATCACGTGGCCCCGGACGCCAAGGGCGAGTTCGTCCTCTCGGGGCTGCCCCGGGGCAAGGGGAAGCTGACGGTGTGGCACGAGCAGGCGGAGCCCTGGACCGTGAACGTGGAGCTGCCGCCGAAGACGCCGGGGCCGGTCCTGGCCGGGCTCGAAATCGTCCGTCCGTTGATCCCGGCCCATCTGAACAAGACGGGCCAATCGTATTTCCGGTCGGAACGTGACCGCTACAACAACCGCTGACCGCCGCCGCGCCGGCCTTTCCCTGGAGACCCGGATCTTCCTGGTCACCTCGCTGCTGATCGCCCTGCTGATCGGCGCGGCGGTGGCGGTGACCGCGGTGCTGCTGCGCGGGATCGCCAGGAACGCGGCGACCGAGTCGCTGAAGAGCAGCGCCTCGGTGCAGGAGACTCAGCAGAGGGATCGGTACCAGCGGCTGACGCTGATCTCGCGGGTGTTCGTCAGCGATCCGGATCTGGTGGCCTACATCTCCCAGGCCTCTGCGGAGCAGGACACCGCCTCGCTGCTCGACCAGTTGACCACCGCGCAGGAGCAGTTGGGCTTCGATTTCGCCATTCTCCTCAGCCCCGACGGCAAGGTCTTCGCGCGCACCGACAATCCCCAGGCCGTGGGCCAGGACCTCGCGCGCCGGTCCCTGGTGGCGCGCGCCCTCACGGAGCTGGAATCCTCGGGCGTCTGGCGGGAGGGCAACCGCCTCTACTACGCCGTGGCGGTGCCCGTGCGGCAGCAGTTCACCCTCTTGGGATTCCTGGTCACCGGGTATGGCATCACCAATGAGTCGGTCGCTGCGGCCAACCGGGTGAGCGGGGCGGACCTCGCGGTCGTCGCGAACGGCGAGCGAGGGCCCGAAGTCGTGGCGACCACCCTGCCGGAGAGGACGGCCCGCGATCTCGCCGCCGCCCTCGCCAGGAAGCCGGAGATGGGCCGCGCCCTCCAGGCCGGCCAGGCCATGGAGCAGGGGGAGATCGAGCTGGAAAGCGATCCCTGGCTGGTCCAGACCTCGCCGCTCCTGGACGCCGAAGGCAAGGCGGTGGGCGCCAGCATGGCCCTGGCGTCGATGGAGCGGGAGCTCGCCGTCTACCACCAGATCCGGAACGTGCTGCTGGGAGCCGGCCTCGCCGCCGTGCTGGTGGCGCCGTTCCTGGCCTTCGCCTTCGCCCGCCGCGCCCTCGCCCCGGTGCGGCGGCTCGTCGACGCCGCCGAGGCCGCCCGCCAGGGGAACTACGACCAGAAGATCGACTCCGAGCGCACGGACGAGGTCGGCCGGCTCTCCCACTCCTTCCACGAGCTGCTGGCCGATCTGCGCGAGAAGCGGGACATGGAGGAGTACGTCGCCGACCTCTCCCGCACCCTGCCCGAGCCCGCGCAGGCCCGGGCCGTCCTGGGCGAGCCGCAGAGCCGGGACGTGCTGCTCCTGGGGATCGAGCTGCGGAGGTACTCCCGCGCGGCCGGCAATCCGGGCGAGACCATCGCCCAGCTCGCGGGCGACCTCGAGCGGGTGACCTCGGCGGTCAGGAAGCGGCGGGGCCAGATCGAGGCCGTGGCCGGCCACCGCGTGCTGGTCCGCTTCGAAGGCGAGGGACGGGCGAGCCGCGCTCTCGCCGTGGCCTCCATGGCGCTGGACGGGATGGACGGAAACCCGGACGGCGAGGCCGACGCTCCCGTCGCCGCCATCGCCTCCGGCCGCGCCGTCACCGGTCCCGTCAACTGGGGAGACCGGGCCGAGCGGGCCCTGGTGGGCCTGCCCGTGCAGCAGCTCGAAAGCCTGCTGCGGGAGGCCGCCCCGGGCGAGCTGCTGCTCTCCCGCGAGGCGCACGAGGAGCTGGGGGAGACCTTCGAGCGCTCCGGCTACAAGCTGGCGCCCCGGCGCGGCGTCCTCACGCCGCAGCCGCTTTTCGTGGTCACCCCGCGCGTGGCGGCGATCCTCTCGGCCGAGCGCGGGCTCGGCCCCGCCGAGTCCGAGACGCTGACCCTGGAAGCCCGCGCCACCCTCTCCGGCCTCACCCCGGGCGCGCTGCTGGGCCGCCGCTTCGAGATCCTCTCCGTGCTCGGCGCCGGCGGCATGGGCGTGGTCTACAAGGCGCGCGACCGCGAGCTGGACGACCTGGTCGCCCTCAAGATGCTCAAGCGCGAGCTCTGGGACGACCGCAACCAGCTCGAGCGGCTGAAGAGCGAGCTCAAGCTGGCGCGCAAGATCACCCATCCCAACATCCTGCGCACCTTCGACTTCGGCGAGATCGACGGCGTCCCCTACATCTCCATGGAGTACGTGCGCGGGGTGACGCTGCGCTACATGCTCGACCAGAAGAAGCGGCTGCCGTACTCGGCCGGTCTGCGCCTGGCCAAGCAGCTCTGCGCCGGCCTCGGCGCCGCCCATTCGGTGGGCGTGCTCCACCGCGACATCAAGCCGGAGAACATGATCCTGGAGCCCACGGGCAACGCCAAGCTGATGGACTTCGGCATCGCCCGCCCCATCGACCGGCTCACTCCGGGTCAGACCCAGGCCGGCTTCATCGTGGGCACGCCGCAGTACCTGGCGCCCGAGATCCTCCAGGGCAAGGACGCCGACCCCCGCTCCGACCTCTACTCGACGGGCATCGTCCTCTACGAGATCTTCGCCGGCGTCCTGCCGTTCGAAGGCCCCACGGCGATGGAGATCCTGTTCAAGCACATGCGCGAGACGCCGCCCCCGCCCAGTCAGTTCTGGCGGGAGATCCCGCCGCCGCTGGAGGCGGCGATCCTGCGGTGTCTGATGAAGGACCCGGACCAGCGCTACCGCTCGGTGGCCGACCTGCTCCGGGATCTGGAGGCGCTGAGCGCCTAGGGGAGAACCGAGATGATCGTCGACAGGTTCGGGCTTCAACCCCGGGAGGGTGCGTTCGACTCCGATCCCCGCTTCGCCGAGTACGAGATGCTGCTCGACGTCAGCGTCAAGCTCTCCGGCACGCTGGACCTCGCGACCGTGCTGGAGCTGGCCATGGAGACGGCGGAGGAGGTCTGCCGCGCCGAGACCAGCTCGATCTGGGAGCTGGACGAGGAGCGGGGGGACCTCTTCTTCCGCGTGGTGCGGGGGCAGGCCGCCGGGGACATCCGGGGCCTGCGGGTGCCGCTGGGGGTGGGCATCGCCGGCAGCGTCGCCCAGTCCGGCAAGGCCGAGGTGATCAACGACGTGGCCGCGGACCCGCGCTGGCACGGCGATCCCACGAGCGCCTTCCAGACCCGGGCCATCCTGGCCGTGCCGCTGCTCGCCCGCGGCAAGGTCATCGGCGTGGTGCAGCTTCTCAATCCCGTGGACCGCGACCGCTTCACCGGCGCCGACCTCTGGCGCATGCGGCAGTTCGCGGCCATCCTCGCCCCGACGCTGCAGAACGCGCGGCTCTACGCCGCCCAGCGCCGGCAGTTCTTCAGCATGGTCACCGCCCTGGCCGACACCCTGGACAAGCGCGACCCCTACACCGGCGGACACGTGCGCCGGGTGGTGGGCTACACGATGCTGCTGGGGGCGGAGATGGGGCTCGGCCGCGAGGAGCTGCGCGACCTGCGCCTCGCCGCCACCCTGCACGACATCGGCAAGATCACCACGCCGGACCGCGTCCTCGGCAAGCCCTCGCCCCTGGACATGGAGGAAGTGGAGATCATGCGCCGCCACGCCGCGGACGGCGCGGCCATCGTCTCCCATCTCGCCAACCCCTGGGTGGTGCACGGCGTGCGCAGCCATCACGAAAGGCCGGACGGCAAGGGCTATCCGGACGGCCTGACCGGCGAGCAGATCCCCCTGGCGCCGCGCATCATCGCGGTGGCGGACACCTACGACGCCATGACCACCAGCCGTCCCTACCGCGCGGGGCTGCCCGCCGCGCGGGCCGCCGAGGAGATCCTGGCCGGGGCCGGGACGCAGTTCTGCCCGCAGGTGGTGGCGGCCTTTCAGAGGCTGTTCGAGAACGGGCGGTTCAGCTACGAGGCGGCGGGGGCGGCTTTGGAGGATGCCGATCCTCAGTCCTGATAGGACCTGAAGGACACCAAGGACACCAGGGACACCAAAGACAACAGCAACTGTCCTTGAGGTCCTTGGTGTCCCTGGTGTCCTTGGTGTCCTTTCCAGGGGGTGAGGGCTCCTGCCGGGGCTCCTGCTATCATCCTCCTCCAAGGACCCCGCCCCATGCTGCGCCTGCGTTACGTCATCAACGGTGAGGAGCGCACCGCCCCCCTGGCCGGCGGCCGGGTCCGCCTCGGGCGGGGGAGCGACAACGACGTCGTCCTCTCCGACGTCTCCGTCTCCCGCTACCACGCCGAGATCCTCCGCGAGCCCGAGGGCTGGGCCGTCCACGACCTCAAGAGCACCAACGGCGTCGAGATCAACGGCGCGCCGGTGGAGAAGGCGCCGCTGCACCCGGGGGACCACCTGAGCATCGGCTCCTTCGAGATCCGCGTCGAGGAGGACCCTGCCGTCTCCTCCCGGCCGAAGCCCCTGCCGGTGGAGGAGTCGCTCGAAGGGTTCGGCAACGCCACCATCATCCGGCCCCTCTCCGACTTCGCGGCGGCCTACGGCCTCGCCGGCCCGGCCGCGGCTCTGCCCGCGGTGGACGCCGGAGACCAGGAGTACGTCCAGCGGATGTTCGGCTTCCTGACCCGCCTGGCCCGCATGCTCACGGCGGCGGATTCCGTGGACGAAGTCCTGACCCGGGTCCTCGACATGGCGTTCGAGGCGTTCCGGGTGGACCGCGGCTTCATCCTGCTCTCCGACGACACGGGGGAGCTCGTCTGCGAGCTGGCGCGGGTCAAGGACCGGTCGCAGCTCCGGCCCTCCGGAGAGGTGCCGGTCTCCCGCACCATGCTGCAGGCCGTGATGCGCGAGCGGGTGGCGCTGATCACCTTCGACGCCCAGGCCGACCAGCGCCTCTCCAGCGGCGAGTCGATCCGCATGCACCAGATCCGCTCGGCCATGTGCGCGCCGCTGTGGTCCGGGGAACGGATCATGGGCGTGATCCAGGTGGACTCCCCGTTCCACGTCGGCGCCTTCGTGGAGCGGGACCTGGACGTGCTCACCACCCTCTCCAACTACGCGGCGGTGGCGGTGGAGCGCATCCGCTACGCCCGCAAGGCCGAGTTCGAACGGCAGGCGCGGAGCCGCCTGGAGCGCTACCACTCGCCCGGCGTCATCGAGGAGGTGCTGCGGCGGGGGGACGACGGCATGCGGCGCCTCCAGAGCGCCCAGGCCACGGTGCTGTTCGCGGACCTGGTGGGCTTCACGGCCTTCGCCGAGAATTCCGCGCCCGAGGCCGTGGCGGAATCCATCGACGCCTTCCTGGACCTCTCGGTGGAGGCCATCTTCCGGGCCGGCGGCACCCTCGACAAGTTCATCGGCGACTGCGTGATGGCCTTCTTCGGCGCGCCGGTGCCGCAGCCCGACCACGCGGTGCGGGCGGTGAAGGCGGCGGTGGAGATCCAGCGCGGGCTGACGGCCTGGAACGCCCGCCGCGCGGCCGAGGGGCTCCCCGGCTTCAAGGCCCGGGTGGCCCTGAACAGCGGCCCGGTGGTGGTGGGGGACATCGGCAGCGCCCGCCGCGTGGACTACACCGTGCTCGGCAACACCGTGAACGTGGCGGCCCGCCTGGAGAGCGTGGCCGATCCGGACGAGATCGTCATCGGCCCCGAGACCTGGCGTCTCCTGAACGGCGCCCTGCCGACCGAGTTCCTGGCCGATTTCGAGCTGAAAGGGCTGCGCCAGAAGATCCCGGCCTACCGGGTGGCGTGGCGGGATAGACTCACTTCGTGACGATGATCCACTCCCTTCGGGTCCAAGGATACCGGGCGCTTCACGACCTGACCCTCGGACCTCTCAGTCCGCTCTCGGTCTTCCTGGGACCGAACGGCAGCGGCAAGTCCACGATCTTCGACGTCTTCGCGTTCCTCTCCGAGTCGTTCACCCTGGGACTGCGTCAGGCCTGGGATCGCCGGGGCCGGTTCAAGGAGCTGCGGACCCGGGGGACGCAGGGTCCGGTCGTGATCGAGCTCGGCTACAAGGAAGCGCCCGACATGCCCTTGATGACGTACCACCTGGCTGTCGAGGAGAGCTCGAAAGGGCCGGTCGCCCTTGAGGAGTGGCTGGGTACGTCGACTTCGCGTGTTCTGGATTTTCGCGGCGGTCAGGGACGTGTTTGGGGTCCAGATGGGGGAAGAGACGTCGTGGAGGAGCGTCTCAGCTCGCCCGAGACGATCGCCGTCAATACTTTGGGACAGCTCGCGAAGCATCCGAGACTGGCCGCGCTGCGACGCTTCATTACCGGCTGGTATCTCTCCTCCCTGAGCGCCGACACCGTCAAGGGCACCACAATGGCCGGACCTCAGGAGCGTCTTTCGCCAACCGGGGACAACCTGGCCAACGTCATCCAATATCTGACCCAACAGCATCCGGACCGTCTGACGGAGATCCTCAAGGCGCTCGCGCAGCGGGTCCCCAGACTGGAGCGGGTCATTCCGGAGCCCACGGCCGACGGTGGGCTCCTGCTCCAGATCAAGGATGCTCCCTTCGAGCAACCGGTGCCGGCACGGTTCGCCTCGGACGGGACTCTGAAGCTTCTGGCCTATCTCACCATTCTCTACGATCCCGATCCGCCGCCGCTGATCGGCATCGAGGAGCCGGAGAACTTTCTGCACCCGCGCCTGCTGCCGGAGCTGGCGGAGGAGTGCCGGCAGGCTGCGGCCCGTACACAACTGCTGGTCACCTCCCATTCACCCTTCTTCGTCAACGCGTTGAAGGCTGACGAGGTGTGGGTCCTCTTCCGCGACGAGCGCGGCTATACCCAGGCCCGGCGAGCCGCCGACATGCGGGGCGTCTCGGAATTCATGAACGAGGGGGCTCTGCTGGGCGACCTCTGGCTGGAAGGACATTTCGACGCCGGCGATCCCCTGGTCAGCTCCGGCGGACCGCGCTAGGTTCCGGTGCCCTCCCTTTCCCATCTCGAATTTCTGGTCGAGGAGCCTTCCGCCGAGGCCGCCCTGGCCCATCTCATCCCGAAGATCCTGGGAAAGACCTCCTTTGCCGTCTACCCGCACCGCGGCAAGCGCGACCTGATGCGGCGCCTCCCGGACCGCCTGCGCGGTTATCGCCGCTGGCTCCCCGGCGATTGGGGGATCGTGGTGTTGATCGACTCGGACGGGCAGGACTGCCGGAAGCAGAAGACCCTGCTGGAAGACATGGCGCACAAGGCGGGCTTTCCGACCCGAACGGCGGCGCGGGGAGGGCGGTTTCAGGTCCTGAACCGGCTGGCGATCGAGGAGCTGGAGGCGTGGTTCTTCGGAGACGTTGACGCCCTGTGCGACGTCTATCCAGGGGTCCCCCGCAATCTGGCGGAACAGACCAGCTATCGGGATCCCGATGCGATCCAGGGCGGCACCTGGGAAGCTCTCGAACGCGAGCTCCAGAGAGCGGGACACCATCTCGGAGGCTTGGCGAAGATCAAGGCGGCGCGGGAGATCTCGGCGAGGATGGAGCCCGACCGGAACCGGTCGAGGAGCTTCAAGGCCTTCCGTCAGGGCCTTGTCGCGCTTGTAGGGGAGTAGGTGACGTCCGGCCCACGGTGGGTGGGACCGGACGTCGCCGCGCGCTCAGCGCGTGGGGATCGAGAGCGTCTGCCCGGGGCGGAGCCGGGAAGAGCGGATGCCGTTGGCCTTCTTGATGGTGGTCACGCTCACGCCGTGGCGCTGGGCGATCTCCCACAAGGTGTCGCCGCGGCCGACCTTGTACTTTTTGCTCCGGCTGGACGCCTTGGCCACGGTGCTCTTGCTCGAAGAAGAAGAGGTGCTCTTCGCGACCTGGATCCGCGGCACGTCCTTGGAGTCCAGATAGCGCAGGTACTGGTTGGGGAAGAGCGAGACGTGGTAGTGCGGCGGGTGCTTCTCCCGCGTGGCCTCCAGGACGCTCTTCTCTTCCAGCAGCAGCAGGGTGGCTTCCAGCCATTGCCGGCAGGAGGCGCGGGAGCTGCGGCGCAGGTCCAGGGCCATGCCGGTGGGGTGGACCGAGAGGTGCGAGGCGTTGGCCGGCTGGCGGTCCATGGGCCGGGTGAGGCTGGTGACCACCAGCTTCTCACCGCAGGCCTCGCGGTACTGGTCCGAAAGGCGTTCGACGAACAGCTTGACCTCCGGCCGGGCGTAGGGGAACGAGACGTACCCCGAGGCCAGCGCGTAGTCGGAATTCCCCCGCAGCTTCACCAGCAGGCCGCGGTCGACGAACCGGTAGACGTCGGAGGAAGTGCGGAGGTAGCTGTAGTCGTGCTCCCGCGCGGCTTCGTTCTGCCGCAGCATCGAGGAGCGGGAACCCAGAAGGCTCTGGGCCGTCAGGTGAGGCGCGGCCGCGACGGCCAGCGCCAGGAGGGAGACGGCCGCGATCGGGCGGCGCGTCCGCGGGGAGAGAATAGATGGACTCTGCATGGGTGGCGTCCGAAACTCCATTCCAGTTGTTGCCCCATGCGCCTGCGGCGCGCAATGCTTTACGGTAACGCCATTTCGGCGAGTTGAGGGTACCACAGAGCGAAGGAATTGCAAGCCGTTTTGAGGCCGATCGGCAAAATTCGCCCTGTACGGCCTTGATAAAGGATCGTCTCGGGAAGAGAAGGGAAGAGGCGGGAGGGCGCCCCACACGACCGCGGGGCGGGGTGTTCCCCGCCCCCGCGGCCGCGCTAACGCCGCTTGCTGCGCGAGAAGAAGTCGGCCATCGAGCCGAAGCCCGAGCCGCCGGAGCTGGCCGAGCTGCGGCTGTACTCCTCGTCGCCACCACCACCACCGCTGCGGTCGCCGCCGCGGTCGCGATCCCGGCCGCGGTCGCGTCCGCCGCCGCTCCCGCGCTCGCCGCGGGAGAAGTCGCTGCGGTCCTGGCGCTCGGCCGCGCCGCCGCCCATGGAGAGGGAGATGCGGCGGCGGGTGGTGTCCACGCCGAGCACCTTGACCTGGACGTCCTGGCCGAGCTGGACCGCCTCGCGGGAGTGGTTCAGCCGCCGGTTGGCGCCCATCTCGCTGATGTGGACCAGGCCTTCGAGCCCGGGAGCCAGCTCCACGAAGGCGCCGAAGGACTCCAGGCGCACCACGCGGCCGGTCGCCTCGGTCCCCTCGGGGAAGCGCTCCGCGGCGTCCCGCCAGGGATCGCGCTCCAGGGAGCGGCGGGAGAGGGAGATGCGCTCGGGGCGCTTCTCGTCCTTGCCCTTCTCGATCTTGATGACCTGGACCTCGACCTCCTGGCCGATCTGGAAGACGTCCTGCGGATGGGTGGTGCGGCTGTGGCCGATCTCGCTGACGTGCAGCATGCCCTCGATGCCGCCGAGATCGATGAAGGCGCCGTAGGTGGTCAGCGAGGTGACCTTGCCGGTGAGGATGGCGCCGACCTGGAGCTTCTCGCGGGTCTCGGCGGCCTTGGTCTGCTGCTCCTCCTCGAGGAGCTGGCGGCGGGAGAGGACGATGTTCGGGCCGCGGCCGCCGCGGTTGCCCTCTTCCAGGCGGTTGACCTTGAACATGAGCCTCTCGCCCACGAACTTCTGCGGATCCTCCACGTAGCGCAGGTCGAGCTGCGACAGCGGACAGAAGCCGCGCATTCCATAGACCTGGATCTCGGCGCCGCCCTTGTTCAGGCCGGTCACCAGGCCTTCGAGGGGCAGGCCGCTCTCGTAGGCCTGCCGGATTTCGGGGACGACCTCGGCGGGGCGCTTGCCCTTGCCGCCGCCCGACTTGCGGCGCAGCACCAGCGCGCCGTTCTCGGGATCGGTCCCGGTCACCGTGGCCTCGAGGGCGTCGCCCTCCTTGACAGTGAGGTTGCCTTCGGCGTCCTTGAGGTCGGCCGCGGCGATCCGCGCCTCGGACTTCGACCCGATGTCGACGAAGACCCACTCCTCGCCGACGGACAGAACCTTGCCGCTGACCTTCGTGCCGACCGCGGGATCTTCGTTCGTCGCCGGAGCCTCCTGTTCGAACTCGGCCAGGATCTGGCCAAAGTCCTGCTTCTCCTGGGTTTCCTGATCGTTCATTGCGTCTCCACTGTTCCTTGAATTCTAGGGGCCCGGGCGCGTCGCGAAACCATCATGCGTCGGGGTCGCCCGCTCGGGCGCATGAAATTATCATGCCGGGGATGGGTATAACGGCTGGGGAGCTCCTCGAAATTCCTTCCCTTGACCTGGGAGCGGGCTCTGGGGCAGCCCGCCCGTTTGAGGCAGAATAGCAGGCGTATTGAACCTCTCCAATATGGAGGCGCGAATAAGTCGATGAACGCACGTATCCTGTGGTCCGTCCTCACGCTGTGTCTGGCGGCTTGTCTGGCCGCCGGTCCCCTGACCGCCGCGGAGGACGCCGGCCGGCCTCCGGAGGGGGCGCTGACCGATCCCCGCGAGGTCCACCTCGCGGACGTCCGCCAGATCACCCGGGGCGGCGAGAACGCCGAGGCCTACTGGTCCCCCGACGGCTCGCAGCTCACCTTCCAGTCCACCCGCCCGCCGCACGGCTGCGACCAGATCTTCCGCGTCCCCGCCGACGGCTCGGGCGAGCCCGCCCTGGTCTCCACCGGCAAGGGGCGGACGACCTGCGCCTACTACACCGCCGACGCCCGGCGCGTCCTCTACTCCTCGACCCACCTGGCCGGCGAGGCCTGCCCGCCGCCGCCGGACCGTTCCCAGGGCTACGTCTGGCCGATCGATCCCGCCTACGAGATCTTCTCCGCCAAGCCGGACGGCTCCGACCTCCTGCGGGTGACGGACAGCCCCGGCTACGACGCCGAGACCACCGTCTGCCTCAAGGACGGCGCGCTGATCTTCACCTCCACCCGCGACGGCGACCTGGAGCTCTACCGCATGGACGCCGACGGCAAGAACGTCAAGCGGCTGACCGAGGCCCCGGGCTACGACGGCGGCGCCTTCTTCTCGCCGGACTGCACGAAGATCGTCTGGCGCGCCTCGCGGCCCAAGCCGGGGCCGGAGCTGGAGGACTACCGCCGGCTGCTGGAGAAGGGGCTGGTGCGTCCCAGCAAGCTGGAGATCTGGGTGGCCGACGCCGACGGCCGCAACGCCCGCCAGGTCACCTACCTCGACGCCGCCTCCTTCGCGCCGTCCTTCTTCCCCTCCGGGGACCGCCTGCTCTTCTCGACCAACTACGGCGATCCCAAGGGGCGCGAGTTCGACATCTGGGCGGTCAACGTGGACGGCTCCGGCCTCGAGCGCGTCACCTTCTCCCCCGGCTTCGACGGCTTCCCGCTGTTCTCGCCCGACGGCACGCGCCTCGCCTTCGCCTCCAACCGCAACCAGGGCGCGCCGGGCGAGACCAACGTCTTCGTGGCCCGCTGGGTGGACCGTCCGGCGGCCGCCGGCAAGGAGGCGGCCGACCGCTTCCGCGACGCCGTGCACTGGCTGGCCGACGACGCCCGCGAGGGGCGGGGCATCGGCACCAAGGGCCTGGAGGAGGCCTCGCGCTGGCTGGCCGACCGCTTCCGCGAGGCCGGCGTCGAGCCGGCGGGGGAGGACGGCGGCTGGTTCCAGCGCTTCGACGTCCCGGTGGAGGTGGAAGCCCGGCCGGGCACCTCGGTGTCCATCAACGGCGAGGCCCTGGCGCGGACGGACTTCCAGCCGTCCTCCTTCTCGGCGTCGGGCCGGGCGGCGGGGGAGGTGGTGGCCGCCGGCTACGGCATCACCGCGCCGGAGCTGGGGGTGGACGACTACAAGGGCGTCGAGGCCAAGGGGAAGATCGTCGTGGTCCGCCGCTTCACCCCCACCGGCGCGCCCTTCGACCAGCAGGAGGCGGAGCGGCGCTACGGCGACCTTCGCTACAAGGCCTGGAACGCCCGCGAGCACGGGGCCGCCGGACTGATCGTGGTGGACCTGCCGGAGGGGACCCCGGGCGACGAAACGCCCCTGCCGTCCCTGATCATCGAAAACACCGAGGTCGGCGGCGGCGACGCCGGCCTGCCCGCGGTGGTGGTGAAGCGCGCCGCCGGAGCGCGGCTGTTCGCGCCCGGCGCCCGGGCCGAGCTGGCCATCGACCTGGAGCGGCGCACCAAGCCGGCCGTCAACGTCGTCGGCGTCGTGCGCGCCGGCGCGGCGAGCCGCCTTCCGGGCGCCGTGCTGGTGGGCGCCCACTACGACCACCTCGGCCACGGCGGCTCCGGCTCCCTGACGCCCGATTCGCGGGACGTCCACAACGGCGCGGACGACAATGCCTCGGGCACCGCCGCCCTGCTGGAGGTGGCGCGCCAGCTCGCCGCCGGCCGCGGGCGCCTGCAGCGGGACGTCTATCTGGTGGCCTTCTCCGGCGAGGAGTCCGGCGTGCTGGGCTCCACCGCCTTCACCCGCCACCCGGCCGCCGGGCTCGCCATGACCGACCTCGCCGCCATGCTCAACATGGACATGGTGGGGAGACTGCGGGGGAACATGGTCACCGTCCTCGGCGGCGAGTCGGCGGAGGACTGGAAATCCCTGGTGGACCCCGCCTGCGAGAGGGCGCTCCTCCTGTGCTCCGTCTCGGGAGAGGGCTACGGCCCCTCCGACCACAGCCCCTTCTACGCCGCCGGCGTGCCCGTGCTCCACTTCTTCACCGGCACCCACGACGACTACCACAAGCCTTCGGACGACTGGCAGCGGATCAACGCCGCCGGCGGCGCCCGGGTCGCCGGTCTGGTGGGTGACCTCGCGCTGGAGATCGCCAACCGGCCCCAGCGCCTCGCCTACAAGAGCGCGCCGGCCCCGGCGCCGCGGGGGGACAACCGCACCTTCGGCGCCTCTCTCGGCACGGTTCCGGACTACGCTGGCGACGGCCGGCCGGGGGTGCTGCTGGCCGGCGTCCGGCCCGGCAGCGCGGCCGAGAAGGGGGGCCTGCAGCGCGGCGACCTGTTGGTGGAGCTGGGCGGCAAGGCCGTCCGCGACATCCAGGATTTCATGTACGTGCTCCAGCGCGCCAAACCCGGCGACAAGGCCACGGCGGTGGTGGAACGGGATGGCAAGCGACTGGCGCTGGAAGTCATCTACGGCAAGAGCAGCCGATAAGGAAAGATCATGAGAAAGACCGTCCTGACCTTCGCCGTCCTGCTGCTGGCCGCGGCGGCGGCCTCCCTGGCCGTCGACCCCGTGCTGGTGGAGTACGCCCGCAAGTTCGAGGAGTTCCCCACCACCGGCGGGCAGGGGAGCGAGAGCGAGCGGGTGAAGAAGCTCTACGACCTGTTCTGGGACTACAACATCCAGGCGTTCCCCGAGGGCGCCACCTATCTCGGCATCCCCGGCCACAACGACAAATGGTCCGACTCCTCGTTCGAGGCCATCGAGTTCGGCCGGCAGGTCGCCCACAAGATCCTGGCGGCGCTGGAGTCCATCGAGCGCGCCAGGCTCACGCCCGCCGAGCAGGTGAACTACGACCTGGCCGTCCGGCGCGCCCGGCAGGGGATCGAGGGCGAGAAGTTCCACGGCGAGTACCTGGTCGTCAACCAGTTGGGAGGCGTGCAGCAGGGCATCCCGCAGCTCCTCGCCATCATGCCCGCCAACAACGTCCAGGACTACGAGAACATCCTCGCCCGCTTGCGCGGGGTCCCCAGGGTCGTGGACCAGACCATCGCGCTGCTGCGGAAGGGGCTGGAGGAAGGCATCACGCCGCCCAAGGTGACCCTGCGCGACATCCCCCAGCAGGTGCAGAACCTGCTCGTCCAGGACCCGATGCAGAGTCCCATGCTGCGGGCCTTCCAGAAGCTCCCGGCGACGGTCTCCGCCGCCGAGCAGGAGCGCCTGAAGCGCGAGGCCGTGCAGGCGTTCAATGAACAGGTGGCGCCGGCCTTCCGCAAGCTCCAGGACTTCCTGGCCAACACCTACGTGCCGGCCTCCCGGGACTCGATCGCCATGAGCGACCTGCCGGACGGCAAGGCGTGGTACGCCCACCAGGCGAAGAGCTACACGACCACGGACCTGACGCCCGAGCAGATCCACCAGATCGGCCTCGCCGAGGTGGCGCGCATCCGCAAGCAGATGGACGAGCTCATCGCCTCCACCGGCTTCAAGGGGAGCTTCGAGGACTTCCAGAAGTTCCTGCGCACCGACCCGCGGTTCTTCTACGACAAGCCCGAGGACCTCCTGGCGGGCTACCGGGACATCTCCAAGCGGATCGATCCCGGGCTGATCAAGCTGTTCGGCACGCTGCCGCGGCTGCCCTACGGCGTCATCGCCATCCCCTCCTACGCGGAGAAGTCGCAGACCACGGCCTATTACGACGGCGGCTCGCTGGCGGCCGCGCGGCCCGGCTACTTCTACGCCAACACCTACGACCTGAAGTCGCGGCCGAAATGGGAGATGGAGGCCCTCACCCTGCACGAGGCCGTGCCGGGCCATCACCTGCAGCTCTCGCTGGCCGCCGAGCTGGAAGGCGTCCCCGAGTGGCGCAAGTACGACAACTACACGGCCTTCGTGGAGGGCTGGGGTCTCTACGCCGAGAGCCTGGGCGAGGAGCTGGGCCTCTACAAGGACCCCTACTCCAAGTTCGGCCAGCTCACCTACGAGATGTGGCGGGCGGTCCGCCTGGTGGTGGACACCGGCATGCACGCCAAGGGCTGGACGCGCCAGCAGGCGATCGACTATTTCAAGGCCAACGCCGCCAAGGCCGAGCACGACATCGTGGTCGAGGTGGACCGCTACATCGTCTCGCCGGGGCAGGCCCTGGCGTACAAGATCGGCGAGCTGAAGATCAAGGAGCTGCGCGCCTTCGCCGAGAAGGAGCTGGGGGAGAAGTTCGACGTCCGCGCCTTCCACGACCAGGTGCTGGGGCGGGGCGCGGTGCCGCTGGACCTGCTGGAGAAGAACATCCGGACCTGGGTGGCGGAGACGAAGACGAAGTGAAGGTCGAGCCCGTCCGCCTTGAAGGCTCCACGATCTTCCTGGAGCCTCTGGCGCCCGAGCACGCGCCGCTCCTCTGGCCCAAGGCCGGGCCGGAGGTCTTCCAGTACACCCTCGAATCGCCGCGGGACGAGACGCTCGCGGCCTTCGAGGACTGGGTGCGGCACTCCATGGAGCTGCCCGCCACGCTCGGTTACACGATCTTCCTGAAGTCGACGGGGGAGGCCGTGGGGATGACCGGCTATCTGGAGATCCGCCCCGCGCACCTGGGGCTGGAGATCGGCCGCACCTGGATCGGCAAGGCCCACCAGGGCACGCGGGTGAACCCGGAGAGCAAGTACCTGCTCCTCCGCCACGCCTTCGAGGATCTGGGCGCGGTCCGCGTGCAGTTCAAGACCGACTCCCGGAACCTGCACAGCCAGCGGGCCATCGAGAAGCTGGGCGCCCAGCGCGAAGGCGTGCTCCGCCGCTACCAGATGCGCTCCAACGGCTATATCCGCGACACGGCGATGTACAGCATCCTCGCGGAGGAATGGCCCGGGGTGAAGGCGGGGCTGGAGGCGAGGCTGGCGCAAGGTTTGCGTTAATCTCCGACCATGGGGTTGGGGAAAGCCTGGGAGCTCCTGAGCGGCAAGGTGATGGGCTGGGCGAGGGGTTTCGTTCTGCTCCTTCCCAACCTGCTCGTCGCCCTGGTGGTCCTGGTCGGCTTCTGGCTTGCCGCCAAGCTGGTGAGGAACATCCTGCTGCGCCTCCTGCGGCGGGTCTCCCACAGCGAGCAGGTCAACCGCATCCTCGCGAGCTCGGTCTTCCTCCTCCTGATCGCCATCGGGACGTTCGTGGCCCTGGGGATCCTGGGGCTTCAGAAGACGGTCGCGTCCCTCCTCGCCGGGGCGGGCATCGTCACCCTGGCCCTGGGCCTCGCCTTCCAGGACATCGCGGCCAACATCATGGCCGGCATCTACCTCTCGGTGCAGCGCCCCTTCCGCCCCGGGCACATCATCGAGACCAAGGACTTCTTCGGCGTCGTCAAGCGCATCCACCTGCGCTGGACGGAGCTTCGCACCCAGCAGGGGCAGGTCGTGCTGATCCCCAACAAGCAGGTCTTCGAGAACCCGATCCAGAACTACAGCGCCACCGGCGAGCGGCGGGTCGACCTGCGGCTGGGGGTCTCCTACGGCGACGACCTGGAGAAGGCCCGGCGCGCCGCCCTGCGGGCCGTCGAGGAGGTCTCGACCCGCATGCCGGACAAGGAGGTCGAATTCTTCTACGAGGAGTTCGGCGAGAGCGCCATCGACTTCGTGGTGCGCTTCTGGATCAAGTTCGCCCGCCAGCCCGACTTCCTCGCCGCCCAGAGCGAGGCGATCGAGCGCATCAAGAAGGCGTTCGACGAGGCGGGGATCACGATTCCGTTCCCCACGCGGACGCTGGATCTCGGGAAGAAGGACATAAAGGACCTAAGGGACCTAAAGGACATAAAGGACCTAAAGGACGACAAAGTTCCTGTCCTTTAGGTCGTTTATGTCCTTTAGGTCCCTTAGGTCCTTTCTCTCACGTACCCCTCGTCGTACGTGGTCACCTCCAGCCGGTGACCCCAGGGATCGCAGAAGTAGAACGAGAACGCCTTGCCGTGGTCGCGGGGCTGGAGATTCCGCACCTCACCCCCGGCTTCGTCGCGGACGGGGTGGTCCCGCGCGTGCTCCTGGAACCTTAGAAAGCCGGGGCCATCGACGCGGAAGGCGACGCGGTGGAAGCCCGCGGTGGGCCGGCCGCCCCGGGGGTCGCCCGTGAACAGGGCCAGCATGGTGCCGCCGCCGTCGCTGGAGATCATCAGCGGCCCGCCGGGGTCCTCCGCCCAATGCTCATGCTCGCGCAGGACGGCCAGCCCCAGCGTCTCCTCGTACCAGCGGGCGGCCTCGCGGCGGTCGGGGACGAACAGCTCGACGTGGTCGATCTGGAGGACCTTGAACATGGCTCCCCAGTCTACTCCGATCGTTGTCCCCGTTTCCCTGGCCGCCTGCACATCTGAGTAGAGAAGCTCTCTTCATGGATGATGGCCTAGGGTCCGGGTCGACGTGTCCGCCGGCGAGCTCCTGACTCCACACATACCTGCTGAGAAAGGGTGCCCATGACTGAGCAACCTGCTGGAAAGAGGCCCGGCCTTCTGTGGAGGCTGCTCCTTCTCTCGTTGCTCCCCGGCCTCTTCTTGACCGGACCGGCCGCCGCCGAGGAAGCCATCGTGGCCGTCGCCGCGAACTTCTCGGAGGTCGCGGAGCGCCTCGCCAAGGATTTCGAGCGCGAGAGCGGGCATACGCTGACCTTCGTCGCCGGGTCGACCGGCAAGCTCTACGCCCAGATCGCCAACGGCGCGCCGTTCGACGTCTTCCTCTCCGCCGACCAGGAGACTGCCGCGCGGTTGGAGAAGGAAGGCCGGGCGGTGGCCGGGTCGCGCTTCACCTATGCCACCGGGCGCCTGACGCTGTGGAGCCCCGAGCCCGGCCGCGTCGGCAGCGATGGCGCGGCGACGCTGCGGCAGGGGAATTTCCGCCGGCTGGCGATCGCCAATCCCGAGCTGGCGCCCTACGGGGCGGCCGCCAGGCAGGCGCTGGAGAAGCTCGGCCTCTGGGAGCGCTTCAAGGACCGCATCGTGAAGGGCGAGACGATCGGCCAGGCCCATGCCATGGTCGCCTCCGGCAACGCGGAGCTCGGCTTCGTCGCGCTCTCCTCCGTGCTCAGCCCGCGCAACGAGACCAAGGGCAGCCGCTGGGACGTCCCCAGCCACCTCTACGAACCGCTGCGGCAGGACGCGGTCCTCCTGGCGCGCGCCGCCTCCAACAAGGCGGCGCGCGGCTTCCTCGAGTTCCTGCGCGGCGCCAGGGCCAAGGCTCTCATCGAGAGCTACGGTTACCGCGTCGGGTGACGATGGAGGCGTCGAGCTTCCCGGATCTGGGTCCCCTCTGGCTGACCCTGCGCCTGGCCGCCACGGCGACCGGCATCCTCCTGCTCGTCGGGACGCCGATCGCCTGGTGGCTGGTGCGGACGAGGTCCCGCTTCCGGCCGGCCTTCGAAGCGGTCATCGCGCTGCCTCTCGTGCTGCCGCCGACGGTGCTAGGCTTCTACCTGCTGATCCTCCTGGGGCCGCGGACGCCGCTGGGAGGCCTCTGGTTGCGGCTGACCGACAGCACGCTGACGTTCTCGTTCGCCGGGCTGCTCGTCGCCTCGGTCCTCTACTCGCTGCCGTTCATGGTGCAGCCGCTGCAGAGCGCGTTCGAGGCCGTCGGCCGCACGCCGATCGAGGCGGCGGCCACGCTCCGCGCCAGGCCTCTCGACTCCTTCTTCACCGTCGTGGTGCCGCTGTCGCTGCGCGGCTTCCTCACCGCCGTGGTGCTGACTTTCGCCCACACGCTGGGCGAGTTCGGCGTCGTGCTCATGGTGGGCGGCAACATCCCGGGCAAGACGCGGGTGATCTCGATCGCCATCTACGAACACGTGGAGACCCTACGCTATGCAGACGCCCACGCTCTCGCGGCCCTTCTCCTCGTCTTCTCGTTCGTGGTCCTGGCCGTGGTCTACACCGTCAACCGCACCCTGCCCCTCCACATCCGGTGACGCGCTCGTCTTCGACCTCCGCGTGCGCGTCGGCGGCTTCGCGCTCGAAGCCGCCGGCGAGATCGACACCGGCCGGGTGACCGCGATCTTCGGACCGAGCGGCAGCGGCAAGAGCACCCTGCTGCGGACCCTGGCCGGCCTCGAGCGGGGCGCCGCGGGCCGCCTGTCGCTGGGCGGGGACGTCTGGCTCGACAGCGCGCGCCGGCTCGACGTGCCGGCGCATCGCCGTCCGGTCGGCTACATGTTCCAGGAGGCGCGCCTCTTCCCTCACCTCTCCGGCCTGGGCAACCTCCAATATGCCGCCAGGAGGGCGCGGCGCGAGCGGCAGGTCGTCACGTTCGACGAGGTGGTGGACGCGCTGGACCTCGCGCCGCTCCTGCCGCGCCGGCCGGCGAGCCTGTCGGGAGGGGAACGCCAGCGGGTCGCTCTCGGCCGCACGCTGCTCACCCAGCCGCGCCTGCTCCTGCTCGACGAGCCGATGTCCGCGCTCGACGCGACCCGCAAGATGGAGATCCTGCCGTACCTCGAAGCGCTCCATCCCCGTTTCGGCATCCCCACTCTCTACGTGAGCCACTCGGTCGACGAGGTCGCCCTGCTGGCGGACCGCATCCTCGTCCTGACCGGCGGGCGGGTGACGGCGATGGGCCGCACCGCCGAGATCCTCGAGGGTCTCGACCTCGGGCCGCTCGCCGACCGGCGCGGCGCCGCTTCGGTCGTGGCGGCGCGGGTGACCCGGCACGATCCCGAGTATCAACTCACCTGGCTCGATCTGGCGGGTCAGACCCTGGTGGTCCCCAAACGCAAGCACTTCGACGAGGGCGAGGAAGCCTGCGTGGTCATCCGGGCGCGGGACGTCTCGCTGGCGACGAAACGCCCGGAGGGGGTGAGCATCCAGAATATCCTCGCGGGTCACGTGTGCGAGGTGAAAGAGCAGGAGGGCTCGGCGTTCGCCGAGGTGTCGGTCGATCTCGGAGCGCACCGCCTCCTCGCCCGCATCACACGCCTGTCGCTGCACGAGCTCGAGCTCGTCGCCGGCTCCCCGGTCTTCGCTCTGTTGAAGAGCGTGAGTCTTTCGAAACAGAGGACCTGACGAGATGCCGACACCTTCTCCCTCGACGGTCTCTTTCGACGGCCAGGCCCCGGACTTCGATCTGCGGGCCGGTCTGCCCGCGGGCGTCGCCCAGCGCGTGGCCGCGGCGTTGGCGGAGCTCGCTCCGGCGGGGGACGGCGTGATCCTCGACCTGGGCGCCGGCACCGGCCAGATCGGCGAGCACCTGGCCGGCGGGCGGTCCCGCTACCTGGGGATCGACGTCTCGGGTCCGATGCTCGCCGTCTTCCGCCGCAAGCTCGGCGCCCGCGCCCATGGCGCTCTGGTGCGGGCGGACGGCGGCGTGCCGTGGCCGATCGCGAGCGGCCGGGTGAAGCTGGTGTTCAGCTCGCGGGCGGCGCACCTGCTGCCGCCCGCCGTGCTGGTGGAGGAGACGTTGCGGGTGGCGAGCCCCGCGGGTGCCCTGGCCGTTTTCGGGGGCGTCCGCAGCGAGCCCGACAGCCTGCGCGCCGTCCTGCGCCGGGAGATGCGGCGGCTCCTCGCCGAGCATGGGGTCGAAGCGCGGCGCGCCGGCGATGCGCAAGGCCGGCTCGCCGGCGCCCTGGCGGAGCGCGGCGGCGAGGTGCTGCCGGTGCGGACGGCGGCCTCCTGGACCGTCGTCCATCGCGCCGGCGACGCCCTCGCCGCCTGGCGCGCCAAGTCGGGGCTGGGCGGCAGGGCGGTGACGCCGGAGGTCCAGGACAGTGTGCTACACGAATTGGAAAGCTGGATCCGGGAACGCTACGGCAGCCTCGACGTCGCGCGCGACGCGACCGAGCGCTACGAGCTCACCGCGGTCCGCTTGCCGGAATTTTCCAAGAGGACCATAGGAGAGGAGAAGGAATGACAGACTTACCGCAAGGCGAGCTCCTGAGCGAGCTGGGCCGAAACCTGGTCGCAGGGTCTCTGACCGACCCCGAGCTCCTCCGGCAGACGGCCGGCCCGGTGGAGCAGATCCTGCCCGAGGTCAACGTGGTGAAGATCGGCGGCCAGAGCCTCATCGACCGGGGCCGCAAGGCGGTGTTCCCGCTGCTCGAGGAGATCGTCGAAAACCTCCCGCGCCACCAGATCCTCATCGGCACCGGCGCCGGCACCCGGGCGCGCCAGGCCTACAGCGTGGCCCTGGACCTCGGCCTGCCGACCGGGGTGATGAGCGTCCTCGGCACCTACGTGGCGATGCAGAACGCCCGCATGATCCACTACCTGCTCGCCAAACACGGCATCCCGTTCATCGAGCCGGTCCAGTTCCCGCAGTTGCCGCTCTACCTCGTCGAGCGCCGCGCGGCGATCTTCTTCGGCATGCCCCCCTACACCTTCTGGCAGGAGAACCCCCTGGTGGGACGCCTCCCTCCCCACCGCACCGACACCGGCGCCTACCTGGTGAGCGAGGTCTTCGGGGCGCGGTCGATGATCTACGTCAAGGACGAGGACGGCCTCTACACCGCCGATCCGAAGAAGGACAAGCACGCGAAGCTCATTCCGAAGATCACCGTCGCCGAGCTCAAGGCGATGGACCTCCAGGACGTCGTGGTGGAGCACCCCGTGCTGGATCTGATGGAGAACGCCCAGCACCGGCGCTCGATCCGGGTGATCAACGGCCTGGTTCCGGGCAACCTGACCCGCGCCCTCAATGGCGAGGACGTGGGGTCGCTCATCACGGCGGATTGAGGGAGGACGAAATGAAAGAGCTTTTTCCCGGAGACGGACGCCACCACGTCAAATCCCTGCTGATGCGCGAGAGCCTGCTCGACAAGGACGTGGTCGCCGCCACCGACGAGCACGGGCCCCTCGTGCGGATGCTTCCCGAGGCCCGCGTGCTCAAGGTCGGCGGGCGCTCGATCATCGACCGCGGCCGCGAGGCGCTGTTCCCGCTCGCCGATGCCCTGGGCAAGGCCCTGGCCAGCCGCACCCTGATCATCGGCACCGGCGGCGGCGTGCGCAGCCGTCACGTGTTCTCGATCGGCCTCGACCTCGGGCTGCCGACCGGGGTCCTCGCCCAGCTCGCCATCGCCGACGCTCTCGGCAACGCTCACATCCTGGGGACGCTGCTCGCTTCCCACGGCGTGGTGGCGATCCCGCCCGAGATCTTCGGCCACCTGCTGCCCTTCTTCGTCAAGGGCGCGCCGGGGGTGATCTTCAACGGCGACCCGCCGTATTCGATCTGGGAGCATCCGCCGAAGATCGGCCGCATCCCGCCCCACCGCACCGACGCCGGCAGCTATTTGACCGCCGAGTGCTTCGGCTGCAAGACCTTCACCCTGGTCAAGGACGTCGACGGCCTCTACGACGCCGACCCCAAGCTGAATCCGTCGGCCAACCTGATCCGGGAGACCAGCGTCGCCGAGCTCAGGGCCCGCCGGCTGCCGACCCTGCCGTTCGACGAGATCCTGCTCGACCTGCTGGAGCGGGCGCGCCTGGTCAAGCGGTTCCAGATCATCAACGGCCTCAAACCGGAGCTGCTGGCGCCGGCGCTCGACGGCGAGCACGTCGGCACCATCGTCCATGTCGATTGACGAGCCCGCCGCATCCGGCCCGGCCGCGCGGGCGCGGGGCGTCGGCCACCGGTTCGGCGGGGCGGCGGCCCTCGCCGGCGTCGACCTCGAGCTGCCGCGCGGCGGGATCACGGCCCTGGTGGGGGCCAACGGCTCCGGCAAGACGACCCTGCTGCGCATCCTCGCCGGCATTCTCGAACCGAGCGCCGGCGAGGTCGAGGTGCTCGGGATCGGGAGGCCGGCGGCGAGCGACCCCGGCACCCGCCGCGCCCTGCGCCGGCGGTCGAGCTACATCTCGCAAGATCCGGCCCTCGATCCGGAGATGACCGGAGGCGAGATCCTGTCCCTGGCGGCGGCGCTGTACGGCGTGCGGCGCCAGGGCCGCCGGCGGCGGGTGGAGGAGCTCGCGGAGAGCTTCGGCGTCGCCTCGCATCTGGCGCGGCAGGTCGGCGCCTGGTCGGGAGGTCTGCGCCGCCGGCTGCACCTGGCCGCCGGAATGATCCACGACCCCGAGCTCCTGCTGCTCGACGAGCCCACCGCCGGCCTCGATCCGGAAGGGCGCCGGCTCCTGTGGGCGGACCTGGCGGCGCGGGCGGAGCGCGGCCGGTCGGTGGCCATCGTCACCCACGATCTGGCGGCGGCGGAGCGCCATGCCGCCATCGTCGCCATCCTCGACCGCGGCACCTTGATCGCCGCCGGGTCTCCGCGGGACCTCCTCGCCCTGGACGGCGGCGGGGCGGCGGACCTGGCCGAGGCCTTCCGGCACCGCACCGGACGTGACGTGGCCGATCTCCTTCCCCGCAAGAAGGGCGAGACGTGAGCTCCGTCGACGTCGCCTGGGAGATCTGCCGGCGCACCTGGACGAAGACCGCCCGGCGTCCGATGCTGCTGACGTTCTCCTTCGCGCAGCCGTTGATGTGGATGGTGTTCTTCGGCTTCCTCTTCCATCGCTACAGCCTGTCGGGCCTCGGCGGCGCGGTCTCGTACCTCGATTTCCTGACGCCGGGCGTGTGCGCGATGACCGTCCTCTTCGGCGCCTCGCAGTCGGGCATCGGCTGGATCCGCGACCTGCAGACCGGTTTCCTGCCGCGGATGCTGAATACTCCCGCCAGCCATCACGCGCTGCTTTTGGGCAAGATCCTCGCCGACGTGCTGCGGCTGCTGGCGCAGGCGCTGGTCGTCCTCCTCCTCGCCCTGGCGCTGGGGGCGCGGCTTACGCCCGCCTGGGGCGCGGTCCTCCCCGCCGCCCTCTGCCTGGCGCTCTTCGCCGCCGCCTTCTCGAGCCTCTCCTGCGCCCTCGCCTTGCGCACCCGCGCCCAGGAGGCGATGGCCGCCTTCGTCCATCTGGTCAACCTGCCGATCCTGTTCACCAGCACCGCGCTGGTGCCCGTCCGTCACATGCCCGCGTGGCTGGCGGCGGCGGCGCGCTGGAACCCGTTGACGCTGACCGTCGACGCCTGGCGCGGCGCCCTGCTGTTCGGCGACATGCCGTCCGCCGCCGGGCAGTTGCTGCCGCTCGCGATCCTCGCGGCGGTGTTCTATCTGATGGCGGCGCGCGAGATGCGCGGGATCGCCGCGCTGTATTGATGCAGGAGAGGATCCCTCGATGAAGTCAGTGCTCGTCCCGGTCTTCATGCTGCTGGCAAGCTGTCTGATGTCGCTGGCCTGGCTCGGCCATCTCCGCTATCGGAACGACATCGGCTTCTGGACGGCCCTCGCGTTCAGTTGGCTCCTGGTCCTGCCGGAGTACGTCCTCAACGTCGCCGCCACCCGGTACGGATACGGCACCTACAGCGGCGCCCAGATGGCGACGTTCCACCTGGCCTTCGGCGTCGTCTGCGTCGCCCTGGTATCCCGCTTCATCCTCGGAGAGGCCCTGACCGCCCGGCAGCTCGTGGGGTTCGCGCTCCTGGCGGCGGGGACGGTCCTCATCACCCACCGGCCCTGAGCGGTCTCGTTCCTCACGCCGCCGGCTCCTCGGCGCGGAAAAGCCGCTGGCGTCTCTAGGAATTCGCGCCGCTTCTACAGCGCGAAGATTGCCGGGTAGAGCGCCCAGGAGTTCCTCCCGATCGCTGGGGAGCTTCTTGTAGGCCAGGATCTTGCCAGTTTGATTGAACAGAGGTAAATAGAGGCTGCGGGCGTGGAGATCATGCCGCAGTAGTGAAGATGTTGCCTGTGTCGAATCTCACTGAGGTCCGTTGGTCTTTCAACCAATAGCCGACCGCAGTGGTAGACCGAGGCAGGCCTCAACCAGCATCCCCGCGCCTGCAGTGGACGGCTAAGCTGCTTGCTTAGGCGCCACGCTGTTCACCGGACACGTCACGTAGGAGGCCGAAACTTGCCGAGTAAGCTGTTCACCGACTGGTTGGAACTTGTGGCTTCGACCGCGACCGACGTGCCCCTCTACAAGGAGCGCACGAACGGCCGGCTCGCCGGCATGAATGAGTTGGGTACGCTGCTCGTCGAGCACTTTGTCGGAGAGGAGACTGTCCTGAAGATGGGCGGCTATCCGAAGGCAGCGAAGACCATCCTGAACAGCCTGCCCACGACGAAACGCACGCAGTCGGGTGACCTCGGTGAGTTGATCGCCACCGAGTACGTCGACGCGCAGACGTCTTTCCGAGTGCCGATCCGCAAGCTCCGCTGGAAGAGTGATCGCAAAATGCCGATGCACGGCAACGACGTCATAGCGCTCGAGCAGCAGGGTAGCTCCGTCCGAGTCTTAAAGGGTGAGTCGAAGAGCGCCGGCAGGGTGTCCGAAGCCACGATGAAGGGAGCAGCGGAGGGACTTGACCGCCACGATGGCCGGCCGAATCCGTCGACGCTCGCCTTCATCGCAAAGCGTCTTTACGAGGCAGGCCGAGACGCTGAGGGGAAGGTCTTCGAGGATCTTCAGGCCAACGGTGCGATCGCGGCCAAGAACGTGCAGCACCTGATCTTCACGTTCGCCGGGAAGGACCCGAGCAAGCTGCTCGCGGCCGTGCCCAAGCCGAAGAAGGCCGGCATCAAGCGGACCGTTGCGGCAGTCGTGATCTCCGACCACGGAGACTTTGTCGAAGCGATCTACGCGATCCATGGCGCAAAACCCTGACGAAATCCGTCGGTCGCTCGACCGCTATCTTGGGTCAGATTTCCGCGGTCGGCTTCGGGCCAAAGGCCTCGCCAGAGGGATGGTGTGGCGTGACGGCGTCGTGCCCGAAGGTAATCCTTCATTTGTGGACGTGGACACCCTCAGCGCCGATCTCCTCGACTTCGGTTATGCGGTGCTGGTGCTGGCTCTCGAGTTACGGGACGCGAATCTGACGCGCGCAGAGGGAGGCTTCGAGACGAAAGACGCATTCGTCGTCGCGGCGGAAGCAATTGAGTCAGCGGTTCGTCGGGGCGATCCGAGCGATGGCGATCAGGGTCGTCACCTGGTCGTTGGCGCGGCGGCCTTTCACCTCGCCGGGTACGCCGCGCGTTCGTACTCAATGCTGCCGCCGTCCGCCCTCGACAAGAACCTCGCTTCAAGCGAGCGCGCCCTGGCATTCTTGCTGCGTCGTGACCTCCTCGCGTTGCGCGAGCTGATCCTCAGTTGGTTAGGGCGCTCCGAACACTCCGACGAGGCGGTCGCGCAACGCCTCGCGAACGCAGAGGACGAATTCAGTCCCGAGGATGCGGTGGTGTTGGCCCTGACGACAACCTATTTTCGCGCGCTCGGGCTCGCCGATACCGCATTGCTTACTGGCGAGCGCGCGCGCTACGAGGCCGCCATCGCAGCCCTCGCCAAGGTCACCGCGGCAGCCGGCAACATCGGAAACGTCCCCATCTGGTGGGTCGCGACTCTGACTATTCATCTTTTCCGGGATCTCTGGGACCAGTGCCTTCACATCCAGCTCCCGGACGGCGGGGGACCCAGCGGCGATCTCCCGCATCGATGGGCCGACCTTCGTCGTGACTTCATTGCCCAACTCTCGGTGCGAAGGCCACCGAACATCGACCTTTGGCCTTCGCAACTCGAGGCGGCGCAACGATCGGTCGACACCACCGACGATCTCGTGATCGCGCTGCCGACGAGTGCCGGCAAGACGAAGATCGCAGAGCTTTGCATTTTGCGGACGCTGGCCGATGAGAAGCGGGTCGTCTACGTGACGCCGCTGCGTGCGCTTTCAGCGCAGGTCGAGCGCGTTTTGGCGAGGACATTCGTCCCCCTTGGTGCAGCGGTCACTTCTCTCTACGGGGCGATCGGAACTTCATCCGTCGATAACCAGACTCTGATGAGCGCCAATGTCGTTGTTACGACGCCCGAGAAGCTGGATTTTGCTCTGCGCCAGGATCCTCACGTGCTTGATGACGTCGGGCTCGTCGTCTTGGACGAAGGGCACATGATCGGGCTCGGTAGCCGAGAGATCCGGTATGAGGTCCTTATCCAGCGATTGCTTCGTCGCAGTGACGCAGAGAAGCGGCGGATCGTATGCCTCTCCGCCATGTTTAATCCGCAGGACGAATACTTCAGAGACTTCGCAGCTTGGCTTCGAACCGATGTCGACGGTGACCCTATCCACGTCGATTGGCGTCCCACGCGGCGGCGACTAGCCCTGCTCGATTGGGCCGCGCGATCTGGGACCGCGCGACTCTCCTTTCTTGAGGGCGAGGCAGCCTACGTTACACGGTTCGTTGAATGGCAGCCTCCCCAGGGGCGAAGAAGAACCCCCTTCCCCGCTGAAGAAGTAGAGTTTTGCCTCGCTGCGGCAAACGCCTTCGCGCGCGACGGCAACGCTGTTCTCATCTATTCTCCGCAGCGTAGCCAGATTGATCCGCTCGTCCGCAAGTTCACGCAGGTTAGGAAGCAAGGATATCTCTCGGACATCAAAGCCCCTGACCCCGCCGAGTTGGCGACTGCGTTGGCCATTGGGCGCGAGTGGCTCGGGAAGAATCACACGGCTGTCAAGGCGCTTGAGTTGGGCGTCGGCACCCATCATGGTGCATTGCCGCGCCCCTTCCAGAGCGCGATCGAGGACCTGCTGGACCGAAAGCGCTTGCCAGTTGTTGTCGCATCGCCGACGTTGGCCCAGGGGGTCGACCTCTCGTGCAGTGTTCTTGTGTTTCGGTCACTCACGCGCTTCGACCCGGAAGAGAAGCGGCTCGTCCCGATTTCGGCTGCTGAGTTCGCGAATGTCGTCGGCCGAGCAGGCCGTGCTTATGTGGACATCGATGGGATCGTCGTGTTGCCCAGTTTCAAGGCGGGGAACGCACGCGTCACGCGACACAAGCAGTTCGAAGATCTGATCAAGAAATCACGAGCCCAGCGCCTAATCAGTGGACTTGTCCAATTAGTGAACGAGCTCACGGCGAGGATTTCCTCGAAGCTGGGAGTCGATGCTGCGAACTTGCTTGAGTACGTAGCGAACAATGCCGACCTGTGGTCCGACGAACGTCTCTCGTCGCCCGAGCACCTCGATGACGACGATGACCAAGGACTCCGCTCGTTAGACGAGTACGTGGCGGATCTCGACATCGCAATCCTCTCACTAGTGGACCCGCTTGACACTCCAGTCGAGCAACTCCCTGCCGCCCTTGACGAGATCCTCAAGGACTCGCTTTGGAGGCGAACCCTTGATCACGTGAACGCCGACACGCGGCCATGGCAGCGAGAGGTCATTGCCTCACGAGCGCGCTGGCTCTGGGGCAAAACCAGCGTCGAGCAGCGACGGGCTTGTTTCTCGGCCGGTCTTGGCGCCCGAGCGGGAACTTTCCTTTTCGACCAGCTCCACGAATTGATAGACATCCTGGTTGACCTCCAAGTGGCCGTCCTAAAGGCTGATGCGACTGAGGTCGCGGTACTCGCATTGAACCTTGCCGAGCGTGTGACTGCCGACCCGCATTTCTCTGTGCGAAAACCGCCGGATAATTGGCGCGACGTGCTCACCAAATGGGTAACAGGAACGGCCCTTGGCGAGATTCTAGAAGGTCTTGGTACGCGCGAAGAGCAGGGAACGCAGTCGTTCGTGCAAGACGGTGTTGTCTTTCGACTCGTGTGGGCTGCCGAGGCGGTGCGCGTCCAAGCGTTGAGTTCTGGACACGCTCGCGCAGCGGAGCTTGGCGATGGACCGATGCTCACGTTGACTCATGGAGTACCGTCGATCCCCGCAGCCCTTCTCTGCCAAGCTGGCTATGCATCTCGCACTGGAGCTGTTTGGGTGACGACCAAGCTCGCCGCAAACTTCACGACATTGGACTCGATGCGCGAGTGGATCAAGGAAAACGAGCCTGTGCTTGAGGAACAGGACTTCTGGGAGCACGATGACCACCGCCTTCTCTGGGGTCGCCTAGCGACACCGGACATCGGGGAGTATCCGCGTCAGTGGAACCGGCGGATGAGCGAGGCCACGCCTCGGTGGCGTACGCGGGTACCAGCGAAGGGGACGTTTGTTCGCCTAATCGCTCGTAGTGACCGATCCGCGCTCGTATGCGACGAGTCGCTTGACCCCCTTGGCGAGTTGGATTTGCACTTCAATCCGTGCGGAGCGGTGCTCGAGGCCGAGGTCCTTTCGGGCGGCAAGCTTCGGATCAGGTACTATGGGCCAAACTAGTGATGCGTTCCTGAAGTCCGTTCCGGGTTTTGGCTGAAGCGTGTCACTCCGATGGCGAACTCCGGGCTGGGAGCGATCCCGATGGTCTCCGCAGCAGCACCGATCCTGACGGCGAGCCCTCCTCCGACCTGCGGAGCGATCTGGATGATTCCCACGGGAATTCCCGAGATCGCGGCGTGGGCTGTCCGGCAACCGGGGAGAGCCGGTGGGAATCCGGGGAGTCCTCCGGAACTGTCAGGGAACCTGGCGAAGCGCTACCTGTGATCGTCCCGCCCCGGCTAGAATAGGAGGATGCCGAGGATCAGCTTGAAAGGCCGCATCACAGAAAAAGGCGAGTTGGACCTTGAGCTGCCTGCTGGTCTCCCCCCAGGTGAGGCCCGCATCACGATCGAAATTCCCGTTGAGCCAGGCTGTACGCCTGATGAGCTCGACCGGGCTCTGGAGGTTGTCCCGCTGACTGGAGCCGAGATCGTGCGCGGTGGTTTCACGGGAAGCTGGGCCGACCAGGGAATCTCCAATGGGGAGGACTGGGGTCCGGGAGAGGCGACACCGGCGGCGGGAGGAGCGGCACGGCAAGTGAACGGGCTCCTCGACACTGGGATCCTGGAGCCACGCCGCGTCAATCTCAGGGCGCACGGGATCGACGAGGCGCATGCGGCTGAGCTGAGGGCCCGGCTCTCAACGTTCGCCTCGGAATGGGATAGTGCGGAGATGGACGTCTATGATGACTACGACACCGCGAGGGCCAGGCTGCAGGCAGGGTGACGTGGTCCTTGTGGTCTTTCCGGATTCCAACCTGCGCACTGCGGCTCACAGGATGTTGACAGTCCTCTGCGCAGACTGCATCGTGTACCCATGGCGACCAAGACGATTTCGCTCCAACTCCAAGCTTATCTGAAGCTGCGGAATGCCCGGCAGCACCCGAACGAGTCGTTCAGCCAGGTCGTCCTGCGAGCCCGCTGGCCTGAGAAGACGGTCACAGCCGGGGAGTGGCTGGCCATGCGGCGCGAGAGGGGGCCTCACTTCTCGGCGGAAACGCTGCGCCGCATTGAGGAGCTCAAGGCGGAACAGGTGCCGCCGGAGGAACTCGGCGCGTCAACCGTCAACGTTGGCGGATGAACCGGCAAGCGGCCTCATCGCACCTCGTTGCGCTCAAGCATGGCGCCAGACCTTGAAGGAGGAGATGAGGAGTATGGCTGCCAGCATCGGCAACAGGACTTGCGTGGACACGACGCCAAGAAGTTGGCCGCCCAGGAAGGTGCCGGCCACCGAACCTGCCGCGATGACCAGGAGAAACCTGCGTTCGTTGCGGATCACGACAAAGCTCTGGTCACGGCTGTAGCGTGTGAAACCGACGATCATAGTGGGCAGGCTGACGGCGAGAGAAAGGCTGCCAGCCAGCTTTACGTCGGCGCCGAAGAGCAAAACAATGGTTGGTATGAGCAGCTCGCCACCCGCTACGCCCATGATGGATGCCACGACACCGATCCCAAAGCCGGCGACCGTTCCTGCAAGCGCCAGCGCGACGCCGGAAAGCGGAGCGCGTCCCGGTGAGCCTAGGTCATGACCGAACAGGAGCACGAGCGCTATGGCGACCAGGAGCAGGGAAAGCACACGAAAGAGTGTCCTTGACTTCAGCCGGGTCGCCCAACCAGCGCCGAGCCATGCTCCAGCGAGACTTCCGCTCAACAATGTAACGATGATGTCCCATCGGGCCAGCAGGCTGGAGAACGGGATGCTGCCGGCCCGAAAGGGCAGAGAGGAAGCCACGACGACAAGGCTCGTGGCCTTGTTGATGATGACCGCGGGAAGCGCCTCGAATCCGAACAGGCTGATGAGTAAGGGGAGGCGGAACTCTGCGCCGCCGAGGCCGATGAGCCCGCCGAGCGTTCCGACGCCAAGGCCGCTCGCGAACACGGTCGTATCGCTCTTGGTCTTTACCGCGCGATAGGTCTCGTTCCTCACGCCGCTGGCGTCTCCAGGGAATCCCGTCGCTTCAGTTTCATCGTGGGGCTATGCTACCCCAGCAGACTCACTCGCCTAGCCACCTTCTGTTCGTTCCGGGTTTCGCTGGAAGCTTGCCGCCCTGGGGGCGAGCCGGCGGGGACGGTCCTCATCACCCACCGCTCCCGAGGAAACGCCCGGCGCGCCGTCCGCCGACCTCGGCGCGTCAACCGCCGACCTTTCCGTGTCAACCGGCAACGTTGGCGGATGAACCCGGAAGGTTGGCGGCTGAGCTCCGAAGCTTCGCGGATGGACCGTGAAGGTTGGCGAACGGCTCGCCTGCGCCGGCGGACGGTTCGCCAGGGCCGGGGAACGGCGCGCCGAGGTCGGCGGACGAGCCGCCACCCTTGGCGGCTGAGCTCCGAAGCTTCGCGGCTGGACCGTGAAGGTTTGCGACCGGCCCGCCTGCGCGGGCGGACGGTTCGCCTGGGCCGGGGAACGGCGCGCCGAGGTCGGCGGACGGGCCGCCGCCCTTGGCGGCTGAGCTCCGAAGCTTCGCGTGATCCCGGCAGGGATTCTCGCGACCTTTCAGGCCGCTGAAATCTATGGGGGTTTTCCTACCCAGGGAATCGGCCTTCGGCCTCATCCCTGGGCCATTCTCCCGGCCCTTTGGGCCGGTCTGCAGTCTAGGAAGCTGATTCGACTCTTAGGCGCCTTCCGGGCACCAGAGCCAGTTCACCGAATAGTGGACGGCGTAGGCCGAGGTCGTGCCGGTGCAGGTACAGCCGCAGTTGCAGCAGTCGGGCCAGCAGGAGCCGACCTCCACGGTGTAGGTGGCGTCGCTGTAGTAGACGTAGCCGTCGTTCGGGCCGCAAGCGCCGCCCCCGCCCGCCTTGGCATAGGCGGGCGACTGCAAGATCACGACGGCCAGGACGAGAGAGCAGGCGAGAAGCAACAGACGGAGACGGGAGGACGAGAAAGACATCGAAGGCTCCTTTCTGGAATGGGCCGACAGGCGGCTCCGTGGGTGCGGACGGCGCGACTTCGCCGCCTCAGAGTTTTCGTCTCCCTCCCTAGGTGCGACGGCACGGCGAGCGGTGGACAATCTTCGCGCTAGTTCTTAGTGTTCGACTCTTCAAGCCTGGCGGCGTCCACGGGAGAGGCGCGAGGGCTCGTCCCTCACGCCGCCGGCTCCTCGGCGGCCGGCAGCGCCGCCGGCGTCTCCAGGAAGTCCCGCCGTTTCCACAGCGCGAAGATCGCCGGGTAGACCGTCAGCTCGAGCAGGAACGAGGTGACGATGCCGCCGAAGAGCGGCGCCGCGATCCGCTTCATCACGTCGGCGCCGGTGCCGGTGGACCACATGACCGGCAGCAGGCCGATCACCGTCGTCAGCACGGTCATCAGCTTGGGCCGGATGCGCTGCGCCGCGCCCTCGACGATCGCCTCGCGCAGGTCGTCGAAGCTCGCCAGCCGCCCCTCTTCGCGCCGCCGCTGCCAGGCGAGCTTCAGGTAGAGCAGCATCACCACCCCGGTCTCGGCGTCGAGCCCGGCGAGCGCGATCAGGCCGACCCAGACCGCGACGCTCAGGTTGTAGTCGAGCAGCCAGAGCAGCCATACCGCGCCGATCAGCGAGAAGGGGACCGCGAGCAGCACGATCCCGACCTCGACCGCCGAGCGGGTGCTCAAATAGAGCAGCAGCACGATCACCAGCAAGGTCACCGGCACCACGAGCTTGAGCCGCTCGCGGGCGCGCTCGTAGTTGCGGAACTGCCCGGCCCACTCGATGCGCACGCCGGCGGGCAGCGTCACCCGCTCGGCCACGGCCTGGCGCGCCTCCTCGACGTAGGCGGCGAGCGGGCGCTCGCCGGGATCGACGAAGACGTAGCCGACCAGCCGGCCGTCCTCGCTGCGGATCATCGGCGGCCCGGTGGCGAAGGTGATCCGCGCCACCTGGCGCAGCGCCACCTGGGCGCCGGAGGGGGCGGCGACCAGCACGCGCTCGAGCCAGCGCGGGTCCTCGCGGAAGCCGCGGGCGTAGCGGACGGCGATCGGGTAGCGCTGGCGCCCCTCGACGGTCTCGGCGACCGCCATGCCGCCGATCGCGGTCGCCACCACGTCCTGGACGTCGGCCACCCGGACGCCGTAGCGCGCCGCCGCCTCGCGGTCGACTTCCAGGTCGAGATAGAAACCGCCGGTCGCGCGGTCGGCGAAGGCGCTGCGGGTGCCCGGGATGCCGGAGACCGCCTGCTCGATTTCGACGGCGGTACGCTCGACGGTGGCGAGGTCGTCGCCGAACACCTTGACCCCGAGCGGCGCGCGGATGCCGGTGGAGAGCATCTCGGTGCGGGTCTGGATCGGCATCCACCAGATGTTGGGCATCCCGGGGTAGGACAGCTTGGCGTCCATCTCGGCGATCAGGCCGTCCCAGGTCAGCCCGGGGCGCCACTCCTTCCGCGGCTTCAGCACGACCACGGTTTCGACCATGCCGATCGGCGCCGGATCGGTGGCGCTCTCGGCGCGGCCCATCTTGCCGAAGACCGAGACCACCTCGGGGAACGCGCGGAGCTTGCGGTCCATGTCCTGGAGCACGCGCACCGCCTCGCTCGCCCCCATCCCCGGCGGCGCGGTCGGCATGTAGAGGATCGCCCCTTCCTGGAGCGGCGGCATGAACTCGCCCTCCAGCGCCAGGAAGGCCGGGACGGTCGCGATCGTCGCCAGCGCCGCCACCGCCACCACCGCCCAGCGCCAGCGCACGACGAAGCGCACCACCGGCGTGTAGAGGCGGATCAGCCAGCGGTTGACCGGGCTCGCGTCCTCGCGGCGGATGCGGCCGCGGATGAAGAGCGCGGCGAGCGCCGGCGTCAAGGTCACCGCGAGCAGGGCGCCGAAGCCCATCGAGTAGGTCTTGGTGAACGCGAGCGGCTTGAACAGCCGGCCCTCGACTCCCTCGAGCGTGAAGACCGGCAGGAACGAGACCGTCATCACCAGCAGCGAGAAGAAGAGCGACGGTCCGACCTCCTGCATGGCGGCGACGACCACCTGGTGGCGCGGCTCGGCGCGGCCGGTGGCCTCCCAGCGTTCGAGCCGCTTGTGGATGTTCTCGATCACGATGATCGAGGCGTCGACCAGCTCGCCGATGGCGACGGCGATGCCGCCGAGCGACATGATGTTGGCGGTCAGCCCCTGGGCCGACATCGGGATGAACGAGAGCAGCACCGCCACCGGCAGGGTGACGATCGCCACCAGGGAGCTGCGGGCGTGGAGGAGGAAGAAGAAGATCACCAGCGAGACGACCAGCATCTGCTCGACCAGGGTGTGGGTGAGGGTGTCGATCGACTCGCGGATCAGCCCCGAGCGGTCGTAGGTGACGACCAGCTCGACCCCTTCGGGGAGGCTCGCGCGCACCTCTTCGAGGCGCTCCTTGACGGCGTCGATCACCGCCAGGGCGTTCTCGCCGTGGCGCATGACGACGATGCCGCCGACCGCCTCGCCCTGGCCGTCGAGCTCGCCGAACCCGCGGCGCGGCGCCGGCCCGAGCCGCACCTCGGCGACGTCGGCGATGCGCACCGGCACGCCGCGCTCGTTGGCGCGGAGCGGCACCAGCTCGAGGTCGCGCCGGCTCTTGACCCAGCCGCGGCCGCGCACCATGACCTCGTGCTCGGCCATCTCGAACACCTGGCCGCCGACCTCCTGATTGGATTCGCGGACCGCGCGCACCACCTCCTGGATCGAGATCCCGAACGCCTCGAGCTTCAGCGGGTCGACGACGATCTGGTACTCCTTGACGAAGCCGCCGACCGAGGCGACCTCGGCGACGCCGGGGACGCTCTCGAGCGCGAAGCGGACGTTCCAGTCCTGGAGGCTGCGCAGCTCCTGGAGGTCGAGGCGGCCGGTCCTGTCGACCAGCGCGTACTGGTAGACCCAGCCGACGCCGGTGGCGTCGGGGCCGAGGGTCGGCGTCACCCCTTCAGGCAGCCGCGCCCGCGCCTCGTCGAGGTACTCGAGCACGCGCGAGCGCGCCCAGTACAGGTCGGTGCCGTCCTCGAAGATGACGTAGAGGAACGACATGCCGAACATCGACTGGCCGCGCACGAAGGCCACCCGCGGCGCCGCGAGCAGCGCGGTGGCGAGCGGGAAGGTGACCTGGTCCTCGACGATGTCCGGGCTCTGCCCCTGCCACTCGGTGAAGACGATGACCTGGACGTCGGAGAGGTCGGGGATGGCGTCGAGCGGCGAGCGCACGAGCGCATACCAGCCCCAGAGGGCGAGCGCGGCGACGAACAGCACGGTCAGCCCCGGGTTGGTCGCCGAGACCGCGATCGTGCGCGCGATCCAGCCGGCGCGCGGCGCGGTGTCGGGGGCGTCGTTCACCTCCGTGGCTCCGGTTCCATGGCGTGGTCGCCGTGGCCGCCGTGACCGGCGGGGCCGTCATCGCCGGCTCCGGCCTCCTCCTCCGGCGCCCACTGATCGAGCGCGAGCTTGAGACGGGCCTCGGCGGCGATCAGGAAGTTGCCCGAGGTGACCACCGCGTCGCCCGGCTTCAGCCCGGCGAGGATCTCCACCCACTCGCCGGCCCACACGCCGGGGGTCACCGCCTGCGGCCGCAGCCGGCCGCCGCCGAGGTCGAGGAAGACGTAGCGGCGGTCGCCGGCGTAGAGGATCGCCTCCTCGGGCACCGCCAGCCGTTTGCCGAAGGTGCGCCTGAAGAGCACCTCGGCGTACATCTCCGGCTTGAGCGCGAGGCCGGGGTTGCGCAGCTCGATGCGCACCCGGCCGGTGCGGGTGGCGCCGTCGAGCCAGGGGTAGATGAAGGCGACGCGGCCGGTGAAGCTCCGTCCCGGGAGGTAGGGGAGGGTGATGGTCGCCGGGGCGCCGACCGCGAGCAACGCCAGCTCCGACTCGTAGACCTCGGCCTCCACCCATACCTGGTCGAGGCCGGCGATGCGCAGCAGGCGCGTCCCGGGCTGGACCGCGGCGCCGGTGACCACGTCCTTCTCGATCACGTAGCCGGAGGCCGGCGACAGGATCTCGACCTGCTCGACCGGCGCGCGGCGCGCTTCCATGTCCTTGATCTGCTCCGGCGCCAGGTCCGACAGGCGCAGCCGCAGGCGCCGCGCCGCGGCCAGGAACTCGGTGCTCTCGGAGGAGCCGACCATGCGCGCCATGCGCTGCTTCTGGAGCGCCTCCAGGTACTCCTGCTGGGCCTCGAACAGCTCCGGGCTGTAGAGCGTGAGCAGCGGCTCGCCCTTGCTCACCGGCTGGCCCAGGCGGTCGACGTGGAGCTCGTGGATCCAGCCGCCGACCTTGAGCGTGACGTCGGTCAGACGGGTCTCGTCGTAGGTCACCTTGCCGACCGCGCGCACCGGCACGACGAGCGTCCGCAGCTCCGCCGTGGCGGTGGTGACGCCGATCTGCTGGCGCCGTCCGGCGTCGAGCACGATCTCCCCGCTCGCGAGCTCCCGCCGGAACACCGGGCTCAGCGCCATCGCGCAGATCGGACAGCTCCCGGGCTTGGCGGAGCGGACCGAGGGGTGCATCGAGCAGGTGTAGTGGGCGACCTCGTCGCTGGCGGCGGCCCCGCGCGCCGGCTCGTGGCCGGCGGCCGCCGGACCCGGGGGGGCCTTTTCCGAGGCCCTGGCGCAGCCGGCCGCGAGCGCGGCGGCGAGGGCGAGGGCGGCGAGCGCGAGGCCGGGAATCCGTACGTACATCGGTTACTCCTCAGATCGCCGGGGACCACGGGATCGTCCTCGGCGAGGCGCTCTCGCCACGTCGCAATCGCAGGAAACCCGGGCTGGCGGCTCGCATCAGGGTACACCAGATCCGCGCCGGCACGGTGACGCCATCGGCGCCGCTATCCGGCCCCGCAGAGGGTGCGGCGACCCCCTCGGCCGAGCCCCATTCCAAATCCTGGAAGCGGATCGAGGGCGCGGTTCAGGATTTGGACTGCGGAGCCCTTCCCAGCCGGCGGACAGCGCCTCGACGACCTCCACGGAGCCGCGGGAGCCGCCGGGGCCGGCCCGCGTAAACGGCCAGAGCCGAAGGACTTGGACGCCGCTCCCCGGTCCCCGGCGCGGCGCGGCGCTCCGCGCCCTCCCCTTGGCACATGCGTTGCTCAGGACCCGTATAAAGGTCCACCAGTGACCCATGTGATGTCTGTTCTGATCTGATCGTGGTTTGCCGCCTTGCCGGCTGGGCGTGCACCCGTCGAGAAAGGAGACTTAGACCATGCTGTCCCCGCGCCGTTCTCCGTTGCCGCTGATCGCCCTGGCGATCGTCATCAGCCTCTTGCTCGCCGCTCCCCCTCTGTCCGCGCAGACCGTCGCGCCGACTTCGAACCCGGCGACTGCGCAGTTGTTGGCGCAGCTGGATGCGCACAAGAAAGCCCTGCCGCAGGGCTTCACAGGGTACGACAAGAGCTCGGGAGCCGATCCCTTCTTCCTGATCAAGAAGACGCTCGTGATGTCGGAGATCCCTCTCGAGCTGCCGGTGCCCGACTACGAATTCGTCGACGTCGCCGGCAACTTCAAGAACGCTCCGAACAGCATCGGTTGCGGCGGCACCGTTTCGGAAGGACCCGCGCGGGATGCCGACCTCTGCCGCCTGCAGCCCCAGATGATTTTCCAGAACGGCTATTTCAAGACCAGCAGCACGGTCATCACGCCCAACGCCACCGCCTACAACGGCGTGCCCGCCGGCATCGAGATCACCGGCCATGTGGGCGACATCGTGCAGCTGACGGTCAAGAACGAGCTGCCGGAGTCGGTCAACGGCGAGGCGATCGCGACCGGGTTCTACGCCCCGGCCGACAACCGGCAGATCGTTCACTGGCACGGCATGGAGCTGGACAACGAGAGCGACGGCACTCCCGTGTCGGAGTTCGGCATCGAGACGGGAGAGCAGCGCCTGTACCAGTACCGGCTCTATCGCCCGGGCAACTACTGGTTCCACCCGCACGTCATGCCGCTGCTCACCGAGCACCGGGGCATGCTCGGCAGGCTCACCATCCGCTCCTACGAGGAGGATCTCCTCACCCTGATGGGCGTCCTGCCGCTCCAGAAGCGGGCCATCCAACTGCACGATTCCACGGTCGCCAACGAGGTCAACCGCTTCCAGTGGAGAGGCGGCGTCCGGTTCAACATCTACTCCGACGAAGAGGTGAACAACCACCTGATGCCGAACATCGAGCCTGACCTGAACGGTGACGGCGAGTGCGACCGCGGTGTGATCGCCGGGGATTGCGCCGTCCGGGAAGGCGAGCTGGTCTTCGTCAACGGCAAGGTCCCCACCAGCGACGACAACATCGAGACGATCTACGTCCCGCAGGGCCTCGGCGTGCGCGTCTCGTTCGTCAACTCCTCGAACGAGCGCGTCTACCGTTTCCGCCTGCTGCTCGAGGGCGAAGAGCCGCCCTTTGGCGGGGTGCCGCAGGTCCGTTCGTTGACCTCCGGCCAGTGCTACGCGCCCGGCAGCGCCGTCAAGTTCTCCGGCGCCGACCCGCTCTCCTGCGATCAGGGCCTTCCTCTCTACCGCATCGGCGGCCAGAACGGCCTGCTCGACCATGTGCGCATCGAGGGGCAGACCGAGATCCCGCCGGCCAGCCCGTTCGTGGGGCGCTCCTACGACACGATCATCCGCAGAGGCGAGGACTTCATCGGCGTCTCCGAGCGGACCGAGTTCGTGGTCATAACCAAGGACCGCGAGGGCAACTACCTCGAGCCCGGCGAGAGCATGTACATCTGGACCATCGACTATCCTCACGGCGCTTTCGCTCCGCGGTTCGACAACAACATCGGCACCGGCGACGTCAGCAACCGTGACGTCAACGCCCGCAAGCTGGTCCGGATCAAGATCATCCCGGACCTCCTCGGACTCCCGGACTACAACATCGCCGAGGGCGCCCCCCTGATGGCGCATCCGTCGATCAACCGGCCGTCGGAGGACTTGAAGAGCGCCGCCGTCGTGCCGTTCTCGCCGGTGCCGCCGGGCCTGGATCCGTTCCTCGGGACTCCTTTCCAGGGGCGCGCCGTGGATCAGTCCGTGGTGCTCAGCAACCGTCTCGAAGACAACCGGCGGTTCCCCGCGATCAACGCCGTCAAGGGGGCCTATGAAGGGGAGACGGAGAGCGGCGACGAGATCCCGACCCAGGGCGCCACGCGGTACGCGAAGATCGGCGACGTGGTGGAGTTCGTCGTCGCCAACAACACCGGCGCCGGGCATCACCCGTTCCACGCGCACGGCTTCTCGTTCCAGCCGATCGCCCTCTACCGGTTCAACAACGTCGACCTGATCCCCGGACCGGCTCCGGCCGTCGTCGACTCGGCCACGCTCATCGAGCCTCCGATCTACGTCTTCGACTACAACGAGTTCCGGGACGTGATGACCCTCCAGCCGGGCATGGCCCTGAAGTACAGGGTGAAGATGCAGGACCGGTTCAAGATCCCCGACAATACGCAGTACAGTTGGCTCCAGCTCCTGCTGAAGTTCCCGTACGACTACCAGAAGCCGTTCGGCGGCGCCGGCGATCTGCCGCAGTTCACGGATGCCCAGATGGGCGGCGGCCTGGGCCGTTGGCTGATGCACTGCCACATCCTGCACCATGCGGGCCTGGGCATGATGACCGACTTCTGCATCGCGCCGGAGGGCGCCACCGACGCGTCGGCCTGCAAGATCGACGTCGATGAGAACATCTACCAGCCGATACCCTGAGCAGGGTTGATCCGCCGCCTGGCCGGCGGCGGAAGCTTCGGAGGGCGGTCCGAGAGGGCCGCCCTCGTGCTTTGTCCGGCCCCGCGGCGCGCGACACCGCCGCGGTCCAGATCTTGGACGGGGCTGACGGACCTGTTTAGGATTTGGACGGCGGATCCCCTTCCAACCGGCGAAAACCGTCTCGACGACTGCCGCGGAACCGTCGGGATATTCCGCGTAAATTGCCAAAAATAAATGATTTGAATGGCCGCTCCCCGGTCCCGGCTCGGCGCAGAGCCGCGCGCCGCTCTCCTTGGCACATAGGTTGCTGAATAACCGAACAGGTCCGGTCATGACCAGTCTGATCCAACGCCCATTCTGATCGTGGTGTGCCGCCTCGTCCACGGGGCCTGCGCCCGTCGAGAAAGGAGTAGAGATCATGCCGTCGCCGCGCCGTTCACCGTTACCGCTGATCGCCCTGGCGGTCGTCATCAGCCTCCTGTTCGCTGTTCCCCCCTTGTCCGCGCAGACCGTCGCGCGGGATTCGAGCCCGCTGGTCGTGCCGACGAAAGCCCTGCCGCCGGGCTTTGCGGGGTACGACAAGAGCTCGGGGGCCGACCCCTTCTTCCTGATCAAGAAGACGCTCGTGATGTCGGAGATCGATCTCGAGTTGCCCGTGCCCGACTACGCGCAAGTCGACGTCCTCGGCACCATCAAGAACGCTCCGGGCAGCATCGCCTGCGGCGGCGCCGTCTCGGAAGGCGCCGCGGCGGATGCCGACCTCTGCCGCCTGCAGCACACGCTCCAGCTCCAGAACGGCTATCTCAAGACCAACGGCACGGTCATCACGCCCAACGCCACCGCCTACAACGGCGTGCCCGCCGGCATCGAGATCGTCGGCCACGTGGGCGACATCGTGCAACTGACGGTCAAGAACGAGCTGCCGGAGTCGGTCAACGGCGAGGCGATCGAGACCGGGTTCTACGCGCCGGCCGACAACCGGCAGGTCGTTCACTGGCACGGCATGGAGCTGGACAATGAGAGCGACGGGACTCCCGTGTCGGAGTTCGGCATCGAGACGGGAGAGCAGCGCCTGTACCAGTACCGGCTCTACCGCCCGGGCAACTACTGGTTCCACCCGCACGTCATGCCGCTGCTCAGCGAGCACCGGGGCATGCTCGGCAGGCTCATCATCCGTTCCTATGAGGAGGACCTCCTGACCCTGCTCGGCGTCCTGCCGCTCCAGAAGCATCTCTTCCAACTGCACGATTCCGTGGTCGCCAACGAGATCAACCGGTTCCAGTGGCGGACCAACGTCCAGTTCAACGTCTGGACCGACGAGGAGGTGAACAACCACCTGATGCCGAACATCGAGGCGGATTTGAACAGTGACGGCGAGTGCGATCGCGGAGTGCTCGTCGGGGATTGCAACGTCCGGGAAGGCGAGCTGGTCTTCGTCAACGGCAAGGTCCCCACCAGCGACGAGAACATCGAGACGATCTACGTCCCCCAGGGCCGCGGTGTGCGCGTCGCGTTCGTCAACTCCTCGAACGAGCGCTTCTATCGTTTCCGCCTCCTGCTCGAGGGTGAAGAGCCGCCCTTCGGCCCGGCACTGCAGAGGGGTGGGGCCAACACCGGCCAGTGCTACGCGCCCGGCAGCGCCGTCAAGTTCTCCGGCGTCGACCCGCTCTCCTGCGACCAGGGCCTCCCCCTGTATCGCATCGGCGGCCAGAACGGCCTGCTCGACAATGTGCGCCTCGAGGGTCAGGCCGAGCTCCCGCCGGCCAGCCCGTTCGCGCCGCGCGCCTTCGACACGATCATCCGCAGAGGCGAGGACTTCATCGGCGTTTCCGAGCGGACCGAGTTCGTCGTCGTGACCAAGGACCGCGAGGGCAACTACCTCGAGCCCGGCGAGAGCATGTACATCTGGACCATCGACTATCCGCACGGCGCCTTCGCCGCGAAGTTCGACAACCTCATCGGCACCGGCGACGTCAGCAACCGCGACATCGCCGCCCGCAAGCTGGTCCGGATCAAGATCGTCCCGGACCTCCTCGGGCTGCCGGACTACAACCTCGCCGAGGGCGCCCCCCTGATGGCGCATCCGTCGATCAACCGGCCGTCGGAGGACTTGCGGACCGCCACCGTGGTGCCGTTCTCGGCGGTGCCGCCGGGTCTGGATCCGTTCCTCGGCACCCCGTTCCAGGGGCGCGAGGTGGATCAGGCCGTCGTGCTCAGCAACCGGATCGAAGACAACCGGCGGTTCCCCTCGATCAACGCCAACAAGGGAGACTATGAAGGGGAATTTGCCTCCGGCGACGAGGTGCCGACCCAGGCCTCCACGCGGTACGCCAGGATCGGCGACGTGGTGGAGTTCATCGTCGCCAACAACACCGGCGCCGGGCATCACCCGTTCCACGCGCACGGCTTCTCGTTCCAGCCGATCGCCCTCTACCGGTTCAACAACGTCAACGTGGCCCCCGGACCGCCCGGCGCCCCGGCCGTCGTCGACTCGGCCACGCTCATCGAGCCGCCGGTCTACACGTACGACTACAACGAGTTCCTGGACGTGGAGGGCATCCAGCCGGGGCTGGCCCTGAAGTACCGGGTGAAGATCACCGACCGGTTCAAGATCCCCGACGCGACGGAGTACTCCTGGCTCCAGCTCCTGGCGAAGTTCCCGTACGACTACCAGCAGCCGTTCGGCGGCGCCGGCGACATGCCGCAGCTCACCGACGCCGAGATGGGCGGCGGCCTGGGCCGTTGGCTGATGCACTGCCACATCCTGCACCATGCGGGCCTGGGCATGATGACCGATTTCTGCATCGCGCCGCAGGGCGCCACCGACGCGTCGGCCTGCAAGATCGACGTCGATGAGAACATCTACAAACCGATTCCCTGAGCCAGGGATGGCACCCACCGCCTGACCGGCGGCGGCGAAGGCTTCGGAGGGCGGTCCGAGAGGGCCGCCCTCCTGCTTGCTCAGCCCACCTTGAGGTAGAATCCACGGACAATCCGATCCGTGAAACCGGCTGCAAAGGAGTAGCGCCATGACCCAGCGGCGATCCGGCATTTCGAGCCTCGCCATCCTCGGCGGCATCCTCGTCGTCTTCCTCTTCAGCCTCGGCGCCATCGCGCGGGCGGCGGCCCCGGAGGAGGGCACCAACAATCCCAGCACCCAGACCGCCAAAAACGACCGGTCCCAGGTGCTCGCGACGAAAGCGGTAGAAGCGTTGCGCGCCGCCTCGAACGGTGGCTCGCAGGAGAGCTCCCGGCAAGCCTGGCTCTACACGCTGGCGGCTCTGCACCGGGACCTCGAAAGTGCGCAGCGGCGCCCGGTCTCCGTGGAGAACCTGCCGCCGCCGGAGATCGCCGCCGGCGTCTTTCGCGAGGTCTGGCGCTCGCCGGAGGCCCTGAGCTCCGTGCGGAGCGTGGCGTACAGCCCCGACGGCCGCCTCCTGGCCTCGGCCTCGGACGATGGACGGATCCGCCTGTGGGACCTCGCCTCGGGCCAGGAGGTCGCCCGTCTCGTGGGCCACGACGCCCGGGTCTCGACGGTGGTGTTCAGTCCTGACGGCACCCGCCTGGCCTCAGGCTCGGACGACAAGAGCGTCCGCCTGTGGGACATCAGCTCCGGCGAGCAGCTCACCCGCTTCCGCGGCATCGGGGGGAGCGTCCTCTGCCTCGCGTTCAGCGCCGACGGCCAGTACCTGGCCGCGGGCTCGATGGACAAGGTCATCTACGTCTGGCAGTTCGCCTCGGGATCCGAGGTCGCCCGCTTGGAAGGCCATGACGGGAGCGTCGTGAGCGTGGCGCTCAGTCCGGACGGCTCCCGCCTGGCCTCGAGCTCGCCCGACAAGACCGTTCGCCTCTGGGACGTCGCCGCGGGCCAGGAGACCACCCGCCTGCTGCAAAAACCCGCCGGGCCCCGGGTCTGGACTCTGGCGTTCAGCCCGGACGGCCGCCGCCTGGCCGCGGGCGCGGAGGATATGAGCCTCCGGCTGTGGGACATCCCCTCGGGGGCGGAGGTCGCCCGTCTCGAGGGCCATCAAGCCCGGGTCTGGAGCGTGGCGTTTTCCCCGGACGGCACCCGCCTTGCCTCGGGCTCGGCGGATCGCAGCATCCGGCTGTGGGAGGTCCCCTCGGGCAAGGAGCTTTTGCGCTTCGACGGCCATGCGGCGCTGGTGCGAAGCGTGGCGTTTTCCCCCGACGGCAAGCGCCTGGTCTCCGGCTCGGACGATCGCAGCATTCGTCTGTGGGACCTCACCGCGCGCAAGGAGCTCGCCCGCGTCCCGGGCCATCCGGAACGGGTGTGGAGCGTGGCGTTTTCCCCCGACGGCAAGCGCCTGGCCTCCTCCTCGGACGATCTGAGCATCCGCCTGTGGGACGTCACCGCGGGCGAAGAGCTCACCCGCCTCCATGGCCATACCGGGAGAGTGAGGAGCGTGGCGTTTTCTCCCGACGGCACCCGCCTGGTGTCGGGCTCGGACGACCGGAGCGTCCGGCTCTGGGACCTCAACACGGGCGTGGAGGTCGCCCGCCTCGTAGGCCATAAGGAACGGATCTGGAGCGTGGCGTTCAGCTCCGACGGCAAGTACCTGGCCTCCGGCTCGTCCGACAAGACGGTCCGCGTGTGGGACGCCGCCGCCGGCAAGCAGGTCGCCGAGCTCCTGGGCCCCAGCAGGCGTGGCGCCGGCCAGGGACCCGGCGGGGGCCGCGGTCCGGGTGGCGGCGCCGGTCCCGGGGGCCACAATCACGGCGGCGGCGGTCAGGGCGCTCCGGCTGGATCCCGCGATTTCGAGCAGACGGAAGAGCTGTTCATCCAAGAGGCGGCCGGGTTCTTCAGCGTGGCGTTCTCCCCCGACGGCCGCCGCCTGGCCGCGGCGGCGCCCGATGCGGGCATCACGCTCTGGGATGTCGCCTCGCGTGAGCAGATCACCCGCCTCCAGGGCCATGAGCAGCGGGTCCTGAGCGTGGCGTTCAGTCCCGACGGCACCCGCATCGCGTCGGCTTCGGAAGACCGGACCGTCCGCCTCTGGGATGTCGCCACGGGGAAGGAGACCGCCCGCTTTCAGAACGAGGGGGCGTTTCCGTTCTGGAGCGTGGCGTTCAGCCCCGACGGCCGGCGTGTGGCCGCGGCCTCGGAGGACCGCAGCATCCGCCTCTGGGACATCGCCTCCGGCAAGGAGATCATCCGCCTCCAGGGCCATCGGGACCGCATCCGGACGGTGGCGTTCAGCCCCGACGGAACCCGTCTGGCCTCGGGCGCGGACGACCGGAGCATCCGTCTCTGGGATGTCGCTTCCGGCGAGGAGAACGCCGGCGCGGACCGGCGCGCGTACTTCGAGCAGGCTCCGGCCGTCGAGAGCCTCTATCAGGCCTCGCTCTACCTGCTGGACTACCGGCTCGACGATCTTGAGCTGAAGCCCGAGCCACGCCCGCTGTTCCTCGTGCCGGTCGGCGACTTCCGGTTCTCTCAGCGCCGCAAGTACTGGATGCTCGACCAGCCGCGTCCGCCGGGCAAGGACCCCATGACCTGGATGGTGGAGGCGATGGCGGCGTCCGAGCGGCGGTGATCCTTATCCGCCGCCGTTCTTCGGCGCGGGCTTGTGGCAGTACCGAAGCTCGGCGGCGACCGTCGCGACGGCGGCCTCGATCAAGGCGCGCTCCAGGCCGGCCTCGTCGGCGATGCCGATGACCGGGCGAAGGGAGACAGGCTCGACCTTCGCCCGGCCCGCCTTCAGCTTCGAGTTGAGGACCTTGGCCTGGATCATGTAGACGTACCGCGGCGTACATTGCTCGAGCTTCTCGAGACGCCCGAACACCTCGACCGAAAGCTCGTCCTGCACTGCCTGATCCACGAAGAGGCCGCACGACCCGAGCTTCGCGACGAGAGCATCCGTCAGGTCCTGCTGGAAGCGGTTGAAACGCTTCAGCTCGTTGACGAACAGTCGAGGGTCCGTGCTTCCCTGCTGATCCAGGGGACCGCCGATGGTGGTCGTAAGACGTATTGAATCAAGATCTTTAAAGAGGTCGATGGAACCGCCCGCTTGAGCGTGGCCAGGGGCGGCCGGGAGCGCGACCAGCAGGAACAGGAAGAGCGAGCCGGAAAGCCGTTGGATCATGCGGTTCTCCTTGTGAATCCAAGAGCGGATGCTGGGGAGCAAGCCCGGTGCCAGAGGGCCCGCGAGGCGTCCTCCAGCGGGCGGCGGGGGGCCGGAGGACGACACGCCGACCAAATCCTGCACCCGCTTCCCGGCACTTTCCAAAGTTTGGACGGCGAGGCGCCCCGCCACCCTCCCGCGCGCGACCGTCACGGTTCGACGCGGAGGCTGCACCCTTTTTCTTAGAGCATTGTTTCTCTTGATGACGTCGCATGGACGCGGTCCATCGCCGCGGTTCGACCTGGAGGGGGGAAAACCTGCATGGCCATGGAGTCGATCGGCGCTCCCGGCGCGGGAGCCATAGCTACGACCGCCTCGCCGGGGCCGGAAGGGCTGGACGCCAGGCCGGCTCCCGGGCGAGTCCTCGTCGTGGACGATGAGCCGCGGGCCTGCTCCGCGCTGCAGGGGCTGCTGCGCCAGCGGGGCTACGAGGTCGTCACGGCGGGCAACGCCTTCCGGGGCCTCGAGCTGCTCGGCGAGTTCCGGCCGCAGGTCGTCCTCGCCGACCTGCGGATGCCGGGCCTCGACGGTCTGGCGTTCCTGGAGAGTGTGCGGGCCGCCGCGCCGGGGACGCGGATCATCGTCATGACGGGCTTCGCGTCGGTGGACGTCGCCGTCGCCGCCATGAAGCTGGGCGCCGACGACTTCCTCGAGAAGCCGCTCGACAGCCAGGCGCTCTGCCGCTCCCTGCACAGCTCGATGCAGCGGGCCGTCCTCCTGGAGGAGACCCGCGCCCAGCAGCCGAGCGCTGCCGGGGCGGCGGCCGCGCTGGGCGTGGTGGGCGATCACCCGTCGATGCAGGCCCTCCTCAACCGGGTGGAGCAGGTCGCCCCCAGCCGGGCCACCGTCCTCTTGACCGGCGAGAGCGGCACCGGCAAGGGGCTGCTGGCGGAGACGATTCACCGCCTGAGCGGACGCGCCGACGGCCCCTTCGTGGAGCTGTCCTGCGCGGCGCTCTCCGAGTCGCTCCTGGAGTCGGAGCTGTTCGGGCACGAGCGGGGCGCCTTCACCGGCGCCATCTCCCGCCACGAAGGGCGGTTCAAGCGCGCGGCGGGAGGGACGCTGTTCCTCGACGAGATCAGCTCCTACCCCCTCTCCACGCAGGTCAAGCTGTTGAACTTTCTCCAGACCCGCAGGTTCGAGCGCGTCGGCGGGAGCCAGACGCTCTCCGTCGACGTGCGCCTGGTGGCGGCCACCAACAAGGACCTGCGGACGGAGGTGGCGGCGGGCCGCTTCCGCGAGGACCTCTTCTACCGCCTGAACGTCTTCCGGGTCGACCTGCCGCCGCTGCGGGTCCGGCGCAGCGACATCCCGGTGCTGGCGGCGACCTTCCTGGCGCGCTTCGCCGCCGAGAACGAGCGGCGGCTCGAAGGGTTCTCGCACGAGGCCCTGCAGCGCCTGCTCCGCTACAACTGGCCGGGCAACGTGCGCGAGCTGGAGCACGCCGTCGAGCACGCCACCATCATGGCGCGAGGGCGCCTGGTGATGCCGGAGGACCTGCCGGAGACCGTGGCGCAAGCCTCCTGCGACCCGCTGGAGGTGATGATCCCCGGCAGCACGCTCGCCGAAATCGAGCGGGCGGCCATCCTCAAGTCCGTGATGGCGATGGGGGGCCGGGCCACCGAGGCGGCCGCCATGCTCGGCATCTCGAAGAGCAAGATCTACTATCGCCTCCGCGATTACGGGAGCCACCTCGCGCGTCGCGACGACGCGGAGCCGGACCCGGTCATCGGCGTGCCTCCCCCGCGGGAGCCAGCGGCAGATCGACGCTGACCAGCGTCCCTTCCCCGGGCCGGCTGTCGACGTGGATCGTGCCGTGGTGGTCGGCGATGATGCGATGCGCCACCGACAGCCCGAGGCCGGTGCCGCCTTCGGCGGCGCGGGTGGTGAAGAAGGGATCGAAGAGGTGGCGGATCGTCTCGCTGTCCACGCCGCGGCCGTCGTCGCGCACGGTGATGCGGACGGTCTCGCCGCGGCGCTCGGTCCGCAGTCGGACCCGCGCCTCCGGCCGCGACTCGATGGCGTTCTGGATGATGTTGACCAGCGCCTGCTCGAGCGCGATCGGGCTTGCCCGGATCGGCACCGCGGCCTCGCTCAGTTGCAGCTCGACGGTGGCCCGGTGCTGCGCCGCGCAGGCCGCGGTCAGATCGCGGGCGCGCGCGAGCACCCGGTTGGCGTCCTCCGGCCCCATATGGCCGGGCTCGCCGCGCGCGAAGGCGACCAGGCTGCGGACGATCCGCTCGCACCGCCGGGCTTCCTCGGCGCTGGCGATCAGAGCCTCGCGCCACAACCGCGGCGCCTCCGCACCCTGCTCGCCGAGCGCGTGCTCGGCGGTGAGCAGGATGTTGTTCAGCGGGTTGTTGATCTGGTGCGCGATGCCCGAGGCCAGGGTTCCCACGGAAGCCAGCCGTTCCGCGTGACGCAGCCGCTCGCGGGCCCGCTCGGCTTCGAGCTCGCGGGTGCGCTCCTCCAACTGCTGGGCCATCTGGTTGAACGTCGCGGCGAGCTCGCCGAGCTCGCCGCGGGTGTGCACCGCGACCGGCCGCGATCCCAGGCCGGCTCCCAGCTCCCGCGCCGCCCGCGTCAAGTCGTGCACCGGCCGCACGATCCACCGCGAGATCAGCCACGGGCACAGAAGGGCCAGCGCCAGGGCGAGCACGGCGACGGCGCCGATCGCGATCCCCGCGAGGCGCGAGCGTCTCCCGATGGAATCGACGAGGGCCGAGATCCGGGCGTCCCGGGCCTCGAAGGCGGCCGTCAGGACCCGGGGCAGGGTCTCGTTCCTGAGGGGCCCGAGCTGGGATTCGTAGATGCGGATCATCTCGTCCCGATCCTTCCCGGGATCCAGTCCGGCGAGCTCGTCGACGGCCACCTTCAGGGTGCAGTAGCCGGCGTGGAAATCCCGCTCGCTCGCCCCCGCCCCGCCGCCCCTGGCGCGCACCTGGGCCTCCCAGATCGTGTAGGCGCGATCGAACCTTTTCTCGGCGACCACCAGATTCTCCCGCGGTCCTCCGAAGTGGGCGAAGCCCCCGGCCTCGCCCACCAGCCGCTGCGCGCGGCTGGCGAGCCTCGCCACCGAGATGGCCTCGGCCGCCTCGGCGCGGAGGCTCTGGACGTCGGAGGCCAGCCTCGCGGGTGGCGACACCAGGGACAGGCGGGACGAGCTGGCGAGCAGTCTGTCGAGCGCCTTCCTGAGGGCGAGGCTGCCCTCGATCTGCGCCGCGTCGACCAGGGCAAGAAGCTCGGCCTCCCGCTCGTCCGCCTCCGCCTGGCGCGCGTAGGTCCGCCCGATGCGCTTCAGCAACTCGGAGCGTGGCGGCGGGTAGTCCCAGCCCGCGAGCGCATCGAGCGCCGCCCGGGCCTCGGACTCGATCTCCCGCAGGCCGCCGCCGTCCTCGCCGTGGAAGGCCGCGTCGAAGGACTCGGCCGACTGGCGGACCGCCAGGATGTCGAGCCTGGACAGGTGGAGGAGAAAGGCGATCTCCCGGTGGACGTCGTGCAGCGCGGAGCGCAGGCTCAGGTACGAACCGATCAGCGCCAGGGCGAGAGCGAGCATCGCCACCACCAGGGGAGCGACGATGAGGCTCACCCGCAGATTGAGCCCGACTCTCATTGTCCTCTCATGTTTTCCTCTCATAAGGGTGCGCCGCCCCCCCGACAAGGGGGACTCTGCCCGGCACCGTAACTTCCGCCGCCTCACGGCGTACCACACTCCAGACTGGAGAGGAGATCCGCCATGCGGCTGACCATAGAAGGCGTTGGAAAGAGATACAAGGGCGACTTCTGGGGGTTGCGCGACTTCACCCTGGAGCTGGGACCCGGCGTGCTGGGCCTGCTGGGCCCGAACGGCGCCGGGAAGTCGACCCTGATGCGCATCCTGGCCACCATCACCCGGCCCACCGAGGGACGGGTCCTGTGGAACGGCACGGACATCGTGCGCTCGCCGGACGGCCTGCGGGCCGTGCTCGGATACCTGCCCCAGGACTTCGGCGTCTACCCGAACCTGAACGCCGTCGAGTTCCTGGAGTACATGGCCGCCGTCAAGGGGCTGGACGGCCGGGCGGCGCGGCGGCGGATCGAGGAGCTGCTCGTCCTCGTCAACCTGGCCGAGGCCCGCAAGAGGCCGCTCGGCGGCTATTCGGGCGGCATGCGGCAGCGCATCGGCATCGCCCAGGCGCTGCTCAACGATCCCCAGCTCCTGATCGTGGACGAGCCCACCGTCGGCCTCGACCCGGAGGAGCGGGTGCGCTTCCGCAACCTGCTCTCGGACCTCGGCGGCGAGCGCATCGTCATCCTTTCGACCCACATCGTCTCGGACGTCGAGGCGGTCGCGACCGGCATCGCCCTGGTGGATCACGGCCGTCTCCTCGCCCACGCCGAGCCCGAGGACCTGCTGCGCCGGGCCGAGGGGCGCGTCTGGGAGTGGGTGATCCCCAGCTCCGAGCTGGCCGCCGCCCGCGAGCGCTGGAAGATCAGCGGCACCTTCCGCCGCGCCGACGGCGTCCACGCCCGCGTGGTCTCGGACGTCCCGCCGCCGGGCGCCGCTCCGGTGACGCCCACGCTGGAGGACGCCTACCTGGCCGCGCTGGAAGGAGACCGGGCGAGGAAGGAGGCGGCGGCATGAGCACACCGCGCGTCCTCTGGCACCTGATGCGCGCCGACTTCCTGGAGCGGGTGCGGCGCTACAGCTTCCTGGTCACCCTGCTCCTGGCCGTCGGCCTGGGCTACACGGTCGCCGCCGGGCACATCAAGCTCTGGATCGCCGACACCCGGGGGCTCTACAACTCGGCCTGGGTGGGGCTGCTGATGGCGCTGGTCTGCAACACCTTCCTGGCCCTGGCCGGCTTCTACGTGGTCAAGAGCACCGTGGAGCGGGACCGGCGGACGGGCGTGGGGCAGATCCTCGCCACCACGCCGATGTCGAAGCCGCTCTACACCTGCGGCAAGGCGCTGAGCAACTTCGCCGTCCTTCTGGCCATGGTGGCGGTGATGGTCGTGATGGCCGTGGCGACGCAGCTCACCACCGGCGAGGTAACCCGGGTCGAGCCGTGGGATCTGCTCTCGCCGTTCCTCTTCCTGACCCTGCCGCTGATGGCCCTGGTCGCGGCCACGGCGGTGCTGTTCGAGACCGTCCCGGGATTGCGGGCCGGCTTCGGCAACGTGGTCTGGTTCTTCGTCTGGGCGCAGTCGATGGCGGTGGGCGTCGTCACCAAGGGCGTCCTCGATCCCTACGGCATGGGCCTGATCATGGACAGCCTCTACGCCTCGGTGGGGAAGGCGCTGGGCAGGACCCTGGCCGAGACGGAGCGCTCGTTCATCCTCGGCGGAATCAGCGGGGAGCGGCAGGCGGGGACCTTCCTCTGGGAGGGGATGGACTGGACGTCCGGCCTCGTCCTGGCGCGCCTGAGCTGGGTCCTCGGCGCGGTGGCCGTGGTCCTGGTCGCGGCGGTCTTCTTCGACCGTTTCGATCCGGCGCGTTTCCTGAGCCGGAGGCGGAGGCGGACCAGGCCCGCCGCGCAGGTCGTCGCCGCCCTGCGGGAAGGCGCCGACGTCGCGGTCATCCCTGTCCATCTCCACCCCCTGCCGGCGGGAAGCCTCCGTTTCCGCTTCCTCAATGTCCTGCGGGCGGAGCTGCGGCTGGCGCTCAAGGGGCAGCGCTGGTGGTGGTACGCCGTGGCGGCGGGACTGACGATCGCCGGGTTCGTGGCTCCGCTGGAGTCGGCGCGTTCCTTCGTTCTGCCGTTCTCCTGGATCTGGCCGGTCCTGCTGTGGTCCGCGCTGGGCACGCGGGAGTCCCGCCACGGCACGGGCGAGCTGATCTTCTCCGCCGCCCGGCCGGTCCAGCGCCAGCTCCCCGCGGTCTGGCTCTCCGGAGTCATCCTGGCGATGGCGACCGGCGGCGCCGTGGCCGTGCGGCTGGCCATGGCGGGGGACTGGGCCGGCTTCGGCGGCTGGGCGGTGGGAGCGCTGTTCATCCCCACGCTGGCCCTGGCGCTTGGCGTCTGGAGCGGCACCAGCAAGGTCTTCGAGGCGGTCTACCTGCTGATCTGGTACGTCGGGCCGCTGAACCGGACGCCGGCGCTGGACTTCATGGGTTCCCTGCCCAAGGCCGTAGCGTCGGGGATGCCGCTGGTCTTCCTGGCGATCACCGCCGCGCTGGGGACGGCGGCGGTGGCGGGGAGGAAGCGGCAGCTTCAGATGCGGTGAGAATCAGCCGGCGCCGCCGCGCAGGCGCTCGATCTCGGCGCGCAGCCGGGCGAGCTCTTCTTCGGCGGCGCGACGAGCCTCAGCTTCCTGGGCAACCTGTCTCTCAGCGGTGCGGTGCGCTTCCCGGACTTCCTCGTTGCTCAGGATGGGCTTCCCCGTCGCGGAGTCGATCAGCCGGAGACGCTGCTCTTCCCTCCGGAAGGTGACCCCCGTGGTCCGGCTGTGGAACGATCCGTCCGCCTCCGGGAACATGGGCTGATACCGGCCGTTCACCAGCCGGAATCCCTGGAGGGGAGGGTTGAGGTACTCGCCGAGAGGATCGTGAAGAAGATACTCCTCGACGCCGAGCCGTTCGTAGAGGTCTTTCTTGTCGACCAGATCCTCCTTACGGCTGCTGGCGGAGGTCACCTCGACGACGAGGCACGGAGGCTGCCCTTCTTCCCAGATTTTGTAGATGCGGCGCTCGCCTCTGGGAACGCCCCGGGCCACGAAGTTATCCGGAACGACGAATCTCTTGGGATCGCCAGGGACGTAGTAGACCAGCAGGTCCGCGCCCACGTAGACGTCCGGCACATCCCGCAGGTGCTCATCGAGCGCCTGGAAGATGTACATGATCTCCCGGATGTGGACCTCGGTTTCGCCCATGGGCTTGCCGTCGGATTCCGGGTAGTGGATATCGTGCCGCAGAGGAATCGCGGTCATCGGAGCCATCCCTTCTTCAACGGTGGCGTCATCAGATCACGAAGACGTGCCGGAGCGCAACCGCCTCTCTCCAAGTCTAGCACGCTGGCACGTCCCGTCTCGGATAGGCTATATCCATGGTCGAAAGCCTCTGGAACGATGAAGAAGCCGCGTGCTTCCCCGGCGATCTCGGGTTGCGCGTGTACACCTCGCGGCTGCTGGGACGCGACAAGAGTCTCGTGCTCCACGGCGGCGGCAACACCTCCGTCAAGGTGCGCGAGCCGAACCTCTTCGGCGAGGAGGAGGACATCCTCTACGTCAAGGGGAGCGGCTGGGACCTGGAGACGATCGAAGCCGCGGGGTTCGCGCCCGTGCGGCTGCAGCCCGCCCGGCGCCTGGCGGAGCTGCCCCGGCTCAGCGATCCCCAGATGGTCAACGAGCTGCGGGCCAGCATGACCCTGGCCTCGGCGCCCACGCCGTCCGTCGAAGCCATCCTGCACGCCGCGCTCCCCTTCAAGTACGTGGACCACACCCACGCCGACGCCGTGGTGACCGTCACCAACGCCCCCGGCGGCGAGGAGCGCGTGCGGGAGATCTACGGCGACTCGGTGGTGATCATCCCCTACGTGATGCCCGGGTTCGATCTCGCCCGGCTCTGCGCCGAACGCTTCCCGGCCGAGGCCGGACCGGAGACGGTCGGCATGGTGCTGATGAACCACGGCATCTTCTCCTTCGCCGACGACGGCCGGGAGTCCTACGAGCGGATGATCCGTCTGGTGCGCCTCGCCGAGGAGCACCTGGAGCGCCGGGGAGCCTGGGCGCTGGGCCCCTTCCCGGAACCGCCGGCCGCGATGCCGGACGCGCCGGGGATCGCCCGCCTGCGGCGCGACGTCTCGAAGGCGGCGGGCTTCCCCATGGTCCTATCCGTCCATCGTGATGCCCGGAGCCTCGCCTTCGCCCGCCGGGAGGACGTCTCCCGCGTCTCCCAGCAGGGGCCGGCGACGCCGGACCACGTGATCCGCACCAAGCGCGTCCCCATGGTCGGCCGGGACGTGGAGGGCTACGCCGCCGCCTACCGGGCCTGGTTCGCGGAGCACGCCCCCGGCGCGGCGAGCCCGAAGTCCATGCTCGACCCGGCGCCGCGGGTGATCCTCGATCCCGAGCTGGGGCTGGTCACGGCGGGACGGACGGCCAAGGACGCCGCCATCGCCGCCGAGATCTACGAGCACACCATGGACATCATCGAGCGTGCCGAGCGCCTGGGCGGCTGGCGGGCGCTGCCGTCGCGGGAGCTGTTCGACGTCGAGTACTGGGACCTGGAGCAGGCCAAGCTCGCCAAGGCCGGCCAGCCGCCGGTGTTCGCGGGCGAGGTGGCGCTGGTCACGGGAGCGGCCTCGGGGATCGGCCGCGCCTGCGTGACATCCCTGCTCGCCCGGGGCGCCGCGGTAGTAGGGCTGGACATCGATCCGGTGATCGAGATGTCCTCGTCCCGAGGCTTCCTGGGGCTGCGCTGCGACGTGACGGTGGAGGAGGACGTGGCGGAGTCGCTCCAGGAGGCCGCCGCGGCCTTCGGCGGGCTGGACATGCTGGTCCTCAACGCCGGCATCTTCCCGGCCACGAAGAAGATCGCGGATCTGCCCCTGGAGGAGTGGGACCGGGTCATGCGGGTGAACGTGGACGCCAACGTCCTGCTGATGCGACTCGCCCATCCCTTGCTGAAGCTGGCGCCGGCGGGCGGCCGGGTGGTGGTGGTGGGCTCGAAGAACGTGCCCGCGCCGGGACCGGGAGCGGCGGCCTACTCGGCTTCCAAGGCGGCGCTCCACCAGCTCGCCCGGGTGGCGGCGCTGGAGTGGGGAGGCGAGGGCATCCGGGTCAACGTGCTTCACCCCAACGCGGTCTTCGACACCGGCGTCTGGACGGACGAGGTGCTGACCTCCCGCGCCGCCGCCTACGGCCTGAGCGTCGAGGAGTATCGGAAGAACAACGTCCTGAAGGTGGAGGTCACCAGCCGCGACGTGGCCGAGCTGGCCGTCGAGCTGTGCGGCCCCCGGTTCGCGAAGACCACGGGGGCGTGGATCCCGGTGGACGGGGGGAATGAGCGGGTGATTTGAGGCGGTGCCCTCCGGGGCGCCCTGCCCTCCGAGACCTCACCCTCGGTCCCTCTCCCATCTCCCTGCCGCCCGCCCCCGGGAGAGGGAGGGCCCTGCGCTTGAGGTCTTCTCGATCTCGGCAAGATCGCCGACTCATCGTTCCCCCTCTCCCGGGGAGGGTGGGAGGGAGGGGTCGGGAGAGGGGGCCAGGGGGTGAGGTCTCGAAGGGCACGCCGCCCCAGGAAGCAAAATATCCTGAACCCCGCTCTACGGAATCAGCAACACCTTCCCCGTCGTCCGCCGTCCCTCCAGAGCCCGGTGCGCCTCGGCGGCTTCCGCCAGGGGCAGCTCCAGGCCGACGCTCAGGCGCAGCTTGCCTTCCGCGATCCAGCCGAGCACGTCCCGCGCCCGCCAGGCCAGCTCCTCCCGGTCGTGGATGTAGTGGTGCAGGGAGGGACGGGTGAGGTAGAGCGATCCCTTGGCGTTGAGGAGCTGCGGCGCGAACGGCTCGACCGCGCCGCTCGACTGGCCGAAGAGGACCATCATGCCCCGGGGAGCCAGGGAGTCCAGGCTGGCCTCGAAGGTGGTCCGGCCCACGCCGTCGTAGACCACCCGCACGCCCTGGCCCCCGGTGAGGCGCCGGGTCTCGGCGGCGAAGTCCTGCTCCGTGTAGAGGATGACCTCGTCGGCGCCGGCTTCGCGGGCGATCCGCGCCTTCTCCCGGGTGGACGTCGTGCCGATCACCCGCGCCCCCCGGATCTTGGCGATCTGGCAGAGGAGCTGCCCTACGCCCCCCGCCGCGGCGTGGACGAGACAGACGTCCCCCGCCTGTAAGGGATACGTGGAGCAGGCGAGGTAATGGGCGGTCATCCCCTGGAGCATGGCGGCGGCGCCCTGCCGGGTGGAGACGCCGTCCGGCAGCCTGACCAGCCGGTCGGCCGGCACCGCCGCCTTCTCGGCGTAGGAGCCCCGGACGCCGGTGTAGGCCACCCGGTCGCCCACGGCGATCCCGTCCACCCCGGGGCCGACGGCGGCCACGACCCCCGCCCCCTCCTGGCCGAGCGTGAACGGCAGGGACGGGCTCTTGTAGACGCCCTCGCGGAAGTAGACGTCGATGAAGTTGACGCCGGCCGCCTCGATGCGGACGACCGCCTCGCCTTCGCCCGGCTCCGGATCGGCGACGTCCTCGTACGTCATCGCCTCGGGGCCACCCGGCTCGTGGACGCGTATGGCTTTCATGGCATGCCCTCCCTCCTGGACAGAGGGGGCCAGAGTATCGCAAGGCGGGGGTTTACAGCTCGGCTGTCGACGGGCGGTCCATGCGGACCCAGCGGCTGCAGAGCTCCTCGAAGCCGTTGGGGTCCTGGACGGTCAGGGCCTCCTGGCTGAATCGCTCGATCTCGGCGGCGGGGGTGCCGGCGCGGCGGAGGCCGAGCCGGATGGCGCTCACGAGAGCAAAACGGTTCCGGCTACGGAGGGAGACTCGTACCTGTGGGTAAAGGGGGCCCATCGCAGTCCTGTCCATAAATATAACGACCGGAGGCCCGAAAACGTTTCGTCCTCCGTGTCACAATCTTGCGCAGTCAAGCCTCCAGGGTGCCGGCCATGGGCGGACTCCTCCCTCCAGGATAAGGCATTCCGGGCGATCCTTACAGCCTGGCGGACGACGCGGCTGAAGGGTTGACCTTGGCCTCGAACGCGAACCGCTGGAAGAGGAGGAAGCCCGGGTAGAAGTTCTCCGCGTCGCAGGAGATGGTGAGGACCGGCCGGCGGTCGTCCGGCACGAACAGCTCGAAGCGGCCGCGGTCGATCGCGAACCGGAGGTCCTGCGAGAAGGCGGCGAGCGTCTCCTCGCCCCCGCCGAGCAGCCGCCGGCGGGTGAAGCGCACCCCCTCGCGGGAGATCCGGACCCCGTCCGTCCACAGCGCCTCGCCCTCGTAGGCGATGCGGTCCCGCAGCCGGTCCGCGATCATCCCGGCCAGCCGGTCCTGGAGCTTTTCGAGATCCGACAGGCGCTGGTAGGCGCGGTCCGTCAGGGTCAGCGGCCGGCCCTCCCGGGGGTAGAGCTTCATCTTGAAGAGGGTGACGAGGTAGACGGCCTTCCGGGAGAGGCGTTTCACCTGGAAGCTCATCCGCTCGACCTCGGAGAAGAGGATCTGCCGGCGGCCGAAGGCGGAGAAACTGACGACCCCTTTCTCGTAGCAGCGGAAGCCTGTCAGGGCCCCCTGCAGGGTCGCCAACGCGAGAACGACGCCGATGACCGCATTGAAGGCCGCGAGCACCGGCCGTACCGGGCCGGGGCCGATCATGAAGGGGAGGCAGACGAAGACCAGGGTCGAGACCAGGGCGCCCGCGAGGATCGCGCTCCGTTGCGCCCGCTTTTCGAACAGCGCCCGGCCCAGGCCCTCCTGCCGGCGGGGCTGGGCCGGCAGGCGCGCCGCGAGGACGTCCAGCAGCAACAGCGCGTTGGGCGAGTCCGACGGCGCCGAGAGCCAAGGTATCTCCCCGCCATGCTTCCAGACCGCCACCCGGGAGTCGTAGACCATGGCTTCGGAGAGCATCTCCAGGGGCACGGTCTCGTCCGCCGTCTGGAGCGCGCCGCTGGTGAGCGTCCAGCCTGGGCCCGCGAGGGATTCTCCCCGGCGCAGCCGGAGCCCGACGGCCTCCGCCAGGCGGGCCCGGAGCTCCGCGAGCACCGGGCCGGCGGTGTCGGGATCCTGGTCCAGCGTCAGGAAACGGGCGCTCAGCCGGTCGGAAGCCGACGCCACCGTCACGTCCCGCAGGATCCCATGGCGGTTGGCTTCGTCGAACTGCTCGCGCTCGTGGACGGCGATCTCGCGGATCCCGTCGTAGAGGAAGCTCCGGGTCCGGCTGCCGCGCTCGAACGACATCCCGTTCTCGTGGAGCGTCAACGCCCAGCGCCCGGTCCAGCTCCGGTAAAAGCCGAGGCTGCCGGCCACCGCCGCCGACAGGCAGGCGAGAGCGAGGCCCAGACCGCCGGTCGGGTAATGGCTCTGCCGGACCATGGTCAGGCTGAAGTACACGAAGCCGACCAGGCCCAGGATGGAGATGTAGGGGATGAAGATCTTATAGATGAGCGGCAGGGGCGAGAGCGGCAGGGTGGGACGCACCGGGGCGCCGAGATGGCCGTCGGGATCCATCGGGCTCAGCTCCCTTCCCTCGCTTCCACGGAGCCCTGGGCTTCGGCGGCGAGGCGGTCCATCAGGAGGAAACCCGCGAAGAAGTTGGGGGCGTCGGCGGGCATCCGCGCGACCGGCTTCCCGCCACCTTTCCGGTAGAGATAGAAATCGCTCTCCTCGAAGCTATAGAGGACGCCCTGGGTGAAGTGGAGGAACTTGTCGGCGTAGCGCACGCCCTGGGGGGTCAGCCACACGTCGTCGATCCAGCGGATCTCGCCCTCCTGCTCCAGCCGTTCGTAGGCCTCGTTGGCGAGCCGGTCCGCCAGATGGTCCCGCAGGCCTTCGAGGTCCCGGTCCCCCTTGCGGCGCGTCTGGAGGTCGATCCGGAACGGCCGGCCCTCCGGGCGCCGGAAGAGGATCAGGGTGAGGCTCGTGAAGAGGTGGATCCCTTTGAAGGCGCGCAGCGAGGCCCTGTAGGTGAGCCCCCCGACCTCCGCGAACTGGATCTCCCGCCGGCCCAGGACCGAATACTTCACCAGGCCGCGCTCGTAGCAGCGGACGCCCGCCGCCGCCAGGGCGTACGCTCCCAGGGCGGACAGGAAGCCGGCGCCGGCCTGGAAGAGGGCCGTGGGTGAGACGCCGGCGTCCAGCGACATCAACTGGTAGGCCGAGTAGAAGGAGAAGACCGCGATCAGCCCGGCCAGGCCGGCCGGGAGCCAGTGCGGGCGCTTCTCGAACTGGACGCGCCCGAGCCCGAGGGCGTGGGTGGGAAGCCGCGAGGCCAGGACGTCGAGCACCAGCATGACGTTGGGGGAGCTGGCCGGGATGGTGAAGAAGGGCCGCTCTTCGCCGAGCTTCCAGAGTCCCACCCGGTCGCCGCCGAAAAGATCCGCGCCCGCCACCTGGTCGAACGGGACCTCCAGGGAGCCGGCCTTGAACGCGTCCCCGCTCAGCCGCCATCCGTTGCCCTCGATGACTTTCCCTTTGCGCAACCGCCGCTCGGCGATCTCGGCCAGGGCGGTCCGGAGCTCTTCGAGGAAAGCGCCCGGCTCGTCGGGCTGTCCGTCGAGGGTCCGCAACCGGAAGACCAGCTTTTCGGAGTCCGTCCGCAGCGTCACGTCCCGCTGCCGGGCATAGAGCTCCTGCCGGTCGAACACGTCCCGCCTGCGGATCGAGATCTGCCGCACCTCGTTGAACCCGATGGCCTTCAGCTTGCCGAAGCGCCGCAGGGCGATCCCCCGCTCATGCAGGGTCGGCGTCCAGTTCGTGGCCACGATCTCACGGTAGAGCTTCACCCCCCCGAAGATCGCCAGCAGAAGGCAGGGGAGGACCCAGACCAGGAAGAGCTTGAGGGAGTAGTCCCCCGGCGAGCCGGCGTTCAACACCCCCAGCGTGCCGAGACCGAAGGCGGCGAAGTGGCCGGCGGAATGGAGGGCGGGCGGGGAGGGGGCCAGCGGCAGCGAGCTGACTGCTTCCCCAAGCCGGGCCAACTGGTCCTTGTCCGTGACCTGATCGGAGCTCAACGGTCTTCCTCCGGCGGAAATCAGCGATACCAGCTTGAAGCTGGCGCCAGCCTAGCCGCCGGAGGAGCGGACCGTCAAGAACGCTTTAATGGAAGCGCCGCCACGGCGAAGGCGACGAGGGTCTCCTCATCCCCCTCGAGCGCGTCGAGGAGGCGGTCCTCCAGACCGTCCGGGTCCGGCTCGACGCGGCAGGCCTCGACCGTTTCCAACGAAGCCCCCACGAAGCAGAGGCGGCAGGGAGGAAGGTCCGACTCGCCGATGCGGACCGGCGGGCCGAAGGTGCGGCAGGAGAGCGGGCGGTGGGCGTAGAGGTCGCAGCGGCCGGTCGCGGGATCGAGCGCGGGACAGGGGAGAGCGCCATGGCGGGTGAAGTAAGGCTCGTCGTCCGCCTCCAGGATCCCCGTGTCCGGATCGCCCGGGAAGCCTTCGCGCAGCCGGGGGATCTGGTCCACGGCGCGCCGGCGGACGGCGGCGGCGCGGCCGGGATCGCGGGCGGCCAGCTCGGCGAGACCCTCGCGCAGCCGGCGGGCGTCCAGGGCGTTGATGGGGAACGGGCCGTGGCAGCACTCCGTGCATCCCGGACGGCAGGCGAGATGGCTCCCGGCCCGCCGGGCCGCTTCGGCGAAGGCGTCGTCCACGATGCGGAGCAGGCGTTGGTCCGATCCCATGACGGTTTTTGACGATACCATTCGGGCCATGTCCGTCCGTGGCCACCTCTGGACGATCGCGCCTCGCCTGCGCCACGGCTTCCGTCCGCTCCAGCCGCCCGAGTCGCGGGCCTTCCGGACGGCGCTGCGGGACCCCGTCGCCGGCGAGGTGCCGGTCACGGGCCGCCTGCGAGACGTACCGGGGAGCGACGAGCTGCTGATGATCGTGCACGGTCTGGGCGGCTGCACGGACAGCCACTACATGCTCCGGGCCGCCATGACCGCCGAGGCGGCGGGGATCTCCTCGCTGCGGGTGAACCTGCGGGGGTGCGACCGGGGAGGGGACGACTTCTACCACGCGGGATTGACCGCGGACCTTCACGCCGCCCTGGCCAGCGAGGAGCTGAGCCGCTACCGGCGCGTCTACGTCCTGGGCTACTCCCTGGGCGGGCACGTCGCCCTGCGGCTGGGGACGGAGGAGGGGGATCCCCGCCTCGCCGCCGTGGCCGCGATCTGTTCCCCGCTCGACCTCGCCCTCTCGCAGCAGGAGATCGACTCGCCGGCCCTGTGGATCTACCGCCGCTACCTGCTGAACAACCTGGTGACGATCTACTCGGCGGTGGCGGCCCGCCGGCCGGTGCCGCTGCCGATGGAGCAGGCGGCCCGCATCCGCACCCTCCGCGAGTGGGACGACCGCGTCGTGGCGCCGCGCCACGGTTTCCTGGACGCGGGGGACTACTACGCCCGGGCCAGCGTGGCGCCGCGGCTGCCGGACCTCCGCGTTCCCGGCCTGCTGGTGGCTACGGAGAGCGATCCGATGGTGCCGGCCGGAGCCGTCCGCGCCGCCCTGCGCGATCCCGCGCCGCGGCTGGAGGTCCGCTGGCTGGCCGGGGGCGGCCACGTGGCCTTCCCCCGGTCGCTGGCGGTGGATTCGCAGGTGATCGACTGGCTGCGGACCCGTTATTGACCCGTCGCCCCGGGTTGAAACCCGGGGCTAGGTTCCCTTGTCCCTGACGGGACGGCCAAGAAAGCTCCCTTCTACTGACCTGCCCAGTAGCTGTCCAGCGTCACCTGCGCGTCGGGACCGACCTGGACGTCCTTGCCCAGGAAGGCGCCGGTGGCGTTGATCCGGTCCTTGAGCCAGATCGTGCCGTTGGGGGCCTGGAGGTTGGCCCGGAACACGTTGTCCGTGCCGATCTCCACCGACTTCGGCGTCGCGGCGAGCGTGCCCGTCGTGCCGTTCGCGCCGGCCACGAAGAAGACGATGCTCGACGCGTCGATGGCGGCGCCCGTTGCCGGTTGGATCGCGGTCAGAGTCTGCGTGCTGAGCTTCTGCTGGATCCGGACCTCGGCGGCGGCGGAGAAAAAGAGCTTCGCCTCGCGGTCGATCTGGACCGTGCGGAAGTGGTAGACGCCGCCCGTGAAGGTGACGGTCCCCTTGCGGCCCACGATCAGGTCCCGGTAGCTGCCCGGCGCGAGCGTCCGGGTGCCGTTGTTGGCCACGTTCACGTCCGTGGCTCCGGGCGTGGCCGCGGGCAGCGCCGGCAGGCTGGCGAACACGGGCAGGGTCAGGGGCGAGGTCTGCGCGCCCGTGATCGAGCCGGTCCCGGTGAGCTGGTTGTAGAAGGCGTCGCCGCCCACCGTGGAGCCGCTCGCCAGGTTGATCCGGTTGGCCTGCACGTCATAGCCGGCCGGGGTGGTGACGGTCCCCGCCACGCTCAGCTCGGAAGCGCCGCCGTCGAGGAACGGCGAGGTCCCGCTCTGGTTGACGATCACGTCGCCCGACAGGATGTCCGCGCCGGTCTGGATCCAGACGCCGTGCGTGGCGAGGACCGCGACCCGCTCCAGCGCGTCCTTCACGGTCACCGTCACCGTCCCGGTGGCCGTGCCGCCCTGGCCGTCGCCGACCGTGTAGGTGAAGGAAGCCGTGCCGTTGAAGTTGGCGGCGGGCGTGTAGGTCACCGTGCCGTCCGGATTGATCACTGTGGAGCCGGAGGCGCCCGTCACCGACAGCGTGTTGCCCTCGATGTCCGAGTCATTCGCCAGCACCGCGATCGTCACCGGCGCGCCCTCGCGGGTCGTGGCGGCGTCGTTGACGGCCACGGGAGCGTCGTTGACCGCGTTGATGGTGACGCTCACCGATCCCACGATGTCGTCGGTGCCGTCGTTCACCGTGTAGGTGAATGAATCGGAGCCGCTGACGTTGGGGTTGGGCGTATAGATCACGTTCGTGCCATTGATCGCCACTCCACCTTTCGCCCCTTGAGTGACCGCCGCCACCGACAGCGTATCCCCCTCGACGTCCGTGTCGTTGGCGAGGACCGCGATGGTCACCGCCGTGTCCTCGTTCGTCGTCGCCGTGTCGGCCACGGCCAGCGGGAAGTCGTTGACCGGGTACACCTCGACGGTCACGGTGCCGGTGGAGAAGCCGCCGTGGTCGTCGGTCACCTCGTAGGTGAACGTGTCGATGCCGAAGAAGTTGAGGTTCGGAGTGTAGACCACCCAGTAGTTCCCCTGGATCGTCACCGCGCCGTTGGCCCCCTGCGTGACGCCGATCAACGCGAGCCCCTGATTTTCGGTCTCGAATTCGATCTCGTCGTCGTTGGCGAGCACGTCGATGACGGCCTGCCCGTCCTCGATGACCGTGGCGGCGTCGTCCACCACCACCGGGGGATCGTTGACGGGATAGATCCCGACGTTGAGCGTGGCCGTGGCGGTCAGGACGCCGTCCGTGACGGTGTAGGTGATGATCGCGCCGAAGATCTCGTTGGGCGCCGGCGTGTAGGTCAGCCGGAAGTCGGGCTCGATCGTCACCGAACCCGTGCCGTAGGTGATCACGGCGTCCGTCACGGTCAGGGGACCCGAATTCGAGGAGTCGTTGGCCAGCACGTCCACCGTGATCGGCGTGTCCTCTTCCGTCGCCGTCGCGTCGTTCTGAGCGGTGAGGACGGCAGGAGGAGCCGGCAGCACCCTGGCATGATCGGTGGCGCTGGGGAAGTACGAGTCGTTCATTGCCTGGATCAATCCCGACTCGACCTGCAGGATGCCGTCGAACCAGAACGCCGTTCCGGACCCGGTCGGCAGCGATCCCTCGAAGATGCCGGTGTTCACGCCCGTTTCGGTCAAGACAGCCCACTCGCGGTCGCCGCTGGTGAGAGAAAGGACCTCGACAGCTTTCACGTCCACGTCGATCTCGTTGAAGTTGTCCAGGGGCCGCTCCAGGCGCAGCCGGACCGGGGAGCCCGCGAGGTAGGAGGAGGCGTCCCGGCCCTGAGCGTCGATGAAGCGGAGCACCGAGTCGAGGAAGCGGGCCGAGTCCTGGAGATCCGCCAGATAGACCCGCAGGATCTCCGCTTCATACAGCGGCGGCGTGTAGGGGGACACCTGGATCTGTCCGTCTCCGAAGGCCGGAGTGGTGTAGCTCATCAGCATGCCCATGGAGCCGGTGAACAGCCCCGTATCGGCGCCGGTCTCGGTGAGCGTCAGGGTCTCCGTGTCGCCGCTCTCGCCCCGCGGAGCGGTCATCGCGAGTTGCACCTGCAGCGTCTCCACCTGGCTCGCGCTGAGATTGGCCGAGGCGTCGAAAGCCCGGACGTAGACCCGGCTCCCGGCGAGATAGGTGGCGGTGGGCAGGCCCGCGGCGTCCACGAATTCCACCGCGCGCTCGACGATGCCGGCTCTGTCGGTAAAAGAGTGGTCCCCGTAGTAAGGCCGGTAGACCACCGTGACGTCGCCGCCGGGTTCCACCTGGAGCGCTCCCGGGTCGAAGACGGTCTCGAACACGCCCGTGTCCGGCCCCGTCTCGGTCAAGCCCGCCGTCACCTCCTGACCGGACGGGGCGATCACGATCTTCATGGTCGTGGCGTCCGCGGCGCCGCTGTTCCGGTTGGCCCCTGGATCCTCGATCTGGATATGCCAGAGGGCGCCCAGCGGATAGGAATCGGCGTCCAGCCCGCGGTCGTCCAGCAGGCGGACCCGCGCGCCGAGGGTCCGCGCCACGACGCTCGGGAGCGGGTCGAGAGTGGCCGTGACCCTGTCCCCGGCCTCTTCGTAGTAGTTGCCCACCCGCAGGACCCCGTTCGGTCCGCTGGCGGTGTAGAAGGGGTCCAACAGGATCGAGCCCTCGAACGCGCCGGGCTCGCCCTCCACGGCGGACAGGGAAACCTGCTCCTGGTCCATGCCCCGGAGGGACGTGACCTCCGCCAGGATGGGGAGCTCGCTGGCGGCGGCGATGTCGAAAGCGCGCAGGCGGGTGGGCCGTCCCTCCAGGAGAGTGGAGATGGAGCGGCCGGACTCGTCGACGAACCGGATCAGGCGCTCGGCGGCCACCGCGATGCGGCGGCTGGAGGTCACGCCGTTGAAGTCCGCGTGAGAGGCTTCGATCGTCTCGCCCGCCGCGGCCTGCAGCACGCCGTCCTCGAAGACCGCCGGCCCCGTGCCGACGGGAATGGAGCCCTCGAACAGGCTGGAGCCGACGGCGGTCTGGAAGGGATAGAGCGTTTCCATGTCGCCGGTCGCGAGCGATCTCAGGATCACCTGCGCCGGTGGGGAGCTGGGGTAGGGAGGGCCGCTGGTCGGCGGGTCCTCGACCTGGACGTAGAGGGTGGAGCCCAGGGCGAAGGCCGAGGCGTCGTCCCCCGCGTCGTCGGTCAGGCGGAGGCGGGAGCCCGCCGTGGCCGCCGTCGCCGTATAGATCGTCTGCTCGACCTGGACGTTGACACGCAGCGTGTCGAACCGGTCCGGGTTCGTGAGGCGGTCGGTCCAGAGGTTGCCGTCGCTGAAAGAGGTGGGATAGTCCGACAACCGCACCCATCCTTCGAAGACGCCGCTGTCCGGACCCGTCTCCCAGAGATAGAGGCCCTCGGCCTCGCCGGAGAGGTCGGAGACGACGTCCACCAGGAAGATGTCACGGTACTGGGGGTCTCCGGTGCCGTCCGGGCTCGTCACGCGCAGCCAGACTTCGGATCTCTCCAGGAAGACGGACGCGGGCCTGCCGCCTTCGCCGTCGATGAACCGGATGCTCAAAGGGGCGACCGTCGCCGTGGCCGTCGAGGAGGTCACGCCGTTGATGTCGGCGTAGCCGGCGGTGAGGGTGTCGCCGGCCTGGACCTCCAGGGCGCCGTTCCCCGGCACGGGCGGATCGGCGGTGACGGTCACGCCGAGAGATCCTTCGAAGACTCCGGTGTCCATTCCCGTCTCCGAGATCTGGAACGTTTCGGAGTCGCCGCGGCTCGTGGTCACCGTGACCGGCCGGAGGTCGAGGTTCGGAGTGTTGGCGAAGCCGTCCCGCAGCCGGACGTGGACCGTCTCACCGACGGCGTACGAGGTCACGGGGGCGCCGTAGTCGTCCGCGAGCTGGAGGACCGAGGGGACGGCCTCGATGGTGTCGACGGCCGCGCCGCCGTCGAACGTGGCGGTGATGACGTCGTTGTTGTTGATGTTGTTGTAGTCGCGGTAGGTGTCGATGAAGTTGACGCGGTTGCCGCCCGGCGCGCTGACCCAGACCTCCATCGTCCCTTCGAAGATGCCGGTCCGCTCGCCGGTCTCGACCAGCGTGATGGACTCGGTGTCCTGGCCCAGGGCCGAGGTCAGGTACGCGGACCACTCGTCCCGCTGCGCCGACAGATCCCAGCTCGGGGCCACCATCCGCAGGCGGACGCGGCCCCACTCCGAAACTTTGGCGGCGTCGTACCCGCGCTCGTCGATGAAAGAGAAGGAAACCGGGGCGCTCTGCCCCAGGGAAGACTGCGCTGAAGCCAAAAACAAAAACAGAACTGCCGCAAGCGACAAGTATCGCAGGGACATGGAAAACCCTCCCGGGATCGCCGTTTTGGAAAGCTGGCTTACCTGAAGAGTGCCGCGAGCAGCCGAAACCTTTCCCGTCTCGGTCAAGATTGAAGCTTGAGAATTGACAGAGAGGGGAAAAAGGATGCCCCCGTGCGGTCAGACGAGGGCATCTTGGACGAGGAGGCCGGTCCGGGTGGACCAGCCGCGGGGAAAGCTCGCCGAGCCCGCCCCGCATTGGGTTAGAACCCGGTTGGGTTCTATTTGTTTAGACGGACACGCCGTGAAAGATTTCCGCCATCCGCTCGATGCCGTCCACCAGGCGCGGGCCGGGGCGGCTGAAGCAGCCGTTGGCGTCCACGGCGTAGACGCGGCCTTCGCGCACGGCCCGGAGCGATCGCCATTCGGGATGGTCCGCGAGCGTGGCGATCTGGGCGCGGGCGCCGGCTTCGTCGAAGCCGCAGGGCATGACCACGATCACGTCCGGGTCCGCGGCGGCGACCTGATCCCAGGTCAGGCGCGCGGAGTGATCTCCGGACTGAGCGATGGCGTCCTCGCCACCCGCGATGCCGATCATCTCCGGCACCCAGTGGCCGCCGGCGAACGGGGGATCGAGCCACTCCAGGGCCAGGACGCGAGGACGGGGCCGGCCCGCCACGGCGGCGCGCACGGCGTCCAGGCGGCGCTCCAGGTCCGCCGTCAGCTCCGCGGCCTCCTGCTCCCGGCCGGTGATGCCGCCGACGCGGCGGATGTCCGCGAAGACGTCCTCCAGCGTCCGGGGATCGAGCGAGACCACCTCGGGGCAGCGGGGGAGGGGACGGACGGCGCCGTCCACCTGCTCCGTGGAGACGGCGCACACGGGGCAGAGCTCCTGGGTGACGATGACGTCGGGCGCCAGCGCGGCGATCCGCGCCTCGTCCAGCGTGTAGAGGCTGAGGCCGCTCCCCACCTGGGCGGAGACGGCGGCGTCCACCTCGGCGGCGGACATCCCGGGGGTGAGGGCGCTGCCGGTGAGGATCGGCCGCGTCCGCGCCTCCTCCGGGTAGTCGCACTCGTGGCTCACGCCCACCACCTGCCCGCCCGCGCCGAGGGCGAACAGGATCTCGGTGCCGTTGGGGACCAGCGAAATGATCCGTGGGGCCCGCATCATGGACGAGTCTATCAAGGCGTCCTCGCCGGGCTCCCGAGGTCCAGCACCACGTAGTCGTTGTCCTGATAGGCCACGCTCACCCCCGGAGCGTTGAAGATCCGCGACGCGAACCCCTGATAGACCGGCGCCCGCCACACCGTCACCCAGCGTGCGCCGAACCGCTCGCGGATGGTCCGCGCCGGGTCACGATGGCGTCCCTGGACGATGTTCACGTACGTCTGGAACAGACTCGGGTCCTTGGCGTAGAAGACGGTCGGGTCCAGAGCCACCAGGGACTGGAGCTGCGGCGCGTAATAGAGCAGCGGCGCCGAGTCCGCCCACTGGGCCGTGAAGACCCGTTCCCCGGCGCTCCCGTTGCTGCCCAGCCACTCGGCCATGGCGCGCGGCGGCGAGGCGGTGCCGTACTGGTAGAAGCGGAGGGCGGAGAGGGTCCAGAGCACGCCCACGAAGATCGCGGCGGCGGCGAGCTTGCGTCCCCAGCGGGGCAGGATCGGCGGCAGTCCCTGGAGGCTCTGCTCCCGCGCCAGGACGGCCAGGGCGAACAGCGACAGGGGCGCGCCCAACTCGAAGAACCGCCGCGCGAAGAAGCTGCCGGCGAGCAGGAAGGCCAGCGCGAAGAACCCCACCGTCAGGGTCGCGCGGCTGCGCAGCCGGGGCCGGAACAGGAGCGCGTAGGCCACGATCAACGGCGGGATGAAGGCCGGCCACTGCTCCAGCAGGATCGCCAGCTCAGGGCGCGAGATCTCCGTGCCGAGCTGGCCGCGCAAGGCCTCGTCGCCCGCGCCCGTGGCCTGGAACGGAATCACGAAGTTGGAGATGAAGAACAGCCGGAAATTGGCCGGCACCTGCGGATGGATGAGCTGTCCGAGCAGCCATCCGCCCGCCGTCGCGGCCAGCGGCTGCCAGGGATAGCGGGTTCCGGTCTCATCCCGGAACAGGAGGCCCGCGGCGAACCAGAGCCCCGCGAAGGCGATGGCGATCCAGCCGCCGGTGTGGGTCAGGCCGAAGAGCGCGGTGACGACGAACAGCGCCTTCCACCGCCGGCTCACCAGCAGCGCCAGCGCGAGGACCGAGAATCCGATCAGCCAGATCTGGGGCCGGCACATCTCCAGCCGGTAGACGAACAGGGTGCCGAGCGCCGGCAGGGCGAGCACGAACCACCACGGGCGCGGCACGCGGAGCATCCAGAGCGACAAGGCGAACGCGCCCACGACGAAGACCTGTCCCAGCAGGACGCCGATCAGCCCCGCCGTTTCCACCGGCAGCCCGGCGAACGGCAGCAGCAGCAGATGGAACAGGGGCGCGCCGTCGACGAACCGGTCATAGAGGATGGAGAACGGCGTCCACCGGAACGTGTCCATGAAGAAGTCGGACCGCATCTCCCGGGAGATCCCCAGGTGGTAGTACTCGTCGTACGACCACGGCTGGCTGGCGGAGGCCCGGAGCCACGCGAACAGTCCGATCACGGCGGCGCCTGCCACGAGGAGCTTGACCACGGGAGGAATCCGCTCCAGCGGGCCTGGGGACTCGGGGGGGCGGTCGATCTTGTGGGAACGCTGTGCCTTCCTGGGGGCCTTGGACATGGGCGGGAGCATATCCGCCCCACCAGATCCCTTCAATTGCTGGGGCGGCGAATCCCGAAGGACACCAGGGACACCAAAGACACCAAGGACGTCAGGGTAGTTGTCCTTGAGGTCCTTGGTGTCCCTGGTGTCCTTGGTGTCCTTGCTAGACTGAGGACCATGAGAGCCCTGCTCCCCCTGCTCCTGCTGACCCTCGCGACAGCCTCCGCCATCGCGGATTCTCCGGCCTCCCCCGCCCCCCGCGTCGTCGTCCTCGGCACCGCGCAGGACGGCGGCCTGCCGCAGATCGGGTGCAACTGCTCCCACTGCACCCTGGCGCGGAAGGACCCGAAGCACGCCCGGAGCGTGGCGAGCCTGGCGATTCACCTCCCGAAGACGAACGGCGTCTGGATCGTGGACGCCACGCCGGACCTGCCGCGCCAGATCGCGCGCATCCACACCTTCCGTCCGCACCCCGAGGGCCGGGGAGACCGCTCGCCGGTGGACGGCTTCCTCCTCACCCACGCCCACATGGGCCACTACCTCGGCCTCGCCCATCTCGGCTTCGAGGCCCTGAGCACCAGGGCGATGCCCGTCTGGGTCTCGCCTCGCATGGCTGCCTTCCTGCGCGACAACGGTCCCTGGAGCCAACTCGTCCGCCTGGAGAACATCGCCATCCGGGAGCTCCAGCCCGGCGAGCCTTTCGCGCTGGCGGAGGGGATCACGGTCAAGCCGATCCCGGTGCCGCACCGCGACGAGTATTCGGACACCATGGCCTTCATCATCCGGGGACCGAACAAGACCCTCTTCTACGTCCCGGACACCGACACCTGGAAGACCTGGCCCAAGCCGCTGATCGAAGTCCTCCAGGACGAGAAGGTGGACTACGCCCTCCTGGACGCCACCTTCTATTCCCCGGACGAGCTCCCGGACCGGAACGTCGAAAAGATCAAGCACCCGCTGATCACGCAGTCCATGGACCTGCTGGAGCCGCTGGTGAAGGCCGGCAAGCTGAAGGTGTACTTCACCCACCTGAACCATTCCAATCCGGCGCTGGAGCCGGACGGGGCGGCCCGGAAGGCGATCGAGGGGCGGGGATTCCGGGTGCTGGAGGACGGGGAGGAGTTGGGATTGTAAGTGAGGCTGGAGGGTGCGGCAGGCGGTGTCGGGTCCTCGACAGAAACTCCAGGCGCGCCGGTGAGACGTTGTCCCACCGGCGCGCGCTGGATTCAGGCGTGAAGCCTACTACTTCTCGAGGAAGGTCTCGGGCATCTCGAGGGTCCGATCGACGTCGCCGAGCACGTCCGTCAGGCTGGCGCCCGCGAGGTCCGCGGCGAAGCCCTTATGAGCGGCCGGAACCAGTCCGTCGCGGGTGATGTGATAGCGGCCGGACGGGCCGGTCACCAGATAGGTGCCGTCGCCGCGCTCGGTCAGGAACAGCAGGTAACGGTGGCCGATCTTGTAGGTCGGGTCCTCGTCGAAGCGGTTCTCGTTGTTGCCGTTCTGGAAGAGGACGAAGGTCTCGCCGGCGTCGAGAGAGCCCTTGCGGCTCTTCCGGACGGTGAAGTGCACCCGCTGCGAGGGGATGGTGCCCTCGTCGCCGATCGAGATCGGGTCGCCGTCGGTCACGAAGTCGACCGTCGCGACGACGACGTTGCTCGCCAGGCGGGTGGCCTCACCCAGGGTGCGGGGGTTGTGGAACCAGTTGCCATGGAAGCGGGGCGCGCCCGCCTCGGGGCCGACCGTCGGGTGGCCGTGGTCGTCGTCATGCTTGTTGGCGTACATCGAGGCGACGTCGTTGACGTTGTGGGAGACCGGACGGTAGGCGCTGGTCACGCTGTACCAGTAGCCGGCGCCCATGCAGCCGCCGTCATTGGAGTGATCGAGGCCGAAGCCGTGGCCGATCTCCTGGCAGTGGATGCCGCGGGCGGCGGTCGAAGTCGACGAATAGTAGTAGGTGTTGACCTGCGCGGTCGCCCGGCGGATGGTGCAACCACTGTAGCTGGTGATGGAGGCGAGACCGGCCCAACCCGTGGGGCCCGAGTTGGCGTTGAAGACGTAGATCTCTTCGCCCGAGCTGACCGAGAAGAAATTAAGGATGGTCATGCTGTTCCAATCGTTGATCGCGGAGCTCGCCTGGGACCCAGCCGCATTGCGGATGTTGATGTTCCGGTCCGCCTGGCTCCAGCACCCCCACTGGTGCGCATGCACGGCGCTTCCCGCAAACAGGGCGATAAGCAAAATTCCGGCAACAAAGACCGACTTCCGACTCATGTGCGTAGCCTCCATCCTCGACGTCCATCGACGCCAAACGGTTGACTGTTCGCGCCCGCACCAACTATGGGCGCACCTCTCCTCAGCAGTTCCACCGCACCACGCGGCGGCACCGCAGAACACACCTCTGACCTTCTCCTACTCAGGCCAACAGCGAGAGTCGCGCGATGATCCCCGCGCGCTCTGTCAAAGACCCCCTGGGTAGGTGGGGCTCAAGCTCATCCTGGTCCTGCTCTTAATAGTTGGTGGTGCTTCATCCCCCCCAAAGCGAGCCGGGTTTTCTGAACCTTTTTTAGCTAGTCTGAGTCTGGGCTGGGATATTGATGAATGCGCATGTACTGAGGTGTGAGGCGGGAAGGGAGAGAGGACGGGCAGCCGGTGGGACTTCGTCGTCCCACCGGCGCACGCTGGATTCAGACGGGAAAGACTACTACTGCTCGAGGAACTCGAGGGGGGTCCGCTCCACGTCGGAGAGCACGTCCGTCAGGCTGGCGCCCGCGAGGTCCGCGGCGAAGCTCTTGCTGTCCGTGTGGACCGCCGGAACCAGTCCGTTGCGGGTCACCTGATAGCGGCCTTCCGGAGAGACCACCATGTAGGTGCCGTCCCCGCGCTCGACCAGGAACAGCAGGTAGCGGTGGCCCATCTTGTAGCTCGGGTCCTCGTCGAAGCGGTTCTCGTGGTTGCCGTTCTGGAAGAGGACGAAGGTCTCGCCGACGCCGAGAGAGCCCTTCTGGCTGCGCTTGACGGTGAAGTGCACCCGCTGTGTGGGGATGTCGACGCCGTCGGGATCAGTGGACTTGATGGTTTCGCCGTCGGTCACGAAGTCCGCCGTCGCGACGACGACCTCGCTCGACATACGGGTGGCCTGGCCAAGGGTGCGGGGGTGGTTGACCCAGAAAGCGTGGAAGCGGGGCGTGTCCACCTGGGGGCCGACGACCGGGTGCTCGGGGTTGCCATGCTTGTTAGCGTAGATCTTGCCGATCTCGTCGATGTTGCGTTGCACGATCGTGTAGTGGGTGCCGATGTCGTACCAGTAGCCGCCACCCATGCAGCCGCCGTCATTGGAATGATCGAGACCGAAGGTGTGGCCGACCTCCTGGCAGTGGACGCCGCGGGCGGCGTTCGTGGTCCACGAGTAGTAGGTGTTGAGCTGCGCGGTCGCCCGCAGGATGGTGCAGCCACTGTAGTTGGTGATGCTGGCGAGGCCGCCCCAACCGGTGTTGCCGGAGTTGGCGTTGAAGACGTAGGTCTCCTCGCCCGAGCTGACCGAGGAGAGATTGAGGATGGTCAAGTTGTTCCAGTCGCTGACCGCCGCGTTCGCGTTACTGGCGTTATTGCGGATCCTCACATTCCGGTCCGCCTGACTCCAGCAACCCCACTGACGCGCCTCCGCGGCGTGTCCCGCAAGCCCGGCGATGAGCAAAGTCCCAGCCACGAAAACCGCTTTCCTACTCATGATCGTAGTCTCCCATCCTCGACGTCAAACCGGTTGACTGATCGCGCCGCGAAGGGCGCACTCCTGCACAACAGTTCCACCACACCGTGCGGCGGACTGCAGAACCTTGGCGAGATTTCGAATTCGAGCACCGTGAAGCCGGCCAGAACGGCCAGTCCGAGTGCGACGTAGGCGAGGAACGAGGTCCGGGGAGGGGAAGTTCATGCCTGATCTTTTGCTCTTCTAGGGATAGTGCCTCATCCCTCCCAAAGCGAGCCGGTTGTCGGAACTCTTTTTTGGGGAAGCCAGAGTTATTGGCGGGACCGCATTCATTCATATTAGGAGCCGCAACATCCGGCCGCTGCGGCGCGCTGGGCGAGAGCACGATGGGGCGAGGAGAGAAGGAGCTCCAGGCGCGCCGGCGGGACCTGGTTGTTCCACCGGCGCACGCTGGATTCAGACGTGAAGCTTGCTACTTCTCGAGGAAGGTCTCGGGCATCTCGATGGTCCGATCGACGTCACCGAGCACGTCCTGCAGGCTGGCGCCCGCGAGGCCCGCGGCGAAGCTCTTGCTGTCCCTGTGGACCGCCGGCACCAGGCCGTCACGGGTGATGTGATAGCGGCCCTGCGGGGAGACCACCATGTAGGTGCCGTCCTCACGCTCGGTCAGGAACAGCAGGTAGCGGTGGCCCATCTTGTAGCTCGGGTCCTCGTCGAAGCGGTTCTCGTCGTTGCCGTTCTGGAAGAGGACGAAGGTGTCGCCGGCGCCGAGATCGCCCTTCCGGCTGCTCTTGACGGTGAAGTGCACCCGCTGCGTCGGGAGGGTGCCCTCCTCGCCGATCGAGATCGGGTCGCCGTCGGTCACCAGGTTCGCCGTCGCGACGACGACGTGGCTCGACAGGCGGGTGGCCTGGCCGAGGGTGCGGGGGTTGTGGAACCAGTTGGCGTGGAGGCGCGGCGCGCCCGCCTCGGGTCCAACCGTCGGGTGGCCGTGGTCGTCGTCATGCTTGTTGGCGTACATCGAGCCGACGTCGTTGACGTTGTGGGAGACCGGCCGGTAGGCGTTGGTGACGCTGTACCAGTAGCCGGCGCCCATGCAGCCGCCGTCGTTGGAGTGGTCGAGGCCGAAGCCGTGGCCGATCTCCTGGCAGTGGATGCCGCGGGCGGCGGTCGAGGTCGACGAATAGTAGTAGGTATTGACCTGCGCGGTCGCCCTGCGGATGGTGCAGCCGCTATAGCTGGTGATGCGGGCGAGACCCGCCCAGCCGGTGGCGCCGGAGTTGGCGTTGAAGACGTAGATCTCCTCGCCCGAGCTGACCGAGAAGAAATTGAGAATGGTCATGCTGTTCCAATCGTTGATCGCCGAGCTCGCCTGGGACCCGGCCGCATTGCGGATATTGATGTTCCGGTCCGCCTGAATCCAGCAACCCCACTGGTGCGCATGCGCGGCGCTTCCCGCAAACAAGGCGATGAGAAGAATCCCAGCAACCAAGAACGATTTCCGACTCATGTGCGTAGCCTCCATCCTCGACGTCATCGACGCCAAAACGGTTGACTTTTCGCGCCCGCCGCCAGAAACGGGCGCACTTTTCCTCAGCGGTCCCATCACACTATGCGGTGGAGCCGCGGAACACACCTCTTCCTGCGTCCGACTCAACGTCGGCAACCAAGAGCCGCGCAATCCTCCGCGCGCTCTGTCAAAGATTTCTGGTCAGGCGGGGTCTCGATTTCATTCCTGATCCTGCTCTCAATAGTTTGTGGTGCTTCACCCACCCCAAAGCGAGCCGGTTTCTCTGAACCTTTTTTAGATAGCTTGAGTCTGGGTTGGACTATTGATGAGCGTGCATGTGCTCAGGTATAGGGCGGCGGCAGCGGAACGCTTCGAAGCGACAGGTTTGCCTCCCGCCATTTCCGCAGGGGAGACGCCGAAACGAGCGGTATGGATCTCCTCCCAAACACCCCGCGCCGGAAAACCCAGCCGCCGGAGCGTCCGTCCTCGTTTCCGGGACGCCGGTACGGACTCCCGGAAGGCGCGAACGCCCGGTGGAATCCTCCCAACTCATGGGGAGACCGCCGGATCTCGGGGTAGAGCCCTCCGTCCCCGGGGGAATGCCGCGGAAACGAAACGCCGAAACGCTCTACCCAAACGCCGGAGCCTTCCACCCAGCGGGTAGAGCGCTCCACCCATTGGGTGGAAGGCGAAAACGAGCGGGTAGACCGCTCTACCCAGTGGGGTAGTGTCCTAGTTTGAATTCGCCCGCTTCTTGTACGGCCCCCGGGGCTTGCCCTCCGGCTTCGGAAGCAGCGCCACCAGATCCGCGATTTCCCAGACCCGCGTCGTCACTCCCGCCGCCATGGCGGGGGTGACGCGCAACGTCTTGTGGATGCGGCACAGGTTGTAGTGCGCGTGGAAGAGTCCCAGGGCGGCGGTGTGGTTCTCCAACTTCTTGGAGAAGGCGTTGGTGAGGCGGGTGAACCGTCGGAGGGACATCCGGATCGTCAGGTTGGCGCGCTCCACGTAGGAGGTGGAGACGTGCCTGGAGTCCGGGTTGCCGGTGATGCAGCGCTTCTCCGCTCCGATGCACTGCGCCGGGCTGTAGCGCGTCTCTGGGCCGGTCGGCTCCGCACCGTAGATCTTCTGAAGCATGGCGTAGTCCACGTCCCCCGCAAAGGCGTCCTCTACAGCCTGGAGGTACATCTTGTGACCGTCGGTGGTGAGTTGCACCCGGTTGACCAGACGGCCCGCGAGATCCTGCATGAACTCCGTCGCGCACCCGGCATCCCGCGAGCCGACCAGGAAGGACGGCATCAGCTTCGTGTCGGCATCGATGGCGGTGAACGTCCAGACGTCGCCGTAGCCGAATTGCCCCTGCTTCGCGGCGGGGACGTTCTTCGCCTTGGCGTAGACGAAGGACCAGATCTCGTCCACCTGGAGGCGCTTGCAGGTCAGGTTCCGGAACGTCTCGTCCTGGTACCGGATGCACGCTTCCCCGATCTCCCGCCAGAGCTTCATCACGGTGTCCTTCGAGACGTCAGCCATGCGGGCCGTGGCGCGGATGCCGACACCCTCGACCAGGGCGGACACGATCTGGACCCGCTTCTCGGTGCTGAGCACGTTTGCCATACTAGACATTATGCTTGCCTTGGACAGGAAAGTCAATCTTGAAAGTGACTTGAGGGATGAGAAAAGAGGCGGCACCGGATGCCGACAGGTGCCGCCCCCCTGCCCGGGCTACTCCTTGCGGGCGAGGTAGGGCCACATCAGCTTCCAGCGCTTGCGCGGGGAGAGATGCATCGCTTCCTCCTTTCGAGGGTTGCGACGCGGGCCGCCGGGGAGGTACACTTCGGCTGTCGAGATTCCGGACGGCCCTAACGTCTGGTTCTCAGAAATCGCCGGGGTACCAGCCCGGCGATTTCCATTTTGAGGAGCCTACCTGCCGGATTTCAAGGAATTTAATTTAATTTTTCCAGGCCGTGGATGGAGGAAATTCTCAAAATTTCTAGACCTGAGCATGGCACTGCCACGGACAAGCTATTTATCTTCAGCGGTTTGCTCATCCTTATCCGTCTCCTCTTGGCTGAGGGTCTTCCCCGAAACGGCCATGGATTTCCACAAAACGCTCATCCAATCCATCTTTACGGTCTCCATTTTGCCGAGAAGGGTATGAATAAAGAGCATGTCATCTGGCGTTAGATGGCTGCCCCGCGCCCTAACATGCTGGATGATCCGATTGTAGAGGTCCGCTTTCTCCTTTCTCCAGACCAAGAACTTAGCCACGAATCGGGCGCGCTCACTGTTCTTCTTCATGCTGAGCAAGAACTTGGAAAGACGCTCGAAAGCCTCCGCATTGAACCCGTAGATCGTCTCCTCTTCATCCTCCTCCTCGTCCTCAATCCCCAGCTCTTCCCGCGCCTCCTCCCGAAGGGTTTCCTCCATTTTGAGAAATTTTCTGTGGAGTCGCTTTCGGGCGGCTTCTGTGGAGTTGCCGCCCGCCTCAGCCGAAAGCGCACCTGCGGCTTCCCATGCGCTGCCGTACTTCTTTTCCGTCAGCGCGAGAGCCATCTTTTTGAGGACAGCGGAGTCATCTATGACTTTGCGGCCCATGCACCCCCCGAGGTGCGCCCCGTACAAGAAGGAAAGGCGGCGCGGCGGGCCAGAGTACGGGGCTCCGGCTTTCGGCTCGCGACTTCCTAGCCGCGCCTTACAGCTCGATTCTACAGGAGGGTGCGGGGACTACGAGGAAGGCTTCTCCCAGCGCTTCCGGGCGGCTTTCTGGGCGATCTCCCGGCGTTGCTCGGAGGTGAGCTTCTGCGCTCGCTTCTTGCCGCCCGTGGCGGCTCCCTTGCGCTTGGCGACGGCGGCGGGGGTGCAGTCCTCTTCCGGGATCTCCTGCCGTGGAGCTTCCCCGATGGCTTCCTGGAACACCTGGAAGGCCAGCTCGTTGGGATCGCGGGGGCGGCGGGGGCGCATCGTCATCTCCTTTGAAAGGTAACACGGGCGGCCCCCGAGAGGGCCGCCCGCTTTGGGTTACGCGGGATGCATGAGCACCGGGCCGGGGTTGCCGGACGGCTCGGAGCCGTCCTCCCGGAACCAGATCCGGGCCAACTCCGACGCCAGCACCTTGCATTGCACGTAGGTTTCGACCGTCGCCAGGACGCGCTTGGAGGGCAGATAGACCAGGGTGTAGCGGTGCTTCCCACGGTAGGAAGGTTGCCCCGCTGGCGTGCCGTAGTACGCGCCGAACGGCGGGGAGACGTACCCCCGGACCGTGGTTTCTCCTCCCTCCAGGATGGCCCGGAAGAGGCCCCTGTGCCACGCCAGAGGGACCGGCATCCCGGCCCTGGCGCGGACCTTCAGGTAGGCGTCAGCGGCCCCGGCAAGCCACGCCCCGACCGAAGCGAAGCCTTCCGCCTCTGCGGCCTGCTTCCACCTCGCGGACTGGCGTTCCGAGGCCCGGACGGTGAAGGATGCCGTCTTCACTCCGCCTCCCGTTTCGCCCGCTCTTCCTCCCTCTCCCTCATCCGGCGGCGCTCCTCAGCGTAGCCGACAGGGTTCAAGGCGTCGGAGTGATCGAGGCAGGCGTTCTCGTAGGCGCGCTCAAGGGCCAGGACGACATCCCCGGCCCACGCGAGAAACGCCCCGGGCGTGGCCAAGCCGCGACGGCGGGCGGCGGCGGTCCAGCAGCCCTTCTGGTTGGCCGTCGCCCGGACGGAGACTGTGCGGTCCGCATCCGGGGGGTAGGAGAGTTTCGAGTCCCAGCTCATCAGCCCACCTCCCCGCGCCACGGTCCCAGCTCGGTTTCCAGGCGATCCGCGAGGACTCCCAGATCGTGGGCGATCCCGCCGCCGAACGCCGCAAGGTGCTCTTCATGCGGTGACCCGTGGGCGGTGTCGGGGCTCGCCCACTCCGCAAGAAAGCCTTGAACGTGGCGCATGTCCGCCACGGCGGCGCGCAGAGAGGCCCGCAGGAGTCCTTCCGGGTGTTCCGGCCAGTTCTGCCAGTACTCCAGAACGAAGTCGTACAGCAGGTCTCCCACGGCCCGGAAAGCGGCGTTCGCCTCCGGATCGGAGAAGTACAGCAGGAACGTCTCCCGGAAGGCGGGATGGTCCTCGAAGTCGGAGGGGTCAACGATCGGCGGGATGGCGGCGGGTGGGCTGGTAGACTCCGGAATCAGCTCGGGCATGGGGCTCGCTCCTGTGCTCGGGTTAGGCTCCGGTTCGGGTGGCACCCCGGGCCGGGGCCGTCTGCTTTGGGCGAGAGAGGGCCGTCCTCTCCCTTCAGGAGAGGACGGTACCTCAAGCGAAGAGGCCCGGATCATCGAATTTCAAAACAGGACACTACCCCCAGTGGGGGGAGCCTCCTACCCGCTGGGTGGAGCGTCCCGGCGAGTGGGGAGACCCCGCTACCCAGTGGGTGGAACGTTCCGGCGAGTGGGTAGGACGGTCTACCCGCCGGTACGGACGACCCGGGAGTCCGGCAGGGGCTTCCGGGAGGTGGAATCAGTCTTCCCAGGCCACGTTGTCGCCGATCCGTACCGTGCCGCCTTCGAGCACCTCGGCGCAGGCGCCTCCCCGCCAGTGGGGACGAAGAGCGGCCTTCAGGCCGGGATGGGCCTGGTCCATCTGGTAGCAGGGCGTGCACTCGCTCCAGATGCGCAGACGGCAGTCGCCGATCCGCAGGATTCTCCCGCGGCTGCCTTCCAGGGTGAGACCGGAGATCATCAGGTTGGCGCGGCGCGTGGCGGGATCGAGGACGGTTCCCAGGTCCGCCATGGCGTCCTGCCAGGCGGATTCCTCGATCAGGATCACCTGGCGGCGCCCGCCCTGGTTGGCGTTGCCGGCCAGGCCCCGGCCGGCCACCAGGATGGCGGCGTCGCGGGGGTCCATGGGACCCCCTTTGAAACGCTTGGACCAGATAGAGGTCAGCCGAGCGGTCACTGCACGGCTTCGGGCGAGGTGAAGACGGAATCCGGAAGCTGGTCGTAGACGGCGATGTTCGAGAGATCCAGCTTGCGGTCGCCGCCGCTGACCTGCTGCCGGTTCGGGGCCAGCATGATGTTGCCGTATTTCTGCCAGCCGTCCCAGCGCCAGACGCTCGGCGGTCCTTCCTTGGGCATGCTCTCCAGGATGAAGGCCCAGCGGTCCATCAGCCTGGTGTCGCGGTTGATGTAGGCCCAGTAGCGGTCGCCCGGGGTGAGGCCCACCTGGCCGAAGGAGAGGGCCAGCTTGTCGTAGGTCTTGCCGTCGATGGTCTCCTGGCCGTCCAGCGAGAGGTTCACGCCGGGGTCCAGGAGCTTGTAGGGCATGAGCAGCCAGTAGGTGTCGTTGATCCAGGCGCCGTAGGCGTTCTTGACCAGCTCCGCCGCCTTTTCCCCCTCGACCTTCTGGCCGTCCAGCCAGGCGGTGCCTTCCTTGGTGTTGATGTTCTCCAGGACGACGTAGCGCTTGCCGTCCTGCGTCTGGCCCTCGACGCGATGGCGGCCGGTGTGCTTGTCCCACCAGTGGGTGCGGCGGCCGACGAAGGTGAACTTGATGTAACGGGTGTTGTCCCAGGCCTGCTGACCGCCGAGGGCCTTCATGACGTCCTGGGCGAGGGCCCGGGCCTCGGGCGTTACGGTGCCCTGCGGCTGGGCAAAGCCCGCGAGGGGAGCGAGGAAGAGGGCGAGGATCAGGATCGAGCCGGCGACGACGGGGCGTCGGAGCATGGCGGATCTCCTTTCAGGGCCGCATACTAAACCACGACCGCATCCTCTTCGAAGCCTCACCCCTCGGCCGTCGTGCCCGGCTCAGGTCCGAAGCAGCCAAGCGCAATAAAGAATGGCCGGGTAGGTGGCGACAAACGACCAGAAGAAGGAGTTGATGCCCATCACGAGCGCATTGGCGGCATGAAAGAACACGCCCCAGCCGAGGAACACGAGCCCATAGGGGTAGCCGAGGATAAGGGAGAGCGGGAAAGCGAGCTCAGCGGCCACGACTCCCCAACTGAGCATCCTGGTTAGACCGGGCCGGCCGTGGAGGAAGCGAGCGACGGCAGGGTGCCCGAAGGTCCGGGTATTGAAGATACCAAAGAGAGCATCGCCGCGATGCCAGTATGGAGATATGACCTTCACGAGCCCCGCCGTCGCGTACGACAGGCACGCTTGGAGGGCGATATAGCATAGCGCGGCATCCAAGGCGAAGTCGGTCCCCGGAAGAAACCCTAAAAACAGGGCTCCGAACACCTGTGTAGCCATCTGATCCGAGCCGTCCATGCCATAGGGGCTGCGCACGTTGAGCAGAACCGTCGTGGCGACCACGACACCCAGAATCCAGGCAACAAACCGCCCACTGGCGATTGCCGGCAGAAGGGCGAGCAACGCAATCAGGCGCAACGCGAGAAGCCCTAGGATGTTGGGGTAAGCCAGAAACGCTCCGGCCAATTTCCCCAGAAGCGTTCCCGCCAGTGCCGGCCGACTCTCGGCTACCTGCCAACTGAACAGACCACCGGCTTTAAGCTGGCGCCAATTGGCCAGCCATTCGAGGGTCGAGATCGTTGCTCCGACCGTCACCAAGCCGGCGACCCCCAAGAGGACAAGCTCGCGGCTCATCATCGCGCTACCGAATGCCAGTCGGAGCGGAAGATCAGGCGCGGCTTGCTATCGGTCAAGAAGCCGCCGGTTCGAACGACCATGAACTGGGTCGAGGTGGCTTGCGGGGCGTGGCGCTGCGAGATGACGTAATTGAGTATCGTGAGGTAGGGCATCGTCGAGGCGAGCGGCTGTTGGGGGTCTTTTTTGCGCAGTTGGATGAGCAAGTCGACCGTGTCGAAGAGGGCCTTGCGGCAACGCTTGTCCGGATTCCAAAGAGCCTTGCCGAGGGTCCTCTTGTCGGCTGGCAGAATCTCCCGCCAAGCGGCCAAAGAATTGTCCGGCAGGAGATCCCGGTACATCAGGTGATAATCAGAGAAACCGGGATGTGCGAAGAAGGTCCAGCGAGGCAATAAGGAGAACGCGTCGCGGCTCCTGGCGGCGCGTGACGCCGTGTTATCGAATTGGGCCAGGATCGAGAGCCCGAACCAGATCGCGAGGAGCGCAAGAGAGGCCGCGGTCCACATGCTCAGTGCTGAACCGCGGTCAGGAACGAGATCTCGGCAAACGCCGGGAGCAGTGGGACGAAGCGTCCATGCTCGTGTTCACAGGCGACGTACTCGATCTCGTCTTCGCCACTGGGAAGATCGAGAGGCCAATCGATCTCCAGCCAGTTGACTCCGCTCCGCACCAGGTTGCCGGGAGCGCTGAAACGGAAGGTGCTCCACTCGTGGGTAAGGGGGAGGCAGGTTACGCAAGTCCCGTTGATTCGCACCTGGCACTCGCCCGGGTTGTTCGCTCCCGTCCGCCGGCAGTTGAGCGTGAAGGCCACTTCGCGTGGAGAACGAGAGACCCAGGGATAGCGTGAAGTGGGGGAGTAGGCGCGGCGGAACTGGGGAGGCCACTCAAGCCAGTCGAGGTCTCTCAAGGACTCGCGGTAGTAAGGGTCGAGCAGATCGCTCGGGCGGTCTGTCAAGCTTCTCTCGCTCTTGCGCAGTTCTTCGAGAAACGTGAGGGAAGGCAGATCGTTCTTTTCCAATGTGTCCGCGACAGCCGGCAGGAGCACCGCTTCGAAGAGCTTGGGGCTAAGCAGGACGTAGCGTTGTAAGAACGGTGCCGCGATGGCGGAGAGTCTCTGGAACGCCGTGCATGCCCAGGTGGGAGCGCGCCTCGCTCGGACCTCCAGGAACTCCCTCATCACCGGCGCGACCGCGGGCGATCGCCGCACGGCCTCATGGCAGAGATAGGAGACGAACGAGGTCGGCTGGCCCTCGTGGGAAGACTGAAGGGCTGCCACAAAATGGGCTGTCGCCTCAATTTCGGGGGAGGGAGGCGGGATCTCGTTCACCAGGCTTTCGATTCCAGGACGCGCCCGGCCGGCGTCAAGCAGGTCCGCCACCTTCAGCGCTGTCGCGGCCATCGCGACGCGGATCCCCTCCGCGGATAGATGGCAGTAGTCCAGGAACAAGCGTCTCCCGGGTAGCTCGCCTCCCTGCCACAATTTGAAGCAGGACGGCAAGTCAAGCACGGAAATCCTGCCGGGAAGCGCGCAATCACGGAGGGCCTGCTGGATGACAGAAACCGCCTTTGGGGTCTGGTAGTTGAGGTCCCAAAGGTGGGCGTCACGCGCCTTCTCGAGGCATGTGCGTGCGGCGCTCAGGTCTCCCGTGTCACGCGCGCAGTCGGCGAGGATGGTCCAGCCAGAGGCTGCGGTGCCACCGTCCAGGTCCACCATCTCGCGCGCCAGGGCTGCCGCTTCGTCGAGGCGTCGAGAGGCGAGCGCCGAAAGGGCTGCCTTGCGGCATTCCAGCCATCGCCGGTTGCGTCCGGGAGGAAGCCAGGGCGCGTCCGCCTTGCCATCGAAGCGCCAGTCCACAAGATTGATCTCAGGGACTACCAGGACTATGGGCAGGCGCGCGGAGAGCTCATGAAGCTGCCGCCGCAGAGTGTCGACGAACGTTGCGAGACGCTGCTCGCGCCGCGCCTTGAGGCCGAGAGCTCCCCCCTCGCGAAGGGCAGCCGCTTCCAGGAAGCGGTCCCGCTTGTCGGCCAACAACCAGTTGTTGCCCGCGAATACCACCAGAACATCAGGCTCGAGGGCAGGCGCCGTGCTGATCAAATTCGTCAGTTGCGGGCCGGTGAGATTGGTTTTCGCCAGATCGACGATCTCAACCGGCTGCCCCAGAACCGCGGGCACGCAGGCCTCGAGGGCCTTGGCCGGATTGAAGTCCGGATCGTAGAGGAAGCCGCGGGCCACCGATTCGCCCAGCAGCAGCAAGCGTTTCCGTTCCCCTTTGGGAGGTATGAGCTGGACATCCGCCCAGAAACGCCATTCATCCCGCAGAGCCTCCGCGCGCTGATATCCGTCCGGGCCTCCCTTCCAGATCCCGACGAATCCCGGCCGGGCGCTGGAGGAGCTCTTTTCCGGTAGGTTGAGGAGCCCCAGGCGTTCCATGAGCAGGGCCGCGCTATCGCCGCCGCTGCTCAGCAGGCGCGCCGTCTCATCCGCCAGCGATTTCAAAAGATGATCCTGGGGTGAAAACATTACTCTTCCTCACTCAGAATTCCGGGACCTACAGAAATGTGTACACCTTGAAGCCAACCCTGGGTACCGCGGGCTGGCTCGCTGCGACGAATTCGCTCCAGGCCGGTGGAATGGACTCGCGGTCGACGACGAAGTCTTCGAGGACCAGGGTATCGATACGCGAGCGCGCGAAACAGAGCAGCGCGTCCTCCGGAGTGCACACGATGGGATCTCCTCGCATGTTGAAGGACGTATTGAGCAGGATCGGGCAACCGGTGCGGTCGGCAAAGCGCGCCAGGAGGGCGGCGAAGCGCGGGCTCGATTCCGGATCGACCGTCTGCAGGCGAGCCGAGCGGTCGACGTGAGTGATCGCCGGCAGATCGAAAGAGGATGTTACCTGACAGGTCTCCAGCATGAAGGGGGAAGGGTGGTCGATCGCGAAATGCTCTCTCGCCTGGGCGCCGAGGACGGCAGGGGCGAAGGGACGGAAACTCTCGCGCATCTTCACGAGCGCGTTGATCCGGTCGCGCATCTCCTCGTCTCGCGGATCCGCCAGGATCGACCGCGCGCCGAGCGCCCGCGGCCCGAACTCCATGCGGCCCTGAAACCAGCCCACGACCTTGCCTGCCGCCAGCCGATCAACGGTCGCCTCCAGCAACGCCTCGGGCCTGTCCCGATAGTCGAGGGCGTGAAGCGGGGTCCCGGCGAGCAGGCCCGCGATGTCGTCGACCGAAGCCGCGGGCCCCCAGTACATGTGGGTGAGCCGGCCCTGCTTGGGGCGCTCGCCGGTCAGGCGAACGTGGGCCAGGGCGGCGGCTCCCAAGCACCCCCCCGCGTCACTTGCCGCCGGCTGGACGAACAGCTCATGGAAGGGCCCGTCGCGGAGGATCCGGCTGTTCGCGACACAGTTGAGCGCAACGCCCCCCGCCATGCAGAGGTTGCGGCTGGGAACCCGGCTGTGGAGATACGTCACCTCGTCGAGGAGGATCTCTTCGAGCACCCACTGGATGCTCCGGGCGACATCTTGATGGAAGCCGAGGAGCTCCGACTCGGGTGGCCGGGGGGGCGCTCCGAAGAGGTCGATCAGGCGATCCGAGTACATCCGGTCGCGCCGCAAGAAGTCGAAATACTCGAGGTTCAGCCTGTACTGGCCGGCCTCTCCCCTCGTCACCAGTTTTCGCACCTGGTCGACGTAGCGTGGCTCGCCGTAAGGAGCGAGGCCCATCACCTTGTACTCCCCGTCGTTGACCTCGAAGCCCAGATAGGAGGTCAGGGCGCTGTAGAGCAGGCCCAGCGAGCTCGGAAAGTGGACTTCCTCGAAGATCTCGACGGTAGAGCCGGCGGCCTTGCCGAAAGTGGTCGTGGCCCATTCACCCACGCCATCCACGGTCAGCACGGCGGCTTCTTCGAACCCCGAGTAGAAGAAGCCGCTGGCGGCATGGGACTGGTGATGGTCGAAGGTTTCCAATCGGCCGGTATAGCCGAGAGTACGCCGGATCTCTCGCTCGACCCGACCCACATGGTTCGGCAGGCGATTCAGGAATCCGCGGCGGATGGAGTCGGAAGCTTCCGGGTGCAGAGCCATCCAGATCTGCCGGGACAGCTTCTTCTCCGGGCTTTCGTAGTAGGCAACACAGTCGACATCGGACAGCGTGATGCCACCCTGCTCGAGACAATACCGAAAAGCCCGCCAGGGCAGGCGCGGATCGTGTTTGACCCGGGAGAATCGCTCCTCCTCCGCCGCGGCGATCAACTCGCCGTCGCGAAGCAGGCAGCAGGCTGCGTCATGGTAATGCGCTGAAATCCCGAGGATGTGCAAAGCCATAGGATGTCTTTATCGTCGCCTGAAAAGAATCGACCGGCGCGGTTACCCACGCCGGTCGATGCGGGTACGAATGTCGGCCTCTTCTAGCAGAGACAGTTGTTGTTGCCGTCCGCCAGCGCCTCCTGGTCGCGGAACTCGCTGCCGCCGGAAGCCTCGTCCAGGCTCTGATCGTCGAGCTCGGTGACTTCGGACGCTTCATTGTGCTTGACGTTCTCTTCGTCTTTCCGGATCTGATCCTTGTCCGCCATTTCTTCTCCTTCATGGACAATGGGTTGAAGTTACGGCAAATCCCGAACAATTCAGGAAGCTGCCACGGGCGATTCAAGTTTGAGGGGAACCTGGCGACCCGTTTCCAGGATCTCGCTCGTTTCCCTCAAAGCATGCTTGAGATTGAGCCGGACGGGGCTGCAGGGAGAGCGGTGTTCTTCCATCCGGACGAGGGGGCAATGGAGCCCCTGGCAGGCGGGGAGAATGACGCACTTCTTGCATTTCGAGTCGCTTTCGAACGCGGGCTCGGTCCAGAGCGCCAGCTTGTCGCGATCGATCTCCAGGTCGCCTTGCTCGGTGAGGCGGCCGACGACGTTGGCGTCGTCCTTGTCGAGAGCCACGGTGCACTTCATGAGCTTGCCGCTGGCGCCGATGATGAAGTTGAAGGGCCGCGCGGCATAGCAGGCGTCGTTGCCGAATCCGCTGACGTCCTTGAGGCCCCGGCCGATGCTGATGCCCCGTTTCCGGGCTTCCTGTTTCAGGTCGTAGCGGATCTGGGCCGCCTCGTCGGGGCCGCAGACGTCGAGCTGTTCATCGTTCTGACCTCCCCAGCGGCCGACGCCATGGAACCGCATCTGGAAGCGGGGATCGTCGCCGATCTCCCGTTTTATGATGTCCATGAACTCGGTCATGTGGGGATGGTTGTTCCTGTCGAAGTTCACGCGGAGCGCGACTTCGTAGTCCTCGGTCCGGCGGCTGAGGGCTTTCAGGTTCTCGATGATCGTCCAGAAGCTTCCCTGGCCGTTCCGCGTCGGCCGGCTCCGGTCGTGGTCTTCGGGACGCCCGTCGAGGGTGATCTGGAATCGGGTGATCTGCCAGGCGAGCAGCTTCTCGGCCACCTCGGGGGTCAGCAGGTACCCGTTGGTGGTCATGTTGCTGCGGAATCTCACCGAGTTTTCTGCGCAGATCTGGATGAAGAAGGGGGCGAGCTCCTCGATCGCCGCGAAGCCGTAGAGGGGCTCGCCGCCAAACCAGTTGATGTGAAGCTGGCGCAAGTTCTTGATGCGCTTTTCGACGAGCTTCCTGGTAGCCGCTCGCACGGCTGGTTGCATGGTGCCGCGGGCGAAGTCTTCGTAGCAGTAGGTACAGCGGAAGTTGCAGTCCTCGGAAGCCAGCAGGATCAGTTGCAGCACGTCGTTACGGTAGTGCTGCTGGCCAAAGGCGAGTTGGATCTTGCGGTACTCGTTCGTGCCGTCCTTGACCATGAAGCCCCGGTCCACCAGATACTTGAGGATGCCCGCGAGCTGCTCTTCAGAGCCCGACTTGCGGAGGAGCCTCTTGACGTCGCCGACCTGGTCGGGCTTGAAGATGCTCATCGCGCCATTGAGGGTGTTCCAGACGATGAGGCGGCCGTCATCAGTCGTTGCCCGGACGGTGTAGCGGGAGGGAACCCACTTCTGGCTTGGGCTGACTCTGAGGGCTTCGTCCTGCGTCGGATTCAAGTCATGGGGGGACTGCTGCAGGATGTTCAGAGGCAAGAAATCCTCCTCTCCGCTTCAGCGGGAACCCCTACCCTCTGAGGTAGGGTCTTACTATTTTCTATGGTACGGGAGAGAGCTGAAACGTGACAAGCCCCGGCGGTCAGTTTTTTCCGGCGGGCGGGCCCGTGTCCGTCTCTTCGGAGGGAGGCTTTCGCGCGTTCTCGACGAGAGCCTTCAGGAGCGGCCACATCTCCTTGTAAGGGCAGAGGGCGCCCTTGATGCTCCGCCCCAGGGCCGCCGAAAATCCTACCCCGGCGGGTAGGATGCAGGCGCCGTATTCCTTGAGCCGCTCGAAGTTGGCGCGGACCGCGGGGTGGTCCCACATCTCCGGAGCCATGGCGGGGGCGAAAGCGACGGGGCCCGTATAGCAGAGGTAGCAGTTGGTCACCAGCGTATCGGCGATCCCCGCCGCGCACTTGCCAAGAGTGGTCGCGCTGGCGGGAGCGATGAGGTAGAGGTCGATATCCTTCACCAGGGAAGGCGGGGAGATCATCTGCCCCGCATCCGTCCAGGGATCGACCCGCACGGGCACGCCGATGAGAGCCTCGAGGGCGCGCGGACTGACGAAACGGGCGGCCGTGGGGGTCATCAGGATCCTGAGCTCCTCGACCTCCTTCTGCCCCAGGAAGCTGGCGAGGTAGGAGTGGATCCCCAGAACGCCGATGGAACCTGTGATGCCGACCAGGATTCTCATCGCCCCGGTCTCCTACCGCACGGACTCGGGAGAGATGTCAGCTTTGGCGTCTTGAACCCAGGAGATGTTGGAGGCCAGGCCGGTAAGTGGGAGGAGGAAGACGACGGTGCGCCGTGGCATGGGGTCTCCTTTCGAGGTCTTTCCAAGGCTTGGAGATGGTACTACAGCTCGTCCGAACAGACCGGGTACGTAGCATGGGCGTTCGGGGGCGTCGAGATTTCTTCATGCTATGCTTATCGAGAGGGGCTCTGTTTTCCTTCCAAGGAGGCAAATAGTCCTTGTGTGGACAACATTCGAGCCCTGGCGGGAATCGGAGTGAGACTTTCTCTTGGAAACATAGAATGGACCGTGCTCAACTCCTGAACGAGGCTGCCGCGATCGTCGAGCAGCTCCGTGACCACAGTATCCGGACGCGGGATGGCAAGGTGATCTGGCGAGGGCCGACGGGTTACGGTACGGAGCTCACACCTCTTCGCATGGTCAAGCTCGGGCCTTATCTGGGCGACGGTTATTTAGGCGTCGCGGTATTTCTGGCGGCCTTTGAGCGCGTGTGCGGTGGCGGTGAATGCGGAAAACTGGCGCTTCGCGTACTGGAACCTCTCCGTCAGGAGCTTGCGGAGTTGGCGGCGGATGCGGAAAAGGCCAGACAGATCAGGTTTCCCGTCGGCGGCTTCGTCGGTCTGGGCTCCTTGATCTACGGCTTCGCAAAGGTGGGGGAACTGCTCGGTGAGAGGGACCTTTTGCGGGAAGCACACCTGATTTCAGGCTTGATCGATCAGGAGCGGATCGACGACGACCAGTCGCCCCGTATCCAGAAGGGCTGCGCCGGAGCGATTCTTGCTCTCTTGGCACTTGGAGATGAGATTTCCATACCCAATCAAGAAGGGAGATCTCCGCTGGAAGTCGCTCTCGCCTGTGCCCGGCACCTCCTGAAAGTGCGCGTTTCGTTCGAAGGCCGTCCACGGGCATGGCCCCTGTCTGTTGGAAAACCTCCTCTGGCAGGGTTCGCTTATGGTGCCGCGGGAGTCAGTTATTCGCTCCTGCGCCTCCACGAGGTCGTGGCTGAACAAGATCTCTGGGATGCCGCACAGGAAGGGCTCTCCTTTGTGCGCAGTCTGTACTGTCCGGAGCATGGAAGTTGGAGAGACGTTCGATTGCTCTTTCAGTCTCGATATAGCCCTCGGCGGGGTACCTGGGGTGACTGGTGGGTCTCCGGGGCGCCAAGTGATTTGATAGAGCTCTGCCCTCCCTCCGTGCCACAGAGCGAGTTTCCTGAATCCTGGTGTCATGGAGCGGTTGGCATAGTTCTCGGCCAGATAGGTTCTCTACATATTTGCGGTACACCGGAGGGGCAGGCGGAGATCGACCGGACCCTGCGCAGAGTGCGGTCGTACGCATCAGGTGGAGAAGATCTGGATGGTTCCGATGACATTTGCTCTGGTCATATGGGAATGATCGAACTGCTTTTGTCAGCTCATCAGCGCATGGGTGACGTGCGATCCCTGGAGGCGGCGTTTACTCTCATGGAACGCGTTGGGCAACGGAAACGCTCCAAGGGAAGGTATGAATTTCTGGCCACGTGTGGCCAGGACCTCTTTGCCCCTTCCTTCATCCAGGGCGTATCAGGAATCGGCTATACGCTGCTGCGCCTTGCCGCACCGGAAAGTCTTCCCTGCCTCTTGTTGTTTGACTAACCCGGATTTCTCACCGTAGGCATGTAAAAGGGCTACCTCCCGTGGTATAAGTGTTGTATCAGCAAGCACTTGTACCCCAAAAGGAGGATAGCCCTATGACGACAGAGTGTATTCCTCATCAGTTTGAGTTTCAAGGGATGACTCGGCGGACGGTAGTGGCGTCCTTCGACGGCGGTACCTTGAGCTCGGATGGAGGGGTCTTGCTGTTGGCCGAGGTGGATCGGCGCTTGGGCCTTCTGGAGCAGTTTGCGGCTTGTTTCAAGGATCATCGCAATCCGGCCCTGGTGGAGCACAGCCTTGAGGAGTTGGTTCGCCAGCGTGTGTTGGGACTGGCTCTGGGCTATGAGGATCTGAATGATCACGACGAGTTGCGGACGGATCCGTTGCTGGCCTCGGTAGTCGGCAAGGCTGATCCGACCGGCCAGGACCGGCGCCAGGAGCAGGACCGGGGCAAGCCGCTGGCCGGCAAGAGTACGTTGAACCGCTTGGAATGGGGGACTGTGAAGCAGGATCGCTATCGCAAGATCAGCCTTGACACCGAGGCTGTGGATCGCTTCTTCGTCGATGTCTTCCTGGCGGCCCATCGGTCAGCTCCGGACGACATCGTGCTGGATCTGGATGCGACCGACGATCCTCTCCATGGCGAGCAGGAAGGTCGTTTTTTCCATGGTTACTATGGAGGGTACTGCTACCTCCCCCTGTACATTTTTAGTGGTTCTCACCTGTTGTGCGCCCGGCTGCGGGAGGCGAATGTCGACGCCTCTTCTGGTGCCGTCGCTGAGCTCGAGCGCATCGTGACGCGGATTCGCCAGAGTTGGCCCGAGGTGCGCATTCTGGTGCGAGGCGATTCAGGGTTTGCTCGCGAAGAGCTGATGAGTTGGTGCGAGAGTCAGGGCGTGGACTTTGTCTTGGGCCTGGCTCGCAATGCTCGCCTGCAGCGAGCTGTCGGGGGTGAGTTGACGCAGGCCCGTACGCTGTTCGAGGAGTCTGGTCAGGCGGCGCGTGTGTTCAAAGATTTTCTCTACCAGACCCGGAAGAGTTGGTCTCGGCAGCGGCGCGTCGTTGGCAAAGCTGAGCACCTGTCCAAGGGCGCCAATCCTCGGTTCATCGTGACCTCTCTTTCCAGCGAGAAGTGGAGTGCCCAGGAGCTTTACGAGAAGCTGTATTGTGCCCGCGGGGAGATGGAGAATCGTATCAAAGAGCAGCAGTTGTGCCTGTTTGCCGACCGCACCTCGACCCATCACTTGAGCAGCAATCAGGTGCGGCTATGGTTTTCCTCCGTCGCCTACGTTCTGCTTCATGAGCTGCGCCGTCTCGGGCTGGCAGGCACTGAGCTGGCGCAGGCCCGCTGTGACACGATTCGTACCAAACTTCTCAAGATCGGCGCTCAGGTCAAAGTGACGGTGCGGCGTGTCTGGATCCATCTGGCCAGTTCCTACCCTTATGCGGCCCTGTTCGCTCAAATTGTTATCCAGTTACGAGCGAGTCCTCCTGCCTTGGCCTGAGCCATCGTCTGAAGTCCGGTTCCTCTGAAATGCTTTTCAGCTCGAGGTGTCTCTGGTGCGACCGAAGCAGCGGACCTGGACTGCGGAACTCCGGCGTAAGACAGCAGTTCTTGACGCCTGCACAGGCAACCAGGGGGGACTGGGGAGCGCACTGCCCTCGCAGCACGCTCTCCTTGCTCATCTTGGACCCCAAACAAACCGGCGAGAGACCCGGTGTGAGAAATCCGGGCTAAGGAGGTGAGGGCCCCGGCATGCCGCCCCACCCGGCAAGCAACCTGCAAGCCCCCATCCCGCATACAATCCCCCTGGGGAGGGCATCACATGAGCGCGCACGCTTCCACACGCACCAACCGACTCGCCGACGAGAGCAGCCCGTACCTGCTCCTGCATCAACACAACCCGGTCGACTGGTATCCCTGGGGAGAAGAGGCCATCGCGAAGGCCCGCCAGGAGGACAAGCCGATCTTCCTCTCCGTCGGGTACTCCACCTGCTACTGGTGCCATGTCATGGAGCGCGAGTCCTTCTCGGACCCGGGCATCGCCGAGCTGATGAACCGCGAGTTCGTCAGCGTCAAGCTGGACCGCGAGGAGCGGCCGGACCTCGACGAGATCTACATGACGGCCACCCAGATCCTCTCCGAGCAGGGGGGGTGGCCCAACTCGGTCTTCCTCACCCCGGACCTCAAGCCGTTCTACGCCGGCACCTACTTCCCGCCCGAGGACCGCTACGGCCGTCCCGGCTTCCGGCACGTGCTCGAAGACCTCTCCCAGGCCTGGAGGAGCCGGCGGACGGACGTGGAGGAGCAGGCCGAGGAGATGGCCCGCGCCATGGGCCGCTACCTGGAGGAGCGCGCCCAACCGTCGCCCGAGCCCCCCTCGGGAGCCGTGGCGGCGCGCGCCGCCGACTCCCTCGCCCGCCGCTTCGACCGCCAGTGGGGCGGCTTCGGCGGCGCGCCCAAGTTCCCCACGCCGTCCAACCTCTATCTCCTGCTGGAGATGGCCGACGAGTCGCCGGTGGCGGCGGAGATGCTGACCGCCACGCTGGACCAGATGGCCCGCGGCGGCCTCTACGACCAGCTCGGCGGTGGCTTCCACCGCTACGCCACCGACCGCGAGTGGAAGATCCCCCACTTCGAGAAGATGCTCTACGACAACGGCTTCCTCCTGGAGCTGTACGCCCGCGAGCACGCCCGTACCGAGGACCCGCAGTCGGCCCGCATCGTCCACGAGACGGCGGCGTGGATCGCGCGCGAGATGACCTCGCCCGAAGGGGCCTTCTGGAGCGCCATCGACGCCGAGACGCACGGCCACGAGGGAGCGTTCTACGTCTGGACCCGCGAGGAGCTGCGCGAGGTCCTGGGCGAGGAGGACTTCACCTTCCTCGCGCCCCTCCTGGGCTTCGAAGGCGCGCCGTTCTTCGAGGGAAGCCACTACGTGCTCCATCTCCCCGCCCGCCTGGAGGAGGTGGCCGCCCGGCGGCGCATGGAGCTGCCGGAGCTGATGCGGGAGATCGACGCCGGCCGGGCCAAGCTGTTCGAAGCCCGCGCCCGGCGCGAGCGCCCGCTGACCGACGACAAGATCCTGGCGGACTGGAACGGCATGGCCATCAACGGTCTCGCGGTGGCGGGCAAGCTGCTGGACGAGCCCCGGTACGTGCAGATGGCGGCGCGGGCGGCGGACTTCATCCTCGACACCATGTGGCCGGCGGGCGGTCCGCTGCTGCACTCCTGGCGGCAGGGCAAGGGGCGCATCCAGGCCATGCTGGCGGACTATGTCCACATGGTCCGCGGCCTCCTGGCCCTGCACGACGCCACGGGGGAGGCGCGCTGGCTGGAGGCGGCGGACAAGCTGACCCGCGAGCAGATCGTCCGGCTGGCGGACCGCCAGGGCGGCTTCTTCACGGCCGGCGCCAGCCCGGACATCCTGTTCCGCAGCAAGGAGATCTTCGACGGCGCCACCCCCGGCGCCAACGCCGTGGCGGTGCTGAACCTGCTGGACCTCCACGCCCGCACGGGCGACCTCTCCTGGCGGGCCCACGCCCGCGAGACCCTGCGCGCCTTCTCGCAACTGGTCGAGTCGCATCCCGACGGCGCGCGCATGATGACGGTGGCCGCCCGGCGATACCACGAGAACGCCGGTCCCGAGGAGGCGAAGGCGTCCTACGACGAGGCGCGGGCGGCCCACGAGCGGTCGGCCGAGGCCGCGGGCGCGACGCTGGAGCACCTGGAGGAGCGGCTGGTGCGCTGCCATCTGGAGATGGGGGGGGAGGACGGCGGCTGGCGGCCGTTCCGTCTGCGCCTGGACGTCGCCCCCGGCTGGCACCTCCAGGCCAACCCCGCCGCGGAGCCCTACCTCTTCGCCACCGAGCTTCGCGTCGAGGGCGGCGAGCTGCGCAACCTGCGCTATCCCGAGGGGGAAACCTGGTCGCCGGCCTTCACCAAGGACATCCTGAAGGTCTACCAGGGCCGTCTGGAGATCACGGGCGAGGTCTCCGCCGGGATGAAACGTCTTGTGCTTACGTATCAACCTTGTAATGAGGGGGCGTGTCTGCCGCCGGTGACGAGAGCCCTCACCACCCCCGGCCCCTCCTCTCCCGACCCCTCCCTCCCACCCACACCGGGAGAGGAGGGGAGCAAAACCTGACACCCCCTTCCCCCTCTCCCGGGGTGGGTGGGAGGG